>NZ_VSFA01000015.1 GCF_008119785.1 Micromonospora sp. MP36 | reverse complement strand
GACCGGCTGCAGGAGCTCCGGGAGATCGGGGTGCAGCAGTTCGCCCTCTACCTGATGCACGACGACAAGGAGAAGACCCTGTCCGCGTACGGCAAGGACGTGATCACGCAGGTGTGATCCGCAGGCCGCCGACATGCAGCGCGTCGTGGGGCCGGTGGGCGGCGAATGTTCCGGCCGCCCACCGGCCCCACAGGTGCCGCTACCGAGCGCGGCTGGCGCCCCTCATCGAACGATCCGGATGCTGTCGATCCGAACGTCACCTTGGACGGTGAGCGGATCGACGCGAAGCATGGTCAGTCGAGCGCCCTGTGGCGGAATCGGCACCGTGTAGGAGTGGAGCCCGCCCGCCTTGACCGAGAAGCGGGTGCTCCTGCTCTCCGCGAAGAAGGGCTCGTCCGCCGTGCCCCAGAAGATCTGCGCGTCGCTGTCCGTGGAACTCGACATCGTGATCTCGGCGCTGGCGCCCTCGCTCACGTCGATGGACAGCGGGCTGCCGTAGACCAAGTACGGGTCGCCGCCGGTCGAGGTCGACCGGAGGGGCCCCTCCGCGACCACGAACGGGGTCAGCTGGTTCGCCGGCTGCCAGCCCTCCGCATCGCCGTCCGTGTCAAAGAGCCACGACCGCAAGGCCGACGTGATCCGGACCGAAGCCGTACCCCCGGTCAGGTTGCCGTAGGTCTCCCGCCGGCAGCGCCGTCTCGAACCAGGCCGGTTTGCTCCAGTCGCTGAGCATGCCGGCGCCGTCCCAGACCCGTACGCGCCAGAAGTACCGGGTCCGGGCCCGCAGGTCCGGCCCTGGGTAGCGGACGTTGACCGAGTCGCGGCTCGTCACGCGCCCGCTGTCCCAGACATCCGGCTCGTCGAAGCGGTCGGCGGCGGTCGCGACCTGGATCTGCCTTGCGGACTGCACGATGCCCCGCGCCGTGCCGGTGATCCGCTAGGAGAAGGTCGGTGCCTAATCGTTTCAAGCGACTGGTTATAGGTCGAGAAGGTACCCTCCGTCCGTCCACAGGGAACGCCCAGGCGTGGCCGGTTCCGGTCACCGCGACGGGGCAGGAAGCCGCGCCGGCCGGGCGACCGAGAAGCCCTCGGGGTCCGCCGATCACCACCGCCAGCGCAGGAAGCGGCGTTGGCGCCGCACCTTCAAGCTCGACGACTGAAGTTTGCCGCTCACGTGAATGTGCAGGCCGCCTGAGTCCGGCACCCGCTGCTTGGCCGTGCTGGAGGACATCTCCACCTGGTCGATTGAGGCGGAGGCCCCGGGCGGCAACACCAGCGTGAGCGAGCTGGAGCGAACGTTGAGCGACACCTGCACCGTCGGCGACGTGATCACGGCGTCGGTCAGGTCCAGCCGTACCTTCGACGAGCGGGCCTCGACCACCACCTGCCTCGGCACGACCCACCGGCCGGCCCGCTTGAGCGACGAGGCGCGCGACCGCAGCTCGAGCACCTGCGGCGCGGCGGCCGCCGGCAGGTCCGCGGTGAAGGGCGCCAGGTCAGCGTGGGTACGAGCGGCGAGTACGCCTCCGATCCGGTCCTCGAACTCGGCGAGCGTGAGCCGTCCCTCGCCCACCGCCTGGTTCAGCTGCTCGACGACCTGGTTCCGCTCGGCATCGGACACCCGCATCTCGGGCCTTGGCATCAGCTCTCCCGTCACCCGCTCAACCTACGGCCTACCGCGACGGAACGGCAGCAGCATTCGGGGCATGTCCGCCCCCAGCGGCCATCGACCCTGGCCACTGGCGCAACTACCATGATCCCGCCGTGAAAGCCCCCACCACGGGAGGTACCTGTGCGCCAACCGCGCCACCGCATTCTGCTTGCCGCCGCCTTAGCCACCACATCGATCCTGGCCGTGCCCGCGGCACCGGCCGGCGCCGCGCCGACGCCGTCACCCGGCATCGTCGTCCGCGACGGAATGACGCAACCGGTGTTCTCGTTCACCGACGCCATCGAGGAACGGGTGTGGGTGGAGACGCCGCTCGACACCGACCATGACGGCCGGCTCGACCGGGTCGTCGCCGACATCTCCCGCCCTCGGGAGACCGCCACCGAGGGCTTCAAGGTCCCCGTCGTCTTCGAGCACAGCCCGTACCGCAAGGGCACCTGGGGCGACGTGCCGTACCCGAGCGTGCTGGTCGACGAGCTGCCGCAGACGGGGCTCACCCAGCAGCTGCGCAGCCAGGCGCAGGCGGTCGGGATCCAGCGGGCCAAGGCCAACCTGCCCGGCTCCCTCGACGACTACTACGTCCCGCGCGGATACGCGGTGGTGCTCGGGCAGAGCATCGGCACCGCGGACTCCGACGGGTGTCCGACCAGTGGGGACATGGCGGAGACGCTGGGTACGAAGGCCATCATCGACTGGCTGGGTGGCCGGGCGAAGGCGTACAACGCCGCCGGCGAGCCGGTCACCGCCGACTGGACCACCGGCGCGGTCGGCATGACCGGCGTGTCGTACAACGGGACGCTGCCCAACATGGTGGCCACGACCGGTGTCGAGAACCTCAAGACCATCATCCCGGTCTCCGCGATCAGCAACTGGTACGACTACTACCGGGCCAACGGACTGGTGGTGGCGCCGGGCACCTTCCAGGGTGAGGACCTGGACATCCTCGCCCAGTACACCGCGGGCCGGGCGCGCGCCGAGGGCCGGTGCGCCGACGAGATCGCCCAGCTGACGGCCGAACAGGACCGGGTCACCGGGGACTACAGCGAGTTCTGGCGGGCACGCGACTACCTGCCGGACGCCAGGAAGGTCACCGCCAGCGTCTTCGTCGTGCACGGGCTCAACGACTGGAACGTGAAGACGGAGAACTTCGCCGGCTGGTGGGACCGTCTCGCCGCGGCCGGTGTGCCGCGCAAGATCTGGCTGCACCAGGGCGGCCACGGCGGGCCGGGCAGCTCCGCGACGGTGACCCTGCCGGGTGGCCAGGCGTGGACCTACAAGCAGACCGAGAACCGCTGGTTCGACTACTGGCTGTGGGGGGTACCGAACGGCATCATGGACGAGCCCACGGCGGTGCTGCAGCGCGAGGATCGGTCCTACACCACGTACGCCAACTGGCCGGACCCGGCTGCCCGGGACGTGGCGCTGCACCTCGCCGCCGACAGCCCGACCGAGCCCGGCAGCCTGATCACCACGGGGCCGCTGAACCAGCGCGCCGAGCAGTCCTTCGTGGACGAGGGCCGCACGATCAGCCCGAGCACCCTGGTGGCCGGTCCCGACACGGCCAGCGCCAACCGGCTCGTCTACCGCTCCCCGGTGCTGACCCGTGACGTGCGCCTGTCCGGACGGCCCGAGATGCGGTTGCGGATGTCCATCGACAACCGCGCCGACGCCAACCTGTCGGTCTACCTGGTCGACTACGGCGCGCCCGGCTCGACGGCGCGCCCGGTCGTGGTGACCCGGGGCTGGATGGATCCGCAGAACCGGACCGGCTGGTCGCACACGACCGCCGTCCAGCAGGGGATCATGTACGACTACCAGTGGACCCTGCAGCCGAAGGACTACGTCTTCGCGGCGGGGCACCGAATCGGGGTGGTCGTCTTCTCCAGCGACCAGGAATACACCCTGCTGCCGCTCGGCGGCACCCGACTGACCGTCCAGCCCGGCTCCAGCCGCCTCACCCTGCCAATCGTCGGCGGCCGCGAGGCGCTCGGCTTCTGAGGTACGTCGCCGGCCCGGACGGCTCCCGCGCCGTCCGGGCCGGCCACGGCCCGCTGTCCACCTTCCGCGACGCCCAGCCCGTGATCAACCGACGGTCGCTCCCGCCGCTGATCCCGGCTCGGCGAATGCCCGCCGAAAAACGGGGTACACCGGGCCGGCGATCGCCATTCGGGCAACGGCCACGGGGGCCTCGTGAAGGGCGGAGCCGAATGAACCCTTTCCGGCACACAGCCCGTGGTGTCGGACAGATTTGGGCGCCGCGCGCCCGTCCCGTCCGGGCGCCCCGCGTCGGTCGTCGCCCGTTGACCCGGCTGACCGTGGTCAGCCTGGCGGCACACGTGGCCTTCGAGCTGGGCGCCGGCGTCGGCATGCCGCTCGCCTCGGTGATCGGGCCGTACGCCGCCGCGGGTTTCTGGACCCTCGTCACCGGCGGGGTCCTGACTGCCACCGCTCGCGACGAGTCCGTGGACACGTTGTTGGCGGCGGCGAACGGCTTCGGGCTCGCCGCCGTCTCGGCCCATCTGCTCGGTTGGCCGACCCGGCGCAGCAGGGCAGGCGTGCCGTGGCTGGTGGACTGCGAGGGGCTGGGACCCGAGTTGATGCGCTTCTACAACCCGATCCTCTACACCTCGGCCGTCGCGGGCCTGCTCGCCGTCGCCGGGGAGAACCCCACCGCCCGCCGGCGCGTGCCGGTGGCGATGCTCGGACTCGTGCCGGCGCTCGTCGCCTACCAGCACTGGGAGCACCGGCGGTTGCGGCGGCAGGCGCACACCCGCCCCGCGTGGTGGAACCGCCGGCTACGGCGCCTCACCCCCGCACCAGGGCACGACCCCCGCTGAGCTCACTCCTCGATGGCGCCGCCGACCGCGCGCAGATGGTCCCGGAAGGTCAGCGTCGGGTTATCCGCCCGGGCGGCCAGGTAGCCGCCGAAGCCCACCTGCGCCCGCAGCGGTTCACCGGCGCGGATCCGGTCGGCCTGCCGCCGCTCGGTGTCCCTGATGGACTCCGCAAGGTCGAACAGTTCCCGGGCCCGGGTGGCCGGGATGAAGAGCACCCCATCGTCGTCGGCCAGCGCGACGTCGTCGGGGCCGATGGTCCACTCCCCCACCCGCGCCGAGGTCAACGCCTCCGGCGGCCGGGGGTCGAGCCGCTGCGGCCCGGTGGGGGTGGCGCCGAGGCTGAACACCGGCAGCCCGACGGCCCGGATGTCCCCGGTGTCGCGGTGCAGGCCCCAGACCACCAGGCCGGCCAGCCCGGCGGTCTGCGCCTCCAGCACCACCAGGTCGCCGACGCACGCCTCGTCGGTGCGCCCGCCGTTGTCCACCACCAGCACGTCGCCGGGCGCGGCCCGGTCGATCGCCTCGAGGAACATGTCGACGCTGCCGACGTGCCGGGCCGGCAGCACCCGCCCGGCCGCCCGCCCACCGGCCACCACCGGTCCCACGCCCGGCGGGGCGCAGCGGACCGGCACGCCGGCCCGCAGGCAGGCGTCGGCGACGTGGGCGGTGGTCAGACTCGCGAAGCGGCCGCGCAATTCATCCGGGTCCATGGCCATGACCCGACGGTAGTCAGCCGCGGCGGTCGTGGGAGGGGCCAGTTTCCGGTCCGTGGCCTGCCGCCGCACCGGCTCGCGCCCCGCCTCGGGCCGGCGCGGTGACGCGCGGAGCCCCGCCCCGCCGTCCGCGGGTACGCCGCCGCAGCCGAAGGCGGCGTCGGGCACGCGGGGTGTCCCGCTGTGGCCGGAGCATCCGCGCCCGGATCGGCGGACGCAGCTCCGCCTCACCCGCGCCGGCCGCGCTCCGCACGATCCGGTTGGCGTCGTCCGGGTCGCAACCGGTGGCCCGCAGCAGCTCGCTGGCCGCCGTGCGCAGGTCGGTGATCACCCCGTCACCGTACGAGCGGACGCCCTGGGCCCACGCCCGGCCGGCCAGTTGGGCGCTCTCCTGGGTCAGCTGGTGGGTGCGGTCCAGTTCCCCGCCGGAGCGGCCCGCGTGGCGCAGCGCCCGTGCGGCGTCGGCGAGCCGGGTGACGGCGTCGGGGAGTTCAGCGGGGATGGGCTCGCCGTACTGCAGGGCGGTGGCGGATCGGCGGGCCACCGACCGGGCGTAGAGGATCAGCCGTTCCAGGTGTGCGGCGCCGTTGGCGTAGCGGTGGTACAGCGCGCGGCGGTGCCAACGGGCCGGCGCGAGCGTGACCACCTCCCCGGCGCCGGTGAGCGCCTCGTTGAGCCGCCCGACGTCGGCGTCCAGCCCGCGCAGTCCCTCCAAGGCGCGGACGGCCGCGTCGGCGTCCCGGGTGGTCAGGGCGTGCGCCACCGCGTCGAGCTGCGCGGTGAGGAGGGTGAAGATCGGCTTGGCCGCCCGGTCCAGCACCCGGATCGGGTTGACCGGCAGCAGCAGAGCGACCACCGCGAGGCCGACCGCGCCGCCGACGAGCGCGTCGAAGATCCGGGGCAGCTCGAGGCCGGACCGGACCGGGGCCAGGGCGGAGATCAGGACGGCGGTACCGCCCGCCTGGGCAACCAGGGCGCCGCCCCGGCCGGCTACCAGCAGCGCCGTCGCGATCGCCAGGGCCACCACCAGCCCGAGCTGCCAGGTCCCGGAGCCGAGCAGGAAGCGCAGCAGGTCTCCGACGACGATGCCGAGTCCCACCCCGATCAGCAGCTCGGCTGTCCGGCGGGCTCGCTGTCCGATGGCGGTGGCGATGGTGCCGACCGCGGCGGCCGGGGCGAAGACGTGCGCGCCGGGACCGAGGAGGTACTGGGCGAGCAGGGCGGCAAGTGCGGCGGCGAGCCCGGCCTGCACGGAGATCACGGTGGTGATCTCCAGCTGGCGCAACCGCAGCCGGCCGGCCTGTCCACCCTGGGCGCGGGCCCGGCCCACCGCTCGTTCGCCCCGCTCGGTCACCCGGTCCAGTGGTGAGCGGACGCTGTCGGCGGTGCGGCGCTCGTCGGCCATGGCGGCGGTTACCCGGCGCGACGCGGGTGAATCGTCCCGTTGGTGGTGGTTGTGGCGGCCGCCCGCTCGGCGTCCGGGTCAGCGGCGGAACGTGCGGTCGAGCAGGTCGAACAGGGCTGCCCAGTGCCGTTCGGTGGCCTGCTCGTCGTACTCGGAGGTGTCGGCCTGGGTGTAGCCGTGGCGGGCGCCGGGGTAGACCTCGGAGCGGTAGGTGACGCCCGCGCTGTCCAGGGCCTTCTCCAGGACGGCGATCTGCTCGGCCGGCATCGACGGGTCGTGGTCGGCGTGGCCGAAGTACAGCTCTCCGGTGACGGAGCCGACGGCGAGGTGGGGGCTGTCCGGGGCGTCGGTGGCCAGCCGCCCGGCGTGGAAGGCGGCCGCGGCGGCGATCCGGTCCGGGTGCGCCTCGATGGCGCGCAGCGCGTTCCTGCCGCCCATGCAGTAGCCGGTGATGGCGACCGGGCCGGGCGCGACGTCGGGCTGCGCGGCCAGGAAGTCCAGGTAGGCGGCGGTGTCCCGGGCGATCACCGCCGGGGTCAGGGAGCGGATCATCGGGCCGAGCTGCTCGAACAGCGCACCGCGCTGGGACGGGTCGCGGAGCCCGGACAGGTCGACCAGCGGCGCGCGGCCGAAGCGGTGGAAGAGATTCGGCACCAGCACGACGTGGCCGCGGGCGGCAATCGTCTCGGCCATCTCCGCCATCTGCGGGCGCAGCCCGAACGCGTCCATGAACACCAGGACTGCCGGGAAGGGGCCGTCCCCGTCGGGCCGGACGAGGTACGCGTCGGCCATCCCGTCGCCGGTCGGCACGTCCACGGTCGTCGTGTGCACGGTGGGAGCCTCCTCGCGTTGATCGTTCGGGTGCACGCTACTCGCCGCGTCGCGGGGCCGCCCGTCGAGGGCGCGGCGCGCGCGGTGACCGGTCAGCGCGGGAGAACCGTGCGACTGCCCCACCTCAGCCCTGGCCGGAGCTCGGTGCACCCGCGGCGTCGTAGGTCTTTCCGTGCCCGGGTGTCTGCGGCATCCTGGATCGATGGGAGAGGTGCGACCGATGCCCAGCTTCGGTGACCTGTTCACCGACCTGCGCGGCGAGGACCGGACCCTGCGGGTCAGCTACCACCCGGACCGCGGTGCGGTGGTGTTGTCCCTGTGGAGCACGCTCTGCCGTGGCTCGTTCCGGATGCCCGTCGACGACCTCGGGCGACTCCTGACGCTGCTCACCGACATGCAGCGTGTCGCCGCTCCCGATGATTCGGCCGGCGGTGACGTGACCGGGTCGGGCCCGGCCGCCACCGAGGTCGGTGAGCTCGCCTCGGCACCGTCGGTGGAGATTACCGGCGACGTCTCCGCGCACCGGGCGGCCGTGCCGATCCAGCCCGTGCCGCGGGTGGCCTGACGCCGCGCGTGTTCTGATCTCGAACGTGCGGAACTGGTACGAAACGGGGCAGCGGTCCTCGCTTCCGCGGGCTACCGTCATGCTCAGGAATTCGGAAGGGAGGGACGATGCTTCCCGTCTCACCACACACCACCCGCCTTCGCCACCCCGCCTCGCGCGCCGCGCTCGGGATGGCCCTCCTCGTCGCCGGCCTGGCCGTTCCGGCCACCTCGGCGTCGGCCGCCGCTCCCACCACCTCCACCGTCGCCACCGTCACGCTCGCCGCCACGAGCAAGCCGGTGCTGCGACAGGGCTCCCGGGGCACCGCGGTCAGCACCCTGCAACGCCGGCTCACCGCGCTGCACTACGACGTCGGCGGGGTCGACGGCATCTTCGGACCGTCGACGCACCACGCCGTCGTCGCCTTCCAGAAGGTGAACGGGCTGACCCGGGACGGCATCGTCGGCCCGCGCACCTGGGCGGCGCTCGACCGCCCGGTCGTCCCCAAGCCGAGGTACACGCACTCCGGCTATTCGCTCGAGGCCAACCTGACCACGCAGGTGCTGTACCTGGCGCGCGGGGGGTCAGTGGTACGGATCCTGGACGCCTCCAGCGGCAAGGCCAGCACCCCCACCCCCACCGGCAACTACACGATCCAACGGCGCATCGACGGCTGGCGACAGAGCGACCTGGGCCTGCTGTGGCGGCCGAACTACTTCTACCGCGGCTACGCGGTGCACGGCGCCACCTCCGTGCCGACCTATCCGGCGAGCCACGGCTGCGTCCGGGTGCCCATCCCCGCCATGAACCGGCTCTGGTCGGTCATCGGGGTCGGCGTCCCCGTGCACATCTACCGCTGACGCGCCACCCGGGCCGGCGGCCCGCCGATCCTTGCGCGGGCCGCCGGCCCGGGACGGCATGAACCGACCTGCGCCGATAGCATCGCCGGAATGTCGATCCGGCCGGCCGTCTTCCGGCTGCTCATGCTGCTGTCGGCGACGCTGTTCCTGGCGGTGGCGCTGACCATCCGCGCCCTCGCCGACGGCCGCCTCGAGCAATACTCGGGCACCGCCCTCTACGCGTCCCTGGTGTACGCCGGGGCGCTCTTCCTGTGGCCGCGCCTGCGCCCGCTGCCGGCCGGGGTCGTCGCGGCCGGCTTCTGCTGGGCGATGGAGTGCTTCCAGCTCACCGGCGTACCGGCCGCGTTGTCCGCGCGCAGCCTGCTGGCCCGGCTGGTGCTGGGCGTCCAGTTCGATCCGGTCGATCTGCTCTGGTATCCCGTCGGCGTGGTGCCGCTGGTCGTGCTGCACCGGCTGCTGCCGTTTGAGCCGGCGACGGCGGGGAAGACGCGGGCATCCGTCCGAGAGAAGGGCCCTGATGATGGACGACAACCAGTTCATCGGCCTGGTGGCGAAGCGCACCGGGACGTCGTCGCGGCAGGCGACCGCCCTCGTCCGGGCCACGCTGACGACGCTGGCGGAGCGGATCGACGGCGGCGAGGCGCGTGATCTGGCGGGCCAACTGCCCGAGGGCCTGCGACCGTACGCGTTCGGCCCGAGTGAGACGGCCGAGCGTTTCGGGCTCGACGTCTTCCTGCAGCGGGTCAGCGGGCGCGCCGAGGTCGACCCGGAGCGGGCGAAGGACGGGGCGACCGCCGTGTTCGACGCCCTCCGTCAGGCGCTCCCGCCCGGGGCGTACGACGACGTGGTGTCCCAGCTTCCGGCGGAGTTCGGCGAGATCGCCGACCAGACCGCGCCCTTCGTGCAGCGCACGCGCTGACCGGGGCGCTCGGGTCGGAGGCCACGATGACCGCCAACTGGGACGAGCAGGCTGACTCGCTGCGCCGACCGCCCGACGCCGACGCGCAGGAGCAGCGGCAGGACGAGACCGTGGTCGGCCCGCCGGACACGGTCTCCGAGGCCGTGCCGGAGGCGTCCGAGGCGGACCTGGCGGAGCAGGGCGTCCTGCGGCCGCCGAGTGACCGGACCGACCTGGCCGGCGCCGTGCACGGCGGCGTCAACCCGGCGGACGCCGTGGAGCAGAACCAGGAGATTCCCGTACCCGACGAGGACCGCCGGGACTGAGCGTCCGGAAACCGCGCCGCGGGCGCAGCGCGCGGACGGCAGGCAGGCCGGTGGCCGACCGGCCGGCGGCGGCACTCAGCGGTCCGGGCTGTCCGCGGCGGCCATGATGCGCAGCGCGTTCGGGTCCAGGCCGATCCGGATCGGTGTCTCGCCGTACAGTTCGCCGTCGACCTCGACCGGCGCGGGCCGGTCGGTCTCCAACCACAGTTGGCGGACGGCGAGGAACGGGTGGTCGCCGAGCGTGCGGCGGTGCCCGGTGGCGGCGTTGCGGGCGGTGTCGCGCAGCAGTCCGCGGCGGGCCGGCCCGCCGACGGGGTACGCCACCAGCAGCCGGTCGTCGGCGTTGGCGTCGGCGGTGATCGGCCGGCCGGCCTGGTGGCCGCCGTTGGCCACGTACAACTGGTGGGTGACGAACTCGTGCGTGCGCGCCTCGGCGCGCACGGTCACGCGCAGCGGCCGGTGCCGGGTGAGCAGCGCCAGGGCGGTGAGCGGGTACGCGAGCCGGCCGGCGGCCCGCTTGAGCCGCGGCGGCGTCCGGAGCATCACGTCGGCGGACAGGCCGACGCCGATGTGGTTGGTGAACCGCATGTTCCCGACGAGGCCGAGGTCGACGTCGATTACCTTGCCGCCGGTGAGGATCCCGACGGCGGCGTCGAGGTCGAGCGGGATGCCGACCGTGCGGGCGAAATTGTTGGTGGTGCCCAGCGGCAGCAGGCCGAGCGCGATGTCACGGTGGGCGAGCAGCCGGGCGGCGGTGCCGATGGTGCCGTCGCCGCCACCGGCGACCAGCAGGTCCGGTCGGAGGTCGGCGGCCGCGGCGAGGCGCTGTTCGAGTTCGCCGGGCCGGTCGACCGGGTCCGCGCCGAGCAGGGAAAACCCGGCCGCCAGCAGCCGCGACCGGGCGCCCTCGTAGAGCTGGCGGCCCCGGCGGGAGTGGGCGTTGACGACGAGCGCCGCGCGCCGCTCCCGCCGGATGGCCGCCCCCAGCTCCTGCTTGGTTCGCATGACGCCCGACCCTATCCGGCGGGCGCCGGTCAGGTGGTGAACAGCCGGCGTCCGATCAGTGCGCGGCCACGGCGACCGCGGCGGGTTCGACCTCGGCCAGCCGGGCGGGCCGGACCACCACGAGCAGGACGGCCATCGCCGCGACCATGCCGCCGGCGACCACCGCGGCCATCGCCACGCTGCCGGTGCCGAGCACGCCGACCAGCGGCGCGGCCAGCGCACCGACGCCGAACTGCACCGCGCCGAGCAGGGCCGCCGCGGTGCCGGCGGCCTCGCCGTGGCGGGACAGCGCCAGGGCGGGCGCGTTCGGCATGGCGAGCCCGGCCGCGGCGAGCACCACCCACAGCGAGGCGAGGATGGCGGCGAGACCGCCGAAGCCGGTGGCGGCGACGGCGAGCAGCACCAGTCCGGCCGCCGTGCCCACGGCGAGCGCGGTGACGAGGATCCGCTGCGGCGAGTACCGGCGCAGCAGACGCACGTTGAGCTGGGTGGCGGTGATCAGGCCGACGGCGCCGGCGCCGAAGGCGATCCCGAACTGCTGCTCGTCGAGCCCGTACTGCTGCTGGAAGACGAACGACGACCCGGCCACGTAGGCGAAGAGCGCCGCCATGGCGAGCCCGGCGACCAGCACGAGGCCGACGAACGTCCGGTCGCGCAGCAGCGCGCCGTAGTCCCGCACGGTGGCGGCCACGCCGCCGCGGCGGCGGCGCTCGGGCGGCAGGGTTTCAGCGAGCCCGAACGCCGCGACGGTGACCAGCAAGGCGCCGAAGACGGCGAGGGCAATGAACACGCCCCGCCAGTCCGACCAGCGCAGCAGCCCGCTGCCGAGGGTGGGGGCCAGGATCGGCGCCACGCCCATGACCAGCATCAGGCGGGAGAAGAGCCGGGCGAAGGCGGCACCGCTGAACAGGTCGCGGACGACGGCCATCGCCACCACGGAGCTGGCGGCGACGCCGAGCCCCTGCAGCACGCGCAGGGTGCCGACGATCCCGATGTTCGGGGCGATCGCGCAGAGCACGGACGCCACGATGTGCAGCCCGATGCCGGCGAGCAGCGGCTTGCGCCGGCCCACCGCGTCGGAGAGCGGGCCGATGAGCAGCTGGCCGAGGGCGAGGCCGGCGAGGGTGCCGGTCAGGGTGAGCTGGACGGCCGCCGAGGTGGTCTGCAGGTCGGTGGTGATGGCCGGCAGCGCGGGCAGGTACATGTCGATGGTCAGCGGCCCGATGGCGATGAGCGAGCCGAGGACGAGGACGAGGCGCAGCCGTTGCCGGGTGCTCATCAGGTCACCGGAAAGCTGGGGCGGGGTGGGTGTCTGGATGGTGTCGACGGTCGCGGTCGCGGGGCCACGTCCGTCCGGACCTGGGCGGAGAACTTGTGCGGCGGTCACACCTGCCACCAAATCACCGGACCGCTGATCTCATTCCCGGTCGGCTGGAAGGTGCCTCAGGTCACACGCCACGCGCAGCACGTCAATCGTTGAACCGGTGCCCGACGCGAGCCAGCAGTGGAGGACCTGTGGCGGACTATCCGAAGGCCATCACCCCGGTGGACCACATCGAGCCCGTGCCGCGCCGGGTCCGCGCGTTCCTCGCCGCCGAGCCGGTGCTGGACACCACCCGGGCCCGGTACGTGTGGGAGTGGCCGTTCTACCCGCAGTTCTACATTCCGAGCGCGGACGTGAACCGTGACCTGCTCGTCGATGAGCAGCGTACGGATCCGTCGCGGCGCGGCACCGCGCGGCTGCACGGGTTGCGGGTCGGCGAGACCACCCGTGCCGCGTGCGCGCGCTGGTACGGGGACGACGCGCTGCCCGGGCTGGCGGACACGATCCGGTTCGACTGGGCCGCCCTCGACGGCTGGTTCGAGGAGGACGAGGAGGTGTTCGTGCATCCCCGCAACCCGTACGCGCGGGTGGACGCGCTGCGGTCCGCGCGCCGCGTACGGGTGGAGCTGGACGGTACGGTGCTGGCCGAGTCGACGTGCCCGGTGCTGGTCTTCGAGACCGGCCTGCCGACTCGCTACTACCTGAACCGCACCGACGTGCACTTCCGCCACATGGTCCCGTCGGAGACCACGACCGCCTGCCCCTACAAGGGCCGGACCAGCGACTACTGGTCGGTCCGGGTCGACGGCACGGTGCACTCGGACCTGGCCTGGTCGTACAGCTTTCCCACCGCGGCGCTGCTGCCGATCGCCGGTCTGGTCGCCTTCTACAACGAGAAGGTCGACCTGGTCGTCGACGGGGAGCGACTGGCCCGGCCCAGGACGCACTTCTCCTGAGCGGCGGGCGGGGCGAAACCCGGTGTCGCGGCGTCCGGCGCGGGCGCATGCTGGGCGGCATGATCGACCATCGGTGGACGTGGCGCAGCCCGGCCCTGGCCCGGGCCATCGGTGCGCTGGAGGCGGAACTCGAGCTGGCCTGGGCGCGCCTGCTGGCTGAGCTGGACGTCGCCCCGGGTTCGTCGGAGGAGACGGCGCTGGGCTGGCTCGTGGCGGACAGCCCCGACGAGCACGACTGGCGGGTGGTCGACGCCGCCCTCGACCGGCTGACCTGCCCGTTCTGCGCAGCCACGCTCACCCGCGGCCCGGCCACCTGTCACCGGTGCGCCCTCTACCACGGCATGCGCTTCGCCGCGCGGGAGACGGACCGGCCGAACGTGCCGCCCGGCAACGAGCACGCCATCCGCGTGTCCTTCGCCGTCGCCCGCAACCGCGCGCGGTACACGCCGCGGGCCCGGGTCGGCTACGAACTGCTCCTGCCCGGCCTCGTCGCCGGTGAGCTGCCCACCACGGCCCAGGCCCAGGCGGCCAAAGCGTTGATCAACAAGTTGACGCCGGAGGAGTGCGATCAGATCGCCACCCTCGCCGAGGTCGAGGCACTCGCGCGTACCCGCTGAGCGGTCCGTGGCGGGGCGTTCCCACGCCTGGCAACTTTCTTCATCTCATCGCCACGGGTTGGAAACTGTTGACAGCACTCCGCGGCCCCCGTGATACTCGGTCGCCGGGCGTACGGCCAGCGCCCGGGCCGGGCTCAACCTGCTCGGCGACGGGCTCCGCAACGCCCTCGACCCGAGAAGTGGACGCAACGCATGACGGATCGCCTGGGTGACCTGCTGACCGAACAGGTCGACGATCGGTACGCCGGCCTCGACACCGCCTCGGTCGCGGAGTTGGCGGCGGTCATGAACGACGCGGACGCCACCGTGCCCGGCGCCGTGCGGGCCGCGCTGCCGCAGATCGTGCCGGCCATCGAAGGGATCGCCGACCGGCTGGCGGCCGGCGGGCGGCTGCTCTACGTCGGGGCCGGCACCGCCGGCCGGCTGGGGGTGCTCGACGCGTCGGAGTGCCCACCGACGTTCAGCACCCCTCCGGAGCTGGTGCGCGCCGTCATCGCCGGTGGCCCCGCGGCGCTGTTCGCGGCGCAGGAGGGGGTCGAGGACGACGAGGCGGCCGGCGCGCAGGCGATCGCCGACTGCGCGATCACGGCCGCCGACGCGGTCGTCGGGATCTCGGCGAGCGGCCGCACCCCGTACGTCCTGGCGGCGGTGCGGGCCGCCCGGCAGCGGGGCGCGCTGACCGTCGGCCTGTCGTGCAACGCCGACACCCCGCTGAGCGCCGCCGCGGACCAGGCGATCGAGGTGCCCGTCGGCCCCGAGGTGCTGGCCGGCTCAACCCGGCTGAAGGCCGGCACTGCGCAGAAGCTCGTCCTCAACATGATCTCGACGATCTCGATGATCAGGCTGGGCAAGACGTACGACAACCTGATGGTCGACCTGCGGGTGACCAACGCCAAGCTGCGCGACCGTGCGGTGCGCATCATCCGGCGGGTCACCGGGGCGCCCCGCGCCGAGGCGGAGGCGGCGCTCGACCGCGCCGACCTGGATGTCAAGACCGCGATCCTGATGCTCGACGGCCCGGTCGACGGGGCGGATCCCCGCCAGCGGCTGGCGGCCAGCGGCGGCCGGCTGCGCAAGGCCCTGGAGGCGAGCCCGTGAGGGTGCTGGGCATGATCTCCGGCACCTCCCACGACGGCATCGACGTCGCCGCCGTCGACTTCACCCTGCGCGACGGGGTGCTGCACGGCACCGTCGCATACGCCGACAGTGCGCCCTACCCGGAGGAGCTGCGGGTCCGGCTGATGCGCGCGCTGCCCCCGGCGGCGCTGACCTTCGCCGAGGCGTGCGAGCTGGACACGCTGATCGGTCAGGCGTTCGCCGAGGTGGCGGCCGGCGCGGCCGGGCGGGCCGGCGGGGTCGACCTGATCTGCTCACACGGGCAGACCGTCTTCCACTGGGTGCAGGGACGCGAGGTGCGGGGCACCCTGCAGATCGGGCAGCCGGCCTGGATCGCCGAGCGCACCGGCGTTCCGGTGGTCGCCGACGTACGGGTACGGGACGTGGTCGCCGGCGGCCAGGGCGCACCGCTGGTTTCCCTGATGGACGTCCTGCTGCTGTCCGGCCTGCCGGGCCGGCCGGCCGCGCTCAACCTGGGCGGCATCGCCAACCTGACCGTGCTGCGGCCGAGTGGCGGCGGCCCGGTGGCCTACGACACCGGGCCGGCGAACGCGCTGATCGACGCCGCCGTCGTACGCGCCAGCGGCGGCCGGCTGCGCTACGACGAGGACGGCCGCCTCGCCGCCGCCGGCCGGGTGCACGACGGCCTGCTGGCGGAACTGCTCGCCGAGCCGTACTACCGGCTCGACCCGCCGAAGACCACCGGCAAGGAGCTGTTCCACGCCGCATACCTGGAGTCGGCGCTGGCGGGGCGCCCCGGCCTGTCGGACGCGGACGTCGCCGCCACGCTCACCGCGCTCACCGCGCAGACCGTCGCCGATCAGGTACGCCGCCACCGGGCCGACACCCTCGTCGCCTCCGGCGGCGGCTGCGCCAACCCGGCGCTGATGGACATGCTGCGGGAGCAGCTGCCCGGGGTGCGGGTCACCACCGCCGACGAGTTCGGCGCGCCGGCCGACACCAAGGAGGCGATCGCCTTCGCGCTGATCGGCTGGCACACCGCGCACGGCCTGCCCGCCACGGTGCCGTCGTGCACCGGCGCGACCGGCGCCCGGGTGCTCGGCGCCATCGTCCCCGGCGCCGGCCCGCTGCGCCTGCCCGCGCCGGTGGCCGCCGCGCCCACCGCGCTGCGGCTCACCGGTGCCGGCTGACGCGTCGACGTGACCGGGTAGCCGCACCGTTCAGCAGGCTCGGGCGGGCCCGCCGTGAGGTCGGCGAAACGCCGAGGCGGATACACCCGCCCGACCCTCGCGCGGCGGGCCGCCGGCAAGTACTCTCCCGGCGGAGAGGAACGCGATGATCAGTCGTCGAAAGTTGATCGCCACCGGTCTGGGCGTCACGGCCGGCCTGGTGACGGCAGGTTGCAGCCAGAAGTCGCCGTCCAGCGCGGCGTGGTCGCAGCCCGGTCCGGCCGCGGCGAACGCCCCGGCGCCGAAGGTGCGGGTGACCGTGACCCCGGCCGCCGACGCCACCAAGGTGTCACCGCTGGAGCACGTCGTCGTGGCGGCCGAGGGCGGCACGATCAAGGGCGTCTCGGTGGCCACGGGCGGCAAGTCCGTCGCCGGCAAGCTCGGCGACGACCAGATCTGGCGGTCGACCGGCAAGCTGGCCTACGGCAAGACGTACACGGTCACCGTGACGGCGGCCGACTCCGCCGGCACCGTGACCGAGCACCGGTGCACCTTCAGCACCGTCAAACCGTCCGGGGTCGCCGGCGTCACGTTCCAGGCCAACGCGCTGACCGCGCTCCGGGCCGGCGGCACGTACGGGGTCGGTCAGCCGGTGATGGTCAACTTCAGCAAGCCGGTCAAGAACCGCGCCGAGGCCGAGAAGGCGATGCTGGTGCAGACCACGCCGGCCGTGGAGGGACGGTGGCGCTGGATCGACAGCCGCAACGCGCACTGGCGGCCCGCGAAGTACTGGACTCCCGGCACGAAGATCTCGGTGAAGGTCAACCTCTTCGGCCAGAACCTCGGCCAGGGTGTCTACGGCGGCTCCAACGCCAGCACGGACTTCACCATCGGCCCGTCCCGCATCGCCATCGCCGATGCCCGTACCCACCGGATGAAGGTGTACATCGACGGCAAGGTGGTGCGGGACATCCCGATCAGCATGGGCAAGGGCGGCACCACCACGGGCGCGAACGGGGAGACTGTCAGCTACTGGACGCGGTCCGGCCCGCACGTGGTGATGACCCGCGAGCCCTCGCACCGGATGACCTCGGCCAGCTACGGGGTCACCGACCCCAAGGACCCCAACTACTACGACGAGGTCATCCAGCTCTGCCTGCGGATCTCGTACTCCGGCGAGTTCGTCCACATGGCGGACTGGAACATCGGCGCCCAGGGCAACCAGAACACCTCGCACGGCTGCATCAACGTCGGGCCGGCCCACGCCCGGTGGTTCTACGACACGTTCCGGCTCGGCGACGTGGTCGACGTACGCAACACCCCGCGAGCGATGACGCTCACCGACGGCGTCGGCGACTGGACCATCCCGTGGGACAAATGGTGACCGGTCCGCACGCCGGCCGTCCCGGTACCGCCGTCGTCCCGTGACAGACCGGGCTCGTCACGGGCGGCGGCGGAATGTGGCGACCCAGCCGTCGAGCCGCGAGGAGGACCGGATGCGCCTGCACGTGGGGTGTGCGATGTGGACGCACCGGTCCTGGCAGGGACGGTTCCTGGCCCACCCGCTGCCAGCCGGCGAGCGGCTGCGCGCCTACGCCGGCTGGTGCACCGCGGTCGAGGGCAACACCACCTTCTACGCCACCCCGCCACCAGAGACGGTGGCAACGTGGGCACGGCAGACCGACCCCGACTTCCGGTTCGTGCTCAAGCTGCCGAAGGCGGTCACGCACGAACGCCGGCTCATGGGCGCCGAGGACGAGCTGCGCGGCTTCCTGACCGCGATCGAGCCCCTCGGCCCACGGGCCCACGCCCTCTGGATCCAGTTGCCGGGCTCGTTCGGCCCTGCCGACGTACCCTCCCTCGCCCGCTTCCTGCGCGGGCTGCCCACCGCCCACCGGTACGCCGTGGAGGTCCGCCACCCGGCCTTCTTCGACGACCCCCGGGCCGTGCGCGCGCTCGAGGAGACGCTGGACCGGGTCGGCGCGGAGTGGATCCCCTTCGACACCACCGCCTTCTTCCGCACCCGGCCGACCAGTGACGCGGAACGGGAGGCGTGGACCCGCAAGCCGCGTACGCCGCTGCGCACCCGCGCGCTGACCGACCGGCCGATCGTCCGCTACCTCGGCCGGGACGACCCGGCGCGGACGGTCGAGGGCTGGCAACCGTGGCTCGACGTGGTGACCGGTTGGCTGCGCGAGGGCCGGTCGCCGACGGTGTTCGTGCACACTCCGGACAACGCCGACGCGCCCGACCTCGCGCGCAGGTTCCACGACCAGATCCGGGCACGCCTGCCCGAGGTGGAGCCGCTGCCCGAGCAGGCGCCGGTCGGGCCGTCGACGCTGTTCTGACCCGCTGCCGGCCGCTGGAGACGCGCCGGGCCGGTGCGGCTTCGACCTTTCGAGTGGGCTGACCCCGTCGTCAGCCTGCCCCCTTTGCCGCTGCTTGTCGGAAATTCCGAGGACGGCGCCGGACGTCCGGGCTGCCGTGAGGGGCATCTCGTGCACGCCCTGTCGTGTCCATGCGGCGCGGCCGGGTATGCCGTGAGGATCGAGCCCGGGTGGGGGCAGGGGTTGACGGGTTCACGCGGTTCACGTCTACGGGGAGGGGAAGCCCGACGTGCAGCACCACTTCGAGGACCGGGAGCCGGAGGCCGGGAGCCGCCCGGAGCGCGCCGGGCGCCGGGACCTCTCGGCCGAGCCGGACGACGCGATGACGGACGAAGATGCCCGGGCTCCGGACACCTCACCCACCGAGGAGGAGCCGACGTGGCGGACCGTGGAGGTGTCGGACGGGCAGGCGTGGGCTCCGCCCGCGCCGCCCTGACGTGAGGCACACAACACGCCCTCGTTCCCGGCGCGGAAAATCGGCTGACCGCGAACGTAGGCCCGGTTAGCTTCCCCGGAATGCAACCACTCGATGAGAAGGACATCCGCAAGTCCTTCGTCAACTGCAGCAAGGGCGAGGCGAGCCGGATCCGGCTGCCCGCCGCCTTCGCCGAGGGCACCATCCCCTGGGCCGACCTCGACTTCCTCGGCTGGACCGACCCGGGTGCCCCGCTGCGGGCGCTGCTGGTCCTGCCCGGCGAGGACGGACCGACGGGCGTGGTGCTGCGGCGGCCCGAGGCGTACAAGCCGAGCACGATGCGGTCGAGCATGTGCCGGATCTGCCTCACCGACCACACCGCGTCGGGGGTGGCGTTGTTCGTCGCGCCCCTGGCCGGGGCGGCCGGGCGCAACGGCAACACCGTCGGCGAGTACCTCTGCGCCGATCTGGCCTGCTCGCTCTACCTACGGGGCAAGCGGCAGCCGAAGATGCGGCTGGTCCGCCGGGAGGAGACGCTGACCCTGCAGGAGCGGATCGACCGGGCGGTGGCCAACCTGGCCGCCTTCACCAACCGGGTCGTCGCGGGCTGACCCGCGCTCCGTCGACGGCGGAACGTCGACGGCAACTGTGAGAGACGGCGAGCTGATGCAGCAGGCAACGAGTGGCGGCACAAGACCTGGCCCCGCCGGCCGCGATCGTGCGGCCGGCGGGGCCAAACCCTGAGCTTCCGGTCAGGCGGCCGGCTGTCCGGCCGGCAGGAACCGGGAGAGGAAGGCCCGGGTACGCGGGTTGGTCGGCCGATCGAGCACCTCGGCGGGGGTGCCGCTCTCGACGATCGTGCCGCCGTCCATGAAGACGACCCGGTCGGCGACCTCGCGGGCGAACGAGATCTCGTGGGTCACCACGATCATGGTCAGCCCGTCCGCGGCGAGGTCCCGCATGGTGGCGAGCACCTCACCGACCAGTTCCGGGTCCAGCGCGCTGGTCGGCTCGTCGAAGAGCATCAGCTTGGGGCGCATGGCGAGGGCCCGGGCGATGGCCACGCGCTGCTGCTGGCCGCCGGAGAGCTGCCGGGGGAACGAGTCCGCCTTGTCCGCCAGGCCGACCTTGTCGAGCAGGACCCGTGCCCGTTCGGTGACCTTCGCCCTGGGCTCCCGGAGCACCCCGACGGGCGCCTCGATGATGTTGCCCAGCACCGTGAGGTGCGGGAAGAGGTTGAAGTGCTGGAACACCATGCCGATCTGGCGCCGGGTCCGGGCGATGCGACGTTCCGGCAGACGGTGGATGCGGCCGCCGCGCTGCTCGTACCCGACGAGTTCCCCGTCGACGGTGACGGAGCCGCCGTCGATGCGCTCGAGGTGGTTGACGCAGCGGAGGAAGGTGGACTTTCCGGAGCCGGACGGGCCCAGGATCACCACCACCTCGCCGGGGTGCACGTCCAGGTCGACCCCCTTGAGCACCTCCAGCGGCCCGAAGTGCTTGCGGACGCCACGAGCCGACATCAGCGGCTGGTCGGCAGCGGTCATGACGGCACCTCCACCCTCGCCACAGCCGGCTTACGACGGATCTTGAGGACGTCGCGGTACCGGGTCGGTGCGTTGCGGTTGCTCCCTCGGGCGTAGTGCCGTTCGATGAACGACTGCCCGACGTAGAGGATCGACGTGATCACCAGATACCAGACGCACGCCACGAGCAGGAGCGGGATCGTCTGGAAGGTCCGGTTGTAGATGGACTGCACGGTGTAGAGCAGGTCGCTCAGCGCGATCACACTCACCAGTGAGGTCGCCTTGAGCATGTTGATCACCTGGCTGCCGGTGGGCGGCACGATGAACCGCATCGCCTGCGGCAGGACGACGCGGAAGAGCGTCCGCGTCCGGCTCATGCCCAGCGCCTGCGCCGCCTCGGTCTGGCCCTGGTCGACCGACATCAGACCACCCCGAACAATCTCGGCCATGTAGGCGCCCTCGTTCAGCCCGAGGCCGAGGATCGCGGCGAGCAGCGGCGTGATGAGCGCGTTGGTCTCCCAGTGCGTGAACTCGGGGCCGAACGGGATGCCGATCGACACCCGCGGCATCAGCGCCGACAGGTTGAACCAGAAGATGAGTTGCACCAGCGCCGGCACTCCGCGGAAGAACCAGATGTAGAGCGCGGCGAGGGACCGCAGCAGCCAGTTCGTGGAGAGCCGGCAGACCGCCAGGAGCACACCGAGCACGATGCCGACGGCCATCGCGATGACGGTGAGCTTCAGGGTGGTCCACAGGCCACGGCCGATCGACTCCGTGTTGAAGTAGCGGAGGACCACGTCCCATTCGAAGTTGGGGTTGGTCACCAGCATGTGGATCAGCTGCGCGGCGAGGACCGCGACCACGACGGTCGCCACCCACTGCAGCGGATGCCGCTGGGGCACGGCATGTGCGACGTCGACCGGCTCGGCGACGCCGGCGACGCGATCGTCGGCGGCCCGGGTTGCCGGAGCTTTCTGGGCCACGGTGCTCACCCCTTGCCGCCGGCCAGGTTGATGCCCGGCTTGTCGAGCTTGTTGCCGTCGAGACCCCACTTCGCCATGATCTTGGCGTAGGTGCCGTTGTCGTAGAGCTCCTGCAGCGCGGCCAGCAGCACGTCGCGCAGCGCCGAGTCCTTCGGCACGACCGCGCCCTGGAAGAGGTCGTCGAAGCCGTTCTTCTGTCCGGTGGCGGCCAGTTCCAGCTCACCGTTCGACTGCTTGACGAAGTAGGTCAGCGGCGCCTGCGAGGAGAAGAAGGCGTCAGCGCGGCCGGACTTGACCGCCAGGATCGACGAGGGCTGGTCCTTGTACGACTGCACCTCGAGCGCCGGCTTGCCCGCGGCGGTGCACTTCTGCGCCTGCTCCTTGATCACCTTCTCCGCCGAGCCGGCGGCCATCACGGCGACGCGCAGGCCGCAGGTGCTGTCGAGGTCCTTGATCTGCTTCGGGTTGCCCTTCGGCACCGCGAAGACGACGAACTCCTGCACCCAGTCGACGAAGTCGTTGTCGGTCTCGCGCTCGGGGAAGTCGCCGATCGGGCCGAGGGCGAAGTCGTACCGGCCGGCCTTGATGCCGGTCAGCACGCCGGAGAGACCCTCGACGGTCACGTGTTCGACCTTGATGCCGAGCACCTGGCCGAGCGCGTCGGAGAGATCCGCGGCGGCGCCGCTGAGGTCCCGGTTGCTGCCGACGATCTCGTAGGGCGGGAAGGAGCCGCTGTTGACCGACACCAGCTTGCCGGACTGCTTGATCTTGTCAGGCAGCTTGTCGTGCAGCGCCGTGTTCTGCTGCTGCGTGGTGGTCTCGCCCCCACCGCCGCCCTGCTGGGCTTCGGAGGGGTCCTTGGCGCAGCCGACGAGCGACAGCGAGAGCAGCACGGACACGGCGGTCACTGCGATGGGGGTACGGCGCATGACTATTCCTTCAATCCAAGGTTGCTGTTGGTCAGCCGGTCGTGGTGGCAAGTGGTCGGGTCGGGGTGGGGTCGACGGAGAACCGTCGGTTGGCCAGCACGGGGAGCCGCTGCCGGGCCTGGGCCAGTCGGTCGGCCGACACCTCGGCCCAGAGCAGGTCCGGGTCCTCGGCGAGGCGCCCGACCACCACCCCGAGCGGGTCGACGACCATGGAGTGCCCGATGTTGCGCGGGCCGCATTCGCCGCAGGCCGCGACGTAGACGGTGTTCTCCAGGGCGCGCGCGGAGACCATCAGCTCCCAGTGCCGCTCCTTGAGCGGTCCTCGGACCCACGCCGCGGGCAGGACGAGGAGGTCGGCGCCGCCGTCGGTCACGAGCAGTCGCGCCATCTCGGGGAAGCGTACGTCGTAGCAGGTCATCAGGCCGACGGTGTGCCCGGCGCAGGGGAAGGTCACCACCGGGCCGTCGGCGGGGATGACGTTGTCGGACTCCCTGGCGCCGAACGCGTCGTACAGGTGCAGTTTTCGGTAGTTGGTGAGCATCTGGCCGTCACGCAGCACGACGAGGGTGTTGTACGCCCTGCCGTCCGGTCCCGGCTCGTGCACTCCCGCCACCACGGTGACCCGGGTGCCGGCGGTGGCGGCGGCGAGTCCGGTGACGAAGGGCCCGTCCAGCGGCTGGGCGGCGCTGCGCAGCCGGGTGAAGTCGTCGGTGAACCGCGCCAACACCCCCTCGGGCAGGACCAGGAGGTCGGCCCCGCCGGCCGCGGCCCGCTCCACGAGGGTCGTGCACTGCTGGAGATTGACCTGCCAGTCCTCGCTGGCGGCGAGCTGGCCCAGGGCGAGGCGCATCTACTCCACTCCCGTCTCGGTGGCGATCTTGGTGTACTCGGGGAACAGCACGTCCGGGTCGATCAGCGATTCGGCGATGCCCTGGGCGTGCAGTTCCGTGCAGAAGGCGCTGATCATCGAGCGGTTGGCCGCCAGGCCGTACGGCATCCAGTCCGCGCCGTAGCGCCGTTCCGTGTCGTCGATCTCGGCGAGCGCCCACGGCGTGGTGTCGGCGTGTTTGCGGTAGTCGACCCACCACGCCTGCTGCGAGGCCCGCAGCGCCGTCATCAGGTCGGTGAGGATCTCCGGCCGTGCCTCGACGCGCTCGCGTTTCACGGCGATGAGGTGGATGCCGGGGATGAATCCGACCTCTTCGCCGTAGCGGACTTCGGCCGCGCGGTAGTCACGGTACAGCGGGCGCAGGGGCGCGTCGTCGCGATGGAATCCGGGCGGCATGAACGGCGTCATGATCGCGTCGAGCGTGCCGTCGAGGAGGCCGCCGACGAGGGACTCCCCCGGTCCGGCGAGCCGCACCCACGGCGGTGGCGTCATCCCGCCCATGCGGTCGCCGCCCGCCGCGTCGGGGGTGAGCGGCCCGACCATCCACTCGACGGCGGTGAGGTCGAGGCCGGCGCGGCGCAACACGGCTCGGGTCCAGGTGTTGCCGGAGTCCGGCCACCCGGTCAGGCCGATCCGGGCGCCCGCGAGGTCGGCGGCGTCGGCGGCGGGGCTGTCCTTGCGGACCAGGATGCAGCGGTGCCGGAAGCCGCGCATGACGAAGGCGGGGATGCCCACGAGCCGGTCGTCGCCGGCCGCGCGGGCCAGGGTGTACCGGCTGAAGGAGGTTTCGCCGGCGTCGAGATCGCTCTCGTCGAGCAGGTGCGGGGTCGCGGCGAGGCGTGCGACGCGCACGTCGAGCGGGGGCGCTCCGACCTCGCCCAGCGCGAGCGGCACCAGGTGCGACCAGGGTCGAACACCGAGGTGAAGCGGGGTGTGCAGTGAGGTAGCCATCGCCGGCAACGATAAAGTTCAGACCCCTGTCCGACAATAGAAGTTTTGTTACTGTTCATTCTTCCCAGCATGTGGTGAACTAGCTGCCATGACTTCCCCGCAACCGGGCACCCCCACCGGCGACGTCGATGTCCAGTGGCTGGCCGCGCTCATCGAGGAGCCCAGCGCCCGCGGCATCGCGGCGACGGTCGCCGCGCTGATCCGCGCCGGCACGATCCCCTCCGGCACCCGGTTGCCCACCGTGCGCAGCCTCGCGCTACAGCTGGGCGTCAGCCCCGCCACCGTGTCCGAAGCCTGGTCCCTCCTGCGCCGGCGCCGCTCGGTCGCCGGCCGCGGTCGCGCCGGCACCGTCGTCATCGGTCCACCCGACGTGCCGCACCCCCGCCGCTTCGAGGAGGTCGGCCGGCACGGCAGCCGCCTTCGGCACGATCTCCGCCTCGCCGTACCGGACACCGCGCTGCTACCGCCGCTGGAGGCCGCCCTCACGGCGGCGCTGCGCGTCGAAGACCTGAACGAATACCACCGGGTGCCGATCACCGAGCGACTCGCCGACGCGGTCCGTCCCACGTGGCCGTTTCCGCCCGCGGACCTGCTGGCCGTCAACGGTGGCTTCGACGGTCTGCTGCTGCTTTGCCAGACCCTGGTCGTCACCGGCGACAAGGTGGCGGTCGAGGAGCCGACCGCGCCACGACTGCTCGACATCCTCGACGCGGTCGGCGCCGAGGTGATCCCGGTCCCCCGCGACGAGCGCGGACCCCGGCCCGACGCCCTGGCCGACGCGGTACGCCGCAAGCCGGTGCTCTTCATCTACCAACCGCACGCCCACTCCCCCACCGGCCACAGCGTCGACGCGGCGCGCAGCGCCGAGCTCGCCGCCGTACTGCGGGGTGCGGAGGCCCTGGTGATCGAGGACGACGGCATGGCCGACCTCGTCCCCGGGCCGGTGCAGACCCTCGGTACGGCCCTTCCCGATCGGGTGGTGTTCCTCCGCTCGTACTCGAAGTCACACGGCCCCGACCTACGCCTCGCCGTGCTGGGCGGCGCGGCACCGCCGATCGAGCGCGCTCGCGTCTACCGCACCTTCGGCAGCGGCTGGACGAGCCGGATCCTGCAGAACTGCCTCGCCCATCTGCTCACCGATCCACCCACCCGCACGCTTGTCGCGGCGGCCGGCGAGACGTACCGGAACCGACGACGGGCACTGGCCGAGGCGCTGGCCGCCCGCGGCGTACGCACCGGCGGCACCGAAGGACTGAGCCTGTGGGTGCCCGTCGAGGACGAACGGTCCGCCCTGGTCACGCTCGCCGCGCACGGCGTGGCCGTCGTCCCGGGCGGACGCTACTTCGCCGGCCCGCACACGCCTTTCCTCCGCGTCGCGACCAGCCGACTCCACGAGCACGTCGAGGAGGTGGCCGACCTGCTGGCCTTCGCCGCAGTCGAGGAGCACGACTCCCCACAGCCGACCGTCGTCCGGGGCTGAACGTCACGGTTCGATAAGGCCGGCCCGGATGGCGTAGCGGGTGAGTTCGAGCCGGTCGCGCAGCCCGAGCTTCTGCAGGATGTTGGACCGGTGCCGTTCGACGGTCTTGACGCTGAGGAACAGCAGGTCCGCGATCTGCTTGCTGCTGTGTCCCTCGGCGACGAGCTTGAGGACCTCCTCCTCGCGATCGGTGATTCGCCGTGCGGGGACGGCGTCCGGGCGGACGCCCCGTCCGAGATAGTCGCGGATGAGCGTGGTGACGGTGCCCGGATAGAGGAACGGCTCGTCCCGCATGGCCGCCCGGCAGGCGTCGATGAGGTCGCGGTCGGCCGCCGACTTGAGCACGTAGCCAGCGGCACCGACGCGCAGGGCCTCGAAGAAGTACTGCTCGTTGTCGTACATCGTCAGCATCAGGATGCGCAGGTCGGGCAGCGCCCGGGACATCTGCCGGGCGGCCTGCAGGCCGGTCATCCGGGGCATGGCGATGTCGAGGACGGCCAGGTCGGGGGCCGCGGCGCGGGCCAGCTCGACGGCCTCGGCGCCGTCGGCGGCTTCGGCGACGACGGTGAGATCGGGCTCGTTGTCGAGGATCAGTCGCACGCCGCGGCGCACCAGCGCGTGGTCGTCGGCGAGCAGGATGCGGGTGGGCTCGGGCATGCTCAGCTGGTCTCGCTCCGCAGGGGTGCCCGGAGACACACGTCGGTGCCGCCGGTCGGGTCCGGGCCGATCGTGAGATCGGCGCCGATGAGCAGCGCCCGTTCCCGCATGCCGCGGATGCCGGCGCCCTCGTGGGCGGTCGCTATCCCGCGGCCATCGTCGCGGATCCGCAGCTCGATACCGCCGGGGACACGCCGCAGGACCAGGTGCGCGGTGCGGGCCCCCGAATGCCGGACGACGTTGGTGAGCCCCTCCTGGGCGGTCCGGTAGAGGACCAGTTCGACCTGGCTGTCGAGATCCGGCAGGTCCCCGGCGAGGTGGCGGTGCACGGTCAGCGCGGCGCTGGTGTATTCCGTGGTGAGCGCCTTGAGCGCGCTGGCCAGGCCGAGTTCGTCCAGGACGCCCGGGCGCAGCCGGCGGGCGATGCGACGGATCTCGTCGAGGCTGTTGCGGGTGCTCTCCTGCACCTGGTGCAGCTCGTCGCGGACCGGTGGAGGTGCGCGGTCGGCGACGCGCCTGAGGTCCAGCAGCACGGCGGTCAGCGTCTGGCCGATCTCGTCGTGCAGTTCCCGGGCGACGCGCCGCCGTTCCGCCTCCTGTGCGGAGAGCGCGCGTGCCGTGCTGGTGGCGCGTTCGGCCTCCAGCCGGTCGAGCATGGCGTTGAAGGTGCGGATGAGGTCCGCGATCCCGGCCTGGCCGGTGACCGGCAGGCGACGCCCGGGGCGCAGCAGGTCGATCGTCCGCATGGTGCGGGCGAGCCGCTCCAGCGGTGCCAGCCCGACCCGCAGCAGCAGCGCGTTGGCCACCAGCATGGCGGCGAGGCCGCCGGCCAGCACCGCCGCCTCGGCGAGCACGATGGGGGTCGAGACGGTGATCGGGCCGAGCAGCAGCAGGACCGTGGCGACCACGAGCACCGCCGCGTTGAGCAGGAAGATCCGCCAGAACAGCGACAGTGACACGTTGGCCGTCTCCTCTCCGGTGCGCTCCCCCGCGTCCTTCATAACAGCGTCCGAAGATACGGACGGTCGGTCGGGCCGCGTCCGTCCAAGCTCGCGCGCCGTCCGGCAGACGGCATCGGGGCGGGCACCCATGTTTGCGCGCCGGCCGGGCCGATCCCCGCCAGGCAGGCCGGACCGGCGAAATGGGGGTCGGCACCGATGCGGGCGGCCGGGCCGCCGAACCATGCTGGAGTGGCCCGCCGGAGCACGGCGGACCAGTCGAGTGGAGGTGAGATGCCGCGATGACCATCGAACGAATCGCGCTTCCCGGAGTCGGCATCGGGTGGGCCACCACCACCCGCGCCGGACGACGCCTCGGCGTCGTCTGCCATCTCACCGGCCGGCGTGACCTCGTGGTCT
Source organism: Micromonospora sp. MP36 (assembly GCF_008119785.1). GTDB lineage: Bacteria > Actinomycetota > Actinomycetes > Mycobacteriales > Micromonosporaceae > Micromonospora. The sequence goes on along the minus strand of NZ_VSFA01000015.1, from coordinate 81,194 downwards.
ACGACCCCGACGACGCCGAGCGGGCGCTCAGCACGGTCGTCCTCGACCAGGACGAGGCGCGCTGGGTCGCCGACGTGCTGGACCCGACCGTCACGGTCGACCACCTGACCGAGCTCGAACGGCAGGTCGACGGCGTCGCGGCGGTCCGCCTGCGGCTGCCGGCCAACTCCCCGTACGCCGGCCGGCCGCTCGGCGACACGCGGGCGCGTAGCCGCACCGGTGCGTCCATCGTCGCCGTGGTGCGCGGCGACCGGGTCATCGTCGCGCCGGCCCCGGACTTCGTCCTGTGCCACGACGACACGCTCGTCGCGGTCGCCGACCGGCGCCGGGTGGCCGCGCTCGCCGACCTGCTCACCGGGCACCCGACGGCCGGCCGGTGAGCGCGCCCGCGGCGACAGTCGGTTGACCGACGGGGTCGTGGCGGCGCTCTCCGTGGGCTGCGGCGGAAGTCGCCCCCGAACCTGCAGCGGGTAGGCTTCTGGAGTTGCTGCAGGCTGTGCTGCCCTCACGCCGGCGCCGATGTGGTCGGCGAGCGACTTCGCCCGGCCGATCGAGGCCCGAGCCGGAGCGGTCGAGCACGCCGTCAGCTCGGACCATCCGCCGGCCAGGGAGACGTAACCGGGTTGAGCCCTCAGACGCTGTTGTTGTTCGTGCTCGCCGCCGTCGCGGTCATCGTCGTCGTGCGGTGGGTGGCCTCGCACACCGGTCTGCCTGCGGCGGCGCTGCTGCCGCTCATCGGCATCGCGTACGCGCTGCTCCCGGGCCCCAACATCAGCCTTGATCCGGGCCTCGTGCTGACGGTCGTGCTGCCGCCGCTGCTCTACAGCGCAGCACTGGACTCCTCACTGTTGGGCATCCGCCGGAACCTCCGCATCGTGGTCAGTCTGTCGGTCGTCCTGGTGCTGCTCACCGCCCTGCTGGTGGGAGTCGGGTTCCACCTGTTCGTCGCCGGGGCGACGCTGGCCGCCGGGATCGCGATCGGCGCCGCGATCGCGCCGCCCGACCCGGTGGCCGCACTGGCGGTGGGCCGCCGGGTCAACCTGCCGCCGAAGCTGGTCACGATCATCCAGGGCGAGGGACTGCTGAACGACGCCACCGCGCTGACGATCCTCAAGGTCGCCGTCGCCGCCGCCGTGGGCGGCGGCTTCTCGTTCCCGTCCGCGGTCGGCCAGTTCATCGTGGCGGCGGTGGGCGGCGTCGCCGTGGGCGCGGTCGTCGCATGGGGAGTTCGTCTGGCTCGACCGCTCACCGCGGATCCGCTGCTGTCCAACGCCATCTCGCTCGCGACGCCGTTCGTGGCCTACCTGTTGGGCGAGGAACTGCACGTCTCCGGCGTGCTCGCCGTGGTGATCGCCGGGCTGATCGTCGGCCACCACACGCCCCGGCTCGTCTCTGGCGCCACCCGGCTGCAGACCAGCGCGGTGTGGCGGCTGGTCGACTTCCTCCTCGAGGGCTTCGTCTTCCTGCTGATCGGCCAGCAACTGCCCACGGTCGTGAGGGGCCTGCACCAGTACGACACCTCCACGGTCGTCATCGCGGTCGCGGTGTCGGTCGGCGTGGTGCTGCTCCTGCGCCCTGCGTGGCTGGTACTGACCCAGGTGCTACCCGGGTCGCTGCACACCCGGCTGGGCGGCACCTCTGACGAGGAGGAGCCCGACGAGCCGAGCAGCGCCCGGCAGGCCGCGCGGGCGGACCGCAACGCCCGTCGACTCGCCGGTCGTGAAGTCGCGGCGCTGAGCTGGTCCGGAACCCGCGGCGTCATCAGCCTCGCCGCGATCTTCACGCTGCCGCTGACCACCGACAGCGGCGCGCCCTTCCCCGACCGTAACCTGCTGCTGTTCTGCACGTTCGTGGTCGTTCTCGTGACCCTCGTCGGGCAGGGCCTGACGTTCGCGCCGCTCGTCCGGGCGCTGGGCCTGCGCGCCAACGAGAACGACCAGGCCCGGGTACGCAACGAGGCCCGCTCGGCGGCCGTCGAGGCGGCCCTGGCCCGCCTCGACGAGGTCGCCGCCGACGAGCCGGACCACGCCGAGGCCGTCAACGTCACCCGTGGGCAGCTGCTGACCCGCCTGGCCCGCTACCGCGGCCGCCTCGATCTGCTGCAGAGCGTCGAGTCAGCCGAGGTGCCCACCTCACCGGGGTACGAGGCGGCGCTGCGCATCCGGCGGGCCGCGATCGAGGCCCAGCGGGAGGAACTCCTGCGTTGGCGCGACGCCGGCCGGCTGCCCGATGCGGGGCTCCGCATCCTGGAACGCGAACTCGATCACGAGGAGCTGCTCCTGCCGAAGCGCGGTTCCCGCTGACCAGGGTTCGCCGGTCCCGCCGGTCCGTCGGAAGCAACCGGCGACCGGTCAGGTCAGAGTGAGCCGGATCGGCGGGTCCTCGGCGGTCCGGCGCGACACCGTGACGCTCACCCGGCCGGCGTCACGGAGGGGGTGCAGCCGGTCGGCCCAGTCGCCGGGGTCGAGCCGGAAGTAGTGCACCTCTCCGGCGAGCAGCAGGTGCGGTCGGTCGTTGAGCAGGATGCGGCGGCGGTGCAACGCGACTCTGGCCATCGAGGACAGCTCCTCGTCGTCGGAAAACTCGGTACCACAACCACCACCGGACGCCGCCCTACGACCGGATCGCGCCGCGGTGGCGCGAGCCGGGCGGGCGGCGGCGACCACTCCGAGAAGGAGACGCCATGAAGCATCTGCGGTATGCGACAGCCCTGGTGGTCACCCTCGCGCTGGGGGTGACCGGCTGCGGCGGGGACGAGGGCGGCTCGGGTTCCGACGGTCAGCCCGCCGGCAAGGAGATCGCGGCCGGCAAGGCCACGGGCCAGATCACGGTCTGGGCCATGGGCGCCGAGAGTGAGAAGCTCAACGCCCTCGCCGCCGACTTCACGAAGGAGAATCCGGAAGCCAAGGTCAACGTCACGTCGTTCCCGTTCGACGCGGCGCACGACAAGATCGCCACGGCCATCGCGGGTCGGCAGACGCCGGACATCAGCATGGTGGGCACGACCTGGATGGGCGAGTTCGCCAAGACGGGCGCGTTCGACCCCGCACCCACCGGCCTGTTCGACAAGAGCAAGTTCTTCGCGGGCGCGTGGAACAGCGCCGTCGTCGACGGCACCGCCTACGGGGTCCCGTGGTACGTGGAGACGCGGCTGATCTACCACCGCAGCGACCTGGCCGCCACGGCGGGCCAGCAGAAGCCGACCAACTGGCAAGGGCTCACCGACTTCGCCACCGCGATGAAGGACAAGGGCGGCGCCAAGTGGGGCATCTACCTGCAGCCGGGCGGAACCGCCTCGTGGCAGACCTTCATGCCGTTCGCCTGGCAGGCCGGCGCCGACATCATGAAGGACGGCAAGTTCACCCTAGACACTCCGGAGATGCGCAAGGCGTTGGAGTACTACGCCTCATTCTTCAAGCAGGGCCTGGCGCCGACGAATCTCGCCCCCGAGGCCGTGGGATCGGGCTTCATCAAGGGTGAGGTCGGTGCCTTCGTCTCCGGTCCATGGCACATGGGGATCCTGCGTGGGGAGGGGGGCCCGGCGTTCGAGGGCAAATGGGACGTCGCGCAGATGCCGCGCGAGCAGGCCGGCACCTCCTTCATCGGCGGCTCCGACCTGGCGGTCTTCAAGGACTCCCGGAACCGCGACACGGCCTGGAAGTTCGTCCAGTTCCTCACCACCCCGGCCGCTCAGCAGAAGCTGTACGACCTGGTCGGCAGCCTCCCGGCGCTGCAGGAGACCTGGCAGTCCGGCAAGCTGGCCGACGACCCCTTCCTGCAGGCGTTCGGTGAGCAGCTCAAGGACGCGAAGTCGGCACCGGCGATCGCCACCTGGGAGCAGGTCGCCGACGTCATCGACGACGGCATCGAGCGGGTGGTCCGCGGCGTCACCGATCCCGCCACCGCCGCGAAGGAGATGCAGTCCAAGGCCTCCTCGATCGGCACCGGGAGCTGACGTGACCTCCGCCACCGCGCAACGACCTGCGCGCACCGGCGGCAACCAGGGCGCCACGGTCCGGCGCCGTGAGGGCGGCTTCTACGACGCCGTCAACGTGACCAGCGGGCAGGTGTCCGAGCGGTACCTGGCGCTGGACCAGGGCATGGTCATGGCGGCGCTGGGCAACGCGCTCGCCGACGACGTGCTCCGCAAGCCGTTCAGCATGGGCGCCATGAAGCAGCGCCTGGCGCCGCTGATGCGGATGGAGCAGTTCTCCCTGCCCGGCGCGAAGAACGGCTGAACCCGAGGCCGCCGACGGTCCTGCGGCGCAGGCGACCACCTGCGCCGCAGGGCCGGGCGCGGCCCGCCCCGGTCGCCCCGTCCGCGCCTGCGGCGGGCGGGGTAACCGGTTACAGTCGCGACACGGATCCGCAGAGACACCCGGAGGTAACCTCGGTGACCCGCGCAACCGGCACACCCCCCGGCAACGACGCCCGCTCCGACTGGGCGGCACGCATCTCCCGCCGCAGCGACGAGAGCCGACGCCCGGGGACACCCGACCTCCCCCCGCCCGCCGGGCTGCGCGCCGAGCCCGGCGTCGGCCACGTACGCCTGTCCTGGCAGCCGGTCGACGGCGCGGTCGGCTACCTCGTCCACCGCGCACCGGCCGGGGACGCGTCCGCGTTCGCTCCCGTGGACCACCTGGGCGGCGACGTACTCGCCGTCCCCGACCCGTGGTACGTGGACACCACCGGCGAGCCCGGGCACGAGTACGCCTACGCGGTCGCCGCCGTGCCGGAGGTGACGGTCACCGGTGCGCTGTCTGCGCCGGTCACCGCCGCCGCGCTCCCGGCGGTCGGCGCACCCCCGACCGTGCGCGTGCGGGTGGATGCCGGCGCCGCGGGCGTACCGCTGCATTGCCCGTGGCAGCCGATGATCGGCAGCGAGCGGCTGTCCCAACTGCTGTGCCCGGACCTGACCGGCGGCCGGGAGATCGGCACCGAACTGCTCGCGGCGCTGCGCCGGGTCCGCGACGAGATCGGCGTCGAGACGGTACGCGCGCACTCGATCCTGCACGACGACCTCGGCGTCTACCGCGAGGTGGACGGCGAACCCCGGCACGACTTCTCCCGCGTCGACGAGACGTACGACCTGCTGCTGTCCACCGGGCTGCGACCGGTGGTGGAGATCGGCTTCATGCCCCGCGACCTGGCCCGCGACCCGGAGCGGACGGTCTTCGAGTACCGCGGCATCATCTCGCCGCCGAAGGACTGGGACCGGTGGGCGGACCTGGTCCGGGCGCTGGTGCGCCACCTGCTCGACCGGTACGGCGAGGAGGTACTCGGCTGGGACTTCGAGGTCTGGAACGAGGCCAACCTGGAGGTGTTCTGGTCCGGCACCCGGGCGGAGTGGATGCGGCTCTACGACGTCACCGCCCAGGCGGTCAAGGACGTCGACCCGCGCATCCCGGTGGGCGGGCCGTCGTCGGCCGCCGCCGGCTGGGTGGACACCCTGCTCGAGCACGCCAGCATCAGCGGCGTGCCGGTCGACTTCGTCTCCACCCACACGTACGGCAGCCCGCCGCTGGACCTGCGGCCCACGCTGCGCCGGTTCGGCCGCCCCGACGCGCGCATCCTGTGGACCGAGTGGGGCGTCACCCCCACCCACTTCCACCCGGTCAACGACGGCGTGTTCGCGGCGACGTTCCTGCTCACCGGCATGCGCTCGGCAGCGGGCCGGGTCGACGCGCTGTCGTACTGGGTCGCCAGCGACCACTTCGAGGAACTGGGCCGGCCGCCGCGGCTGCTGCACGGCGGGTTCGGCCTGATCACCGTCGGCGGCATCGCCAAACCCCGCTACCACGCGCTGTGGCTGCTCTCCCGTCTCGGCGAGACGGAACTGCCGGTGCGGGCGAGCGGTGACGGCGCCGACGGGCTCGTGCAGACCTGGGCCAGCCGGCGCGACGACGGCTCGCTCGCGGTGCTGGTGTGGGCGTCCACGCTGGACCAGTCGAAGCGCGACGGCGACCCGGCGCTGGCCCGCCGGGTCGCGCTCACCATCGACGGCGTCGCCGGGCAGGTGCGGGTCACCCGGCTCGACCGCGAGCACGGGGACGTCACCACCCTCGCCGCCCGGCTCGGGGTGGCCGAGTGGCCCGACGAGGAGCAGTGGGCGGCGCTGCGCGCGGTCGACACCCTGCGCGCCGAGCCGGTGGACGCCGTCAACCGGGACGGGAACACGGTGCTGGAGCTGGACCTGCCGCAGCCGGGAGCGGTACTCGTGGAGGTGGGCCCGCCCCGGTGACAACGCCGCCGGCAGCGACGTGAACGACTCATCATCAGGGCGGATGACGCTCAGGCGGCGCCCGGGTCTCTGGGCGCGATCTGTGCCAGATGCGCGGCGATGACCGCCCTTCCGGCCGCGCCCGACATCCGGCTGGGTTGCAGGACGGCGTGCAGGATCACCCCGTCGACGAGCGCGTACAGCCGCTCAGCCTCGACCGTGTGATCCAGTTCGGGTCGTAGCGCGCCGCTGTCGGCCAACCGCCTGATCATCATCTGGAACGCCTCGGCGAGGCGCGCGTCGATCTCCTCACGGAGGCTGGCCAGGCTCGGTTCGACGGCCGCCCGAGCGGTGAACGCCAACCACACCTCACACTCGCCGCGCCGCTGCCGGTCCAGCGGCAGCATCTCGTCGATCATCGCGAGCACCACGTGTCGCTGGTCGCCCGTGATGTCCACGGCCCGGAGCCGCGCCTCGATCCGGTCGCCGACTAGGCGCAGCGCGAAGCCGAGCAGCTCGGACTGGGTGGCAAAGTAGTGCCGTAGCGAGCCCATGGAGAGACCAGCCTCGCGCGCCACGTTACGCACGGACGCCTGCTCCAGCCCGTCGCGCATGATGATCCGCCACACCGCTTCCGCGAGTTCCGTGCGGCGGGCCTCCGCATCCACCACCTTCGGCACCTCGTCTTTATAGCACAGTCGTGCTACCGTGCCGTTCCAACACGATTGTGCTACAAAACGGGGAGGACGGATGCCACGTCGAGAACAGGGCTGGCTGGCAGTCGCGGTCACCGGCTGGATCGCCGTCAACGTAGCCGTGCTGCTCCTCGCGCCCAGCCACGCGCCGTTCGACTGGCCGGCGCAGCATGACCCGCCGTCCGGGCCCGGCCAGGTGATCGCCGCCCAGCTCACCCTGGTCGAACTGCTGCTGCTGGGACTCGTCGCGTACGCACTCACCCGCCGACGGCCGGACCCGGCGATCGCGGAGCGCGTCCCCCCACGCCCCACCGCCCACCGCGAAACCTGGCTGCTCGTGGCGTACGGCATCCTCGCCCAACTCGGCGGCTTGCTCCTCGGCCGAGCACTCGACTGGCATCCGATCGGCTTCCACCTTGCGGGCACCCTGGTGGGCACTACAGATCCGGTCCGTCCGGCCGAGGCAATCGGCTGGGCCGGGTACAACAGCCTGGTCTACACGCTGCTGCCGTCCCTGTGGTTCCGGCGGCGGTACACCGCCCACCAGCTCTGCCTCCGCTCGGCGGATCGCCGTGGAGACACGATGCTCATCGTGGTCGTGCTGGTTCTCGAGTCGCTCGCCCAGTGGGCGACGCTGGGCCACGCGTTCGCCGGGCTGACGGCCGGGCAGATCGCGCTCGGCGCACCGTTGACGTTGCTGCGATACCTGGCCGGCACCGTACTGCCCACCGTCATCTTCGTCCAGGGCCTCCTTGTACCCCGGTACGCGCGGCTCACCGGCTCCACGACCGGCACGCTGGTCCTCGGCGGTCTGACCTACGCGGCCCTACACGTGTTCGAGGGTTGGGGGCGGTGGGGATCACCACGCGAGTTCGTGCTGACGGTCCTGTTCGTGCTGCTGATCTACGCCCTGCCCGGTGCGTTCAAGACCTGGTTGACGGCACGGACCGGCAACGCGTGGGTGCATGCCTGGGCGTACCACGCCGTCGCGCCGCACACCATGCACGACACCGGGCTGGTGGTTCGGATCTTCCGACTGTGAACGGCGCAACCGTGGGGGTGGAAGTGGGATGGCGCCAGCGATGTGGAGGACCCCGAACCCGCCCTCGCCGTCATGGACCTGCACGTGGTGGTGAATGGTGCGCGGTGCGCGGTCACCTGTCCTCGGTGCTGGGCTGCGTTGTCACCTCGGCGAGTCGAACGCCCGCGCTGCCCATCGCGCGCCGGGAGAAGGGAGCCGGGTTACAGCCGGCCCTGTCTGTGCACGCTTCCATGACGACTACCTGCTCCACATCGCCTCGCCCGAGCTACTCCAGGAGATCGGCCTCCCAGTTGGTGCGCTGGACCAGCACGTCCAACTCCCGGAGCTCCTGGGCGATCGCGTCGGCCTGGCCGCGCAATTCCCCGACCGGAAGCGCGGCCAGCATCTTCAGCTCCGAACGGAGCTGCCGCACCAGATGACCGCGTCCGCTCCCCGCCGCGGCGTCGGCGGCGGCGGTGAGCGCCGCGTGGCGCAACCGGAGCACGTCGCGGCGGGCCAGCGCGTCGGTCAGGGTGCCGAGGTCACCGACCGTCACGGACGCGTTGGTGCGGTTGATCCGACGGATCAGCTCCTCGAGATGGTCGAGGACGGCCTGCAGCTCGGCCAGGAGCTGCTGGGCGTCTTCCGCAGGCAGCTCGCCCTCCTGGTACCGGGCGCTGCCGATGATGCGCGATCGGAGCTGTTCCACGCGGCGGGTCGTCTCGGCGCGGTCTGCCAGCGCCTCGCCCAGCTTCACGAAATTGAACCTCCCTGACGTTGAGTGCGGAAAGAATAGATGATCTCGGTGCCGCCGGCCGAGGGTTTTCTCGGGAAATTTCAACAACAGCTGTTGGTGATAAGCTCTCGGCATGGCGACAGGCCCCTGGCAGGCGGTGACTGTCCTCACCGACCAGGTACGACGGGCGTTGTACGACTACGTCCGGAGCCAGCGCCACCCGGTGACCCGGGACGAGGCCGCGGAGGCCCAGGGGATCTCGCGCAATCTGGCGGCGTTCCACCTCGACAAGCTGGTCGGCGCCGGGCTGCTGCACGCCCGGTACGAGGCGCCGGCCGACCAGCCGCGGGGCCGTGGTCGTACACCGAAGGTGTACGAGGCGGCACCGGGCTGCATCGCCCTGAGCATCCCGGAGCGTCGCTACGAGCTGATCGGCGAGATCCTGGCCCAGGCCGTCGCCGAGGAACCCACTGATGCCCGGGCGGCTGCGCTCCGCGTGTCCGCACAGCGGGGCGCGGCCATCGGTCGTCAGCTCGGCGGCGGCCGGCCGGTCGCGGCGGTCCTGGCCGACCTCGGCTTCGAGCCGGCCGACGAGCAGGGGCTGATCCGGCTACGGAACTGTCCCTTCCACGCACTCGCCGCCGGGCAGACCGAGCTGGTGTGCCGGCTGAACGAGGCCTTCATCGCCGGCCTGCTCAGCGGGCTCGGCCGGGCGGACCTGCGCGCGCGGCTGGCCCCCGCGCCCGACGCCTGCTGCGTGCAGGTCCATCCGGCCTGACCCGCCGGGCTCGCGGTTGCCTGCTGTCAGGGCAGGAGGTCGCCCAGCGGCACCTGGGGGTCGGCGAGCCGGTCCAGGTCGACCGCCCTGCCCCGGTGGCCGGCGCGCACCAACGCCTGGATCTGGCCGGTCACGTCCCAGACGTTGGCGTTCATCCCGGCCAGCACGCGGCCGTCGGAGACCCAGAACGCCAGGAACTCCGGTGCCCTGCCGTCCACCACGGCCGGGTCGCCGCGGAACACCACCCGGTCGTAGCCGTGCGGGTCCACCCATCCCGAGTACTCCATGCCCAGGTCGTACTGGTCGGAGAAGAAGTAGGGCAGCCTGTCGTACTCGACCTGCTGGCCCAGCATGGACCGGGCCGCGGCGGGGCCGCCGTTCAGCGCGTTCGCCCAGTGCTCCACCCGGAGGTGCCGGTCGAGCAGCGGATGGTGGGCGTTGGCCACGTCGCCGGCGGCGTAGATGTGCGGGTCGGAGGTACGCAGCCGGGCGTCGGTGACGATCCCGTTGTCCACCTTCAGACCCGCCGCCTCGGCCAGTTGCGTGTCGGGCTGGATGCCCACGCCGACGACGACGGCGTCGGCGGGCAGTTCGGTGCCGTCGGTCAGCAGCACCGAGGAGACCTGCCCGGTGCCCCGCAGCTGTCGGATGCCGGCGCCGAAGTGGAAGGTGACGTCGTGGCCCCGGTGCAGGTCGGCGAAGACCCGGGCGACCTCGTCGCCGAGGACCCGCTGCAACGGCAGGTCGGCGATTTCCACCACGGTGACGGTGGCGCCGCGCTGGCGGGCGGCCGCCGCGATCTCCAGACCGATCCAGCCGGCGCCGACCACCACGAGGTGAGCGCGGTCGGAGAGGGCCTCGGCGATCCGGTCGGAGTCCGCCAGGGTGCGCAGGTAGCGCACGCCGTCCAGGTCGGCGCCGGGCACGTCCAGGCGACGGGGCGTGGAGCCGGTGGTCAGCAGCAGCTTGTCGTAGCCGAGCCGGTCGCCGTCGTCGAGGACGACCTGGCGCAGGTCGCGGTCGATGGCGGTGACGCGGGTCGCGGTCCGCAACTGGACGTCGTGCGCGGTGTACCAGTCGGCCTCGTGCACGTACACGTCGGGCCGTGGCGTGGTGCCCAGCAGCAGGCCCTTGGACAGCGGGGGCCGTTCGTAGGGTCGTTCGGGCTCGGCGCCGAGCAGGATCACACGGCCGTCGAAGCCCTCCTCGCGGAGTGTCTGGGCGGCCTTGGCGCCGGCGAGGCCGGCGCCGACGATGACGAAGGTGTCGCTGCTTCCCATGCCGCTCTCCAGTTCGGTCAGTGGGCTCCGGTGAGGGAGAAGAACTCGGCTCGGGAGCGGGGGTCGTCCCGCAGGGTGCCGAGCAGGGTGGATGTCACGGTGGTGGCGCCGGTCGCCCGGACGCCCCGCAGGCTCATGCACAGATGCTCCGCCTCGATGACGACACCAACTCCCTTGGGCGCCAGTTCGAGGGCCAGCCAGTCGGCGACCTGCTTGGTCAACCGCTCCTGCACCTGGGGGCGATGGGCGAAGAGTTCCACCACCCGGGCGAGCTTGGACAGTCCGAGGATCCGCTCGCCGGGGAGGTAGCCGACGTGTGCGACACCGATGAAGGGCAGCAGGTGGTGCTCGCAGACCGACCGGATCGGGATGGCTCGGGCCAGGACCAGTTCGTCGTAGCCCTCGTCGTTGGGGAACGTGGTCAGGTCGAACGGGCGTGCGGTGAGCAGTTCGGCGTACGCGTGGGCCATCCGGCGGGGGGTGTCGCGCAGGCTCTCGGAGTCGAGGTCGATGTCGAGTGCGGTCAGGAACTGGGCCGCGGCCTGTTCGGCCGCGACCAGGTCAAGCACTGGTCGCTGGTCCACGCGACGTTGGGCCGGTGCGATGCTCACATCAGCCCCCTCCGAGCGCGGTGTGCAGGTGCCACGCCGCAACCTCCGTCTCCATCAGGGATGGTCGCTTCTCTCCGCAATCCTGGCGCGCTCGAGGCGGAATTTCAATAGCGTTCGCTGTCGAAATTCCCTCGCCAGTGGACGACCCCTCGGGGACGGGAGCCGGACGGGAGCCGGGCAGGAGCAGTTGGGGACGACGAGCGCGCGTCGGCGTGGGTTCGCGGGAAGGACGGCCCTCCCAGCGTGGGCCGTCAGCGGTCTCGGCCCGGCGCGGAATGACCCGTACATTCGGCATTCGGTCGCCCAAACTGGCATCGGTTATCACAAATACAAGGCCCAGATCGGGCGTTGTCCATTACATCGAAGTGCATTACTATACCAACCGTGTAATGATCCAGAACGCAGCACCGCAAGACCTGAAGAGAGCCATTGCGAACACCGAGAGTTACCACTCGCCAGCACAGGAGACCGAATCAGCGACCGCCTCGGAGGGCGGCCACCTAGGGTCGCGGGCCAGGCGAACAGGGAGACGAGCCGCCACGCGCGCCGCGAGCAGTTTCCGCTCAGCAAATATGACAGTCACTTTCGAAATTGCTGCCCGTTAACCAACTAATCAGTAGCTAATCAACGGATATTTTTGGTCAAACGGTCATTACCGGGGTATGCGGCGCCGATCGAATCGGCGTTACGGGGATACATCCCAGAACGGGTGTGGGGTACCGGAAGGGGTGGGGGGATGAGGGCGATCCCGAGTGAGTCCTTGGTCATCGGCATCGCGTCGTCGCCGGCCGAACGTCGGCAACTGGCGCGGCTGCTCGGCGGAACGGAGGCGTTCCTGATCGTCTCGACCGTTCAGCAGGCACGGGAGTTCCTCGACGCGGCCGGGGCGCCCGCGGCAGCAGCGGCTGGCCAGCCGGCGATCGTGGACGCCACAGAGGAGATGGGTCCGCCGCCACCGCCCGAGCTGATCGTCGACTCCGACCGGCGGGTGCTGCGCTGGCTGGACCGTGAGATCGACCTCACTCCGCTGGAGCACGACTTTCTGGTGTGCCTGGTCGGCACGCCCGGACAGGTGTGGACCTACGAGCAGCTGCACCTGAAGGTCTGGGGCAATGAGCACCTCGGCCGTGGCTCCGACATGCACTCCGTGGTGCGGCGGGTACGGCGCAAGCTGGCGCGGCTGGACGCCTCGGCGGCGATCCACGCGGTCCGAGGGGTCGGCTTCCGCCTCGCGTTGGCCTGATCTCCTGGCCGTCCCACGGGCACCCGGCGACGCCGCCGAGCTGCCGCGTCGCCGGTCTTCTCCTCCTGGCGGCTCCCCTCCTACTCCCCCGGGCAGAACAGGATGCCGAGCCGAAGCGCCCTGGCTGGGAGCGACACGTGGGGCCGCGGCATGCCGAACGGGTCCGGCCCGCCTGGTCGCGACCAGGCGGGCCGGATCTTGTCACCTTTCAGTTGTCAGCAACGGGTCGGGGAGAGCACGAAGTCCTCCACCGTCGGGGTGCTGCTGACCGTCGTCTGACGGTTCTGGGGCTTCCAGCCGTCCTTGGCGACGATGATCTTCAACGGGTTGTGCTTGCGGTCCAGCCAGTAGGCGTACTTGCCCTGGGCGTCGGTGCTGAACGTCCACGAGGTCGTCTTGGCGCTGACCTGGACGGTCGCGTCCTTGAGCGGCGAGCTGACACCCTGACAGTTCGTCCCGGTGACCGTACCCATCAGCTTGCCCCAGGTCCCCGGAGGCGTCGCCTTCATCGTCACCGGCACCGGCTGCACCGTGTACGGGGTGTTCTCCTTGATCGCGATCGAACCGGTGTAGGTGCCCGGCTGGTCGACGTTCGCCGTCATCCCGACGGTGACCGTGACCTTCTCGCCCGGCGCCAGCGTGGCCGACGTCTTGTCGATCGTCATCCAGCTGACGTCCGCCGGGCCTTCGGCACACTCCTCGAACCCGGGCAGCGCCTCGCTGTCCGGCGTGGCGTTGAAGCTGCCCGAGGAGCCGCCGATCTTGTAGAAGCCGCACGCCGCGCCACCGCGGTAGCGGGCCGTGTTGGCGTTCGGCAGGTTGGACCAGGCGTTGCTGCCCGGGTCGTAGGCGAAGCCGGCGTTGGTGATGGCACCACCCTGCACGCCACCGACGACCAGCAGCTTGCCGTTGGCGACGGCGAACGAGCTGGCCCAGGTGTCGGCCGGCGCGTCGGCGATGGCGGTCCAGGCGTTGGCACCCGCGTCGAAGGCGTAGCCGGCCTTCAGCGCGGCGGACCCGTCGTTACCACCGGTGCAGTAGACGACGCCGTCGATCCCGCCGCAGGAGGCGAACGCCACCGACTTCGGGTAGTTGGGCAACGTCTCCCAGGTGTCGCTGCCCGCGTCGTACCGGACAACCGAGTTGGACATCGGGGTGCAGGACGAGGTGGTGCAACCGCCGATGGCGTACAGCTTGCCGTCGACGACCGCCTGCCCGGCCGCGGCGCGCGGCGCGGGGTTGTTGGCCACCTTCGTCCAGGTGTTGGCCGCCGGGTCGTACGACCAGGTGGTGCCGTCGGGGCCGGACGCCCCCCAGCCGCCGGTCGCGATGATCTTCCCGTCCACGACGCCCACGGTCATGGCGTTACGGGCACCGGGAAGGTCGGCGATCGCCGTCCAGGTCTGCGCGATCGGGTCGTAGACGTAGTTCTTCGCCGAGGACGCCGATCCGTTGCCACCCGCGATCGAGTACACCTTGCCGTCGAGGTTGACCACCCGGTTGTCCATCACGTTGGCCGGGTAGCCCGCGATGTCCGTCCACGGCGCGGCCTGCGGGCCGGTCGCGGCGGTGGTCTCCTTGTTGTCCTTGCCGGACGCCTGTGCGGCGAACGACGTCGGGGCGTTGAGCCGCTGCACCGGCGCGCCGGGGGAGGCGAGCAGCTGCTGCTTGCTCATCGTGGACCCGTCGGCGCGGAGGAGCTGGAAGTCGCCGTCCCGCTCGCTGAACTGGACGTCGACCGGGGCGGCGCCGGTGTTGGTCACCATAAAGGTCTTGTTGACCTTGCCGGCGGGCATCTGGACCGTCCCGCTCACCTCGGTCGGCTGGATGGACAGCCGGCCGGCGCCGAGCTGGAAGGCGGCGGCCGTCGCCCCGTTCTTCTGGACGTTGACGTCCTTGCTCTGGCTGACGTAGCTGCCGGCCTTCGCGGTGAACTTGTGCGATCCGGTCAACGACGAGAACATCCAGAAGAAGCCGTCCGGCAGGTCGGTGTCGTCCGGAGTCGCGGCGGTGGTGGCCTTCTCGGCCGTCCGGTCGTCGCTGGTGACGGTGGCGCCGTTGAGGTAGCTGTCGTCGTTCTTGTCCTGCACGTGGCCGAGCACCAGGCCACCGTCGATCGGCTGGCAGCTGACCTGGCTGCCGATCAGCACGTTGTCGACCAGCCACCACCACTCCCACGAGGCGTCGTAGTAGTGGAACCGGACCCGGACCTGGTTTTGGCCCGCAGCCTGCGGGATCGGAACCTCGGTCACTCGCGGCCCGCGGAAGTTGGCCGCCTGCCGGAGCACGTTGGTCCAGGTCGTGCCGCCGTCGAGGCTGAGGTCGACGTCGGCGCGGTCGGAGCTCAGCCACCGGAAGTCCTGGTTGAACCGGACCACCGGAGCGGCGACGTTGGTCAGGTCGACGATCGGGCTGACCAGCGACGTGTCCTGACGCCCGCTGCTGCCGTACTTGTCGCTGTCGATGGCCGCGAAGTTGCCGCTGCCACCGGTCAGGTTGCCACGGTTGCCCGGATCGTTGAACTGCCAGACCTGGCCGTTGCCGAGGTGGTCCACCACCGACCAGCCGGCCGGCACGGTGGTGCCGTCGAAGGTCTCGTACACCCCGTCGGAGCCGTTACGGTAGCCGGGCGCCGTGGTGCAGGCCTTGGCGTCCACCGGCACGGCCACGTTGTGGGTGACGTTGCTCGAGCCGACCACGACGTCCTTGGTGACCGTCTGGTAGCCCGGGTACTGCGGCTGGACCTTCACGCTGTAGGTCGCCCCGCTCGGGAGCTTGAAGCTGTAGTGACCGTCGGCGGGAGTGGTGTAGTCGGACACCCCCGACGGGCCCTCGACGGTGACCTTCGCGTAGAGCGGCCAGCCGTGTCCGGATCCGTCGGTGACCGACCCGCTGACCGTGACGCTCGGCATCGCCGCCAGCGCGACGTTGGTCGTGGTCGTCGTGTCCTTCGTGATCGTCGCCGGCACCGTCTTGGTCTCGTAGCCGAACGCCGACACGGCGACCTGGTACTCGCCGGCCGGAAGCAGCGACGAGTACTTGCCGTCGCTCCCGGTGGTCAGCTGGCGGGTGGCGGCGCCGGTCAGGGCCACGGCCGCACCCGCGATCGGGGAACCGGTGCCCGCGTCCGTGATCGTGCCGGCCAGGGTGCCGGTGTCGCCGATCGGGGCCGCGTTGAGCAGCGCGAGCGCGTCCAGCCGGCCCTCACCGTAGACGTTGTTGTCGTCCGCGGTGCCACCGCACTGGAGGTCTTCCTTGTCGACCGCCGTGTTGTCCAGCAGCGCACGGGTCGCGTTGACGTCACCGACCAGCGACGGCGCCGCCGACCACAGCAGCGCGACCGCGCCCGCGAGGTGCGGAGCGGCCATGGAGGTGCCGTTGTAGCTGGCGTAGCTGTTGCCCGGAACGCTCGACCGGACGTTCACGCCGGGGGCCGAGATGTTCGGCTTGATCTGGCCGTCCTGCCCGGCACCGCGGGAGGAGAAGCTGGCGATGTTGTTGTTGATGTCGTAGGCACCGGCGGAGTAGTTGTTGGTCCGGCTGCCCGGCGAGCCGCTGGTCTGGCAGCCCGGGCCGTTGTTGCCGTTGGACCAGGCCCCGAAGATGCCCGACGCGGTCCACGCGTCGGTCACGTCCTCCATGAACGGTTCGTTGGAGGGCAGGGTGGTACCCCACGAGTTGTTGATGATGTTCGGCCGCTTGCTCGCGTCCGGGTTCTGACCGTTGAGGTCCCGGGGCTGGAGCATCCACTGGCCGGAGGAGATCAGCGCGGCGTCGCTGGGGCAGCAGCCGTTCGCGGCGATCCACTTGACCTCGGGGGCGACACCGATCTGGTTCGCGCCGTCCAAGCCGGCCATGGTGCCCATGGTATGCGTGCCGTGGCCGTTGTTGTCACAGGGCGCGGCGGCGCAGGTGCCGGCGGCGTTGAACCAGTTGTAGTTGTGGTCGAAGGTGCCGTCGCCGTTGTTGCCGCGGTAGGAGTTCACCAGCGCCGGGTGGTCGAACTGGACGCCGGTGTCGATGTTGGCGATCGTGATGCCCGCGCCCTTGACACCGTACTGGGACCAGACGTCGTCGGCGTTGATGTTGGCGATGCCCCACTCGAGGGCGTTGACGGTCTTCTCGTCGGTGCCCTTGGTGACCTCGGGAACCTTGATCTCCGTCGGCGCGTACAGGCCGTCGACCTCGGCATGGGCGGCGAAGTTCTGGGCCATCGTGGACGTGCCGCCGGTGACCTTGATGGCGTTGGTCGCCCAGAAGGTCTGGTACTTCACGCCCGAGCTCGCGAGCTCAGCCCGGATCTTGGCCTGGCTCTCGGCGGCGGTCTTCTGCAACGCCTCCGCGACTGCGGTGCCCCGCTCGGCCCAGTCCTTGATCTTGCTGGCCTTGCTGAGGTCCGCCTTGTCCTTGAAGTGGATCCAGAAGTCGCCCTCGGTCTTGCCCTGCAGCTGCTTCGCCAGCTCCGGGCGGATCTTGTCGGCCCCGTTCGGTGCCGCCTGGGCACCTGAACCGCTGGTGGCCAGTCCTGTCGCGGCGAGAGCGATCGCCGCCCCGGCGCTCACCAGACATCTGGCGATGCGCCTCCTGTGTGGACGTCTTAGCATTGGTGTTGCCTCCTCCAAAACGACCCGCAGTTGAACGAGCCATGGCGAAGGGTGCAGGGGAACGCTCCCATCCGGGTCACATCGGCATGAGCGAACCCCGTGCCCCTCAGGCGCCGTTGCGGGTCACGCCGGCTGCCCAGAGTGGACACTATGATCTAGAGGAAAGCGCGATCAAGAACGCTACGTGAGCAACTTCTCACTAACGGTTGCCTGGTTGTCGGCAGGATTGACAATTACTGTCAGGGCCATAGCGAAGTTGGGCGGAATTTGCCCATCGTTCGGGGTGGGGTGCGGTGGCCGAGGAAGACAAGGTGTCGGGCGGATCCGAACCGGCCGAGGGCCTGTTTCCTCTGGTGATCGCGGTGACGCCGTCGCCGGCCGACCGGCTCCGGCTCGCCGAACACCTGGCCGGCGTCGCGCCGCTGCTGCTGGTCGCCGACCTCGACGAGTTGCGCCGGCTGATCGCGGCCCCGCAGCGGCTTCCCGGGGCGGCGTCCGCGCCGACGCCTGCCGTCGCGCCCGCCGGTGCCGACGACACGTTGCTGATCGACTCGGCCCGGTCGACCGCCCGTTGGCGGGACCGTGAGATCAGCCTCACCCGGCTCGAGCACGACCTGCTGGCCTGCCTGACCACCGAGCCGGTGCGGGCCTGGAGCTACCCCGAGCTGCACCGGTCGGTCTGGCGCGACGAAGGACGGGAGCGCAAGGCGGACGTGCAGTCCCTGGTGAAGCGGCTGCGGCGCAAGCTCGCCGAACTCGGCACCGGCGTCACCATCGTCGCGGTACGCGGTGTTGGCTTCCGGCTGGCCGGCCACCAGCGGCCCGAGGTCACCGGCACCTGACCCTCGGCGACGCGGCGCCGCCGATGAGTTGGCGCAGCGGGCGAGCCGGACCGTCACCGCCGAAGCGGGAGCCGGCGAGCCAGCCGGTCAGGCCCACCGGCCCTCGAAGAGCGGGGCGACCGGTCGGTCCCGGCGGCTGATCCGCAGATCTCCGAAGATCGTGCTTCGTTCCGCCCGGTCGACCTCCGCGTCCAGATCGACCCGCAACTCCTGCGAGGCGTCGTGGGCGGCGCCGATGAGCACGAGCTCGGTCCCGGGATGATCGAGGAAGCCCGGCGGGTCGAGCGGGGCGAAACGGCGACCGTGGAACTTCTGCTGCAGTGGGGCAGGCAGCTTGACCTTCTGCGAGCGGGCAAGGCCGACGCCCGGCGGGGAGGGTGCCTGCGGGTTCTTCACCGTGACGATGTAGCTCGCCTCCGGCTCGATGCTGAGCTCATGCTGCGCCTCGCCGAGCCGCATCGGCAGTTCCAGCTCGTACGCCAGATGGGTGTGGTCGTCGTGCCGGGCGATCACGTACGCCCCCTCCGCCGCGGGCCGCGCCGGCGGCTGCCGTCGCCGGCCCCGGGTGCTCGTCCGGTACACGCGCGCCTGCAACGCCTCGTGCAGCTGCTCCGGCCGGTCCACGACCTCTTCGACGAACGCCCAGAAGCGGTCGTGCTCGGAGATGTCCGGCAGACGTTTCCGCCCGACCACCAGCAGTCGCAGGTGCCTCCCGTGCCACGGGTGCATCACCACCAGCAGCCGCTGCACCTCTTCCAGCGAATCCACGTGCTCCTCCTCCACCCGCGGGCGGTAGAGGAAGTAGATGTCGCCGTCCTCCAGCAGCTCGGCCATCCGCCGCGCGTACCCGAAATGGCAGATCGCCAACGTCGCCTGCGGCCCGGAGGCGCGTCCGTTGCCGGGCCCGTTTGCCGGGGCGCACCACGGGCAATCGCGCGCGGAAGCACGTCACGGGAGGAGCAGGCGATGAAGATCCACGACCCGTCCAGCCAGGCGATGCAGAAGGACTACGACGTCACCGACATCGAGCGCCTGATGGGCAAGAAGGACTGGAAGAGCTACGACGACGTGATCAACTGGCTGAAGAAGGAAGGTGACGAGGACCGACGGTTCACCCCGGGCGAGGTGCAGCACATGATCGACGACTTCTCCCGGGCCCGGGACAAGAAGATGGACTTCGTCCGCGATCCCGAGAAGCTCCACCAGAACCTCAAGAAGAGCCGGTAGGGGTACCTGGCGGGCCTCGACCCGCCGTCGGCGACCCCCGGGCCGCTGGGCAGAACGGTGCCCGCAGCGGTCCGGGTACGTCGTCCCGGGCGGTCAGAAGGTCGCCTTCGGCGCACCCGGGCCCGCATCGATCTTGGTCGGCCCATCGGCCGACGGCCGTACGTCGAAGTCGAAGATCTCGGTCGGCAGGTAGACGGTGGCGCAGGAGTTCGGGATGTCCACCACCCCGGAGAACCGTCCCTCGATCGGCGCCGCTCCGAGAAGCAGGTAGGCCTGCTCGGGCGCGTAACCGAAGGTGGTCAGGTAGTCGACGGCGTGGAGGCAGGCACGCTGGAACGCCAACTGGGAGTCGAGGTAGCGCTGTTCGCCGTCCAGGGTGACGGAGATGCCGGAGAAGGCCAGCCACTGGCAGTACTGCGGATTGGTGTTCCCCGGCAGGAAGATGACGTTCTCGGAGACGCCGTAGGTGTCCATGCCGCCCTTGATGAGGTCGACGTGCAGGTCGACGAAGCCGCCCATCTCGATGGCGCCGCAGAAGGTGATCTCCCCGTCGCCCTGGGAGAAGTGGAGGTCGCCGACGGACAGGTTGGCGCCGGGCACGTAGACCGGATAGAAGACCCGGGAACCCTTGGTGAGGTTCTTGATGTCCTGGTTTCCGCCATTCTCGCGGGGAGGCGCCGTACGGGCGGCCTCCGCCGCCACCCGGTCGAAGTCGGCGCCGCTGAGCGTTCCGAGGATGGCGTCGCGCGGCTCGGGCGGCAGCGACAGGGGCGGCACGCGGTCGGGGTCTGTGGCCCGCAGCGCCGCTTCCCGTTCGTTCCACTTCGCCAACAGCTTCGCCGACGGGGCGGTGCCCATCAGCCCGGGGTGGATCATTCCGGTGAACGTGACCCGCGGAACATGCCGCGACGTCGCCTTCTGCCCACTGAAGTCCCAGATCGCCTTGTAGGCGTCCGGGAACCGGTCGGTGAGGAAACCCCCGCCGTTGCGCTTGGGGAAGATGCCGGTGTATCCCCAGCCCTGGCCGGCGAGCGGGCCCGAATCCTCCTGCGGGATGGGGCCGACGTCGAGGATGTCGACCACGAGCAGATCGCCGGGCTCGGCACCCTGCACCGCGAAGGGCCCGCTGAGGGCGTGCACCTTCGACAGGGGCGCGTCCCGCACGTCCACCGCCGAATCGTCGTTGTGGATGGCGCCGTCGAACCACTCGCGGCAGTGCACCCGGAACGACTGCCCGGGCCGGACGGTGACCGCGGGCGGGATGTCCGGGTGCCATCTGTTGTGGCCGATCTTCTCCTGGTCGGTGAAGCTCCTGGTCGAGTCGAGCGGGAACAACAGTTCGGGCATAGCCGCCTCCTCTTCACCAGGTGCCGCGTCGCCCGCGCGGACCTGCGGTTCCGGCTCCTGCGGTCACGGCCGCGGCAGGCGAGCCTGGCGGGGGTTGACCGGGCGCCGCCTCGCCTGCTGCCCGCCAGGAATCGCCGACACCACGTCGGGCTGCTCCGCACTCCGCTCCGCCCGGTCGATCGCCGTGGCCAATCGGCGTGGCGTGCGCACGAGCAACGGCGCGGAGAACACTCTCACCCCGTCGGCGCCGCACACGGAACAGGGGACCCGGGCGGTGGCCTCGCCGATCGGGAACGACGCCGCGAACTCGCCGTGCCGGGAACATCGGTACGTGTACGTCGCCACCCCGCCTCCCCTCGGCTGAGACACGCCCCGTAGTCGCGTGCCCGTGCTGCCAAGCATCGGACGCGGGCAGCCCGCCGCGCAGGCCAACGCCGCAACTGGTGAATGCTGGGGCAACAGTCCTGCTCCGTGACGCGGCACGGGCAAGCCGCCGGTGCCGGCCCGTCAGTCCTCGGGGGGCAGCCGAGCGGCGCCGTCGGGCCAGAGGATGGTGGTGGGGATGCCGCGCCGCCGCGCCCACTCGACGGTCCGGTCCGTCGACGCCGCGTGGCAGCCCGGTTCGCCGTCCCAGACCGCCACGAGTCGCTGCACCCGGCGCACCAGCTCCCGGTTGGCGGCCACGTAGGCGGCGGTACCCGAGCGGTCGTACCCAGTGTGGATGACCTCGACCGCCCGGGCGAGCAGCTCGTCGAAGGCGGCCCGGTTCTGCGGGCCGATCACGGCGGTCCGGTAGTCCTCGGCCGGCAGGATCACCTCGTACGTGCCGCCGGTGGCCAGAATCGTCCGCGCGAAGACCTGATCCGCACCGGCCGCCAGGCAGGTGACGCCGTGCACCGGCCGGTCGCTGATCCGGCGCAACTCAGCGCGGAGCGCGTCGGCGACGAGCGCCTCGGTGGCGCGGGTAAGATTGATGTGCCCGGTGATGCCGACGCGCACCGGCACGGGGTCAGTTGACATCCCCCGGTCCTCTCCGCTGCGTGGGCACCGCGGGTGCCAGTCGGATCAGCTCGAACCCGTTGTCGGACAGCACGTCGGGCAGCGCCCGGATCTCCTCGCGGTTCTGCTCCTGGACGTCGGGGGTCAGCTCGTCCCACGGCCGCAGCGCGGGATGCCGCCGCCGCAGGTCGTCGCGGGGTTCCCCGTACGTCCAGCCCTCCCCGCGCCGTTCCCGGCACCACCGTTCGTGCTCGAGGCGGGCGAGTTCCTCGATCCGGTCGTCGATGGCCAGCCCGGCGGCCGAGGCGTCGCCGGTGCTGCCGTGCCGGGGCGCCACGACGCAACCGAGCTTCAACAGCTTGGCGGCGATGTCCTGGACGTGGGCCCGGTTGGCCCGCCGCAGCGACTCGGGCAGTCGCGACCAGTCCACCATCGCCGGCGAGTCGCCGGGGCGTACCCCGGCGCGCTGCTGGGCCTGCAGGTAGCGGTCGTGGATCAGCCGGGCCAGCCGCTCGGTGAGGTCCTCGGCGATCAGCCGGGCGTCGCAGGCGTGGGTCAGCACCGGATAGAGGCGGAGCTTGCCGTGCACCTCGTCGAGCAGGTCGTGGCGGGAGTCGCCGTGGAAGGCCGCGGCGAGCGCCGCCTGCCGGTAGACCGGTACGAAGACGGAACTCTCCGCGCCCCGCCAGAGGGCGGGTGTGTCCAGCACGTACTGCAGGCCGCTGGTCTCGTCCGGCCCGCAGATGTAGATGCGGTCGTAGCGGTCGCGTTCGAGCTGGTCGAGCTCGACGAGGCCGGCGAGGTCCACGTTGTACCCGGCGAGTTGGCAGACGGTGGTCAGGAACGGGTAACGGGACGCGGCGAGGGCGAGTTCGGTGGTGGCGTCCGGGGCCACGAGGTCCACCCGCAGCGGCGCGCCGATGTGGCCGGGAGGGGTGTCTGCGCGCCGGGCTCGCCAGTGCCGAGCGGTCTCCACCAGCAGGGCGCGGCGGAAGGCGCCGGTGCCGGCGATGAGGACCCTGGTCGGTCGGCCGGCCACGCGTGGCAGCGGGTGGTGCCGGTGCAGCGCGCGGGCGGCGACGTCGTCGACATCGAAGTAGTCCAGGCGGAGTCGGCTGGATCCGGCGGCGCCGAGCCGTCGGGCCTGCAGCGACAGGCACATCTCGGAGTCGTGGACCAGCACGTAGACCCGAGGTGGTTGCCGGCGGTCCTGAATGAGCTGGCTGGCGGTGTTGGCGATCGCGTGGTTGCGGTCGTCGTCATCGGTGCAGGCGTAGATGGTGTGGGCCTGGGGCAGGCCGGCGCCGCGTAACACCTCGGCGCTGGTCGGGTCGCCGATGACGCCGAGATACCGGCGCCGGCGGTACTCCAGCGGTCCGAACGGTACGGAGCGCACCACGACCACCCGTTCGCCGTCGGCGAAGAGCCGGTCGGCGAGCATGTGGGCGAACTGGGAGTCGCCGCAGACCAGGACGTGACCGCGGGCTCGTCGGGCGCGGAGGCGGCGGATCTCGGCGGCCAGCAGCAGCCGGCCGGTCTCGGCCACGGCGAGCAGGGTGAACAGCGGGGCGGCGAACCGGGCGACCTGCAGCTGCCACGGGTAGGGGCCGGCGTTCTGGAAGGGTTCGGCGCTGAGGACGAAGAGTTGCAGGTCGTAGTAGAGCACGTCGTACGGGTCGTGGGCGGTGTCCGGCCGTACCTGGAGCAGGCGCTCGAAGCCGATGTAGCCGAGGACGAGGGCGGCCAGGCCGATGACTCCGAACACGATTCGCAGCCACCATCCGGCCGGGCGGGAAAAGCCGGCGACCGGGTCCGTCATCGAGCGGCTCTCGGGACGGTGGGACGGTGGTGGCGCGGGCCGTCGCGGCGGGGACGCCGGTAGGGGCGGCGCGGCCACCGGGTTGCGACCATGCGGCACATCGTATTGGACGGAGTCGATCACGGCCGTGCTCGACGCACCGACCGAGTGCACCGAGCCAGACGAACATCGACCGGGAACGCCTGAGCGACAATCGACAGCGTGCGGTTCGGCATTCTGGGCGCGACCGAGGTGTACGCCGCCGACGGTCGCCGGCTCGCCGTCGGCGGGCCGCGGCTGCGTGCGCTGCTGGTGCTGTTGCTGCTCGACGCCGGCCGGGTGGTGGCGCGGGAGCGCCTGATCGACGGCCTGTACGGCGGCGAACCGCCGGCCGGCGTGGCGAACGCGCTGCAGTCACAGGTGTCCCGGCTGCGCCAGGTGCTGCCGGCCGGTCCGGTCGAGTTCCATCCGGCGGGCTACCGGCTCGCCGTCGACCCGGAGGACGTCGACGCGCACCGGTTCCTTCGTCTGGCCGACACCGGGCGGGCCGCGCTCGGTGCCGGTGATCCGCGCCGGGCCGCCGAGGTGCTACGCGAGGCGCTCGCGCTGTGGCGCGGGGATCCGCTGGCGGATGTGCCGGAGGCGCCGTTCGCCGCGGCGCAGGCGGCGCGGCTGTGGGATCGCCGGCTGGCCGCGACGGAGGACCGGATCGAGGCGGAGCTGCGGCTGGCGGCGCCCGGATCGCCTGCCGTCGGGGCGCTGGTGGCGGAGCTGCGGGAGCTGGTCGCGGCCCACCCGTTGCGGGAGCGGCTGCATGGCCAGCTGATGCGCGCGCTGCACGCCGACGGCCGCCGGGTCGAGGCGCTCACCGCCTTCGCGGACCTGCGCCGCCTGCTCGCCGACGAGCTGGGCACGGACCCGTCCGCCGAACTGGTCGCGCTGCACGCGACCCTGCTGCGCGACGAGGTCGAGCCGCGCGCCGGGGCGGCGCCGTCCCGGCTGCCCCCGCTGCCCGGGCAGTTGAGCAGCTTCGTGGGCCGGGAGGAGGAGTTGCGCCGCCTCGGCAAGTTGCTCGGCGAGGCCCGGCTGGTCACGCTGCACGGCCCGGGCGGCGTCGGGAAGACCCGGTTGGCCGTCGAGGCCGCCGCCCGGCACGGCGGCGAGGTGTGCCTGGTCGAGCTGGCGGCGGTGCCGGCCGGCGGGGAGGTGGCGCCGGCGGTGCTGGCCGCGCTCGACCTGCGTGACGCCGCGCTGCGCGTGCCGGGCGGCCCCCGTGACGTCACCGACCGGCTGGTCGCGGCGCTCGCCGACCGCGGGTTGCTGCTCCTGCTCGACAACTGTGAGCACGTCGTGGCCGACGCGGCCCGGCTCACCGCCCGGCTGCTCCGGGCCGCCCCGCTGGTGCGGGTCCTGGCCACCAGCCGGGAACCGCTCGGCGTGACCGGGGAGGCGCTCTGCCCGGTGGCCGGCCTGCCGATGCCGTCCGGCAGCGTCGCGCCCGAGTTGGCCCGGGAGTACGCCGCGGTACGGCTGTTCGCGGACCGCAGCGCCGACGTGGCGCCGGGGTTCACGGTGGACGAGACCACGACGGCTGCGGTGCTGCGGATCTGCCGTACCCTCGACGGCCTGCCGCTGGCCATCGAGCTGGCCGCCGCCCGGTTGCGGGCGCTGCCGGTGGCGGAGGTGGCGGCCCGGCTGGACGACCGGTTCCGGCTGCTGAACCGGGGCAGCCGGGTCGCGGAGCCGCGGCACCAGACCCTGCGCGCGGTGGTGCGGTGGAGCTGGGACCTGCTGGACGAGCCGGAACGGCGGCTGGCGCGCCGGCTGAGCGTCTTCGCCGGTCACGCCGACCTGGCGGCCGTCGAGGGGGTCTGCGCGCCGGTGGGCGCGGACGTACTCGACGTGCTGACCGGCCTGGTGGAGAAGTCGCTGGTGGACGCCGCAGACGGGCGTTTCCGGATGCTGGAGACGGTGCGCGCGTTCGCCGCCGAGCGGCTCGTTGAGGCGGGCGAGGTCGACGAGCTGCGCCGGGCGCACGCGGCGTACTTCCTCGACCTCGCGCGGGCGGGCGACGTCGGGCTGCGCGGCGCGGCGCAGCTGGAGTGGCTGCGGCGGCTGGACGCCGACCGCGACGACCTGCTCGCCGCGCTGCGCCGGGCGGTGGCGGGCGACGACACCGTCGTCGCGTTGCGGCTGGTCGCCGCCCTGTCGTTCTACTGGTGGCTGCGCGGCCTGCGGGGCGAGGGGGCCGCGCTGGCCGAGCGGCTCGTCGACCGGCTCGGCGGCCCGCCGTCCGGGCTCACCGAGGAGTACGCGCTCTGCCTGCTGCTCGCTGCGGTGGGCGGCGGAGACCGCCCGCCGCACGTCGGCCCGGCCAGCGACCTCCTCTGGAGCCTGGGCCGGCCGCCCGAGTACCCGTTCCTGCTCTACCTGTCCGGGATGACCGCCGGTCCCCCGCAGCGGGAGCGGATGTCGCTGCTCCTGCAGCGGCGGGACGGGCTGATCGGCGCCGACCCGTGGAGCCAGGCGTTGGGGTTGCTCGGGCTGGCGATGGTGCGGCTGCTCCACGGCCGGTACGACGAGGCCCGCGCGGAGCTGGCGGCCGCCCTCGACGGCTTCCGCGCCATCGGCGAACGGTGGGGCATGATCCTGGTCCTCAGCACGCTCGCCGAGGGGGCCTACCGGGTCGGCGACCCGGCGGCGGCCGCCGAACCGATGGCGGAGGCCCTGCGGCTGGCGCACGAGCTCGGCTCCGCGCTCGACATGGCCGAGCTGCTGCGGACCCGGGCGGACGGGCGGCTCGGGGCCGGTGACCTGGACGGGGCGGACGCCGACTACCGGCGGGTGGTGGAGGTGGCCCGGCCGGCGGGGGCGCCGGAGCTGGTCGCCGCGGCCCACTACGGGCTCGGCGAGATCGCCCGCCGGCGGGGTGACCTGGACCGGGCGCGGCGGCTGTGCGAGCAGGCGGTGGCCGAGTGCCCGGCCGGCTGGTTCGGCGCCGAGGTGGTGCGGCTCGCGGCGCTGGTCTCGCTCGGGCAGCTCGCCGACGCGGTCGGGGACGCGCCGACAGCCCGGGCCCACTACCGGCAGGTGCTGGGTGCGACCCTCGGGGTCTGGGACGTGCCGACGGTCGGCGCCGCTGTGGAGGGTCTGGTCGGGCCGGTGCTGCGGCGGGGTGCGGCCGAGCGGGCGGCGCTGCTGCTCGGGGCGGTGTCGGCGCTGCTGCACGGCACCGGTGCCGGCGAAGCGGCGCGGGCCGCGCCGGTGGCGGCGGCCGCCCGGGCCGAGATCGGGGACGCGACGTTCGAGCGGGCCTTCGCCCGGGGTGCCGGGCTGGGCCGGGAGCAGGCGCTCGCGCTGCTGGACGAGCGCTGACGGCGGCGCGGCCGGCCGTCAGCGGACGGTGCGCGGCCGGTCAGCGGGCCCGGCGACGCTGCCGGCATGACCTACGAAACATCGGCCGTCGTCGCCGAGGGGCTGCGCAAGTCGTACGGCGGGACGCCCGCTCTCGGTGGGTTCGACCTGACCGTGCCTACCGGCACCGTGTGCGGGCTGCTCGGCCCGAACGGCGCGGGCAAGACCACCGCGGTGCGGATCCTGGCCACCCTGCTGCGCTTCGACGCCGGCCACGCGCGGGTGGCCGGGCACGACGTGACCCGGCATCCCGACCGGGTCCGCGCGCTGGTCGGGCTGACCGGGCAGTACGCCGCGGTCGACGAGATCCTCAGCGGACGGCAGAACCTGATCCTGTTCGGCCGGCTGCGGCACCTGCCGGCGCGGGTGGCCCGGCGGCGGGCCGACGAGCTGCTCGACCAGTTCGGGCTCGCCGACGTGGCGGACCGCTCGGCCGGGGCGTACTCCGGCGGGATGCGCCGCCGGCTCGACCTCGCCGCCAGCCTGATCACCACGCCGCGGGTGCTGTTCCTGGACGAGCCCACCACCGGACTGGACCCGCGTAGCCGCAACGGCCTGTGGGAGGCGGTCCGGTCGCTGGTCGCCGACGGCACCACGGTGCTGCTGACCACCCAGTACCTGGAGGAGGCGGACCAGCTGGCCGACCGGATCTCGGTGGTGGACTCCGGCCGGGTGGTGGCCGAGGGCACCTCGGCCGAGCTGAAGGCCCGCATCGGCGAGGACCGGATCGAGTTGGTGGTCCGGCACGGCGCGCAGCTGCCGGCCGCCGCCGGCATCGTCGAGCGGGTCACCGGCGGGCCGGTGACCTCGGATGCGGAGATCCGGCAGCTCAGCGCGCCGGTCGTGGACCGGATCGGCGCGCTCGCCGACGTCATGCGGGCGCTGCAGGATCACGACATCGCGGTCGAGGATGTCGTGCTGCGCCGGCCGACGCTGGACGAGGCGTTCCTGCGGCTCACCGGGCAGCGGTCGGCCGGTCCCCGTGAGGAGGTGGCGGTGTGAGCACGGCGGTCGACTCCCGGCGCGGCGCGGCCGCAACCACGGCAGAGGCCCGGACGGCCGGCCTGTTGGGCCGGCTCGGCTGGGCGGTGGCCGACGGTTGGGTGATGGCCGGGCGGAACATGCGGCACGTGGTCCGCTCGCCGGAGGAGATCGTCCTCTATTTCACCCTGCCGATCATGTTCGTGCTCGTCTTCGGTTACGTGTTCGGCAGCGGCATGGCGGTGCCCGGCAACGGCAACTACCGGGAGTTCCTGCTGCCCGGCGTGTTCGTGATGACGATGCTCTACGGCCTCGGCGCCACCGCCTCGGCGGTCGCCGTCGACGCCAGCCGAGGCGTGGTCGACCGGTTCCGTTCCATGCCGATGGCCCGGTCCGCGCTGCTGACCGGGCGGGCTGGCGCGGACCTCGCCCGGGCTGTGCTGGAGCTGGCCACCCTGGTGGTCTGCGGCCTGCTCGTCGGCTGGCGGTGGCGCAACGGACTGGGCGACGCCCTGACGGCGATGAGCCTGGTCCTGCTGCTGCGGCTGGCGCTGACCTGGGTGGGCATCCTGTTCGGCCTGCTCGTGCCCAACCCGGACACGGTCGCGGTGATCGTGTTCCCGCTCGCCTTCCCGCTCACCGCCCTGTCCAACGTCTTCGTCGCCCCGGACCTGCTGCCGCGGTGGCTGGGCGCGGTAGCCGCGTGGAATCCGCTGTCCGCCACCGTGGCGGCCGCGCGGGAGCTGTTCGGCAACCCGGGCATCGGCGGCGAGTCGTGGGCGGCGCAGCATCCGCTGGTGCTGGCGGTCGGCTGGCCGGTGCTGCTCATCGTGCTGGTCGCGCCGCTGGCGGTCCGCCGCTACCAGCGGCTCAGCCGCTGATCCGCCAGGCATCTCCGATGTCGGGGAGGCGGGTGCCCCGCACCCGCCTCCCCGCCTGCCGCTCTCAAGCTGCCGGCCGGCAGGAGGGCAGCGGCGGATCGATGATTTTCTTAGCATCGATTAATCGACAAGCGCCGCCTGTCTGTCCTCCGGGAGGGTCCATGTCCCTACGCAGAGCCATAGCGTCGATCGTCGCGTCCGCGTGCCTCCTGGCCGCGGGACTGTCCGTCGACGTGGCGCCCGCGGTCGCCGTGCCGACCACCACCGCCGTCTTCAACAACCCGCTCGGTACGGCCGCCGAGAAGGCGGCGATCCAGACCCGCCTCGTGGAACTGATCGACGGCGCGCCGGCCGGCTCCCGCATCCGGATGGCGATGTTCTACGCGACCGACGCCACCGTGCCCAACGCCTTGATCGCGGCGAAGAACCGGGGGGTGAACGTCCAGGTCATCTTCAACGACAACGACTCCGCCAAGGCGCCGTACGCCGCCCTCGTGACGGCGCTCGGCACCAACCTCAGCGCGGCGTCGTGGATCCTGTTCTGCCCGGCGGGCCGCGGTTGCATCGGCAACCGGGTGTTGAGCACCGTCGAGTCGATCAACCACAACAAGTTCTTCCTCTTCTCCAGCACCCAGGGCGCCTCGAACGTGGTGGTTCAGTCGACGGCCAACCTGCACACCGGGCGGGACGGGCTCGGCGGGTGGAACGCCGCGCTCGTCCTGGTCGGGAACACCGCCATCTACAACGCCTACAGCGGCTACTTCGACGACCTCCGGGCTCGCGTGGCCAACAACAACTACTACGACACCGGCCGACCGGCGGTGACCTCCGGCAACGCGAAGATCCACTTCTACCCGCGGCAGGAGAGCAACGGACAGCCGTACAACGACCCGAACGAAGACACGATCATGACCGTGCTCGACAACGTCGCGTGCTTCGGCAACTCGGTGGTGGGCACCCAGGACGGCACCCACCGCACCATCATCCGGGTCAACCAGGCCATCTTCAGCCGCACCTACCTCGCCTCGAAGCTGTGGGCGCTGGACAACGCGGGCTGCTACGTCGAGGTGGTGGAGCGGTACGACCCGGGCAGCGGCTCCGAGGTCACCGCGATGAAGAACCTCCTGGCCGCCACGAACAGCGCCTACGGCGGGCCGGTCGTCAAGTACTACTGCGTCGGCGACAGCGTCTGGACGCACAGCAAGTACCTGCAGGTGGAGGGCAACTACTACGGCGGCGCGGATCGGACGATCACCTGGGTCGGCAGTCACAACTTCAGCTACAACTCGCTGCGCCAGTCCGACGAGACGCTGCTGCAACTGGAGGACACCACGGTGTTCAACGCGTTCCGGACCAACTTCCGCACGGTCCGGGACGCCGCCGGGATCAGGTCCGTCGCCAACGGCCGTACGGCGACCTGCCCCTGACAGAGTCGCTGGGGTAACCCTCGTGCTCGGCGTGCCGGTGAGGTGGCGGGTGCCCACACACCCGCCTCCTCCCCTGCCGGCTCGGGCTACCGGCCCTCGACGGCAGGGACGCTCGCGGAGCGAGCTGGAACGTGCCAGTTCACCCCGAGCGCGGGAGGCAGCAGCAGCCGGAAGAGGCGGCCTCGCGGACGTCAGCTGACGCGGTTCAGGGCGCGTCTGTTGTTGCGCGAGCGCCCGTACTCGGGGACGCGGTAGCCGTCGTCGGTGAGCATCCGGCGCGCGGCGTCGAGCCCGGTCAGCGCCGCCCCGTACGCGGCCACCTCCCGCTGGAAGTGCTCGACCTTGGCGTACCAGAACTTCAGCTCCGGGTTCATCCCCTTGGCGTTGCTGTAGTTGACGATGTCGGCCTCGGGGGTGATGCCGCGGCGGGCGTAGCAGCGATCGAAACGCGCCTTCGTCCGCTCGTACCTGTCGGTCATCGCGGTCAGGCCGGCTTCGGCCTCCAGCAGCTTGGTCTGCAGGTACTGCACGTACCCGCGAGGTATCGACGGGACGGTGAGCGCCGTTCGGCGCGGGGACACAGCGGACATGTCGGTCACCCGACCCGACGGACGACACGCCCGTGCCACGCCTGGGAACAGGCCGGCGCGAACGGCCGCCAGTGCTGGGCGCGGCGGCTGTGCAACGCAGCCGGCGCCCGCCGTCGACGAACGGATCCACCCTGGAAAATCATGATCGGCCGCCCTCCTTCGAATGCGGTGATCGGGTCGCCTCGCCTCGCCAGCGGGTAACCACCCGGGGGCCGGGCTTCCAGCCGGCGCGGATCGACTCGTGCGGGGTGAGGCAGCGGCGCCCCATACCCACTGCGGTGCAGTGACGTCCTTCTACCCGCACCGACGGCGGACTATGCGTAGGCCGTGCGACGCGTCCTCGGCCTGGAGCGGGCGCGGCCGGCATGCGAGAGTGTGGGACCGGCGGCGGTCGACGATTGACCGCACCGCCGGTGAGCAGGGAAGGCAGCCCGCCGATGTTCAACACCGCACGCCTGCAGGTCGTCCTGGAGATCGCCCGGCACGGCACGATCGTCGCCGCGGCCGAGCAGCTGGGGCTGAGCCCGTCCGCGGTCTCCCACCAGCTCGCCACCCTGGAGCAGGAGGCCGGGGTGGCGCTGGTGGACCGGGGGCCGCGCAGCCTGCGGCTCACGGTCGCGGGCCAGCGCCTGGCGGACTACGCGCAGCAGATCGCCGATCTGATGTCGGCGGCCCGGGACGAGCTGTCCGCGCACGGCGCAGGCCGCCGGGGACTGCTGCGGATCGGGTTCTTCGCCACCGCCGGCACGGAGCTGCTGCCGCGCGCGCTGTCCAGCTTCACCCGGGACCATCCGCAGGTCGAGCTGGCGCTGATCCTGGGGCAGCCGCACGAGCTGCTGCCCCGCCTCCAGCAGGGCGAGCTGGACCTGGTGGTGGTGTTCGACCATCCGCTGAGTCCGGCGCAGGAGTTGCCGTACGCGAAGGTCGAGCCGCTGATGGTGGACCCGCAGTTGGTGGTGCTCCCGGCCGACCATCCGCTCGCCCGCCGGCGGCGGCTGCAGCTCGGTGACCTTGCCGCCGAGCCGTGGATCACCACCCTCGGCGTGCAGGGCGAGGTGTCGGTGCTGGAGCTGGCGGCGCGGGCCGAGGGCTTCGCGCCGCGGGTCCGGTGCCGCAGCGACCACTACGAGGTGGTGCTGGGCCTGGTGCGGGCCGGTGTCGGGGTGGCGTTGGTGCCGTCGCTCGGTCTGCGCAACCCTGGCGGGGTGGCGGTGCGGCAGCTCGCCCACGCCAGCCTGCACCGGGAGATCGGCGTGGCGTTGCGCCCCGGCAACCCCAATCCGGTGGTCGGGAGGTTCGTCGAGCGGCTGACCGACGCGGCGGTGGAGCTCAGTCAGGAGTTGTCCGGGCGGTGGGGGCCGGCGAGCCGGTCGACCACGGTGCCCCAGCGCCGCAACTCGGCCACGGCGGCCCGCTCGGCCCCGGGTTCGAACGCGGCGATCACGGCGTAGACGACGGTGTGCCGGCCGGAGACGATCCCGACGTCGGCCCGTACCCCGGTGTCGGTGCCGGTCTTGTTCTCCACCCGGACGCCGTCGCTCGACCACTGGTCGTGGCCGACCGAGTCGGCGACCATCGCGCGGTCGGTGTTCCCGGCGAGCCAGCCGCGCAGCAGCCGGCACGCCTGCGGGCTCCGCCACGTCCCCGTCGCTACCTGGGCGAGGAAGGCGCAGAGCTCGCGGGCGGTGCCGGTGGCGAAGGTTTCCGGTACGCCGGGGCCGCGCTCGGCGCGGATGCGGTCGTGCACGGTGGTGTCCCGCAGCCCGGCGCGGCGGGCCGCCTGCTGCACGGCGTCCAGCGTCACCAGCCGCAGCAGGGCGTTGGTGGCGGCGTTGTCGCTGACGGCGGCGACCGCCGTGGCCAGGTCGGCGACCGTCCAGCACGGCGGCGACAGCCGGCCGAGCAGGCCGGTGCCGCCGACGTCCCGGTCGTCGTCGCGCAGCTGCACCGGCTGGTCCGCGGCGAGCGTGCCGTCGGCGAGCCGCTGGGCCACCTCGCCGAGGAGCAGGACCTTGCCGACGCTGGCCAGCGGCAGAACGAGGTCGGGTTCCACCGAGAGGCAGTGGCCGTCCTCCAGCCGCCGCACCATCGCCCCGACCCGCATGCCTCGACCGCCGCGAGCCGCGCTCACGGCCGTCCCGCCCCGGTCGGCGCCCGATCCGGTACGGCGAGCACCCGCCCGGGCCGGGCGTCGGTGACCGCGCCGTCGTCCACGACGACCTGGCCGCCGACCACCACGCACCGCACACCGCGCGGCGGTGCCAGCGGGTCGTCGTAGGTGGCGCCGTCGGCGACCCGCTGCGGGTCGAGGACCACCAGGTCGGCGAGGTACCCGTCGGCGAGCAGCCCTCGTTCCGGTAGGCCGAAGCGGCGGGCGGGCATCGACGTCATCTTGTGCACCGCCGCCGCCAGGTCCAGCAGTCCCACGTCGCGCACGTAGTGGCCCAGCACTCGGGCGAAGCTACCCGCCCACCGCGGGTGGGGGCGGCCGCCCTTGGGTACGCCGTCCGAGCAGAGCATGGTCAGCGGGCTGGCCAGCACCCGGCGTACGTCGTCCTCGTGCATGGAGTGGCTGAGGATGGTGACGTCGCCGCGTTCGGCGGCGAGCAGGTTGCAGGCGTAGTCGACCGGGTCGACGCCGTGCGCGGCGGCCAGGTCGGCGATGGTGTGCCCCTGGGTGTCCGGGTTGTTCGGGGCGGACGCGACGCGGATCAGGTCCCAGCCGCCGTTGCCGACGGTGTTCTCCCAGCCGGGCACCCCGGCGACCAGGTCGTGGCGGATCCGGTCGCGGACCGCCGGCTCGGCGGTGGCGGCGAGCATGGCCGGTACCCCGTCGGCGATCAGCCACGGCGGCAGCATCGCGTGCAGGGCCGTGCTGCCCGCCGTGTACGGGTAGACGTCGCAGGTGACGTCGAGCCCGTCGGCGCGCGCCTGCTCGAGCCGGGCGAGGGTGCGGATGGTGCTGCCCCAGGCCCGCCGCCCCGCCGTCTTGTGGTGGGAGACCTGTAGCGCCGACCCGGCCGCGGTGGCGATCTCGATCGCCTCCTCCAGGGCCGACTCGACCTGGGACATCTCGTCGCGCAGGTGTGTCACGTAGGGCTTGCCGTGCGCGGCCGCCACCCGGGCCAGCGCGATGACCTCGTCGGTGCTGGCGTTCACGCCCGGTGCGTAGATCAGGCCGGTGGACAGGCCGGCGGCGCCCGCGGCGAGCGCCTCGTCGAGGAGCTGGCACATCCGCCGGATCTCCGCTGGCGTGGCCCGCCGCTGGGCGAAGCCGACCACCGCGGCGCGCAGCGTGCCGTGCCCGACGAGGGCGGCGAGGTGGTTGCGCCGGGCCACGCCCTGCGCGTCGGCGAACTCGGCGAACGACGCGTACGCCGACGCGGGCGGGCCGAAGGTCGCGGCGATCAGCTCCCGCACCGGCCCGTCGCGGTCGGGCGGGATCGGGAAGGGGCTGATCCCGCAGTTGCCGCAGATCTCCGTGGTGACGCCCTGGAGCAGCGGCGCCCGGCGCAACGCCTCGCGCTGGGCGTCGTCGCCGGCGAGCAGGTCGGAGTGGGTATGCACGTCGATGAAGCCCGGCGTGACGACCAGCCCGGTCGCGTCGACCACCTCGACGTCGGGGGTGCGGCTGCCGGACGGCAGCAGGACCAACCGCCCGTCCCGCACCCCCACGTCGGCCGGACGGGCCGGGGAGCCGGTGCCGTCGATGATCTCCCCGTCGGTGATCAGCAAGTCGAGGCGCGCCATCACAGCACCTTCGACAGGAAGGCGCGGGTACGGTCGTGCTGCGGCGCGGCGAGGATCTCGCGGGGTGGCCCCTGTTCGACGATCACGCCCTCGTCCATGAAGACGAGGTGGTCGCCGACCTCGCGGGCGAAGCCCATCTCGTGGGTCACCACGATCATGGTCATGCCGCTGGCGGCGAGGTCCTTCATCACGTCCAGCACCTCGCCGACCAGTTCCGGGTCGAGCGCCGAGGTCGGCTCGTCGAAGAGCATCAGCTTCGGCGACATGGCCAGGGACCGGGCGATGGCCACCCGCTGCTGTTGGCCGCCGGAGAGCTGGGCCGGGTAGTGGTGGGCGCGGTCGGCCAGCCCGACCCGGTCGAGCAGGTCGGCGGCCCGCTGTCGCGCGTCGCCCGTCGGGACGCCTTTCACCGCGATCAGGCCCTCCATCACGTTCTCCAGGGCGGTGCGGTGCGGGAAGAGGTGGAAGCGCTGGAAGACCATGCCGATCGACTCGCGCTGCCGGCGCAGGCGCGCGTCCGGCAGCGGCCGCAGCCGGCCGCCGCGCTCGGAGTAGCCGATCAGTTCGCCGTCGACGTAGACCCGGCCCGCCTGCGGTTCCTCCAGGTGGTTGAGGCAGCGCAGCAGCGTGGACTTGCCGGAGCCGGACGGGCCGACCACGCAGACGACCCGGCCGCGTTCGATGGTCAGGTCGATGCCGCGCAGCACCTCGAGGCGGCCGAAGCTCTTGCGCAGGGACCGGCACTGCACCATCGGCGGGGTCATCGCGCGCTCCCGGTGAGCCGCAGGTTGCGGGCGATCCGCCCCCGCAGGGTGCCGGGTGTGGTGGCGCCGAAGCCGCGGCTGAACCGGCGTTCCAGGAAGTACTGGCCGATGCTGGCGACGGTGGTCAGCACCAGGTACCAGATGGACGCGACGATCAGCAGGGCGATCACCTCGAAGTTGGTCAGGTAGAGCCGCTGGGCGACGGTGAGCAGGTCGGCGCCGGCGATGACCGAGACGAGCGAGGTCGTCTTCAGCATGGAGATGAACTGGTTGCCGGTCGGCGGGACGATGATCCGCATCGCCTGGGGCAGCACCACCCGCTTCATGATCTTCATACGGGACATGCCCAACGCCGCCGCGGCCTCCTGCTGGCCGGGGTCGACGGCGCGCAGGCCGGCCCGGACGATCTCGCTCATGTAGGCGCCCTCGTTGATGCTGAGCCCGAGCAGCGCGGCGACAAAGCCGGTGACCAGGGTGTTGGTCTCCCAGGTCACCAGCTTCGGACCGCCGAACGGCACGCCCAGGCCGACCTCCGGGAAGATCAGCGCGATGTTGAACCAGAAGATCAGCTGCACCAGCAGCGGCGTGCCGCGGAAGAACCAGACGTAGGCCATGGCGCCCGCGCGCAGGATGCGGCTGTCGGAGACCTGCATCAGCGCCACGATGACGCCGAGCGTCACGCCGATCGCCATGGAGGCGACGGTGAGCTGGATGGTGACCCAGAGTCCGTCCAGGATGACCCGGTCGAGCTGGTACTTGACGACGATGTCCCAGTGCAGGTTCGGGTTGATCGCGATGGTCCAGGCCAGCCAGGCCAGGATCAGGGCGGTCGCCCCGGCGGCCAGCCAGCGCCCCGGTCGCAGCGGGTGGCTGATCCGGTTCGCCTCGGGCGTCTCCGGGCCGGCGGGCCCGGCCTCGCCCGGGCCCGCGACGGTCTCCTCCACGGGTGTGCTCACTTCTGGTCGTTGACCGTGGCGGTCTTTACGGCGCTGCCCTGTACGCCCCACTTCTCCATGATCTTGGAGTAGTCGCCGGAGTCGATCAGCTCCTGCAGCGCCTTGCGCACGGCGTCGCGCAGTTGGCTGTCCTTCTTGTCGATCGCGATGCCCCACGGGCCGGCCTCGTACTGGGCCTCCAGCACGTCGTACTTGCCGCTCTGCTGGGCCAGCATCTTGGCCACCGGGTAGTCGACGATGGTGGCCACCGCGCGCCCGGCGTCGATCTGCAGCAGGCCGGTCGGGGCGTCCTCGCTCTGCGAGATGGTCATCTTCTTGGCGCACGAGGCGTTCTGCTTCTCGCCGATGGCGAGGTTGGAGCTGCCCTTGGCGAGCACCACGGCCCGGCCGCACAGGTCCGCCAGGTCCTTCACGCCGGCAGGGTTGCCCTTGGCCACCATGATCGAGCCGCCGGCCTGGAAGTAGTCCACGAAGTCGACGGCCTTGCGGCGTTCCTCGGTGTCGCTCATCGAGGACATCGCCAGGTCCCAGCGGTCGGCCTGCAGGCCGGGGATCAGGCCGGGGAAGCTGGCGTTGGTCATCTCCAGCTTGAGGCCGAGCCGCTCGGCGATCGCCGCCGCCAGATCCGGGTCGACGCCGGTGAGCTCCTGGGTTCCGTCCTTGTACATCTCCATCGGCGGGTAGCCCTCGGCGGTGGCGACCCGCAGGACGCCCTTGTCCTTGACGGCGGCCGGGACCAGGTCGGCGGCCTTGGCGTCGGCGGCGACCGAAGCGGCGCCGGCGCCCTGTGGGGTCTGCCCGCTGGTTGAGCGTCCGCAGCCGGTGACGGCGAGCGAGAGTGTGGCGAGACCGACGACGATGCGAAGCGCACGCTTGCTGACCACCGGAAACCTCCTGGCTGAGACGACTGGCGGGGACCCTATCCGGGATCAGCCAGCGTGAACAGCCCGAACGCTTTGCAGGGTGAGCATCGTCTTATTCGATGCTCGCCGGTCGAGGGCCTCCTCGGCCGCGCCGCCGCTGCGCCGACCATTGCCGAAGCGTTTCCGTCTGTGCTTCGATCCTGAGCCAACGCGCTGAGGCGGGCGGCCTCCGTGCGGTTGAGCCGGAAGAGGGTGCGAGGTTGACCGAGTACGCCGACCTGGTCATCACCGGCGCCGACGTCTACCCCGTCGACGCCGCCCGCAGCTGGTCAGACGCGGTCGCCGTACGCGGGGACCGGATCGTCGCGGTCGGTTCCGAGCCCGTGTCCGAGCTGATCGGCCCGCGGACCAGGGTGATCGAGGCCGCGGGCGGCATGGTGCTGCCGGGCTTCCAGGACGCGCACATCCACGCCCCCTTCGCCGGGCGCAACCGGCTCCGGGTGTGGCTCAACGACCTCGCCGGCCGGCCGGCGTACCTGGACCGGATCGCCCGCTACGCGGCCGACAACCCCGACCAGCCCTGGATCATCGGCGGCGGCTGGGCGATGGAGCACTTCCCCGGCGGCACCCCGCGCAAGGAGGACCTGGACGCGATCGCGCCGGACCGCCCCGTCTTCCTGTTCAACCGGGACGTCCACGGCGCGTGGGTCAACTCCCGGGCGCTCGAGATCGCGGGCATCACCAGGGAAACCCCGGACCCCGCTGACGGGCGCATCGAACGCGACCCGGACACCGGCGAGCCGACCGGCACCCTGCACGAGGGCGCGGCCTACAGCTTCAACGACCGGCACGTGCCCCTGCCGGGGCGCGCCGAGTGGGAGGAGGCCATCCTCAACGCCCAGGCGCATCTGCACTCGTTGGGCATCACCGGCTGGCAGGACGCCTGGGTGACCCCGGGCACCCTGGAGGCGTACCGGTCACTCGCCGCGTCCGGCCGGCTCACGGCCCGGGTCGTCGGCGCCCTGTGGTGGGACCGGCACCGCGGCCTCGACCAGATCCCCGAGTTCCGCACCCAGCGGGAGTCCGCGGCCGGTGGCAGCTTCCACCCCACCACTGTCAAGATCATGACCGACGGGGTGCTGGAGAACTACACCGGCGCGCTGCTCGAACCGTACTGCGACGGCTGCGGCGGCCACACCGACAACCACGGCCTGACCTACGTCGACGCCGAACTGCTCGCCGCCGCGGTGACCGAACTGGACCGGCTCGACTTCCAGGTGCACCTGCACGCGATCGGTGACCGCGCCGTGCGCAACGCCCTCGACGCGGTCGCGGCCGCTCGTGCGGCGAACGGGCGTCGCGACAACCGGCATCACATCGCCCATCTGCAACTCGTCCACCCGCAGGACGTGCCGCGCTTCCGGCAGTTGGGGGTGACCGCGAACTGCCAGGCGTACTGGGCGCAGATGGAACCGCAGATGGAGGAGCTCACGGTACCGTTCCTCGGGCGGGAGCGGGCGCAGTTGCAGTACCCCTTCGGGGATCTGCTGCGCTCCGGGGCCACCCTGGCCATGGGCAGCGATTGGTCGGTGACGACCGCGAACCCGCTGGAGGAGATCGAGGTCGCCGTGACCCGGATCGACCCGGAGCACCGCGACAACGCGCCGTTCCTGCCGGAGCAGGCGCTGCCGCTGTCGGTCGCCCTCGCCGCGTTCACCGCCGGCTCGGCGTATGTCAACCATGACGCGGACGGCGGCACGATCGCCGTCGGCAAGCGCGCGGACCTGGCCGTGCTCGACCGTAACCTGTTCGCCACCGGGGCGGGACTACCCGCCGACGCCCGCGTCACCCACACGATCGCCGGCGGCGCCGTCGTCTACGACAGTGGCCTGTCGCGATAGGAGGCTGCTCGCCACAGCGCGATGCTCAGCGCGAGCATCCACACGACGAACAGGCCGATGCCGAACAGCGAGGAGTTCCCTTCGGCCGTGCGGCCCAGGACGCTGAAGATGGATCCGAGCAGGAACACGGCGGCCGCGACCACACCGGCTATGCCCAGCCACTTCGGCAGCAGATGGGTGCGCAACACGGCCAGCGAGATCGTCGCGGTGAGCGCGGTGATCGTCCACACCACCGGTGTGCGTCCCTGCAGCTCATTCAAGACAAGTACGGCCGCGGGCTGGTCGCTGTCGGCCACGCCGACGAGGGCGGTCTCAGCGGCCAGGGACAGGAAGCCCATCGCGATGAACGCGACGCCGGAGATCAGCACCGCGGTGGCCAGTGCCTCCTGCCCAGCTCGCCAGATGGCCGGCACCAGCGGAGCCAGGAAGACGACGACGGCCAGTAGCGCGATCCCGACAGCGACCTCGCTGCCGAGCAAAGCGCCACGATGATCGGTCTGGTACGCGGCGATGGCGTCCGCGGTCGATGCCTCGGGCCCGAAGCCCTGCAGCAGGCGGTGGGCGACGTAGAGCGCATCGAATCCCAGACCGCCGAGGGCAGCGACGCGTAGGGCCCGCCCCTGCGTCCCGTCAGAACTGATGCCGACTGTCATCGGATCAGGATGAGGCAGGCGACGCCGCGGCGCTGCCCCGTCGATGACCGATGCCGAAGGCCAGACGAGTCCAGCGCTGGGCTTCTACCACCTTCTGTAGGAAGAGGGATGGGCGGGTCCGCCACATCTGTAGGAAATCGGCAGTTTCATTGATAAAGCTGCAGCTTTTTGTTGCTTCTTCCTTCGCCGGCACGTCAAGATCGCCAAAAGGCAGAGGTGGTCCGCCCCCCGAGCATCACCGGTGCTCACGTACGCCTCGCTCGGTGGGTGGATCCACGAGAGGAGCACGCGTGCAGGTACACAAGATGTCGACGATCCTCCGATCCCGAGGCGTGCTGGCCGCCGCCGTGACGGCCGCGCTGGCCGGTTCGATCCTCACCGCCCCACCCGTCTCCGCCGCCGCGCCAAAGGGACCGGGGCAGGGCAGCTGCAAGATCGCCGATGACCCGTCCTGGTCGGGCTGGAGCAACCACCAGCAGGTGGGCGAGCAGTTGGCGCAGATCGAGCGCACCAGCGGCGGCCGGGTGGACGTCGACGTGGTCGGGCGCACCCAGCAGGGCCGGGAGCTGTGGGCGGCCCGGGTGGGCACCGGCGACAAGGTGCTGCTGGTCACCAGCGCGATCCACGGCAACGAGCGGACCGGCACCGAGGCGCTGCTCGCGATCCTCAAGCGCCTGGGCAGCAGCGGCGACGCCCAGACCCAGAAGATCCTCAGCGAAATCACGTTCGTCGCGATGCCCATGGTCAACCCGGACGGCGGCGAGCTCAACCGGCGGATGAACGTGCGGTCCTGGGACGAGACGGTGGCCGAGTTCCCGCAGCTGGCCGGGGCGCCGCGCGCCTGGTACCACGGGCTCAGGGGTGACGGCATCGACCTGCCCGGCTACGACCTGAACCGGGACTTCAACCCCGACCTCAACTACATGCCGCGCGCCGCCGATCTGCCGGGCCGCGACACCGACGCCGGGTTCTTCCTCTCCCCCGAGTCACGCGCCATCCGCGACGTCTATGTGGGGCTGCGGGCGGAGAAGGGCGCGGTCGACGCGTACGTCGACCTGCACCACATGGGACCGTGCGACCGGCTCACCGGGGGTGAGCAGGACGGCAAGCTCATCTCCGTCTCGCTCGACTACCCGCCGCTCGGGGTGCAGGACGGCGCC
The DNA here is from genome assembly GCF_008119785.1 of Micromonospora sp. MP36. GTDB lineage: Bacteria > Actinomycetota > Actinomycetes > Mycobacteriales > Micromonosporaceae > Micromonospora. The sequence continues at coordinate 40,453 of NZ_VSFA01000015.1, read as the reverse complement.
AAATACAAGGCGGCGTGGCCGGCGCTGGACCAGGACAAGTCCCGCCGCTACGCGCTCACCGTTGCCAACGGCATGCAGGCGCAGTACGGCAGCCAGTCCAAGCTCGCGGCCGTCGGCCGGTACTTCCACCCGGACGCGCGGGAGTACGCGGGTCAGGGCCGCTCGGCGCTCGCCCTCAACGGCACCGGCACGGTGCTGTTCGAGGTCCGCGGCCAGCAGGACGACCTGGGCCAGAAGCAGCACGGCATGCTGGTGAAGAGCGTGCAGACCGGTGTGGAGTCGCTGATCGGCGGCCTGGCCGACGGCACCGTCGACCGGGTCGACGGCGACGACTTCTTCGACCTGCCCGACTACGGCTGGGACACGACGAACGACTGACGGCCGACGGATCGGCAGCAGCCGCGGGGCATCATGTCTCCGCGGCTGCGCCGTCTGCGGGTATGGCGGTGACCGGCGCCGCGTCGCGATCTGGTTCGTCCGCCCCTCCCCGTCCCGCGCGGTCAGTCGGGGAGTTCGACGCCGCGCCGCTGGGCGAGTTCCCGGTGCGCGGTGATGATCGCGTCGAGCCACCTGGCGAACACGTCGTCGGCCCGCAGAACGCGCGTCAGGCTCACGTCGAAGAGTTCCCGATCGGCGTGGTAGGCCTCCGCCACGTCCGGCTGCGCGGCGAGCGCCTCCTCGATCAGGTCCTCGTCGACCAGGTCGCAGCCCGTGTCAACGATGAGCTTCACCTCGTCGCCGAGGCTCAGATCCCACCGCAGGCCGTCGCTCGTGCCGAGGTAGAGAACCTCGCAGAGCGCCTTATGGCTCAGCGGCTCCTCACCGAGGTCGGGACGAGCGATGGGGAGCAGCACCTGAGGGGCGCGGTCGAGCACCGCGGCGACCGGCGCCTCGCGGGCGAGTTGGTCGCCGCGCCAGGAGATCTGGCGACCGTCCTGCGACGTACGAGAAGGCCGAACGCCGGGCACCGCGTACGCGGGAAGTGGCGAGCTGGAACTCATGTGGCCAGTTTTCCCCATGCCACGGCCTGAGTCGCTCCGCCGCGACCCGGCCCCGGGTCGGCGCGTTGTCGCGTCGACCCGAGGCCGGGTTGGAGGTCAAGAAAGTCGAACCGTGCCGATCGGCCGCGGTCGCGGGCTATTCGACACCCTCGTCGTGTGGGACGGTGACGGTGACGGTGCATCCGACCGGGCGTCCGATCTCGTCGTGGCCGGTGTACGTCAGGTGGTACACCCGGTCCCCGCCGTTCCCGGCCCGTTCGGCCCGCAGCTGGCCGCTGGTGTCCGGCGCGCCGACGGCGAAGCCGCTGATGTCGGCGGCGTCACCGCCGGTCACGCCGGTCAGGGCGAACGCGTTCGGGCCGAGCACCCCGTCGTGCAGGTCCACGGTCACATTGACGTCGACCAGTTCGTGGTTCGGTGGCCACAGGACTGGTCGGTCCACCGTGCAGTCCAGCTGCCGTACCGGCAACGGGTGCGCCAGGGTGGCGGTGGCGTGTGCGATGGTCGCGGTGAGCCGGGCGCCGGCCTCGTAGTACATGTGCGCGGTGCGCCCATCGAAGTAGAACGTCGGCGCGGCGGAGCGGCCGAGGTCGGGCGCGGCGGACATCGAGTCGTGCACGATGCCGAGGTGGATCTCCTGGTCGAAGTTCTCGCCGACGTCCACCGCGTGCATGTCGCCGTCGGCGGCGTGGTAGATCACCAGGTTGCGGTCGTTCCAGCGGAGGAAGAACGGCCCGGAGGCGTTCGGGCCTTCGATGCCCTGCGGGGTCACGATCGGTTCGGGTTGCATGGTCCAGGTCCGCGCGTCGTTGGAGACCGCCCAGCGGATCCGCCGGGACACCGGCCCGGTCGGTCCGGGCGGCGCCGCGGTGGGGTTGTCCATGAAGAGCATCAGGTACCGGGTGCCCAGGCGCGGCACGGACTGCTCGAACACCCGGGCGTAGGAGGTTTCCCCGCCGGTGGTGTCGTTCCGGCTGACCGCGGTGCCGCCGTAGCTGAAGTGGATGCCGTCGTCGGAGGTCGCGTACCGGGTGATGGAGTTCTCGCCGTGGAAGTAGAGGAACAGCTTGCGCTCGCCCTCGATCCAGACCGCGTGCGGTGAGGAGATGTGGCTGACGGTGGAGTAGTACGGCAGCCAGGTGTTGCTGATCAGCGGGTTGGCGTCGTATTCGGTCCACGGGCCGTTGATCGAGTCGGCGTAGGCGAGGGCGATCCCACCGGGACGCTCGTGCGGCGCGTAGTACAGGTAGTAGGTGCCGAGCGGGTTCGGGAAGTAGTCGGCGGCCCGGATGACGCTCGGGAAGATGAACTCGTTCGTCGGGTTGTAGGCGAGGGTGCTCTTGTCGAACGCGGTGCCCACGTAGGTGAACTGGGGGAAGTCGAGGCCGGGGTCGGCGGCGGCCGGCGCGGCGCCGGTCATGGCGGCGACGAGCAGGCCGGCACTGGCGGTCGCCAGGACAGCACGTCGGGATGATGGGGCGGGTGGTCTCGTCATGCGTCTTCCCCTTCTGTCGGTTGTTCGGGCGTTGGGCGCGCCGGGCACGCTGCACCGCGACGAGAGCACGAGGGCCGCTGTCGCGGGCGTGGCGTTCCGCGCCGGCCAGGCAGGATGCCGGGCGGCGTGCGTAACTCTCAGTAAGAACACATGGATCATCGAAGGTCGGTGGCCCTACCCGGGGCCACCGCGCTAATACGTATTAGCATCTATGTTTCTCGAATGTTGCTCGCCGAGGAGGGCTCCTGTCAAGAGGTTGCCGCAACTCCCCCGGGCACCGAGCGCATCCCCCGTGCCCGGGGCGGCGCATCGTCGGGACCGGTTCTCGCTAATGCGCATTACTTCAGGGAGTTCATCCCGTCGAAATCTCCGTTCGCCCTCTTGACACGGGCCGGCCGGCCCGCCAGGCTCCTTCCCAACGCCGAGCGCTAATACGCATTAGCCGCACCGGAAGGACCCGCCGTGACCGCTCCCCCCAGACGCGTCACCCAACGTGACATCGCGCGGTTGGCTGGTGTCAGTCAGGCGACCGTGTCGCTGGTGCTGAACAACCGGGCAGACGCCGAGATCCGCATCGCCCCGGAGACCCGGGACCGGGTGTTGCGGGTCATCGCCGAGACCGGGTACGCCGCGGACCCCGTGGCTCGCCGCCTCGCCTCACGGTTCAACCGGATCATCGGCGTCTTCACGTACGAGCCCGCCTTCCCCAGCGGCAGCCGGGACTTCTTCCACCCGTTCCTACTCGGCATCGAGGAGTACGCCGAGCGGGTGGGCTGCGATCTGCTGCTGTTCACGAGCGCACCGGTGGTCGACGGCCGGCGACGCATCTTCCACCAGGACAATCGGCTGCGCCTGGCCGACGGGTGCATCCTGCTCGGACGCGAGGTCGACGGCGCGGAACTGCACCGGCTCAACCGCGACGGGTACCCGTACGTCGCCGTGGGGCGCCGCGACGACGCCGGCGGACCGGTGCCCTACGTCGGCGCCGACTACGCCACGGCGGTGAACCGGCTCGCCGAGCTGGCGCTACGGCACGGCCACCGGCGCCTGACGTACGTGGGCATGGGCAGCACCGCCGAGTCGTCTGAGGACCGACGGCGCGGGTATCAGGCCGCCGCGACGACCGCGGAGAGCGCGCGCCAGGTGTCCGCGGTGGCCGAGGACGCCGACGCGTGCCTCGACGACCTGCTGGCCGACGGGACCACCGTGGCGTTCGTGGAGGACTTCGCCACGGCGGTGGCGCTGGAGTCGGCCGCCCGTCGGCGCGGGCTGACCGTGCCCGGCGACCTGTCGATCGTGACCCTCGGCGATCCGACCGTCCCGGTCCCCACCGACATCGCGTTCACCGGGTTCCTCATCCCGCGCGAGGAGATGGGCCGGCAGTCGGTCGAGGTGCTGACCGGCGTCATCGACGGCAGCGCGGCCGGTCTCCAGCAGCGACTTCTCCCCTGCGAACTCGTCGAGGGCAACACCCTCGGCACCCCTGATCCGGCGGTCGACCGCCGCTGAGCGGTCGACCGCGCAACTGGAAGGAAGCAAGTGGTACAGATGCGTGCGGACGTCCTCGTCGTCGGGGGCGGACTGGGCGGGGTCGCCGCGGCGCTCGCCGCGGCCCGGGCCGGCCGGTCCGTCATCCTGACCGAGGAGTTCGACTGGCTCGGCGGGCAGCTCACCAGCCAGGCCGTGCCGCCGGACGAGCACTCCTGGATCGAGCAGTTCGGCGCGACCGCCAGCTACCGGGCGCTGCGCAACGGCATCCGCGACTACTACCGGCGGCACTACCCATTGACGGAGCGGACCCGGGCCTGGACCGACCTCAACCCGGGGGCCGGGTGGGTGAGCCGGCTCTGCCACGAGCCCCGGGTGGCCGTCGCCGTCCTCGAGGAGATGCTCGCGCCGTACCGGGGGTCGGGGCGGCTGACGGTGCTGCAGCCGTACCGGCCGGTCGCCGCGGCGACCGACGGGGACCGGGTCACCGGCGTCACCCTGGCGCACCGGGACCGGGACGAGCGGATCGACGTGGTCGCACCGTACGTCCTGGACGCCACCGAGACCGGTGAGCTGCTGCCGCTGACCGGCACCGAGTACGTCACCGGGTTCGAGTCGCAGGCCGAGACCGGGGAGCCGAGCGCCCCGGCCGAGGCGCAGCCGATGAACATGCAGGCCGTGTCGGTGTGCTTCGCCCTCGACCACGTCGACGGCGATCACACCATCGACCGCCCCGCGGGGTACGACTTCTGGCGCGACTACAAGCCCGACTTCTGGGGTGACCGGCTGCTGTCGTGGCGGTCGCCGCACCCGCGCACGCTGGAGATCGTCGAGCGCAGTTTCACCCCGAACCCGGACGACGACCCGTTGAGCGTCAACGCCGACCAGCGGGTCAACCCCGGTGACGGCAACCTGTGGACGTTCCGGCGGATCGCCGCCCGGCGCAACTTCACCGACGGGGCGTACGGCAGCGACATCACGCTGGTCAACTGGCCGATGATCGACTACTTCGAGGGCCCGGTGATCGACGTGCCGAACGCGTCGTGGCACCTGGCCAAGGCCCGCGAGCTGTCGTACGCGGTGCTCTACTGGCTGCAGACGGAGGCGCCCCGGCCGGACGGCGGCACCGGGTTTCCCGGCCTGCGGCTGCGCGGTGACGTCACCGGCAGCCCGGACGGGCTGGCACAGGCCCCCTACATCCGGGAGTCGCGCCGCATCCGGGCCGAATACACGGTGGTGGAGCAGGACCTCTCCCTCGCGGTGCGGGGTGAGCACGGCGTGGTGCACTACCCCGACTCGGTCGGCGTGGGGATGTACCGGATCGACCTGCACCCGTCGACCGGCGGCGACAACTACATCGACGTCGGCTCCTGCCCGTTCGAGATCCCGCTCGGCGCACTGATCCCGCAGCGGATGGAGAACCTGCTGCCGGCCGGCAAGAACATCGGCACCACGCACATCACCAACGGCAGCTACCGGCTGCACCCCGTCGAGTGGAACGTCGGCGAGGTCGCCGGCCTGCTCGCCGACTTCTGTCTGACGCGGGGCGAGTCCCCGCGTGCGGTCCGCGGCACCCCCCGCCTGCTGGCCGAGTTCACCGACCGCGTCTCGGCTGCCGGCGTGGAGCGCCGCTGGCCGCAGATCGCGGGCTACTGAAACCCCCGGTGAGGAGAAGATAGTGAAACCAGGAAAGGGTCTGGCTGTTGTCGCCGCCGCGCTGGCCGGCGTCCTCGCCCTGTCCGCCTGCGGTGGCGGCGAGGCGAAGGAGGAGGGCCCGGCCAGTCTGCGGATGACCGTCTGGTCGGCCAACGAGGCGCACCTGAAGCTGTTCAACGAGATCGCCGACGAGTACCGCAAGAGCCACAAGGACGTCGCCGAGATCAAGTTCGACCCGCTGCCGTTCGAGAACTACACCACCACCCTGACCACCCAGATCGCCGGCGGGAACGCGCCCGACCTGGCGTGGGTGTTCGAGAACTCCGCCCCCGACTTCGTGGCCTCCGGCGCGCTGCTGCCGCTGGACGACACGCTCAAGAAGGCCGACGGTTACCAGTACGACGACCTCTCCCCCGCCACGCTGAAGCTCTGGCAGAACGGGGGCAAGCTCTACGCGTACCCCTTCTCCACCTCGCCGTTCGGCGTGTTCGTCAACACCGACCTGCTCAAGAAGGCCGGCCAGAAGACGCCGGCCGAGCTGATCTCGGCCGGGCAGTGGACCTGGGACAACGCGCTGGCCGCCGCCGGCGCCACGCAGCAGGCCACCGGCAAGGCCGGCCTGGTGATCCGGGACTTCGACTACAAGGGCTGGGACAACCTGTCCACCTTCTGGACCGGGTGGGGCGCCCAGGCGTGGAGCGAGGACGGCAAGACCTGCGGTTTCGCCAGCCCGGAGATGGTCGATGCGATGACCACCCTGCACAAGGCCATCTTCACCACGAAGGCGCTGCCCGGTCCGGGCACCACCGCCGACTTCTTCGCCGGTGACGCGGCCATGACGGTCACCCAGATCTCCCGCGCCTCGCTGCTGAAGGACGGCGGCTTCGGCTGGGACCTGGTTCCGCTGCCGGCGGGCCCGAAGGGGCCGTACGCGGTGGTCGGCCAGGCCGGCATCGGGGTGATGAAGAAGAGCCCCCACGCCAAGCAGGCGGCCGACTTCCTCGCGTTCCTCACCAACCCCACCAACTCGGCCAAGCTCGCCCAGTTCTTCCCGCCGCCGCGGCAGTCGCAGCTGACCGCGGAGACCCTCGCGAAGACGAACCCGAAGCTCAAGCCGGAGCAGCTGCAGAAGGTCGTCATCGACGGCATCACCAACGGCGTGGTCAAGCCCAGCCACGCGGGCCAGGCCGAGCTGAGCCAGCAGGTCCGCGCCGGCCTGGACCCGCTGTGGAAGCCGGACGCGGACGTCAAGGCCGTACTCGACGGCGTCTGCGCCAAGATCCAGCCGCTGCTGGCGAAGTAAGGCCAACGATCATGACCCAGACGGACACCAGGGTGGGCCCGGCCGCTGCCGGGCCCGCCCCGGGCCCGGCCCGGCCGTTCTGGACCAGCCGCCGCCGGGACCAGCTCACCGGTTACCTCTTCGTCGCCCCGCAACTGCTCGGCAGCGCCGTCTTCGTGATCCTGCCGCTGGTCCTCGTGGTCTGGTACAGCCTGCACGAGTGGAACGTGCTGGCCGGGACGTTCGACTTCGTCGGCACCGACAACTACGCGGCCCTCGCCGACGATCCCAACCTCGGCGCGGTGCTGCGGGCCACCGGGCTGTTCTCCGTCGGGCTGGTGGTGTTGAACCTCGGGCTGGCGTTGCTGCTGGCCGTCCTGCTCAACCAGAAGCTGCGGGGCACGATCCTGTTCCGCACGCTGTTCTTCTCCCCCGTGGTGGTCTCGCTGGTGGCCTGGACCATCGTGTGGGGCTTCCTGTTGCAGGACAACGGCGGGATCAACGGCCTGCTCGACACGTTGGGTGTGGACGGGCCAAACTGGCTGCGCGGTGAGGGCACCGCGATGCTGTCGGTCATCGTCGTGCAGGTGTTCAAGAACGTCGGCCTGAACATGGTGCTGTTCCTGGCCGCCCTGCAGGGCGTGCCGGCGGAGCTGTACGAGGCCGCGGAGGTGGACGGGGCGAGCCGGATGCGCCAGTTCTGGCGGATCACCGTACCGCTGATCAGCCCGACCATCCTGCTCACCTCGATCATCACGGTGGTCGGGTCGCTGCAGGTCTTCGCGCAGATCGCGGTGCTGACCCAGGGCGGTCCCGGCACCTCGACGACCGTGCTCGTCTACTACCTCTACCAGCAGGCGTTCCAGTTCCACCACTTCGGCTACGGCGCCACGCTGTCGATCGTGCTGTTCGCCATCGTGCTCGCGCTGACCGTGCTGCAGTGGCAGATGCGCAAGAGGTGGGTCTTCCATGAGTCGTGACCTGTCCCGGCGGACCAAGCTCGTGCTCTACGGGGTGCTGCTGGTCCTGGCGATCCCGTTCGTCTTCCCGACCTGGTGGATGGTCACCTCGTCGCTGAAGCCGGTCGCGGACATCTTCGCCTTCCCGCCGCAACTGCTGCCGGTCAACCCGCGGCTCGACGCCTACCAGCGGGTGTTCGAGTTGCAACCGTTCGGGCAGCAGTACCTCAACAGCCTCTACATCGCGCTGGTGGTCACCGTCGGCACCCTGGCCGTGTCGGCGCTGGCCGGGTACGCCTTCGCGCGGATCCGGTTCCGCGGCCAGAACGTGTTGTTCCTGATCGTCCTCGCGGGTCTGCTGATCCCCAGCGAGGTGACGATCGTGCCGCTGTTCCAGATGTTCTTCAAGCTCGGGCTGATCAACACGCACTGGCCGCTGATCCTGGTGCCGATCTTCGGCGCGCCAAGCGTGCTGGCGACGTTCATCATGCGGCAGTTCTTCATCAGCCTCCCCGGCGAGCTGGAAGAGGCGGCCCGGGTCGACGGGCTGGGCCGCTTCGCCACGTTCTGGCGGATCGCCCTGCCGCTGTCCCGGCCCGCGCTGGGCGCGGTGGCGATCTTCACCTTCCTGCACAGCTGGAACCTGTACCTGGAGCCGATCGTGTTCCTCTCCTCGCCGGAGAAGTTCACCCTGCCCCAGGCGCTCACCCAGTTCGCCGACGCCTACGGCGGTCCGATGTGGGACGTCCAGCTCGCCGCGGCGTCGATGACGGCACTGCCGGTGCTGGTGGTGTTCGTCATCGCGCAGAAGCAGTTCGTCGAGGGCCTCGCGCACACCGGCCTGAAGGGATGACGGCCTCGGTGGTCGGGGTCGACATCGGCGGCACCAAGACGGTCGCCGCGCTGGTCGGCCCGGGCGGGGAGGTGCTGGAACGCCGGGAGGTGCCCACCCCCGCCCGCTGCGGGCCCGAGGCGGTGCTGGACGCCGCCGCGGGGTTGGCCGCCGACCTGCTCGGCGCGGCCGGGCCCGGGCCGGTGGGGGTGGGCACCGCCGGCACGGTCGACCCGACGACCGGCAGCATCCGGTACGCCACCGACAGCCTGCCCGGCTGGGCCGGCACCCCCGTCGCCGAGGCGCTGGCCGCGCGGCTGGGTCGACAGGTGCGGGTCACCAACGACGTGAACGCCGCGGCGCTGGGCGAATGCTGGGCCGGCGCCGGCCGGGACCAGGCTCATGTACTGCTGGTGGCCGTCGGCACCGGGCTGGGCGGGGCGATCGTCCGCAACGGCCGCGTCGAGTCCGGTGCCCGCGGCGCCGCCGGTGCGGTGGCGCATCTGCCGGCCCCGGGCGCCGACCGGCTGCGGTGCGGGTGCGGCCGGTACGGGCACCTGGAGGCGATCGCGTCAGGCACCGGGCTGGCCGCCGCGTACGCCATCGAGACCGGCGAACGCCTCACCGGGCGCGCCGTGGCGGACCGCGCGGCGGCCGGAGACGGCGCCGCCCGGCAGGTCGTGGACCGGGCCGGCCGCGTCCTCGGCGCGGCCCTGGCGGGTCTGGTGGCCCTGCTCGACCCGGCGGCCGTCCTGGTGGCCGGCGGCGCGGCCGGCGCGCTGCTGCCCGCCGCGTCGCTCGCCTACCCGGCCGAACTGCCCGCGGGCTGGGCCGACGTGCCGCTGCTACCGGCCGCGCTGGGCGCCGACGCCGTGGTGGTCGGCGCGGCCCGACTGGCCATGGACACACCGGAGTGAACGGTGGCGGCGCGAGCCGTACCCGGATAAGTGGAAGGACCAGAGAAGTGAGCGTGCTCGACGACCTGGCCGGCGGGCTGGTGGTGTCCTGCCAGCCGCTGCCCGACGAGCCGGACGACCCGATGCGGGACCCGTACGTCCAGGCCCGGGTGGCCGCCGCGGTGGTACGCGGCGGCGCGGTGGCGGTGCGGGTCAACGGACCGGACGACGTCCGGGCGGTGCGCGCGGCGGTCGACGTGCCGGTGATCGGGCTGTACAAGCACGGCACGGCGGATGTGTTCATCACCCCGACGTCGGCGCACGCGCTCGAGGTGGCGCGGGCCGGGGCGGACATCGTCGCGGTCGACGCCACCGACCGCCCCCGACCGGACGGGCGCACCTTCGCCGACACGGTCCGCGCGATCCGCGAGCAGACGGACGCGCTGGTCCTGGCCGACGTGTCCACCGCGGCCGAGGGCGTCGCCGCCGTCGAGGCGGGCGCGGACGCCGTGGCCACCACGCTGTCCGGCTACACCCCGGCCAGCCCGCAGACCGACGGGCCCGACCTCGGGCTCGTGGCGCGACTCGTCGCACAGCTACCGGTGCCGGTGATCGCCGAAGGGCGGTACCGCACCACGGAGCAGATCGGCGCGGCCTTCCAGGCCGGCGCGCACGCGGTGGTGATGGGCAACGCCGTCACCTCACCGCTGTGGATCACCCGCCGGCTCGTGCCGGCCACCCCCCGCGCGGCGGGCGCCCTCAGATAACAGGGAGAACAGATGAGAAGACGTACCCTCCTGGCCACCGGCGTGGCCGGGTTGGCCACCGTGGCCATCGGCCGGCCGGCGTTCGCCGGGGCCGCCGACCGGCAGCTGACCGTGGCGCTGGTGCCGTTGGACGACCGGCCGGTCAACACCTACTGCCCGCAGATGACCGCGGCGAGCGCGGGCGCGCAGGTGTTGCTGCCGCCCCGGGATCTGCTGGGCCGCTTCTTCACCCCCGGCGACGGTGCCGGCATCGCCCGCTGGCTCGGCGCCACCGACGGCGTCGACGGGTATGTGATCTCGGTGAGCATGCTCGCCTACGGCGGTCTGATCGCCTCCCGCACCGCCGCGCCGACCCTGGCCGCCGCCCTGGCGAACCTGGCCGCGATCCGACAGCTGCGGGCGACCCGGCCGGGGGCGGTGATCGAGGTGCACGACACGATCCAGCGGCTCGCGATCACCAGCACCGGCACCGATCTGGACAAGTACCGCGACCGGCTGGTCGAGTGGGCGAAGCTCTACGACCAGGTGGTCAACCTCGGGCAGGAGGAGCTGCGGGCCCGGCTCGACGCCGTCCGGGCGCAGATCCCGGACCAGGTCGTCGAGGACTACCTCGCCGCGCGGGCCCGCAACCACCAGGTCAACCGACTGATGGTCGAATGGGTCGCCGACGGCACCATCAGCCACCTGGTGCTCTCCGAGGACGACACCGCGCCGGTCGGCCTGGCCCGGGCGGAGCGGGTCGAGCTGGAGGCGCTGGTGGCGCAGCTCGGTGTCGGCGACCGGGTGGAGATCTTCCCGGGCGCGGACGAGGTCGACGCGCTGCTGGTCGCCCGGGTGGTCGCCGCCGGCACGACGCCCACCTACCGGTTGGAGTACGCCGGCGTCTCGGGCGAGGACTGGACCGCCCAGCTGGAGGGCATCCCGTTCGCGGAGAACATCCGCCGGCACGTGGCCGCCGTCGGTGGCCGGGTGGTGGACGGCGACGCGGACATCGTGCTCGCCGTGAACACCCCCTCGGCTGCGGCCGGGCAGCGGGCCGCCGACCTGGACGCCTTCGTCGGGCGGATCGGCGAGCTGCTGGCCGCCGGCACCCCGGTGATCGTGGTGGACCCGCTGATCGTGAACAAGGCCGACCACGACCTGGTCGCGCGGATGGAGAACCGGCTGGACCTCGCCGCGCTGCTGTCGTACTCGGGGTGGAACACCGGCGGCAACGCGCTCGGGCTGGCGCTCGGTCACGGCACCGCCCGCTGGGCCCACCTCCGCTCCTCCGGCAGCGGGTACGGCGTGCCGGACCTGCGCGAGCCGGGCCTGGCGCACGCCGAGTACCTGCTCTACCGGTTCGTCAAGGACGACCCGTGGAAGAACGTGGTGCAGGTCGAGGCGTACGCGCATGCCCGGGCGCAGGGCTGGGACCCGCTCGCGCTCACGCCTGCGCAAAAGACCTACTTCGACGGCTGGGTACGCGAGCGGCTGGTGCCGCTGACCGAGCGGTACTTCGCCGACCATTTCGCCGGGCACCGCATCGTGCTGGGCCGGCGGGGTGCGAAGACGTTCACGGCGATGCTGGCGGGAGTCGAGTCGGTGCGGGTGGAGCTGCCGTGGGACCGGCTCTTCGAGGTGACCCTGGAGCCCCGGCTGCAACTGTCCTGACCAGCACACCCGGCCGGGCCGGCACGGTGCAGGCCGCTCAAGCCGTATCCGCAGCCGTGCCGCCCGGCCGCTCCACGCCATGCAACTTGCGGGTAAGCCGCGGACAGTAAGCAGAACCGAAATCATCCTTTCGGGTTGAGGTAGTTGCCTAGGAGTTGGCGAAGGAGTTCGCCGATGGTGGACTCGGGCAACGCTCTGGTGCGGAAGCGGAAGGTCCAGCCCTTGCCGGGTTTGTGGGCGAGGTCGAAGTCTGCGCGGAAGGCGAGAAGGACCAGTCCGCCGATGACCAGCGTGGCGGGGTCGAACCGGTCGGGCCGGGGGGCAATTGTCAGGGCGTGTTCGACAAGGTCACGGTTGTTGTCATCGGTCATGGCGATGTGAGTCAGCGCCATACGTGCCAGACTGCCGGCGGTCGCGTTCGGGGCCGGGGCTGCCAGGTGGGTGATCTCGGGCTGGGCCAAGGCCTCCCGAAGGTGCGATTCGGTGTCGGGCCAGGTGAACGGGTCGACGGTGAGGCCCTGACGCCTGAGGACCAGGGCGAGGATGGCCACAGCCCGGTCGTCGGGAAGGTCGGCAATCTGGTGGCTAAGGACGGCGGTGATTGTCATGGGGACTCTCCGCTGACAGTCGTGGAGGTAGTGGGTGGAGCCTTGCTCTCGGGCGGGTTGAGCTGGGCAAGGATTTCCATGACCAGTGATGCGGCGCTTGGATTGAGACCGTCCGCAACGCTGAGGTCCCGGTCGCCTTCGAGGATGCGGCGCAGCGCGGTGGCGAGGCCGGCGCCGCCCGGCTGAGTGGTCAACTGGTCGAGGGCAGCGCGCAGGGTATCGGCGGCGCCGGCGTCGCCGCTGGCGGCGGCGATTGTGACAACGGAAAGGACGGCGAAGCCGTCCTTTCCGTTGTCAACAGCGGTGAGCGTGTGCCAGGCGTCGGGGTCGACGGTGGCTGTGCCGGCCAGCACGTCGAGGGTGTGTTGGGCGATGGCGGTGTCGATGGGGTCGAGTCCGTTGGAGAGGTCGGGGTCGCGATCGCCAGCGTGGATTCGGCGTAGCACGGTGACGAGGTGCGTCCAGTCGGGGTGCCCGCTACGGTAGGTGAGGGCTTGATCGACGGCGTGGCTGGCGGTGGTTTCGCCAAGGGCGGCGGCGGACATTCCGGCAATTATCGGCTCCCACCAGGCTAGGTATCGGGCCAGGTCGAAGGACTCTTCCGGGGGGAGGGCGCGGGCGCGGCGGAGGACCTCGGCCAAGGCGGCCGGACCGTCGGGGGCGCGGAGTGGGAGGCGTTTGATGAACCCGGCGAGGTGGGCACCGTCCATCTGGTCGACGATCCGGCACACCTCATCGAACGATTCCGGCACGGCAGCGTCCCCGTAGTGAGCGAGACGTCGTGCAAGGGCTTTGATCTCGGGGAGTACCAGGCTGCCGGTTTGGTAGGCAATCATGGCGGCGGCGAGACGGTTGGCAATCTCTTCACGCGGGTCGCCGTTATAGCGGGCCATGTAGTAGGCCAGGTTGTGGTGACTACTCAAAACGGCGTCTGGGTGACCCATCGCGTATGCCAGTCGGAGGGCATCCTTTTCGAGATCGATGGCCCGGTCGCCGTGACCCAGGTCGTCCTCTAAGTCCGCCAACGCGCCCAGCACCTTGCCAAGCGGCTCGATATCATGTGCGGCTTCGAAGACCGCGCGGCACCGCAGCAGCAGGGCCCGAGCTTCGCTGGTTCTGCCCAGCCGCAACAGGGGCGCGTAATCGTTGAACTCCGACCTCGCCTGGTCAGACTCGGTGGCACCGCGCCGGCGCAGGGAATCTAGCAACTCGGCGTTTAAGTCCAGCGCCTCTTGCCACCGGTTCAGGCTGCGCGCGGCCTGTGCGCCGGTGTCGAGGATCCCTTCGCGGACGTTCCACGGCGTGGACCTCTCGTGCCGCTCGGGGGTCTCGGGGAGGGCGGCCATCGAGGCCCGGAGCTGCTCGATGACATCGAGCGCCTCCTCGTAGTGGCCCTGCATGACGAGGATCTGTACCCGCTGGCCCTCATCGCCGAGTTGGGTCCATGGCCCGTGACCAGCCTGGCGGGTGTGCTCCTTCATGACGTCAATGAGGGAGAGGGCCTCGTCCAGCCGCCCGGATTTCATGTAGAGATTTACGAGGTCGCCAGCGACAGCCGACGCCCATTCATGCTTCTGTTGGGTGTCGGTGGTGGTTAGCACGTGCTGTAGAAGGGGTTCCGCCTGGTCGGGTCGGGTGGCGGCCAAGGCTCGAGCGTATAGCGAGCGGGCTTTGAGTTCGAGGTCGGTGCCGTCGGTGGCCTCGGCGGCGGTGCGCAGCAGAGGTTGCAGCGCCGCGGTGGTGTCGGGGGACTGGTCCCGGTACAGCAACGTACCGAGAGCGTCTAGCAGAGCCGCCCAGTCCTGTTGGCGGAGCAGATAGGGGGCGGCTGCACGGGCGGCGCGCAGGACGAGCCAACCCATCTCTTCATGCTCATTGACCAAGCCGAGCCGCAGGCCGTCGAGCCAGTAGGCGGCCATTTGCGCGTCTACGGCGGTGGCCAAGTCGGGGGCGGCGGCAGCCCGGCCGGATTCAGCCACGCCGGGGTGAAGATGCAGCCTGGTCAGCCGGCCGGTATGCCGGTTGCGGTCGGTCGAGACTAGGGCCTGCTCGACCAGCGAGGCCAGCGCGGCTTCCATGCTAGGTGCAGGATCGGGTTTGCCCAGCCTCCGCCATACGTCCACCCAGTTCGCGTCCAGGATGGGACCAATGCGGTCGTCTGGTTCTAGACAGCACAGTACTGCGAAGAAGGTGCGGGCATCATCGGGCAGTGCGCCGGTTGCGCCCCGAGTCCAGCCATCGAGCACCTGCAGATAGTCGCCGTCCGTCGCGGCGGCCTCCCCCTCGCGCAAGAACGTGTCCAGCCGGGTGCCGGTGGCCAGCCAGGTTGAGTCCGCCTCGTCCAGCCGCCTGGTCAGGGCGGCGGGATCAGCGGCCTGCCCGTCGGCGAGTTCGATGAGTTTCGGATGCCCTTGCACCACGGCCAGGGTGCGGGCGGCCAATCCGCGAGCCTGGTCGGCGGTCAGGCCAGGAACGGCGGCGTCGATCAGGGCCCGCAGGTGCCGCCACTCCCGTGCCAGCAGGACCGCCTCGGACAACGACAGAGCGTGCACCGACTCCACCAGCATCGTGGAAGGGAGCCGGGCCGGGCGGCGGCGGGAGGTCAGCACCAGCCGCGACAACCCCCCATGCCCACACAGAGCGGTGATCAGCCACTCCCAGCGCTGGTCCCGCCAATGCCCAGCCTCCGTAATCAGCGACTCCACATTGTCTAGCACCAGCAGCACGCGGTTTCGCCGGAGAAATTCGGCGAACGCCGGCAAGAACCCTCGGAACGCAGTGGCGTCATCAACCAGGTGGGCAAGCTTCACCCCAGGCAACTGGCGCTCCAGATCCAACGCCAGATTCGTCAACGCGCCAGCGATGTCGTATCCCTCTGGAGGGGCGGCATGCCACACCAACCGGGCGAAGCTGGCCTCGTGGGTGTAGGCCAGCTCTAACGCAGACGCAGTTTTGCCGGCTCCGGCCATCCCATGAAAAACCACCCCGGCCTGGCCGCTGCGCGGCGCCAGTACGGCGGTTGCCCGGGTCATCGGACCCACCCTCCCGACAAACCTCTCCGGCTGTGGCGGAAACGCGGCCAGCTTTTGCTGCTCTGCCTGGAACACCACCGGCGCACCTGGCGGCGGCTCCAACCGCAACTCCCCAGCCCGAGCTCCGAACAGAGCCGGGGTGGCCACCGACAACGCAGGTGCTCCCGGCGTCGGCGGATCGGCCACCACTCGCGGCATCGTCAACGCCAGCGCCCGGGCCACCGGCTGCCCCTTGCCCACCACCAACTGGTAGAACGAGCCGGCCAACGCGATCGCGAAATCATCCACCACCGCAAACCGCATCGCCAGAACCGCACAATCCAACCGGTCCACTAACTCGCTCGCCACGGCCGGCAAGGAACTCTCTCCGGTAGCCGCCGAGCCACCGGCGCCCCCGGCGCCGCCGCTGGCTGGCTCCGCCCCGCCAGCGTCCGCCGTTTCGCCGCTGGCCGATGGACTGCCAGCCGGGTTGGGCGGGCGCAGCCCCAGCAGCCGCAAATGCTCTGCAGCGGTAACCGCAGCCGATTCACACGTCGAAAGAGTCACCAGCTTGATCTGCTCGCCAGCCAGGTCCAGCAGGCCCACCAACTCTCGGCTGGAGACCAGATCCCGCTGACCAGTCTCGTCTTCCAACAGCAGCCCCGCCGGCAGCCCATGCCCGGAGATGTGCACCACATCCCAGCCGGCTTCCTCCAGCAACGCATCCTCCAGTCGGGCGCGAGTGGCCCCGTACTGCAACACCCGCAACTCCACCGCCTTGCCATTCGCGGCAGCGATCTCCTGCACCAGCTGAGCCAGCGCGTAGCGTTCCCGGCGAAGGTTCAACGCCGATGCGTCCTCCGGCAGGCTGAACACCGCCAGCATCCGCAACCGCTGCCCCACGGGCGTCTTTTCCCACGGCGCCCGGCCAGCCCGGTTTACAACGAAACTCACGCGCTGCAGTGCCAGAGCTCGGCCCCCGACGTGCGCTAGCTCCCATGGCCGGTACGCCAACACCTCGGCTCCGGCGGGCACCTCCAAACAGACTGGCTGACGTGCCCGGAGCAACGCCTCCCCTATCGGGCCCAGCACCTGCTGACCGATCCACTCGCCGACCCGGCCGACTAACTCCGCCTCACTCGTCAACCGGCGGTCGGGCGCGGCATGCCACAGCAAATATCCGCTCAGGTCGATGAATGCCTCATACTGCCATTCATCAGCGTTCAGATTCACTTCATGATCGGCTACGAACCGCCCGTCGGCGTCGGTCAATCGCCATCGCCATCGCGCCGGCCCGGCAAAATCCAACACCTCAAGCCGCAACAACGCACCCACCCCACAAGACGCCGACCGTTACCGCGTCGTCACACCCTGCCCCACCCCAAACAGCTCACACAACCTCCAAGTGGCCTATCCGTCCGCGAACTCCAGATGGCAACGCACCAACGGGGCGTCAGAAGCTGGTGTTCAGGAAAGGCATGAGCGGGCACGCGCCGGGACCCTCCGCTGTCGCAAGCGCGCATCTCGGGCATGTGGGCGGCGATGCCATGTTCTTCAGACAAGACCGTCGCGACGACGGGCGCACACCGACGTGGTCAACGTGTGGGGTAGCTTGTGCCGCAGAAGCGGGCGTCTCCGGCCTTCCTCCTTGCCCAGCCCGTGCGCCATGGGCGAGACGGCCACTCCCGACGAGGCCCATCGAGAAACGCCGCGCTCGCCTGCGCTGCCGCGCGAACTTCCGCGCTCCCCGACTTGTGCGTGAGGATTGGCTGCTGGTGTAGCAGACACCACGCCGAGGTGAGCGCGGAACTCACGGGACTCGCTGTCGCCGTAAGCCAGAACTGCGGACCAGCCAGCCGAGCAGACACACGCGTCCAGCCGGACCAGTCGCACTGGGCAACGACACCGATGCCGGCATCGACCACGAACGGTGATCGGTGCGCCCAGCGGTCGCTGTTGACCTTGTCAGGCGACGCGCGGTCGCCAGCAAGGTGATGCAGCGGCCGGACAATCCCGGCGCCGAGAAGCCAGGCACGCCGGGGACCAGGGCTCACTGATCCGTCTCCTACCCAGGTAGGAGGAAGCGGGTCCGACCGCCGGCCGCAGCCGGGGCTTCAGGTCGGGCGAAGTCCGCATGCCGGCGCACCAGCATCTGCAGGTATGACAACCACGATGCGCCGGGCGGCTCACTGGCACCGCCCATTAATGCTCTTCGTCGCGGCGATGGCGGTGCTCGCCCTCGTCTCCGCGGTCGGCATCGTCGCCGACTCGCGGGTCCTCACCGGCGTGCCGATCTGGCTCAAGCCGTTCAAGTTCTCCGTGTCGTTCGTGCTGTACGGCACCACGCTGGCCTGGATGCTCTCCCTGCTGCCGAGGCGTAGCCGGGTCGCGGAGTGGGCGGCCACCGTCATCGTCGCCATGGGAGTGGTGGAGATGACGGTGATCGTCGGGCAGGTGCTGCGCGGTACCACCAGCCACTTCAACGGGACCAGCCCGCTGAACGCCGCCCTGTTCGCGCTGATGGGTGCGGCGATCATGGTGCTGTCCATGGCGCACCTCGTCATCGGGATCGTGGTGGTGCGTCAGCCGATCGCCGACCGGGCCGCCAAGTACGCGGTCGGGCTGGGCCTCGGCCTGACCCTGCTCGGCATGCTGGTGGCGATCCCGATGGTGCTGCCCAGCCAGGAGCCGGGCCTCGAGGGGATCTCCGGGGCGCACAGCGTCGGCGTACCGGACGGCGGGCCCGGGCTGCCGCTGGTCGGCTGGAGCACCACCGGCGGGGATCTGCGGATCGGGCACTTCGTGGGTATGCACGCGTTGCAGGCCCTGCCGATCCTGGCGATCCTGCTGCGCCGGTTCCTCGGGCGGCTGGACGAGCACACCCAGGCGCGGCTGGTGGTCGTCGCAGGCGCCGCGTACGGTGCACTCACGATGCTGTTCACCTGGCAGGCCCTGCGCGGGCAGCCGCTGCTGCGGCCGGACGCGCTCACTCTGGCCGCCGTGGCGGCCCTGGTGCTCGCCACCGCGACCGCCGCCGGCGCGGTCGTGGCCGGCCGGCGTCGCCCGCAGGTGGTGCTGGCCGCATGACCGGCACCCTGTTCTCGCTGACGTTCGCGCTGGCCGCACCGTTCTGGGCGCTGATGATCCTGCTGCCGCGCTGGTCGTGGACCGCCCGGATCATCAGGTCGCCGCTGATCGTGACACCGGTCCTGGTGATCTACGCGATCCTGGTGATCCCGGCGCTCGCCGACGTGCTGCCAGCCGTGGCGTCCCCCACCCTGGACGGCGTACGCGACCTGCTCGGCACCGCCGACGGCGCGGCAGCCGCCTGGGCGCACATGATCGCGTTCGATCTGTTCGTCGGGCGGTGGGCGTGGCTCGACAGCCGGGAGCGGGGGGTGTCGGCGCTGGTGATGGCTCCGGTGCTGGTGCTGACGATCCTGCTCGGGCCGCTCGGCCTGGGCGCCTACCTCGCCGTCCGGGCCAGGTGGCCGCAGCCGGCTGCGATTCCGGCCGCCGAACCGCAGCGCATAGGCTGAACGCGTGGGCTGGCCAGGACGACTGTTCGACGCGCGCGACGGCCTCGCGCGGACGGTGCTGCTCGACCTGAGCGGCGTCGGCTACCTGGTCTTCGGCGCGCCGATGCAAGGTCATGGGCCGACGGCCACGCAGCTGGTCCTCGCGGGCATCGCGTTCGGCGTCGCGCTGGTGTTCCACCGCCGGCCACTGGTCAACCTGCTGGCGCAGGTCGCGCTGCTGGCGGTCGCGATCTGGCTGGTCGACGACATCACGATCAACCAGGTGGGGGCCAGCTGGGCGTTGCTCGAGCTGGCCATGCGGGCGCGGCGGCCACGGACCATCTGGCTGGCCGCCGGGCTGCTGGCCGCGGTCGACCTGACCGATTCGATCGGCGACCCGTTCCCCCGGTTCCTCTCCGGCATCGTCGGGCTGCTCGTGGAGGTCGGCGTCCCGCTACTGCTCGGCCTGGTCATCCGAACCACCCGGGAACTGGCCCATCAGGCGCAGGAGCGGGCGGCGGAGGAGCAGCGCAGACTCGAGTCGGAGAGCCGCGCCGCCCGCGCCGACGAACGCAGCGCCATCGCGCGGGAGTTGCATGACGTGGTCGCGCACCACGTGGCGTCGATGGTGCTGCGGGTCGGCGTGGCCCGGCACGTACTGACGGATCTGGACCCGCGGGTGGGTGAGGTGTTCGACGACGTGCACGGCACGGGCACGGCAGCCCTGGCCGACCTGCGCCGGCTGGTCGCGGTCCTGCGCAACCCCGACGGGGTACGCGGCGACGCGGCGCTGACCGCCATCGAGCCCTCCGCGCTCCCGGCGGCTCTCGGCGCCGCGGTCGACCGGGCCCGCCAGGCCGGCGTCACCGTCGAGGCCGAGATCGACCCGGCGATCGGTTCGCTCGACGCGGTACGCGGAATGGCGGTGCTGCGGCTCACCCAGGAGGCGCTGACCAACGTGGCCAAGCATGCCGGCACGTCCGCCCTCGCTCGCCTGTCGGTCAGCGTGGTCGACGGGGCGGTGCACTGGGCGGTGTCCGACGACGGGGGCGGCTGGGTGCCGGCGGCGGTGCCGTCCGGCGGCGGCCACGGCATCATCGGCATGCGCGAGCGCGTCGAGGTCCTCGGCGGGCACCTGGAGGCCGGTCCGGCGGGCGCGGGTTGGCGGGTGCGTACGGTCCTCCCGGCCACCGCCTCAGCGCCTTCCCCCCTCTCCTCCCCCGCCGTCCCGCCGGCCCAGTCCGCGCAGGAACGCCAGGCCCCGATGGGGCCGCACGCGGCGGAGCCGGCATGATCCGCGTCCTGCTGGTCGATGACCAGCACCTCATCCGCGCGGGCCTGCGCATGCTCTGCGACGCCCAGCCCGACATCGAGGTAGTCGGCGAGGCCGACAACGGCCGCGACGCGGTCTCCCTCGCCGCCCGGCTCGTCCCCGACGTCGTCGTCATGGACCTGCGCATGCCGGGCGTGGACGGGATCACCGCGACCAGCCGCATCCTCGCCGACCGTCCCGGCACCCGCATCCTGGTGCTGACCACGTTCGGCGACGACGACCACCTCTATCCGGCGCTGACTGCCGGCGCCTGCGGATTCCTGCTCAAGGACGCACCCCCCGCCGACCTGCTGGACGGCGTCCGCAAGGCCGCCGCCGGTGACAGCCCGTTCAGCCAGGAGGTGCTGCGGCGCCTGGTCCAGCGCGCCGTACACGCCCGCGCCGAGACGCCCCGGCCGGTCGAGGGGCTGACCGCCCGCGAGCAGGACGTGCTGAACCTGGTCGCCGAGGGCCTGTCGAACAACGAGATCGCCGAGCGGCTGCACATCGGGATCACCACGGTCAAGACCCACATCACCAGCCTGATGACGAAGACCGGCAGCGACAACCGGGTACGCCTGGCCCTGTTCGCCCGCGGCGCCTGAGCAGGTCACCCGCGGCCAGCGCAGGACGTCGCGGCGGCGAACGCTGTGCTGTGCGTCACATGGGCCTCATGTCACGGACGGGCGGGCAGCTTCCATCTGCTGGTCGTCAGCAACACCTGGAGAAAGGCGCGACGATGAGCACTCAGCACGAAGCCGGCACGACCCCCCACCGCGTCCTCATCCTGGGCGCGGGTTACGCGGGCATGTCCGCGGCAGTCCAGCTCGCGGCCCGGGTCAAGCGGCGCAACGGCGTGCAGGTGACTCTGGTGAACGCGCAGGAGCGGTTCACCGAGCGACTGCGGCTGCACATGACGGCGACCGGGCAGCGGCTCGCCGAGCTGAGCATCCCGGAGCTGCTGGACGGTACGGGCGCACGGTTCGTGCGCGGCTGGGTGACGGCGGTGGACGCGGACGCGAAGACCGTCCGGATCGACGACGACCGGGTCCTGCACTACGACACGCTCGTGTACGGGTTGGGCAGCGTGGCCGACACGGCGGCGGTGCCGGGCGTCGACGACTACGCGTACACCTTGAGCAGCGCCCAGGACGCCGAGCAGCTGGCCGCCCGGCTCGCGCAGCTGGGCAGCGGCACGGTGGTGGTCGGCGGCAGCGGGCTCACCGGCATCGAGTCGGCCGCGGAGATCGCCGAGCAGCATCCGGAACTGAACGTCGTGCTGCTGGGCCGGGGGGAGCCCGGTGCGGCCATGAACTCGAAGGCCAGGGCGTATCTGCAGTCCGCGCTCCAGCGGCTGGGTGTGCAGGTGCGCAGCGGGGTCGACGTGGTGAAGGTGCTGCCCGATTCGGTCGAGCTGGCCGTCGGGGAGAGCATCGCCGCCGATGCGGTCCTGTGGACCAGCGGCACGCGGGTGTCACCGCTGGCGGCCGCCGCCGGGCTGACCGTCGACGAGCGCGGCCGCGTCGTCACCGACGCCGCGCTGCGGTCGGTGTCGCACCCGCACGTGTACGCCGTGGGCGACGCGGCAGCGATCCGCCAGGGCTACGGCGTCATGCACGGCACCTGCCAGGGCGGTATGCCGACCGGGGTGCACGCCGCGATCTCGATCATCCGTACGCTGGCCGGTAAGCAGCCCAAGCCCTTCCGCTTCGGCTACTACCACACACCGGTGAGCCTGGGCCGGCACGACGCGGTCGTACAGTTCACCCACCCCGACGACAGCCCCCGACGGATGTACCTGACCGGTCCCGTGGCGGCGCGGTACAAGGAGACGGTGACCGCCTCGCCCTGGCCGACCTACGGCCGCATGAAGAAGATGCCCGCCTCGGGCGCGTTCTGGCCCCACGGCGGCCGCTTCACCAGGGAGGCGCAGTGACCCACCTGCCTTCCGACCTCGACCAGCAGGTTTTCCACCAGCATCGCAACCTGCTCTTCTCGGTGGCCTACCGCATCCTCGGCACCGCGGCCGACGCCGAGGACGCGGTCCAGGACGCCTGGATCAAATGGTCCGCCGCCGACCGCGCGCAGGTGGCCGATCCCAAGGCGTACCTGGCCCGGATCGTGTCGAACCTGGCGCTGGAACGACTGCGCTCCACCCGGCACAAACGAGAAACCTATGTCGGACCGTGGCTTCCGGAACCCATCCTCACCACCGGCGACACCGCCGACGCCGTCACCGACGCCGAGTCGGTGTCGACGGCGATGCTGGTGGTGCTGGAAACGCTGAGCCCGCTCGAGCGCGCGGTGTTCGTGCTGAAGGAGGTCTTCGACTTCAGCCATGCCGAGATCGCGGAGGCCCTGGAGCGCTCCGAGAGCGCGGTACGGCAGGCCGCGCACCGTGCCCGTAACCATGTGCGTGCCCGGCGGCCGCGCTTCACCGCGGACCGGTCACGGCAGCGGGAGGTCACCGAGCGGTTCTTCGCCGCCGCGACCGGCGGTGACATCAATGCGCTGATGGAGTTGCTGTCCCCGGACGTCACCCTGTGGACCGACGGCGGCGGCAAGGTCCGCCAGGCCCTCCGCCCGGTCGTCGGCGCAGCCACGGTGGCCTCCTGGTTCGCCGCCATCGGCACCGTCACCTACCAGGGCGTCGAGCCGGCCGACATGAAGGTCGAAGTCGTTGAGCTCAACGGCGGCCCGGGCATCGTGTTCCGCGGTCCGGGCCGCGTGATCGCGACCGTCACCTTCGACTTCGACGCCGAAGGCCGCATCACCGCCATCCACAACGTGGCCAACCCGGACAAGCTCCGGGCGGTCGCCGATGGCACCGCGCACGACGTCGGGACGGAGTGAGCCGGGCGGTCGCTGTCCCTTCGGCCGGCGGTCGAAGGGGCAGCGCCGACCTGTCCGCCGTCAAGATCATCGGCCGGGAGCGCGTGGCCGCGCTCCCGCGACACCTCCCACCCGGTACGCCCCGCCACCCCGCCCATCCACGGCACGCTGACGTGATCGGCTGCCGGGTTGAATCACGCCCGGGGTCGATCCTGCCGCCGTCAGCTGCGTGGTTGCCTGCAGGCCCAGGCGGATCGTGCCGAGCAACAACAGCAGGATGACCTCGCCCAACGCGACGGCCCGCTCGACCAGCCCGAGGTACGGCTTCAGCGGCGAACTCGCCAGGTAGGCGGTGACGAACGGAACGAGGGCGACCAGGCAGACGGCCGCCGTCACCGCCACCACCCGGGCCCCCGGCCCGCGCCGCCGACGGGCCGTCAGCAGCGCGCCGAGCGGCAGGCTGAGCAGGGCGGCCACGGATGCCCACTTGTGGATCTCGCCAGTCGCGGTGACCGGCGCGTCGACCGGGTCGCGCGGAAAGACCGTCAACACCACCAGTCCGAGGCACCAGCAGGCGTAGCAGGCGGTGGCCAGGGGTACGGCGGTTTGCCGCCGCCACAGCAACGGACCGAGCAGGCACACCGAACTGGCGGCCAGCACCAGCACCGCCGTGTCGAAGATCCAGCCGCCCGAGGAGAGGGCATAGTCGCTGATCGTGTCGGTGACCGGGCTGAGCCGGCTCACCAGCACGTGCAACAGGGCGAACAGCACCAGCGCCAGCGCGGCGGCGGTCAATCCGAGGAGCCGGCCGAGCCGGTTGGCGATCCGAAGTGCGGCACGGGCGTCGGTCATCCGGCCCTCCCCTATCCCGAAGGCAATGACATGTGCCCCTTCCTGCCGTGTGAGCCGGCAAGGGCGCCTGCGGAGCGCGCCTCGTTCAGGGTCAGGGATCGAGGCACACCTGTTCGCGGCTCTCGCCGTCTCCCACTCGATCGGGACCGCAGAGCCAGATCAGGCTGCTCGTCCGCATCGCCTGCCGGGATCCGTGCTGGCGACCAGAGGCGCTCCGCCGAGTACCCGCCGCTCGACGATCTACGCCACGCGCCTGACCAGATTCACGGCCACCCGGAAAAACGTCTCCCACCCGAACCCGGAGGCGTTTCGCCCACGGGCGCCGCACCCGCGTTGATCAGGACCGCTGCCCGTATGTCCCGCACGGCGCCGTCATGGACTTCGAACAAGGCGGGGGCGCCAGCAGAGCGGGATGTCGACTCAGCGGTACTCGTTCTCCTTGAGCTCGATCACCCAGGCGCGGCGCTCAGCGATCTTGCCGTCGCGCATGACGAACACCTCCGCCATGGACATGCGCATCACCCCGCCCGCGGCACGCTTCGCCGTGCCGGTGAGCTCAGCCATGACGACGTCGCCCTGCTCGACCATGCGCACGACCTCCAACTCGGGAGGGTCGATGAAGGCGGGTGCGCCGTCGATGGCCTTGTCGTAGGCCTCCTTGCCGGTCAGGCGGAAGGCGCCGAAGACGGTCCACTCGATGTCATCGGTAAGGCAGGACAGGATCTGTTCGTGATCGTTCTTGCGGAAACCGTCCAGGTAGGTGTTGACGGTCTCGATGTTCCGCGACATGCCTGTTCGTTCCTCTCGCCAAGATGCTTGCCGTTCATGTTGAGAAGTGCCACGACCGGCCGCGCTCTGGATGTCCCATCAACGCCGCCGTGCTCGGGGATCGCCGGACGCTGCTCTCGCTGATGCTGCGCTGCTCGGCGACCGCCGGCACCTCCGGCAACTGCAGCCACCGTCAGATGAGGGCATCGCCTCGCACATCCTGACAGACCGGCAGCGGATCCCGACCGAGGCGGACTCCTCACACGCGACTTTCCCGGGGCGCGGCCAGCGCGCGACCGGCAGCCCTCCATGCAGTGGTCCCGTCACAGGGAGCCGCACGCCCGGGCACGGTCAGCCGGCGCGGCGTAGCCGGCCTGCCTCCTTGGCTTGGGCGTCGAGGAGCACCAGGGTCTTGCCGTCCAGTCCGGCCCGCCAGGACGAGGAGAGCCAGGCCCCGACCGGCACCCCGTCGCAGCCGATCAGGGTGCTGGGCCCGGTGGTGGCAAGGAACGCGCCTGCGGGGTCGACCACCCAGCGCCCGGCCTGGCCGTTGCAGCCGTCGGAGCCGCGCCACTCGCCGTCGGCCTTGAACTCAACGTACGCCCTCCTCGGCCCGCTCACGGGCACCCATTTTCCGACGAGCCGGTCTCGGGTGGCGGGAGTCAGGGTCGCCGGCAGCGCGGCTGCGGGCGCGAACCGCCGCCGGACCTCGTCGGTGATCTCCGGCGGCCCCACCTCGGACGCAGCCAGGTACGGCCCGGGCGTCGGTGTCGCCCCCGGTAGGAGCCGGGCAACGACCGCGCCGTCGGCGTCGAGGAGCAACGGCGTTTCGCCCTCCAGTTGGTACGACGTGACCCGGTTCAGCCATTGCGGGTTCTGTCCGGGGGCGCTGTCGCAGCCGCGACCGCCCTCCGCCCCGGTTGAGCCGAACATGCCGGCGACGAAGAAACCACCAGCGTCGGCCCGCCAGGAACCGACCAGGATCCCGCAGCGGCCGAAGAGCTGGATCTGGTCAGGTGCGAGGCGCAGGATGCCGCGCGGCTCCTCGGCCACCCCGGCCAGGGTCCAGTTGCCCAGCAGTGCCACTGGATCCGCTGATCCCAGGCCTGCGGTGACCGGCGGCAGGGCATGCGGCGGAGACTCGTCCAGCCCTGCCCCGCCGCCGCAGCCTGCTATCAGGACCCCGACCGCGACCATCGTCAAGAGACAGCTTCGCTGGCCCATCTCGTTCGCCGTCCTTCCGCCGCGCCGGCCAACAGCCGGTCCCAGTGGTTGGACGGCGCACGGTCGCCCGTGGTTGCCGCACCGGCACGGAATAGTGCGGTGCGCTTCTGATCGGCTCAACAATTCGACGGAGCAGGGCGGCCAGCGGTGTCATCCTGTTCGCGATTGGCTGTGAAGACGGCGGCTCACCGTGCCGTCTCCTCGCCCTGCGTGGCCCCGATCGCGTTGACCCGGTAGGAGCGGGTGTGCCGGGCGGGCCAGCCGAGGAACCGATCGAACATGTCACCGGCGTCGCCCGTTTCACTCCGGTTGAGCCGGTGCAGATCGTCGATCGCATCATGCAAGCAGCCGGCCAGGTAGAGGAACAGGCTCACCGGGCTGCCCTGGTACTCGGCGAGGAGAGCGAGTTTCGCCGCCCCGCAGGGCCACGGCTGCCCGCACCGGCGGCACAGCCACAGCGGGCGCAACGGCAGATGCTCCACGGGCTCCCCCGCGATCGGATGCCCCACGATGCGGCGCTGGTCCTCGGTCATCGGCGATCGCCTTCTCGGGCCTGCTGCTCGAACAACCGACGCCACACGTGGGTGAGCAGCGGCGGATCAGCGGGCCGCGCCTGCTGCCACGCAGGAACGCGCGCAAGGGATTCAGGTCGCCCGGACTGGTCGGCCCTCGCGTTACGCGAGACATACACCGTCATTCCGGCACCCCCATCCGGGCTAGTGAGCGGTGGGCTCGTCGGGGGAAAGGCGAGCCCACCGCCACACCACGGCGGCTGGGAGCAGCCCGCCGGTCACCCACCCACGCAGCCCGCACGGCAGCACGCAGGCGAGGCATCACCCACACACGAGCGGGAATGCGCTGCGGCGGCAGCGACCGATGCCAGAGGTTGGCCTGCTCGGCAACTGCCTCAGTTCGATCTAGCTCCTCGGAGCTCAACTCCTCGCACCCCCGCTCGGTAGGTCGGGCTTGATCGCCGCCCGTGTCTTCACCCAACCGCCGAGGGCATGCGGCTCCCAGGGCGGCAATGACGCAGAACTGGCGCATCCTCATTGCGCTACGCCGCGTGAGCTGGATGAATTGATCCGTGATGGTCAGCGGCAGAGGAGGACGGCGCGCCGGCAAACGCCGATATCGGCTGGCCGAGCGCCGCAAGGCGGTCGGCTTGAGCCAGGAACGCCTCGCCGAAGTTCTTGGCGTCGACCGCTCCACCGTCGTGCGGTGGGAACGAGCAGAAACTGATCCACAGCCGTGGCATCGACCGCGTTTGGCGACGGCTCTCAAACTGTCGGTCGAGGAACTGGCCGACCTGTTGGCCGATGTCGGCCAGCCGCCGTCACCGCCCAACGAGCGTCTCAACTATGTGCTGCGGCACCCCCGCCGCGTCGACCTGGTCACCGTCGCGTACCTGCGGGAGCGTGTGCAGCACCTTGATGAGCGCTACGACCGGACACCGTCGACGCTCCTGCTCGCCGAGGCGGGCCAGCTGCACGGTCAGACGGCCTTCCTTCGTCAGCACGCCAGCGACGGCTTGGTTCAGCGCGAGTTGGCCGCAGCTGTCGCCGAGTCCGCCACGCTGATGGGCCAGCTCGTGTGGGACGCCTCTCAGCGGCATGACCACCCCGCCAGCGCCGCATACTTCGATCAGGCGATCCGCGCCGCGCAGGAAACCCGCGACGTGGTCACCGAGGCTAACGCGCTGCTCCGCAAGAGCTATCTTGCCCTCTACGGCACCAAGCAGCCGACGGCTGGCATTGCCTTGACCGTACGCGCCGCCGCCGTAAGCCGCACCCACAGCCACGTGATCGCGGGCCTCGCCCAACTGCACCGTGCCGAAGCGCACGCGATGCTCGGCCAGACCCGGGACTGCTTCATCGCCCTCGGAGCCGCTGAAGATCACTTCGCCTCGGTAGATCCTCGGGATCCGGCCTCTGCCCTCTTCTGTCCCAGCCACCACGCGCGGCTCGCGGGCTCTTGCTGGCTGTCTCTGAGCAAGCCCGCCGACGCCATAGCTGCTTTGGAAAAGGCCCGACAACTCATCGCCGCACGCCGCAAGTCGACCGCCGTCGTCCTCGGGAATCTCGCCCTTGCCAGCATCCTTCACGGTGACGTCGATGCCGCCACGTCCAACCTGCACCAGGCCATCGATGTCATCGAGCGAACCCGCGCCGGGGGTGGGCTCAACCTCGCTTTCGCCGCGGCCCGCCAGCTGCGCCCCTGGCGCAACCAGTCCTCAGTCCAGGACGTCAACGACCGACTGCTCACTCTCATGACCCCATAGGAGCAACAGCGTGACCAGCATCGACCACGCCAAGCAGTCCGTCCGGCGACGCGTCTGGGACCTCCTCGAACGCGAAGGCGCCGCACCAACCGGCGTCCACGGTCACATCCCCGACTTCACCGGCAAGGAAGACGCCGCCGCCCGACTAGCAGAGCTGGATGTCTGGAAGCAGGCACGCGTCATCAAGTGCAACCCCGACCGAGCCCAACTGCCCGTCCGCGTACGCGCCCTGAAAGAGGGCAAGCTGCTCTACATGGCGGTCCCGCGGCTCGCCACACCGAAGCCCTTCTACCTGCTCGACCCGGCCGTGCTTACGGTCCCATTCGAGACTGCTGCCACCAGCACCAGGGCACCGGAGATCGCCCCCACAGTCGGCCCCGACGACATGCGCCCAGTGGACCTGATCGTCTGCGGCAGCGTCGCGATCAGCCGGCGGGACGGCGTACGGGTCGGCAAGGGCGCCGGCTACTCCGACCTGGAGATCGCACTCCTCACCGAGGCCGGACTCGTCACCACGAACACCGCCATCGCCACCACCATCCACCAGACCCAACTCCTCGACGAGGAGCTACCCCACGCAAGCCACGACTTCACCGTCGATCTCGCAATCACCCCCATCGAGGTACTCGCGTACCGACCCAGCCGGGAACGACCGCCCGGCATCATCGGGAAAAGCCTCCGTCGCGACCAGCTCGACAGCATCCCCGTACTACACGGCACAAGCTGGCACACGCCATAGATAGGACGTGATGTCCAGGTGAGCCCAGGAGCGCCGGCAGGCTTGCGCCCGCGAAACGGGATCGTGTCGTCCGGCGGCCGTGAATAGGATCGGATCATGGGCCGGACCTTCGACATCATCGCCCCGCCGCGCTCCTGAGCGGGGCGTCTGTGCTCATCGTGTCCGGCCTGTGTCGGCTGCGGTTGTGGCAGGCCGGAGGGCGGGCTCGTCGTCCCAGGCCAGTGAGCTCATTTTCCAGCCCGATGGGGTTTTGACGAACTGGGTGGTCTTCACGCCCCGGCCCTCGAACCACTCGCCGTGGAGGTAGCCGGACTTGCGGTACTCGCTGATCCGGTGGGCGATCGAGCCATGGATTTCGGTGGTCTCCGACGTCTCCCATTCCCGGAACTCGGTCAGCGTCCCGTCGGTGAGGATCTTCTCGCGAGGATCGACGAACTGGCGCAGGTCGTAGACCACCGGGGTCGCGCCGGCGTTGCTGATGATCATCCCTTCGGGGATGAACACCTCGTAGATCGCCTCGACGTTCGGCCTGGTGCCGCCGGGACTGGCGAAGGCACCCAGGAAGGTGGCCATCAGGCCGTCGAGTTCGGCCTTCACCTCGGCGGACATGATGCCCCGGTCGGTGGGAGGGGCCGGTCGGCCGGCGCGTCGGGCCCGCCACTCGTCGGCTAGCACGGACCAGATCTCGAGGTCGATCCGTCCGCCCGCGCCGTCCGGGTAGAGCTGGCGCAGCGTTCCGTCGCGGCTCATTCCCAGCCTCTGCGCGACCGCGACGCTGCGCTCGTTGCGGGCGTTGGTGCGCCATTCGACGCGAGCAATGCCGCGTTCTTCGACGGCCCAGTCGATGATCCGCTCCGCGGCGCGGGTGATCAGCCCGCGGCCCTGTGCGCCGGGCTCCAGCCAGCAGCCCGCTTCGCAGACGCCCAGCGCGGTGTCGAAGGAGACGAACATGACGCCGCCGACCAGGCGGCCGTCCAGCCAGATGCCCCAGATGCCGCCGCCGTCCTGAGCCCGCTTGTCCGCGTAACGCTGCAGTACGGCGCGGGCCTCGCCGAGATCGCGGGCGACGAAGGCGGGCGAGACCCACGGCGTGATGTGCTCGCGCGCCCGGTCCAGGTGGGCGAGGAACTCCTCGGCCTGCCACGGTTCCAGTGGGCGCAGCACGGCCGAGTCGGCGAGCGGCAGCGCGAACATCACAACCTCCGTACATAACAAACGTTTGGCATGTATGCTAGCAGGCCATGAGCCCCGCACGCACCGACCATGACTCCCGACGCCAGGACGTCTCGGAGGCGGTGTGGCAGGTCCTGGCCGAGCACGGCTTCGGCGGCCTCACCATGCGCGCCGTAGCTGCGGCCCTGGGCTCCTCGACCGGACTGGTCACCCACTACTTCGCGGGCAAGCGCGAACTGATCGCCCACGCCCTCGACATCCTCGAGGTACGCACCGCGCAGCGCCCCCGGCAGGCCGCGCCCGCACCCGGACTGGCGGCGCTGCGCACCCAGATGCTCAACATCCTCCCGCTGACCCCCGACGCAGCGGCGATGAACCGGATCTGGGTCGGCTCCTGGGACGTCGCCCTGTCCGACCCCGACCTGTTCGCCGCCCAGAGCCTTCGCTACGAACGCATCCGCGCAGGCCTGCGTACCTCCATCGAGGAAGCACAACGGCTGGGCGAGCTTCCCGACGGGGACTCAGGCCGGCTCGCGACGATCGTGCTGGCGTTCACCCACGGCCTGGTGGTCCAGGCGCTGTTCGACCCCGAGCGGCTGCCGGCCCCGGCGCAGACCCGGCTGGTCGACGATTTCGTCGCATCGCTCACCCGCAGAACCGCCTGACCACCCACCCGCGCCGGCACTGGCCCGCGGTAAGGAGTCAGTTCCGCTTAGGCATTTACATCCATGCAATGATCGACTACGGTGATCGGAACTCGAGTACCCGTTGGGTGGCGGCCCCCTTACACCGTGTGACTCCCGCGCCTGTTGCGTATGGGAGAGCACCAAAAGTGACAGTGGGAGATTGCCTTGGGTTCCGACCCCGCACAGAGTTCATCCGGTCAGCGACAAGCCTCCTCGCACGACGTACCAATCCAGCACCCGCCGGCGAAGAAGCATTTCCTCCGGCGCATCCGCCCCGCCTCCGTATTGGTGCCCCTGGCAGCGGGCGCCCTCGTCCTGGGCGCCACCCACCTGTGGGGGCCAGGCGCTGCGCATCGACTTGACGGCGCCGCCATGTCCGCGGCCCCCGCCTACACCGTCGGTCTACAGCCGCCGCAGGATCCGGGTCCGTTCCCGGGCAGCGTGACACCCACCTCCGCCACCATCACGATCGCCGGCCAGCGGGACGGAGACAGCACGTTCGAGGTCGTCAAATACGACCAGGTGCAGCCGAAGACCCCGGGCCAGATGGACTTCGCGCACTTCCACACGGGCATCGAGATCCAGTGGTGGCTGAAGAAGTGGGCCCACGAGCGTCCCGACCTCGTCGACCTGCACATCGTCGGCGAGAGCTACAGCGGTCAGCCGATCTACCAGTTGACCATCACGAACAAGTCCACCGGCGCGGACACCGACAAGCCGGCCGCCTACTTCGAGGGGAATCGCCACTCGGGCGAGATCTCGTCGGCCGAGAGTTCGCTGTGGCTGGCGCACCATCTCATCACCCAGGCCGGCAAGGACGAGACAGTCGACAAACTGCTCGACGAAAAGACCGTGTACATCCGACCGGTCAACAATCCCGACGGCCACGACATGTACCTGTACACGGCCCAGACGAACCGGTCGACGGTGCGGCCGGACGACAACGACGGGGACGGCAAGCGCGACGAGGACCCGGGTGAGGACCTCAATGGCGACGGGTACCTGAGCCAGATGCGTCAGTACGTCGGCGCGGGCAAGGGAACCCACGTCGTCGACGAGCGGGATCCGGCCGGGAACGCCATGCTCAGCGTCGGCGCGGGCAAGGGCGACTACCTGATGTTCTCCGAGGGCGTCGACAACGACGGCGACGGCCGCTACAACGAGGACGGCGTCGGCGGTCTCGACCTGCACCGCAACTACCCGTACAACTGGCATGTCATGCCGGCGGACGACGCGACCGGCCGGAACCTGACCCAGGGTGGTGCCGGCGCGTACCCGTTGTCGGAGCCGGAGACCCGGCACGTGTACACCTGGCTGATGTCGCATACCAACATCGGTGCGGTGAACAGCATGGACACGCGGGTGCCCATGCATCTGCGGGGACCGTCGACCTGCGACCCCGTCGAGTGCATGTACGCGAGCGACCGCAAGCTCTACGAGCACTTCGACAAGGCGGGTGCCTCGTTCACCGGCTACCGGAACACGGGAAGCGTCTACATCGACTACGCCACGCGCAATGGTGGCCAGCCGACGCCGCTGTTCGGGCACGGCCCTGACTTCGGCTACTTCCAGTACGGCGCGGTCTGGTACGGCGACGAGATCTGGAACGGTGGGGACTACGTCGACTTCGACAAGGATGGCAGGTATGCCGACTGGGAGCGGTCGCGGTGGTGCGCCGAGAACGGCCGCACGAACTGCTTCCTGCCGTGGACCCAGGTGCAACATCCCAAGCTGGGGAAGGTCGAGATCGGCGGGATCAACCCCAAGTTCTGGTCGCAGAACCCGTCGGCGGATCTGATCGGCACCTGGGCTGCCAACCAGGCCCGGTTCAACCTCTATCTGCTCGAGTCACTGCCGCAGGTCGACCTGACCGAGGTCACCGCCAAGAAGCTCACGGGCACCCAGAGCGACGGCGCGACGCACGAGATCACGGCGACGGTCAGGAACACCGGCCGCATTCCGACGGCTCTCGAGCAGGCGAAGGAGATCAAGATCGTCGCTCCGGACACGGTCAAGGTCGACGGCGCCCGCGCCGTGGGCGCCGCGCCGCAGTTCTACCTGGACGGTGACGACAAGCAGAAGGTCCGGCTTCGGGTGGTCAGGACCGGCACCGACTCCATCACGGTGAAGGCGGTCAGCGTTCGTGGCGGTCTGGACACCGCCTCCGTACGCCTGAGCTGATCGCTTGAGGTGCCCCCGCTCCGCATGGCGGGGCGGGGACACCTCCGCGGCCTACCAAGACAAGCCGCTGCACCACCGCACTTCAGGTCGGTGGTGCAGCGGCTTTCCGATTTCGTGCGGCCGAAGGCCGCGAAAGCTCTTGGGGCGCCCCGGCTAGTTGGGGTGGTTCTGCTGGTCGATGTACTGTTGCAGCACTGACAGCGGTGCGCCGTCGAGGGAGCCAGCGAAGTAGGAGCCGGCCCACAGTCGGGTGCCGCGCCAATAGTAGCGGCGGATGTCAGGGAAGTCGCGGCGTAGGTAACGCGAGGACACGCCCTTGAGGGAGTTGACCAGCCGGGTCAGTGCCACCTTGGGCGGGAAGTTGACCAGCAGGTGGACGTGGTTGTCTCCGCCGTTGAACTCGACCAGCTCGCACTCGAACTGTTCGCACACCTGCCGCATCGCCTGTTCGAGGTAGCGCAGATGTTCGTCCGTGAAGACGCACGCCCGGTACTTCGTGACGAAAACCAAGTGAGCGTGAAGCAGGAAAGTGCAGTGCCTGC
Organism: Micromonospora sp. MP36; assembly: GCF_008119785.1. GTDB lineage: Bacteria > Actinomycetota > Actinomycetes > Mycobacteriales > Micromonosporaceae > Micromonospora. Next base: position 6,700 of record NZ_VSFA01000015.1, on the reverse strand, counting down.
CAGTGCGAATCGGGTACCCGTCGACCATGACACCAAGTGTAGGATTGGCAGTGTGAAGGCGGATACGGGCCGCAGGTACCGGCTGTACCCCAGCGACGAGCAGGCCGTGCGTCTGGCCTCGTGGGGGCACACGTGCCGCTGGCTGTATAACACCGCCTGGGAGCAGCGCCAGTTCGCCTGGCGGCAGCGCAAGGTCACCCTCGGGCTCGCCGCGCAGTGCGCCTCCTTGACGCAGGCGCGTAGGGACTTCGACTGGGTCGCCGACCTGCCGGCACAGTCCGGCCAGCAGGTACTGCGCCAACTAAACCAGGCGTACCAGAACTGGTGGAATCCGCAGCATCCCGCCGGGGCGCCGACCCGTAAACGTCGCTCTGTCCGGCTGTCGATTCCCTTCCCCGGTCAGGCGGTCCACGTCCGCCGCCTCAACCGCCGCTGGAGCGCCGTCACCCTCCCGAAGGTCGGCGAGGTCCGCTTCCGTTGGTCCCGCCCCTTGGGCGGCGCGGTCCGCAACGCGGTGGTGTCCTTCGACGGCGTTGCCTGGCACATCGGTTTCGGCGTCCACGCCGGCGTCAAGGCGCCCGAGGCCCACGCCCAGCCCGGCACCGTCGTGGGCGTCGACCGTGGAGTGAAGGTCGCCCTAGCGATGTCCGATGGCCGCATGTGGAACAGAGCCTTCACGACCGCTGGCCAGGAACGCGACCTGGCCCGACTCAAGTCGAAGGCCGGCCGGCAGGAAACCGCCCGCCGTAAGCGCGGCCTGAAGACCTCGAACCGTGCCCGTAAGGTCCGTGCGGAGATCGGCCGGACCGAGGCGAAGATCCGCAACCGCCGCCGTGACTTCGTGATGTGGGCCGCCAACCGGATTTGCGCCCAGCATGCGATCGTCAAGCTCGAAAACCTCAACACCAAGGCCATGACCGCCACCGCGAAAGGCACCATCGAGGAACCCGGCACGAACGTCCGGCAGAAGGCCGGACTGAACCGGGCAATCCTCGACAAAGGCTGGGGCATGTTCGAGACAGCCCTGGCCAACCAGGGACGCACCACCGGCACCCGGATCGTGAAGGTGCCAGCTGCGTTCACCTCCCAGCGGTGCAGCCGCTGCGGGAACACACACCCGAACAACCGCGAAAGCCAAGCGACGTTCCGGTGCGGATCCTGCGGACACCAGGCCAACGCTGACGTGAACGCCGCGATCAACATCAGGGACGCCGCCGAGGCGACGCCCCCACTCACCGGGCGGGCAGTCCGGGACAGGAACCGAAAGGCGTCCTGTCGACCACCCACCCACCCAGCGTTGCAAGCAACCGGCGCTGGAAGCGGGAATCTCCCGCCCCTAGGCAGGAGTGGATGTCAAGGCAACAAGGAGAAGCTCTTCGCTGCGGCGGCCGAGTTCGACCTGCACCTGCCGGACGCCCGCCAACTCCCGCAAGAGCGGCTGGGCGAGGCGCTGGTCCGCCACTTCCTGCAGCGGTGGGAGGTGGACGAGTCACTGGCCGCGCTGCTGCGGGCGGCCGTGACGAACAACGCCGCCGCGGAGCGGATGCGGCAGATCTTCGCCACCCAGGTCGCCCCGGCCGTCGCTGCCGGCTGCCCCGACCCGGCCGAGGCCGCACGGCGGGCCGGCCTCATCGCCAGCCAGATCCTCGGCCTCGCCCTGTGCCGGTACGTCGTGCAGCTACCGCCCGTCGCGGCGATGACGTCGGACGAGCTCGCCGCCCGGGTCGGCCCTGTCGTGACCGGCTATCTCACCGGTGCCAGCTGAGCTCGGTTCTGCGGGTGGCGTCACCGCCGCCCGTGCTCCTGCGCCAGCGCCTCGACCGTCGACTCGATCTGCGCCTGGGTGTGGGTCGCGTTGATGAAGAAGCGCAGCCGCGCGGCGGTCTCCTCGACCGCGGGATACAGGATGGGCTGGACGTTGACGCCGCGCTGCCGCATCCGGTCCGCCAGCACCAATGCGACCTCCGACCCGCCGGTGATGACCGGTACGACCGGCGCCGACCCGGCGCCTACCTCGATGCCCGCGCGGACGGTCAGCCGCCGGAACAGTTGGGCGTTGTCGCGCAACCGCACCACCCGCTCGGGTTCGTCGCCGAGTTGGCGCAGTGCGGCCAGCGCCGCCGCCGCGGACGCCGGCGGAAGACCGACGCTGTAGAGGAATCCCGGACAGGTGTAGCGCAGGTACTCGATGAGCTGCGCATCGCCGGCGACGTAGCCGCCGCAGCTGGCCAGCGCCTTGGACAGCGTCCCCATCCAGACGTCGACGTCGCACGGGCGCACCCCCCAGTGCTCCCCGGCGCCGCGGCCTGTCGCGCCGAGCACCCCGAGGCTGTGCGCCTCGTCAACGTAGAGCAGGAACCCGTGCCGGCGGCGCAGCTCCACGAGGGCGGGCAGGTCGGCAAGGTCGCCGTCCATGCTGTAGACGCCCTCGACTGCCACCAGCACCCGGCGGTGGCGCGGTGCGAGCTCGGTGAGCAGCCGGTCGAGCGCGTCGAGGTCGTTGTGCGGGAAGGATCGGCGGTGCGCCCGGGACAGCCGGATGCCCTGCAGGATGCTGTCGTGCGCCAGCGCGTCGTGCAGTGCCAGGTCGTCGCGTCGCAGCAGGTGTCCGAGCACGCTCACGTTCGTGGCGTGTCCGCTCACCATGGCCAGGGCGGCCTCCGTACCGAGAAAGGCCGCCACGGCCTCCTCCAGGTCGCGGTGCAGCGGCCGTTCCCCGGAGGCGACCCGGCTGGCCGAGACGGAGGTGCCGTAGCGGGCGAGGGCGTCGGTGGCGGCGGCGACCACGGCGGGATGCGTGGCGAGGCCGAGGTAGTCGTAGCCGGAGAAATCGACCAACTCGGTCCCGCGGATGCGGGTCGTGGCGCCGAGCGCGCCGTCGTGCGGCACGAAGTACGGGTTGGCCACGCCGATGCGTTCCGGGAGGGAGAGCCGCTCCTGGAATGCGGCGAGTTCGGGCGGCACCGGGCCCCGGACGGCAGAGGAGGCCTGGCGGGCGGCGGCAACGTCGGGACCAGCGGCCGGGTCGGTCGCGTCGGTGGGCGCTCCGGCCGGGTCGGTTGCCGGGTCGAAGGTCGCGGTCAGCCAGGCGTCGATGTCGGCGATCGTCGTGGTGCGCCGCAGCAGATCCTCTGGAAGCTGGTCCAGCTCCGGATGTGCCGAGATCAGCTGTTCCTCCAGCTCGATCAGCATCAGCGAGTCGAAGCCGAGGTCGTCCACGAGGGCCTGGTCGGCACGCAGCGAGTCCGGCGGGTAGGACCCCGCCTTCGCGACGGCGGCGAGCAGGGCCGACCGTACCGGCGGCGCGGCGGCCGGAGCGGGGTCGACGGCGACGGGCGCGGCTGCGCGGGTGGGCGGTTCCGGTGTGGGGCCCCGCCGGACGGCCCAGTAGCGCACCGCGTCGCCGGCCGGGGCCGGGATGGTCGCCGGTCGCGGCAGGCCGGCGGCCTGCTCAAGAACGACGTGCACGTTCGTGCCGCCGAAGCCGAACGAGCTGACCGCGGCCCGGTGTGGCACACCGTCGCCGCAGGTGGGCAAGGGCTGCGCGGTGGGGGCGATGCGCAGCGCGCCGAGGGCGGGTTCGGGGTCCTCGCAGTTGACCTGTGGTGGCACGGTCGCGTGCCGGAGCACCAGGACCGCCTTGAGCAGGCCGGCGATGCCCGCGGGGGACATGGTGTGGCCGATGTTCGCCTTGACCGAGGACACGTGCACTGGAGTGCCGTCGCCGAGCACGGTGCGCAGGGCGGCCAGTTCGACGGCGTCGCCGGCCGGGGTGGCGGTGCCGTGGCACTCGACGAATCCCACGGTGGCCGGGTCCACGGCGGCGTCGGCGTACGCCCGGCGCAGGCTGGTCACCTGGCCGTCCAGGCGCGGGGTCATGGGTCCCTCGGCGCGGCCGTCGTTGGCGCAGCCGGTGCCGCGGATGACCGCGTACACCTGGTCACCGGCGGCGAGGGCGTCGTCGAGGCGCTTGAGGACGACGACGCCGACGCCCTCGCCGAGCACGAAGCCGTCGGCGCGCCGGTCGAACGGGCGGCACACGCCGGTGCGGGAGACCGCGCCGATGCGGGAGAAGCCGATCAGGTTGTCGGGTACGAGGTTCAGGTAGACGCCGCCGGCGACGGCGAGGTCGCACTGGCCGGCGCGCAGGTGGACGACGGCCTCGTGCACCGCGACGAGCGCCGACGCGCAGGCGGCGTCGACGACGAAGCTGGGTCCGCCGAGGTCGAACACCGCGCTGACGGTGGCGGCGGCCATGTTCAGCAGGGTCCCGGGAATGGTGTACGCGCGGGGCGGCGCCACCCCGGCCACCGCGGCTTGTGCGGCCTGCGGGTCCAGTGGCGTGCCGAATTCGCCGGCGGCCATCTGCCGGGCGCGGATCCGGCTGGTCAGCAGGTCCTTGTACTCGCTGACCGATGCGCCCACGTAGACGCCGGTGCGGTCGCGGGGCAGGTCGACGTCGGCATGGCGCAGTGCGTCCTCGGTGACCTGGACCAGCAGCCGGTGCTGCGGGTCGGTCACCTCGACGCGGCGGGGCGCGAGGGCGTACCGGGCGGCCGGGAAGGTGTCCACCTGGGGCAGGTGGGCCACGACGTCGGTGTACGCGAAGTCCGCCGCCCGGGCGTCGTCGGGGTCGTGCATCCAGCCGTGCCGCCAGCGGTGCGGCGACACCCGGCCGGTGGCGACCCGGCCGGTGCGGATCAGGTCCCAGTAGGCGTCGAGGTTCGCGGCGCCGGGGAAGCGGCAGGCGGCGCCGACGACGGCGATCGGGGCGGCGGTGGTCATCCGGCGGATCCGGCGGCGGTGAGCAGCCCGGGTGGCCCGGGGATCTCGGTGACCGCTTGGGCGGGCACCCGGGGCAGGTCGTGCCGGGTCAGCTGAAGGGCGCGCAGCAGCGGCAGCACCACCTCGGCGAGGAAGACGCCGCGGTCGATGCCGGCGGCGCGCATCACCTCGATGCGGCTGGCGTAGTCGGGCAGCAGGTCCTCGGCGGGCATCCGGAAGGTGCGCAGCACGTACGCGAGGTCGGCGAGGGTGCCCGACCGGTCGTCGGCCAGATGTAGGCGGATCATCTTCAGGTAGAAGCGGGAGTGGGCCATCTCGTCGCGCCCCACCAGGCGGTAGATCTCCGGCAGCACCGGGTCGCCGTGCCGGGTCGCCCACTGGCGCTGCTTTCGGTAGATGACGAACGTGGTCAGCTCCTGCAGGGCGCCGTAGATGGTCATCCGGCGGCCGTCGTCGTAGGGCGGCTCCCAGCGGCGGGCCAGTACGGTGTCGGCGTAGTCGTGTAGCTGCGCGTCGGTGCGGGCGCCGCTGCGGCGCAGGTACTCGCGGAGCACCAGGGAGTGTCTGGCCTCCTCGTAGCCCCAGTTCGCCGCGAACCAGGCGCGGCCGTAGTCGCTGCGCATCAGGTCGAGGTGGGCGCGCAGGTAGTCCGGCAGGTACATCTCCACGCCGCAGAACGTCTCCGCGGAGAGCGTCAGCCGCGGGTCGGGGTCGTGGCCGGCGAGGCGGTCCCAGTCGATGTCGGTGAACACGTTCCAGCGGCGGGTCCGTTCGGCCTGCTCGAAGAAGGTCATGAACTCGCGGTGGAACGCCTCCCGCAGCGCCCGGTCGGTCATGGCGTACCGGCCGGCAGTCGGGCGGCGAGCACGCCGGACAGGTCGCCGATGCTGCGGACGGTGGCCAGTTCCTCGTCCGGTACGCGGACCCGTAGCCGCTCCTCCGCCCAGGCGACCAGTTCCAGGGCCTGCAGGCTGTCCAGCCCCAGCGTGGCGAGGTCGGCGTCGACCGTCAGCGCGGGGGCGGGACGGCCGGTCACGTCGGCGATCCCGGCGGCGATCAGGGCCAGCAGCTCATCGGTGGACACGGGTACTCCTAGATCTCGTCGATGCGGCGCAGCGACCACTGCGCGAGTGACTGGTAGTGCATCTCGAAGGCGCGGATGCACGCAGTCAGGTAGCGGTCGTAGTCGGCGAAGATTTGCCCGCCCCAGCGGTCGCGGATCTGCTGCTCGTGGGTGCGCAGCCGGTCGCGCCAGTGCGCACAGGTGCGCCGGTAGTCCTCCCGCCGGGTGCGCACCTCCGCGATCTCCCAGTACGGGTTGACCGCGGCCACGATGTCCTCCATGCGCGGGGTTATGCCGCCGGGGAAGATCTGGTACGTGACCCAGCCGACCTCGCGGATGTCGGCGGGGATGCGCGGCGCGCGGTTGCGCAGGATCGACTGCAGCGCGAAGTGGGCGCCCGGACGGCTCCACTCCCAAGCCCGCCGGAAGTAGTCCCGGTAGCGGGCGACCGACTCCCCCGCGCGGGCCTGCTCTGGGGTGCAGACGTGCTCGATCATGCAGATGGACATGATCGTGTCGAAGCGGACCGGCGGCGTGTAGTCGTGGTAGTCCACGCAGGACGCGGTGACGCCGGGCAGGTCGCGGCGGCGGATCTCGGCGTACTGGGCCTCCGACAAGGTGATGCCGTGGACGTCGCGGACGCCCCGGTCGACGGCCAGGTATTCGAGGTTGGCGCCCCAGCCGCAGCCGATGTCCAGCACCCGCGAGTCGGGCGTGACCCGGCCGTACCGGTGCAGCAGTTTGAGCTTGGCGACCTGGGCGGCCTCGAGGTCGTCGGTGTCGTCGAAGACGGCACACGTGTAGTTCATCCGCTCGTCCAGCCAGAGCCGGAAGAACTCGTTGTCGACGTCG
>NZ_VSFA01000149.1 GCF_008119785.1 Micromonospora sp. MP36 | reverse complement strand
GGCCGGTGGGCAACGAGCGCAGGAGGCGACGACGAGGCCGCTTCACGACGCGGTTGCGCCTTACGTTCATCTGGTTTCCCTTCACTTTGTAGTTGCCAGCAGGTCGACGACTCCGTCGAACTGCCACAGCGGGTTCGGTCGGTCACCCAGGGGGGTGGCGACCTGGAAGAACCCGTTGACCTCCTTCGGCCCGTCGCCGTCGGCGACGTACCGTCCGTCCGCGGTCACGTCGAGCTGGTAGATCGCGTTGCCGGTCGCGGTCGTACCAGGGAGGGTCCACGTCACGACGCAGCGCCAGTCGGCGCCCGGACCGTGGTCCTCGACGCGCTCCCCGGCCTTGTCGCACTTGGCCGTGGCGTGGAGCTGCTCCTCGGTGACCGCCTGCCGGTTGAGCTGCTCGGTCTGCAGGACGTACAGGTGCGAGAACGACGTTGCCAGCGAGGCCTCGAGCTTGGGCCGCTCGATGCCCGTGCCGTTGGCACCCGTGGTCACGGCGACGACCACGGTCGTGACCGCGGCCAGGCCCGCCAGCGGGGCCAGACCCGCGACCAGGAAGCGGCGGCCCATGCCGTCGTAGGCCAGGTCGGTGAAGTCGCGACGCACGAAGAGCCGGTAGGCGAGGTAGGTGGCCAGCGCCGTCCAGGCCAGGCTGACGGCGAGCCCGATCCACAGCGACCCGAGCTGACCTGGGGCCGTGAAGAGGCCGCGGTAGGTAATGAAGGCGTTCATCGGCGTCGCCACCCGGAGCGCCACCGGGACCGGCATCAGCTGGACACCTTCGAGGATGAGCGCGATGACCACCGGCATCAGTAGGCCCAGCGGGGAGCGCCCCAGCGCGACCGACCCGAGCAGGCCGACCGCGGAGAAGGCGAGCGTGGGCGGGACGATGGTCAGCCAGCCGAGGAGGACCGTCCGGGTGAGTTCACCGGAGTCCATGATGTGCCCGTCCAGTCCCGGCATCGGCTGGGTGCCGAGCGCCAGCAGTCCGCCGGCCAGCGACGACACGAGGAGTGCGGCGAGAAGCGCCAGGGTGACGGTGAGCGCGGCCATCGCCTTGGACACGAAGATCCGGCGCGGCGAGCGCACCGCGACCATCAGGTGCCGCCACGTGCCGAGCCGGTCCTCGACGGCGAAGACGTCACCGGCCACGAGACAGGTGAGCAGGGGCAGCACCAACGTGCCCATGAAGACGAGGATGACCAGGGAGCCCGCCCAGCCGGACTGGTTCATCCAGCGGCCGTAGACCGCGTCGGCGGGAAGGGAGGTCTGCTGGCTGATCACCGCCGTGTAGATGGCCGGGGCGAGCAGGCACGCCAGGAAGACCAGCCGGACGCGCCACTGCGAGACCAGCTTGACCAGCTCGAACTTGTAGCAGCGGCTCAGCGCCACGGGCTGTGGCTGCGTGCGGACGGGGGCGTCGACGATGGCCGCGGTCATCGGGAGGTCTCCTGGAGGTCGGGGGTGGAGGCAGGGCTGATGACGGCGTCTGGGCCAGGGTCGGTGTCGGCGTCGGCGCTGGTGAGCGCCAGGAAAGCGGCCTCCAGAGGGGGCACGACGGGGCCGAGCTCGCGGATCGCGATGCCCGCGCCGACGAGCCGGGCGACCAGGTCGTCGAGGGCTGGCTCCGGGCCCCGCACGACGACCGACTGGTCGTCGTACTGCGACTGCGACTTCCGGCCCGCGACCTGGCTCAGGCCCGGGATGTCGTCGGCGAGCCGGCGTGCGCCGTCGGCGTCGGTCGTGACGAGCCGGTAGTCGAGCTCGCCGCTCTCCGTGGCCAGCTTGTGCACCGGGCCCGAGAAGACGACCCGGCCGGTGGACAGCAGGGTGACGTCGTCGCAGAGCGCCGCGAGGTCGTCCATGCGGTGGCTGGAGAGGACCACGGTGCCGCCGGCCTCGGCGAGGTCGGTGAGGACCTGGTGGACCTGTCGCTTGCCGGCGGGGTCGAGGCCGTTGGCCGGCTCGTCGAGGACCAGCAGACGCGGCTCGCCGAGCAGGGCGGCGGCCAGCCCGAGGCGCTGCCGCATGCCGAGTGAGAAGCCGCGGACGCTGTCACCCGCCACCTCGGTGAGCCCGACCCGGTCGAGCAGTTCGTCGACGTCGGCGGAGCGGCCGGCGCCGCTCCGCAGGGAGACCAGGGCCGCAAGGTTCTGGCGCGCCGTCAGCTCGGGATACAGACCGGGGCCGTCCACGAAGCCCGTGACGCCGTCGGGCACCGACAGGATGTGCCCGACCGGTGAGCCGAGGATCTCCAGTGAGCCGCCGTCGGCCACCGCCAGGCCCAGCAGCATGCCCAGGAGAGTGGTCTTGCCGGCGCCGTTGGGTCCGACGAGCCCGTGGATCTGCCCCTCGGGGAGGTCGAGATCGACTCCGTCGAGGGCGATGACATCGCCGAAGGTCTTGGTGATGCCGCGCGCACGAACGGCAGCAGCTGGTTGCATCGGGGTCTCGTCCCATCTGGCCGCGAGCAGCCAAAAACAGTTGCCAACTCCAAATTCCTTCGACGGCGAAGCTAAGGAGTCCAGATGACCTGACCCGATCGATTTGCTGAACGTATTGCAAACGTCCAAATAAACGGCTAATACTGCAACTACCGCAAACGACTCGAACGCCTTTGCGGCGCCATCGTGACCAGTGCAGGGCTTGGCGCATCACGGCGCGTCCGCCTTGGGCGAGGCGGGCGGCCAGGCGGCGGATCTCGTTGCTGCTGAGCGGGACGAGTTCGTCTGCGCCGGGATCGCCGCCCCCTTATCGGCTCGGGTGATGGCGTGTCTGCTCGGCGGCGCGGGTGTCGACCAGGTGGGCCAGGGCGGCCATGGACAGCGTGATGTGGGCGTACGAGGCGTCGTAGCGGCGGACCTCGGTAGTGGTCCAGGCCTGTCTCGTCCTTGGCGGTCTGGAACAACTCCTCAAACGAGCGCGACCAGCACGGCGACGCGGGCAAAAATGGGGCTTGACCTTGCCCCTGGGGCAGGGTTCGAGGATCGATGACATGAACGAGATCGCACACATCAGCAAGCGGGCCGCCGCCTTCTGCGAGGCCACCCAGGTTCCCGGATTCGTCGCCGGCATCTACCGTGCCGGGGAGCAGGCCGTCGTCGCTCACGGTGTGGCGAACGTCGCCACCGGGGCGCCGATGCGCGAGGACACCGGCTTCCTGTTCGGGTCCATCACCAAGATCATGACGACGACGCTGGTGCTTCAGCAGGTCGAGCGGGGCGCTCTCGACCTCGACGCGCCGGTCGTCGACTACCTGCCGGAGTTCCGGCTGGCCACGCCCGGCGCGGCCGAGAAGATCCGCGTCCGCCATCTCGTCACGCACACCAGCGGCATCGACGCCGACCTGTTCTTCCCGGACGCGGTCGGCCGCGACGCCCTCAAGAGCTATGTGGAGCGGCTCGGCCACGAATGCGGCACCCTTTTCGCGCCGGGCGAGTACGTCAGCTACTCCAACGGCGGCATGATCGTCGCCGGCCGGCTGCTCGAGGTGGTCACCGGCCGGCCATACCACGAGTTGCTCGAGCGTGACGTCTTCGCGGCCGCCGGGATGGCCGGCGCGTGCACCTCCGCCGAGAGCGCCATCCTGCGCTCCACTGCCATCGGGCACTTCCCCGACCCGGCCACCGGAGGCGTCCGGCCGACCGGCATGTTCATGCTGCCGCAGACGTGGGGGCCGGCCGGCGGCACGCCGATCGGCACCATCGAGGACCTGCTCGCATTCGGGCGGGTCCATCTCGGCGACGGCTTGGCACCGTCGGGCACGCGGGTGCTGTCAGCGGAGTCGGTCGCGCGCATGCAGTCGGTCGCGCACGACATGGGTACGCCGAACACCTCGCCCGTCGGCCTCGGCTGGCTGGTGCGGTCGCTCGGCGGCACGACGGTGCTGACCATGTCCGGGGCCTCGCCCGGCGGGGTGGCGGTGCTGGTCGTCGTGCCGGAGCACGACCTGGTGTTCGCGGCGTACGGAAACGATTCGCGGGCGTTGGCGCTGCACGACGAGCTGCTGCCCTGGCTCGCAGGCCGGTTCGGCACGGTGGAGACTCCGGCCTACGCGCCGGAGGCAGTCGATCTTCAGCCGTACGCGGGGACGTACCGCTCGAACCAGCTCCGGGTCGACGTGCGCGTCGTGGACGGAGGACTGGAGGAACAGGTGACATACGAGCCGGCGGACGAGGTGCAGCAGCGCATCTTCACCGGCTTCGTGGGCGGCTCGTTCACGGCACCGCCGCAGCGCTACGTGCCGGTCGGGAAGGATCTCTTCGCCCCGGCCGGGATCCCGCTGGAGGGGCTGCCGTCGCACTACCTGGTGTCCTACCACGGCGGGGCGGCGTACCGGTGCGCCGGCGGCCGGATGACCCGGCGCGCGTCCGTCTGACACGATGCGGTTCATGAGCGACGAGCTGGCCGACGGGCGGCACCTGCTGACCATCGGCCAGCTCGCCGACTACGCCGGCGTGACGATCAAGGCGGTGCGGGTCTATCACGACCGGGGTCTGCTGCCCGAACCGCCACGCGATTCGTCCGGCTATCGGCGCTACGGCGCCAAGCACGCGATCCAGCTCGTCAAGATCAGGACATTGGTCGAGGCCGGGGTGCCGCTGGCCCGGATCAAGGAGCTGCTCGGAGCTGGGCCGGAGCGGTTCGCCGCAGCGCTCGACGAGATCGACCGTAACCTGCAGAAGCGGGCCGAGGAGATCCGCCGGACCCGGCAGCGGATCGCCCAGCTCCACAGCGGGGACCGGCTGTTCGTCTCGGCAGAGGTCACCGGCTACCTGGAGCGGCTGCGCCAGATAGGAGTCAGCGAGCGCACCGTACTACTCGAGCGCGACCTGTGGATCCTGCTGCAGTCGGTGGCGCCCGAGCAGGCGGCGGCCTGGATCGCCGACAAACTGGCGGCCATCGCCGATCCCGAGTTCCGAGCGCTGTACCTCGACTACGACGCCGCCTTCGACTGGTCACCGGACGATCCGCGCCTGCCCGCGCTGGCCGAACGGACCCGGCGATGGTACGCCGGACAGGACGGCAGCGGCGCCGCCGGGCCGCCGCCCGACCCGACAATCACCCGGCTCGCCGGCGTGGCGGCCGGCGCTTCCTCACCGGCCTGGGCGCGGATCGCCGAACTGGCGAAGGAAGTCCCTTGAATCCGGCACCAGGGCATGGGTCACGATAGCCCCCGGAATGCCTCCCATCAGTCGGCGAGGCCGCCGAGGCACGCCGTCCGCACCGTCACCCGGCCGGGGCGCTGGTAGCCCCGGCCGGCTGTTGTCCGCTCGGCTGCTGATCCGATTAAGCGGTACGGGCGGTGACCCGGTCGACAGCCGGTGGCGCCACGGTGCTGTGTCGGGTCAGGTAGCCCCGGATGGCCTCGCGATCCCTACTGTTCCGGTACGGCCGCGTCGCCGGGTCCAGTTGCTTGGCACCGACGGCGTTGACCATGGTGTCGGCGATGTCCGACCCGTCCGCCCCCATCGCCGTGTAGGCCAGCACCGCAACCCGGTAGGTCCGGTCCAGTTGCAACGGATTGCCGTCGATCAGGACATCACTCGGCTGGACGCGATCGCCGATCGGCTTGCCGCTGTCGTAGGTGTAGTGCACGTTCCGCGATACGGCGAGCGGGTAGAAGGCGGTCGTGCCGTCCGGGCGTACCTGCCACTGGCTCTCCAGCGCCCGCTTCAACCTGGCACCGGTGATCGAGATCGTCAGGACGGGGTTGTCGTAGCCGATGGACGTGTACGCCTCGCCGAAGGTAATTCGGCCGGGGGCGTCACCGGCAGTGCTGGTGCCGGGGGCGTAGTGCAGGTCGGCGCGGAGCACGGACTGCCCCTTCGGGGCGGCGGCGACCAGCGCCAGGTCGGCCCGGCCGGCTTCGCTGGAGTTGGCGTCCTCCCAGAACGCGTCGGACGCCAGGTCGGCGAGGGTCGACTCGCCGGCGGGGTTCAATGCACGGGTGACGTCGCCGGTGATGGTCGCGACCGGCCGGGCATACGCCTCGCCGGCGCGCTGTGTCCAGTAGTCCACGAGTTTCGACACGATCGGGTCCGGCGTGACGTCTCGCGTGTTCGGGTGGTTGGTTGACCGGGTGGCGGCGCGGATGACGTCACCTGTCCGCGGGTCGATCTGCAGGTTGATCTCGTTGATCAGCTTGCCCGCGTTGCCGGCTTCCACCACTGGACGCGGGTTGCCCGCCGGGTCGGGCAGGGAGCAGTTGAACTGGTTGTGCGAGTGGCCAGTGACGATAACGTCGATGTCCGGCGAGGCGTCCCGGGCCGCGTCGAAGGCGGGGCCGGACGGTGCCTGGCACCCGTTGTAGTCGCGGCCGCTACCGTAGGCTACTCCGCCGTCGTGCAGGTTGAGCACGAGGGCCTGCACGCCCTGGCGCTTCAACTCGGCGGCGTACCGGTTGGCGGTCTGCACGGACGGCAGCGAGGCGAGGGCCGGCTGGTACGACGTGGTGCCGTACGGCGTGTCGGGCACCGTGACGTTGATGAAACCGACGGGCACCGCGCGGCCGGTGGCGCCGCGTACCCACTCGACGGTGGCCGCTGGGAGGATGGATCGGTTCGTGGTGGCGTCCACGATGTTGCCGGTCAGGAACGGGAAGTCAGCGCCGTGGAACCGCCGGCCGGTCGAGTCGGTGAAGCAACTGTCGACGCCGACGGTGCCGAAGCACTTGCCGCGCATCATGTGGTTGATCAGGAAGTCGGAGGAGATGTCCAGCTCGTCAACGGGCGCCTCGTCGGCCTCCGCACCCAGGACCCGGGCCCGCTGCCGTATCGCGGCTCATGCCCGACGCCGTCCATCGGGTGCAGCGGTGCCGGGAAGGAGGGCCTGCCCGGCGTCGGTGTGACGACGGTCAGCTTCTTGGCGGGCGGAGTGGGTGCGACTTCAGTGTCGGTGCTGCCGAGCACCGGAAGCACCGGCTTGCCCTGATCGTTCGGCCTTGTGGCGCTGATAGTAGCGGGAGACGCGGGCTCGGTTGCCACAACGAGTGCGGGAACACCAGCGACGACGGGGATGTGCCGGCAGGAACAGCACGACGCAGCTCTCGGCCTCGCACTGGCGTACCGCGGCCAACGCCGGGTCCGTGAGCAGGTCGACGGCGGCTTCGGCGAGACGAGCGGCAAGCTGCTCGCCCAGACTTCCCCCACGGCGAACGCGTGCCTCGACCGCTCCCGACAGCCACCGCAGCTCCCGAACGGCCGGGGCCCTGCGCTGGCTGTCGTTGATGCCCTGGATCGCGGCGGCGGGAGGTGCCAGGCCGCGCCGGGCATGGTCGACGGCGACCGCGATGTGACCGCGTACGGCCTGGACCATGGCCACGTCGTCCGGCGTGATCCCGTCGGAGACAACCTCGGGGAGGTCGGGAACGCATTCGGCCTGGGCGGCGAGCCATGCCTGCAACTGTGCCGGTGTGGCCAGCAGGTCAACGCTGGTGCCGGCGTGCCGGACCACGGTGTTGATCAGGTCGAGCGCCAGCGGCTCGCCGACGAGCGGGGTCAGGTCCCTCACTACCTAATGGTACCTCAGCGTCTTGACGCGTTAGCTCATGGCGCGGTAGTTCTAATGCATCATTACCCTCGTGAAAGGATGTTAAAGTGGCTGTCAATGTGACCCGGGTTGCCCACCGGCACGTCGACGTGGACGGGCTGCGGATCTTCTATCGGGAGTCCGTCCCCTCGGAGCAGGAGAGCCTGACTCGGCCACCTCTGCTGTTGCTGCACGGCTTCCCCTCGGCTTCGCATCAGTACCGGCGACTCATCGATGTGCTGGGCGACCGTCATCGCCTGATCGCCCCGGACTATCCGGGCTTCGGCCACAGCGACGTGCCCACGCCCGCGTCAGCTGGCGGTGACTTCAGCTACTGCTTTGACCGTTTGGCCGACGTGATGGAGCGCTTCGTTGACGTCCTCGGGCTCAGTCGATTCGTGCTGTACATGTTCGACTTCGGTGCCCCAGTCGGCTTCCGGCTCGCCACCCGCAACTCGGACCGCGTGGCTGGCCTCATCGTCCAGAACGGCAACGCGTACGACGAGGGGCTGTCCGATATGGCGCGGAACTTCATCGCGCTGGACCGCGACGACCCCGGCGCCGAGGAGCAGGTCCGCGCGCTGCTGACCCTGCCCGCCACCCGCGCTCAGTACGAGGGCGGTACCTCGAATCCGGACGAGGTGGCACCCGACGGCTGGACCCTGGACCAGCACTTCCTGGACCAGCCGGGCCGCAGCCAGCCGCAGATCGACCTAGCGTTCGACTACAAGTCGAACCTCCGCCAGTACGGCCGCTGGCAGGAGTGGCTCCGCACGCACCGGCCGCCCACGCTGATCGTCTGGGGACGCAAGGACCCCTTCTTCCCCGCGTCGGGCGCGCACGCCTACCTCCGGGACGTCCCGGACGGGGAACTGCATCTGTTCGACACGGGTCACTTTGCGCTCGAGGAGAAGCTGCCCGAAATCGCCCCGCTCATGGCGGACTTCCTCGACCGGCTCAGCCGGTCCGGCTGGTGACAGTGGGCCTGCGGCCGGGCGTAACCGGAGCTCGAGCAGGCCGCGAGCCCTTCCCACGCTGGCGATCCTGAACCGCAGGGACGCTGGACCGCCTCATCCCAGGCAGGCCGAGAGCGGTCACGCAGGTGAGCGGAACGGTGGTGGCTGCGGCGAGGCCGACGCGGGCCGGGAGGGCAGCGGTCAGCTGACCCGAAGTTCGCTAGCGACCGCCGTCCGGGGCGAACGCAACCACAGTCCGCCAGGGGCCGGACCGGTGACGTTCAGTCCGCAGCGGCGAGGTCGTCACCGAGGCGCGTGCGGCGGTAGAGCACCGATCGGCCGGTCCGGCTCCTGGCGACCAACCCAGTGTCACGCAGTACGGCGAGATGGCCGCCGACCGCTCCGAGCGTCATGCCGAGTTGGGCCGCGAGTTGGCTGGTAATCGCGGGGGTGGCGAGGGTTCGGAGCAGGGCCGAGCGGGAGTCGCCGATCAGACGGCGCAACTGTCCGGAGCGAGGATGGTCGTTCGCCGCGAGCCTTCGCCGCCGCCTGCCAGACGGCTCCGGCAATCGATGAGCGCGGTCGGCAGCTCCGCCGACAACGCCGCCGCGGAGTCGTTCAACGCCACCTTCAAACGCCAATCCCTACAAGGCCGCCGCGCCTTCACCGTCGAACGCGAAGCACGACTGACCGCGTTCCGCTGGCTGCACCGCTACAACACCGTCCGACGTCACTCCCGGCTCGGACAGCAATCACCGATCACTACGAGAAGAACATCCGGCCAGCCCCGGCTACGCTGGCCCCGGCCGCATAAACCCCGTGTCCAGGATCAGGGGTCAAGCCCCGAGTTCATGGAGGCGTTGGGCTGGGCGCCGCAGCCCGACCTTGCGTCGGTACGGGTATCGCCCGCCTACGCACAGGCCGTGATGGAAGCGTTGCGGAACAGGCGAATCACCCGGGCCAGGGCTCTGGAGTTGATGCATGGCCACACCGCCGAGGCGGATCTACCGCAGGACGACGACCTGGAGATCGCGCCGTGAGCCGGTCGGCGCAAGCCACCAGCCCCGCCGCCGCAGCCGGCACCCATGCCGGCCCTGCCGCCGCCCGCTGACCAGCCGTCCAGCGGACCAGGTGATGCAACGGCGCCCCGGGAGTTGGCCATGAGCATCAGCAGCGACGCGCCCTGTTCACCGAGGTGGGTCAGGCCGGAGTGCCGCCACTCATGGAGGTCCCAGCCCGTTCCGGCCCCGGTGTGTCGGGTAGCCGGAGTGTGGTAACTCCGGCTACCCGACACCGGGGCCGACCAGCCCGAATCCCGCTAAACGATCACTTCGAAGTCAAGCCGGTGGATCGGGGCTCAGTACACCGTTCCGTTGGCGCGCTGGCCGGGCGAGCGGGACAGCGAGCTGATGGTGTTGTGCTTGACCCAGCCGCCGGTCGCCGAGCCATCAGGGCTTCGGTTGATGGACACCCCGTCGGAGTCCGCCTGGCTCGAGGAGTAGCCCATCGACTGGACCGTCGCTCCGGCCGAATCCCGCAGGATCACCTGGTCACCGCTGTTGGACAGGTTGAGGCCGCCGGTGCTGGCTGCCACCGCCACGATGCCACCGGGGATCGCGGAGCCCGCGCCGAACACGGTGATCGCCTTGCCGGGCTGCAGCGTCGTACCGGCCGCGAACGTGTGCCGCACTGCCGACCCGTCACGGACGGTCCAGCCGGCGATGCTGATTGCCGTGCCACCGGTGTTCACGATCTCGATGGCCTCGCCAGCGGTGCTGCTGCCCGGTTCGTTGGCCAGCACCTCGTTGATTATGACGTTGGCGGGTCCGCCGCCACCGCCGGCGGTGACCGTGACGTTCTGGGTCGTGGTGTGGGTGGCCCCGCCGTTGTCCGTCACGGTCAGCGAGACCGCGTAGGTTCCGGCCGATGCGTAGGTCACGGTCGGGTTCATCGCCGTCGAGGTCTGGCCGTTGCCGAAGTCCCAGCTGCGGCTCACGATGATGCCGTCGGAGTCGGTGCTGCCATCGGTGAAGGTGCAGTTGAGAGCGGTGCAGGAGTGCGTGTACGACGCCGTGGGCTGCTGGTTCGCGCCGCCGCCACCGCCGATGACGAAGTCGTAGCGAGCCAGCACCGGGTAGTGGTCGCTGGTCGTCGTCGTGTAGTTCGGGACATACGCCTGGGGCTGGAAGGCGGTCGCCGAGCCGGCGACGTACTTCGCCTGCACCTCGTTGGTGGTGAGCTGGTGGTCGATGAAGTCCGGGTAGCCCGCCGTCGACGACACGCCCGCCAGCGACAGGGCCCGCGTCGGGAACGTGTAGCGCGCCGCGTCGTTCACGAAGTTGGCGTAGGGCGAAGCCTTTCCGGGTGTGATAGAGGTGTCGACGTCGTCGTTCCAGTCACCGATGACAAAGACGTTCTGTGTGGGGTAGGTCGTGTCGAGGTAGGACTTGAGGGCCTGCGACGCGGGGTTGCGCAGGTTCCACGCATCCTGGGTGGACCCGGACTTCGCGTGCAGGACGATGAAGACGAGGTCACGGGTGATACCGTCGAACGTGCCGCGCAACGTGAACTCCACCGGTGGGCGGCCAGCGAAGTTGCTGTTCTGGTTTGTCAGGATGACCTTCGCGCTCACCAGGGTGGCCATGCTGGAGCGCCAGACGAGGGCGACCTTCTGCTCGGTGTTGCTGAAGTCCGAGTAGTACTGGGCACCGTTCGTCACGATCGGGTCGTTGGCCACGACCCCGGTGTACCCGGGCATGCCGGCCACGAGTGTGTCGAACGCCGCGGTGCTGACGACCTCGGAGAGGCCCCACACGTCCATGTCGGCGCCCGCCATGACGTCGCGGACGTTTTGCTGCTGAAGCGCCTCGTTGGTCGGGCCGAAGTCCGGCGCACCGAACCACTCGACGTTCCAGTTGCCGACGTCGAGCTGTGTCGGCGATCCCTGCGACGGAACCGAGGCGGCGGCATTCGCCGCGGGGGTGGTGGTGAGCGTTACCAGCGTCGCGGCGGCGGCCAGGGCCACCCCTGTGAACGCGCGGAGCCTGAGTTTCATCTACAAGAGACCCTTCCGAGTTGGCCTGCGGGACTGGCCCGCAACCATGCTGTTGGCGGGCTGAGGGAAGTGTCCCGGCCCGGCCCTCGGGCGTAAATGGCGCATGCTGAAAACGTGCAGCCACGTGTGGGTGAACATTCGACTGCCGGACCGATCGACCGGGTCGATCGACGGCTGGCCGCAGTGCGCGAGGACTTCCTCGACTGCGAAGTCGCGGGGCCCCGCCGCCGAGGACTGCGACTGACGGCTGGTAGCGGGCCTTGGGCATCCCGCACCAGTCCAGCACGGCGCCCAGCTGACCAACGGTCACCGCTGTCGGGTGAGCAAGGATGTGGCCCATGAGCCATACGCATCATGTCTTCCACAACCCGCCGCCGGCAACGCCCGCTGATGTGCGCGCGGCGCTTGATCGCGGCGAGCTTTCCAGCGCCCTGGATGCGATGGTCGGTGCCGCGCTGTACGGCGACGGGGACTGGAAGGAACTGCAGGAACTCTATCTTGGGCTACTCGATCACGAGGATCGCCAGGTGAAGGCCCTCGCCGCCACGTGTTTGGGCCACCTGGCGAGGGTGTACGGCCAGTTGGATGAACCTCGAGTAGTTGCCGCCCTTCGCCGTGTTCGGTCGGCCCCTTATGTTGGCGGTGCCGCCGTCACTGCGCTGGAGGACATCGAGCTCTTCCTCCATCCTCGGCGTGCGCGATGGCGGGGACGCCTGTGGAGAGCCCTCCGTCCTTGGACATGGATCTGAATTCATCCACCAGGGTCGCGTCTACGGGTATGTGACGTCCTCGTCCGACGCAGACGATGTATACGGTTTCCCGCCGGCGCTTCGGTGGTCAGCGCGGCCCCGGTTGCGGCCGGCCCGCCCGACCGGTGGCGTCCCGAGGAAGGAATCAGGTAATGGCAAGGAGTACCGCTTGGCCGTGTGCGGCGGCCGCCCGGTAGAACCGGCACAGGTCCGCGAAGGCTGGCGCGAACTCGGTGTCGAAGTCGCCGGCGCCGCGATCCCACAATCCCGGGTAGATGTCGGCGGCCATCATCGCCTTGACGTCGTACCGAGCGCGCAACGTGTCGACGTCCAGCGTGTCGAGCGCGGTGGAGATCTCGCGGACCGTTTCGGCGTCGAGAAGGCGTGCCGGTCCGTAGCCGCCGTCCTCGCCGATCTCCTCGCCGCCGAGGATCGCCGCACCGGCCCCGTCACCGATCTCCCATGCGGTACCGGTGAGCAGGTAGTGCAGGGCGTGCCAGGACTTGTTCAGATCGAGCTCGGGTTCGGGCATCTCGGCGTCATCGTCGTCGAGGTCGCCGTAGAGCAGCAGGTCAACCATCGTCGGATCGTCCAGCACCGCTCGCAGCTCATCGGCCGACAACCGGCGTCCGATCAACTCCATGCCCATGAGCAGGCCCTCCCGAATAGTCCGTTCGTTTCTCGTCGCGGAGACCCGCAGCTCCCGGCAGCAGGCACGACACCCGCCGTCGGCATCGGCAGCTTCAGATCAACCTTCGCCAACGCCCGCTTCATACCCGCCTGAACCCCGCACGCATTTGCCGCCAGGCAGGCGCCACTGGCGCGTGACAGGCGCTCCGCGAGCCGAGGGTGCCGCTACGTCGCGGCGATCGGGTAACCGATCGTGGCGACGTCCTTCCATAGATCGGCGACGGTGAGGTGAGGGTTCAGCGCCCGTATCACGGCGTCGGTGAGCGGCCGGTGCGCGACGACGTGCTCGACAACCGTCCGGTCCACCTCGATCTCGTAGTAGTCCCTGACGAACTCGACGAGCCGGTCAACGATGTCGTCGAGCAGGATCTCGAGCATGCCGGAACCGTCGGGCCCGGTGTCGTCGTACGGTCCGCGCAGCGGTGGGAAGGTAATGCCTTCTCCGGCGTGCCAGTGGTCGTCACCGGTCAGCCGCCACAGCACCGCGGTGGCGATGAACTGCCCCGTCTCATCGCAGAACGCGGGTTCCTCCAGTTGCGGACGCAACACCGCCGGGATGCCGTCAGTCAGGCCTGGCCACAACTCGTGGTCCGGATCGCCGTACGGCGACATCGTTGACTCGTGATCGAAGACCCGGATGAACGCGCCGTCTGCGGTGAACACGACTGCCCATTCGTCACCGCTGCCGTTGCTCATCAGCGCCGCCTCATCCTTGCCCCACGCCGGGGTGTAGACGTAGTAGGGCTCCCCGCCGTCGATGATGCGTTCCAGCACGGCCAGTGCCTTGCAGCGCTTCCGCAGCACGTCAATGGTGGGTAGCCTGACGGCGATGTCGTACACGGTCACCGGGTGACCTTACGCGGCAGGCGCCGACTCGATCACCTACCTGAGTCGCCGCTGGCGGCGACCATGCACCTTCGGTTGCCCCGCACTCCATGAGCGCGACGCCACAAGCGCCCGCCGCTCAATCGAACGTGATGCGCTGAGCATCCTGGGGTACCCACGGGCTCGGTTCCGAAGTCCAGCCGTGGTCGTACTGCTTGACGGCCTCGATGAACTCGGCCGGCGGCCGGTAGGAATGCGCGGTGACGTAATGCCAGATG
>NZ_VSFA01000148.1 GCF_008119785.1 Micromonospora sp. MP36 | reverse complement strand
TGATCCACAGAGAGCATCGGATCCGCCGAGCGTTTCGGGCAGAAGGGGCACCGGTGATATCCACGCATCGTGTTGATACGCGGCGCCGCGATGATGTCGAGCAGCGCGTCGGTGAACCAGTTCGGGGTGGGTCCTTCCTCGAACGCGTGCGAGGCGTCGAGCCATCCGACGTTGATCCGGTCGTATCCGGGCCGGAACTGAAGCCATCCCCAGTCCATCTCGATGATGTCGACGTCGCTGTAGCTGTAGGCGCTCAGGTCCTCGAAGTAGGCCACCTGGCGTTCGTCCCAGAACGGCCGGTTGCTGCTCTCACCGGCAGGGCAGCGTGCGCCCGCCCGTGCCGCTCTTCGAGCAGCCACGTCAGTTTGCCGGGCGGTACGACCAGTGCACCCCGACGTCGGGCTTCATCCGTAGCCACAGGGTGGAAGCCGGCGAGTCGTCCGGGAAGTCGACCCGTAGCAGCTCGCGACCATGGATTCGCTCGACTCCGACACCTTGAACGCCACGTAGATCCAGATCGAGCAGCTCAGCTCCGTCGAGAACGGTTCGCAACCGTAGCCGAACGACCTCGTAGCCCGGCTCGATATACATCTCGATGTCGTAGCCGGCTCGGGTGGTTCGGAATGTCACTGCCGTGTACGGCCACAGCTTTCGCCAGTCGAACTGGTATCCGGTCTCACGCTCGTCGTCCGCGTACCGATAGACCGGCTCCGCTTCGAAGAGCCAGATCAGGTCCTCGTAGCGGGGGACCGGCTCCATGACCACCAGAAGATACTTGCACGGATACCGGAGATGCCCGCGCAGCATCCGCATCTGCCGCCGATCGCGCGTGCTGACCGGCCGCAAGGCATGTCACTCCCTGTAGGCCTTGTTATATAAGTGCTGTCGAGTCTGGACGTGTTCGGTCGTGCCGGACTGCGGATAGCGCGTCACGGACTAACCCATGGGTCGGTCCAGCTGATTGAGCCGGCCGGTTTCGAGGTGGGTGATGTGGCCATCGGAGTCGAGGGCGGCGTCGAGCAGCTGCGCGAGCGAGGTGCCGTACACCGGGACGTCGGCGGGCTCGTCGACCAGGCGGAATCGGCCGTCGAACTCGTCGGACCGTTCGGCCGCCACCTCTTGGACGCGGCAGAGGACCCAGTGGGTCGACTGCGTTTCGTTGTCGAGGGCCGCGCAGACGCTCCGGCCGTCGGCAAGGTCGATGATCGCCAAGAGTGACCGGTCCTCGTAGCCGCGATAGAGTCGGCGGTGCTCGGTCGCCGGCAGCAGCCGCCACGTGTGAAACAGCGTGGCGGAGCCGATGCGCCGGTAGAGCGCCACGACCTCGGCGGGCGCGTCGAACATGAACGTGGGCTGTGGCGGCGTGGTCTCGTGGTCGCGGACGATTCGGTCGATCACGTCGTCGATCTCGACCGCCGCTGGCGCGAGGTACCAGCCGGCCACCGGCCGTAGTCCACCGTCGTCATCCTTGGCGACGCCGACCAGGCCGGCGTGCAGGGCCACCGCACGGTTGTCGCCCGCCACCCGATCGTTGACGTTGACTGTCGCCCGCGACAACGTCGCGGGCACCTGATCGGTGCGGATGCCGGCACCGCGGTAGAAGCCGCGGCCGTCGGCGGTCGCGTCGCGCGGCTCGTCGATAGGTAACTCCAGCAGCGGATTCAGCTGGTCCACCACACCCTCACCGCGAAGGTACGGGTACAGTCGCGCGGCCCAGCCGGTGACCACCTCACCGCCGTACGCGTCGACGGGGTTGTAGATCCGCCGCCAGAACGCCACGTCCACCTCGCCGGACGCGGCTCGGACGAACTGGTCGGCGATCGGCGCGAGCGACCGGCACCACGTCTCCAGGCCGAACCCGGCGATCGCGTCCACCCGTGCACGGATCTTCTGCCAGTCCTGGACGGTGCCGGTCAACGTGATCGACGGGATGCCACACACGCACACGAGCCACAGTGAGAAGTACGGCGAGTAGGCGTCGAGCAGGACAACTCGTCCCGCGAGCCGGTCGACCTCCGTGCTGGTGGAGAAGTCGCACTCGAACACGTCCGCGTCGCTGACCTCGGCGGCGAGCAACTTGTGGAATGACTCCACCACGTCCTGCCAGGAAGCCGCGTCCTGCGGCATCGGCCCGTCAACGGCCACAACGAGCCGCTTACGGCCGGCGTGGCCCACCAACCGGGGGCGCAGCTCCTCCGCATGGAGCCGGATGTGTTGGGCGACACCCTGCGCGATGGTCAACCACACCGCGTCGGGAGACAACACCAGCGGGCAATGGTCGGCAAACGCGCGCCCGACAGCGTCGAGCAGCGGATGCACGCCGTCCGGCGCGAGCACCGGCAGCGCCGGATTACCGCCGAACACCAGCGCGTCCCCGAACAGTTCGCGCAGCGGCCGGGTAGGCAGGCCCTCGGCTGCGGGGGTCACCTCGTCGACCCGGAAGGTCACCATTGCGCGACTCTAACGCCTGCTCGCCCGGGCGCGATCCCGCGACGAAGTACTCATCGGCCCCTTTGTCGCGTTGGTCGTTCCCGGGGTGGTGGGTTGTCGTACCCGATGAGCATGTATCAGCCGAGGGGGTGCGTCTGCTTCTTGGCGTGAGGTCGGCTGCTACACGAGACGCGGCTTGATATCGATCCACTCACGCAGCTGGGCGGCGAGGTGCGGGTCCAGGACTGCGTCCAGGTGCCACTGGGCTGCGCTGACCAGATTCTTCGCCTGCCGGGAGTGGCGCATCTGCGTGCGGTCAACACCGCCCAGGTCTCGCCCGTCGTCGAGCGTGGCCGCCTCGTTCAGCCCGACCGGGATTGCGTCCAGGCAGGCCCGGACGATGTCGTCAGCCGACGGCAACACCGCCAACTCGATCCCCGCGCGGCGCATACCCGCCGCGAAGTACGCCAGATTCTCGGCGCTGACGGCTTCGCTGAACACAGCTCGGGCCCGGCCCTGCCGCAGCAGCCAGAGCTTCAACTCCGCCCAGTCCGCCCGCCGGCCCGACTGGTCACCCAAGTGTTGATCGATGACCAGCAGCAGGTACAGCCACCAGTTGGTGCGCTCGCACGGCGCCGGCTGGCGGCGGTCCAGCCACGTCCGGCGGTGATGCTCATCGAGTTGGAGCAGGTGGAGCAACCCGTCTTTGACGGACTGGCGTTGCCCGCCGAGTCTCCTCGCGGCCACGAGCTCGGGCGGATGGGGTGCGCTGATCGACCAGACATCACCGGCATCGACCAGCCCCAGGTACCCGGTGGTGGCCACGAGGAGGGATATGGCGGCTCCGGCTGGAGCATGCCGCCAGCGCCCGCGCGGCCAAGCAGGCCCGGGGCCTGCCGCCCGAGCGCCCGGCGAAGCTCCCGGGCGGCGCGGTGTGAAAGACGCGAAACCACGTTGCACGTTCACGACGTCGCCACCGTGGGCTCACGGGGGCGCCAACCCGACCCGATTCAGTGCACCTCATGATCCGAACTCTCCGCACCCTGGGCCGCGTCACCGCGGCTCTCGCCCTCCCTCTGCTCACCCCGCTGCCGGCGTACGCCGCCGTGCCGGACTCCCTACCGGCGCAGGCGGCGCCGGCGGCCGACCACGTGATCTTCATCGCCCTCGACGGCTTCGACTACGACTACCTGGGCGAGGTGCCGACGCCCAACATCGACCGGCTCGTCAAGCGTGGCAGCGTCACCGAGTCGACCGGCGTCATGCAGTCGATCACCAACCCGTCCTGGTCCTCGGTCGCGACCGGCGCCTGGCCGGAGCGGCACCTCAACACCGCCTACGTCTATGACCCGGTGTCGCACACCGCCCGCGGCCAGGAGCGCGATCTCGCGGTGCCCACCATCGCGGAGGCGGTCCGCGCCCAGGGCGGCACCGTGATGTCGTCGCAGTGGTTCATCGTGCAGAACCACGGGACGGCGTACGGCGACCCGGAGGGCATCTACACCCAGCCCGGCGGTGACTGCTCGCGTCGCGTCGACGACATCGTGAAGGTGATCAACGGCGAGCCCGTCAAGAGCGGCGCCACCATGGTCACGGCCCCGAAGATCCCCGACCTCATGGCGGTCTACTGCGACGCGCTCGACGCGATCGGCCACGAGGGCGGCGACCACGACCCGCGAATCCCGGGCGCCCTGGCGGATCTCGACGCCCAGATCGGCCGGATCGTGCAGGCCACCAAGGACGCCGACATCTTCGGTCGCACCACCTTCGTCATCACCGGCGACCACGGCATGACCACGTTCACCAAGGGCTTCGGCACGCAGGTGATCGACGCGATCGCCAAGGCCGGCTACAAGGCCGAGCTCCTCGGGACCGGCAAGACGCCCAAGCCCGACACCGACGCCGTCATCGTCGTCGGCGGCATCGGCAGCCTGCACCTGGTCGGCGCCGCGAAGAACGACCCGCAGGCGGTCGCGAAGATCAAGGCCACGCTCGAGGCGACCCCGCACGTGAGCCAGGTGTTCGACAAGGCCGCCCAGCAGGCGATGCACATGAGCCCCCGCTTCGGTGAGCTCGTCATCGAGCCGGAGCCCGGCTGGTCGATCGGCGGCGACCCGGCGGGCGGCGTCGCCGGCCGTCACGGCGCCACGACCGAGCTGCACGTCCCGCTGGTGCTCTCCGGCGCCGGCGTCCTGCCCGGTGTGCACCCCGTCGACCCGCATCACGTCGACATCGCCCCGACGATCGCCGCGCTGCTCGGCATCCAGCCCCCGTCGGGCGCGCAGGGTCGGGTGCTGAGCGAGTCGATCCGCGACTGACGCCGGAGCGTCGCCGTGGCGGTGACCTCCACCGCCACGGCGACGCGTCGTCTCAGGACGTCCGCGCGGGCCTCAGCGACTTCGCGTGGCTGCCGGAAACCTGGACGAGCGACGTCATGCCCAACGCGTTCATGAAGTCGAGCAAGTCCTGGGCGAGCGCAGCTTGCTGCCCCGACCGCATCGTGGTGTCATCCCGAAACCGCGTCGGGCCGAAGCCGCGCATGCTGGCCACGCTGTGACCGGCGGGCGGCTGGGCGAAGAGCCATCGGACGTGGGGCGCGGCCGGGAAGGTGGGGTGCTGCCCTGCTCGCCTCGGACTCCCACCCGGCCTCGCCTCCGGACAGGCGGTGTACCCGCGATTCGGCGGCGGTTTCCCGACCACCGCGGCGCGGCGGCGCTGGTGCCGCCAGTCGCTGGATCCGGGCCGCACCGATGCGGTGCGGCGCCTCCCGCCGCCGGCCCGCCCGGGCAAGAAGACCAGCTCGGCGCGCTCGGCCCCGTGTTCAACGCGATCGTGCTGTGGAACACCCGCTACATCGACCTGACGGTCAACCTGCTGCGCGCCTAGGGCTACCCAGTGCGCGACGAAGACGCCGCCCGCCTTTCCCCGCTCGGGTACGCGCACATCAACATGCTGGGCCGCTACAGCTTCCCCAACCCGGGCGACCGGGCCACAGCTGCGCCCGCTGCGCGACCCCGACCAGCCGGAGCCCAGCCGAGTACGCCGTGCCGAGTCCGGAACGCGAGGACTACCTGCGGACGCAGATCGCGCACCGATTAGGTTTCCGCGCCGCGCCCGTCTGTACGTGTGAGACCAAACCACGGGAGGCTGGCATGATGCGGAAACTGACCTTTGCTATGAATGTGACCCTGGACGGCTACATCGCCGCGCCCGGCGACGACCTCGGCTGGAGTGGGGGTGAGGGAGCGGACTCGTCGCCGAGCGACGAGCTGTTCCAGTGGTGGTCCGACCGGGTGGGGGCGACGGGCCTGGCGCTGTATGGGCGCAAGCTGTGGGAGGCGATGAGTTCCCACTGGCCGAC
The DNA here is from genome assembly GCF_008119785.1 of Micromonospora sp. MP36. Classification (GTDB taxonomy): domain Bacteria; phylum Actinomycetota; class Actinomycetes; order Mycobacteriales; family Micromonosporaceae; genus Micromonospora. Next base: position 8,380 of record NZ_VSFA01000148.1, on the reverse strand, counting down.
CGCCGACCAGCGGCCCGGCGCCACACGGGCGGAGATCGAGTTCGCCCGCCGCTGGCGGGACATGCCGAAGGTGGTGTTCTCCTCGACGATCGACAAGGTCGACTGGAACACCCGCCTGGTCACCGGCGACGCGGTCACCGAGATCACCCGGCTCAAGAAAGAGGACGCCGGCCCGATGGACATCTGCGGCGCGACGCTTGCCGGGGCGGCGATGCGGGCCGGGCTGATCGACGAATACGTGCTGGTCACCCACCCGGTCCTGGTGGGCGGCGGCACGCCGTTCTTCACCGCGCTGGACACCTGGGTGAACCTGAACCTCGTGGAGACGCGGACATTTCCCGGCGGCATCGTGCTGACCCGATACGAGACGAGGCGATGAGCACGGGCCAAATGCTCGGCTCGTAAGGCCGGGTCGAAATCCTTCCTGACGTGCTCACCATGACCTTCGGCTATGCGGGAACCTTCCCCGGGCCCTTCCTTGCGTTCCGAGCGAGCTGTTGACCGACTCGCTGGAGATGAGGACGACGGCGTCGTTGGTCGTGACGGTGTTCTTCGGGCATAACGCCGCCCCGCCGGCACGCCGGCGGGGCGGTGGTGTTCGCGTTGTCGCGTTGGTGTTCAGCTGCTCGGGGTGCTCATTGCGCGGTGACTTCGGTGACGCCGGCCCGTGGCGCTGGACTCGTCGACGATGGGGACTTGTCTGATCACAGTGTCGGGGGCAGGTCCAGCCATGGTTTGTCGGTGGCGTCGAATCCGGTGAGCTCGGCGATCTTCCCGTCGACGATGTGCAGGACCGCGATGGCGAATAGTCGGTACTCCGGGTCGTCGGGGGTGCGCAGGTACAGCACGGCGGCGGGCATGCGGTTGACCGTCGTGGCGATACCGCGCCAGTCGTCGTGGCCGCGCTGGAAGAGCCCACCGGAGACCCAGCCGTCCACCGCGTCCTTGGCCGTGATGACCGAGGTGCCCGCCTCGGGCAGCATCACGAAGCGCAGGTCGTCGCGCAGCAGGGACATCAGCCCGTCGAGGTCGTTGCGCTCATGGGCGTCGATGTACGACTTCACCACGCCGCGCTCGTCATTCGACAGCTCGTGGGTGGCGGGGCTCCGCCAGTTGAGGCGGCTGTCGGGCAGCTGCTCGCGCATCGTCACACGGGCCCGCTGCAGTGCGCTGGTCACTGATGCGACGGTCAGCTCGAGGGCTTCGGCGGCTGTCGACGCCGGCCAGCCGAGGACGTCGCGCAGGATGAACACCGCCCGCTGCCGCGGCGGCAGGTGCTGGACGGCGACAATGAACGCCAGCTCGATCGTCTCCCGCGCCACCACCGATTCCTGTGGGTCCTCGGGGAGCATCCGGTCGGGGTACGGCTGCAGGTACAGCACCTCGGAGTCGGGGTCCGGCAGCTCGGACGGTACGGGTGTGCGGTCGTCGCGCTTCCTCAGGAAGTCGAGGCAGGCGTTCGTCGCGATCCGGTACAGCCAGGTCCGCAGGGCCGCGTGGCCCTTGAAAGACTCCCGCTTGTTCCACGCTCGCAGGAACGTCTCCTGCGTCATGTCCTGGGCGTCCTCGTAGTTCGCGAGCATCCGGTAGCAGTGCACCTGCAGCTCACGCCGGTGGCGCTCCGTAATCAGTGCAAACCGCGCCGTGTCGTCTGAGCGGACCGCCGCGATGAACGCGGCCTCGTCGGCGCCCAGCAGTCTGGCGTCGGTCATGGTCAACAATCCTTCCACACCGGTGCGAGAGGCTGCCGGGCTTCGGGTGCCGAGTTGGACGGGGCGGGCCGGCGGTGGGGTGACCACGTTCGGCGGCCGGAGCTCGGGTCCGGCTGCTCCCAGGTAAGGGCCGACACCGCTCGACGGAATGCTGAGGGCCGTTTCCTCGGCGAGCCCGCCTTGTGCCGGTGGTGGCGCCGGCGGCCCAGAGATTGGGCGGAGGACGCCAGTGAGCAGGTTGGCGGTGGCGTCCACGATGCGGCCGGAGGAAGGTCGGCGGCGAAAGTGACCCCGGTTGGTGGCGGCCTCATGAACACTCCACGCCACGACGACCCCGCCGAACAGGAACCCGAGACGCAGCGCGGCTCCCGTGGGCCCGCCCCGTCGAGCCATCCCCGCACCCCTCCGGCCATTGGCCGTCGCGGTTGGTCAACGCCCGTACGCCACGAGTGTGGTCGACCGATCACAGTGAGCGGAGGATCAGGTAGGGTCCTCTCAGGCGGCGCGGTGTGGCAGTTGATCCAGCGGTCACGGCGCCTCCGGCAGCGTTTAGGTTCACGGTTGCAGGTCAGACCTGGCGGAGGCCGGACAGGACCGCAAGTCGGTGCGGGGCCCGCCGTCCCGTCCGGCCGGCGAGGTGGCCGTGTATCCGGCCGCCTCGTGTGGATCAGCGCAGGCCCGCCCTCCACCGTTACGGCCGCGATATCTGCTGGCTGCACGTGTGGCGGCCCGGTCGCCAGCGACGTGATCGCCTGGCGCTGTGCGTCACCGTAGTTGGCGTGCCGGATGACCGAAATTCGGTCACGCGGGGGCGGAAAAATCCAGCCATCGATGTGGCTCTGACCTGAGCATATTGACCGGCGGTGGTGCGTCGGCGTGGCGGTGGGGGTTGAGGGTGCGGGTGCGGTCGCCCATGATTGAGCGAACTTCTCTAATATCTGGTTTGGTCTGTGCAATGTAGAGTGAGCCGCTATGTCACGCGTTGCGGCCAGTTTTCCCGGTATCGAGGGTGTTGATGTCTGACCTCTTCCCACCTGATGCAGGTGCGCTGCGCAGTGACGCAGGACGAGACGCCACTCCCGCGGCGCACCGGCCACCGGCTGATGGCGGGCTGCGGGCCAGCCTTCTGTGGCTCTCGATGCTGCCCGCCGCTGTTATGGTTCTGCTCGCGGTAGCTGTGGTGACGTATGTGCTCGCCGTGTCCAGTGACTCCCTGTCCGCCGCGACTGTCGCCATCTTGGGCGTCGCGGTCGCCGTCGGCGCCGCCGTGCTGCTGGTCGCGGCGAACCGCACGGCCGCGCTCGCCGGCTCGATCCAGCGAAGAGTCGACACAATGCGCTCATCGGCAGCCTGGGGCCGTATGGAGGTGCGCCGGCTGCTTGAGCAACTGCACCGGGGTGAGCGGCCGGCCCTGCAAGCCCCGAACTTTCCGCCCGTCGAAGGCGACGTCTTCGGGCCGCTGGAGCACGATCTGTACCAGACCCATCACGCCGCCCAGACAGCGGTCCTGCAGGCGTCGGCCATGGGGTCCCGCCGCCGGGCGGACCAGCCGGTCGAGATCTTCGTCAACCTTTCCCGCCGGTTGCAGTCCCTGGTCCATCGGGAGATCCAGCTACTCGACGAGCTGGAGAACGAGGTCGAAGACCCCTACCTGCTCAAGGGCCTCTTCCAGGTCGACCACCTGGCCACTCGGGTGCGCCGCCACGCCGAGAACCTCGCCGTGCTCGGCGGCGCGGTGTCGCGCCGACAGTGGCGTAGGCCGGTGGCCATGACGGAGGTGCTGCGCTCGGCGATCGCCGAGGTCGAGCAGTACTCACGGGTGAAGCTCATCCCCCCGGTTGAGGGCACCCTGCGCGGCCACGCCGTCGCGGACGTCATCCACCTGGTCGCGGAGCTTGTCGAGAACGCGACCAACTTCTCGCCACCGCACACGCAGGTCATGTTGCGCGCCCGCGCCGTTGCCGCCGGTCTAGCGGTGGAGGTCGAGGATCGTGGCCTGGGAATGGCGTTGGACGACCAGGACCGGGTGAACGGAGTTCTCGCTGACCCGGAAGGGGTCAGCATCGCGGAGCTGCTCAGCGACGGCCGGATCGGGCTGTTCGTGGTGTCGGCCATCGCGCGCCGGCACGGTATCGCCGTGCGGCTGCAGAACAACATCTACGGCGGCATCCAGGCCGTTGTCGTCCTGCCGCACGCGCTGCTCGGCGGGGAGGAACTCGAGCACGGATCGCGGCTTCAGGTGCTGGCGCACCAGACGAGCCAGCCGGCGCACCGCGAGACTGCAGCCGGGTTGCCCGGCCAAGCCTCACCGGCGGTCGCTGCCGCCGCCCCCCAGGGCGCGCGGCCTGTCCCACCACCTCACACCGAGGTGCCAAGGTTCAGCAACGGCCACAACGATCGCCCTGGCAGCCTCGGCCAGCCGGGCGGGTGGGAGCCGCGGCAGACACCGGTGGCGCCTGCCGCTCCCGCGCCGCCCACCTTCGGGCCGGCTGCCCACGCAGGCCCTGGTGCCGCGACTCACGACATCCGTCCGCAATTGCCACGGCGCCAGGCACAGAAGCATCTGGCACCCCAGCTGCAGAACGTCCCGGCCCCGCGCGCGGACGAACCGCCCGTTGAGCACGACCCTGGCCTGGTGGCCTCGTTCATGCAGGGAGTCACCCGTGCGGAGAGCGCGGCTGACGAGGACAGCGGTCCCGCTCGACCGTAACTGACGGCCTTAGCTGACCAAGCGCCACAACTCGCAGGAGGAACTCATCATCATGCCAAGCGACGTCGCCCCGGGCCAGGCCCCTGACCTCGGCTGGCTGCTGGCAGGCCTGGTACAACGAGTCCCCCACACCATTAGTGCGTTGCTGCTGTCCTCGGACGGATTGAAAAAGGCCGTTCACGGTCTGGATTCCGACGGCGCGGACCACCTGGCCGCGATCGCCTCCGGGCTCTTCTCGCTCGCCCGGAGCGCCGGTCACCGGTTCGCCGGTGAGGAAAAGGTCCGGCAGGTGGTCGCGGAACTCGACGAAACCCTGCTGTTCGTCTCGGCGGCCGGCTCCAACGCGGTACTCGCCGTGCTGGCCGCCCGAGGCGCCGATGCCGGGGTGCTGGGATACGAGATGTCACAGCTGGTCAAGAGTGTCCGGCCGTACCTGGCGACAGCTCCACGCCCGGCCGCAGGCGTGCCGAGCACGCCCCGGTGAGAGCATGGTCGAGCCGCATGACGAAACCTGGTTCGACGATGAGGCAGGGCGGCTCGTACCCCTGTACGCGGTCAGCAACGGGCGGACCCTGCCAACGATCAAGCTGGATCTGCTGTCCATGGTGGGTGCCACCGGCCGGCTGCCCCGCACCGCCCTAGAGCCGGATCATGCCCGGGCGCTCTACCTGTGTGCCAGCCCGACGACGGTCGCGGAGGTCGCCGCGCGCATGAAGCTGCCGGCGACCATCACCAAGGTGCTGCTGTCGGACCTCGTCGGCTGCGGCGTCGTGGCCGCGCGCGCACCCGGCCCCGCCGTCGATCCCACCGACATCTCTGTCCTGGAGGCAATTCTCGATGGCCTACGACGGCGACTCTGAGCTGTTCCCCGCGGCGCTCAAGATCTTGATCGCCGGCGGCTTCGGCGTCGGAAAGACGACCTTCGTCGGCGCGGTCAGCGAGATCGAGCCGTTGACCACGGAGGAAATCCTGACCGCCGCCAGCGCCGGGACCGACAGCCTGAGCGGGGTGGAACGGAAATCCACCACCACCGTGGCGATGGACTTCGGTCGCATCACCATCGACCCCCGCTACGTCCTCTATATCTTCGGCACCCCTGGCCAGGAGCGGTTCTGGTTCATGTGGGATGAACTGTGCAACGGCGTCCTCGGCGCGGTAGTCCTCGCCGACACCCGCCGGCTGCAGGACTGCTTCGCGGCGGTGGACTTCTTCGAATCCCGCCAGATCGGCTTCCTCGTCGCGGTCAACCAGTTCGACGGATCCTTCCGCTACGAGCCGGACGAGGTCCGCGCCGCCCTCGACCTCAAACCCCATGTCCCGATCGTGCTCTGCGACGCCCGACAGAGCCGATCCGCGACCGCCGTACTGGTCGCACTGATCCAGCACCTGCTGGGCACTCGCATCTCCCGCCAACCCTGAAGCAGCAGCAACCTAAAGATACGGAGCTCATCGTGACCAACGACATCGGAAGACACCCGCTAATGACTCCCGAAGACCGCGAGGCCCCGCAACGCGTCCAGCGGCTGCGGGAACTCGGCATCGGGGAGACTCCAGACCCCGAGTTCGACGAGTTCGCCAAGAAGCTCGCGCAGGTCACCGGCGCCCCCTACGCGATGGTCAACTTCATCACCGAGGAACGCCAGTACTTCGCCGGGCTCTACACCCCGTCCGCAGACCAGGCCGGAGCAAACCCGCAGGACGGCGCGGCCGGGGAGCCGGGCCGCGTGATGGACCGCGACCACGGCTACTGCCCGCACGTCGTCGTCCGCCGCAAGGCACTGGTGCTCGACGATGTCTGCGACTACCCGAGATTCGCCGGTAACCCGGTGGTCGACGAGATCGGTATCCGCTCCTACCTGGGGGCGCCACTGATCGACCACACCGGCGCCACACTCGGCACCATCTGCGTGGTGGACACCGAACCGCGCCCCTGGGGGCGACCGGGGCTGGAGACCATCAAGGCCCTCGCCCAAGAGCTGGTGGAGCGGATCAACCAGCGTGACCGGCGCAGGCAGTAGTCAGCCGGCGTCCGCGGCCGGCGTCACGGCTGCGGCAAGGCGCTGCGACCACTGACCCTTCGAGTGTCCCAGCGCTACCTCGCCCAGCCGGAGCATCTGCACATCGGACGTTCCGGCCGGAGCGAAAATGTGGTACGCGTCGCGCACGTACCGTTCCAGTGGTCGATCGGCATACAGACCGCTGGCGGCCTGCATCTCCATCGCGTTGCGCGCTGAGTCCAGGGCGTACTCGACGTTGACGAGTTTGGCGTTTATCAGTTCCGCGTCGCAGGGCTGGCCTTGGTCGAGCAGGTGAACCGCGTGGTATGCGGCCAGCCGCGCGGTCATCAGCCGTGACTGCATCTGCCCGATTTTCAGTTTGATCGACGGCAGTTCGTAGAGCGGCTTGCCGTAGCGGTGCCGCTCCGCAGCGAACGCCACGGTCTCCTCCATCACGGCCTGGTGGATGCCCAGCGAGACAGCCGTCAGGTTGGGACGGCCGTAGAGAACGCTGGACGAGTAGGCCACCGCCAGCCCGTCGCCCTCGTCGCCGAGCATGTTGGCCGCGGGAACCCGGCAGTTGTCGAAGATCAGCTCGCCGAAACTAAAGCCGTGCAAACCCATGGCCGGTCGGTGCGGGCCCAGCGAAAAGCCCGGACGGTCCGACTCCACCAGGAACGCCGACAGGCCCTTGGAGCCCGGCCCGGTCCGCACCACGACTCCGTGCAGGTCACCGACGTGGCTGTTGCCAACGAAGACCTTCCGGCCCGTGAGGATGTAGTCGTCGCCGTCGCGCACCGCACTGGCCGTCATACCGAGGACATGCCCACCTGACTCCGGCTCCGTGACCGCGATGGTCGGTAGACAGTCGCCATTGGATATGGCCGGTAGCCAGGTCTTTTTCTGGGTCTCGCTTCCGAAGTGAACGATCTTGGCCACGCCGAGCTGCGAGGCTTGCACCATCGCGCCCATCGCGCCGCTGACCCGTGCCAGCTCCTCGATGATGATGGTCTTTGCCAGGTGCCCTAGGCCCATGCCGCCATACTCGGGACTGATCGTGACACCGATCCAACCCTGGCGAGCGATCAGCCGAGAAAGCTCGTGCGCCACAGCACGGGACGCCTCCATCTCCGGTACCCGAGGCCGCACCTCAACCTCCGCGAAGGCTCTGACTTCCTCCCGCAGGCGCTTATGGCGCGCGTTGGCGAAATAGCCGTCCATCCCCACGAACCCCCTGGTGAATTACCCGCTGACCTCGATCGGCAGGTGCACACCGGCGTCGCCCCCTAGGCCGCCCTGTGCACCTTTGTGCAAACTCAACGCGGGGTTTCCGCACAGCTCGGCGGCAGCCTTGCGGGCGTTCAGCCGCCCAGGCCGGGGAACCGTCGGAGCGGGTTCCAACAGGACGGCTTGCGCAGGTTGTCCCGCTAGCTGACGTTTCACGCGAGTCCCAATCTTCCCATGAGTCCCATGGATTGTAAATTGAGACCCGTTCGGGTTGGTGCCCCTGAAGGTCGCCAAACCCTTGTCTGCCAAAGGATTCGGGGGAAACGTCCTGGTCCTCGGCTCAGCCGCTGTGCCGACTTGCTCCACACGGGGCGGACCCGCGAAGGGCCAAAGATGTACCTGGGCCTGGTTGAAGGGGCGAACCTCATCCTAGGCCCATTGGGCGGGCGGCTGATGTCCTCGTCATGTCGGTCTCCGGTGCCCGCGAGCATCGGGACCGGACGGTCGCGGGGCCGACGTCCCGTCCGGCAGGACGTGACCGCGGCACGGTCGTCCTATTTGGACGGCGTCTGACAGGCGCCTGCCGTTACGGCCCCCCAGCTACCTGGTCGGTGCACTCATCTGGCCGCAGTGCGCTCGCTACCGGGCAGCGCACGCGAGTGGCCGCGCGCAGTAACCGTCTGATCTGGTGGCCGTTGCCTGACGCGCCCGCTCAGTCGTCGACTTCCTGTGCC
>NZ_VSFA01000147.1 GCF_008119785.1 Micromonospora sp. MP36 | reverse complement strand
CGGTGAGTTCGTCCTGACCCTCGACAACGGATTCCAGTCCCGCGCCTACTTCAAGTTCACCAGCTGAACCCGAAACACGCGGGAGGGGGCTCCCCGCCCGGGGGGCTCCCCCGGGTCACGGGGTGACAGGTGCGGCCCCGCCCCCCACGGAGCTGGCCCGCATCGTCGCCGGACAGGTTCGACGATCAGCCGACCGACTTGTTGTAACCGTCGATGGCACCCTGGACGCTCGCGGCGGCATCCTTCATGGCCTGCTCCGCCGGCTTGCTACCGACGATCGCGGCCTCCAGGCCGTCCTCCGACGCCTTGCGCGCCTGCGGCATCACACCGAGCAGGCAGCCGGCCGACGCGACCGACGGGGGCAGCGCGTGCAGCTGATCCACGGCGGTACGGAACTGGGGGAACTTCGCCATCCAGTCCTTGTCGATCTGCTCGTCCAGCGCCTTGGAGTTGATCGGCACGTAGCCGGTGCCGGTGTGCCACTTGGCCTGCGCGGCCGGGCTGGACGCGAACTTCACGAACTCCCAGGCGGCCCGCTTCTGCTGCGCGCTGTGACCGACGCCGCCGATCCACAGCGAAGCCCCGCCGATGATCGGTCCCCCCGCCGACGAGCTGTCCAACTTTGGGTACGGGGCGGTGAGCACGGTGAACTTACCCTTCGCCGCGTCCACGTAACCGCGCAGCACACTGGTCGACTCCAGGTGCATGGCGACCGTACCCGCCTTGAACGCGGCCTGAGCGTCGTCGGTCTTGCGCCCGGTGTTGGTCGCGTAGCCGCCCTTCACCAGGTCCGCCCACCACTGCGCGACGCGTACCGCGGACTCCTGGTCGAACTGCACCTTCGAGGCCAGGCCCGCCCGGCCGTTGCCGTGGTCGCAGTATTCCTTGCCGTCGGTGGCGAGCAGCTGCTCCAGCAGCCAGCCGTAGATCGCGGCGCCGAAGCCGTACTGGATGGTCTTGCCGCCGGCGTCCTTGACGGTCAGCTTCTTCGCCAGCTCGCCGATCTCGGTGAGGGTCCGCGGCGGCTTCGTCGGGTCGAGCCGGGCCCGCTCGAACGCCTCCTTGTTCAGATACAGCAGGGGAGTGGAGGAGTTGAACGGCATCGACCACAGCTTGCCGTCGATGGAGTAGTAGTTGGCGATGTTCGGCTCGATGTCGGCCGTGTTGAACGAGTCCTTCTCGGCGAACTTGTACATCGGCACGACCTGCTTCGAGTCGACCATGAAGCGGGTGCCGATGTCATAGATCTGCACCAGCGCCGGCGTGCTCTTCTGCTGGACCGACGCCTTGTACTTGGCGATCGTCTCGTCGTAGCTGCCCTGGAAGACCGCCTTGACCTCGACCTTGCCCCCGCTCTGGGCGTTGAAGTCGGCGACCAGTTGGTCGACCGCCTCGGCGTTCGCCCCCTTCATCGAGTGCCAGAACTCGATGGTGGTCTTGCCCGAGGCCTTCTCGAGCACCTCGGCGCCGGGCGCGTCGAGCGCGTCGCCGCCGGCATCGGATCCCGAGCCGCCGCACGCGCCCATCGCCGCGACGGCCACCAGGGCGACGAATGCCGTCATGGTTCGGCGGAGCCGAAGTTTGGTCATGCGCTCTCCTTCTGTCGGTTCAACGCAGCGCGCCGGCGGTGAGCCCGCGGACGATGTAGCGCTGACCCAGGATCACGACGGCCAGCGTGGGGAGCAGGGACAGCGCCACGCCGGCGAGGATCAGACCTGGCTGGGCGGCCTCCGCGTCGTTGAGCTGCGAGATGCCGATCTGCAGCGTCTGGAACTCGGTGTCCCGGATCAGGATCAGCGGCCAGAAGTACTGGTTCCAGGCCGAGAGGAAGACGTACACGCCGACCGCCGCGATGGACGGCTTGGACAGCGGCACGAGGACCCGCCACAACAGCCGCCAGTGGCCGCAGCCGTCGATCACCGCGGCGTCCCGCAGTTCGCTGGGGAACTGCAGGAAGGCCTGGCGCAGCAGGAACGTGCCGAACGCCGAGGCGAGGAAGGGCAGCACCAGGCCGAGGTAGGTCAGCCCGCCGCGGGCCAGTCCCCAACCGGAGACCGTCAGGTAGTTGGGGATGATGATCGACTCCCACGGCACCATCAGGGTGGCGAGGAACAGGCCGAACGTGGCCGCCCTGGCCGGCAGGCGGAGGAACGCGAACGCGTACGCGGCGACGATGCTGGTGATCACCTGGGCCAGGGTGATGATCCCGGCCTGGATCGCGGAGTTGAGATAGAAGCGGCCGAGCGGCACCGACCGGAACACGTCGGTGAGGTTCTGCCAGTGCAGTTCGCTCGGCACCAGCGCGGGCGGGTAGGTCGCCAGGTCGCCGGGGCCCATCACGGCGCCGACGAAGCCGTAGTAGACGGGGAACAGGACCGGGATCGCGGCCACGCCGAGCACGACGTAGACGGCGACCTGGCCGAGGGAGGGTTTCCTCATCGGTAGTGGACCCGCCGTTCGAGGATGCCGAACTGCACGGCCGTGCAGGCCAGCATGATGACCAGGAGTACGACGGCCTGCGCGCTGGCCGCGCCGAAGTCCGCCGAGCCGAAGGCGAACGCCTTCTCGTAGATCGAGTAGACCAGGGTGGTGGTGGCCTGGTCCGGTCCGCCCTTGGTCAGGATGTGGATCTGCCCGAAGCTCTGCAGGGCGTGGATCGTGGAGACCACGACGAGGAAGAACAGCTGCGGGGAGAGCAGCGGCACGGTGATCCGGGACGCCAGCCGCCAGCCGGTCGCGCCGTCCAGCCGGGCGGCCTCGACGACCTCGGGTGGGATGGCCGCCACGCCGGCGGAGAGCACGAGGACGTTGTAGCCGAAGTTCATCCACACCGTCGCCGCGCAGACGGCGGGCAGCGCGATCGAGGGGTCGGTCAGCCAGTTGACCCGGTCGATCCCGAACGCGCCGAGCAGGCCGTTGGCCACCCCGATCGCGGGGTTGTAGATGACCGCGAAGACGACCGAGGCGGTCGCCACCGAGAACGCGAACGGCAACGCGAACGCGGTGCGCAGCACCCGTACACCACGGATGCGTGCCTCCAGCAGCAGCACCACAACCAGCGCGCCGGCGACGGCCGGCAGCACCGAGAAGAGGGTGAACAGCGCGGTCGTGGCCAGGACCCGGCCGAACTCCGCGGACAGCATCTCCTGGTAGTGCGCCGCCCCGACGTACGCCGACGGGGCGCCGAAGATGTCGTTCCCGTATACGGACAGGTACAGGGTCCGCCCGAGCGGCCAGAACACGAACAGGGCGAAGACCACGACCGACGGCAGCAGCAGCAGCCAGCCGAGACCGGCCTCGCGGAGGCGAAGGCGCTGCCGCCGCCGTCCGCCGGAGTTACCGGGCTTGGTAGGGGCGCGCTCGGCCGGTGGTGCGGTGACGGTCGGCGGGGGAGGCACGGCAGCACATTATCAACGACATCGATCAGGAGAAATCCTTACGCCCGCGATTCGCCGCCGGAAATTTTCTTCAGTTCGTGCTGCACCGTCCGCAGGGGATGATCGCGGGCACGGGCGGCAGACCCGCCGAGCCGTCACGGCTTGCGGGCGACTCCGGCCCAGTAGTAGGCGGCGTGCGGGTCGCTCGGCGCCCCGTCGTCGGGTTGCCAGGCCAGCACCGGGACGATCCCCGGTTCGACCAGCTCCCACCCATCGAAGAAACGCGCGACCTCGTCCCGGCTGCGCGGGACGAGGGTCATGCCGCCGTGACTGGCGGAGGCGACCGCTGCGGCCATCGCCTCCGGGTCGAAGTCCCCAGTGGGGTGGGTGATGGCCACATAGCTGCCCGACGGCAGCATGTCCATCAGCACCCGCACCTTTCCCCACGGGTCGTCGGCGTCCTTGAGCAGCATGAGGATCGCGATCAGGGTCAGCGCGACCGGCTGGTCGAGATCGAGCGTGCCGGTCAGGGCCGGGTCCTGCAGGATCTTCTCCGGCTCGCGCAGGTCGGCGTGGATGTATTCACTGCGCCCCTCGTCGGTGCTGACCATGAGGGCGCGCGCGTGCACCAGCACGATCGGGTCGTTGTCGACGTAGACCACCCGGGTCTCCGGGGCGATCTGCTGGGCGACCTCGTGCAGGTTGGGCCTGGTCGGGATGCCGGTGCCGATGTCGAGGAACTGCCGCACGCCCGCCTGCCCGACGAGGTAGCGCGCCACCCGGTGCACGAAGCGACGGTTCTCGGCCGCCATGGACCGGATCGTGGGGATCGCGGCGACCAGGGCCTCCGCCACCGCCCGGTCGGCGGCGAAGTTGTCCTTGCCGCCGAGCCAGTAGTCGTAGATCCGCGCCGAGTGCGGTATCGAGGCGTCGATGCCGGCGGACGCCGGCTGGTGCTGATCTGCCACTGCCTCGTCACCGTGCCGCACGAGCAACCTCCCACTGAGGACGATTCGCGAGTTCGGCACAGCGTAGCGTGGCCTGGCTCGGGCGTGCCCTGGCAGCGGCTATTCGTAGGGTTCTGCGGGTGGTGTGATCTGCTGCCAGGTATCCAGTTGGAAGTACGGGATGTCGGAGTCGTTGACCGGGTCCTTGGCGGTGTGGGGGATCCATCGGCCGGTGGCCCGCACCCAGGTGTCCGCCGGCAGGTGGGGCACCTCGCCGCGCAGCCCGATCTTGATGGGGATGCCGTCGGCGGCGCAGCAGGACAGCACGATCCGGGCGAGCATGGGTTGGCCGTCGGGGCCGGGGGCCAAAAAGCCGGTGAGCTGGATCTGGCGGTCGCGCAGCGTCCGGCCCTGGTCGTAGACCGCCCGGTAGCCGTAGTCGAGGAGGGTGAGCCGGGCCGGGTCGCCGGGTGGCAGGGGCGGGTAGGCGACGTCCTGGTTGTCGGTGAGGGCGGAGCCGGCGCGGGCGGCAGTGTCGGCGCCGAGGGCAGGTGGCACGACGAACAGGAGCGCGAGCGCCGGCAGCAGCAGCAACCAGCCGACCGCCGGTCCCGAGTGACTGTGCTCGTCGTCCTCCCTTGCGGTGGGCCGGTGACGGTCGCGGATCTCCTGTGTCAGCGCCATCACGGCGGCGACGACCAGCAGGACGCCTGCGGCGACGAGAAAGGGCCGCAGTCCCTGCTTGACGTAGCGGAGGTACAGGTCGGTGACGCTGGCGCGCACGATCGCGCCACCGAGGAAGACCATCACCACGGCCTGGGCGGCCCGGTTCACCAGATCACCGTCCCGACTGCGGCCGCGACGAGCACGGCGAGGGCGAAGGTGGCCGGGGCGAACCGGGCGGCGAACCGCCGGCCGAAGATGCCGGCCTGCATGGACACGAGTTTCAGGTCGACCATCGGGCCGACCACGAGGAACGCCAGACGCGCGGTCAGCGAGAACTGGGACAGCGACGCGGCGACGAACGCGTCCGCCTCCGAGCAGATCGACAGCAGCACGGCCAGCGCCGCCAGCGCCAGCACCGACAGCACCGGACGGGCCGCCAGGTCGTGCAGGAACTGCTGCGGTACGGCCACGTTGATGGTCGCCGCGGCCATCGCGCCGACCACGAGGAACCCGCCGGCGTGGACGATGTCGTGCCGGCAGGCCGCCCAGAACGCTGCCATCCGGGGCAGCCCGTCGAGGTGCGCCCGGTGCGGCAGGCGGATCCACTCGGCCCGGCCCAGCCGCAGCCACAGCCAGCCCATCAGCAGCGCCACGACCAGACTCGCGCCGCCGCGGGCGGCGACCATCTCCGGGTTGCGGGGGAACGCCACCGCGGTGGCGGTCAGCACGATCGGGTTGATCGCCGGCGCGGCGAGCAGGAACGCCAGCGCCGCGGCAGGCGTGACGCCACGCCGGATCAACGACCCCGCGATCGGCACCGAGCCGCACTCGCAACCGGGCAGCACGACCCCGGCCACACCAGCGATCGGGACCGCCAACGCCGGATGCCGGGGCAGCGCCCGGGCCCAGAACGAGCGCGGCACGAACACCGCGATCACGGCCGACAACACCACCCCGAACACGAGAAACGGGACCGCCTGCACCAGCACCGACACGAACACCGTCAGCCAGGTCTGCAACCGCGGATCGGCCACCACCCCGCCGACCTGCCGGTGCAGGACACCGACGAGGATGAGCAGCACGCACAGCACCTCGAGCGAACCGATCGCCCGGTCGCGTCGGGGTGACGCGGGTGCGGTGACCGGCGCCGGTGACGCCGGCGGGGGTGGTGCGGACGGTGGCGCGACGAGGTCGGCGGGGTCGGTTGCGCTCAGTACGGCCACCCTCTTCGAGTCGACGACGGGATCGTAGAGTCACCACAGTGTGACGCAGAGTCCGCGATGGCGGTGCTCGATCCCGCCATGGTGGGCCTTCCCCGGTCGGTGCGCGTGTGGACGCACGTGCGGAACAGGCACGGCGCGGCCAACCCGACGGTGACCAGGTGCCGGGGTGAGCTGCCCGACGGTGATCCGCGGCCCGGCGCGTCCGGCGAGGCCGAGCACGACGACCGATGCGCCGACGGCCGAACGGCCGTCCTTTCCCGACGCGCCCGACGGGTACGGTGAGGCGGCCCGGAGGAGGCGGCGATGGTCATCGAGGAACCGTCACGGCGACGGCGGAAGCGAAGGCTCCTTCCGATCGTGGGGTTGATCGGCGTGCTCGTCGTCGGCTTCGGCCTCATCTACGGGTCGCACTGGCTGCTCAACCCCTGGGTGACGGTGCCCGGGCGGCCCGGCCTGACCGGCTACTGGCAGGGCGAGGTGACGGTGGCACCCGGTGACAACCGGCGCGTCGTGCTTCACCTGAAGGGCGACCCACCGAACCGCTGCCAGAACTGCCCCGACATCGACGGCGAGGCCAAGGTCTGCGGCGCCACCCAGCACACGACCTACGACGTGTGGGGCGATCCGCTGAACTTCCGCGGCACCCGCTTCTCGTTGAAGATCCGTCCGGTGCGGGAGGGGCCCGGCCGGTTTCTCAACCGACTCGACGGGGAGTGGGACGGCGACCTGATCAGGGCTGACACCGAGATCACCGTCATCGATGCCGACGGTGTGGCCCGCTCGACCACCAGCAGTGACAGACCCCCGGACCCGCCGCTGCGAGTGGAGCTGCGGCGCGCCACGGCGGGCGACTACCGCGCCGCGTGCTGACCACACCGCCCAGGGCGAGGCGCTGTCCGGCGGCGGACGGCGCATCGACCCCGGCCGGCCCGAATGGGCGGGCGGGCGCCGGCTGATCAGCACCGCCGGAGAAGGCGAGCAGCGCTGACGGCGCGACAAGCCGTCGACCACCACGAGGGCGTCCAAGCACCCGACCGGCCCTGAGCGCCGGTCGAGCGGGCGAGCCGACCGGCTCAGCCACCGGCGAAGCAGACCCGCGCCCGCGCCGCAGGCGGCGGAACGCCGCCGTCACGACAAGGACGGGCACCGTTCCCGCCAGCGCGCCGACGAGCGCGGCCAGGCCGGGCTGGACGCCCCCCGGCAGGACCAGCAGGACGAGGGCCACCGAACCACCCGTGACCACCCGACGGATCGCGGTGCCAGCCGCTGCCGCGAGCGGCACGATCGCCCACAGCAGATACCACGGGTGCACCACCGGGCCGGCGATGACGAGCACCGCGAGAGACAGACCGAGGGCGGTGACCGGTCCGATCCGCTCGCTGCGCCGCCACAGCGACAGGCACAACCCCGCGGCGACGACGAGACCCACCAACCAGACAGCGTGCCTCGTCTGTTCCACGCCCACCCCCGTCAGGTGGTGCAGCACCGTGCCCACGGCCCAGCCCAGGTCGGTGGTGATGGACATCCAGGTGCGCGCGTGGGTGGGCGTACCCAGGGCCTGCACCCAGCCGAAACTCATCCCGGCCAGCGCCGTGACCGACAGCGCCGTGACGCCGGCGACCGCGCCGGTCCGCGCCGCGGCCCGCAGCCGTGGCCGGCTGCCCGCCAGCTGCTGCGCCCAGATGGGCACCACGAAGGCGATCGCCAGCGCCGCCGGCGCCTTGACGAGCGTGGCGAGGGTGAGCAGCACGACCCCGACCGCCGGTCGACGCCGCAGTGCCATGACCAGGCCGACGCACATCAGGCCCAGCATCACCGCCTCGTTGTGGGCATCGCCGATCAGATGGAGGAGCACGAGGGGGTTGAGCACGCCCAGCCACATCGCCGCCGCCGGGCGCACCCCGCAGAAGCGGGCCAGTCGGGGCACCGACCACACCAGCAGGGCCACCCCGAGCAGGGCCAGCAGCCGCATCCCGAGGATGCCGACCCACACCCCACCCCCGGTCATCTCGGTCACCCCACCGGCGAGGTTGAGGAAGACCGGACCGTACGGTGCCGGAGTGTGCTGCCAGATGGCGGGCACGTTCACCGTGAGGGGGCCACCCAACGCGGCCGGCCCGACCTGATAGGCGTCCAGTCCGGCCCGGGTCATCGCCCCCTGGGCGAGATAGCTGTGGACGTCGCCGCTGAAGATCGGGATGGTGAGGGCGAAGGGGCCTGCCCACCATGCCGCTGTGGTCGCCAGGCTGCGGCAGGAAATGTCACCGGAGCGAACCTGCCGGCCCACCCGCCACCACGCGAGCAGCAGCAGCGTGAGCCCGACGTAGACCACGGCCACCGACAGTGCCGTCGACGCGCGCACCTGGTGGACGATCGGCAGGTCAACGGCCACCTCGCCGACGGGCCGTACGCCCGCCAGCAAACCGCCCACCACCGTCACCAGCGAACCCGCCACGCCGAGCGTGCGGAGAGCGGCCAGGCGGTACCTCAGGGGCCGTGCGGACACCAGGCCGTTGCACTCTGTCGTGGCGCTACGCAACATCATCAGCAATCAGCAACCATTCGCCCGGGCAGCGATCGCCGTCGAAGGCGATCCGCGACTGCCATCCCCCCACGTGCAGCCCTCGCCGCGGTCACTCGCCGTCTCAGCAGGAACGGCTGCACCCCGGACTGAATCTAATGCGATGCACACTCACGTTCACTGGGTTCCGGTGCAATTTGTGGCTCCGCGCCGTCGGGCGGGCAGCCCCCGGGGCAGAGGCGAAGCGAAGGTACGCCTTTGTCCGCTGTCTTCCCGTCCCGTCCGGTCCGACCGGTACTGATCGGTTTGGAAATCATCCGACTTTCCCGCCCAGGCGTTCAGCCGGGGGTCACCGCTGGCGGTTGTCGAGGAGTTCGTTGAGCTGCAGCGCGGTGGTGATCAGGGCGAGGTGGCTGAACGCCTGGGGGAAGTTGCCGATCTGTTCACCGGTGAGGGCGATCTCCTCGGCGTAGAGGCGAAGGTTGCTGCTGAAGGTGAACATCTTCTCGAAGGTGAGGCGGGCGTCGTCGAGCCGGCCGGCACCGGCGAGCGCGGCGACGTACCAGAAGGTGCACATGTTGAAGGTGCCCTCGTCGCCGGGGAGGCCGTCGGGTGCGGTGGCCGGGTCGTACCGGTGGACCAGGCTGTCGGAGACAAGGTCCTCCTCGATGGCCCGCAGGGTCGACTGCCACAGCGGATCGGTGGGGGTGACGAAGCCGACCGCCGGCATGATGAGCAGCGCCGCGTCGAGGACGGGCTCGCCGTAGCTCTGGATGAAGGAGCGGCGGCCCAGGTGATAGCCGCGCTCCATGATCTGGTTGTAGATGGCGTCGCGCTGTTGGGCCCAGTGGGTCACGTCCCCCGGCCGGCCGTGGCGGTTGGCCAGACGGATCGCCCGGTCGAAGGCGACCCAGGACATCAGGCGGCTGTAGGTGTAGTTGCGGGGGTGGTGGCGGCTCTCCCAGATGCCTGCGTCGGGCTGGTCCCAGTTGTGGCAGAGCCAGTCGACGAGCCGGACGGTGCTGCGCCAGACCTGGTGCGACGGCCGGATGCCCTGCTCGTCGGCGAGGTGCATCGCGTAGAGGGCCTCGCCGTGGATGTCGAGTTGCAACTGTTCGGCCGCGCCGTTGCCGATCCGGACCGGGCCGGAGCCACGGTAGCCCTCGAAGTGGTCGAGGATCTCCTCGTGCAGGTCGGATGAGCCGTCGACGCGGTACATGATCTTCAGCGGGGCGTCGTTGTCGCCAGCCTCGCGGACGCGCTCGTCGAGCCACTCCACGTACCGGCTGGCCTCGTTGGTGAAGCCGAGCCCCAGCAGGGCGTGCACCGAGAAGGATGTGTCCCGGATCCAGGTGTAGCGGTAGTCCCAGTTGCGGGTGCCGCCGATCTGCTCGGGCAGGGCGGCGGTCGGGGCGGCGATCATCGCGCCGGTCGGCGCGTACGTCATGAGCTTGAGGGTCATCGCGGACCGTTCCACCATCTCCCGCCAGCGCCCACCGTACCGGGAGCGGTCGAGCCAGCGGCGCCAGTATTCGATGTTCTGCTCGAACATCGCCGCGACCTCCTCCGCCGGGACCACGCGCGGCGGCCGGACGGAGGCCGTCTCCAGGACGACGCCGCCGGTCTCGCCCTCCTGCAGCGTGACCCGGCCGACCAGGTCGTGGCTGTCGGTGGCGACCTCCCGCTCGCGAAGCAGCCGCGGGACCGGACGGACCGGATTGAGCGTCAGGCTCAGCGACGGGCTGCGGAAGACGTAGCCCTCGGGGTGCACCTCCAGGCTGTGACGGTCCCGGCCGTAGTTGAACCGGGGCCGGCACTCCAGCCTGAAGTGCATGCTGCCCCGGATCATGCGGACCATGCGTACCAGGCGATGCTGTTCGGTGGGCCGCTCACCGGCGACCGGCATGTAGTCGATGATCTCCGCGACCCCGTCCGCGCTGATGAAGCGGGTGATCAGGATCGGCGTGTCGGGCTGGTAGAGCTGTTTGGTGACGTACCGGACGCCGTCCGGGGCGATGCGGAAGTAGCCACCCTTCGTCCGGTCCAGCAGGGCGGCGAAGACGCTGGGTGAGTCGAAGCGCGGCGCGCAGAACCAGTCGATGGAGCCGTCACACGTCACCAGGGCGGCCGTCTGGAGGTCACCGATGAGGCCGTGGTCCTCGATGGCGGGGTACTTGTCCACGCCGCCCTCCCCACGTCGCCTGCCTCCGATCGGACGGTAGACGCCCGGGGTGCACGCGGGGCCGCGAACGGCGACGGTTACCCCGTCGGAGCTACCGGCTGCTCGCAAAACTGGCGAGCAGGATCAGGACTCGTGCCTTGATGTCGTCGCGTACCTGGCGGACGACGTCGAGGCCTTGTCCGGCGGGGTCGATGAGTTTCCAGTCTTCATAGCGTTTTCCGGGGAAGACGGGGCAGGCGTCACCGCAGCCCATCGTGACGATGATGTCGCTGGCTTCGGCCGCGTCCCAGGTGAGTCGGGCCGGGGCCGCCCCCGTGAGGTCGATGCCGACTTCGCGCATGGCTTCGACGGCGACCGGGTTGATCTGCTCGGCCGGTTCGGAGCCGGCGGAGCGGACCTCGACGGTGTCGCCGGCGAGGTGGCGGAGCCAGCCGGCCGCCATCTGGGAGCGGCCGGCGTTGTGGACGCAGACGAACAGAACGCTGGGCTTGTGGCTCATCGAACTTCGCGCTCCTGGCGGAGTTGGGGCATGACGACTGCGTCTGCGGCACCTTCGGCGTGGGGGTACCAGGCGGCGAGTGCGGCGACGGCGACCAGGCCGCCGACGAGTTGGGCGGCCACGAAGCCGGGCACCGACGTGGGGGCGATGCCGGCGAAGGTGTCGGTGAACGCCCGGCCGATGGTGACGGCGGGGTTGGCGAACGAGGTGGACGAGGTGAACCAGTACGCCGCCCCGATGTAGGCGCCCACGGCGGCCGGGGCGGCGGAGGTACGGCCGCTGCGAGCAAGGGCGAAGACCAGGAGGACCAGGCCTGCGGTGGCGACCACCTCGGCCAGCCACAGGTTCCCCCCGATGCGGTCGGTGCGCGACCAGGTGAGGGCGGGCAGCCCGAACATGAGGTCGGCCAGGACCGCTCCGGTGATCGCGCCGCCGATCTGGGCTGCGGTGTAGGCGGCGAGATCCCGTCCGGACAGGCCGGTGCCGGCGCGGCGGCCGAGCCACCAGTCGACGGCAGAGACGACAGGGTTGAAATGCGCGCCCGAGACCGGGCCGAAGGTCAAGATCAGCGCGCCCAGCGCGAGGGCGGTGGCGATCGCGTTTTCCAGGAGCTGGAGTCCGACGTCGGCGGGGGACAACCGGGCGGCGGCGATCCCGGAGCCGACCACGGCGGCGACCAACAGGGCGCTGCCGGCGAACTCTGCCGACGCCCGCCGGGGCAGGGCGAGGCTCACGCGGTGCCACCGGCGGCCGGTGCAGCGGAGATCTCCAGCAGCGCGCCGAGCTGACGGAACGCTTCCGGCCTGACCCGGTACCAGACCCAGGTGCCCCTGCGCTCGAAGTCGACCAGGCCAGCCTCGCGCAGCAGCTTGAGGTGGTGGGAGATGGTCGGTCCGGACAGGTCGAACGCCGGAGTGAGGTCGCAGACGCAGATCTCCGGCACCGAGGCGATCATCGACATCAGCCGCAGCCGGACCGGGTCGCCCAGGGCCTTGAACATCGGCGCGATCGCCGCCGCCTGATCGGCGTCCATCGGGCTGGCCGCGATCGGGGAGCAGCAGGCGACGGCGTTGAGGTCCACCACCGGCAGCGCTTGTTTCGACATGTCTCTAGGTTGACAGATTTCAAAACAGGGTGCAACGTGGGTCCTGCTTCGAAAAACATCTAGGCAAGGACCGAAGCGATGATCAAGCTGTTCCGCCGTCGTCACGTCGACGTCCAGGGCGTGACGTTCTGCGAGTCGTGCGGGCAGGTATGCACCGCGGCTTGCCGGGCCGATGCCCGCTACGAGCGCACCCGCACCACTGCTCTGATCGACCACCACATCCGCTGAACCGTCAGGAGGTAGTCATGTCCCGTGTCCAGTTCGCCCTGCGCGTATCCGACCTCGAAGGCTCCGTCGCCTTCTACTCGAAGCTGTTCGGCGTCGAGCCGGCCAAGCGTCGCCCCGGCTACGCCAACTTCGCCATCGAGAACCCACCGCTGAAGCTTGTCCTGCTCGAAGGCGAGGCCGGCCAGCCCACCGTCATGGACCACCTGGGCGTCGAAGTGTTCAGCAGCGACGAGGTCAACGCCGCCACCCAGCGCCTCACCGACGCCGGGCTGATCACTCTGGAAGAGAACAACACCGAGTGCTGCTACGCCCTCCAGGACAAGGTCTGGGTACGCGGCCCCGGCAACGAGCCCTGGGAGGTCTACACCGTCAAGGCCGACTCCGCCCAGCTGGAGAAGGCCACCGAGAGCCCATGCTGCACTTCCGACAAGGAACCGGCCACCAGCGGAGCCGCGGCAAGCTGCTGCTGAACGGTGGAACGTGCGCGCCCAGCGGCAGTTGGCCATCGGGCGCACACGTCCGCGGTGGCCTCGTGACCTACGGACGCGTCGAGGCTGCGTCCCACCGGCCGCATCGCTTCAGGCTCGCTTCAACACGGGGCCGGAGTCGCGCTCCAGGCTGTCGGAACCGTGCGCGGGCCGGGTCATCACATGGCTGACCGATGCCAGCAACAGGCCGAGGAGCAGGCCGGAGACGGCAATCGAGAGATCAGTGTCGGCAGAGTTGACCGGTGGATTGCCGGCCAGAGAGGTCATCGCGGTGCCGACCGCTGAACCGGCCAGGTAGAGAATCACGGCCGCGGGAAGCAGCACCACACAACAGGCGACCGCGACGGGAAGCAGCCGAATCAGGGAGACCTCCCGGACCGCGACGACAGCGAGCGCTGCCGCCACCGGCATGCCGATCAGGCCGACAGCGGTGAGAGATCCGTGGTTGCCGGTCGCAAGCCAGGCAGCTAGCGCGGCCACCACGACGAAGGCGACCACCCGTCGGGCACGGAGGAAGGTGAGCTGAACCGCGACGAGCCCCAGGACGACGGCGACGAACATCACCACCAACCCCGCCTTGAGCATCGACAGCGCGTTCTCGATCCGTACCTGATCGGGGTCGGTGACCGGCTCGTCCCACGGGGTGGTGACCACCATCGTGGCCACGGCGAGCACCGCGGCGACGCCAGCGGACAGCTGCCGGGCCAGCGCCGTCCCGACCTGACCCTTCGAGACCCGGGCAGCGACGACGGCGGCCGTCGAGAACAGGGCGACCCCACCGACGGCGAGCCACGCTGCGGTGGCGCCACCCGCCACGTCCATGCGGTCCAGCCACAGGTCCACAGCGAGCCAGCCGACCGTGGCGATCGCGCCGGCGAGGACGCCGCGTACGTTCGTGCGACAGATCAGGATCACTGCGCCGAAGGCCAGCAAGATCGCCAACTGCCGGATGTCGCG
>NZ_VSFA01000146.1 GCF_008119785.1 Micromonospora sp. MP36 | reverse complement strand
GCCGGCTGCAGTGGTCGTGGGGCGGCGGCGGAACCTTCAACGCCCCGATCCGCGGCGTCGCCTCCAACCGGTGCCTCGACGTGCCCAACTCCTCGACCACCTAGGGCACGAAGCTGTTCATCTACGACTGCAAGAGCAGCGCCAACCAGTTGTGGCTGCAGACTCCGTCTAAGGCTCTGGTGGTGTACGGGAAGTTGTGCCTCGACGTCACCGGCGCCAGCACCACCGCTGGCACCCCGGTGCAGGTCTGGGACTGCAACGGCATGCCGAACCAGCAGTGGAACCTCAACAGCAACGGCACGATCACCAGCGCGCAGACCGGCTACTGCCTCGACGTGAACGGCGGCGGCACGGCCAACGGCACGAATGTCATCGTGTGGTACTGCAACGGCGGCGCAAACCAGCAGTGGAAACGCTCATAAGAGGCCCGCAGCCGATAGTCATGACCGCGAAGGCCGTGCCTGGTGGGGCCGCTACGACGATCCCACCACCAGGTGCCTGCCGGATCTAGGCCTTCACGGCGCTAAAGGGTGGCCTGCTGGCGATGCAGGCAAAGGACTCGATCGAGCCCTTAGAGGCCGCCCGGGGTGCACGCTCACCGCACTGGCCAGCTATCCGCTCAAGGCGGAGTGACGGCGCGTGGAAATAACGTGCCCGAATCGAGTTGAACTCTAACCACAAGGCCAGAATCGCTGCCGACCTCCAATTGTCCTGACCGTTGGATGCCCTTCCCGCAGTTTCCATTCGGTTATGAATTGGGATTGCGTCAAAGGTCCTCCTCGTTCAGCCATTGCGCGACGGCTTGGTAGTCCGCCTCGGTGAGGCCGCAGCCGCCGGGCACGCCCAACGGCCCGTGGAAGCCCGCCGGCTGACGGATGGCCTGTACGCCGTCACCGGCGCCCGATGACCAACTCGGGCGCCGGTGACGGCACAGCAGGTCGGCCGCAGTACACCAAGGACGGCAGCTACCGCCGGTAAAGTATCGGGGTCAGCTCGGTGTCCGGTACCTGGCCTACGGGAGTGTCGCCGAACCACGCCTCGCGGTCGATGCGCTGGTTCTCGTTGACCGGTTCGGCCACCGTGATATCCGCGTCGATGTAGATGATCGTCATCACCCGCCGTGGAGTCGAAGTGCCGTTGGGGGACGCCCGGTGGAACGTCCAGCCGAGGTGGTAGCTCACGTCGCCCACCGCGAACGGCTCCTCGACCAGCGGGAAGTTCTGCTCAGCGAGCGCGGCCCGCAACGCCGTCTCCGACTCGTCGCTGATTGACAGATCCCGGCCGAAGGAAAACCGGTGGCTGCCCCGAGCAAACGCCAGCGGCCCCATCTCCAGCGGCGTCTCCTGCAAAGGAATCCACACCGTGATCGAGCGGTCGGTGGACAGCGGCCAGTAATACTGGTCCGCGTGCCATGGGGTCAGGCCGCCACCGGCCTCCTTGTACAGCGCCTGGTCGTGGTAGAGCCGCACGCCGTCCACCCCGAGCAGACCGGCCGCGATGGCCGCCAGACGGCGGGAAAACACCAGCTCACGGACCGCCTCGCTGTGCCGCCACAGGTTCGTCACCTGCAGGAAGGCCTTTTGGTATGTGGTGCGCTCGGACATCGGCAGGTGCGTCGTGTTCAATTCGATCACCTTGTCGGTGACCGCCGGCTCGTACTCGGCGACAGTCCTCCCGTCGAGCACCTCGGACAAGTGCACGAATCCGTCCGCCTCGAAGTCATGGCGGGCGTTGGCGGGCAAGGAATACAGCTCATCAAGCAAGGGAACCTCCTTGGGGGTTTGCTCTCAGGATCGCGCGTACTCCCACACCTCGTCCGGCTCGGCAGCCGCCTGGCCGTCGACGCTGCCCGACCAGGGCACCCGCACGGTCGTCCGGGTAGCGGGCGGGCGACTGTGGAAAGTGCCGTTGCCACGAAGGTGCGTAGGTTGGCGTCATCCAGCGGAGCGCCCCGAGTGCCGTGCTCGACGGCATGAGCAGGGCGTCCTGGCCGAGCCATCTTCAGACGGCTCGGCCACGCCACGTGTCCGTCGTCAATCTCGTCGTGGACAACGATCCGTTCTTCATCTGGATCACCCCGTGAGGGCACCCTGGAAGTAAAGCCAGAACTGCCGCTCGGCCCCGCCGGGCGGCAGTTCCGCATCCTGGCGCGGAGGAGAATCATGGTGGATATGCCGCTGCACCGAATCGACGCGATGCTAGAGGTCGAGTACAACGCAATCACGGTCGCCGCAGCCGAAGCAGGCCCGGGCACCCCGGAACGGCCGTACGGCAACGGGCTCGTGGCCGCCACGACGGGCGAACGCTGCGCGCGGCATGACCATCTACCCGGAAGATGTTGTCGTCGACGCGTGAAACTGACCCCCTGGCGGCCGGAGCCAGTGGGTGGAGATGCCCTGGGCCGCAACCCAGGGCAGGCCGTAACGGGCTGCCCTGCATCCGGGAGGCGGGTGCCGGGCAGCCGCTTGGTTAGCCGTCCTGGGAAAGTCTCAGGGGGAAGGTGCCGGGGCCGACGTTGCTGAGCGTGGTGGTGTTCGCCGCCAGGTACCGGTCCAGGTACGGCGAGCGGTCACCCTGGGTCGGCATATCGGACCGCGGACCCTGCACCTGCAGGGTGAGCCGTGCACCGGAAACCTTGATCTTGTGGCCCGAGGGCATGTCCCGCCATCTGTTGGAGTCGATGGTTCCGATCTGGACCCCCAGCCGGTGTCCACGCTCGAAGGTCCAGTCGGTCGACTTCAGATCGAAGGAGAGCAGTCCGTTGCGCTCCACCAGCGCGACGTTTTCGTCAAACATGGTCGCCGTACCGCCCGGAGCGACGTCCCACAAGCGCACCATCACGTTACCGCTCGTGCTCGCGTTCAGCGTGATCCTCGGCGTACCGGTGAGCCGGAGTCCCTGGGGCGCGGGCGTGGACCAGGTCCAGAAGCTGGTGGTGGCGGTGTCGCCCTTCTCGGCCCTGTTCTTCTCGGTGCGGGACAGCGACTCGATCCGCGGTGCCCGCTCCATGTCCCAGCGGTCACTGTCCGCCGTGGTAGCCGCCGCGGCAGCGGCCGTCGAGGCGCCGCCGT
Organism: Micromonospora sp. MP36; assembly: GCF_008119785.1. Classification (GTDB taxonomy): domain Bacteria; phylum Actinomycetota; class Actinomycetes; order Mycobacteriales; family Micromonosporaceae; genus Micromonospora. The sequence goes on along the minus strand of NZ_VSFA01000146.1, from coordinate 11,156 downwards.
CGTCAATGTACTGCCCGGACGAGAGCCGTGCGTCGTACGACGTCGCGGTCACCGGCCAGGTCGCTTGCGCGCGCCAGTGGCCGAGGCTGTCCTCAATCGCGTACGCCGGATCGGTCACCGACGGGTCGGTGCCGCGGAGGTATTGGTCATAGAACCGCATCACCTCGTCGAACCAACCGGCACGGCCCATCAACAACCGGCCGTCGGCGTCGGTGTCGTTGCCTCGCACGTGCTCCCACTGGCCGAGCCAACCGCGTTGCGGGCCCTGGTGGTTGTCCAGGTACTCGTCCATGTCCTCGGGCTTGGTGTTGGGCTCGATGAAGCCCTGGGTCACGAACAATGGGGTGCTGGTACCGGCGGCGTCAGCGGCAAGGTTCCGGGCCCTCCAGTACGCCGAATCGGGGTAGGGGTTGTTGTTGTTGATCATGTTGTCGCTCAGGCAGTTTGGATGGCTTGTCTCGTACAGCGCGTTCGCCTTGTACCGGTCGCTGTCGCCGGCCATCGGAGGCATCGTCGCGATCGAGTTGTACGCCGCCGGTGTGCCCGTGACGTTGGGGCGTGGCACCTTGTTGCTGAACAGGTAGTTGTACATGTCCCAGACGGGTTCCTGGGCGACGACCACCTTCAGGGCGTCCATCCTGAGGTTGTTCCCCACCAGCCCGGTGACGGCATCGTACGACTTTCCGTACATCCCGACCTTGCCGTTGGACCACGGCTGGCTGGCTGACCACTCGATGGCCGCTCGGACGTCGGCCTGCTCACCCGGACCGACCCAGTCCAGGCACCCTGTGCTGCCGCCGAAGCCACGCAGGTCGACCATCACGAAGGTGTAGCCGCGCGCCATCAGGTCGGCGCCGTCGACGAAGTCCTGGAAACGCGCCGATGGCCCGACCCGGTCCCACCCCTCCGGGCCAGTCTGCCCGGAGTGCGCGAAATAGGGGCCCACCGAGAGGATCACCGGCGTCCTGGCATCCGCCGGCAGGTCTGCCGGACGCAGCACGTCGGCATGCAGCTCAACCCCACTGCCGTCCGAGGACGGGAAGTACGCCTCCGTCCACGCCGCCCCCTCGGGAACCCGTGGATTCTCCTCGTGCGTGATCGGCCCGTCGGCTGCCGCGGCAGCCGTCCCGGTCTGGGCCCCCGCAGGCGATCCGCCCACGGTGAGGGTCGTGATGATGGCCAGTGCACCGGCCGCCGCAACGGGCGACACCGTCCTGCGAAGGTTCATCCATCCTCCCCTGATGTCAGTTCCAGACGAGCCCCGTCTGGTTAGCCATCGAGGGTAGAGAATCTCTCCGGTCATGTCTCCCTTGAGCTTCACCGGACCCTGCCCGGCAAGTCCGGGAGACATGCCGGGTCCGATCCCGGCACGGGCGAGGAAACGCTGCATGCCGGCCAGGCAGAAATGGCCAACGGGACGTGCTATTCGGATCTGGTCCGCCAGCGTGACGATCAGCGCAGGCCGGCAGGCACGTGCCGCGTGACCTGCGGACGAGGTATTCGGCAGGGGCGGGGCAAGGTCCATGCCAGCCATCGCGCACCGCAGCGGAAGCGGCGCGACACCACGAGCCGGCATCGCGTCAGGCGGTCGTCCAGGGACGGAGTTTCTCCGGGTTGCGGATGACCCAGATGTGCCTGATCCGGTCGTCTGCGATGTCGAAGGCGAACACTGTCACGGTGGCGCCATCTTGCTCGGCCACCAGCCCGGGCAGGCCGTTGACCGTGCGTTCCAGGAACGTCATGGTGCCGTGCGCCCGGTTGGCGATCTCGATCCAGGCGCAAGCGATCTGCTCGGCGCCTTCGATGGGGTCCAGGAAGGCCAAGGCGAGGCCGCCGCCGTCGGCGGTCGCCGTGGCGTCGGGGTCCAGCAGGCCGATGAGGGCGTCGATGTCCTTGGCTTCCCATGCCTCCTTGAAGGCCCTGACGATGCCGCCCTGCTGAATCGCCGGGGTCGCGGGTGCCTGCGCCGCGCGGATGCGGCGGCGGGCTGAGGAGGCCAGCTTCCGGCAGGCCGCCGGGGTGCGGCCGGTGATCTCGGCTACCTCGGCGAAGGGGTAGCGGAAGACGTCATGCAGGATGAAAGCGACGCGCTCGGCCGGGGTCATCGATTCGAGCACGACAAGGAAGGCCATGCCGACCGACTCGTCGAGGGTCACCTGGTCGGCCGGGTCGCCGGCGGTGCCGCCCGGCCGGAGGCTGGTCCACTCGGCGAGTTCGGGCAGCGGCTCGGGGATCCATTCGCCCACGTAGGTCTCCCGCCGGGCCCGTGCCGAGCCGAGCAGGTTCAGGCAGATGCGGCTGGCGACCGTCGTCAGCCAGGCGCCCGGGGACTCGACGGCGCTCCGCTGCTGCGCGGACATGGCGTACCAGCGGGCGTAGGTCTCCTGGACGGCGTCCTCGGCCTCGGCCAGGGAACCGAGGAGCCGGTAGGTGAGATTGATCAGGTGCCGCCGCTCGCCCATGACCGCGTCCAGGTCCGGCTCGGATCGGACCCGCCCTGCATGAGCGGTATCTGGCCCAGATCGGGTGGTCATAGTGCCGCAGGCTCCTTCGGTCGAATCTGCCCTCATCAGGTCGACAAGACAGCGTGCCGGAATGTGAGGTTGGCGCGCCGCCTCACATTCCGCGGGGTTGCGCTGTCGAACTGATGAAGACCCCAGTACCTGATCTGGCGACAGGAGACACTATGACCACCCCGATCCCGGCACCGCTGTTCACCGACCCGGCGTCCGAGCAGCGCCTGGAGCGGGCGGCCGCCGCGCTGACGGAACACGGCTTCGTCGTCGAGATCCTCGATGACGTCGCTGCCGCTCGTACCCGCATCGAAGAACTCATTCCGGAGGGCGCTGTCGTGTTCACCGGCGCCAGCGAAACCCTCCGCCTGTCCGGCATCGAGGAGGACATCAACACGAGCGGGCGGTACGACTCCGTCAAGTCACGGGCGCACACCATGGATCGGGCCACCCAGAGGAACGAGATCTGGCAGGCGCTGTCGGTCCCCGACGTCATCGTGGGCAGCGTCGCCGCGGTCACCGAAACCGGCTCCCTGGTGGCCAGCTCGGCCAGCGGAAGCCAGCTGCCCGGCTACGCCGGCGCGGCCGCCCGCGCGATCTGGGTCATCGGGGCACAGAAGGTGGTGCCCGACCTGCCCGCCGCGCTGCGCCGCGTCGAAGAGCACTGCCTCCCGCTGGAAAACGAGCGCGCCAAGAAGGTGTACGGGGTGCCCAGCGCCCTCAACCGCGTGCTCATCCTCAACGCTGAACCCGAACCCGGGCGCGGCACTGTCCTGCTGCTCCGCGAGGCCGTCGGATTCTGAGGATGAGAGCGTGACGTGTGCTGGCACAGGCCCCGTTGAGGCCTGTGCCAGCACTTCCGCGGGTGAGGAGATCACAGTTCCCGTCCACCGGACTGTTCTGGCAGAGCGAAAGTCGACACCGGCAAAGACCCAGGCCCGCTTAGCGTCGTTCGCCTTGCGGCGCGCCGGTTGTCCAGTCCCAGCGGGTGATCGTGGTGCGCATCAGGCGGGCGGCGGTTGACAGGTGGCTGTCGGCGCCCCAGTAGAGGGTGACTGTGCGCCGGCAGTCGGCGCTGTCGACGGTGATCCAGGCGACCGGGGCGTGGGGGGCGCTGCGGCGGGCGAAGGCGGGGACCAGGCCGATGCCGAGTCCGGCGCTGATCATGCTGGCGATGGCGCTGTGCTCGTCGCTTTCGCAGACGATCTTCGGGGTGAGGCCGCGCGCGGCGAAGAGGCGGTCGAGCAGCCGGTGGAGCCAGTGTCCCTTGCGGGCGGTGACGAAGGGCTGGTCGGCGAGTTCGTCGACGGTCACGGTCGTGCGGTCCGCCAGCGGGTGGCCGAGCGGCACCACCACCGCCACCGCTTCGTCGAACAGGTGCGCCGATTCCAGGCCTTCGGCGTGGATCGGCTGCGAGGCGATGCACAGATCGACGTCCTGGGCACGCAGGCGGCGGCCCATGTCCTCCGACGGCGACCAGTGGAGTTCGATCTCGATGGCGGGATGGGCGCGCTTGAAGGCCGCCAGCGGCCCGGTGAGGGTGAGGAAGGTCTCCGAGGCGAGTCTCACGGTGCCCAGGCCCTGACTTGCGGCGTCGGCGACGGCGCGTCGTCCGGCGTCGAGCTCGCCGAGGGCGCGTTCGACGTGATCGCGGAAGAGCTTGCCGGTGTCGTTCAGCCGGAGCCGTCCGCTGCGGTCGAACAACGGCACCCCCAGTTCGCTTTCCAGGCGGGCGATGGTGCGGCTCAGCGACGGCTGGGCGACGCGCAGCTCGTCGGCGGCCCGGCTGAGGTGTTCCAGCCGAGCCACCACCAGGAACTGCCGGAGCGAGTTCAGCTCCATCATGCCTCCCCGTGCATAACGCCATAGCAATACTGGTCTTGGACAGCATAACTTCAAGGTCATAGCGTCGGCGGCATGGGAAATCATGACGCAGCCGGGATCCACCAGCAGATCGACACGATCGTCGACCGAGTCACCGCCAAGGACCTCGAGGGCCTCAAGCAGCTCTACGCGCCGGACGTCGTGTCCTTCGACGTCGAGCCGCCGCTGCAACACGTCGGCATCGCGGCGAAGCTCGCGAACTGGGCCCGCGTGTTCGAGGTCTTCGACCGTGTGGCTTACGAGGTTCGCGACCTGACCGTCGTCGCGGGCGATGACATGGCGTTCGGATACGCCTTCGCCCGCCTCAGCGGCACGTTGCAGAACGGGGTGGCGATGGACGGCATGTGGGTCAGGGTCACCTACTGCCTTCAGAAGATCGACGGCGCTTGGTTGATCACCCACGACCAGGTCTCGGTGCCGCTCGACATCCTGACCGGCAAAGGCGTGGTCGACCTCCAGCCCTGACCGTACGCGGAGGCCGGCTCCCGTCGCCGGCCTCGAAGAAACCAAGCGAAGGAACCACCATGATCCTTGTCACCGGCGGCACCGGAAACGTCGGCGCCAACGTCGTCCGCGAACTGCTCGACGCGGGCGAGAGAGTACGTATCCTGAGCCGCGACCCCCGCGGCCGTTCCTTCCCAGACGGCGTCGAGGCCGTGCCCGGAGACCTGGCCCGGCCCGAATCCCTGCCGGCGGCGCTCTCCGGCGTCGGACAGGCGTTCCTGATGTCCCCGGCCTTCGCGGGGGCCGACGGGTTCCTCGACGCGGCGCAGCGAGCCGGCCTGCGACATGTCGTGCTGTTGTCGTCGGCGAGCGTCCTGTCCGAGACCCCAGGATTCATCGGCGAACAGCACCAGCGCCTCGAACAGGCGGTCCTGGACTCCGGGCTGCCGTGGACCTTCGTGCGTCCCGGCGCGTTCATGACCAACGACCTGGCCTGGGTGCCGCAGATCGGCAACGGCGCAGTCGTCCGCGGGGTGTACGGGAACGCCGCGATGGCCCCCGTCGATCCGCGCGACATCGCCGCGGTCGCCGTCCGCGCCCTTCTCGACCGGCGCGTCGGCGAGGCCCCCGTGCTCACCGGGCCGCAGTCGCTGACCCAGATCGAGCGCGTGCGGATCATCGCCGAGGCGATCGGGCGGCCGCTGCGGTTCGAGGAGGTGCCCCCGGAACAGTACCGGGAGCAGATGCTGCACCACGGCATGCTCGCCCCCGTAATCGACCAGCTCATCGCCGGGTTGGCCGCTCGGGACGGCAAGGTCGCGGACATCTCACCCGCGGTCGAGGAGATCGCCGGGCGACCGGCTTTCACCTACGCGCAGTGGGCCGCCCACCGCGCGGCGGCCTTCGACCCGGCACTGGTCTGACGGCCATCACATCCGATCGCGCCCCGGATCTCCCTCCCGGGGCGCGATCGTCCCATCGAACGAATCGAGAGCGGAATCAGGAGGGCGCCTCATGGCGACCGCAGCCGAGCGCACCGGCCCGGCCCGCACCGATGCCGCGCACCGGGCGAGCCCCAGCGGATGGGTCCTGCGGGTCATCGTCAGCGCACACACGGTGGCGATCTTCGGGCAACCGGTGTTCGCCGGCATCTATCTCAGCGGCGACTTCGACGGCCTGCGCTGGCACGAGGTCGGCGCCAACATCGTCACCGCCCTCGGCTACCTGCAGCTGATCGCGGCGGTCGTGGTCTGGCTCCGGCTGCGTCAGGCCCGGCTGTGCCTGGCCACGCTGGCCTTGGTGGCGGCCGAGACGGTGCAGTACTTCGCCGGGATAGACGGGGCGCTGTGGCTGCACCTACCGCTGGGAGTGCTGACCATCGTCGGGCTCGTCCTGCAGTTCATCGCTGTGTGGAGCGGGCCGATCGAACCGGCCACCCGTGAGGAGGACGACAGTGAGTGAGAACCCTGGAATGACCAGGCGCCAGCTGCTGGGTATCGGCGGCACACTCGCGCTGACAGCGGCCACCGGGCTGTCGACCGCGGCCGCGCTGTCCCGCCGCCCGGCGGCCACCGGCGCCGAGTTGCGCAGCGCCATCCCGCTGCCACCCGCGTTCCGCACGCCGTTGCCGCTTCCCCCGGTGCTGAAGCCGGTCAGCACCTCCGGCGGCGTCGACCGGTATGAGGTGACGCAGCGCGAGGTGAAGATGGAGATCCTGCCCGGTGTCAGGACACCGATGTGGACGTACGAGGGAACGTTCCCGGGGCCGACGATCGAGGCGCGCCGCGGCCGGCCGATCACCGTGACGCATCGCAACGAGCTCCCAGTCCCGACCGTCGTGCACCTGCACGGCGGGCGGAACACACCGACTTCCGACGGATACCCGGCCGACCTCGTCCTGCCCGAAGGCTGGCCGAACCCCGCCGACGGGACGTCGGCCATGCATCAGATGGCTGACATGTCCGGGACGGACGGCATGAGCGCCATGAGCGGCCCGAGCGGGATGGCCGGAATGCGCGACCCACGAGCCGTGGTGACGAGGCTGACCCGGGACTACACGTTTGCGACGGACCAGCGGTCAACGATGCTCTGGTACCACGACCACCGGATGGACTTCACCGCACCCGCGATCTGGCGGGGACTGGCCGGGCTGCACTTCGTGCGCGACGACGCCGAGGACGCGCTCGGCCTGCCCGCCGGCGCGCGTGAGGTGCCGCTGATGATCGCCGACCGCGCATTCGACGCTGACGGCAAACTCAAATACCCCGCCCTCGACCCCAGCCTGCGGGACCGGCCGGGCGTCCGCGAACCCTACCTCGCCGGAGTCCTCGGCGACGTGATCCTGGTCAACGGCGCCCCGTGGCCGGTGCACGAGGTCGACGCAGCCCGATACCGGCTGCGCATCCTGAACGCCTCCAACGCCCGGCACTACGAGCTCGAAGCAGTCACCGACGACGGACGCCGGCTTGACCTCGTCCAGATCGGCGCCGACCAGGGCCTGCTCGCGACACCGGTCACCCACCGATCCCTGCCGATCGCCCCGGCCGAACGCTACGACCTGATCGTCGATTTCACGGACGTCCCCGTCGGCGGCCGCGTCCGGATCCGCAACCGGCTCGGCTCCGGCCGCACCCGCGACGTGATGGCCTTCCGGATCGCCCGCAAGGCCGCCGACGACAGCCGTATCCCGCCCGTCCTGGCGCGCGACATGCCGTCATGGCACCGGTCGGACGCGGCCCGGGTGCGCGAGTTCGCCTTCCGCGCCGGGCGCATGCACGGCCGCCACGGCTGGCTGATCGGCGGCCGGCCGTTCGACCCAGCGCGCACCGACGTGACCGTGAACCTCGGCGACGTCGAGGTGTGGCGGCTGATCGCCGACGTCCATCACCCCGTCCATCTGCATCTGGTCGGCTTCCAGGTGCTCTCCCGCGGCGGGAGGCAGCCGCTCGCTCACGACGCGGGCCTGAAGGACACCATCGCGCTGCGGCCCGGCGAGTCGGCGGAGATCATCACCCGCTTCGACGGCTATCGCGGCCGGTACCTCTTCCACTGCCACAACGCAGAACACGAAGACATGGGGATGATGGCCAACCTCGAGATCGGCTGACCCCGCGGCGCGCAGCAGAAACCCCGGCCGAACGCCATCGCTGACACGCCGTCGTCGGCCGAATCGACGACGAGCAACCCGTTGTACACCTGAATGCCGAGGCGGCGTCCCGGCTGCCAGCGCAGTGCGTGCAGGAGGTGCTGTTCGGTCACTCGGCCGCAGCGGGACGGGAGAGCCCTCCCGAGTAGAAATTCAGATGCATGGCCCGACGCTGGTAGGGCAACCCGGGCGGGTAGTGCCGGCATCGGCGCGGGCGGGGACGTGGACAGGCAGGCAGGGCGGCAGGAACAAGCGGACGGATTAGCTGAGACCCTCGACGGCCTGCACCCCGACATCGCCGCCGGTTTCAAAACCCGACATGGACGAGTTCTGCCGCGGCGGCCGTGGCGTCGTCCGAGGCGAGGTCGCCTGTGGCACCGGCACGCGGCGTGGGGCGCCGACGGGCCGGTGCCGTTGAGGCGGTTACTCGGTGCGCAGGGCGACGGCGGTGCGGGTGCGGGCGGCCCAGCCGGCTGGCAGGAACGCGTCGGCGACGGCAATGAGCAGGCCGCCGAGACCGAGGAGTAGCAGCGTGGTCGGCTGGTAGACGTGTTCGACATGATCGTAGAAATCATCCACGACCACGGCCCAGGCGGCAGCGAATCCGAGGACGGCATCATCCTCGAATTGCTCTAACCCGTCCGGGTGCATGAACCGACCCCCTGACCGTTGCCGCCCGACCCGAGCGGCATCCGCCAAACAGGTCCACGCCTACGTCGGCCGCGACTCCCAGCGTTCCCCCCCTCCAACACCTACCTGCAGTAGCCGACTTCCACCCTTCGCTACCGGCTGTATTCGCCAGCCCAAATCAGGGACCCCGGGCATGCCGCTCCTGAAGCCAGCCGCTGCTCGTGGCACCTGGCTACCCGGACGGCCCGGTCAGCGGCATGTGCGGATGCGTCACTGTCATGACCATGCTCGCTGGGTGCGGCGCCATTGCTGGGGGGTGATGCCGTAGCGGTCGCGGAAGCGGCGGACGAGATAGGTGGCGTCGCGCAGGCCGGTTCGGGCGGCCACGGCGTCGAGCGTCAGGTCGGTCTCGCGCAGCATTCGCCGGACCTCGGTCATGCGCCGTTCGGTGATCCATTCAAGCAGGGGGCGGCCGGTGCGCCGGCGGAGCACGGTCGTGAGGTGCCCCGGGGTGTAGCCGAGCGTGCGGGCGACATCAGCGGCGGAGACCGGTTCGCGGAACGTCGCCTCGATCTCGGCGAAGACCCGCTCGACGAGCGGGTCGGGCATGGCCGGAACGCTGGGTGCCAGTCGCGCGGCCGCGACCAGAAGCCGGGTGAGCAGCGCGGCGACGGCCTCGCGGGCGCCGAGACGGCCTGGGTCGGCGAGTTCCTCGGCCAGGTCTGCCAGCCACGTCGACCAGTTCGCCTGATCGGGCTCTGCGATCCGACCGTGCCCCGCGGTGAAGGCGAACAGGGCGAGGAGGGGATGGTGCGCCCAGGCCAGTGGGGAGACCGAGGCCAGGGCGGGGACGGCGTCCGGTGTGAACGCGACCGACCACGCGCGGCCGCGGGCAAGCTCGGCCACGGCCGCGATGCCGATGACCTGCCCGGGCGACACAGCGTGGACCTCGCCAGCACGCAGCGGCCGTTCGGCGCCGTCGACGGTGAACGAGCCCATGCCCTCCTCGACATAGACCAGGACGAAGAAGTCGTGGGCGTGCCTGTGCTCCGGCGGGAGGCTAGCGTGAGCGGCTTCGGTGTCGAAGCGGGTCACCGATACAGGAGGCAGGCCGGGGCGCTGCCGGTAGCGGTAGACCGGCGTCCCGTCGGGCCGTACCGTGCGCAGCCTCGACGGGACGCCCGGCGAGTCACTGACCAAAGAATGTCCAATGGTTTCCACGTTAAATGCTGCTTAGATACCGCAGAATATCCAAGACTTGGAGGTGACGACACCGGGTCCGTCACGGGCCACCGAGGCCGACCCGCCACCGCGCGCACAGGAGGCATCCATGGCAGCTTCGACCCACGTCCGCATCGTCGACCAGCGAACTCCGCAGGATCGGGACCGCCCGTTCCTGCCGGGCGCGGGAAAGACCTGGCTTCTCCCGTTCTACGACGCCTTCACCCGGGTGGCCGGCGTCCGCGCGCTGCACGAACGTGCTGTCGAGCTCGCTGGCATCGAGCCCGGCCAGACGGTGGTCGACGTCGGCTGTGGCACGGGCAACCTGTCGTTCGCCGTGCTCGCGGCCCAGCCGAGCGCGCGGGTGACCGGCCTCGACCCCGACGGAGACGCCCTGCGCAGGGCAGCACGCAAGGCGCGCCGCCGCAGCGTCGCTCTTACCCTCGTTCAGGGATATGCCGACCGGATCCCCGCCGAAGACGCCTCGCTCGACCATGTGGTCTCCTCGTTGGCCCTGCACCACGTCGATGACGACGGTCGGATCGCGTTCGCGCGCGACGCGCTACGTGCCCTCCGGCCGGGAGGACGGGTCACAGTCGTCGACTTCGGCGGCCCAGCATCCAACGTCGAGGACGCCGGGCACCCGACACACCGCCATGGCCGCAGCCCTGTCCACGCCCTCCAGCACCTGACCCGCCTCATGCGTTCCCGGGTGGCGCACAGCCCGGTCGTGGCCCGCAACCACGGCGATGGCATCGTCACGCTCCTGGCCGACGCCGGGTTCGGCGACGCTCGGGAGGTCGCGCACGCCGACCACAGGTTCGGCCGGGTCACCTTCGTGCAGGCGACCCACCCCTTGAGCTGAACCTGATGGGGATGTCGACAGACCCAACGACGCCACGCAATAGCAACAGTCCCAATGCCGCAGGCCGGTACCGCCACCAGCATCCGCTCATCGGCCAGTTGCGGATGCAATCGGCTCAGGCACAGGTGACTGTTGAAGGCGTGACTGCAGTGGGTCCGGAACATCTGCTGCTCATCGGCAGGCCCGCGGATGCTCACCCCGGGTCGCCGCAGTAGCCCTCCTCCTCGCCGAGCAGTCATAGACCAACAGGTCCGGCCGGGCGCCTGGCGGTGCGCGGTATTCGCTACCTGCTGTATTCGCCAGCCCAACATGAGGGGCTCTGGCATGCTCTCCTGAAGGCGGCGACTGCTCATGGCGCCTGGCTATCGGACCGCTCGGTCAGCGGCAGATCAGTACACCCGGCTTGGACATGACGGCTTAGAGTTCCTAACAAAATGATCTCTGGGCTTGCTGT
>NZ_VSFA01000145.1 GCF_008119785.1 Micromonospora sp. MP36 | reverse complement strand
GGATTCACCGAGTACGCCCTCACGCCGTGACGTTCTGTCCGCCATACATACGCCGTATGCGCCCTTGACTGAGCGCCGTCACCGGGCCGGGATGGGACGGCGCTGCCCCCACATCCGACCTTCAATGGGACGATATCTCTTCAGTGGGCTCCGTTCGGGGTGTCGGGAAGCGCTGCCACCGGCGGCGGATTCGGTTGTTCAGGCAGTGGTGAGATGGGCGGCCTGCGACTTGCTCAGTCCATCGAGGATAACGACTGGGTCCGCCATGCCTGCCCTCGCATTGAGGATTCCGGCAATGCCTCGGGCGTTTACCCGGAGGGGGTGATTTGGATCTTGCAGTTCAGTGAACAGTTGTGAGGGGCGCTCCGGCCATTCCACAGCAACCTGCCACCTGCGGCAGACCTCGGCTGTGACACGTTGCTCACCGCCGGTGGGCACGAGAATGAGCGGCCGCCCATGAACGAGGGCAGAGAGCGTGGCAGAGGAACCTCCGGTGGTCAGGACGGTAGTGGCGCGCCGGATGAGGGCGTCACTTGTGGTGAGACAGGCTGCTCGCATGTTGTCGGGGAGGGGGGGCTGGTGACTGTCGCTGCGGCTGATATCAACGACGATCCGTACGTCGCAGTTGGAGGCGATGTCGAGTAGCGGGGCCCAGACGTCTCCCTTCCTGAAGACGCGTCCGAGTTGTGCGTAAAGCACCGGCACGTCCAACGGCGCCTCATCAAGCCATTGCAGCATTCGTAGGGTCTCGGCTGAGGATCGTGGCTCTTGCGGTTCCCACCGGGCTGGGCCAATCGCGTGCACATGTGAGGGCAGGCGTTCCGCGAACGGTTCAAGGTGGCGGCTCGTACGAAGGAGGAACGCCTCGCCGAGGAGAGGGTCACGTCCTGGTGACGAGTTCAGGGTGTCGTTGCCGACCCATCGCGCCGCTTGAGCCAGCAGCGCCTGACACTCTCTGTGGCGCAGCGCGCGGTTGGCGCCGTAGCCCGCCGGCGGGCTGGTAGCGAGATGCTCGTCTGCGGGCCACACGTAGCTCATCAGGCCCATCACGGCTGCAGGAACCCGGCTAGCCTGCGCGGCTAGCAGTGGCCCCATGGCCAACATGCTGGTCAGAATTACATCGGGCTGATATTGGTCAATGGCAGCAAGGGTGAGCGCGTACTGCTGGTTGACCGGCTTTTCTTCAAACCACTGTTCAATCGCGAAAGGGCCGGAGCTCGGGTCAACAACATGCAGCCCAGCTCCTCTGACTCCCCTAAGCGGACAGAGTTGGAGTACGTGATGTCCCGCGTCGGCGACGGCCTTCCCGACTGCGACGGTCGGGTAGCTGAATCCTGGAGTGTCGATCGGGCAGAGCAGCATCCGCATGGTGAGTCCCCCAGTGATGGGTCGCGGCGGTTGATTGGTTGTTTAGGCGTCGCCATCGATCCGGTGGCGATCGATAGGGCATGTCCCGCTAACCACTGAGTCGAAGCGTCGTGGAGGAGGGCTCGCACCGAAACCCTTTTGCGCGGCATGGCGTTCCCGGTGACCGCCCTTGTGAACCAAGAATTTCTCTTTCCCAGCATCCGTTGACGCCCGCGACCTCGGCCGAAAGATGCTGGGTCTCGGCATTCCGGCCATCGCGACGATGGCGGTGATTGAGTGAGTCGTTGATGGCAGGAGGCGAGTCCTGCGCTAAAACAGCGCGACGGCCCGACGCGTCGAATCGCCCTGCTGACGGTGGCCGTGCCGATCGCTCGGGGAAGCCGTCCTCATATAGCGAATTGGGCTATGGCCGTCGCGGGTGACTAAGGCGATGCGGTGGCGTTTTTGGAGTGGCTGTGCAGTGCGGATCGTTCACGCATGGCGTCGAGGATCGCTGCGTCGACGCGGTCGTGGAAAGCCTGCGCTTGTTGAGGATCGCCGTGCGGAGCCGCGTTGTAGCCGCACGCGTGCCAGCGCTGGTCGATGATGTCGTCGGATAGGTACCCGTCTTGGGCCGAGCCAACCTCCATGCCAGGCCGTCCTACTGTCTCCCAACTGCTATACAGGGTGCCGTCCGCGTTAACCACAGCGCCCACACGTCCGCGTTTTTCGCTGCAGTAGTCACAGTGGAACTCCGCCCGAGGGGTGGGGAGGCTGAAGCCGTGGTCAAGAATGGCCAGGTGCCATGACAGATACTCTTCGCGGAAGTCTTCGCTGTAGCGGAGTTCGTTGCTGTACCCGATTCCCACATCGTTGATCATCGCGATGTTGATCGTGCACTTGGAGGGGTCCACGGTTTGCGCGAGGGTGTTGATGAGGTCAGGGACGCTGAAGTTGTTGCGGTGGGAGACGTTGATGCGGAACTGCCATCGTAGTTGGGTAACTTCGGCGGCGCGGGAAACGTTGGCGAGGATGGTTTTGAAGGTGCCGCGGCCGTTGCGAGTGGTACGGATCTGGTCGTGGGTCGTCTGGTCGCCGTCGAAGGTGACCTGGATGCGTTCTAGTTTGCGGTTCTCCAGTTCCCGAGCGAGGTCGGGGGTCAGGAGCACTGCGTTGGAGACCATCTCAGCCGATGTCATTCCAATTTTATTTGCCTGTTCGAGCAGCATGAGGCAGCCACCTGGATTGAGGAGAGGCTCCCCGCCAAAGAGTAGTACTTTGAGATCCCTTAGGCCGGCCCTGTCCATTGCGTCGCGGGTGAAGGTGATGATATCCGCGATGGTGGGCTCGTCCAGTCGGCGGAGGGCTATGCGTTCGGGCGCAAAGTTGCCAGGCGCGGTCGAGTGGACGTTCTGGAAGCAGTAGGAGCATCCCAGGTTGCACCCGGTGCTGCTGAGCACGGTCAGGGAGTAGGTACGGGTGGGCCGGGGAGTGAAGAAGCCGGCGGCGGCAAGCGTGCTGTGGGCTTTCGCCGATAGCGTGATCGGGGAGTCCCCGGTCGCGGCTACCGCTGCGTCGATGGGTAGATGCGCGACCCGGGTACCGCTGAGGCACCACCAGCCGTCGGCTCCTTGCAAGATGCGCATGATGCGACCTTTCGAGTTCTGCGGTTTGGTGCCGCCCTCGCCTTCTGGTAGGGCAACGAAAGTGCGAAACTGACTGTGTGCCGCCTAGATGCGGGGCCGCCCACTAGCCCTGGGCGGCCCCGCACTGCGTGATTGCGACTGGTACTACTGCGCGATCACAGGTTGATGGCGCAGTTGCCGCGGGTCTCGTCGAGGTCGTAGATCTCGATCGCCATGAAGCTCACCCCCTCTCCTACGGTCACAAGTCAGCCGGGCAGGGCGAACTTGCCGGTCTCAGCGCGGCCGGGATCGGCCATGGCGGCGCAGCATCACAGGTTGATGGCGCAGTTGCCGCGGGTCTCGTCGAGGTCGTAGATCTCGATCGCCATGGAGGACACCTCCTTTCGTTTGTGCGCAGGTTGTGTCGCTCCCTCGGGATGAGGGAGAGTTCGGAGAGGCGCTCGGCTAGACGACGGCGAGTAGGCCGGCGGTGACGAGGTCGCCTACAGCAGGTGCCGAGCACGCTTCGATGAGTTCGGCGAGCGGAACGGGTCGCCCTTGTAGAAGGCGCTCCAGAACGTTGATTTGTGTGTGCGGCGCGGCGCACGTGCGATCGGCTATGTGCAGCACGGCGTGCGTGTCTGTGCGCTCGAGTTTGGCGTTGGTGCTAAGCAGGACGACTGCGGCGTCCTGGTCCCAGCGTCGCGGGTCGGGCTGTTCGACCGCCTGCAAGGTGGGCAGAGGGTCCAATGCGTATTCCTCGCGCTGACCGGCATGGTACTCGGAGAGGGCTGTGGGGGTCAGTTCCTGTGCCAGCAGGTATCGGAGCTGGCGCAGGACGTCGTGGGTTTCTTGGCTTCCGGGCGCATGGGGGGCGTCACGACGGGCCACATCGTGCGCTTTGAGACGCTGAACGATCCAGGCCAGGAAGTCGACGTTGGTGGGGCGCAGGACAGCGAAGGTAAGGTGGAGGGAGGCGCGGTTGTCCGCAGTGACGTCGTGCCACCACCCGCGGGGCAGGTACAGCATCTCCCCGGCGTTAAGCATCAGATCTGCCGTCGGTGGCTGGTCTGGTTTCGGACCGCGCTGGACGTCGTCGAGCAATGGCCAGGGGCGAGTGGGCGGGTAGATGCGCCACCTTTTCGTTCCAGCAACTTGCAGGACGAAGACGTCGTGGTCGTCCCAGTGCACGTCGAATCCGTGTGTGGCGCCCCAGCTCGCGTACAGGTTGGTGGACACGTAGGCACCGAGCCAACGCTGGAGAGTCTGCTTGACACGGAGGACGGGGGCGTGCGCCATGTCGATGGAGTCGACCACGAGGGTGGAGCCGTCTCGTAGGTGGCGCAACAGCTGTGCGACGTCCAGTTGCTGAAACCCGCCGCGGGGGGTTCGCACGGTGCGCCAGTAGTGCTGCTCCGGCACGGGCTGGTTGTCTTTGGTCAGCCGCAGTCGCGGGTGCACGAAGCGCTGTTCACGTAGCAGTCTGTTGAGCGCCGGCCACGTCATAAGAGAGGCGAAGCGGTCCGCCGGTCCCGGGATGTGCACGAAGCTGCGGCCGTAGTGCTCGTTGAGAAACTCGTCAGTGGTCATTGGGGACAGTAACGGCCCGGGTTCGTCGCCGACGAGGTCACGGCCAGTCATGACAGAAGTGTGCGAAACCACTGGTAACACCCCCGTGTGGTTCAACCCTGCGTGATCGAACGGTCTAGATTCTGTAGTACTGCTCGCCAGATAAGCAAGAGACCTTGGTGAAATTTTCTTGCTAAAAGCTTCCTGAGTATGAGGAGGATCCACTCACCGGCAGGGATCAAGCGACACCGCCGACCTGACGTGGCATGCGTGGACGCGCGGCAACCCACACGGGTCTGAAACTTGGCGGCTACAGACCGAGGGCCAGCAAGGATCGCCGAAGAACGTCGTCCACCAGGGATTCTAAGGAACTCTTGAGCAAGTTTTCTTGACAAACCTGCGGTACGGTCCTACCGTTCACTCATGTCCGGGAATCTCGCGGGTGAAGACGCCATCCGCGATGTCAAACAGCTCAAGGCCTTCGCGCATCCACTACGCGTACGGCTGTACTACGAACTGGGTCTCGCCGGCGCGGCAACAGTGACCCAACTCGCCCAAGCCGTCGGCGGCGCGGTGGCACTCGTGAGCTATCACCTGCATCAGCTTGCAGACTTCGGTTTCATCGAACCCGCTCCTGAACGTGCTGGGAACAACAAGAAGGAGCGGTGGTGGAAGCTGTCACAGCAGAGACTGCGCTGGTCGGACGCCGACCTACTCAGCCAACCTGGCGGCGCCGAGGCCACCTCTATGATCCAGTCGGGCGTGGTCCGGCTTCAGTACGAACAGGTGCAGCGCTACTACCGCAATCGCTCCGCGCTGCCTGAAGAGTGGGTGAACGCGGCCTTCTCCGACGACGGTGTACTCAACCTGACCGCACAGGAGCTCGCCTCAATGCACGCCGACCTGCAGGAACTGGTGCGTCGCTACCGGGAGCGTGCCGATCAAGCCGCAGGCACGCAAACCCGCCGACCCACAGTCGTGATCCTGCACGGGTTTCCCCTCACACAGGCTGACCCTCCTGCTCAAGGGTGAACGCGATGACGTCTCTGAGCGACGATCGGACGACGACACCATCAGCAGAGACACGTGCCGCCAATCCCGCTCAACTGCTGAAGCAGCCGAACATTCAACGCTGGATCCTGGGCCAAGGCGCCTCCCTGCTCGGCGACCAGGTCTTCTACGTCGCCATAGGCTGGGCAGCGGTCCGCGTCGCCGAACCCGACGTCGCCGGTCTCATCATCGCCTTGGCCGCAGTACCCCGCACCGTGTTCATTCTCGTCGGCGGCGTCGTGGCCGACCGGCTGGGCGCGTTGCGTGTGCTTATCGGCAGTGACCTGGCACGACTCGTCGTGATGCTCTTGGCCGCAGCGTACCTACTGGTGGCGCAGCCCAGCATCGCAGTCCTGCTGACTGTAGGCCTGACCTTCGGCGTCATCGAAGCCGCGTTCCACCCCGCCGTCGGGGCCTTGCCACCACGCCTGGCCGATCGGGAACAACTGACCGCCCTGCAAGGCCTGCGTGCCCTGGTCAACCGAGGCGCCGCCGTGATCGGCGCGCCCCTGGGCGGATTCGTCCTCGCCACCGGCGGCCTCGCGCTGGCATTCGCCGTCAACGCCGCTACCTTCGCCATCTCCTTGGCGACGCTGGCCACAATGCGCCTACGCCCCCTTCCCGAGCAGCCCGAAGCCCCAGCGGAAGCCGACCCGTCCAAGGGGCGCCAACTCCTGGCAGATTTGCGTGCTGGACTGCGCTACATCAGACGCGCTCCCGCCCTACTACCAGTGCTCTTCATCGCCCTGGCCTCCGAATTCGGCTTCACTGGTGCCTTCAACGTCGGACTTCCCCTACTCGCCGATCAGCGTGGCTGGGGACCAGGAGGCCTCGGCCTGCTCATCGGCGCATTCGGCCTCGGCTCCGCCGCAGCATCCCTCACCGCCGCCCTACGGCGCCCGACGCAGCGCCCCGGACGTGCACTAGCCGCCGGAGCGCTACTGCAAGCCGGATGCCTAGCGGCGCTCCCGTGGCTACCGACCGCCCTGGTCGGAACACCCGCCACCTTCCTCGTCGGCGCCGCAACCGGTCAAATGCTCATTGTCATCTACGCACTCATTCAGACCGTCAGCGACACTGCGATGCTTGGCCGCGTCATCAGCTTCCTCGGCTTCGTCACGCTAGGCGCGGCCCCACTGGCATACGCCATCACCGGACTCATCACCGACCACATCAACCTGACCGCGGCCCTGACTGTCAGCGCCTTCCTGGCCAGCGTGGCCGGCGTCATCGCCTACACCCACCCCGATCTCCGCCACACCGACACAGGGGCTTGACCCCAGTCCGCCGCCACTGGCGAAACGGTGCGGCACCAGTGGCGGTCTGAAGGCTGGTGCTGGTGCCCGGCGAGGCAGGTAGAAGGCGTACCGGCCTGGATGGCATCCCGCAGCATCGGATCCGAGGGAACCATATCCCGCGGGTCGGTTCGATCGGACGGCGAGACTCGGGATGCACTCGAGGGCGACGGCGCAACGGCCGCCGCATCACCGGTCAGGGTGCCGCCCGGCGTCGCGGCCATGTTGGCCTGTGCCGCCGACGATGATCACAGGCCCATCGTTCTGTCACTTCAGCGACTCCAAGCTCGACGGTCGGGACGCATTCCTCCGAGCTGTCGGCGATGCCGGCTGGTCGTTTCCTCGGCGCCGATGGCGCGTTGACCATCTTGGGGGATCGTCCACCACGAGGGACTCCTGGTGGTTCGTCCGTTGACCCCGATGCCGGCCGTCGTGTCACCGCCCCCCGTGTAGCGGCGCGCAGGGTTGGAGCAGTGAGGCCTGTGCTGGGACGTCTGCTGGATGGCCGCTACCAGTGCGAGGAGTTGCTGGGCAGCGGCGGCATGGGTGAGGTGTGGCGCGGTCGCGATCTGCGCTTGGACCGCCGGGTGGCGATCAAGGTGCTCGCCGCGGCGGGCCTGATGGAGCCGATGGCCGCGGAACGCTTTGACCGCGAGGCCCGTGCGGCGGCCGGGCTGACCCATCCGCACATCGTTGCTGTCTACGACTTCGGCACCGAGGAAAACGACTCCTACCTGATCATGGAACTGGTGGAGGGGCGGACAGTGTCCGCCCTGATCGCCGACGGCCCGCTCACCGTCCTGCAGGCGTTGTCGATCGCGGTCCAGGCCTGCGACGGGATCGCCGCCGCGCACACGGCCGGGGTGGTGCACCGTGACGTGAAGCCGGGCAACCTCATCGTGAACGCCACCGGCACCGTGAAGATCTGCGACTTCGGCATCGCCCGCCTTCCGTGGGCAGAGGGGGAGAACACCCTCACCGAGCCAGCGACCAAGCTCGGCACCAGCTCGTACATGTCTCCCGAGCAGGCCCTCGGCCAGCCGGTGGACCACCGCACCGACCTGTACGGGCTGGGCTGCACCCTCTACGCCATGCTCGCCGGCGGTCCGCCGTTCGCCGGCGAGCCGCTCAGCGTGCTGCATCAGCACGTCAACGTGCCACCCCCGCCGCTGCGCGAGCGCCGGCCCGACGTACCGGCTGAGCTGGACGCCCTGGCCGCCGAACTGCTGGCCAAAGATCCCGCCGACCGGCCGTCCGACGCGGCCGAGGTCCGGGATCGCCTCGCAGCCCTGCTGCCCCGGGCCGGCACGCCGGTTCCCCGCGTGTCGGTCACGCCGGCGGATCCGGGAGGGCCGGGACGGTCCACGCCGGTGACCGTTCGTCCGCCCAGGCGGGACGCGGTCGGCCCGGCACGCCCCAGGCCGGCATGGCATCGGCGCGCGGCGCTGCTGGCGGCGGCCCTGCTCGGTGTCGCGCTACTCGCCCTGGCCGGCGTCACGCTGCTCGACCGCGACGACCACACCCCGGTCGCGGGGCCGACAACGCCGCCGGTATCGGCCACCACCGCCGTGGCGCCCCGCGTGCCGGCCGTGCCACTCACCGTCGCGCCCGCCACGCCGGCGCTGGGCACCGTTGCGTCTGCCACCCGCAACCCGGCCAGTCCGACACCGAGCCCTCGGGCCACCTCCCGTAGGCCGACCCCCACTGCGCCCGCTGACCCGATCGCTGGCATGCGCCAATCGATCCGGGAGCAGGTGGAAGCCGGCCGGTTGAACCCGGATGCCGCGAAGGACCTGCACTCCAAGGTCGACGCGATCGCGAAGGAGATCGCCGAGAGCGACCCAGACCAGGCCGAGGACCAGCTCAAGAAGCTGCGCGAAAAGCTCGGCGACCTGCGACGCGACGGCAAGCTCACCGCCGACGGCTACGACGCCCTGACCGCCGACGCCGACCGGATCGCCGCCGACCTGCGGTAAAGACGGCGAGGGTAGATACGGGCGTACCGGTTCAGGTATACGAATGCGTACGTCTTGGTGTTTATCAGCTCGTCATCCGCAACCGCACGATGGACGTGGGTGGCCTGTCCGATCAGCCTGCCGCCCACGGTCCCCGCCTCGGCGGTGCTGCACCTGCCCACCCTCCGCGTGACCGGCCTGCAGGTGCGCGCCAATATGAACCACCCATCCGGTGCCGAAGGCCCGGCGCACCGATCACTCGGTGGCGCTCGCGTGGACTGGGGCCTGAACACGCTATTGTCCGCCGGGCCCCTGCGACTCCACACCGACGGGCGGATCATCGCGTTGGGGGCGGGTGGCCAGTTCCGGCCGCCGGGGTCCTCGCCAAGCAGCACCACCTGCGCCGGCACAGTGAGCGGCTGCATGCCAAGGACGACCAGTATCTGCGGCTGATCAACGGCCACCCTGACCGAGTGGGGGCTTGGTGACCCGGAGTGGGTGAACGACGCGGTGCTGGTCGCCGACGAGCTGGTGGCCAACGCGGTGCGCTACGGCGGCGGCTGCCTGCGCCTGCAGATCCACGCTCGCGGCGGCAGAGCGACGATCGCGGACGTGGACGGCTGCGCCGTTGTTCCGCGCCGTCGCGAACCAGACCCGCGCCGGCGGCCGGGTCTGGCGATCACCGAAGCGCTGTGCGACGAGTGGGGCGTCACCGTACTCGATGACGGTCACAAGTGCGTGTGGGTCCGGCTGGCCCCACCACCAGTCGGCGACGAGCCGCCCGGCAAATCACCGGAGCCATGGTTCGCCGCGGGAGGCCAAGCGCGGCGTCCGGGTGCGGATCAGTCGGGTAGTCCGCCCGTGCTGCCGGCACGAATCAGGGCATCAACGTCGGTGGGAAGCGCCGCCTGAAGGCGATTCATGATTCCACCTTGGGTCGCTTCACCCATGACCTCGAAGACGACTCGTGCGGCGTAGGCCGCTTCCGGCCGGTCCATTCCCGCCCGGTCGGCCACGCGCGCCACGAACTCATCCCGGCCGAACTGGTCGCCATCGCCGAACGATGCACTTGTCTGCCGCAGATACTCGCCAATCTCTCGCGGAAGTTCAGCGGCGAGGTTCTCGGCGAGCCCTTGTGGGACACGCTCACCCAGGGTTTGCAAGGTCGCCCGTATCGCGGACGTCGCCTCGCCGATGTCGCTCAAGCGCGCTCGCGCCTGAACCTGACCTACAAACTGGTGATGCCGCACGTCGATCAACTCCCGCAGTCAGCCGTTCGCGCCGTTTCAGCCGCGTCGCGCAGCTGGACGCCGAGCAGGCGGCTATCAGAGCTGGTGACCGGGATCGCGTTGAGGTGATGGTGGCGCATGGGGTGCCGTCCGCGCTTCGACCTCCTCACTAGGGTGTCACCGTCGTGGCTCCGGTGGTGATCGCCTGCTCTGCGGTGGCCTGGGCCGGGGCTTGTGCCAGCCGCTCGGCCGCGGAGCACCGCTTTCCCCGGCCCGACCACCCAAAACCGCCATGGGCCAGATAGAAACCACGCTGCGACAACCCGCCTCACCCGGGCAGACCCGTGTCCGGTGGGCGGACAGTGGTTCGGCGGCCTGGTTCGACGTCACGATCGCCTTGGCGCCGCAGGCGGCCGTACGACGCTTTTCGTACGATCACCCGTTCCCAATCGGCCAGCAATGCTTGCGTCCACAGCACCTCGTGCACGCTGTCTTCGGTCAGGGCGAGCATCACGTCCATGACCAAGAACGGGACAGCCCCGCCGAGTCAAGATCGTGAAACGCCGAGGTGCAGGCGGGGTTCGAGCGGAATCGCGCCGGCAACTACCCGCCACCCCTTGCGCCGGGGGCGTGGTTCCTATGAGGCAGGCACCGAGTCTCGTAGAGTGAGTCTACGTAGAAGAAGACTACGTAGACTGGGATTACCTCATGGCGGGAATCTTCGTCGGCCGAACAGCCGAACTTGCCTTGTTGCAGAAGCGGCTGGACCGGCTCCAAACAGGGAGGGCCGGACTGGTGGTCACCATCCGGGGCCGGCGCCAGGTCGGGAAGTCGCGCCTCGTCCAGGAGTTCTGCAACCGCGCCGAAGTGCCCTACCTCTTCTATACCGCAACCAAGGGTGCGTCCTCCACCGAGGCGATCTCCACCTTCCTGGCCGAGCTGCGTGACTCACCGCTGCCGACGAGCCCGGATTTGGTGCCGATATCCGCCGGAGGTTGGCCAGACGCCTTCCGGTCGCTGGCCTCTGTCCTCCCGGACGTCCCGTCC
Source organism: Micromonospora sp. MP36 (assembly GCF_008119785.1). Lineage (GTDB taxonomy): Bacteria > Actinomycetota > Actinomycetes > Mycobacteriales > Micromonosporaceae > Micromonospora. The sequence goes on along the minus strand of NZ_VSFA01000145.1, from coordinate 3,310 downwards.
GTGGTCGTTATCGACGAGGTTCCATGGCTTGCCGAGCAGGATGTGCTCTTCCACGGCGCGTTGCAGACGGCCTGGGACCGGCTGCTGTCCACCAAGCCCGTCCTTTTTCTGCTCCTAGGCAGCGACGTCCACATGATAGAGCGGCTGACCGCATACGATCGGCCGTTCTTCGGCCGGGCCGACGCGCTCGTGCTCGGGCCGCTGAACCCGGCGGAGACGGCGCGCGCCCTGGATCTCAGTGGGGCAGATGCAATTGATGCGCATCTGATCTGCGGAGGTCTCCCGGGTTCGGGCCTGGCCACCGGCCAAGCCGCCGCTGGCCTTCCTCGAAGAGGAGTGCGCCGATCCGGCCTCGGTCGTCTTCAGCATCCCGGAAGCGGCGCTGCTGGCCGAGTTCCCCGCGCCGGACCAAGCACGCCGCGTCCTTGAGGCAATCAGTGGCGGCGATCGAGCCTATGCCAACGTCGCCTCGACGTTCAGGCGGAGCCCAATCTCCGCTCGCGTCCGGTCTGCTCTCACCTCTCCTGCGCCGGCTGGTGGAGGAAAAGAGGGTGCTGGCCGTCGACGAGCCGCTGTCCACGAAGCCGAGCAGACCAGCGTTGTATCGAGTCGCCGACAGCAACTTACGCCTGTACCTGGCGATCCTCCGTGGCGCGCAGGAGCAGGCCCGGATGGCGCCCCCGCGCCGTCGAACCGCTTATCCGAGAGTCACTGGAACTCGCCGCGACCGCCGGAAGCGTCCCTGATCAGCTTAGCGATCCTGAGTCGGATTGGGTTTCCGGGATCGTTTCCCACCGTGGTGGGGTCGCGTGGGCGTGCAGGTGGAATCCTGCGCCCAGTGCGGCTCCGCGTGGCTGGTGGCCGGTGGTGGGTGTGCTGGTCGTGTTCACGCCCTGGTGTCGGTGGGCTGCGCGGGGCAGCCTCCGGTCCGTTGGTGCGTGTCCCTCCGGACGCTTGCCCGCCAGGCTGTGGGGTCTGGTGGGGGAGGGTGCCCTGCGTCGCCTGGGCGCGGGGCGTGGTGGTTTGCGCCGGGTGGGGCCGGTCTTCGACCGGTCCCCCCGGCTGGTCTTCGTGATGACCGCCGCCGTTTCGAGTTTGTCGACTACGGCGCGGATGACCATGTGCCCGCTGGTCTTGTCGGTGACGGTCTTGGCCTGGTGGGTGAGGCCGCGGGCGGCGATGCGCCGCCAGGCGCCCTGGTCGCGGTCGCCTTGCCAGCGGCAGGACTGGTGGGGGCAGATCGCCCACTTCCAACCCGCCACGGTCGGCTTGTCGGGGGCCTTACAGTGCCGTAGCGGGGTCAGGCATTGCGGGCAGTGCTTGGAGGTGTTCCGGGCGGGGACGGTGACCACGGCGATACCCGCCTCGGCGGCGAGGTGCCGCATCCGGTCGACGATCTGCCCGCGCACCTGCTGGGACAGCCGGGTGTTGAGGGTGGCGGCCATGCCCCGTGCTTCCAACGACCGCAGGTCTTCCACATAGATCACGCTCGCCCCGGCGGCGATGGCCTGGTCGACGGCCCATCTGGCGGCGGCCCACGCGAGGGCGGCGTTCAGGTTGGAGCGGCGGGCGGAGAGGTGGCGGATCTCGTCGCGTAGTACCGCCAGTTTGCTGGCGAGTTGATGCTGCTCGTCACGGCCGGTGAGGCGTTGGTAGTGGTCGGCTTTGGCGTGCAGCCGCTCACTGTGCCGGCGCAGGCGGTGCTGCTTGGCGAGGACCCCGGCGGCCCGGAACTGGCCACCGGCCCCCAACGCCGTGATCCGCCCGCCCTCGTGCAGTCGCAGGGCTCCCGCGCTGAGGAGGGTGTTGAGACCCCAGTCCACGCCGAGCGCCACCGTGTGGCCGGTGCGCCGGGCTTTCGGCACGGGGTGGCTGTGTGCCATATCGGCGTGCACCTGCCGGCCGGTGACGCGGAGGGTGGGCAGGTGCAGCACCGCGCCCGCGGGGACCGTGGGTGGCAGGATGATCGGACAGGCCACCCACGTCCAATCTGCATAGGCTCGCGGGTCTGGGCGGGTGGGAAGCTGCAAGCGCAGCAACACCCTCCTGGGGTCGGTGTCGGAGCGTTCGATGGTGGCCTGCTGCCGGTCACACGCGGCCAGCAGCAGCATCCGCGCGACCTTCGGGACGCCTTCGAGTTCGAACACGTCCACTGGCAGCCGGCCGTGCGCGGCAAGGAACTTCGCGGCCTGCCGAGTGCGGGACTTGACGATGCTGGACGGCAGATGCTCCCCGCCCGGAACCGCCTTGCGTACCTGCTCCCACTCCTGCGCGGTGCGCTGACGCGGATCGGCCGGCCACGTCGCCAGCACCCCAGCGGTCAGGCCCGCACGCCACGACGCCGAGCGAAGTGCCCGTCCGGCCTGCTCCTGGACCATGCGCACGATCCGGTCGTTGACCCTCACACCCGCCGGCGGGGCGACCGTCCAGCCCAAGCGTCGCAGCGCCATCCAGGCGTTCGACGGAAGCTTCCGGCCGCTGGCGTCCACGCCGGAGGCCAGCACCTCCACATCCGCGGGATTCCAGCGCTCCGCCAACAGGCCGGAGACCATCCCCGCCACCAGGTCGACGCACCAGCCGATCCGTTGCGCAAGCACCGCCGGGGACAGGACCTCACCGGTCCCCTCGTCCACCCCTGTCCGCAACAACGTGCGGGCACACCCGGTACGGGAGACCTCGCCCGCGGCCAGCGGCAGCCTCCGGCTCACCGACTCGCCGCCTCGACAGCCATCAACGAAAACCGGCGCTCACGACCGACCCACGCCACCAGAATCCACCCCGAGGCAACCCAAAGACGAAACATCACGGGATGAACACCGAACGCTTCGCGGCCATTTGAGCGCCGAAGACGTTCCACACGACCAATCTACGATCACCGACGATTCCTAATCAAATTGGTCAGCCTGCACTCGTTCGTCGCCGGGCTGCAACGCGACCTTGATGCGGTGACTGCGGGGCTGACGCTGCCCTGGAACTCCGGGCCGGTGGAGGGCCACGTGAACCGCATCAAGATGATCAAGCGCCAAATGTACGGTCGTGCCGGCTTCGACCTGCTGCGCAAGCGCACGCCCACTGATTCCACCGTGGTGTGACGGCTCGTCGTCAGGCGCCGTCGCTAGGGTGGTGGCATGGCGCGCAGACACCGCAACGACCCTCGGCCCGGAGACGAAGACTTCGTGCCGATCACCGACGCCGAACGGCGCGCCCATGCCGACGCGCTGTCGCGCTCCCACATCGGCCACGACTGCGCCGAGCAGGCCGCCAGCCTGTGCCAAGCCGGCGAGTACTACGCCATCCTCGGCGAACACGC
>NZ_VSFA01000144.1 GCF_008119785.1 Micromonospora sp. MP36 | reverse complement strand
ACCGTGGCGGCGCGAGGATCAGTTGGCCTGCGGAGGCCCGCCCCACCACCCGGTGGGGAGTCGCTCGCCCACACGGCGAGGATCCACAACAGTGCATCGGAAACCCGGTGAACGTTAGTGGACACCGCACTAGATCAGCCGGGCGAGAACCCCGGACTCAATCACGATCACTGCACCGATCAGCATGAACACGCCCGGCACGATCCAGTGTCCGAACCGTTCGACGACGTCGACCACCTTGCGGTGGGAGCCGAGCCAGGATGCCGCCAGGCACCAGACGGCGACTCCAACGGCGAACACGGCGACCGTGATCAGGCTGGAGGCGACGCCGATCGCCCGGAACACCGGGGTGTAGACGGAGATGTTGTCCGCACCGTTGGCCACCGTGACTCCGACCACGGAGAGCAGACCAGAAGCCACGGCCGGAGCGGGCAGTTCCTCGTCACTGCGGAGGCGGATGGCCCCGATGAGGCCCCGCACCCCGAGGCCGAACGGGATCAGGCCCAGCAAACCCACCCACTGGTCCGGGATGATCGTCAGGCCGAGGGCGGCGATCGCGGAGGCGGCGACCAGGGTTGCGATCCCGGCGTACTGGCCGACCCAGATCTGCCACGGCTGAGGCTTGCCGCGCGCTCTGGCAGACAGGAACAGCACAGTCAAGACGATGATGTCGTCGATGTTCGTGCCCGTGAACATCCCGGCTGCGGCGGCGAGGGTCCGGAGAAGATCTCCCACGGCTAGGCACTGTACGGCCCAGTGGGAGCAGGCAGCATCGCCGGCGGCCGCTGGCGGGCCGGGCGGAACCCGGGCTCGCGAAGGCAGCCGGTCAGCCCAGCCGGACGAAGGCGTCCGCCCACGATGTGTGGTTGTAGCTGTTGCCGGAGTCGGCGGCGCGCACGACCAGGCGCAGCAGCCGGGCCCCTCGGACATCGACGTCCACCGGTTCGGGGCCGGTGGCCGCCCGCAGCACACCGCTCGTGTGGACGAGCCGGTCGTCGGCCCAGACCTCGGCGATCGTGTTGCCCCGCGAGCTCTGCCGGGCGCTGAAGTCGTCGATCCCCACGACCGCGGTGAACCGGGCGACCCGGCCGCCGAGGTGGTAGGTGACGTCGGAGTACGAGTGGACACCGAGGCCCTTGGCGTGGACGATGCCGCCGAAGGAGATCGGCGTGCCGTCCCCGGCGGCCTGTTTGCCGTTGCTGGTGTCCAGCTCCACCGGGCCCCACCCGTTGACCGCGGTGACCCAGGGCAGATCGCTCAGGTACGAGTCGGTGGTCGGCGGAGGTGGCGGCGGGGTGAGGCGGCGCTCGGCGCGGAAGGTGAGCGGCGCGTCGCGGGCGACGGCGTAGCCCGACACGGCCAGCGGCCACTCGTTCGCCGTGGTCCCCTCGGGCACCTGGACCCGCCAGGTGGTGCTCACCCGGGTGCCGGGGGCGAGGCGTCCGAGCCCCCGGCTGGTCGCCGGCTCGACGGTCCAGTCGGCGGGCGCGGAGAGCACCAGCCGAGCGCCGGTCCAGGGCACCGCCGAGCCGTTCGCGAGGGTGGCGGTGATCTCGTAGGTGACGCCGGGGAGCAGCAGGTCCGGGGTGTCGAGCTCGACGCCGTAGCCCTCGCGGGTGACCTCGTCGATCCAGGACTGCCGCAGGAGGCCGACCAGCCGGGCCGCGACGTCCGGGTGGGCGGCTGCCAGGTCGGTCGTCTCGCCGATGTCGTGGGCAAGGTCGTAGAGCTCGACCTGCCACTGGTCGTCCGGGACGGTCCGGTCCGTGCCCGGTGCCCAACGGATCGCCTTCCAGTTGCCCTCGCGTACCGCCTCGGCCGCGCGCTGCAGGCGGCCGGCATCGACTTCGCGGGCCCGCCGGGTGTTGCCGTTGTCGAGCCGCCAGAAATAGAGGTACGGCTGCTCGGCGGCGGCGGCGGCGGTCGGACTCGGCTCGAGCAGGGAGCTGAACGATCGGCCGTCGATGTCGCGCGGTCCGGGAACGCCGGCCAGGTCGGCCAGGGTGGGGAGCAGGTCGGTCTGTTGGGTGAGCCGGTCGGTCACGCCGGGTTGGATCCGCCCCGGGGCCCAGGCGATCAACGGCACCCGGACGCCACCCTCGTACAGGTTCCGCTTGTATCCGGTGAGGGGGCCGTTCGCGTCGAACCGGTCCGGGTCGAAGCCACCCTCCTCGTGTGGGCCGTTGTCGCTGGTGACCAGGACCACCGTGGACTCGAGCAGTCCCTGCGCGGCGAGTTCGTCGACCAGTTCACCGACGTACGTGTCGACCCGGGTGACCTGGGCCGCGTGGCCGCGGTCTGCCGAGGGCCAGTTCTCGCCGGCGTACGGCTCCTGGCTGGGGACGTCGCTCGGGGCGTGGGGGAGGTTCGGGGTGACCACGAGCAGGAACGGCTCGTGGCGGTGGGCCCGGATGAAGCGGAGGGCGCGGTCTTGGAAGAGGTCGGGGGCGAAGGTGGTCGTGTTGGACCCGGCGTTCTCGGGCAGCTCGAGCCGCTCTCCGTTCTGCCACAGGTACGACGGGTAGTAGTCGTGTGCGTGGCCGTGCGTGATGTAGCCGAGGAACTCGTCGAAGCCGCGGGCGTTGGGGTGGCTCGGCTGGTCGCCCCGTTCGGGGCCGAAGCCCCACTTGCCGAACAGTCCCGTGCGGTAGCCCCGGGCGCGCAGCACCTCGGCGAAGGTGGTGTCGCCGTCGGAGAAGGCGATGGAGTCGGGGTCGCCCGCAGGGTTGTTGCGTACCGGCCCGTGGCCCGCGTGCAGGCCGGTCAGCAGCGCCGAGCGTGAGGGCGCGCAGACGGCCGCGGCGGAGTACGCGTCGGTGAAGCGCAGCCCTTCGGCGGCGAGCCGGTCCAGGCGCGGCGTCGCGATGGTGCGCTGCCCGTACGCGCCGAGCTCGCCGTAGCCCAGGTCGTCGGCCAGCACGAGCACGATGTTCGGTCGGGGTCGCCCGGTGGTCCTCGGCTCGGCTGTCGCGACGGACGGGAGCGCCGCGGCTCCGAGGCCGACGGCGGCGCCGGCGAGGAGTTGACGACGGGTGATCATGGGACCTCCGGTGCAAGAGAACAGGCAAGGGAAACAGCGCCACCGATCCGGGGGATCTGCGGCGGATATTGAGGGTTGTTCAGGCGCAGCGGAAGCCGACGTTGGAGGCTGCGGAGTCAGGGGTGTTCCCGGAGCGGGCCGCGACCCGGTACCGGTAGCAGTAGGAGTCGTGGCACAGGAACGACCCGCCGCGCATCACCCGGCGGCCTGTGACGTCCGGTTCCGCCGGCCCGCGGGGGTCGACGACGCGGGTGCCGGCGCGCCGGGCGTAGGTGTCGGCGGCGAACCAGTCCTCGCACCACTCCCACACGTTGCCGACGGTGTTGAAGAGGCCGTAACGGTTGGGGGCGTACTGCTTGACGGGTGCGGTGCCGACGAAGCCGTCGTCCGCGGTGTTGCGGTGGGGGAACTCGCCCTGCCAGATGTTGCAGTTCCACCGGCCGCGCGGGAGCAGCTCGTTCCCCCAGGGGAACCGCGCCCCATCGAGACCGCCGCGGGCGGCGTACTCCCACTCGGCCTCGGTGGGTAGGCGCTTGCCCGCCCACGCGGCATATGCGCGGGCGTCGTTCCAGGACACCTGGACCACCGGGTGGTTCTGCAGGTCCGCGATCGAGGAGGCCGGCCCGTAGGGGTGGCGCCAGTCGGCACCGCGGACCACGAGCCACCAGGGGGTACCGGTGGCGGCCCCGAGGACGTCGGATCGTTCGGCCTTCACCTGCAGGTGGAAGACGGCGGAGACGCCGAGCGCCTCGGCCTCGGTGACGTAGCCGGTGGCCTTGACGAAGGTCGCGAAGGCGGCGTTGGTGACCGTCGTGGCGTCGATGGTGAAGGCGCTGAGGGTGACCTCGTGCACCGGTCCTTCCCCATCGCTCGGATAGCCCTCACCGAAGGCGTCGCCCATGGCGAAGCTCCCGCCGGGGAGGCTGACCTGGCCGCGGGTGGAGCGCGACCGGCCAGCCTCCCGGACGACGGGGTCCGGCTGCTGCGGCCGGCGGGCGATCTGGAGCAGCCCGCCGGTCGCCGCGGTCTGGTGCAGGCCGCCGGGCGCGCAACAGCTCGGTGTGGCGGGCCCGGCGGTGCCGTGGTGATGTGCGGAGGTCATTCGGTGACGGCCGTGGGCAGCAACGCCGGCACCTCGTCGCCCGGCTGGAACGTCAGCTGCGTCGGCTCGTCGTAGTGGGTGATCTTCCCGTCGGAGTACGCCGTGCCCTGGAAGGTGACGGTGATCGGGTCCTTGCCCTCGCGCAGCGTGGCCAGCGGGGCGTCGACGTCGTTGAGCCAGCGGATCAGCCGGCTGCCGAGCCGCTGGGTGACGTCCGGGTACGCGGCGGCCAGGTCAGTGGTCTCAGCGATGTCGCTGTCCAGGTTGTAGAGGTCCCAGTCCTGGGTCTCGTAGCGGTAGCTGAGCTTCCACGGCCCCGACCGGATCACCGTCTCGGGGCGCTGGTCCCGCGCGCCCTCGATCAGGTATCCAGGCAGGTGCCAGAAGAGGGGCCGCGCGCCGAGCTGCGTGCTCTCGTTGCGCCAGATTCCACTGAGGTCCACACCGTCGGGGCGCAGGCCCTTGGGCAGCTGCGCACCGGCCAGCGACGCGAACGTCGGCAGGTAGTCGACCGCGTGGACCGGCGTCGAGTCGACCACGGCACCGTCGACCAGGTGTGCGTTCTTGCTCCACACGATGGCCGGAACCCGCAGCCCCCCTTCCCGCACTTCACCCTTGTAGCCGCTGAGCCAGCCGTTGTCGGCGTCCGCGGTGCCACCGTTGTCCGAGGTGAACACCACGATGGTGTTGTCCGCCAACGGATGCCCCGGGTTGCGGGGATCCGGGGTGGTCTCGAGGTGGTCCACGATGCGGGCCAGCCCCTGGTCGAGGCCCTCCAGCAGCGCGGAGTACGACGCATCGGCCGGGTGCCCGGGAAGGGCCGGCTTGGCCTGGTACTTCGCGAGCAGGTCGGCGCGTGGCTGCTTGTCGCCGATCGGGGCGTGCACCGCGTAGTCGCTGACCCAGGTGAAGAACGGCTCGTCCTTGTGGCGGTCGATGAAGTCGACGGTCGCGTCCGCCACCGCGTCGGTCACGTGCTTGTCGGTGCCGACGAGGGCGTCCAGGGTCGCGTCGCCCACGCCGTGGGAGTACGGCTTGATGTTCTGGTCGACGTACTCCTGGGTGTAGTCGGCGGCGAACCTGTCCAGCGCCGGGCCGATGCTGTTGTTGAACTTCCCGTTGATGGCGTGGTACTGGCTGGCGTGCCCCGAGTTCGAGCCGCCCAGGTTCTCCTCGAACCCGAAGTCGGTGGTGATCTGTTCAGCGGTCTTGGTCACGTGGAACTTGCCGACGTACCCGGTCGCGTAGCCGGCGTCACGCAGCGCCTCGCCGACGGTGTACGCCTCGCCCGGCAGCGCGTCGTCGCCGTCTGGGAGCCCCTGCGGCGCACCGTCCAGTAGCGTGCCGTCCCCGCCGCGGTCGAGGTCGCCGACCAGGTAGAGGTTGTTCGTCGGCCGGGGCGCGTAGAGCCCGGTGAGGAGGGCGGCGCGGGTCGGCACGCAGTTGGGGCCGCCGTAGGCGTTGTCGAAGGCGACGCCTTCCTCGGCGAGACGGTCGACGGTGCGGGTTTCGTTGTAGGTGTTGCCCGACCCCTTGTTCGTGAGACCGGTGCTGACATCGGCCCACCCCAGGTCGTCGGCCAGCACGAACACGATGTTCGGCTGCCCGGGCCCGGCCTGCGTGGCCGCGGCGCCGAGCGGAGCAGCGGCGGTGCCGGTAGCGGCGAGAGCAGTGCAGCCCAGAGTGGCGGTGGCGGCAACTGCACCCAGTCTCAGGGTCAACGGTGACATCGGGGACGTCCTCTCGGTGTGCTGGGTAGCGCTCAAAATCTGACGAATCACCTGCGGGGGTGCGGCGTGGCAAGCGGCCGTTGGCCGGGTCACGGAAACGCCGCCGGTCGTCTCAAGCCGGCGGCGCGGCGGCAGAGAGATGCGGTGGTAGAGAGAAGTCAGGGACGTGCGGTCAGCGGCAGCAGCCGCACGCGGTGGTCCAGCCACGGCAACATCCCCTCGACACCGCGAGCGCGGTGCCGTCAAGCGGGGCATCCTGACCGATCATGACTGCGACGCTAACCCACTTAGCCTACCTGGTAAATAGGAGTTCTACCTGCTGGGACGCAAGACACGGAGGCAGCCGTCTTCCAGGCCCTCACCAAGCCCGCACGCCACCTGGGGATCGCGAACAGGATCCGCAGCTGTGGCAGAGGACACGATCGCCGGCTTGCCGCCCCACCTGCGTGATCATGTAGCCTGACCTGCGTGAACACTGCGCCGTCGTTGGACCGGACCCCGCTCGCGGTCCGTGTCGTCGCCGCGCGCCGCATCTGCTGTTGTTGACGGTCTGACACCCCGACCCGCGCCCGTGGCTGCCGCGCCACGCTGCCCGCGCGTCGTCATCAACGTCTGATCTGCCCTCACTTACGCACCTCAATCACCGCGTCCCGCGCTCGCGCGACGCCGGTTTCGTCTGCCTGGAGCAACGACATGACCATTCACCGCAGGCCCTCGTCCGGCCTACCCTTCGCACGCCGGTTGCGCCCGCTCGGCGCGCTCGCGGCCACCACCACCCTCGCGGTCCTGCTCGCCGCCTGCGGCTCGTCGACGAGCCCCGGGACGACCGGCGCCGCTGACCCCGACGCGACGATCACCGTCGGTTCGCTGAACGAGCCGACGACGCTCAATACGATCAAGGGCGGCAACACCGGCCACGCCCAGGTGCTGCTCCGCAACGTCGTCGAGGGGCTCACCGTGCTCACCGACGAGGGCAAGGTCGAGCCGCTGCTGGCCAAGTCGTGGGACGTGTCGCCGGACGGCACGGTATACACGTTCCACCTTCAGCCCGGCGTGACCTTCTCCGACGGCACCCCGCTGAAGGCCGGCGACGTGGTGGCCGCGCTCAAGCGAGTGACGTCCGACGAGTCGACCAGCGCCCGCAAGAAGAAACCTCTCGATCATGAAGACGATCGAGGCGCCGGACGATGGCACCGTCAAGGTCACTTTGTCGACGCGGTCGCAATCGTTCCTGTTCTACCTCACCAGCACCGGCGCGGCGGTCACCAAGCCCGACGCCGGCAACCCGGAGACGACGGTGATCGGCACCGGCCCCTACACCCTGACCTCCTGGAAACAGGGTGACTCCATCACGCTGACCCGCAACGACAGGTACTGGGGCACGAAGGCCAGCAACAAGCAGGTGGTGTACCGCTTCTTCAAGGACGCCACCGCCGAGAACAACGCGCTGCTCGCCGGCCAACTCGACCTGGTGACCCAGGTGTCCTCGCCCGATGTGCTCACCCAGTTCGACAACCGGCCGCAGTTCTCCATCGTGGAAGGCACCTCGACGACGAAGGAGCTGTTCAACTTCAACGACGCCATCGCCCCGTTCAACAACCCCGACGTACGGCACGCCATCCGGCAGGCCGTCGACCGCAAGGCCCTGCTGACGGCGGTGTGGGCCGACCGCGGCCAGGTCATCGGCTCGATGGTGCCGCCCACCGACCCCTGGTACGAGGACCTGACCAGCATCGACGACCACAACGTGGCCGGCGCCAAGCAACTGCTGGCCAAGGCCGGGTACCCGAACGGTCTCTCCTTCACCGTCGACTACGTACCGTCGGACGCGGTCACCATCATCGCCCAGGGGCTGAAGAGCCAGCTCGCCCAGGCCGGCATCACCATCACGCTGACCCCTGTCGACGACGCGACCTGGACCGACAAGGTCTACAAGAACCACAACTTCCAGGCCACCATCATGACCCACGTCAACCAGCGCGACCTGGTCTGGTACGGCGACCCGACGTTCTACTGGCAATACGACAACCCGCAGGTGCAGCAGTGGGTCAAGGACTCCGAGACCGCCGCGACGCCCGACGAGCAGACCGCCCTGCTGAAGAAGGTGGCCCGGCAGATCTCCGAGGACGCGGCGAGCGCCTGGCTGTTCCTCGACCCCGCCATCAAGGTCGCCAGCACCTCGGTCGACGGCTACCAGAAGAACAACAGCACGGACAGCTTCTATGTCGCGCCGATCACCAAACGCTAGGCGATAAGCCGTGCTCAGCTACCTCATCCGTCGGGTCGCCTGGCTGATCGGTTCGCTGTTCGTCGCGGGCTCGGCGGTGTTCTTCCTGCTCCGGGTCCTACCGGGAGACCCGGCCGTCACGCTGCTGGCGGTCGGGTCCTCCCCGGACCAGATCGACGCGATCCGGCACCAGCTCGGCACCGACCGGCCAGTGCTCGCGCAGTACGGCCACTGGCTGGGCGACCTGGCGACCGGGAACCTCGGAGACAGCCTGTTCACCCAACTGCCGGTGCTCGATCAGATCGCCGGCCGGCTCCCGGTCACCGTACCGCTGGCGTTGAGCGCGTTCGTGCTGTCGATCATCGTGGCCGTACCGATCGGGGTGTTCGCGGCGGTACGGCGGCGGGGTCTGCTCGGAGTGGCGGTGTCGACGCTGGCGCAGCTGGGCATCGCGCTGCCCATCTTCTGGGTCGGCATCATGGTGGTCTGGCTCGTCGCCGTGCAGTGGCGGGCGCTGCCGCCGGGCGGCTTTCCCCGCACCGGCTGGCAGGACCCGGGAGCCGCGATCCAGTCACTGGTCCTGCCCGTGGCGACGCTGACAATCGCGCAGGGATCGGTGCTGGTGCGCTACGTACGCTCGGCGACGCTCGACGTGCTGAGCCAGGAATACGTGCGCACCGCCCGCTCCCTCGGCTACAGCCTGCCGCGGGCGCTGTGGCGGCACGGACCACGCAACGGCGCGGCAACCGTCGTCCAGATCCTGGGCATCCTGCTGGCCAGCTCACTGCTGGGCACCGTGGTCATCGAGAGCGTCTTCGCCCTCCCCGGCCTCGGCTCGCTGCTGTTAGCCAGCGTCAAGGCCCGCGACCTGCCGATCGTGCAGGGCACCGTCTTCCTCATGACGGCGACCGTGCTGGTGGTGGGGCTCGTCGTCGACGTCGTACAGCGGCTGGTCGACCCCAGACTGCGAGGTTCGGCATGAGCACACCCCTCGTCGAGGCGGTCGAAACGGTTGAGGCGCCCGACGCCCCCGCCCGGCGACGCCGAGGCTGGCGCTCGCCGTCGTTCCTGGTCGGCGCGGCGCTGCTGCTCGCGGTTCTCGCCCTGGCGCTGGTGTCGCTGCTCTGGTCCCCGTACGGGCTGGACCACACCGACCCGACGGCCCGGCTGGCCGGCCCGTCCCCACAGCACTGGGCGGGCACCGATCGCCTCGGCCGTGACCAGTTCACCCAGCTGATGCTCGGCGCGCGTACCGCGATGTGGATCGGGCTGGCCTCAGTCGCGGTGGCGTTCGTCATCGGCGTCCCGCTGGGCCTGCTCGCGGCGGCCGCCGGCCGGCTCGCCGAGAACGCCGTCGTCGGAGTGATCGACATCGTGATCGCCTTCCCGACCCTGCTGCTGGCGATGCTGCTGGTCACCGTGTACGGAGCATCGACCGCAGTCGCGATCAGCGCGATCGGGATCGGCGTCTCCGCCGAAGTGGCCCGGCTGACCCGGATCTCGGCGAGCCGGGTGTTCACCCAGGACTACGTACTCGCAGCGCGCACCTGCGGCACCGGACCACTGATGATCCTGGTCCGGCACGTCCTGCCCAACATCTGGCACACCCTGCTGGTGCAGGCCGCCCTCGCCTTCGGCGTCGCGGTCATCGCCGAGGCGTCGCTGTCATACCTCGGGCTCGGCACTCCGCCGCCCGCACCGTCGTGGGGCCGCATGCTCCAAGAGGCGCAATCGACGGTGAGCGTGGCCCCGTGGAACGTCCTGCTGCCCGGCCTCGCCGTCGCCGTCACGGTCGTCGGGGTCAACCTGCTCGGCGACGGCCTGCGGGAAGTCCTCGATCCGCAGCTACGGCAGGAAAGGCAGGCAGGGGAGCGATGACCGTCCTGGAGACCACCGGGCTGACCATCACGCTCGACGGGCAGCCGCTCGTTCGCGACGTCTCGCTCAGCCTCGCCGCCCGCGACCGGGTCGGCCTCATCGGCGAATCCGGCTCGGGCAAGTCGCTGACCGCGCTGGCGCTGCTGGGACTGCTACCGCCGGGCATGCGCACGAGCGGTCGTATCCTCATCGACGGCGAGGACCACCTCGGCGCGCCGGACCGGCGTTGGCGTCGGGTCCGCGGCCGCACCGTCAGCATCGTGTTCCAGGAGCCCCTGACCGCCCTGGACCCGCTGATGCCGGTCGGCCGTCAGATCGCCGGTCCGCTGCGGCTGCACCAGGGCCTCAACCGCAGCGACGCCGAGCGCCGCGCGATCGAGTGGTGCGACCGGGTGCACCTGCCTGACCCGGCCCGGCTGGTACGGGCCCTGCCGCACGAACTCTCCGGCGGCCAACGACAGCGGGTGGCCCTGGCGATGGCCCTCGCCTGCCGGCCCCGGGTGCTCATCGCCGACGAGCCGACGACCGCGCTGGACGTGACCGTACAGGCGCAGATCCTCACCCTGCTCGACGAGCTGATCGAGGAGACCGGGGTGGGACTGCTGTTCATCAGCCACGACCTGCCGGTCGTCGCCGGACTGGCCCGCCATCTCCTGGTCATGCGTACGGGCCGGTTGGTCGAATCCGGCCCGGTCGACGACGTGCTGCGCCGGCCTCGCTCCGGCTACGCCCGGCAGCTCGTCGCGAGCGCCGCCCAGGTCACCCGGCTGGCCCGCCCCAGCGTGCACGGGGAGTACCGATGAGCGATCCGATTCTCAGCGGGCATCAGCTCACCCGATGGTTCCCGGGCCGCACCCACCCGGCGCTCGACGGGGTGGACGTCACCGTGCGGCAGGGAATCAGCCTCGGGATCGTCGGCGAGTCGGGCGCCGGGAAGTCGACCCTGCTGCGGCAGCTGCTCGGCGTGGACCGCCCGACCTCAGGCGAGATCCGCTTCACCGGCCAACCCCTCGACCGGATCCGACACCGCGCGTTCCGCCGGCAGGTCCAGGTCGTCTTCCAGGACCCCCGGTCGTCGCTGAACCCCCGCATGTCGGTCGCGTCGATCGTCGCCGAGCCGCTGCGCTCGCTGCACATCGGTACGGACCGGGCAGCCCGCGCCGAGCGCGTCGCCGAGGTGCTCACCGCGGTAGGGCTGCGCCCGGAAGACGGACGGCGCTACCCGCACGAGTTCTCCGGCGGCCAGCGCCAGCGCATCGCCATCGCGCGGGCGCTCGCACCGGCCCCACGGATCCTGCTCGCCGACGAGCCCGTCAGCGCCCTCGACGTCTCGGTCCGGCTGCAGATCATCGACCTGCTCAAGGACCTCGTCGACCGGCTCGGGCTCACGCTGGTGCTGGTCTCGCACGACCTGGCGATCGTCAGCCAACTGTGCCAGGAGGTGCTCGTCATGCGCCACGGCCGCGTCGTCGAGCGCGGCCCGACCGTGGACGTGCTGACCAACCCCGCCGACGAGTACACCCGTGCCCTGCTGGCGGCCATCCCGCAACTGCCGCTCGACCTGGAGGAGGAACCGTGACCTTTGTTGATCAGTGGCGGACCTGGCACGCCGAACGTGAGGCGGCCGTGTCGGCGCCCGGCGGGGACCTCACGCTGACCGGCACGCACTGGCTGGTGGGGCGCACCCGGATCGACGGGATACCCGGCACCTGGCGTACCGACGGAACCGACGTACGGGTGTCCGGCGCCGACGGCCTGCTCGTCGACGGCGTACCGACCGTCGAGGGCGTGCTGCGCCCCGACCAGCGGCTCATGGTGGGCGACGTCGAGCTGAAGATCATCCGCCGCGGCGGCGACCTGGCGGTACGGACGTACGACCCGCACGCGCCGGCGGTGCGCCGGTTCGCCGGCATCGACGCGTACGCCCCCGACCCCGCCTGGGTGGTGACCGCCGAGTTCACCCCGGCTGACGCCGAGCAGACGGTGCGCACCGAACACAGCCACTCCGACCGGCTGGTGGACTACCCGGTCGTCGGCACGTTCACCTTCACCTTTGACGGCCAGCACGCCGAGCTGGTCGCGCTGTACACCGGCCACGAGGGCGAAGCGCACATCACGTTCCGGGACGCCACCAGTGGACGCGAGAGCTACGGCGCGGCCCGGTTCCTGTTGCTGCCCCTGCCGGCGACGGCGGGCCCGGTGGAGCTGGACTTCAACCGCGTCACCCTGCCGCCGTGTGCATTCTCCGACGCCTTCATCTGCCCACTGCCGCCCCCGGGGAACGTGCTGCCGTTCGCCGTCCGAGCCGGCGAGAAGGCAGCGCTTGACCAGCCAGCCGATCAGGTATCGATCCCTTGTGGATAGCTGAAGAAGTCGCTCCACGGCAGGAGATGGAGGGGTCCTCGCCGCAGGTTCGCCAGGTGCCGGCGCCAAGCGTCATTGGGGCCGCGCGGCCATGGCGCCAAATCCGGGCGGCGGGAGCGCCGCCGGCGAGGCGCCGGCCGAGGTCGTACGCCGCCGGCTCGTCGTCCTGACGGATCACGACGAGCCGGCGGTGCGGCCACCGCTGGACAACGGGCGCGTCCGCGGTATGGGCGACACGGGGTACGCGAGGGGCGTTCGCCGGCACGCGGAAGGACGCCACGAGGCGAGGCGTGATGCGCACGGACCGTCCTGCCCACCCGCTACGACGGCGCGGTCTTCGGCAGCGCCGCTCAGCGCGCCCTCTTCGTCGCCCGCTTGCGGGGCGGCGTCAACAGGTCGGCTATCGCGGCGATCGCGGACGGCACCACCCGGTAGTACGCCCAGACGCCGCGCTTCTCGCGCTCGAGCAGACCGGCCTCGGTGAGGATCCGAAGGTGATGACTCACGGTCGGCTGGGAGAGCTTGAGCGGCGCGGTGAGGTCACTCACGGACGCCTCGCCCTCCGGAGCTGACTGGATCAGACTGAGCAGCCGAAGTCGAGCCGGGTCGGCGAATGCCTTCAGCACTCCCGCGAGCCGCTCGGCATCCGCACGCTTGATTGGCTCGCCGGCCAGCGGCGAGATGGCAGGCATAGCTGTTTTCGCAGTTCCCACGCCTTCCATCGTTACACAACACCATCGGTAGGCCGGTGGAACCCGGACCAGTACCCCGATGGCGATCGCCGATGAGTCGTTTACGCCTTTTGCCTTCGATGAGGGTGACGTGCCGGCAGCCCACGTCAGGGCGCAGGTGTTCCAGCAGGTCGCCCCGGTCCCGCTCTCGTACAGCGCTGGTCAACGACGACGCCGGCCGCGAGTTGTGCCGCAAGGCCTGAGCTGGGCGCTACCGGTGCGTGGGTGCCGCGGCCTCGAGGTCGTCGATGCTGCCAGACATGATCGTGCGGAGGTGCTCGGTGATGTGCTGAGTTGGCCAGTCCCACCAGGCAAGCGCCAGAAGGCGGGCGACGTCTTCCTCGCTGTAGCGGCGGCGGATCAGCCTGGCCGGGTTGCCGCCGACGATGCCGTAGTCGGGGACGTCGTCGACGACGACGGACCCGGAAGCGATGATCGCGCCGCTGCCGACACGGACGCCGGGCATCACCATGGCCCGGTATCCGAACCAGACGTCGTTGCCGACCACGGTGTCACCCCGTCCGGGCAGGTCGGTGATGAGATCGAAGTGTTCGACCCAGGAGCCACCCATGATCGGGAACGGGAAGGTCGACGGGCCGTCCATGCGGTGGTTCGCGCCGTTCATGATGAACCGCACGCCCTCGCCCAGCGCGCAGTACTTGCCGATGATCAGCTTCTCCGGCCCGTAGTGATACAGCACGTTGCGGGTCTCGAAGGCGGTCGGATCATCCGGGTCGTCGTAGTAGGTGAACTCCCCGACCTCGATCAGCGGCGAGGTGACCAGCGGCTTCAGCAGCACCACACGCGGCTGTTCGGGCATCGGATGCAGCACACCCGGATCCGCCGGAACACCTGCCATCGTGAGCCTCCCTCAACGGGCCGCGGAACGACGTAACCAAGATCGCAACGCCCGGCGCAGGCTAGCATCACCGGCACGGACCGCAGCGCCTCCATGCCGGGACCCGGGGCCAGGGTCCTGACGCTCGATAAGGACGACTCGAGCCAGGTGACGTTGGAGTGCTAACCGAGAGTTGCGAGGCCTTCTGTCAATCCCGCCTCCCAGAGATCGAGCTCTGGGCGGTGTTCGTGGCGGCTCGGATGCCGAAATAAGCGGTCGTGATGGAGGTTATGGCGGTGAACGCGCTGGTGAGGATCGCGACGACTTGGGAGTCTGCCGATTTTGACCTCAGCGCAACCAAACCCACAATTGACGCGACAACTATAGCGGCGTCGCTCAGGACAACCACCAGCAGCCCCGTTACTGCCCGCGTCCGCTGAACCGCCCCGTCAACCTCGACTACTCTCTGCGGTGAGCCTCTGCCGGCCTGGTCACCCGATGAATTCGGCGACTGATCCGTCGGTTGACTCGACGGTGGAGACGAGTCGGTCATGGCACCTCCAAGCCACCCCTCTCCAGTGCTCGCCTTTGGGCGGTTGTTGACGACGCATGGACCCGTGGCCATCGGCTACGCCACGGGAAGCAGTGGCTACATGCTTGCGGACACGTTCGGCGCTGTCTGTTGTTCCCTCCGGAGCCCACCCATCCGGGGATCGGAATTTGCCGCCGGCCGAGCCTCACAGGCCGTGCGGCGCGCTCGGGCGTGCGGTCTTGTCGAATACCGGGCGG
>NZ_VSFA01000143.1 GCF_008119785.1 Micromonospora sp. MP36 | reverse complement strand
TCCCAGCACGAAGCCGCCCGCCAGGTCGTCTCCTGGGCCGTAGAACAGCGGGTCGGTGTGCTCAAGGTCGGTGACCCCCGCAGCGTGTTGGACATGGATGCGGGGCGGCGGCACAACCTGCGGCTACGACAATGGCAGATCGGCCGCCTCATGCAGGTCCTGGAAGACAAAGCCACCCAGGCCGGCATCACCGTCCACCCCGTCAACGAACGCGGCACCTCCTCCACCTGCCCCGCCTGCCTACGACGGGTACCGAAACCCCGCGGCCGGACCCTGACCTGCCCGCACTGCGCATTCTCTGGGCACCGCGACCTGATCGCGGCCGCCATCATCGCCACCCGCACCCCGGGCGGCGGACCCACCACCCCAGCAGCTGTTGTGCTGCCCGAGGTGGTCACGCACCGTCGAGCCGGCCGACACCTCCCCGGTGCCGGCCAGTCCCGGCGTGACCCCCGCCGCCCACATGCGGCGGCGAGGATCAGTTGGCCCGCGGAGGCCCGCCCCACCACCACCCGGTAGTGGGGAGTCGCTCGCCCGGAAGGCGTTCCGCTCATCGGCATGTCCGGGCGCTGACGGCGCCGACTTGCCGCAACTGCGTAGCGCGCGGACCGCGACAGATGAGGGTGCCGCTTCGATGGATCATGATGATGAATCTCGTGGTTGCCAGCCATTCGTCGACGCCTCGGTGGGGGCCCGGAAACTGCGGATTCGCTGACCCGAGCGGGGTGTTAATTAAGCGTCGCGGCGGTGGAAAGTGAGAGCGGCGAGCGTTAGGGCGGAGAGTGTCCAAATGATCGTGGCGGCGGCGCCGCGAGACGGGTTGAGGGCGGCGGTGTCCGGCAGGTAGGCGGCGGCGAGGCTGCCGGGCCGGGCCCGCAGCAGCGGGCCTGCGATGAAGTACAGACCGAGCAGCAGAATCACGGCGGGCACTGCGCGACGGACGACACCGGCGACTGCCGCCGCCAGCAGCGTGGTGAGTGTCAGGTACGCGGTTGCGGCCGGCATCCACGTGGCCCCACTGGCCGGCAGGGTGCTGGTGGCCGCCGTCGCAGCGGCCACCGGGAGCGTCACCGCAGCCAGTGCGAGGGCCTTCACCGCCTGCAGCGGCAGGCGCCGGGGCATCGCGAGCAGCGTGGTGTGGATCTGGCCGCCCTCCTGGTACTCGGACGCGGCCGCCAGCACCCCGAGCACCAGGAAGCCGGCCTGGGTGTAACCGAGCGGGGCCAGGGCGGTGGGGTCGCCGAGTGGCTCGCCGCGGGACTCAGCGGATGCGTACGCGTATGTCAGTAGCAGGGTGGCGGCCCAGGTCAGCAGCGCGGTCCGGCGCAGCGATGGCAGGGTCAGCAGTTTGCGCAGTTCAGCGCGGGCGGTGTTCATGCGTCGCGCCGCTGAAACAGGATGAGGCCGATCGCGAGTAACACGACGATCCAGGCCGTCATCACCAGGCCAGCGGTCACCGGGGCGATCTCGACGGGGAAGTCGGTGTCACGGAGGAACATCTGCGTGCCGGCGATGTCCGGCAGGTAGGAGGCGAGGTCGGTGACCTTCGTCAGCAGGTATGACACGGAGACGACGGAGCTGTTGATGATCAGCAGCGTCAGCGGCACGATGCCGTTGCGGGTGATCAGCGTGATCGCGTACGCCAGTAGTGCGGTCAGCGCCCAGTAGAGGATCGCGGCGACGACCCGGGTCGGGGCGGGTGCCGGCACGTGTTCGCCGTGCAGCACCTGAGTGAGGGTGAGTGTGGCAGTTGCGGTGACCGCCGCCTGTGCCGCGACGGTCAGCACCAGCGCGGTGGTCTTCGCCACGAGCAGACGTAGCCGGTCGGGAACCGCGGTGAGCGTCGCGGTGAGTTGGCGGGCGCCGGGGGCATCCTGACCAGTGGACGTGTATTCGCTGCTCACCACGATCACGCCGAGGATCATCGGGCCGATCAGCCCGATACCCAGGTCGCGTAGGCCCAGGTCGGACGGGTCAGTGAGGGTACCGGCGGTGATCGCTCGGCGGATGTACGGCGCGTTCAGCAGAACGACCGCGGGTGCTATCAGCGTGCCCAGCACCAGGCCGACCCAGGCGGTGGGCAGGCCGAGCAGCTTGCGGAGTTCGGCACGGACCAGGCTCACCACGGACGATCCGCCTCGGTAGCGGTCAGCGTGAAGAAGGCGTCCTCGAGCGTCGGATGGTCGCCGGTGACGTCGGCCAGTCCGCCCTGCGTCACGATCCGGCCCTTATCGATCACGACGACGTCGTCGGCGGTCTCGGCCAACTCGCCCATCAGGTGGCTGGAGAGGAGGACGGTGCGGCCCTGCGCCGCGCTGTCTCGGAGGAACGCGCGCATCCAGCGGATCCCGACCGGGTCGAGGCCGTTGACCGGTTCGTCCAGGACCAGCACCTCAGGGTCGCCGAGCAGCGCGGTGGCGAGCCCGAGCCGGCGGCTCATGCCGAGGGAGAAACGCCCTGCGCGCTTGCGCGCGTCGCGGGTCAGGCCCACGACCTCGAGGACCTCGTCGGCGCGGGAGTCCGGCAGGCCGTTACTGGCGGCTACCCAGCGTAGGTGGGCGCGGGCCGTGCGGGCCCGGTGCGCGCCACTGCCGTCGAGCAGCGCGCCGACCGTGGTGAGCGGGCGGTCCAGTTTCCCGTACGGGCGCCCGCAGATCAGCGCGGTCCCGCTCTCCGGGCGGTCCAGGCCGAGCAGGATACGTAGCGTCGACGTCTTTCCGGCTCCGTTCGGCCCGAGGAAGCCGGTGACCCGGCCGGGTCGGGCCTCGAAGGTAACGTCGTGCAGGATCCGCGTCCCGCTCTTGGTCTTGCTGACGCAATCAATCGTGATCATGAACCGAGTTAACCTGCCTTACCCCCCTCGCACATCAGACCGCTCTCGGATCCCGACGCCCGAGTCGGTCCGTGGACCGTCAGACCCTGGTCTGAGAACTACAGTCGTGGTGGTGAACGCCCATCCGCGCCCCACCGGGCGGTCCAGGGCCGTGCCGGTGGCCGCCGCGGTGATCAGCGTGCTGGCGATGGCCATGTGTACGGTCGGCGCGCAGAGCCCGCTCAGTGTCGTGCTGCCGCCGCTGATAGTCGGCACCGCTGTCGCGACCGCGGTATGGGCGGTGTGGCGCTCACGCGCCGACCGAATCGCTTACGAGTCGCGGCTGACCGCCTGGGCCGCGTCCGAGGCGGTGCTCGCCGAGCGGTTGCGGATCGCCCACGACCTGCACGACATCGTCTCGCACGGCTTGGGTCTGATCACGGTACGCGCGGCGGCCACCCGGCATCTACCCAAGTCCGCCGAGGTGGAGGCGGCGCTCACCGATATCGAGGACGCGAGCCGGCACGCGACAACTGAGCTGCGCCGCATGCTCACGGTCCTGCGGGAGCCGTCGGCCGCCAGCCGCCGCGCGCCGGTGGAGAACCTCGACGACCTGCCCGGCATCGTGCACGGCGCGTCGCTCGCAGGGCTTCGGACGCGGCTGGCGGTCGAGCCGCTCGGCCCGGTATCGCAGGGTGTGCAGGTCGCCGTCTGCAAGACCGTGCGGGAAGCGCTCAGCAACGCGGCGCGGTACGCAGGACCGACGGACGTGCGGGTGCGGGTGCATCGGGACGAAACATACGTGGTGGTCACGGTGATGGACAGCGGCCCGTCAGTCGACGGATGGCGGGCATCGCCGGGTGCTGGACACGGGCTGACCGGGTTACGGGAGCGGGTCGGCAGTCTCGGCGGCACGTTGTCCGCGGAGCACGTCGAAACGGGCTTTCGCCTCACCGCACGGATCCGGGACGACGCGGCGTGAGCGGCATCCGCGTGCTCTTGGCGGACGACCAGGCGCTGCTCCGACACAGCCTCGCCATGATTATCAACAACGAGCCGGACCTGGCCGTCGTCGGCGAGGCCGGCGACGGCGGGCACGCCGTGGCGCGCGCTCGCACCACCCGCCCCGACGTCATCCTGATGGACGTCCGGATGCCGCACCTCGACGGCATCGAGGCCACCCGCCGCATTTGCGCCGACCCGGCGCTCTCCGCCGCCCGCGTCCTGGTCCTGAGCATGTTCGAGCTCGACGAGTACGTCTACGACGCGCTGCGCGCGGGTGCGTCCGGTTTCCTGCTCAAGGACGCCCGCCCCGAAGAGCTGATCGAGGCAATCCGCCGCACCCATCACGGTGAGTCGCTCTTCGCGCCGTCGATCCTCACCCGGCTCGTCGCGCACTACGTCGCGGCACCCCGCCCCGATCGGCCAACGCCGGCACTGCGGCGGCTGACCGCCCGTGAGGTTGAGGTGCTGACGCTGATCGGCGGCGGCTTGTCGAACGACGAGATCGCAACTGCCCTCGCGATCTCGGTGAAGACGGTGAAGACGCACATCACCCACCTGATCGCGAAGCTGGCCGTGCGGGATCGGGCACAGTTGGTGATCGCGGCGTTCGACGCGGGGCTGGTGCGGCCACGCCGCTGAGCCCGAACGTGGGGATGGACTCGTGCCGGTGTGATCCGATACCTGAACGTCGTCAGACGACCCTGCCGCACGACCACACGCACATTCGGCAGATCCGCGCGCTCAGCGGCATGATTCGGGCGGAGCTAGACGAGATGGACTTCCGGCCTCTCACGGAGGCCATGGGGCGGACGGCGAGGGGCACAAGCCCTAGTCTGCTGCCGGTGTGGCGACGACAGAGATCATGGGATGCGGTCGACTGGGGCTCGGTGCAGCACGCGTACGGGCCGGCGGTGGAGGTGCCCGACCTGCTGGGCCGGCTGCGCTCGCGCGACCGGGAGGCCCGCCGCAGTGCCTACCAGGGACTGTTGGACCTGCTGGTGCACCAGGGCTCGAGGTACGAGGCGAGCGCAGTCGCGGCGCCGTTCCTGGTCGAGATCGTCGCTGATCCCAAGGCGCCGGACCGCTTCGCCGCCTGTCAGGTGCTGGCGGCCGTCGCGTTGGGGGATGAGAGTTCCTGGCTGATCGATCGCCCCAACGTGGCGAAGGCGCGGCGTGAAGTAGAGCGCCGGGCCCACTTCACGCGGGCGCAGTTGGAACGGGAGCAGGCCGACTGGGCGGCGGCGGGAAATACTGACCACGAGCGCCGGGCTCGAGCGCGCCGCAACGAGTTCTCCGACGTGGAGGGCGACCGCGATGCCGAGCGGTGGCAGATCGCGGCGTACGACGCGGTGCGGGCCGGGGTGCCCGCATACCTCGCGGCCCTGGCCTCTAGCGAGACCCCGGTACGGCTACACGCCGCCCACCTGCTGGCCTGGTTCCCCGAAGAGCGGAAGTCAATCACGCCGGCCCTGGCCCGCCTGATCGGCGCTGAACCGCAGCCCATGGTCGCAGCGACCGCCTCCGTGGCCGCGGGACTGTGCGGCAGCCTTGACGATCCTGAACTCGTCAACGCGCTGTCGGCCCGCCTCGGCAGCGACAACCGGGGAGAGCGCTGGTCGGCGGTGCTGGGGCTGGCCCGTCTGGTGTCGCGCCCCGACCGGCCGCTGATCGAGGAGCTGTACGCCTGCCTGTTCGGAGCCGTCGGTCCTGTCCCGTACTGGCCGTTCCTCCACGGTGACATGGCGACGTTCGCCGCACTCACCGTCCGAGACCTCGACGCGGTAGTCGCCCCGGACCGGGTGCAGATCCTCGTCGACCGGCTGAACGCGCCAGCTGACGACACCGACCGCTACCTGCTGCTGCGGGCCGCCCTCGACACCGCCTTCCCCAACGGCCCGATACCAGACGGCACCGCCTTCACCGAGCTGGGCGCCGATCAGCGCACCGCCATCGCCGGGCTGCAACGCAGCGGAATCCTGGACGACGGCGCAATGGTCAGTATGCTGCTGGGCGCCTACAACCTGCCCGACGACCAGACGGCGATGACCCGGTGGTGCGACAGCGACGCCGATCGTGAGTCCGGCTCCGCCCCCAATTTGCAGGCTTGATAACGCTGGCCGCAGCTGACCGCCCGGCTGCCGCAGACGCGCGTTATCTGCGGCAGATCAGTACGTTCCTCACCGTCACTTGGCCGACCTTTCGGGCCGGTGGTCTCCGAGCGCTCGACGACGCTGCCGGATGGGGTGCGGCCCCGAGTCGCGATCTCTTACCGACCGGTGACGCCGTCGGTAAGCTCCCGCAGGATGTCGGCGTGACCGGCATGCCGGATGGTCTCGCTCGTCATGTGGGCGAGCACCCAGCGAAGAGTACGAGGCGCGTCACCGACCGGCTGCGCGGTGAGGACGTCCGGGCCAGCGGCTGCGCTGATGTGGGCGTCGCTGTCGGCGATCGCAGCCCGGTAGCCGGCGATGATCTGATCTGGGGACCGGTCTGGCTCGACCACCATGTCGGAGTCCACGTCGGCGTAGCGCGGGTCGCCGGCGAGCGTGTAGCCGAACCAGTACCGTTCGGCGTCGGTCAAGTGCTGGACCAGGCCCAGCAGTGTGGTGTCGGAAGCGACCAGGCGGCGCCGCAGCTGCTCCTCGTTCAAGCCGGCGACCTTCTTCAGCACGCATGATCGAGCGAAGGACAAGAAGGCGAGGGCGGTGTCGAGCTCGCCACCGTCGTTGCGCGGCACGGCTTCGCGTTGGGATTCGATCATGGCCCGACCTTACGTGATCGTCATCGAGGCGAGGCGGGCGCGGATGTCGTCTGAGCGGTTCCGACCAGGCTCCCGCTCATCGGCACGGAAGGCCACCGGGCCAGCTCGGCGTGACGCTGCGTAGCGCGGATCGCGGCAGACCAGTGCATCCGAGTGCGGCGATGCGCCGGCCGGCATTGCGCTTAGAAGCCCCGAAAGACGCCGTCCGAGCCTGCCGACCGCGCGAACTCAAAGAAGTCCATGTTCGCGATCGACAAGTTGTTTTCGATCGCCTGGACCTGCCGTGGCAGTGTCCTGAACGGACCTATTTCGTCCCCTTCGTTCAGATTGACAACGAGCAGGGGACGCTCCGGCAGCGAGACGGTGACGGTGTCGACGACGAACACGATCGGGTGCCTGTACTGACGCGGGTAGGCGCGAGGATAGCCGGCTGCGATTGCCGTCTCGCTGAGGCCAACAAGCGCTCGGTCCTCGACGAACTCGACACCGGCCACGAAGCCCTCTTCCGTGGGGCTGACGATCTCGGCCTTGAGCTGCTCCCACACACCGTCGTCGCGGAAGTCCGCACGTATGACCGGAACGCACCACGTCGCTGGCAAATCAGCCACGGGCGCAGCGTAGCGAGACCGGACGTTCCTTCACGCGACAGGGGGCGCATTGTTCTCGGCATGGCCGGGCGTTTCCGATGGTTCCGGCAGGTTCGACCTACCCAGCACCATGGCTCCTGCGACCCGTCGACGTAGACGTAGCGCTTCATCGCCTGACGGTTGGCACCTCGATCGCAGCGCGGTGAGACGACGGCCATGCGAGAGCTGTGGCTGAGCCCGAAGCAGATGGCGCGGCTCGACGCCCACCGATCCGGCCTCAGCGCGTCTCGCTGCCGGCCGTGCTGAGGCTTGCGCAGGCCAGCACGGTCAGGGCGGCTCCGAGTAGCAGCGCCGCGACGGCGAACGCGGTCTCGACGTCGGGCCCGGTCTCGAAGGCCACGGACACGCTGATGCCCGCCTGGTAGAACGGGTCGCTGTCGCGCGGCTCCGGCCGACTCCGCCAGGCATCGTCCACCGCGAGCCAGGCCGCTGTAGCCAGCACCGTGGCGCCCACCGCCGCGATCGAGGGGGCGGTCCCATGGCGGCGGACCGCGCGGCCCATGACCCAGGCATACCCGCCGAGCACGAGCAACGCCGTCACGGCCACATTGGTGAACGAGCCGAGCAGGGCGGTCAGCCCCGATGGGAGGAGGGCGAGAAACACCAGGGTGACCAGCGTGAACACCCCAACCATCGGCACGGCCCGACCGATTCGGCGCAGCCGCTCCCGTGGCAGCCGAGCAATAGCAACGCCGAGGCAGACGCAGACCAGGATCAGACAGCCAGCCACGGCTAGCTGTCGCAGGAACTGCGTCCGCTGCCATGCCGGGTCGGTCACCAGCGCGATCAGCTCGCTTGCGCTCGGTGGGGCCCCGCGGAATGGCGATGCCGCCCAACCCCACAACTCCACGACGCCCGCGAGGGTGAGTAGGAGCAGGCCCCCCTGCAGTAGCAGGCGCGTCGACCGGGGCACGGCGGGACAGGTCACCGCGGGGTGGACGGCGACAACGCCCAGCACCACGACACCGCCGACACCGGCCACCCAGGGGGATCCGAACAGTGCGCCCACGACCGCGAGCAGCGCCGCCCCGAGGAGCAGCAGGAGCGACTTCGCTGAAGGCATTCGCACAGGGTAGACGGGCGAATCCCGGATTCGGCGCCCGCGGCTGGACCGGACTCGATCTTCCAGACTGCCGCTTAGCGATAGCGGATCCAACGCACTGACATCGACACGAGCGCGCACCGATTCCGGAGATCGGGTCGCCAGAGCAATGCACGGAGCGTGACGATCGCAGGCGAGCCGCAGCGCAATCAGTGCGTCGGATCAGGAAGATGCCGCCGGGTCAGGCAGGCTCGCGACGAGGAGCGTCACGGCTTCCTCCGCTGCGTTGGCCTCACCAACAAGCTGGCCATAGCCCGCGGTGAAGATCTGATACGGAGGGCCACCGCAGACGATGAAGGGCAGTTGATCGGCGGGGTCGGTTGGCCACGGTGGCGGCGCCGTCCTGTAGAACCGCAGCGTTCCATGGGTGGGGAAGGGAAAGAGCGCGCGCAGAGTCGGGTGTTCATAGGCGGCCCTGATCACTGGATCACCCGACCACCAGCCGGGCGCGTCGTTGACGAGCTCGCGCCAAGTCTCGTCAATTTTCGACGTGTCTTCCATCGAGGCATCCTTTCACCTGCCACGTCACGACTTGAGGGCTCGTGGTCGGCGGAGACGCCCTCAACTCGGCACGAGCCGCACGTGGGGCGCGGCCGATGAGGAGCCCGGCTTACGGACAGTGATGGGCATGCGGCCAGCTCGCGCACACGGTCGCGGCACAGTACGTTTCTCAGGAGGCGTCGAACCATGGCTTGCCAGCTGCCCAGTGCCGTACCCACCCGGCGAACCCCGGGCTGGCGGTGGTGTAACCGAACTCCGCCCCGAACGGAACAGCACCCTCACCGCTGATGTTCCAGATGTGGCCGCGATGCCGGCCGGTCACTATCAGGTGCCAGTACATCCCACAGCCGTCCGTGCCGAGCACGACCGATCCATGATTGAAGACTGGGTCGAGCAGCGGCTCGATCTCCTCGTAGGGCCGGGGATCGTCCTCCCAAAGCCACCGCTCGGTAAGCGGAAAGGGTGCGCTCAGGTTTCGGACCAGACTGCCGTCGCTCCAGTCGTCGGGCATCTCCGCGACGCCCACAAGACCGTAGTCCGGCGGTCCGGAGAAGGATCCGTCCGTGATCTCGGCGATGAACGTCCGGTACGGCTGCGGCAGAACGATGCCGTGCTCTGCTTCGAAGGCGTGCACCCCTGCCCAGCCCAGAGCCGATTCGCCAGCGTCATCCACGCCGAAGGCGGTACGGAGTTCGATGAGGTCGTCCGGGTGGGCGTACTCGGTGTTCATGCCGCCGTTGATACCACGGTCCTTGCTTCACGGTGTACCGGCAGAGTCGACCGTCCTGCAGTGGATTCGACGGCCTAGGCATGAGCGGATGCACGCGTGACCTGCCATGATCGACCAATGGGCGTGCTCTATGACTACTTCGTTGCCGCCTCAGATGACGAGGCGGCGTCCATGATCGAGGACGGGCCGGACGGCGAACTCTTGGTCTTGGAACTGAAAGGGCTCGACCCGCTTCGTCTCGTCGACGTCGAGTCGCTGCTGACCGGCGTCAGCCTCAACGCGATCTGTGAACGGGCGCCGTTTCTGCGCGTCATTGCCGCACTGAATAATGACCACCAGTTGGTCCTGTCCCTCAACGATAAGCTGCGCGATGCACTCGCCAGGGCAACTGCCGAGGAGTTGACAGCGGTTGCGGCGCCGTGGGCCGAGACGACTGGGTGTGTCCAGCAAGAGGACATAGACGCCTTGAAGGATCTTCTCCGCGAGTTCGCCATGTTGGCCCGAGAAGCCCGGGCCGACCGGGCACACCTGTATTGCTGGGTCTGCGTCTGAAGCACTGCGCCGTTCCCAGGCCTGCCGTGAGGGATCACCGGCAGGGCGTTGGCCATTACAACCAGCCACGAATGCACTCACGTCGGCACGACCGCGCACCGGACGCCGCCTCTCACGTGTCACGTAGAGTGACGCCCGGTCGGCGGCAGAGCCGAAGCCTCGATCATTTGAGACGGCACAGACTCGGCAGCTCAACTGGCGGGCGTCGGTGCCCGTGGAGCCAGCCACCCCTGCGAGGGTTCATGGCGCTGTCAGGCCAGAACCGTGTGAGGGCCTACCCGCGCTGCGAAGGTTTGACCAGATCGAGCCAATGCGCGGCCTCATCGGCCGGCAGCATGCCATCCACGGTTACCGTCGGGCGCATCAACGGGTATGGCCGGCCGGCATTCCAGCTCCGCGGGTACGGCGGCGGATCGATGACGACGACTCGCTTTCCTTCCAGCTTCGGGATGTCCGCGGGGCGGCCCTCGTTCCAGATCCATTCGCCGTGGGCGTCGACCAGGTTGAAGTTGCCTCGAATGCCGCCTGCCGGTGTCAGGTCCTCGCCGTCGGAGGCCGCTGCGATCTCCGCGGCGCTTGGCCGTTGACCGGGCACCAGGCCCTGCGCCTCGTCGCCGATCAGGGCGGCGGCGAGGAGCGTGTGCAGCTGAAAGTTGTCGCCGATGCCGCTTATCGTCACCCGATAGCCGCGTCGGGTCGCGCGGTGCAGCACGACCAGCGGTTCGTCGTCTAGGACAAGCAGTAGCCCGTACAACCAATGCGCGGTGCCGATGTGCTCACGCGTGGTGTCGATGGCGGCGGTGAGCCGCGGTCGCTCGGGCAGCATGGCCCGCACGTCCTTGCGCTGCGAGAGGTACAGCACCGGCTGAACCCACTTGCCGCCGGAGAACCACGCCTGCACCAGGTTATAGGCGTCCGGCTGGGCCATCCCCCGGTTGGGCGCCGTCTCGACGAACCGCTCGATCGTCGGGCCGATCTGCTCCGCATCATCGGGGTTGGGCAGATCCCCGAACGCCGCACCGTACAACTCGGCGAAGCGTGCCGCCTGCTCCATCGCGGTGGTGGCCCGCCTGACGAGCGTCGGCACCACCACCGCCGCGTCGGTGCCGTAGTCCGCCATGCTGCCGGCAATCTGGGCCAGGTCGCCGCCCATCCCGAGCGGGATCTCGGCGAGCACCGACGTCAACCTGGCCAGGGCCGCGTCGACCTCGTCAGGGCGCGCCTTCGGCGTGGCGCCCACGATGCCCCGCAGGGCCGCGAAGAACCGCTTGTCGTCGCGCCCGTCCACCGCGCCGACCAGGTTGTCGACCCGCTTACCCAGGTCCGCCTTGAACAGCATCCGGCGATCTTAGCGTTCGGTCTCAGGGAGTCGCTCCCGTGCCGAAAACCAGCAGAGACTGCGACCAACGCCCTCAATTCGGCAGATCCGCGCACACTCGGCGGCATGTCCGTGTCTGGCGGTGGACACGTGATGACGGTGATGACCTTCCGTGTCGCTGACCACGCCGCCGTGCGGTGGATGCGGTCGGCCAGCGTCCCGGCCTCGTGACCGGGAATCCGTTGTTGCTGGTACCGGTTGGGTTCAGTCCGTCAACGAGCGGTCGAGTACGTGCTTGGTCCGGTTGCGTAGAGCGTCGAGTTCGGTGGAGTTGCCTCTCACCTCGGTGATGAGCTCGACGGCGTCCAGCAGGTACTCAAGGGCGATGATGTGCTCGTCGAAGGGAGCGTCGACCTCGAACCGGTCGAGCAGAGCCGCGAAGTCGGCCAATACGGCCTCGGCGCGGGTGGCGGCCCGGTCGGGATCGCCATTTCGCTGGATGCAGCGGGCTGAGTCGATCATCGCTCGTCCGACGAAGGCGTGGCATTGGCCCAGCAGGCGGGTGACGATGCGTCCCACCAGTGCGAGGCCACGCTCCTCGAGTTCCGCGTCGGGCTGGGCAGCGAACGTCGCGGTGACCTGGCGAGCAGCTGCAGCGAGGGCGACACCGTCGACCCACTCCTGGGAACCCTCCAGGGCGCAAGGCTGCCGCCCCAACCGGGCGATACACGCTTCGGCGGCGACCGATAGTGACGTCGCTGCTTCCAGGAGGAGGTGAAAGCGCGTCCGATCCGGCTCCTGGGACGCGACTGCCAAGCGTGCGACCTCGAGCGCTACGGCGACGTCCTCGGTGCCGTGCGTGGGCTGGCCACGCCTCGCGCGCTCCAGCAGAGCCTGCGCCGACGCCTGCTGCTCCGGCAATAATCCAGGAGCATCATCGCCGACGGGCAGTCCGAGTTCGAGCCGGTAGGAGGTCCACGCCAACGGGTCTTTGACTGGGTCCGGCTCGTTGGCAGGGTTGCCGGACGCGGCACGAACGATTCCGCCCTCGACACGGTCCATCGCCAGCCGTGCATCATCGAACGGAAGCGCGAACCGCTCGGTCAGGACGGCAAGGACATCGCGACGGCGTGTCTCCTCCTCATCGGCCGCCCGCAGATACGCGACAAGAGCGCGCACCGAGGTTCCGCGAGCAAGGCGCACACTCAGGTCGTCCGTCCACTCCACGGCATGAGGATGCCCGTCCCGACCTCGAACCACAAACGAGCCCGTCAGCTGCTCCCCGACCCGGCGTGCCGCCTTCTCGCCCGCCCGCTGTCGGATCAGGCCCTCCTTGGCCACGCCACGGACGGTGGCGATAACCCCTCCCGCCATCTTCCGACAGCGTCACCGTGACGACGGCAGGGTTCAAGTTCATGGCGGCGCTGCCGACCATGGCCCGCAACTCGGTGGTCCGGGTACCCAGGGCGTCCAAGGTCCGGGCGACCAGGTCGGTGGCCGTCGGCAACGGCGGCCGCAGTTCCACGGTGGTCTCGAAGATGGCGGCTTGCGTCCACCTGGCCGCCCCGGCGAGCGCCCCGCCCAGCGCCCCGGTCCACCCTGTCACCTGCCGCGCCGAGCCCGGCGACCAGTAGGTCGCTCTCCTCTGGGTCAGCTCCAAGGCCATAGTGGATTGCGACCGACACACGAGGACACTCCCAGGATTCCGGGCTCCGCGGATACCTCCGGCCGTTCGGTCGCTGATGCGACAGAACAGAAACCGCCAGAGACCCGCCACATCTCCCGCCGAAGCGACAAGCGCTCTCTCAGCCACATCCGCTCATCGGCACGAGCGCGCGCAGCGGGCAGCGGGCAGCGGGCAGCGGGCAGCGGGCAGCCTGCGTACGCGTCACGCCGCGTGACCGCCTCTGCAGGCTGCCGCGCAAGCCCGGCGGCATGAGCGTGCACCTGATCTTGGTCAATGCGCGGGCGCCTGATTGTTGAACCGATGACCGGAGTGGTGTCGGGTGCGCGTCGACCAGCGCGGGTGTCGGTTGCTTGCTCTCGTGGGCGGTTCAGGTTTCGTCGAAGAGTTCTTCGGCGACTGCGGCTGTGTACGGCACCTCGCTCAAGGCGAGCCAGCGCTCGATTTCGTCGGGATGACTGCCGTAGGCGGTCGTGGTGGCGACGGCGTCGACCGCGTCCGGCGAAGGGGTGGCCCCGTTCCGCCTTACCAAAGCCAGTGGCCACGCCGGCCGCACTCGATCAGCGTCGGCGTAGAACAGGAACGGCGGTACGAACTGCAGCCGGCGACCGTCCGCGTCGTCGACAACGTCACCGGAACGCAGCGCACCATACGGGCGGTGCAGCAGCTTCATCTCGATCGGCTCAGCGCGCTCCAGCCACACGTCCGCAGCATCCGCGTAGCCGCTGCCGATCGGCAGCAGCGCGATGCGCGCCGTACACCTCGGCAGGAAGCCGTCGTCCATCGGCGGGTCGTATCGGCGGTACCGCACCACGTAGCACCGGATCGGCGGTATGCCGACCGCGCACCGGTCGCCCTCGTCGAGCTCGGCTGCCGGGGGGCGCAGCTGATACGGCCACCACGGCTCGGTTGATTCGTCGACGGGAAAGGCGAAGGTGCCGCTCGGCCGGTACCGCGAGTCGGGATCGAGTATGGCCCAGGGCCAGCGCACCGCCGCGTGGTACCGGCCGCGGCGCGTGGTCACCGTGGGGGTCCACGGGCACGACACCGTCACCACGTCACCGACCCGGTACGGCAAATCGTGCGGGGGTATCACGATCTCCGGTCGCTTCGGGTCGGCGTTTAGCAGGCCGTGGTCGGCAAGCCCGGCCGCCCATTCGGCACCGAGCCGGGCGGAAACAATCCGGATCTCGGCCGCCGCCTCCGCCGGACGCTGCTGCGTCATCGCCAGGGTGTCCCGCTGCGCCTGCGCCTCCCGGTCTCCCCAGTCGTCGTCATCGGGCCCCAGCTCCGACCAGAGGCTCACCGTCCACGCGGCAAGCTGTTCCATGGGCTCAGCGGTGGGCTGCCGAGCAGCCTCGGCCGCTCCGACGACAACTCCGAAGATCTGCGCCTCAATGCTGTCCTCGTACAGGTCGCTGAGCTTCGCCCCGACTGCCACGATCCGCTCCGCGTCGGGCGCGGCGAGCTCGCCGTGTCCGGTCCAGAACGCGTCGACGCTGTCCCGATAAAACGCGGCCGCTCGTGGCGTGCCGCATGCTCGCACGTACGGTGCGAGACGCTCGAGGCAACCCGCCACCCAGAGACCCGCCTGCCAGGGCAGAGGCGTCGTACCAGGCATTCCACCGCACCCCCCGTAACTACGCGCGGAACAGTGGACCATGCCCAGCTGGGCCCGGCAACCTCGGTTCACCCAGTTCTCAACGCGAGGCCGGTCCGGGCGAACGCGTTTACTCGTGTCCAGCCGACGCTTGGGCCTTTTGAACATCGCTACCGATCGTGGGTGCTCAGCCGCAGAGCCGATGCCGACGCACTACTT
>NZ_VSFA01000142.1 GCF_008119785.1 Micromonospora sp. MP36 | reverse complement strand
CTGGCCCGTGACTACGAAGCCCTGCCCGACAACTCCGCCAGCATGATCCGCATCGCGATGATCGACAACCTCACCAAACGCCTCACCAACGAAACCACCCCAACCTGGCGAGACATCTGAAGCCGGCATCACCCGCAAAATACGTGAATCAGACGCCCTCTCAGGTGGGGGAGACCGTACGCAGCACCACAAGCTCACTGGCGTAGTCGCCGACCAGCGACACGCGCAGGCCGTGGCCGACCAGGTATGCGGCACTGAAACGCCCGCCGGTGTCCACGTTCTCGTAGACAGCGTCAGGCTGCAGGCCGCGAAGTCGGACCAGCCGCGTCTGCACGCAGTATCGAACGGTTTGCGCGAATGCGAAGAGCACGACCTGCGACCCGTCCGACGCCACGTAGCTCAAGGACGAAAACTCGCCCCGCCGGGGCGAGGCAAGCCGATACAACTGGCCGAACTGAACCGTCTCGCGAATCTCCTTGTACCGCTTCACGTACCCTGCCGCCTCGGCCATTTCCTCGTCCGACCAGCCGGTGAGGTCGCCGCCGATACCGAGGATTCCGCACATCGCCACGTGGAACCGGAACCGTAACGGTGCGGCCCGTTTGCCGAGGTACGACGGCGAGTCGGTGACCCAGCACATCATCGTGTGCGGAGAGTGAACGAAGCCGTACCCCTCCTGGATCGCGAGCCGCTCGAGCGCGTCTGTGTTGTCGCTCGGCCATGCCCATTCCGTGCGGGCCAGCATGCCCAGGTCCGCCCGCCCGCCTCCGGAAGCGCAGCTTTCGATCATCACGTGAGGATGTGCAGCGCGCAGCCGATCGATCACCTCGTACAGGCCCCGCACATGCCCGATTGCGGCCGGCTCCGAGCCGGCGGTGCCTGACTCGCTCATCGGGCGGTTGATATCCCACTTCAACGCGTCGATGTCGGCCGAGCGCAGCAGCGCGTCCAGCGCTTCGAACATCCAGCTGCGCACCGCGGGACGACCGAGGTCGAGCAAATGGGTGTTACGGGCGAGGCTGCGAGCACGGGTGGGCCATTGGTAGATCCAGTCTGGATGCGCACGGAACAGGTCGCTGTCCGGGTTGACTGCCTCCGGCTCGACCCACACTCCGAACGCCATGCCCCGTGCGTGCACCTCGTCGGCGAGAGCAGCCAGCCCGCCCGGCAGCTTGTCCGGATCGGCAGTCCAGTCCCCCAACCCGGCGGTCTCGTCGAAGCGGCGCAGGAACCATCCGTCGTCGATGAAGAACATCTCCGCGCCCAGGTCGGCCGCCCGCTTGGCCAGGGCCGTCTGCTGATCGTGAGCCACAGTGAAGAAGCTCGCCTCCCAGCCGTTGTAGAGGACCGGGCGGGCGTGGCGTGGACGGGGAACGACATGTTGGCGCTCGTGGGTGTGCCAACGGCGAGTCAACTCGCCGTACC
Source organism: Micromonospora sp. MP36 (assembly GCF_008119785.1). Taxonomy (GTDB): domain Bacteria; phylum Actinomycetota; class Actinomycetes; order Mycobacteriales; family Micromonosporaceae; genus Micromonospora. The sequence goes on along the minus strand of NZ_VSFA01000142.1, from coordinate 13,598 downwards.
CGCCGTCACTGTAGACGCCGACCGTAGCCGGCAGCACCACCGACTCGCCGGGTCGAAGCGGCTGGCGCAGGTCAAAGTCGTTGCGACCTGCGGTCAGATGGACCGCGCCATCGAAGGCGTGCTCGGCGACGATCTTCCAGGATCCGCTCCACGCGACCGCGACGCTCCACACCTCGCCGTGCTCCTCGTCAGCACCGCCGTCGACGGCCATCCAAGGATGGGCCGCATGGCCAGGAACACCCCGCCGCGACTCCAGCACGAGCCGGCCGACCCCAAGGGGGGCGCGGGTCACCTGCGTTTCCGCGGCGTACATGCCCGGCAGCCAGGTCGCCATCGGAGTAGCAAGCCACGGCGGCGCCCAGCTTGCCGACGCCGACCTGTCGAGCACGATGGCATCGTCTCCCGTGTTGACCACCTCCATCCACCGCTCGAGAGCCCCCGGGTACACCCGGTAGCGCAGCACCACATCTAGCGGGTAGTGCCGGTCGCACAGCCGTACCGCAAGCTCGTTCCCGGATATCTCGTGATCGGCGTATGCCAGCTCCAGCCCCCGCACGCCGTCGCTGAACTCCACTTTCAAGGCGCACTCGTCAAAACGCAGACCGCCGTGCGCGACCAGCTCCTCCGTGTGGGCGCGGGGCCGGGACCAGGTGTTGGAGCCGATCCTTCGGGGGGCGTCGTAGATCAAGAGCGACACATCGTCATCACCAAGGCGCGCGCCCCAATGCAGATGGCGCAGGACCACGTCATCGAGATCGACCGCGAAGATGTAACTGAACGCTTGGCCGGTGAGCGTGAACGCCCGGTGCTCGGGCAGGAACCGTATGGCAGTGTGGGTGGAGGTATCGGCCACCGAGGCCTCCGAGATGTGGAACATCAACAAAGAACTGGCTGTCGAGCCTTCATGGAATTTTGTTCCATGTCAATGACTCCTGGCCGGCCGTGTGGACCGCTACGGCCGCCCGCCAGGCGTTCTCCTGGTCCACAGTCCTTGTCATCTCATCTCGGGCCTCCCACAGGCGCGGAAGGGAGAGTTCCCAACACCTTGCCCCGGGCAGCCCGCGCTCGCCGAGGATGCCCTACGGGCACCCGGACCTCCTGCTCGGCCGGGCAGCCGCCGCCGGCCTGATCACCGCCGAAGCCGCCGAGCTGATCAGCGCGACCCGGTTCGGCGACGCGCTGATCGAGCACCTGGCCGCTGAGAAGGGCGTGACCGCGTCGGTCCTGCGCATGCGGCGCCGGCGCGCCGAACGCATCGTCGTGGAAGTCGTTGGGTGTGACGACTTTGCGTTGGACGACGGAGAAGTAGATCTCCACCTGGTTCAGCCAGCTGGCGTGCAGCGGGGTATGCACAAGCGTGGCATTGGGCCACGCGGTGGCCATGCGGTCGATGGATGCTTGGCCGCGGTGGGAGGAGCCGTTGTCGACGATCCAGAACACCCGCCGTGCTGAGGCGTAGGGCTCACGGGTCATGACCTGCTCGACCAGCCGCGCGAACGGGGCCAGGCCGGTGGTGGGTTCGCAGCGGCCGTGGACCGTGCCGCGGTGCACGTCGAGTGCGGCCAGGTAGGCCAGTGCTCCGCCGCGGTCGTACTCGTGCTCGACGCGCATCCGGCGGGACAGGCCCGGTGGCAGGGTGGGGTGGCAGCGGCAGCGGGCCTGGATGGAGGTCTTCTCGTCGGCGCTGATCACGAACTCGTCGTCAGCGAGGGCTCGGCCCTGCCATGTCCGTTCGTAAAGATCGAGCACCAGGTGAGCCTTGACGGCGAAGTCTGGATCACGAGGGAAGATCCACGACCGGTGCTGCCAGGGCTTGATCGCGTCGGCGGCAAGCCAGCGGGCCACGGTGGAGCCGGAGATGTCCTCGACGATCCCGGCAGTGACGGCCTCGGCTGCCAACTCGGCCGTGCTCCACCGCGACAGCGGCACCCCGCGGTCGGCCGGCAGTTCACAGGCCAGGGCCTTGACCTGCGCCTGCTGCACCGGCGTGAACACCGGTGGACGGCCGGGCCGGTCCATGTCGGCCAGCCCTTCGAGCCGACGTTCCCAGAACCGGCGCCGCCACTTGCGCACCGTGTCCACGTGCACCCCGTGTCGGGCGGCGTTCGCAGCGTTCGTGGCACCGTCCGCAGCGGCCAACACGATGCGTGCCCGCAGCACCAGCCGAAACGCGGCGCTAGACCGGCGCGCTAGCGCCCGCAGCTCGTCACGTTCATCGGGATCGAGGATGACCGGATATGGACTTGTCGGGGGCATCGGCATGTTCTGCCACCCCACACGCCGCAGCACCCGCACCGACACGCCGTCCCGGCTGCGGCAGTATGGCAGCCGTGGCCAAGCCCCCACCCGAGTCGACCAAGACGTCGCTACGCCAACGCCTGGGCGAACACGCCCGCAACCGCTGGCCCGCCCTGACCGCGGTATCGGTCCGCTACCGCGGCGTGTTCGCCTACGTCGACGGGCGCCTGGCCGACGGCACCACCCTGCCGCTGTTCAGACTGCGCTACAGCGGCTACGCCAACCTGTGGGGCTTCGCGATCTACCTCGCCAGCAAGAACGGCTACGAAGACTCATACCTGCCCAGCGGCCACAGCGCCGGCACCGCCGAGGAAGCCCTCGACTGCGCCTGCGGCCTCTACCTCAACGACCCCACCGCCTGGACTCGACCCCCGACGAATTAACGTCGATCAGCACTTAGGACTTCAGTTGAGGCCGTCGAGATCTTCGGAATCGAACCCGGAATCTGTCGTGCACAGCAGCCGTTCGGCGTCGGAGGCGATGGCTTCGAGGCTGGTGCGGTTGGTGCCGCAGATCAGCAGCCCCGTGGCCGGTGCGGGCCGCCAGCAGCATCCGCCGTTCCCCATCTGTGAGCCCGAAGGCGTCCCCGACGGCGTCGATGGGCTGGGGGCCTGCTTGAGTAGCACCTGGGTGGCCGCGTTGGCTGCGACCGCCTGACCGAGGTCGGTGCCGAGCACGTCGGCGACGTCCGGGGTGGTCATGGTGAGGCCGGCGTTGCGTTTGCGGCTGCTTTCGGCATGCGGAGCAACGATGGGATCGATCAAATGCTCGAGCAACTCGACCTCGCCGACGACGAACGCCTTGCCCTCGAAGGTGACCGCACAGCCGTGGCCGCTCTCGCGCAACGGCTCGCGAACACCCGACACCTGCCGGCCCCACGCCACAGGAGCTCGGGACCACAGCGTTCATCGCGCTCACCGACGTTCGCCTGCGACCGCCAGGCGCCGTGACTCGCCGGCCCGAAGGACCGGAGCACGGCGTGCTCAGTGGAAGAGAAACCGTCGCGAAAGGAACGCCCCGAGTGCGACGGGAGCGTCTCCTACGCCGACTCCATGGCCTCGTGAGTACGGCGCTATGAGCACGGCGTCGTGAGGACGGTCCCGTGAGCGCTGTCTGGCCGGGCAGGCCGAATCGCTGCGGGCCCGGCCGAGGCGGCGTCCTGCGGCAGGGCGGTGAACGCCTCGGCCGGCGCCGCCGGTGGCGGCGGCGCCGGCCTGTGCTGACGCTCCGGTCGGCCGGTCAGGCTGCCTTGAGCTGTGCGGCTATCCTCACCACGCGCTCGGCCTGGTGTCGGGCGGCGGCGCGGGTGGTGTCGTCCACCGGGTTCGTGCCCTGGCCGTCCACGTGCGAGGTGCCGTAGGGGTTACCGTCGGCGAACTTGACCGGGTCCGTGAAGCCGGGGGCGACCACGATGCCGCCGAAGTGGTGGACGCTGGTGTAGAGCGCCTGGAGCGTCGTCTCTTGGCCGGCGTGGAGGGTCGCGGACGAGGTGAAGCCGCTGTAGACCTTGTCGGCCAGTTTCCCCTGTGCCCACAGCCCGCCGAGGGTGTCGATGAACTGCTTGAGCTGCGAGGAGATGTTGCCGAACCGGGTGGCTGATCCGAACAGTACGGCGTCGGCCCACTCGATGTCCTCGGGTGTCGCTTCGGGGATGTCCACGGTGGCGGCATGGTTGGCCGCCCATGCCGGGTTGGCCTCAATGGCCGCCCGTGGGGCCAGCTCGGCGGCCTTCACCAGGCGGACCTCGGCACCGGCCTTCACACCGGCATCACGCAGCTCCTTGGCGATCTCGGTGATGGTGCCGGTGGAGGAGTAGTAGATGATCGAAAGCTTGACGGGAGTGGCCACGGCGGTGGCTCCGTTCCTTGTGGGGATTCTGGTGGGTGTTGTCGGAAGTCCGGTCAACTAGACGACCGGTCTACTAATACAGGTAGACGACCGGTCCAGATGAAGTCAAAGACCGGACGCCGCGGTTGCGGCCGGGGGGCGACGAGGCCCGTCGGGGCCGTGCGATCAGGCGGTGACGGCAGCCCTGCCCGGGTCATTGGGGTGGGGCTCCAGGGCCGTCACCACCGAAGTCATCCACGGCCAGAGCGGCAGCGTGCCGAGCACCTTCTCGTGCAGCTCACCCTCGTCGGCGGCCCGCCACACACCGATGCTGCGCAGCTCGCCGACCGGGCGCCACAGCCTGACGAGGTGACCGGCGGCGGCCAGCTCCCCGGCCCGCACGGCTTCCGCGGCACGACGACGGCCGACCTCGGCCGGGTCGGTGCCCTCGGGGACGGTGGTGGTGAGCTCGACCAGGAACTCCTTCATAGCGCTTCTCCTTCTCTCTGCGGGGCCTCCCCGGCCCCTCGCGGCGACGTGCAGAAGGCGTTGTTGGCGCCGATGCATTCCACGGGCGCGCCCTGCCATCCGGCGGCAGGCACGCCCTTTGAAGTATTTCGACCGGTCGTCTACTACTATAGCTGACCGGTCGGCTAGTGTAGTCGCCATCTCCCCGAGAAAGGTCATCATGAGCACACAGGTTCAGAAGGTCGTGGTCGTCACCGGTGCGTCGCGGGGCATCGGAGCCGGGCTTGTCACCGCCTACCGCAAGCTGGGCTACGGCGTCGTCGCCACCTCGCGCCGCATCCCCACGTCAGACGACCCGGAGGTCGTCACCGTCCAGGGCGACATCGCCGACCGCGCGACCGCCGAGCGCGTCATCGCCGCGGGTGTCGAGCGGTTCGGCCGTATCGACACGCTGGTTAACAACGCGGGGATCTTCATCGCGAAGCCCTTCACCGACTACACCGAGGACGACTACGACACGGTGCTCGGTGTGAATCTGAACGGCTTCTTCCGTATCACCCAGCTCGCGGTGGAGCGCATGCTCAAGCAGGGCGGCGGTCACGTTGTGCAGATCACGAGCACGCTTGCCGACCAGGCCAACTCCAGCGTGACCTCCGTGCTCGCCTCCCTGACCAAGGGCGGTCTGCAGTCCGCCACCAAGGCGCTGGCCATCGAGTACGCCGGCTGCGGCATCCGCAGCAACGCCGTGTCGCTGGGCACCATCAAGACGCCCATGCATCCCGAGGAGCACCACGCGGCACTCGCGGCACTGCATCCGGTCGGCCGCATGGGTGAGGTGAGCGACATCGTGGACGCGGTGGTCTACCTCGAGAACGCCCCGTTCGTCACCGGCGAGATCCTCCACGTCGACGGCGGGCAGAGCGCCGGGTACTGAGCGCACACACGCTCGGGCTCGCCCGCGCGGGCCCGAGGCGGCATGCGCCATCCGCGCCCGTGCCGGCTGCCTGGAATCGGCTACCGGCGGCCCGTCCGGTGCCGACGACGAACCGACCGGCACCAAGCCTTGCGGGGAGTGGCCCGGACGGGCCACTCCCCCGGCCCGAATCACGTCCGTCCCCATCTCACGAGGAAAATGACACCCCATGGCTTCGCCACTGGACGCTCTCGGCGTGGACAACCCGGTTCTGGCCGCGCCGATGGCCGGCGGTCCCAGCACCCCCGCACTGGTCACGGCGGCGGCCCGGGCGAACGGCCTGGGGTTCCTCGCCGGCGGATACAAGACCGCCGACGCGCTCGCCGAGCAGATCGCCGAGGTCCGACGCCACGGCATCACCTTCGGGGTCAACCTCTTCGCGCCGAGCCCCCTGCCGGTCGATCCGGAGGCCTTCCGGCGCTACGCCGCCGCGATCGCCCCCGAAGCCCGGGCCTATGAACTCGACGTTCAGGAAGCGGGAATCGTCGAGGACGACGACCACTGGTCGGACAAGATCGACTTGTTGCTGTCCGCACCGGTACCGGTCGTCAGCTTCACCTTCGCCATCCCGGACGCCGCCGCCATCGCCTCGCTGCGCGCCGCCGGAACCCTGGTCGTCCAGACCGTCACGTCACCCGCGGAGGCCCGCCTGGCCGCGGACGCGGGCGCCGATGTGCTGGCCGTCCAGGCGTCGGCAGCCGGAGGGCACTCCGGCACGCTCACCCCGGAGCATGTCCCGGCCTCCATCCCGCTGACCGATCTGCTGGGGCGGATACGGAAGGCGGTGTCACTGCCGCTCGTCGCCGCAGGCGGGCTGGCCACTCCGGCCGACGTGGCCGAGGCACTGCGCGCCGGGGCCGAGGCGGTAATGGTCGGCACCGTCCTGCTGAGGGCGGACGAAGCCGGCACGTCACTCCCCCACAGGGCGGCCCTGGCCGACCCCACGCGCCGCCGAACCGTCGTGACCAGGGCGTTCACGGGCCGGCCCGCACGGGCACTGCCCAACCGATTCACCGACCACTACAGCGACCTCGCCCCCTCCGGCTACCCCGCTCTGCACCATCTGACCAGGCCGATGCGCCAGGCCGCCGCCGCGGCAGGCGACCCCGAACGGATCAATCTGTGGGCCGGAACCGGGTACCGCCACGCCACCGCCGAGCCTGCCGCCCAGATCCTGCGGAGGCTGGCCTCCCACGCCTGAGCGCCCGTGGGCACCCGCCACGCATCAACCACCGGCGGTTCGGCTCGCCGGGCCACCGACCGCCAGGACTGCGACCCGCCGCCGACTCTCCGACCCGCCGGCAGCGGACCGGCGCTCGTACCTCGGCCGCTGCCTACCGCGGCGTCCGGGCGCCCAGCAGGGCCAGGCAGTTCGCCCACAGAACGCTCAGCTGGGATGTGTTGTTGTAGAGCTTCGCGAACAGCACCTGTCCTTCGAGCTGCGCCACGACGGATCGCGCCGCCTCACGGGGGTCGGCGACAGTGACCTCGCCGCGCTCACGCGCCTCGACCACGACCGACTCCACCATGTCGACCTGGGCGTCGAAGATCTCCTGCAGGCGCCGGCGGATCGCTTCGGTCTGATTGCTCAGCTCCAGCGTGAGGTTCCCGAACAAGCAGCCGGAGACGGTGCCACAGCTCTGCTGCCCCGCTCGCTGGCTCGCCTCGGTCTCCTCGAAGAGCTGCCGCAGCCGCTGCAGGGGTTCGGCGTCGCTGCGCAGGACGCGGGTCCATTCGCGGCGCTGGCCGGCCCAGTGCTCGTCGAGCACTGCCAGGGCCAGAGCTTCCTTGGACTCGAAGAAGTAGTAGAAGCTCCCCTTGGGCACCCCGGCTGTCTTGCAGATCTCGGCCACGCCCAGCGCCGAGTAACCACGCAGCTCGATGAGCGACTGAGCGGCGCTGATGATCTTCTCTCTGGCGTCACTGGTCCGTCCCATGCTTGCAAGTATACGACCGCTCGACTAGTCTGGTAATAGACCGGTCAGCTAGCCCGCCGCTCGGCCGCAGTCCGCGACCGCTCACGGCGGAAGCCGCTGCCCACCCGCACACACAGACGAAGGCCGAAGCAATGAGCCATCCGATGCATGAGGTCCTGCGGCGCTGGAACGCCGCTTTCGACGGCCATCAGCCCGACGCCATGGCCGATCTGTTCACCCTCGACGCCCTCTTCCAGGGCTTCGGACCTGCCGTCCTCACGGGCCGGGACGCCGTGCGGGGCTACTACGAAGCCGTACCGGCCGGCCGAAGGGCCGAGGCGACGGTCCTGCATACATACACGATCGGCGAGCAGGTCGCCGGAGGTTTCGCGGACGTCACGTTCGGCGACGCGCACGGCTGGGAGGCCCATGTGCATCTGTCGCTGGTCCTCCGCCGCGACGACGGCGGCTGGCGGATCCGGCAGTACCACGTGTCCCGCGTCGCCGCCGAGCAGTAGCAGGCCGACACCCACCGGCAGCAGACGCTGATCCTCGCCCACGCGTGGTCGTCGACCTCGAGTCCGCGCCCTTCGTCACCGGCGAGATCCTGCACCTCGACGGCGGCCAAAACGCCGGTCACCGACCCCACCGCAACCCGCAGAAAGACGCCGCCTTGAGAGCTTCCCCCCACCGCAGGGAGGCGGCCGGCCGGTGGGCGGAGCCGGAGCTGCACCCACCGACACAATCGTCCCCGGCTGTGCGACCGGGTTCACTGCGTCGTCTGAGCTACTCGCTGCCGGTCGGATGCGGCTGGGTGGGCCGGTTCTCGACGACGGCCACCACCAGAAGCACTCCGGTCGTTGTCAAGCTGACGCCGATCAGCGGCAGCCAATGGGCAGTGACGGCGGCAACGAGCACGGCGAGCAGGCCGATCAGGCGGGGCCAGGACAGCCGGCGGTAGATGGTGGCGGACAGTAGGACCCGACCGGTGAGAAACAGAGCGGGGCCGGCGACCGTGATGGCGAAGGCAGCGCCGGGTCCCCGTTCGGTCGGATGCGCGATGACAGCTTCAGCGGCGGCGGAGGAGGCCAGGACGCCGGCGATCATGATGAGATGCAGATAGCCATTCAGCGTGCCGAACCAGGACAGACCACGCTTCTCAATGGCGGCGCCGAGATACGTTCCCGCCGGAGTGACGTACGACAACCCGATCAGCACTGTTGCAGCGAATACCACCAAAAACGCAGCAGAGTGGAGGAGATCCTTGTCGGTATGGGAGTACGCCAGACCGGCGGAGAACAGGAGCTCGCCGAGAGCGATGATGAAAATCTGCTGGTACCGCTCGGTGAGATGGCCCCCTCGCAGTTGCAGTTCCTCCGGCCGCGCCCGGCCAAGCCGTGGCGCCCACCATCCCAGTAGCGGCCCGGAATAGTCGAGTGCGAAGGCCGCCACCCACGTCGGTATTCGCACCGCCGCCCAGAATGCCCCCACCAGCCACAGGACCCCAGACGTGCTGAACCAGACGAAGATTCTCAAGGGGCGCCTGCGCAGCGGATGCCGCCGCAGTGCCAGCGACGCGTAACCGCTTCGGCCGCCGTGAACGGCGACGTAGGTGCCGGCGAAGAGAACCGCCTGCCCCTCCTCAACGTACGGGACAGCGGCGCTCATCAAGATCACGCCCAGGGTCGAGCCGAGCAGCAGAGTCCGCACCCTGCGGTTGGCGCGTGCATACCAGTCGGAGAACCAGGTGGTCACCACCCAGACCCACCACAGAGGCAACAGGAGAAGGACGGTCTTCAACGCTCCGGCGACAGTCATGTCGGACAGAAGGACCCCGGACAGCTGCCTCAACGCCAACACGAATGCCAGATCGAAGAACAGTTCCAGGAAGGACGCACTGAGCGGTTCGTCACGCTGTCGCAGCAGCGGAGCCCGCATCCTCACGTCGCCCCCCTGACGCCCTCGACACTTCATACCACCGCCGTGACCACCTCTGCGGCATCTTCCCGGCAAAGCTCCCGCCGGTGATTCCTGGCTGTCCGCGCGGGCAACCATCGGTGCCAGCCGGGGCAGAACACCAAGCCGCCGACCTGATCAGCGCGACCCGCTTCGGCGACGCGTTGATCGAGCGCCTGGCCGCCGAGCAGGGCGTGACCGCGCCGGTCCTTGCGGATGCGCCGCCGTCGCGCCGAACGCGTCGTGGCCGCGGCCGTCACGCGCGGGGACCTGTCCGGCCCGATCCGCGCCTCCGGCCGCCGCGAAGCTGCTGTGGCGGCCTGACTACGTGGTCGAGGTTCGCGCCGCCGGTTACGTCTTGGTCGAGCCGTCAGGGCGAAACTCGTCGTCGCGTACCGGGTCGTTGGTCACGGCCTCGGCGAGTCGGGCGGTGAGGTGTCGGATGTGTGCGATGAGTTCGGGTGGCTGGTGGATTTGGAAGCGGAAGCCGAACGATGCGACGTAGACGGCGATTTCGTCGAGGGAGTTGGAGCCGGTGTGCAGGAGGCAGGTGTGCGGGTCGGCGGCTTCGATGACACCGACGGTGGGCGGGATCCGTTCGGCGGCGGTCTCGGCAGGCACGTACAGGGTGATTCGGGCCTGGTAGCGGTAGGGGGCGGTGGAGACACCGTGCGTGAGGTAGGCGGCGATGTCGACGTCGGGTGCCTGTCGGGGTGTGAAGCGAGGGCCGGTCGGGATGCGGGGGCGGATCCGGTCGACCCGGTAGGTGCGCCAGTCGCGCCGGTCGGTGTCCCAGCCGACCAGGTACCAGCGCCGGCCGGTGTGGACCAGCCGGTGAGGTTCGGTGTCGCGTACCGAGGTGGTGCCGTCGTGGCTGTGGTAGTCGAAGCGGAGCCGCTGGTGGTCGCGGCAGACGGCGGCGAGGACGGTCAGCACGTCCGGGTCCACGGTGGGGCCGGTGGCGGGGACCGTGACGGTGACCGAGTGCAGCAGGTTGACCCGGTGCCGTACCCGCGAGGGCAGTACCTGTTCGAGCTTGGCCAGTGCGCGTAGGGATGTTTCCTCGATGCCGGTGACCGTGCCGCTGGCGGCGGTGCGTAGCCCGATGGCGACGGCGACGGCCTCGTCGTCGTCGAGCAGCAGCGGCGGGAGTTTCGTTCCGGCGCCGAGGCGGTAGCCGGCCGCGCCGGGGGTGGCGTGCACCGGGTAGCCGAGGTCGCGCAGTTTCTGGATGTCACGCCGCACGGTCCGCACGTCGACCTCAAGACGCTGCCCAAGCTCTGCGCCGGTCCAGTCACGCGGGGTTTGCAGCAGTCCGAGAAGCCGCAGCAGTCGGGCGGAGGTTTCCAACATGCCCAGAAGTTTGCCATCCGCCTAGGGCGGAAGCTGTCCTAGCTGCTTCGTAGTGTGACTGCCATGAGCGAAGAGATCATCCCGTTCCAGATCAACATCCCGCAGGACGACCTGGACGACCTGCGTCAGCGGCTCGCCCACACCCGTTGGCCGGGTGAGGTGCCCGGCGCCGGGTGGGAGGCCGGGGTGCCGCTGGACTATCTGAAAGACCTGGCCGACTACTGGCAGACCAAGTACGACTGGCGCGCCCACGAGGCACGGCTGAACGAATTTCCCCAGTTCACCACCGTCATCGACGGGCAGACGGTGCACTTCCTGCACGTGCGTTCGCCCGAGCCGGACGCGCTGCCGCTCATCCTCACCCACGGCTGGCCCGGCTCGGTCGTGGAGTTCATGAAGATCATCGGTCCGCTGACCGATCCCGCCCGGCACGGTGGCGACCCCGCCGACGCCTTCCACGTCGTGGCCCCATCACTGCCCGGCTTCGGCTTCTCCAGCCCGCTCGCCGCCCCAGGCTGGAACACCAACCAGGTAGCCCGCGCCTGGGCCGAACTGATGAACCGCCTCGGCTACCACCGCTACGGCGCCCAAGGCGGCGACACCGGAGCAATCGTCTCCCCCGAACTCGGCCGCATCGACCCCGACCACGTGATCGGCGTGCACGTCAACAACCTGGGCACCTTCCCCTCCGGTGATCCAGCCGAGCTGGCCGGCCTCACCGAAGCCGACCAGGCCCGCCTCGCGCTCATGACGACCTGGGGCCGGGACATGAGCGGGTACGCCATCGTCCAGTCAACCCGGCCGCAGACAATCGCCTACGCCCTCACCGACTCCCCCGTCGGCCAGCTGGCGTGGATCGTCGAGAAGTTCAAGGAATGGACCGACCCGAACGCAGCCCTACCCGAGGACGCTGTCGACCGCGACCTGATCCTCACCGACACTTCGGTGTACTGGCTGACCGGCACAGCCGGATCCGCCGCCCGCATCTACTACGAAGACGCCCACACCTGGGGCCAGGCCAAGCCACGCTCCACGGTACCGACGGGGGTGGCGGTGTTCCCCAACGACATCACCATCCGGCCCCTCGCCGAACGCGACCACAACGTGGTGCATTGGACCGAGTTCGACCGCGGCGGGCACTTCGCCGCCCTGGAAGCACCCGACCTCCTCGTCGGCGACGTGCGCGAGTTCTTCCGTAAGCTCCGCTGACCGCACCCAGCCAGGCCGGCCGTCTCGTCGCCCGGACCGCCCGATCCGGGCGGCGAGACGCCACGTTCCGAGGTCATCCGAGCCTGGGAACGCCCACCCGAACCACGACGCCGGGGAGACGTGCTCGATGACCAACCTTTCGACGATGCTGCCGCGGCTGTCCTGGCCCGACGTATGGGGCCGGCGGCTCGACCGGCACGGACTGTCCGCTCCGGTAGGCGGCCGACCAGCCGACGCCGTGGCGGCCATGTGCGGCGCGCACGCTCAAGTGCTCTCCGCCGCCGAGGTGTCCATCGGGTTGCGCGTAGCCGGCATCACCCGCAACGACGTTCGAGACGCGCTGTGGAAGGAACGTAGCCTGGTCAAGACGTTCGGGCCGCGCGGCACCGTGCACCTGCTGCCGACGCGTGATCTACCACTGTGGACCGGCGCGCTCGGCGCGTTGCCACCGTCCTCGAACAGCCTGCCCGCCGACGCGCGGCTGACCAGAGACCAGACCGACGAGGTCGTCTCGGCGATCGAGGAAGCACTGGCCGACGCGGAACTGACCATCGACGAGCTCACCGCAGCGGTTGTCGCCCGCACCGGCTCTTGGGCCGCCGACCCGGTCGTGCCCGGGTTCGGCGGCATGTGGCCGCGCTGGCGGCAGGCGATGCACCTTGCCGCGCACCGCGGGGCACTCTGTTACGGCCCGAACCGGGGACGAAAAGCGACCTACACCAGCCCGCAACGGTGGCTGCCAGGATTCCAGCCCGCCCCGGCACCCGACGCCCTCGCCGGCCTGGTCCGACGCTACCTGCACGCGTACGGGCCGGCCACACCGCAGCAGTTCGCGCAGTGGCTTTCCGCACCTGGCCGCTGGGCAACCCAGTTGTTCGACTCCCTCGCCGGCGAACTGCAACAGGTCGACGTCGCCGGCACCGTCGCGTGGGTCCCGGCCGGCGACACCGCGCCTCCACCCGTGCCACCGCATGGGGTGCGGGTACTGCCGTACTTCGACGCTTACACCGTCGGCTGCCATCCGCGTGAGCGGCTCTTCCCCGGACCTGCCGCGCAACGCGCGCTCTCCGGCGGCCAGGCCGGCAACTTCCCGGTACTGCTCATCGACGGCACCATTGCCGGGATCTGGCACTACCGCCGCTCCGGACGCGCGCTGCACATCACGGTCGAACCGTTCACCGCGCTCACCGCTACCGAGCGCCGGGAACTCGACGACCAGGCGAAGCGTATCGGAGAGATTCAGGAGGGCGAGCCACGCTTGACCATCGGCACAGTCACCACCAGCGGCCACGCGTAGGGCGGCGGGCACAAGGCGATGGGCTGGTAGCGCGAATGTGCCGAACGGGCTGCTGTGGGCAACCGAGCCCGGGTTGCCGCCACGGACGATGGTGGCGCTCGCGGTACTGGTAGCTGTACTGGGCGGCTTTCGGCGGCTGGACCGTGACCCGCAGAACGCCGATGTTCGCTCAGGATTGCGTCGCAACTGTGCGTCATGATGGGCCTCGCAGCTCAGGGCGGCCTTGGGCGTAGCAGCCGATCGGGAGGCATCTGTGGTTCATTTTTACGACTACTTCCGCGCTCCAGACGAGGAAGCTGTT
>NZ_VSFA01000141.1 GCF_008119785.1 Micromonospora sp. MP36 | reverse complement strand
ACCCCCACAAGGGGTCGGCCCTTCGTCACACCCACCAGCGGCCGGCCCCACCCAGGGGCCGGCCGTTCGGCGTATCCGGGGCGGTCAGGCCGGCGCGTCGGCCTCGGCGAGTACGGCGAGGATGTGTTCGCCGTACTTCGCGAGCTTGTTCTCGCCGACGCCGTTGATCCGGGACAGCTCGGTCAGCGAGGCGGGTGCCTCGGTGGCGATCTGGCGCAGGGTCGCGTCGTGGAAGATGACGTACGCGGGCACGCCCTGCTCCTTGGCGGTGGCCGCCCGCCAGGCCCGTAGCCGGTCGAACACCGGGGCCGCGGCGGGGGTGAGGTCGGCGACGACGGTGGCCGCGCCCCGGGGCTTCGCCGACCGGGTGGACACCGGCTTCTCCGGTTCCCGCCGCATGGTGACCGTACGCCGGCGGCCCAGCACCTCGGCGCTCGCCTCGGTCAGGGCGAGGGTGCCGTAGTCGCCCTCGACGGCGAGCAGGCCCTCGGCGAGCAGTTGCCGCACCACGCCCCGCCACTCCGCCTCGCGCAGCTCGGTGCCGATGCCGAAGGTGCTCAGCGAGTCGTGGCCGTGCTGGTCGATCTTGTCGGTGCGCTTGCCGAGCAGGATGTCGATGCTGTGCCCGGCGCCGAACCGCTGGTTGCGTTCCCGGTCGAGCCGGTAGACGGTGGAGAGCAGCTTCTGCGCGGCGACGGTGCCGTCCCACGACTCCGGGGGCGCGAGACAGGTGTCGCAGTTGCCGCAGCCGCCCGCGCCGGTCTCGCCGAAGTATTCGAGGAGCTGCGCCCGGCGGCAGCGGACCGTCTCGCAGAGGGCCAGCATCGCGTCCAGGTGGGTGGCGAGGTTGCGCCGGTGCGCCAGGTCGCCCTCCGAGGTCTCGATCATCTTGCGCTGCTGGACGACGTCCTGGAGCCCGTACGCCAGCCAGGCCGTCGACGGCAGGCCGTCCCGCCCGGCGCGGCCGGTCTCCTGGTAGTAGCCCTCGACCGACTTCGGCAGGTCGAGGTGGGCGACGAAGCGTACGTCCGGCTTGTCGATGCCCATGCCGAACGCGATGGTGGCGACCATGACCAGCCCGTCCTCGCGCAGGAAGCGCTGCTGGTTGGCGGCCCGGGTCCGCGCGTCCAGCCCCGCGTGGTAGGGCAGCGCCGGGATTCCGTTCGCCACCAGGAACTCGGCCGTCTTCTCCACGGACGCGCGGGACAGGCAGTAGACGATGCCCGCGTCGCCCGGGTGCTCGTCACGCAACAGCCCCAGCAGCTGCTTGCGCGGCTCCCGCTTGGGCACGATCCGGTACTGGATGTTGGGCCGGTCGAAGCTGGCCACGAAGTGCCGGGCGTCGGTGAGCTGCAGCCGGGTGGCGATCTCCGTACGGGTGGCCTTGGTCGCGGTGGCGGTCAGCGCGATCCGCGGCACCCCCGGCCAGCGCTCGTGCAGCATCGACAGGTTGAGGTAGTCGGGGCGGAAGTCGTGCCCCCACTGGGAGACGCAGTGCGCCTCGTCGATGGCGAACAGCGCGATCCGGCCCCGCTCGAGCAGACCGACCGTGGCGCGGACGGCCAGCGCCTCCGGGGCGAGGTAGAGCAGGTCCAACTCGCCGGCGAGGAAGGCCGCCTCCACCCGCCGCCGCTCGCCCGGCTCCTGGGTCGAGTTGAGGAAGCCGGCGCGGACGCCGACGGCGGTGAGCGCGTCGACCTGGTCCTGCATGAGCGCGATCAGCGGCGAGACGACCACCGCGACGCCGTCCCGGACCAGCGCGGGGATCTGGTAGCAGAGTGACTTGCCGCCACCGGTCGGCATCAGCACCAGCGCGTCGCCGCCGGCCACCACGTGCTCGACGACCTCCTGCTGGAAGCCCCGGAATGTGTCGTAGCCGAACACCCGACGGAGCACCTGCAGGGCGTCCTCGGTCCGCTGATCGGTGGGGGAGACCATCCGCGCAGTCTACGAGCGTTCCCCGACATCGCCGGGCCCCGGCGAGCGTGCCGCCGGCGGGGCGGCGCGGATCCGGCGGGCCGACCGACCGATGCGCGGACGTCGCGGACCGTGAGTGACCGCTGACGCTGTCGGAAGTGCGACCGGTCCGGTCGGGACCGGGGGAAACCAGTGCCAAGACGACGACAAACCGGACAAGGAGGTGTTCCGGTCGTCACCCCGTGGAATCCCCGCCCGGGTCGCAGCCGTTAAAGTCGCTGACTGACCACGCGCGGCCGAACGGCCGCGGCGGCACGGCTTGGGGGGAACAGGTGAGCGAGGCGCGGACGCCGGGTGACCTGGTGCCGACCGATACGGAGACAGCCCTCGGACGGCCGGCACCGGCCGAGGCGGAGACCACCCTGGTGGTGGTGACCGGGCTCTCCGGCGGTGGCCGCAGCACGGTGGCCCGGGCGCTGGAGAACGTGGGCTACTACGTGGTCGACAACCTGCCCCAGGCTCTCATGCTGGACATGGCCGAGCTGGCATTCAAGGCCGGCGGCGCGGCTCGGCGCACGGCCATGGTGCTGGACGTCCGCTCCCGCGCCTTCTCCACCGACCTGGCGGGGGCGATCCGGGAGCTGCGGGAGCGTGGCTTCCAGCCCCGGGTGGTCTTCGTCGACGCCGACGACGAGGTGCTGATCCGCCGGTTCGAGAGCGTCCGGCGTTCGCACCCGTTGCAGGGTGACGGGCGGCTGGCCGACGGCATTGCCGTCGAGCGCGCCCTGTTGGAGGAGGCCCGGGACCAGGCCGACGTGATCATCGACACCAGCCACCTGAACGTCAACCAGCTGCGTCGCCGGGTCGAGGAGCTGTTCGGCGGGGAGGACTCCCGTCGGCTGCGGATCACCGTGCTCTCCTTCGGCTTCAAGTACGGCCTCCCGCCGGACGCCGACTTCGTGATGGACGCCCGGTTCCTGCCCAACCCGTACTGGGTGCCGGAGCTGCGCGAGCACACCGGGCGCGAGGAGGCGGTCAGCGCGTACGTGCTGGGCCAGGAGGGTGCCGACGCCTTCGTGGCCGGCTACGCGGACCTGGTCAACGCCACCACCGCCGGTTTCGAGCGGGAGGGCAAGCGCTACCTGACCGTCGCCGTGGGCTGCACCGGCGGCAAGCACCGCAGCGTGGCGATCGCCGAGGAGCTGGCCGCCCGGCTGCGCCAGTCCGGCATCGCCGCCCACGCCCAGCACCGGGACCTGGGGCGGGAATGATCCCGACCAGGGTGGTCGCCTTCGGCGGCGGGCACGGGCTCTCGGCGTCCCTGCGGGCGTTGCGGCACTGCGTACCCGAGCTGGACCTGGACATCACCGCGGTGGTCACGGTCGGTGACGACGGCGGCTCCAGCGGTCGGCTGCGGGCCGAGCGCGGCGGGCTGCCGCCGGGCGACCTCCGGCAGGCGCTGGTCGCGTTGGCCGGCGATCATCCGGCCACCCGGCGCAGCGCGGCGTTGTTCCAGCACCGCTTCGCCGTCGCCGACGGCGGCGAGGCGGGCGATTCCCTGGCCGGGCACGCGGTCGGCAACCTGCTGATCAGCGGGTTGACGGAGCTGCTCGGCGACCCGGTGGCCGCGCTCGACCACGCCGGCGCGATGCTCGGCGCGGTCGGCCGGGTGCTGCCGATGACCTGCCAGCCGGTCGACATCGAGGCCCGGGTGCGCGGCGCCGACCCGGGCCAGCCCGACGAGGTACGCACGGTGCGCGGCCAGCACCAGGTGGCGGTCACCTCCGGCCGGGTGGAGTCGCTGCGGCTCACCCCGTCCGCGCCGGCCGCGTGCGCGGAGGCGGTCGCGGCGGTACGCGCGGCCGACTGGCTGATCTTCGGGCCGGGCAGCTGGTACACCAGCGTGCTGCCCCACCTGCTGGTGCCGGAGCTGGCCGACGCGATCGTCTCCAGCCCGGCCCGGCGGCTGGTCACGCTCAACCTGGTGGCGGAAAAGGAGACCCTCGGGCTCTCCCTGGCCGACCATCTGGACACCCTGCGGCGCTATCTGCCCGAGCTGAAGGTGGACATGGTGCTGGCGGACTCCACGGCGGTGGGTGACCCCGGGGCGGTGGCCGGTGCGGCAGAATCGCTGGGTGCCCGGCTGGTCCTCGCCCCCGTCGCCGTCCTGGACGGCACGCCCCGTCATGATCCAGCCGCCCTGGGCGCCGCGCTGGTGCCTGTCCTGGGCGCCGATCGTTAGACACGTACGTAATCACCGGCGACACGCCGGGAACCGGTCGTTGAGGGGGCGCACTTTATGGCGATGACGGCGGCGGTCAAGGACGAGCTGAGTCGGGTCGACGTGCCCAAGCCCTGCTGCCGGCGGGCGGAGATGGCGGCTCTGCTGCGCTTCGCGGGCGGCCTGCACATCGTGTCGGGTCGCGTGGTGGTCGAGGCGGAGCTGGACACCGGCGCGGTCGCCCGGCGGCTGCGGCGGGAGATCGCCGAGGTCTACGGCTATCCGAGCGAGATCCACGTGCTCGCCTCCGGCGGGCTGCGCAAGGGCAGCCACTTCATCGTACGGGTGGTCAAGGACGGCGAGGCGCTGGCGCGCCAGACGGGTCTGCTGGACGTCCGGGGCCGCCCGGTGCGCGGCCTGCCGCCGCACGTGGTCGCCGCCAACGTCTGCTGCGCCGTGTCCGCGTGGCGGGGCGCGTTCATGGCTCACGGCTCGCTCACCGAGCCGGGTCGCTCCAGCGCCCTGGAGATCACCTGCCCCGGCCCCGAGTCGGCCCTCGCCCTCGTCGGCGCGGCCCGGCGGATCGGCATCACCGCCAAGAACCGCGAGGTCCGGGGGGTGGACCGGGTGGTGGTCAAGGACGGGGACTCGATCGCCGCGCTGCTCACCCGTATCGGCGCCCACTCCAGCGTGCTGGCCTGGGAGGAGCGGCGGGTGCGCCGGGAGGTCCGGGCCACCGCCAACCGGCTGGCCAACTTCGACGACGCCAACCTGCGCCGCTCGGCCCGGGCCGCGGTGGCCGCCGCCGCGCGGGTCACCCGGGCCCTGGAGATCCTCGCCGACGACGCCCCGCATCACCTCACCTCGGCCGGTAGGCTGCGCCTGGAGCACCGGCAGGCCTCGCTGGAGGAGCTCGGGGCGCTGGCCGACCCGCCGCTGACCAAGGATGCCATCGCCGGCCGGATCCGCCGGCTCCTCGCGCTGGCCGACAAGCGGGCCCGCGACCTGGGCATCCCGGATACGGAAGCGGCCGTCACGCCGGACATGCTCGTGGTCTGATAGGACGGTGAGGCGTCACCCCGCCGGCGGTTTCCGCACCACCCGCCGCAGCGCGACGCCGCACGCTCGGATAAGGTCGCTGCGTACGGCAAGGGGGCCGGCACAGGCACTCCTCGCCGTGCTCACCGCCTCGGGCGGTCAGGT
Organism: Micromonospora sp. MP36; assembly: GCF_008119785.1. Lineage (GTDB taxonomy): Bacteria > Actinomycetota > Actinomycetes > Mycobacteriales > Micromonosporaceae > Micromonospora. Next base: position 9,682 of record NZ_VSFA01000141.1, on the reverse strand, counting down.
CTCCGAAGACCGCGGCGGGGCGGCCGAGATGAACCGTCAACGGCCGGCTCCAACGGTCGGCGCACACCATTCCGCCGGCCCGGGTCTGACGCCGGCGGACCAGAACGCGAGGAGATGGGACCTGTGACCATCCGGGTTGGCATCAACGGCTTCGGCCGGATCGGCCGCAACTTCTTCCGGGCAGTGCTGGCGTCCGGCGCTGACGTCGAGGTCGTGGCGGTCAACGACCTGACCGACAACGCGACGCTCGCCCACCTTGTCAAGTACGACAGCATCCTGGGCCGCCTTCCGCAGGAGGTGAAGGCCACCGACGACGAGATCAGCGTGGGTGGCCACACCATCAAGGCGTACGCCGAGAAGGACCCGGCCAAGCTGCCGTGGGGCGAGGTCGGCGCCGACGTCGTCATCGAGTCCACCGGGTTCTTCACCGACGCCACCAAGGCCAAGGCGCACATCGACGGCGGGGCCAAGAAGGTCATCATCTCCGCTCCGGCGAAGAACGAGGACGTCACCGTGGTCATGGGCGTCAACCAGGACCAGTACGACCCGGCCAAGCACACCATCATCTCGAACGCCTCCTGCACCACCAACTGCCTCGCCCCGATGGCGAAGGTCCTGCAGGACACGTTCGGCATCCAGCAGGGTCTGATGACCACCATCCACGCGTACACCCAGGACCAGAACCTGCAGGACGCGCCGCACAAGGACCTGCGCCGGGCCCGGGCCGCCGCGCTCAACATCGTGCCGACCTCGACCGGCGCCGCGAAGGCGATCGGCCTGGTCCTGCCGGAGCTCAAGGGCAAGCTGGACGGTTACGCGCTGCGCGTGCCGATCCCGACCGGCTCGACCACCGACCTGACCGTCACGGTCGGCCGGGAGACCACCGTGGACGAGGTCAACGCCGCGATGAAGGCCGCCGCGAACGGCCCGCTCAAGGGCATCCTGGTCTACAACGAGGACCCGATCGTCTCCGCCGACATCGTCACCGACCCGGCGTCGTGCATCTTCGACGCGCCGCTGACCAAGGTGATTGGCAACCAGGTCAAGGTCGTCGGCTGGTACGACAACGAGTGGGGCTACTCGAACCGCCTGGTCGACCTGGTCAAGCTGGTGGGTAGCTCCCTGTGAGTGCGAGGGGTGAGCTGGCGAGCCCCGCAGTCACGAACGGAGGGCTGGCTCTGTGAGCATCCGTAACCTCGACGACCTGCTCGCCGAGGGGGTGTCAGGTCGGCGCGTGCTGGTGCGCGCCGACCTGAACGTCCCGCTCGACAAGCAGACCGGGGAGATCACCGACGACGGCCGGATCCGGGCCGTCCTGCCGACCCTGAGCGCGCTGGTCGAGGCCGGTGCCAAGGTGGTCGTCTGTTCGCACCTGGGCCGCCCGAAGGGCGCGCCGGACCCGCAGTTCAGCCTCCGCCCGGTGGCCGGGCGGCTGGGTGAGCTGCTCGGTGCGCCGGTCCACTTCGCCGAGGACACCGTGGGCGACTCGGCCCGCGCCTGCGTGGACGGGCTCGCCGACGGCCAGGTCGCCTTGCTGGAGAACCTCCGCTTCAACAAGGGGGAGACCAGCAAGGACGACGCCGAGCGGGGTGCCTTCGCCGACCAGCTCGCCGCCCTCGGCGACGCGTACGTCGACGACGCCTTCGGCGCGGTGCACCGCAAGCACGCCAGCGTCTACGACGTGCCGGCCCGGCTGCCGCACTTCGCCGGCCGGCTGGTGCTGCGCGAGGTGGAGGTGCTCAGCGAGCTGACCGGCGCGCCGGAGCGGCCGTACGTGGTGGTGCTGGGCGGTTCCAAGGTCTCCGACAAGCTCGCGGTGATCGAGGCGCTGCTGCCGAAGGTCGACCGGCTGCTCATCGGCGGCGGGATGTGCTTCACCTTCCTCAAGGCCCGGGGCCTGGAGGTGGGCAGCTCGCTGCTGGAGGAGGAGATGGTCGAGACCTGCCGCAACCTGATGGAGCGCGAGCCGGGCAAGATCATGCTCCCGGTCGACGTGGTGGCTGCGGTCGCCTTCGCGCCGGACGCCGAGCACGACACCGTCCGGGTGGACGGCATCCCGAACAAGCGGGTCGGGCTGGACATCGGCCCGGAGACGGTGGCCGGGTTCGCCGCCGCCCTCAAGCAGGCGCGGACGGTGTTCTGGAACGGCCCGATGGGCGTGTTCGAGATGGCCGCGTTCGCCAACGGGACCCGCGGGGTCGCCGAGGCGATCGCGAAGTCCGGCGCGTTCAGCGTGGTGGGCGGCGGTGACTCCGCGGCGGCGGTGCGGACGCTCGGGCTCGACGAGTCGGCGTTCGATCACATCTCCACCGGCGGCGGCGCCTCCCTGGAGTACCTGGAGGGCCAGACCCTCCCCGGCATCGCGGCCCTGGAGAAGTGATGGCTAGCCCCACCCGCCGGCCACTGATGGCCGGCAACTGGAAGATGAACCTGAACCACCTCGAGGCCAACCTGCTGGTGCAGAAGCTGGCCGCGAGCCTCACCGAGAAGCAGCTCACCGAGGTCGAGACGGTGGTCCTGCCGCCGTTCACCGACCTGCGCACCGTGCAGACCGCGGTGGACGGTGACAAGCTGCTGATCGGCTACGGCGCGCAGGACCTGTCGCCGTACCAGTCGGGCGCGTACACCGGGGACATCTCCGGGCCGATGCTCGCCAAGCTGGGCTGCACCTACGTGGTGGTCGGCCACTCCGAGCGGCGGCAGTACCACAACGAGGACGACGCGCTGGTCAACGACAAGGTCAACGCCGCCCTGGCCAACGGGCTCACCCCGATCCTGTGCATCGGCGAGGGGCTGGAGGTCCGGGAGCAGCTCCGGCACGTGCCGCACTGCTGCGACCAGCTCGACGGCGCGCTCCGGGGGCTCACCGCGGAGCAGGTCACGAAGGTCGTCGTGGCGTACGAGCCGGTCTGGGCGATCGGCACCGGCAAGACGGCGACCCCGGAGGACGCCCAGGAGGTCTGCGGCGAGGTGCGCAAGCGGCTCGGCGAGAGCTTCGACGAGGCCACCGCCCAGCAGGTCCGCATCCTCTACGGCGGCTCGGTCAAGGCGACGAACATCGCCGCGATCATGGCGCAGCCGGACGTGGACGGGGCCCTGGTCGGCGGCGCCAGCCTGGACGCCGAGGAATTCGCGCAGATCTGCCGGTTCCCGGAGCACATCGCTCGCTGATCGCTCGCTATCCTTGACGCTGCCCGTCCGTCGGTCGGTGCCGCCGTGCCCGACTCCGACGGGCAGTGATCGCAACGAGAGGACAGACCCCCGCCATGCCGATCTGGTTCGCCTACACGATGATCGTGTTGCTGGTCATCACGAGCATCCTGCTCACGCTGCTGATCCTCCTGCACCGCGGCAAGGGCGGCGGGCTGTCGAGCATGTTCGGCGGGGGTGTCAGCTCCAGCCTGGCCGGCTCCTCGGTGGCCGAGAAGAACCTCGACCGCTACACCGTTCTGGTGGGGATCATCTGGTTCGCGTGCATCGTCGGGATCGGGCTCTGGCTCCGGCTCCAGTTGAGCAGCGGCGCCTGAGCCAGCGCGTCGAGTCGTACAATCTGCGCGCGGTCCGTCACGGACCGCGCGCAGATTTGTTTTCGCTGCACCGCGTCGCCCGCCGCCCACCCCGAGCGGCGGTCCCCTCCGACGACAGGAGCCAGCAGCCGTGCCCAGTGACCACGTGATCCGCGGCACCCGGACGGGGTCCGCACCCGAGCGTTTCGACCAGCGGTACGAGCCGGCCCCGCGCCGGCCGGTCACCTACTGGTGCGGCAACGCCCATGAGGTCCAGTTCCTCATCGCCGCCGACGCGGAGGCGCCGGAGGCCTGGGACTGTCCCCGCTGCGGCCAGCTCGCCGGCCCGGACCCGGGGAACCCGCCCGGCCGGCCGCGCTCGGAGCCCTACAAGACCCACCTGGCGTACGTGCAGGAGCGGCGCACCCCGGAGCAGGGGGAGGCCCTCCTCGCCGAGGCCCTCGACGCGCTACGCCGCCGCCGTGACGGGGCCTGACCGGGGTCGGCGTCGCCCTTAGTGGTCGGCCGCTACGCCGCCGCGACGGGGCCTGACCGGGGCCGGCGCGTCGCCCCTGGTGGTCGGGCGGGCCCTCCCTTACACCTCAGCGGAGGCTGCGCAGGCGGGGCGGCACGTCGGCCGCCGCCGCCCGGTCGAGCAGCCAGAGGGTACGGGACACCCCGTGCACCCCGGCCGCGGGAAGCTGCACCGGACCGGCCCCGGCGAGGGCCATGCCCACCGCCCGGGCCTTGTCCGCGCCGGCGGCCACCAACCAGACCTCCTCGGCCGTGTTGATCGCCGGCAGGGTCAGCGTGATCCGCACCGGCGGCGGCTTCGGGCTGCCGCGTACGGCGCTGACCGGCCGGGTGTCGTGGTGCACGGGGTGCTCCGGGAAGACCGACGCCACGTGCCCGTCCTCCCCGACGCCGAGCATCAGCACGTCGAAGTGGGGGAGCGCGGCGGTGCCGGGCCGGGCCGCCCGGGCCAGTTCCTGCGCGTAACCGGCGGCGGCCGCCTCCGGGTCGTTGCCGGCCGGCCCGTCGGAGGGCGCCATCGGATGGATCCGCGCCGGATCCAGCGGCACCACGTCCAGCAGCGCCGACCGGGCCTGCGTCTCGTTGCGCTCGGGGTCACCGGCCGGCAGGAACCGCTCGTCGCCCCACCAGACGTCGACCCGGGACCAGTCGACGGCGTCCCGGGCCGGCAGCTCCGCCACCGCCCGGTAGACCGCCGCGGCGATCCGCCCGCCGGTCAGCACCACCGACGCCTGGCCCCGTTCCGCCTGCGCGTCGAGCAGCTTCACCACCAACCGGGCCGCCACCGCCTGCGCCAGCAGGTCGGCGTCGGCGTGTACGGCGACACTCGCCTCACTCATCCATCGTGCCTTCGTGCTCCGACCGCCCCGCGGCGGTCACCGGTGCTGTCCGAACCGTCGGGCGGCCGGTGCCGCCCCCGGTCCGCTCACTCGTGGGCGGTGGCGCCGGCGTGCGCGGTGATCCCGGCCTCGGCCCGCTGGGCGGTCGCCGGGTCCTTCCACACGTGCACCCGCTGGCTCGGACGGTCCTCCAGCCCGGAGATGCCGGCGGTGGCGCCGAGCGCCTCCGCGTACACCTGGTCGGCGTCGAGGCGGCGCAGCTCCTCGGCCAGCTCGTCGCCGAGCGGGCGGCGGACCAGCGGCAGCGACCGGTCCTCCTGGCCGGTACGCAGGAAGGTCGCCACGTTGTCGTCCCGGGTCAGCGTCAGCTGGTCGCCGTTGGCGCAGCGCAGCTGCACCTCACGCATCCGCGGGAACTCGTCGGTGCGCAGCCAGGCCGGGTCGATGCCGAGCCGGGACGCGAGCCAGCCGCGCATCAGCGCCGCCGTGGGGTCGGACCCGGGCGCCACCACGGCCGCCTCGGTGACCTTGGCCTGGGCGGTGTCGAACGCCCCGGCCACCAGGGTGCGCCACGGAGTGATCCGGGTCCAGGCCAGGTCGGTGTCGCCGGGGGCGTAGTCCACGGCGCGCTGCCGCAGCGCGGCGACCGGGTCGGCGGCCTGCGCCGCGTCGGTGATCCGCCGGTCGGCCACCACACCGAGGTAGTCGGTGGCGATCTCCTCCGGCGGCTCGCCGTGCCACCAGGTCACCACCGGTACGTCCGGCACCAGCAGCGGCAGCACCACCGACTCGGCGTGCAGCGCGAGCCGGCCGTACATCCGCATCACCACCGCCTCGCACGGGCCGAGCCGGCCGCCGACGACGATCTCCGCGTCCAGGCGGTTGCGGTCCCGCTCGACGTCCGAACGGACCACCACGAGCAGCCGGCACGGGTGGGCGGCGGCCGCTATGGTCGCCGCCGCCTCCGCCTCCCGGACCCGCTTCTCGTCCACCACCACGATCAGGCTCAGCGCCATGCCGCTGGCCACTCCACCCGCGCTGCGCCGCTCGGCGGCGAGCGCCTTGACCACCTCGTTGCCGGTGGTGTCCCACAGCCCGATCAACGGATCCTCCCGGTCTGCTCGGTCATGCCCGCCGCCAGGATCGGCCGTCGCGGGCCAGCATCTCGTCCGCCGCCCGCGGCCCCCACTCGCCGGCCCGGTACGACTCGGGCTTGGTGTCCGCCCAGGCGCGCTCCAACGGGTCGATCACCTGCCAGCTCTGCTCCACCTCGGCGGCGTCCGGGAACAGCGTCCGGTCGCCGATCAGCACGTCCAGCACCAGCCGCTCGTACGCCTCGGGGCTGGACTCGGTGAACGCCTCGCCGTACTGGAAGTCCATCGCGATGTCCCGGACCTCCATGGCGGTGCCCGGCACCTTCGAGCCGAACTTCAGCACCACGCCCTCGTCCGGCTGGACCCGGATGACGAGCTGGTTGCTGCCGAGCGACTCCACGTCCGCCGGGTTGAACGGCAGGTGCGGCGCCTTCTTGAAGATGATGGCCACCTCGGTGACCCGCCGGGGCAGCCGCTTGCCGGCCCGGATGTAGAACGGCACCCCCGCCCACCGCCGGTTCTGGATGCCGAGCTTCACCGCCACGTACGTCTCGGTGGTGGAGTCCGGCGGGACGCCCTTCTCCTCCAGGTAGCCGACGGCGCGTTCGCCGCCCACCCAGCCGGGCAGGTACTGGCCGCGGACGGTGTCCCGGGCCACGTCCTTCGGCACCGTGATGGCCTTGAGCACCTTCAGCTTCTCGGTCCGGATCTCGTCGGCGTCGAAGCTGGTCGGCTCCTCCATGGCCACCAGGGCGAGGAGCTGGAGCAGGTGGTTCTGCAACACGTCCCGGGCCGCCCCGGCCGAGTCGTAGAACCCGGCCCGGGTGCCGATGCCGACGTCCTCGGCCATGGTGATCTGCACCGAGTCGACGTACTTCGAGTTCCACAGGGGCTCGAAGAGGTTGTTGGCGAACCGCAGGGCGAGGATGTTCTGGACCGTCTCCTTGCCCAGATAGTGGTCGATCCGGAAGACGTCCTGGCGGGTGAAGACGTCGTCGACCAGGTCGTTGAGCGCCTTCGCCGAGGGCAGGTCGTGGCCGAACGGCTTCTCCACCACCACCCGCCGCCAGCCGCCCGACTTGGCATTGTCCGCCATGCCGGTACGGGCGAGCTGCTTGAGCACCACGGGAAAGGCCGCCGGGGGGATGGAGAAGTAGAAGGCGGCGTTGCCGGGGATGCCGTGCGAGTCGCGCAGCTCGTCCATCGTGTCGGCGAGCTGGTCGAACGCGGTGTCGTCGTCGAACGAGCCGCCGACGAACTTGATGTGCCCGGCCAGCCGCGCCCACACCTCCTCCCGCCACGGGGTGCGGGCGTGCTTCTTCGCCGCCTCGTAGGCCAGCGACTCGAAGTCGCCGTCGCCCCAGTCGCGCCGGGCGAAGCCCAGGACCACGAAACCGGGCGGCAGCAGCCCCCGGTTGGCCAGGTCGTAGACCGCCGGCAACAGCTTCTTGCGGGCCAGGTCACCGGTCACCCCGAAGATCACCAGAGCGCACGGCTCCGGGATCCTCGGCAGCCGCCGGTCCTGAGGGTCGCGCAGCGGGTTCATGCCGCCTCCTCGCTCCGCTGATGTCACATCATCCATCGTCACGTCCGTGTCCGTCCGGCCGCATCCAGTAGCTGGGCGATGCCCGTCGCCCGCTCGGTCAGGTGCAGTCGCAGCACCGGCCGCCCCCGGTTGGCCAGGGCCTGCCGGTCGCCGGCGGCCTGGGCCGCCTGAAGCTCCCCGAAGGTGTACGGGCGGCCGGGCACCGGTAGGTCGTCGATGACCGCGCCGGTCACCTGAAGGTAGCTCCCAACCGGCCGGCCGCCCTTGTGGTACTGCCCGGTGGAGTGCAGGAAGCGCGGGCCCCACCCGAAGGTCACCGGGCGGCGGGTCGCCCGGGCCAGCACGGGTCGCAGCCCGGCCACCGCCGCGTCACCGCGCCGGTCCAGGTACGCCGTCACCGCCAGGTACCCGTCGTCGCCCAGCCCGTCGAGCAGCCGGCGCAGCACCGCAGCCAGGTCGGCCGGCGCGCCGGGCGGGGCGTACACCTCGATGGCGCCCTCGGTGAACGACGGCGCCTCCGCCGGCGGTCCGGCGGCGAGCAGGCGCGCGGTGTGCTCCTTGCTCTCGGCGACGTCGGGCTGGTCGAACGGGTCGACCCCCAGCACCGCCCCGGCGATCGCGGTGGCGTACTCCCAGGTCAGGAACTGGGCGCCGAGGGGGCCGTTGACCGCCACGTCCGCGCTGCCGGCGCCGGGCGCCACCCCGGGGCCGAGCGCGCCGCCGTAGCTGACGGTGAGCACGTCCGGGCCGGTGGCGCCGGGGGCGTCCGGGGCCTCCACCACCACCGGCAGCAGGCCCACGCCCGCCTTGCCGGTCGACTCGGCGAGCAGCTGTTCGACCCAGTCACCCAGCCCGTCGACGCCGGTGCCGTCGGAGGTCAGGGCGATCACGTCCCGGCCGGTGGTGGCCGCCACGCCGAGGGCGGCGCCGAGGGCCAGCCCGGGGTTGTCCCGGTCCCGGCCCAGCGACCCGGCGAGCGCGTCGGCGTCGTCGAGCAGGTCGGTCACCGGTACCCCGGCCAGCGCCGAGGGGACCAGCCCGAACGCGGTGAGCGCCGAGTATCGCCCGCCCACCTCGGGGTCGGCGGGGATGGTGACCAGCCCCGCCTCCGCCGCGGTCGCTGCCAGCGGCGAACCCGGGTCGGTGACCACCACGAAGTGCCGCGCCGCCTCCGCCTCGGTCATCCCGGCGTCGAGGAACGCCTGCCAGTACGCCCGCCGGTGGCTGTCGGTCTCGACGGTCGTGCCGGACTTACTGGAGATCACCACCACGGTCCGCTCCAGCCGGTCGGCCAGGGCCGCCCGGACCTGGCCGGGGTCGGTGGTGTCCAGCACGGTGAGCGGCCGGCCGAGGGTACGGGCGATCACCTCGGGGGCGAGCGACGAGCCGCCCATCCCGGCGAGCACCACGTGGTCGAGGTCGGCCAGTTCGTCGGTCAGCTCGGCGAGCTGGGGGAGGAGCTCCCGGCTGCGGTGGTGGGTGTCCAGCCAGCCGAGCCGGACCCGCGCCGTCGCCTCCGCGTCGGGGCCCCACAGGGTCGGGTCCTTCGCGGCGAGCCGGGCGGGGACGTCCCGGGCGACCAGGGCCGCGCGCACCGACGCCGGCGCGGACCGGTCGACCGGGTCCGCGCCGTGTACGGCCAGCCCGGCGGCGATGTCCGCCGGGCTGGCCAGCAGGTCACTCACGGCGGGCGCCGTTCGTCACGCGTTGCCCCCGGCCCGCTCGGCCGCCGTCGCGCTGCCCTTGGCGGCCTTGCCCGGATGCCCGGTGCCCTTGGCCGCCTCGGTGAGGGACTTCTTCACCCCGTCGAGCAGTTCCACCCAGCTCGCCTCGAACTTCTCCACGCCCTCCCGCTCGAGGACGGCGACCACGTCGGCCATGTCCACGCCGACCGCCTGCAGGTCGGCGAAGACCTTGCGGGCGTCGTCGTAGCAGCCGGTGACGGTGTCGCCGCCCCGGAGTTCGCCGTGGTCGGCGAAGGCGTGGATGGTCGGTTCCGGCATGGTGTTCACCGTGCCGGGGGCGATCAGCTCCTCGACGTACATGACGTCCCGGTAGTCCGGGTTCTTCGTCGAGGTGGACGCCCAGAGGGGGCGCTGCGGGTGGGCCCCGGCATCGGCGAGGGCCTGCCACCGGTCGGAGGCGAAGACCTCGCAGTACCGC
>NZ_VSFA01000140.1 GCF_008119785.1 Micromonospora sp. MP36 | reverse complement strand
GATCGCCGCCGTGGTTCTCGGCGGCGCAAGCCTGGCCGGTGGCCGTGGCTCCGTAATCGGCACCCTGCTCGGCGCCTGTCTGCTGGGCGTGCTTTCAAACGGGCTGAATTTACTTGGTGTCTCCGACTTCCAACGGACGATGGTGACCGGCGCGGTAATCATCGTCGCCGTCGTACTCGACGCCTACCGCCGCCGCCTGTCGGTCCGCCTCAGCTGACCGGAGACCCCTGCCCAATCGCTCCAGGCCCGCCGACGTCCGCCGGCCGGGTTGCCCGAGACTCACCATCGGAGGCACCATGCCAGGATCACCCGCTCCGCCCCCGCGAGGACTGCAGAGGTTGGCGGCCGCCGCGGCCACCACGCTCGCCCTGACCCTGCTGACTGCCACGCCAGCGAAGGCGGACGACTACCAGCTGCGCGTCGGCGCCCAGCAGATCGCCGGCCCGGACCGGCCGGCGGACTGGCCGGCATGGCTGGCCGCCATGCGCCAGTGGCGCAACGACCAGCGGGCCCGCATCGCCTACGACGACACGAACTACACGCGCCCCGAGCTGGAGTGGGCCCAGCACAACCCGATCCAGCCGCAGGTGATGATCGAGGACCGGTACCTGTACGACCCGAAAACGCGCCAGTACACCGTCGACCGGTACCTCGCCGACGTGCGGCAGCGGTACGGCGGTATCGACTCGGTGCTGATCTGGCCGACGTACCCGAACATCGGCGTCGACAACCGCAACACCGAGGACATGTTCCGCGCCATGCCCGGCGGCTGGGCCGGCGTCCGGCAGATGGTCACCGACTTCCACAAGGCCGGCGTCCACGTGCTCTTCCCAATCATGGTCTGGGACCTCGGTACCCGCGACCCGGGCGCGCCATGGGCGGAGATCCTGCCGGAGATGCTGGCTGACGCGGGCGCCGATGGGCTGAACGGCGACACGATGAACGCCGTCACCCGGGACTACTTCGACAACTCCGTCGCCGCCGGTCGGCCGCTCGTGCTCGAACCCGAACTCGGCCTGTCAGGCGGGCCCGGCCAGGAAATCATGTGGAACACGCAGTCCTGGGGGTACTGGGACTACCGCAGCCACGTGCCGATGGTGAGCATCAACAAATGGCTGGAGCCGCGGCACACGGTTCACGTGAACGACCGCTGGTCCAGCAGCAAGATCGACATGCTCCAGGTCGCCTTCTTCAACGGCACGGGCCTGGAGAGCTGGGAGAACATCTGGGGCATCTGGAACCAGATGACCGACCGCGACGCCGAGGCGACCCGACGCGTCGCCGCGATCGAGCGCATGCTGCCCGACCTGCTGGTAAGCGAAGGCTGGGAGCCGCACACGCCGACCGTGCGAAGCCAGGACATATTCGCCAGCAAATGGCCCGCCCCGTCGGGCCAAACGCTGTGGACGATCGTCAACCGCGGGACCGCGGACGTGAGCGGCGACCAAATCGTCGTACCGCACCAGCCGGGCCAGCGCTATTACGACCTGTGGCATGGAACCGAGTTAACGCCCCACGTCCAGGGGGACCAGGCCACCCTGGCCTTCCCCATCGAAGGCATGGGCTTCGGCGCGGTGCTCGCCAGCCGACCCCAGGACCTGCCCAAGCACTTCACGCAGTTCCTGACCACCATGCGGCACTCGGCGCAGCGCCCGCTCGCGAGCTTCTCCACCGAGAACACCGTGCTCACCCAGAAGATGACGTCGATCGCGCCAACCCGGCATGTCGCCAAGGCGCCAGCGGGCATGGTGTACGTGCCCGGCGCGAACTACCAGTACGGAGTACGCGGCACCGAAATCGAGGGCGGTAACCGAGCGGGCGTCGATGTGCAGTACCCGTGGGAGACCGAGCCCGGCCGATACCACGCCCGGACTATCCCGGTCCAGCCGTTCTATATCGACCGGACACCGATCACCAACGCGCAGTTCAAACGGTTCCTCGACACCACCGGATACCGCCCACGGGACGCCGCGAATTTCCTCAAAAACTGGGACTGGCGCGACCGCAGGCACCCGACGTACCCGAAGGGCTGGGACGACAAACCCGTGACCTGGGTGTCAATCGAGGACGCGCGCGCCTACACGGCCTGGGCCGGCCGAAGACTACCGCACAGCTGGGAGTGGCAATACGCGGCACAGGGCCTGGACGGCCGCAACTACCCGTGGGGCAATGTCTGGGACCCGGGCCGCGTGCCCGAAACGTTCAGCGGGCGGGGCGAAATGCGCCCACCGGACGGCGTCAACGCGCACCCGGACGGCGCCAGCCCGTTCGGCGCCCTAGACATGGTCGGCAACGTATGGCAGTGGACCGACGAGTTCACCGACGAGCACACCCGGGCGGCGATCCTGCGCGGCGGCAGTTACTACCGGGCCCTCGGCTCGGGCTGGTACTTCCCCTCCGACCAAGAGGCGTACCGGCTGGACCGGCACAACAAGTACCTGCTGATGTCGCCCGGCCGTGACCGCGCCGCGACGATCGGGTTCCGCACCGTGGCCGACGCCGCCGGTCCGGATCCGGGTCCGGTGCCGGCCAGCGACGGCACTGTTGTCGATGACGCCACCCCCGGCTGGCGGTTCTCCGGCTGGCCCCAGTACGGCCACGTCGACGCGTATAACGGGGGCGCGCACGGCGGGCAGGGGAGCAGCGGCCAGTGGGCCGAGTACACCTTCACCGGCACGGGCGTGGACGTGTACGGCTGGCGCGGCCCCAACGGCGGGACCATCCGGGTGCTGGTCGACGGCGCCCCGGTGGGGCCGCCGGTGAGCCAGCACGCGCCGACCGACCGGTACCACCAGTTACTCGCCCGCCAGGGTGGCCTGGCCGACGGCCCGCACACCGTGCGCATCGAGGTCGACGGCGCCACCCGGTCGAACCAGTGGACCATGGTGGACTACCTGCGCACCTACGCCGCCAATGACCGGCAGCCGCTCGCGCCGCCCACCATGCGAACCGACCAGCGCCTGGTACCGCCCGGTACGACGGTCACGGTAACCGTCGCGTACCGCAACACGGGCGGCGCGCCGGTCTCCGGTGTCCTGTCGCTGTCCGCGCCGCCATTGCTGCGCGTCACCGCCGATCCCGTGCACTTCACCGACCTGGCACCGGGCAGGGAGGCCACTGCCGAGGTCCGGGTGGAGGTTCCGGCTGGCGCGCCGGGCGGATCCGCACTGCTGCGGGCGGTCGCATCGCTGAGCAGCGGCGACCGCGCGGAAGGCTGGTCGACGCTGGCCGTGCTGGGAGCGGTCGACCCGGTGGTCGCCCGCGCCGGACGCGCCAACTGGGTGGACCTGTCCTGGGGGTCAATGGACCCGGAGGGCGGCGCGGTATACGAGGTGTACGCCTCGACAACCCGCGACTTCACCCCCGGCCCGAACACGCTGGTCGGCACCACCGGCGGCACCACATTCACCCACTCCGGGCTGGACACCGAGCAGACCTGGTACTACCGGCTCCGAGCCACCGACGGCTCCGGCCAGGCCGGGCCGTACTCCCGCCAGGTCAGGGCCACCACCGGATCGACCGTCATAGTCGAGGCCGAGTCGCTCGTGCCGCTCGCCGAGGCCACCGCACCATACGTAATCCAGACGGACTGCTGCGGGGTTACCTGGTCGCAGGGCAAGCAGATCTGGTTCCAGGCGAACGCGCCGGGCGACCGCTACACGCTTACCTTCTCGGTGCCCCGGGCGGGCCGCTATGACCTGACCCTGGCCTACACCAAGGCTTGGGACTTCGGCATCCACACGCAGACATTGGACGGGGTGCCGCTTGGGAAGGCTTACGACCACGCCGGCGAGGGCGTCTCGATCGACCGAAAGGACTACGGCGCGGTCGACCTGACCGCCGGAGCGCACCGGCTCACGTTCACCGTCACCGGCAAGACCGACACCTCACCCCGGTACGGGTTCGGGCTCGACGCCATCGAACTAACACCGCTTCCGTGACGGCACGGCCGGGCCCGAGTCGCTTCTACATCGGGTCCGGCCCGAACAGGCGCCGTGTCAGGCGATTGAGACAGCACGGGCGGCCGGGCTGCGTGAGCCGCTGATCCGGCGCCGGCCTGACGTCAGTAGGGCAGCTCACGCCCGAGGTGTCGTGCGTACGCGCGGTGTGCGGCGAGGATGGCCGCCATCCACCGGGCCATCATCTCGTCGGCCCGCAGCAGTTCCGAGGTTTCCACCTCGAAGGATTCCCGGTCGTAATGGATGGCGGATGTGACCCCCGGCTGCTCGGCGAGCGCCTTCTCCAGCAGGTCCTCGGGGATTCTGCCAATGCCCGGCTGGACCAGGAAGCCCACCTCGTCGCCGAACCCGAGCCCCCATCGCAGGCCGCTGGCGGTCGAGATGTGGACCTGCTTCGTCAGCGCCAGGCGGCTGATCGGATACTCCTCCCGCGTCTCGTCCGGACCGGCCAGCGCGATCAGCTCGGCCGGGAACGCCTCGAGAACAGCGGCGACCGCGGGAAGGCCGGCGAGCTGGTCGCCGCGATAACCGATGCCCCTGTTCAGCTCCGAAGCAGGGGCCTCCGGCTCGATGCCGGGCACTGCGAAAGGCGGGAGAGAAGTCATTCCTCATTGTCCTCACACACGGTGGCCGTGTCGCGGGCCAGGCTCGGTGCCCGGCCCGCGACACGCCCGGATCAGTCCGCCGGGAAGTGGATGGTGAACGGGATGTTGTTTCTCTTCAGACAGTTGAACAGCTCGTCGGACATGCCGAGGTCGTCTACGTTGGGTTGACCGCTGCCGCTCGCCACGAAGTGCCAGTGGACCTTCTTGACACCCTTGCCCTTCATCTTGTCCTTGTTGGCTTCCTTGATCGTTTCCTGGTTGGCGGGATCCTGGTACCAGGCGTCCTTCTCGCACTGGTCGACCTGCTCCTGGATCCGGTCATCGGCGAACGCGAAGCCGGACTTGACCTCGTGGAAGATCCAACCCTCGTCGGTCTCCTCGGCGTAGTCGACCCGGCGGGGGCCCTCGAAGTCGGGGCTGTCCGGCTTCTTGATGCCGAAATTCCGCTCGCCGGGGCGGCCGATGCCCTGCATCATGGCGGCGAAGTTGATCTCGCCGTCCTCCCAGCCGTATGCCCAGTCGACCTTCGGGCCGTTCTCGTGCCGCGCGTCCGCGTCGGTCATCATCTCGTGGAGCCGTTTGAGGTCGGTCCGCTTGCCGTTGAGCAGCCGGTCGAAGTTCGCTTTGGAGACCCGACTGCTCGCCGCCGCGGCGACGAACCCTGCCGGATCCTCGACCTGCTCCTCGACCAGGTATGCCCAGGCCTCGGGCATGATGAGCTCGTAGGTGAGCTCCTTGACGGTGTCCGGGATCTTGTCGTACTTGGCGACGTAGCGCGCCGCTGCAGCGAGCCGGTGCGTGTACTTGTTGACGAACTTGGCGACCTTGGCCGGGATGGAGACCGCGTCGCCGACGTACGGGACCACGCCGAGGATGCTTAGGCCCGCGCTGACCCAGTCGGCGTGGATGAGCGCGGCGATGGTGTCGCGGATGTCGGCGAGACCACCGAGAATCCAGCCGACCACCGGGATGACGCTCAGTCCGCCGCCGCAGAGGTTGCCGGCGAGCCACGCCATCGAGTCCTTCTCAGCGAAGTCACCGGCGAACATCCCCAGCAGGAAGTCGGTGACGTACGTCCACTTGCTGATCTGCTCGTCGAACTGGCTCGGGTGCAGGCCCTGCGACTCGGCGTTGGCGATTTCGTAGTCGTCGCGCAGGCCGTCGTTGTCGGTGTCCTGGAACAGCGCGCTGATCAGGTAGTCGAGCTCGACGCTGTCGGAGAGGCCGTCGCCGTCGGTGTCCGGCTTCGTCGGGTCGGAGCCGTTGTCCTCCTCGGTGACGTCCGGCACCCCGTCGCCGTCGGTGTCGATGTCAGTGGGCACGGGCTCGATCGGCGGGACCTCGCCCGGCACCGGCGGGGCACGCGGCTGGTCAGCGACAAGCGGGTTGCTGCCCTGGGCCACCTCGGCACCGTCAGTGGCTCCGTCGCCGTCGGTGTCCGGGTTGGTGGGTGAGGTGCCGAGATCCTGCTCTTTCAGGTTGGTGAGGCCATCGCCGTCGACGTCCTCCGCACCGTCGGCGATCGAGTCCTGGTCGGTGTCGACCGCGTTGGGTCGGGTCCAGCCCGCCAGTTCGGTGATCTCGAACTTGTCGGTCAGTCCGTCGCCGTCGGAGTCGACCAGCAGCGGGCTGGAGCCGAACCGCAACTCCACCACGTCGATGACGCCGTCGTTGTCGTGGTCACCGGCGTAGGTGATGCCGAGCCGGGTGAGCACGTTGAAGCCGTTCGACCAGGCATTCCCGGCCTGAATGGTCGCCGGCTCCGGGTTGGCCTTGACCAGCATGTCGTCGGCCTTGGCCAGGTTGACCTTGGCCGCGTCGAGGTCCGCGAACGCCTCGGCCAGCCCTGCCGGGGCGGGCGCGGGCGGCGGGCTGGCCCGGAACGGGCCGATCGTCGCCTCGGCATCCTGGATCGCCGCGTCAGCCAACAACCGCACACCGGTGAGGGTCTCCACCAACGCCCTGACGTGCGCCAGCTCGGCCTCGCCGCTGGGTGGGCTGGCACCGTTCATCCGGCCCTTGAGGAACGCCTCAAGGTGCTCCAGGTTGTCGAACGCGACCTCACCATCGGCGACGCTCTTTAACCGGGCGCCATCGAAGTACCGTCTGTCGACATCCGCCAACACCGTGTCGATCCGGCTGTCACCCAACCCGCCACCGACGTACGGGCGCAACGCCTGCGTAGCCTCGGTGACGTAAACCTTCGCATCGCGCGCGTACTTGGCGGAGGGGATCTTCGCGACCTCCACCTCCCACAAACGGCCCGACCCCGCCGACGCCGGGGCAGCAACGAGCGCCGCCTGCGCGGCAACCACTGCCGCAACCACCGTGGCAATTCTTGACCGCCATCGTCTTCTGTGTCTCACCGACACCTCCGTCTATGCGTAACGGACAAAGATTCCGGCAAGCATATTCACAAACGTCGCTCTCCAAAGTGCCCACAGGAACTACCAATCCAAAATGGACAGGCTCGCGCGAATCCCACTGGCGCCTGGAAGAGTTGTTCCAGACCGGCAGGCGAGGAACCCGGAGGGCCGCCGCTGCTAGTTGTTGAGGGTGAGGTGCTGTACGTCCAGCGCGGGGACGTCCCGGCCGTGCGGGGGGTCGCGAAGACGGTGGCTGCCTCCCATCTGTTCGTGGGATGGGCCCGGTGGAATTTTGGCTGATGGCGAGTAAGGTCAGGTAGCTGTCCGCGCCTGTGATCTGCAAGGAGGCCGGCGACCGTGGCCGAGAGATCGACCGCTCGCTCGGCGGGCGGGTCTGCCCAAGGTCACCGCGGTGCTGATCACCAGGAAGTGACCCGAAGATGACCAACCCGCCCGTCAACGGCCACCCTGAGCCGGGGCAACCGGACGACGACACTGCTGTCTTCCCGGTGTATTCGGAGGCCGCGTTCCCCCTGCCTCCGCAGGCACCGCCGCCTGCGGCGCGGAAGAAGACCCCCTGGGTGGTCGGCGCAGCCGCAGCCGCACTGATCCTGCTGTGCTGCTGCGGCGCCGCGGTCG
This sequence comes from Micromonospora sp. MP36, assembly GCF_008119785.1. Taxonomy (GTDB): domain Bacteria; phylum Actinomycetota; class Actinomycetes; order Mycobacteriales; family Micromonosporaceae; genus Micromonospora. Next base: position 7,506 of record NZ_VSFA01000140.1, on the reverse strand, counting down.
GCTCCTACGTGACCGACTCCGGCCGGCCCCAGAAGCCGACCGCAGCCGCCAGCGCCACCGCCGACAAGGACCCGCTGGTGCAGGTGCGCCCTGCTCCGACCACGCCTGCGGCCGTCGAGGCGACAGGAGCGGTGACGCCGTCGGCCAGGCCCACGACGACCGCGCCGAGGCCGTCGCCGAGCCGTACGACCAGCAGCCCGCGCCCCACCCGCACCAGCAGCAAGCCGACGCCGCCGCCGGAGCCAAAGACGGACCCCAGGTTCCGCAACTGCAAGGAGGCCAACAAGGCCGGCTACGGCCCGTACTACCGCGGCGTCGATCCGGAGTACGCCTGGTACCGCGACCAGGACGGAGACGGCGTAGTTTGCGAGCGATGACCAGGCCGCTGAACTTAACCGGCACCCGCCGTCAACGACTCCGACACGGCTAGGACGATCGCCTGGGCCATCAGGTGCCCGTGGCGATCATCGGGCACTCCTGGTGATCATCCTCCTGGTCGGGATCATCCGGCACAGCGTCGAGATCACTCGCGCACTCATGGCGAGAAACCCAGCCGGGGAACGCGTCCGCACGTTGGCTTGGCGTCGCTCGTCGTTAAGGAGATCCCGGGGACACGACCGTTGGAGCCGGTGCCAGCGGCTGGTTGCTCAGCGCGCCGTCAGTGCCGGCCGGCCTCGGCCGACTGGATGCTCGGGCGACGCCGAGCCGTCTCCGAGCTCGGTCGCGGGTCCGCGTCGTCCCGCCGGCGCTGCCGCGGTCGCGACGCTGATCGTTGCTCGGTGGCCCCTTCGGCGGCGTCGGGGACCGCGACGGGTGATGTGGTGCGGCTCGCCGCAGTGTGTACCAGGTCTGGCAGGTCCCGCCCGGCAACCAGGGGTAGCTCTCGCGTGGCTGCTGCGATCGGCTCGTCCGCCGGTTCGTTGGCTCGGGCTACACGTGCCCGTCCCGTTGCGGCTCGCGGTGTCGGTGCCGTGTTGCGGGTCGTTGCCGGCGGCGCGGTGTCGGCCGGCTCCGCGGAGCCTGGCACGTCCGTGGTCGCCGATGCCTCCGCCCGGCTGGTGGCCGACCGGTCTGGTGTGTTGCGCGGCGTTCGGCGCGGTGCGGCTGCGGGCAGGAGCGGGGCGAGTTCTGCGTGCAGCGCCGCCCAGTCTGAGGCGCGGGGCGGATCGAGTTGATTCGTGGTCGAGGTGGACTGGCCCCTGCTGTCGGACTGCTCCGACTTCCGGTCGGTACGGTCTAGCGCCGCCGCCCGGGACCGCTCCCCTCCCGGTCGCTCGGCACCGTCTCTCGCCTGCTGCGCCGCGTTGTCGGCCGACCCCGGCCCCGCTGAGCCGCCGGAGGCCCCGTCCACCGGAGGAGATGCGGGGGAGCTGCCCGCCGCCGCGGCTGCGCCCGGCGCCGGGGCGACGTCCGGGGCGGGAGCCGTCCCCGTGTCCGGCTCGAGAGCGTTGGCAGGCAGCCGCTGCGGGGTGTCGGTGAGCAGCCGCGTGGCTGCGGCTAGTGCGGCGGGGTCAGGTTGACGGGCCCGGCGCCACCGTCGGCGGCCGCCGCTGGCCGGCAGGTTCCCGGCCAGCACGCGCGCAGGTGCCAGATCCGCGGCGATCAGCGTGGTGAGCCCGTCGTAGTCCGCCTGCTCGGCCAGCCGCCGGGCGATCTCGTCGAGGTCGTACACCGCCAGGGCGATGTTCGCGGTGGTGGCGTCCAGTGCCCGGCTGATCTTGCGGTGCAACACCTTGCTGAGCGCCGCCTGCCGCCGCTCGGCGCGAATCTGCGCGCGGGCAGCGTCGAGCGAGCCGTAGAGCCCGAGATCGGGGTCGGCCTTGGCCAGCGATTGGGCCCGGCGGGTCAGCCACGGGTGTCGCAACCAGTGCCCGACCGGTTCGTACGCCGGCGTCGTGGGTGGCAGCTGCTGCCTGGCGCGCAGCCGGTCCCGTCGCTGGTTCTCGGTGTTCATCAGCCACACCAGATAACCGAGCAGGGACATGCCCGCGTAGAAACCGCCTTCGAGGTGGTTGCTGTGTGCCAGCCAGTTGAAAGCGACCGCCGCGGCGGCGATACAGGCCGACAGCACCCGGGACAGCATCGCCCGTTCGCCCAGTCGACGGCGTACGTCGGCGTTCGCCAGGACCACGACGCCGCCCAGCTCCAGCGCCCCAACGGCGGGAAGGGCCACGTACCAGGGCATGCCGAGCCGTTCCACGGCTCCGGACACCTGCCCGCCGAGCGCGATCAGGAGCACGACAACGTAGAATCCGGTGCGCAGCACAGCGACCTGCCGTACCGCCTTGGCCAGCTCCGCGTCCCACGCCTCCGGCGGGTCGACGCCTTGCATCCCGCCTGCGGCGCCTTGCACCCCACCGGTTGAGCTTCCGCCGGTCCGGGTTCGGTTTGGTTCCTGGAACACGCCGAGCAGTTCCTCTCTCACTGCGGCCCCGGCCTAATGGGAGCCGTGGCGGCCCGGCCCGGCGGTGCCGCGCCCGCCGAGTCGTACCGGAGCCGCGCTCCGGCTGCCGCCCGTCGTCCGCCGCATGCTACAAGACGGCCGGCCGAATTGGAGATCTTAGATCCGCGCCGGGTGCATCGGGTGGCTCTCCCGGGCACTGCCGGTCGCCGATGCCTCACTCCGTGCTGACCCCAGGTTCGCGGTCGGCGCCCACAGGGTGCGTGACACCGAGGAGGCGGGTCGGCTCTCGTACTCGCGGGTCAGCCGGCGGTGCAGCATCAGCGTGCCGTTGGTCTGCTCGACCACCCACCGGCGCTTGACCGGCACGAGCCCGGCCGTCGTGGTGGTGCGCTTGACCTGTTCGACGTCGATACCGTGCACCGCGCCGTGGATCGCGACGTCGTCTTTGAACCCGGAGTCCACCCACGCCTTGGTCACCGAAGGGGTGTGCGCCACCACCTTGTCCAGCAGGTGTACGCCGATCACGTTGTCGGTGACCGACGCCGCGGTGACCACCACCGCGATGATCAACCCCAGCGCGTCCATGGCCAGGCCCCGCTTGCGGCCCGGCACCCTCTTCGCGGCGTCCTTGCCGGTCGTCGCGGCCGGGACGTGGTTGGCCGCGCGGATCGACTGGGTGTCCAACGCGACCGCGGTCGGGTCCTCCTTGCGGCCGGCTTTCTCCCGGGCCTGGCAGCGCAGCAGGTCGTGGATCGCCTGGTCGGTACCGTCGTCACGCCAGAGGGCGAAGTAGTAGTACGTCGCGGACTTCGGTGGCAGGTCGTGCGGCAGGTACGCCCACTGGCAACCGGTCCGGTTCTGGTAAAAGATCGCATTCACGATCTCCCGCAGCTCATACCGGCCCTGATGCCCGGAGACCGACGGATGCTTCGCCTTCCACGCCTGAAGGAACGGTCGAACCACCGCCCACTGCTCGTCAGTCAGGTCACTCGGATATGCGACACGTCCACTCACGACCGTCCTAACACGACACCGCTACGTCGGGTACGGGTCCGCAAACATCATCCATCCACAAAGCGGATAGAAGGTCACATACCGTCCTCTGAGAGATGATTGCGCTGCCTCGCCGCCGGTTAGAGAGGGTGCGGTGCATGGTTCCTGGAGTCGACACGAACGAGGAGGTCCTGAATGCACCCGCACCACGTAAAGGCACTTCTCATGTGCGCGAGCATGGGGACCCTGGTGAAGTACTGCCTTCCCTTATCGGAAGAGGTACCGGTCGGATTTCGCTGCCAGCCAAGCGACCCGGCAGATGGTGACAAGGGACTTCCGGCGCTTTGCCCGTCGTGCCGGCTCTTGGCTCTAGACCCGCGACGGTTGCAGGCAGAGGTTGCTGGGCGTGTTGCACGGGGTTGGGCTCAGCACGAGCGGATCGGAGCGGTGGTCATCGGTTGCTAACGACGCCGATGGCCCCGGCGGGAGGATTAGCTCTCGCGCCGCTCTCCAACCGACTTCCCGGAGTCCCGCCGCAGTTGACGGCCGGCAAGCGGCATCAACGCGGCCAGGCGCCGTAGCCGCTTGGGGGAGCAGGACGCCCGTTACGATCACCGTCTGCGCACGGTCGCTCACCCAAATGTAACGACATGGGCGGGTGTATCGCTTGTCATGAGTGGAAGGTCGAGGTGCGCGGCCTCGAGGCAGACGACCCCTTGTCTCGCTCACCCGAACAGCGCACCAGACGCTCCATCGGAGGCAACTCGGTGGCATATTCAACGACCCGCACCAATCCAGCGCGCCGGCGTGGCCGCCACGCCGCCGTATCCGTCTGGAACCAGCCAACGCGGCTGCTGTGGCAGCTCCATCGGCGTTCACGGCAGGGGGCGCCGGGCGTCGTGTTTGCCGTGGCCGTCCTGCTGGCCATCAGCTTCACCCTGATCGTGGCGATGTTAGCCCGATGACCTCGTGCCGACTCGCGGCAAGCACTGGCAGACGTGCACCGAAAAGCGTCCCCGTCCGAGCAGACCTGCTCCCAGCCACCCATGTAGCCCTGGGCCCAGGCATTCGGTCCGCCGCCACTGGCGAAACGGTGCGGCACCAGTGGCGGTCTGAAGGCTGGGGTTGGGTCGGCTACCGGGATCACCTGCGAGGCAGGCCGAGCGCGAAGCGTTGATGCGTGGCGAGTTGCGCCTGGTACCCCTAGATCACCCTTGGGAATTCGCGAGAGAATTCTTCAGGTGAGACGGTGGCTATGGGCGATGTCGCTCGGGGCGGCGGCGGCAGGGGCGTCCCTTGTCGCTGACGCCGCCCACGCTGAGTCGGCCCCGCTGCCAAACATTCCCCTGGTGGACGCCACCGTACGGCCGCAGATCGCCGAAACGCTGCTACCAGAGGTGATCAAGCCGTCGCCGGCCAGTGGGCTGGACATGCCGTCCGTTAAGCCGCCGGCCGTCACGCCAACCGGCGCGGCGACGCCCGTCGCCCGGCCCTCGTTCAGGACCCCCACCCCAGCGATATCGGCTCCGGCGCCTTCACCCACCCCGACGCGGATGCCGCTGTCGCGACCGACGACACCCGCGGCGTTCTCTCCACCGGCCAGCCCGGCCCAAACTCCCGCACGGCAGCGGTCGCCGGTGGCGGTAGCTTCCGATACGCCGCCGGAAGGCCCTCCCGCAGGCCCTGCGCCGTGGCTGCCGTCGCTGTGGCTGGTGCCGGCGTCCGCGTCCACCGTGGCCAGCGTCGCCGGTGTCGACCTACCGGGGTCCTGGGCCACGGCCGACTCGCCACTGTCCATGCCACCTTTGTGCCGAGGCGCAACTGCGGCTGTCCTGGACGGCCGCGCCGTGAACCGGCCCGTGGAACGTGCCCCTCCGCCGCCGCGGCACCTCCTGATCACCCAGGCAGATAGGCGACGTTGATCAGGAGAGGTCATGGAGATTGCTGTCATTTGGGTCCCCGCCGGCATCGAGCCGCTGGAGCCCGCCCTTTCAGCATGCTTTTACCACACATGCCGGCGGGGCTACCGGTTGGCAGGGGTCGTCCGGGCGCCGTGGGAGACGCTCGAGCAAACGATGATCGACGGGGAGGTGGACGTGGTCGTGATCGCTGACCGGGCGCACCTGCCAGCGGGCCGATCACCGCGGGTCGAGGTGGCCGCCGAGTTGCCGGACCGCCCGCTGCCCGTGGCTGGCCAGGCCCGGCAGATGGCACGACGCCGGTGCCGCCCACACGTCCGCTGACACCGTTCATGCGCCCCGCCCGTTCGGGCGGGGCGCATCCATTTGCTCAAGCACTCTCAGGCAGACGACTACTTGAGGGGCCTGATCGCCGACCATATGGGCCGGCCAAGCGAGATGGGCTGCTCTCGCTCATGCCTCGCTAGGCAGCCGGCCATCGCTGAACGAGATCAAGACCATCGCCTCTGTCAATCAGGTGAACCGGGCACGACCAACACGGCAAACTCCATGACGGGAATACTGACCAACTGGCCGAGCGCCAGCGCCGCCCGCAGGAACCGACCTGGGCCGGATGCGGCGCGGTGTCCAAGCCGATGGCCCATGTCAAGGTTGCTTGGACCGAGCTACACAGGAGAGATGCACCTTTTGAGGCGGCTATTCCGCGACGCGGCAGCCCGGGACGGACGTGTCAGCGCCAGCCGATGCGAACTTTGCGGCACCCACATCGACGGCGCCAAAGCATGCGCCCTGATCCCCACACCGAACGGTCTTGACGCTCTCCCCGGGTTCCAAGGGCGGCGAATGGTAGTTGCGTGCAGCGGAGCGCATCTGGCGGCGCTGCTCGCCGAGCGCTGCCCAGTACCCCGCTGACCGAAGCTCGATTGGAAGGCGACTGAGCTTCGCGTCACCATCGGCCAAGCCGAGCCACTGAATTTGTCGTACCGGTGGCGCTGGGTTTGGTTGTGCCTCGTCGTCGGATCTTGCCGCTCCTCGGGCCAGGTATCGCCCGGCGCGTGTCGGGTGATGATGGGCAGCGGCGGGCGTGCTTCCGGCTGCTGCATTCGGCTGGTGAGGCGTTGCGGGCGGCCGTGCCGGTAGAGGCACCATCGCCGGTTAGACCCCGGAAGTGGGTGATGTGGGCAGGCCAACCACGACCGCGCTCGCCTCCCTGTGCGGCCGGCCTGGTGGTGGCATCAGGAGAAGCCCTGGAAACACGGTCGGGTGGGCGAACGCCGGTGCTGCCCCGGTCGAATTTGTGTGGCGAGCCGCCGGCGTCGCGGGGCCCTGCAGATGAGTCGCGCCAGTGCTCTGGGTGGGCTCCTGGTAGAGGATAGGCGCGGCCGTCAACGGATGGTGGTGTCGGCTTGTGCCCGGACCGGCAGTACGAGCCGGGTGGCGGACAGGTCGAGCGTCGCGGTCACCGCCGGGTTCGGTGGCCGGTACGTCGGCTGGTCGACCTGAGCAAGGTCCAGTCGGACTTGGTGACCGGCGGGGAACGTCCAGTGGTTGCCGTACAACGGCACCTGGATTAGGCCGCTGCGGGGGTCGTAACCGGTGAAGTCGAACCGGTAGGCGCCACGACTGACCAGCAGCGCAACGCCGTCAGGGGACACGTCCCATACCCGTGCGGCCAGCACCGCGGTGGTGGCGCCCGGTGTGGCGGCGTACCGGGCTTGAGCGTGACCGATCCCGATGAGCGTCTGCCCTGTCGGCAGCGGTTGCGAGATTCCGGTGTAGCCATCGGTCGGGGAGGTGGTGGTCGGCCGGGCGGACGTGCGGCAGCCGGCACTGGTGGAGGTGATGGCGCCGCCTGCGATGGCATCGGTGGCGGCTGCGTCCGGATCGGTGGCGCCTGAGGTCGGCGGCAGGAGCACCGAGCCGTTGTAGTCGACGATGAGGGTTCCCTTGGCGAGGCCCTCTGGGCTGCCCGCAGTGATCGCGTCCGCGGCGGTCGCCGCGCCCGCGCACCGCGTGGGGTAGCTGGACACCGTGGTGCGCGGGGGGCGGCCGCCGGTGATGTTTGCCTGTAGGAATCTCCACGCCTGTTCGTTGATCGCCTGCCACACGGCCGGCGGGTTCTGCGCCCGGGCGTGCCCGATGGCGCCTACGGCGACGGCGACCGGCCAGTCGCGGTCCAGGCTCTTGAGG
>NZ_VSFA01000014.1 GCF_008119785.1 Micromonospora sp. MP36 | reverse complement strand
AATCTTTTCGAGGGCCGCCCCAGCAGGGTCGGCCCTCGACTGCGTTAGCGTCCAAGGCGACGCAATCAGGAAGCCTGACTCCGCTTTTCCTGGCCACCGGGTCGGCAGCCGCCGGCTCCCAGCGTGCCGGGACGCCGGATCAGCGGCTCTGGATGCCCTCGCGCAACTGCCGGAACAGCACGGCGGAATCGGCCGCGGAACGGCCCGCGAACATCGCCATCACCACGCTGCCGTGGTCGGCCCAGCCGCAGACCGCGAAGTCGCCGCCGTCGCCGCCGGTCGTACCGCACTTCATCACGCCGCCCAGACGGCCCGCGTCCACCTCGTGCAGGCCGCTCACCTTGCCGGTCTCGTCGGCCATCAGCCCGAAGAGGGTGTCCAGGTCCCGCCCCGGCTGCCAGAGCAACGTGGTGCCACCGAACACGAGCACCGCCCGCTTGGCGTCGGCCGGGTCGCTGTAGACGGTGCCGAAGCTCCGGTCCAGGTCGATGTCGGCGGCGAGGCCGTTGCGGAGGTAGTCCGCGGTGGTGCGGGCACCCTCGCTGTCGTCCCGGGTCAGCCCGGCGACCTTCACCGGCGTGGTCAACGTGGTGTCCTTCTGGTCCAGCACCCGCCAGCCGCCGACGCCGAGCGCCCCTAGGCCGGCCAGCCCGACGACCAGCGCCGCGCCCAGCGCGATGCGGCGCCGGCGCGAGACGGGGCGCCGTTCGGGCTCCAGCGCCGGGTCCCGACGGCTCAGCTGGATCGGCTCGTCGGTCAGGTCGACCGGCTCGGGCCCGTCGCCGACCGGACGCTCGGTGAGATGTGCGTCGGACATGTCCGCCACCGTACGCGAACAAGAGGTGGCGCACGTCGGGTCTCCAGAAGCGCTCCGTAGACTTTCAGGGTGACCGAGAGACTGGATGCCCGACGCCCCGACGCCCCGACCCTTGCCGGCCAGTACCAGCCCGGTGAGGTAGAGCAGCGACGGTACGAGCAGTGGGTAGCCGCCGGCCACTTCCGGGCGTCGGCGGAGAGCGACAAGCCCCCCTTCACGATCGTGATCCCGCCGCCGAACGTCACCGGCTCGCTGCACATGGGCCACGCGTTCGAGCACACGCTGATGGACGCCCTCACCCGGCGCAAGAAGATGCAGGGCTTCGAGGCGCTCTGGCTGCCCGGCATGGACCACGCCGGCATCGCCACCCAGAACCTGGTCGAGCGGCAGCTCGCCGGCGAGGGCCTGTCCCGCCACGACCTGGGCCGGGAGAAGTTCGTCGAGCGGGTCTGGCAGTGGAAGGCGGAGTCCGGCGGCGCCATCCTGGGCCAGATGCGGCGGCTCGGCGACGCGGTCGACTGGGACCGCGAGCGCTTCACCATGGACGCGGGCCTGTCCCGGGCCGTGCAGACCATGTTCAAGAAGCTCTTCGACGCCGGCCTGATCTACCGGGCGAACCGGATCATCAACTGGTGCCCCCGCTGCCTCACCGCGCTGTCCGACATCGAGGTGGAGCACACCGACGACGAGGGCGAGCTGATCTCGATCCGCTACAGCGACGAGGTCGTGGTGGCCACCACCCGGGCGGAGACCATGCTCGGCGACACGGCGGTCGCGGTGCACCCGGAGGACGAGCGGTACCGGCACCTGATCGGCACCGAGGTGGCGCTGCCGCTCACCGACCGGCGGATCCCGATCGTCGCCGACGAGCACGTCGACCCCAGCTTCGGCACCGGCATGGTCAAGGTGACCCCGGCGCACGACCCCAACGACTTCGAGATCGGCCAGCGGCACGACCTGCCATCGCTGACGATCATGGATGAGCGGGGGATCATCACGGCACCCGGCCCGTTCCAGGGGCTCGACCGGTACGAGGCCCGCCCGGCGATCGTCGCCGCGCTGCGCGAGCAGGGCCTGATCGTGGCCGAGAAGCGGCCGTACGTGCACGCGGTGGGGCACTGCTCGCGGTGCAAGACCACGGTCGAGCCGCGACTGTCGCTGCAGTGGTTCGTCAACACCGGCCCGCTGGCCAAGGCCGCCGGCGACGCGGTCCGCGACGGCCGGGTGCGGATCGAGCCGGCCGAGCTGGCCAAGCGCTACTTCGCCTGGGTCGACAACATGCACGACTGGTGCATCTCCCGCCAGCTCTGGTGGGGCCACCGGATTCCCGTCTGGTACGGCCCGGACGGCGAGATCGTCTGTGTCGGCCCCGACGAGGCGCCGCCGACCGGCGATGGCTGGCGGCAGGACGAGGACGTCCTGGACACCTGGTTCTCCAGCGGCCTGTGGCCGTTCTCCACGCTTGGCTGGCCGGAGCAGACCCCGGACCTGGCGAAGTTCTACCCGACCAGCGTGCTGGTCACCGGGTACGACATCCTCTTCTTCTGGGTCGCCCGGATGATGATGTTCGGCCTGTACGCGATGGACGGCGTGCAGCCGTTCGATGTCGTCGCGCTGCACGGCATGGTCCGGGACGAGCACGGCAAGAAGATGTCCAAGTCGTTCGGCAACGTGGTCGACCCGCTGGACTGGATCGACCGGTTCGGCGCCGACGCCACCCGGTTCACCCTGGCCCGGGGTGCCAATCCCGGTCAGGACGTGCCGGTCAGCGAGGAGTGGTGCCAGGGCTCGCGGAACTTCTGCAACAAGCTCTGGAACGCCACGCGGTTCGCCCTGCTGAACGGCGCGAACATCGAGGGGCCGCTGCCCCCGGCGAGCGAGCTGTCGACCGTCGACCGGTGGATCCTGTCCCGCCTGGCGCACGTGACCGCCGAGGTGGACGAGCAGTTCGAGGCGTACGAGTTCGCCAAGGTCTGCGACCTGCTGTACCACTTCGCCTGGGACGACGTCTGCGACTGGTACGTGGAGCTCAGCAAGCCGGTGCTCGCGGAGGGCGGGCCGGCGGCCGACGCCACCCGTCGGGTGCTCGGGCACGTGCTGGACCAGCTGCTGCGCCTGCTGCACCCGGTGATCCCGTTCGTCACCGACGAGCTGTGGAGCGCGCTGACCGGCGGGGAGACGGTGCTCACCGCGGCCTGGCCGGCGGCCGACCGTACCGGAGTCGACGACGCCGCGGAGAGCGAGGTCGGCACCCTGCAGCGGGTGGTGACCGAGATCCGGCGGTTCCGCTCCGACCAGGGGCTGCGGCCGACGCAGCGGGTGGCGGCCCGGCTCGACGGCCTCGGGCCGGCGGGCCTCGCCGCGCACGAGCCGCTGATCCGCTCGCTGGTCCGACTGGACGCCCCCGGCGACGACTTCCAGGCCAGCGCCACCCTCGCCATGCCGGGCGAGGTCAGCGTCGCGCTGGACACCCGGGGCTCGATCGACGTGGCCGCCGAGCGGGCGCGGCTCACCAAGGACCGGGCGGCCGCCGAGAAGGAGGCCGCGCAGGCGCGGGGGAAGCTGGACAACCCGGCGTTCGTCGGCAAGGCGCCCGAGCACGTGGTCGCCAAGATCCGTGAGCGGCTCGCGGTGGCCGAGGCGGATCTGGTCCGGATCGACGCCGCGCTGGAGGCACTGCCCTCGTGACCGACCGCACGGAATTCGTCGCGGTGGAGGCCGCGCTCAGCGAGCGCGGCTTCACCCGCATGCACTTCGAGCTGGAGAAGATCGAGTCCCTGCTCGACCTGCTCGGCAGCCCGCAGCGGGCGTACCCGTCGATCCACCTGACCGGGACGAACGGCAAGACCTCCACGGCCCGGATGATCGACTCGCTGCTGCGGGCGTTCGGGCTGCACACCGGCCGCTACACCAGCCCGCATCTGGAGACCGTCCGGGAGCGGATCAGCCTGGACGGGGAGCCGGTCAGCGAGGAGCGCTTCGTCGCCATGTACCGGGAGGTGGCGCCGCTGGCCGAGCTGGTCGACCAGCGCTTCGACGAGCCGCTGACCTACTTCGACATGACCACGGCGCTGGCGTTCGCCACGTTCGCCGACGCGCCGGTCGACGTCGCGGTGGTGGAGGTGGGGCTCGGCGGCGCCGAGGACTCGACCAACGTGATTCAGGCCGGGGTGGCGGTGCTCACCCCGATCGGGCTGGACCACACCGAGTGGCTCGGCGACACCATCGAGGACATCGCGCTGCACAAGGCGGGCATCATCCACAAGGGCGCCACGGTGGTCGCGGCGGCGCAGGAGGAGGAGGCCGCCCGGCCGATCCTGGAGCGCTGCGCCGAGGTCGGTGCCACCATCGCCCGGGAGGGCTCCGAGTTCGGGGTGCTGCGCCGGGCGGTGGCGGTCGGCGGTCAGGTGCTCACCATCCAGGGCCTCGGCGGGGTGTACGAGGAGATCTTCATCCCGCTGCACGGCGCGCACCAGGCGCAGAACGCGGCCGTCGCGCTCGCCGCGGTCGAGGCGTTCCTCGGGGCGGGAGCGAAGCGGCAACTCGACATCGAGACCGTCCGGGAGGGCTTCGCCGCGGCCAGCTCGCCGGGGCGGCTGGAGAAGGTGCGTACCGCCCCGACGATCCTGCTCGACGGCGCGCACAACCCGCACGGGATGGCTGCCACGGTCACCGCGTTGCAGGAGGAGTTCGCGTTCAGCAAGCTGGTCGGCGTGCTCGCCGTGCTCGGCGACAAGGACGCGGCCAGCCTGCTGGAGCTGCTCGAACCGGTGCTCGACTCGATCGTCGTCGCCCGCAACAGCTCGCCTCGGGCGATGCCGGCCGAGGAGCTGGCCGCGCTGGCCCGGGAGGTCTTCGGGCCGGACCGGGTGCAGGTCGCCGAGGAGATGCCGGACGCCATCGAGGCGGCCGTCGCCGAGGCCGAATCCGACGTGCCGGGCGAGCTGGCCGGGGTCGGTGTGCTGATTACGGGATCGGTGGTGACTGTGGCCGACGCCCGCCGGCTGCTCAAGCGATGACCGGGCCGGTGGAGGAGCGCCCCAGCGCCGAAGGCTCGCCGGCCGGGCCCCCGGCCGGTGGCCCGGGCGACGGCGCGCCGGTCGGCGGCCCAGGGGGCGGCGAGCCGGTCGGCCCGGGGGAGCGGCGATCCGGGTTGCGGAACCCGGACAAGGCCGTCCGCGGGCTCGGCGCCGGGACGCTGGCCCTGGAGGCGCTGGTGCTGCTGCTGGCCATCCAGCCGATCCGGGTGGTCGGCGGGCACCTCAGCGGCGCCGCCGTCGGGGCGATCGTGGCGCTGGCGGTGGCCTGCGTGGTGCTGGCCGGGCAGATGAAGCGGTCGTGGGCCTGGCACGCCGGGACGGTGCTCCAGGGGTTGCTGATGCTGTCCGGGCTGCTGCACTGGTCACTGCTCGTGCTGGGGGTCATCTTCGCCCTGGTCTGGGCGTACGCGCTGCACGTCCGGCGGGTCATCCTCGGCTGAGCCGTACCAGGTGTGCGGAGGGGCCTCCGCGCGTTGGCCGGAGGCCCGCCCCTTTTCAGGCGTCGGCGAGGGTGCGCCACTGGGTGAGGGCGACGCCGTGCCCGTCCGGGTCGCGGAAGGCCGCCGCCCACACCTCCAGCCTGGTGCCCCGGTTGACCACCCGCGGGGCGTACGTGAAGCGGACGCCGGATCCGCGCAGCCGCTCGTACGCGGCCTGGATGTCGTCGACCTCCAGGTTGACGTGGACCAGCCGGCGGCTGATCGGCGCGGCTCCGGTCACCTGGCGCAGCACCAGCCGGGTCGCCCCGGAGGAGAGGACGGCGTTGCCGGTGCCCCGGTCCAGCTCGTCGAAGCCGAGCCGTTGGTAGAAGTCGAGCGACCGGTCCAGGTCGGTGACGAGCAGCGTGATCCCGACCCCGCTGATCGGCGTGGCCAGCTCGGCGGGCTCGTCGCCGGTCGGCCCGAAGATGGCCTCGTCCAGCTCCTCCGGGGTCGGCGGCGCCTCCGCGGCCGGCTCGTCCAGCGGCACGTCGATCGGGTCGACCGGCACCGTGTCGAACCGCTCCTCGGCGGGCGGGCGTGGGGCCGGGGTGGCCCGGCGGGGGAGCGAGCCCCCGGTCGTCGCCTCGACGAACTGCCCCTCCAGCACCACCGGGCCGCCCGGGCGCTGGTGCACCACCACCGGCTCGCGCTGCTCCGGCGGCCCGGTGACGTCGTCGAGGAGCGGGTCCGATGCGGGCGGGAGATCTTCGCGGAAGTCGTCGTCCGGGCGGTCCACCCACGGCGGGGCCTCCTGCGCGATCAGCACCTCCTCGACTGGGTCGGGGCCGGCGTACTCGGGCGGCAGGTCGGCGACCGCGGCGGCCGTCTCGGCGTGGGTGGGCACCTCGTCCCACAGCACGCGCACGTGCCGCTGGTCGTCGAGGGCGACCCGGACCGGCAGGGCCTGGCCCAGGGATGGCCACTTGGCGACCGGGACCCGCGGCTCGATGATCTTCTTGGACCGGGGCGGCAGCCCGGGCGCGTCGATCACCAGCTGGAGTTCGCAGCGGCCGAACGAGTACTGGGTGGGCGGCTCGGAGGCGCTGTGCACGTGGCCGAGGCCGACCACCCAGGTGCGCCCGCCGCCGCGTACGGTGGCCAGGGCGATCGCCAGCACGAGCAGCGCGACGCCGAGCGCCACGATGGCCCAGCTCGTCATGCCCAGCCCGAACAGCACGATGAAGGTCGCCACGGTGCCCAGCACCGCGCCGATCAGCTTGCGCACCGGCGCGATGGGTCGGTTCCCGCCATTCGCCACAGTGGACCTCCCGGGGTCTAGGGCCAGGCTAGGCCGTGTCGGCGACCGGGGGAAAGAGCGGCCGCCGCGTCGGCGCCGGGACCGGGTCGCTACGCTGACCGTACCCAGCCCGACCCGCTTCCGCGCACAGGAGGAACCCAGCGTGTCCAGCAGCAGCCCGGACGAGCGCACGCTCGTACTGATCAAGCCCGACGCGGTGCGCCGCGGTCTGGTGGGCGAGATCCTCGGCCGTTTCGAGCGCAAGGGCCTGCGGATCGACGCGCTGATCTCCCGGACGATGGACGGCGACTTCGCCGACCAGCACTACGCCGAGCACGTCGACAAGCCGTTCTACCCGCCGTTGAAGGCGTTCATGATCGGTGGCCCGCTGGTGGCCCTGGTGCTCTCCGGCGACCAGGTGATCGAGGTGGTGCGCGGGATGATCGGCAGCACGGACGGCCGCAAGGCCGCCGCCGGCACCATCCGCGGCGACTTCTCCCTGTCCAACCGGGAGAACCTGGTGCACGCCTCCGACTCGGTCGACAGCGCCAAGCGGGAGATCGCCCTCTGGTTCCCCGAGCTGGGCTGACGTCCTCGCCGACGGCCCCGTCCCACACTGGGACCGGGGCCGTCGGGCGTGTTCAGCCGGGCACGCGGGCCAGCTTGTCGGGGTTGCCGACCAGGTAGACGCCGGTGATCCGGCCGTCGGCGGCGGCCACCGCGAGGGTGTAGCGGACCCCGGTCGGCCAGCGCAGCAGCAGCGCCGGCGCGCCGTTCAGCTCGACCCGCGACGCCGTGACGCCGGGGCGGCGGCGGCCGTAGACGCCGGCGAAGAAGCGGGCGATCCGGTTCGCGCCGCGGACCGGGTTGCGCGCCGCGCGGACCCGGCCACCCCCGTCGGACCAGGCGGTGGCGTCGGCGGCGACCAGGTCGGTCAGCCGGGCCAGGTCGCCGTCGCGCGCCGCGGCCAGGAACGCGTCCAGCAGCCGCCGCTGCTCGGCCGGCCCGGCGGTGAACCGCCGCCGGTCGTCGGCGATCCGGGCCACGGCCCGGTGGTGCAGTTGGCGGCAGTCCGCCGTCGACCGGTCCAGCAGGTCGGCGATCTCGGCGTACGGCAGGGCGAATGCGGTGTGCAGCACGTACACGGCCCGCTCCGGCGGGGTGAGCCGCTCCAGCAGGTGCAGCACCGCGGTGGAGAGGGTGTCCCGCTGCTCGACCGTGTCCAGCGGTCCGAACGGGCCACCCGCGCCGGTGGGCACCGGCTCGGGCAGCCACGGGCCGACGTACGTCTCGCGGGCCGCCTGCCGGGCGCGCAGCCGGTCCAGCGCCAGCCGGGTCACCACCCGGGCCAGGTACCGGCGCGGCTCGGCGACCGCCGCCCGGTCGACGTCCAGCCAGCGCAGGTACGCCTCCTGCAGCACGTCCTCGGCGTCGTGCAGGCTGCCCAGCAGCCGGTACGCCAGGCCGAGCAGCATCGGCCGGTGCGCGGTGAGCGCACCGGCCGCCTCCGCTGCCCCGGTGGTGGTCACACCTCGAGCGGCGGCTCGTTCCGGGTGCTCACCGAGATTCGGTTCCACACGTTGATTGTGGCGATCGCGACGAGCAGGTCGGCCAGTTCCTTCTCCGACCAGACCTTCGCCGCGGCGTCCCACACCTCGTCCGGCACGCCGTGCTCGCCGAGCCGGGTGACCGCGTCGGTCAGCGCCAGCGCGGTCCGCTCCCGCTCGTCGAAGAACGGCGCGTCCCGCCACGCGGCGACGGCGAACAGCCGCCGGCTGGACTCGCCGGCGGCGAGCGCGTCCCGACTGTGCATGTCCACGCAGAACGCGCAGCCGTTGAGCATCGACGCCCGCAGCTTCACCAGCTCCAGCACGGTGTGGTCCACGTTTTTCTGGACGTACTTCTCCAGCCCGAGCACCGCCTGGTACGCCTCCGGCACCACTGCCGTCATGTTGATCCGACTCATCTCGGCCTCCCTCGTGTCGTCGGTACGTGGACACGACGGATCGGCCTGCCCTGGGCGTGACAGGTGCGGGCTGTGACGGTGGTCATGCCCACGACGTCAACGAGTGGTCAGCCGCGGTTCCCACGCCGGCCATCCGCGTGCGCCGGTCCGGCTCACCTCGGGCCGGTAGACCACCAGGAACCGATTCCCGACGGAGGGGACAGATGACTTCTCTCGATCGACGTACCGTGTTGCGCGCCGGACTGCTGACCGGGGCCGGACTCGCCGGCGGCGGCCTGTTCGGCGCTGGCCCGGCCACGGCGGCGCCGGCCTGGCAGCCGTCCGGCCGCCCGGTGCTCACCCACGGCGTGCAGAGCGGCGACGTGACCGCCGACTCGGCGCTGGTCTGGACCCGCGCGGACCGGCCCGGCCGGATGCTCGTGGAGCTGAGCCGCCGCCCGGACCTGCGCGGCGCCCGGCTGCTGCGCGGCCCGCTGCTGGACCCGTCGACCGACGGCACCGGCCGGGTGCGGCTGCGCGGCCTGCCGTCAGGCGAGCGGCTGTACTACCGGGTGAGCGTGGAGAGCCTGGACCGGCCCGGGCTGTCCAGCGAGCCGCTGACCGGCTCGTTCGCCACCGCCCCCGGCCCACAGGACCGGCGGGACGTGCGGTTCGTCTGGACGGGGGACATCGCCGGCCAGGGCTGGGGGATCAGCCCCGACTTCGACGGCATGGCGATCTTCCGGTCCATGCGGGCGGTCCGCCCCGACTTCTTCCTGTGCAGCGGGGACACGGTCTACGCCGACGGCCCGCTCACCGAGAGCGTCACCCTGCCGGACGGCCGGATCTGGCGCAACCTGGTCACGCCCGAGAAGAGCAAGGTGGCCGAGACGCTGGCCGAGTACCGCGGGCAGTTCGCGTACAACCTGCTCGACGAGCACCTGCGCGCGCTCGCCGCCGAGGTGCCGCAGATCAACCAGTGGGACGACCACGAGGTGCGCAACAACTGGTATCCGGGGCAGATCCTCGCCGACGATCGCTACACCGAGAAGCGGGTCGACGTGCTCGCCGCCCGGGCCCGGCAGGCGTTCCACGAGTGGGTTCCGGCCCCCGTCAACGGGCCGCTCTACCGCAAGCTGCCGTACGGTCCGCTGCTGGACGTCTTCGTCCTCGACATGCGGACGTACAAGGACCCGAACGACGGCAACACGTACGCCGACCCGGACCGCGGCCTACTCGGCCGGGAGCAGCGGGAATGGCTGATCCGGGAACTGACCCGGTCCCGGGCCACCTGGAAGGTCATCGCCAACGACCTGCCGCTCGGCCTGGTGGTGCCGGACGGCCCGGGCGCGCAGGAGGGCGTGGCGCAGGGCGACCCGGGTGCGCCCGCAGGGCGTGAGCTGGAGTTCGCCGAGGTGCTGGGCGCGGCCCACCGGGCCGGCGTCACCGGCATCGTCTTCCTCACCGCCGACGTGCACTACACCGCGGCCCACCACTACGACCCGACGCGGGCGGCCTTCCGGGACTTCACCCCCTTCTGGGAGTTCGTCTCCGGGCCGGCGCACGCCGGCGCGTTCGGCCCGAACGCCCTGGACGGCACCTTCGGCCCGCAGGCCGCGTTCGTGCACGCGCCGCCGCGCGCGAACACCTCGCCCGCCGAGGGCTTCCAGCACTTCGGCGAGGTCTCGATCGACGGCGAGTCCGGCGACCTGACGGTGCACCTGCGCGACCGCGCCGGCGTCTCCCTCTGGACCACCACCCTCCCCGCCCCCACCCGCTGACTCAGGCTCCGTGCGTCGCCCGCGTTGATCATGGGGTTGACGGCGATGTGGATCTCCACAGATGCCGCCAACTTCATGATCAACCGGGAGTGGGGGAGGAAAGGGAGGATGGAGGGGGCGGGTCACATGGTGTCGAGGGAGGCGCGGCGGCGGGATTCGGCTTCGAAGAGCTTGAGCAGCGTGGCGGCCAGCAGCGCGTACCCGAATCCGACGGCGACCTCGGCGGCGAGCGCCGGGGCGGCGGCCGCGAAACCCTTGCCGGCGACCAGTTGGCGGGCGGCCGCTGCGGCGTGGGTGATCGGCAGCGCCTGGCCCACCGCGCGCATCCAGCCGGGCAGTCCCGCGGCGGGGACGTTGACCCCGGTGAGCAGGAGCAGCAGCGCCACCGAGACGTTGGAGACCACCCAGACGTCCCGGAACCGCAGCCCCAGCGCGCCCAGGGTGAGGCCGAAGAAGCCGCAGGACAGCGAGGCCACCGCCAGGGTCGCCAGCAGGGCCGGCAGGGCGTCCGGCGGCATCCGCAGGCCGAGCAGGAGCGAGCCCACGGTCAGCGTGCTGACCGCGATGAGCAGGCCGTTCCCGGCGTACGGGAGGACCCGGCCGAGGAAGACCGCGGTGCGGCTGCGCGGCGAGAGCAACACGTGCCCGAGCGTGCCGAAGCGTCGTTCGTTGGCGACCGCCATGGTGCCGCCGAAGACGCAGGAGAGCGAGGCGGCGAGCACCGCGTTGCCGACGATGTAGAACCGGTCGTCGGCAACCCCGAGCTGCCGCCCCAGATAGGCGAAGAAGAGCAGCTGGAAGATCGGGCCGACCAGCAGCGAGCCGATGAACATCGCCGGGGTGGTCCAGTTGAACAGGGCCCGGTAGGCGATCACGCCGCCCGTGCCGATCAGCCGGAAGAGTGCCGTCATCGTCGTCTCCTCAGGCCAGCGCGAGGGTCGCCGCGGCGCGGGCCCGTCGCTCGACGTAGGTCATCATCAACGCGCCGGTGATCAGGCAGCCGAGGCTGATCGCCAGGCAGATGCCGAGGGACGGCCACACCGGTCCGCCGCTGGCCGCCTCGTGGACCGCGCGGGCGCCCCAGGTGGTGGGCAGCGCGGCGGCGATCGGGCCGGTCCAGCCGGGCAGCACGGTGAGCGGCACCAGCATCCCGGAGACCAGCCAGATCGGGTACTCCAGGGTGTTGGTCAGCGCGTTCGCGTTGCGCATGAGCACGAACGTGGCGGCGAGCAGCAGGCCGAACATGCCCAGCCCGAGCACGCAGCCGGGGACGGCCAGCAGGAAGAGCAGCGGGTGTGCGAAGTCCAGCGGGACGCCGTACAGCAGCCGGCCCCAGAGCAGGGTGGCGAGCATGGCGTACGTGCCGGTGACCGCGGTGGCCAGCGTGATCGGGAGGATCATCAGCGCGGGCGGGCGCGGCGCCAGCATGATCATCTCCAGCGTGCCCTGCCAGCGTTGGTTCTGGATGGCGCCGCCGGAGCCGAAGAGCACCGACGACCAGACACCCATCAGTCCGGCGCCGACGGCGGCCTCCAGCAGCCGGCCCGGCTCGCCGCCGGCCCGGAACAGGTACACGGCCAGGGTGGCCTGCACCACCGGCACGATCAGCGCGGTGGCGATCTCGAACGGGGAGCGGCTCAGCTGTTTGGTGTGCAGCAGCGCCCCCACCCCGATCATGCGGAGCAGCTTCACGCCGTCACCGCCTCGAGCGGGCGAGACGGCGCGGCGACCCGGTTGACGATCGCCACGTACGCGTCCTCGAGGGTGGGCTGGCGGGCGCTGACCCGGCCCAGCCGGACCCCGTCCAGCGCGCGAAGCACGTCCGCCTGCACGTCCACCCCCGCGTCGGACTGCACGGTCAGCACCTGGGCCGCCCCGGCGACGGTCACGCTCGCCTCGCGTACGCCGGGCAGGGTGTGGATCGTGGCGAGCTGGGCGTCGGTCACCCCGTACGCCTCGACCTCCAGCACCTGCCGGCCGTCGGCGTGGCGCCGCAGCTCCGCCGGGGTGCCGAGGGCCTGGATGGTGCCGCTGGCGATGACCGCGATCCGGTCGCAGAGCTCGTCCGCCTCGGCCATGTAGTGCGTGGTCAGCAGCACGGTGGTGCCGGTGGCCGCCAGGTCGGCGACGGTCTGCCGCAGCTCCCGGGCCGCCACCGGGTCCACCCCGATCGACGGCTCGTCGAGGAAGAGCACCTTCGGCCGGTGCAGCAGGCCGCGGGCGATGTGCAGCCGCTGCCGCATGCCCCGGGAGTAGCCCTCCACCCGCTCGTTCTCCCGGCCGTCGAGCCGGACCAGCTCGAGCAGTTCGGCGATGCGCCGCTTCTGCTCCCGCCCCGGCACGCCGTAAAGCTCGGCGAAGTAGCGCAGGTTGTCCCGGGCGGAGAGCCGCTCGTAGAGGCCCCGGTCGCCGCCGAAGACGTACCCGATCCGCCGGCGTACCTCCCGGGTCTCGGTGACCACGTCGTGGCCGCAGATCCGGGCGGTGCCGGCGGTCGGGATGAGCAGCGTGTTCAGCAGCTTGATGGTGGTGGTCTTGCCGGCGCCGTTCGGCCCGAGCAGGCCGAACAGCTCCCCGTTGCCGACCGTCAGGTCGACGCCGCGGACCGCCTCCACCTCCCGGCGCTGGGGTCGTAACCATCCCGTTCGGCTGCGGTAGGTGCGGCGCAGCCCGGCCGCCTCGATCGCGTACTCGCTCATGCCGGTCCTCCGCTTCGCTCCGGGCCGTCATGAGGCTCGGCCGCGCTGAGCCGGATGATTCGCTCGCTTCGCTCGCTCATGTCGGCGAATCTAGGAACGCCGGGGCGGGCGGGGAAACGAATTCGGCGCTCGCCGAATCCTCAGGCGGAGGCGGTCGCCGGGTCGGCGCCGATCAGGGTGACCAGGGACAGGCCGGCCGGTTCCAGGCCGTACAGCACGCGCCGGCCCACCCGGCGGCGGTGCACCACCCCGGCGGTGAGCAGCGCGGCGAGGTGCTCGGAGACGGTGCTCGGGGCGAGCCCGAGGGTGGCGGCGAGCCCGGCCGTGGTGGCCGGCCGGGTCAGCGCCCGCAGCACCTGGGCCCGGCCCCGGCCCAGGAGGATCGCCAGCCGGTCGGTCGCGGCTTCCTCCGCCGTCGGGGTGGGCCCGCCCTCAGCCAGCACGGCCGCCCCGCGGGCCTGGTAGGAGACCGCGACGATCTCCGGATGGTCGGTGGAACAGGCCAGCGCGCCCCGGGAGAAGATCAGCGGGATCAGCAGCAGCCGCTGGTCCAGCGCCCGGAAGCTCTGCTCCAGGGGTTTGACCAGGGTGAGCACCGGCTGTTCCCAGCGCACCCGCTCGTGCAGGCCGGCCAGGAGCGCGTCCGGGCCGTCCGCGGCGAGTGCTCGGGCCCGGTGCAGCACCTCCTCGTCCAGCGCCGCCCGCATCGCCGGCCACCACGGCTCGATCGCCGCGTCCCAGTACGCCTGGATGCCGCCGGCGAGCCGGTCCAGCGCGGCCTGCCGGTCGGTGACGAACGGGCGCAGCCAGCCCGGCAGGTCGTCGGGGTCGTGGTAGCGGGGGACCTGCTCGGCGATCACCTCGGCCGGGGTGGCCCGCAGCACGGCCAACTCCTCGGCCAGCGTGGGGGCCGGCGACGGCGGGATCGGGGTGAGGAAGTCCGGTGCCCGGTCGTCGGCCGTGAGCAGCCGGGCCGGTGCCGTCTCCGGCACCTCGGCCAGCACCCGCCGGGCGTGCCGGGCCCAGCCGGTGTACGGCCAGGGTGCCTCCTCCGGTTGGCGCTTCAGCAGGTAGAGGCTGGTCAGCACCTCCCAGAGCGGGCTGGTGGCGATCCGGGTACGGGCCAGCGTGGGCTCGTCCAACTCGATCCGGATCACCAGGTGAGCCTAGCCGCGGCCGGCCGTGACGCCCGGCTGGTGGTACGGGGTCGACCCGGGCCGATACTCGGGGGCGGAGCGCCGGCCCGGTCGAGTACGCTTGTCGGACACAGGCGACGACCCGGCCATCACCGGCGAGCCTCCGGAAGAACAGCCGGGTGACCGGCCCAGTAGAACCGGACGGGACCGGCCCGTCACAGCCGGCCAACGAGCGGGCGGTCGCACCTTGACCGCCAAGCGGGGTGGTACCGCGGGCCTGACCCGGGGCGCCGGTGACGGCGTACCGGAAGGGCTCGTCCTCGCAGACCCACACGACGAGTGAGCTGCTGCTGAGGAGAGCGACCCCCGATGGCCTATCCGTTGCACGACCCGACCGCCGCCGGCGCCCCGGCGAGCCCGGACCTGCCCGCGGTGGAGCGCCGGGTCCTGGAGCACTGGACGGCCGACAAGACCTTCGAGGCCTCGGTGGAAGCCCGTGACGCGGGCGAGAACGGGGCCAACGAGTACGTCTTCTACGACGGCCCGCCGTTCGCCAACGGCCTGCCGCACTACGGCCACCTGTTCACCGGCTACGTCAAGGACGTGGTGCCGCGCTACCAGACCATGCGCGGCCGCCGGGTGGAGCGGCGCTTCGGCTGGGACTGCCACGGCCTGCCGGCCGAGGTGGTGGCCGAGAAGCAGCTCGGCATCACCAGCAAGGCGGAGATCCTCGACCTGGGCGTGGCCCGGTTCAACGAGGCGTGCCGCACCTCGGTGCTGGAGTTCACCCAGGACTGGGAGCGGTACGTCACCCGGCAGGCCCGCTGGGTGGACTTCGCCAACGACTACAAGACGCTCGACCTGGACTACATGGAGAGCGTCATGTGGGCCTTCAAGACCCTGCACGACAAGGGTCTGGTCTACGAGGGCTTCCGGGTCCTGGCGTACTGCTGGCGGTGCGAGACGCCGCTGTCGAACACCGAGACCCGGATGGACGACGTCTACAAGGACCGGCACGACCCGACCGTGTCGGTCTGGTTCGAGCTGACCCCCGACGAGGGCGCGCCGGAGCTGCTGCGCGGGCCGGTGCGGCTGGGCGTCTGGACCACCACGCCGTGGACCCTGCCGTCGAACCTGGCGCTCGCCGTCGGCCCCGACATCGAGTACGCGGTGCTGGAGCGCGACGGTGTGCGGTACGTCGTCGGCGCCGCCCGGCTGGGCGCGTACGCCAAGGAGCTGGAGGGGTACGAGCAGGTCGGCACGGTGTCCGGGCGTGACCTGGTCGGCCGCCGGTACGTCCCGCTCTACGACTTCCTGGTCGAGCAGGCCGGGCCGAACGCGTACCAGGTGCTCGGCGCGGAGTTCGTCACCACCGAGGACGGCACCGGGATCGTCCACCTGGCCCCGGCCTTCGGTGAGGACGACCAGAACGTCTGCAACGCGGCCGGCATCCCGACCATCGTCACGGTGGACGACCACACGCGGTTCACCGCGCTGGTCCCGCCCTACCAGGGCGAGCAGGTCTTCGACGTGAACAAGTCGGTGATCCGGGAGCTGAAGGAAAGGGGGGTGCTGCTCCGGCAGGACACCTACACCCACTCGTACCCGCACTGCTGGCGCTGCGACACCCCGCTGGTCTACAAGGCGGTGTCGTCGTGGTTCGTCGCGGTGACCCAGTTCAAGGACCGGATGGTCGAGCTCAACCAGCAGATCAACTGGACGCCGGGGCACATCAAGGACGGCTCGTTCGGCAAGTGGCTGGCCAACGCCCGCGACTGGTCGATCAGCCGGAACCGGTTCTGGGGCTCGCCGATCCCGGTGTGGAAGTCCGACGACCCGAACTACCCGCGGGTCGACGTGTACGGGTCGCTGGCCGACCTCGAGCGGGACTTCGGCGTACGCCTGACCGACCTGCACCGGCCGGCGGTGGACGAGCTGGTCCGCCCCAACCCGGACGACCCCACCGGGAAGTCGATGATGCGCCGGGTGCCGGAGGTGCTGGACTGCTGGTTCGAGTCCGGGTCGATGCCGTTCGCCCAGGTGCACTACCCGTTCGAGAACCGCGAGTGGTTCGAACACCACTACCCGGGCGACTTCATCGTCGAATACATCGGACAGACCCGCGGCTGGTTCTACACCATGCACGTGCTGGCCACCGCGCTGTTCGACCGGCCGGCGTTCCGCAACTGCCTCAGCCACGGCATCCTGCTCGGCTCGGACGGGCGCAAGATGTCCAAGAGCCTGCGCAACTACCCGGACGTCTACCACGTCTTCGACTCGTACGGGTCGGACGCGATGCGCTGGATGCTGATGTCCTCGCCGGTGCTGCGCGGCGGCGACATGTCGGTCACCGAGGCGGGCATCCGGGACGCGGTGCGCCAGGTGCTGCTGCCGCTGTGGAACGTCTGGTACTTCTTCTCGCTCTACGCCAATGCCGAGGGCCACACCGCCCGGCGCCGCACCGACTCGACGCACCTGCTCGACCGGTACGTGCTGGCGAAGACGAACGAGCTGGTGTCGACGGTGCAGGCGCAGCTGGACGCGTACGACATCTCCGGCGCCTGCGCCACCGTCCGGTCCTACCTGGACGCGCTGACCAACTGGTACGTGCGCCGCTCGCGGGACCGGTTCTGGTCCGGTGACGCGGAGGCGTTCGACACGCTGTGGACGGTGCTGGAGACGCTCTGCCGGGTGGTGGCACCGCTGGCGCCGCTGACCGCCGAGGAGATCTGGCGCGGCCTCACCGGCGAGCGGTCGGTGCACCTGACCGACTGGCCGGCGGCGGCGGAGTTCCCGGCCGACCACGAGCTGGTGACGGCGATGGACGCCACCCGGGCGGTCGCCTCGGCGGCACTGTCGCTGCGCAAGGCCAAGGGGCTGCGGGTGCGGCTGCCGCTGTCGCGGCTGACCGTGGCCTCGCCGCGGGCGGACCAGCTGCGGCCCTTCGCCGACCTGGTCGCCGACGAGGTGAACGTCAAGCACGTGGAGTTCACCGACGAGGTGTCCGCATACTGCCAGCAGGTGCTGACCGTGGTGCCCCGGGCGCTCGGCCCGCGGGTGGGCAAGGCGGTCCAGCAGGTGATCAAGGCGGTCAAGGCGGGGGAGTGGGAGCTGGTCGACAGCGCCCCGGTCGCCGCCGGGATCACCCTCGACGAGGGCGAGTACGAGCTGCGCCTGGTCGCCGCCGACGCCGAGCACTCCGCGCCGCTGCCCGGCGGCGAGGGCGTGGTCGTGCTGGACACCGAGGTCACCCCGGAGCTGGCCGCCGAGGGGCTGGCCCGGGACGTGGTCCGGGTGATCCAGCAGGCCCGCCGGGACGCCGACCTGGACGTCTCGGACCGGATTGTGGTGGCGCTGTCGGCGTCCGAGGAGGTGCGCGCCGCGGTGTCCGCGTACACCGACTTCGTGGCCCGGGAGGTGCTGGCCGACACGGTCGACTTCGCCGAGGGGATCGAGGGCTTCGCCGGCGAGGTCGGCGAAGGCGAGCGGGTGACGGTCGCCGTGCGACGGGTATGACCTCCTGATGGTGGTGGTCCGGCGGACCGAGGTTCGCCGGACCACCACCGGGGCGGCCGGCCACCCGATCGGGCCGGCGTGGGGCCGTCCGCTACCGTGACACCGCCTGTCCCGTACGACCGCCGGAGGACCCGTGCCGCTGCTCTACACCATCGGCAAGCTCGTCGTGGGCCCCACGCTCCGGCTGGCTTTCCGTCCGACCGTGGAGGGGCTGGAGCACATCCCGGCGACCGGCGGCGCGATTTTCGCGGGCAACCACCTCTCCGTCGCCGACGAGCTCTTCCTCGGCACCGTGGTGCCCCGCCACCTGGCCTTCTGGGCCAAGTCCGAGTACTTCAAGGGCACCGGCGTGAAGGGGCGGTTCTCCAAGTTCGTGCTCACCGGCCTGGGTGCCATCCCGGTCGAGCGGGCTGGCGGGCGGGCCGCGCTCTCCGCGTTCGACGCGGCCATTCCCGCGCTGAAGGCCGGGGACCTGGTCGCCGTCTACCCGGAGGGCACCCGCTCCCCGGACGGGCGGCTCTATCGTGGGCGCACCGGGGCGGCCCGGCTGGCCGTGGCCGCCGGCGTGCCGATCATCCCGGTCGGCATGATCGGCACCGACAAGGCCCAGCCGATCGGGGCCCGGGTGCCCCGGCCGGGAAAGGCCGAGATCATCGTGCGGTTCGGCAAGCCGCTGGACTTCACCGGCCGGTCGGGCGACCGGACCTCGCTGCGCGCGATGACCGACGAGATGATGAGCGAGATCCAGAAGCTCACCGGCCAGGAGTACGTGCCCCGCTACGCCCCGCCCCGCGCGCACCCGCCGGTCAGCGGCGAGCCGCCGGTCGCGTCCTGACTCCAGCCGTCACGGCGGGTCGCTGCCGCGCCGCCGCTCCTGGGCGACCACGGCGTCCAGGTCGCCGAGGCGTTCCAGCTGCTTCATGGTCCGGGCCAGCCGGGCGTTGGCCGGGATCCGGGGGCGGTTGGTGGACAGGAACGCCCAGTAGCCCGCGGTGAACGGGCACGCCATCTCGCCGAGCCGCTGCCTCGGGTCGTAGCGGCAGCCGCCGCAGTAGTCGCTCATCCGGTTGATGTACGCGCCCCCGGAGACGTACGGCCTGGTGGTCATCCGGGCCAGGTCGGCGTACTGGCTCATGCCGACCACGTTTCCGGTCATCACCCACTCGTAGCCGTCCACGAACCGAGTGTGGAACCACTCGACCAGCTCCGTCGGGCGCCAGCCGCGCTGCAGCGCGTAGTTGCCGAGCACCATCAGCCGCGGAATGTGGTGCACCCAGCCCCGGTCCCGGACGCCGGCGAGCACGTCGGAGAGGCAGCGCGCGTCGACCACGTCGGCGTCCAGCTCCTGCCACCAGCCCGGCAGCGACCGCCGGGCGGCCAACGCGTTGCTGTTGCGCCAACCCGGCTCGACGTACCAGTAGGTGTGCCAGGTGTAGTCCCGCCAGCCCATGAGCTGCCGGATGAAGCCCTCCACACTGGCCAACGGCGCGGCCTCCCGGCGGTACGCCTGCTCGGCGCCCCGGACCGCCTCCATCGGATCCAGCAGGCCGAGGTTGAACGCGGCGGACAGCATGCTGTGCGCCAGCCACGGGTCGGCGGCGAGCATGACGTCCTCGTACCGGCCGAACGCGGCGAGGCGGTGCCGGAGGAAGTGCCGCAGCCGGGCCTTCGCCTCCTTGGCGGTGGCCGGGAAGCGGCGCGGGCCGTCCCGGCCGACGAACCGGATGCCCTCCCGCTCCCAGCGGTCCAGGTCGGCCCGGACCTCCGCGTCGATGTCGTCCTCGCTGGGCATCGGCGGGGCCGACACGTCCCGCCTGCCGTCCTTCGGTGGCGGCTCGCGGTTCTCCGGGTCCAGGCTCCACCGGCCGCCGACCGGGTCGCCGCCGGCCATGAGCACCCCGTGCCGCTCCCTGGCGAAGCGGTAGAACCCCTCCATCCGCAGCGTGCCCCGCCGGCCGTCGGCCCAGTCCGCGAAGTCCGCCATGCTGGTCACGTACCCCCGGGCCGGCAGCACGGTGACCCGGTCCAGGCCGCGGACGAACTGCAGCGCCCGGCGCGAGGTCGGGTGACACACCTCCAGCGGCTCGCGGACCCTCCTGAGCGCCTGCCCGTACGTCTCGGCGCGCAGGAAGATCGCCTGGTCGCCCAGTTCGGCGGCGCGGTGCCGCAGCGCGGAGAGGATCAGGTGGGCCTTCTGCCGGTGGTGGACGCGACGCCGGAAGACCGCCTTCGACTCGATCAGCAGGACCGGTTGCTGCCGGTCGTCGAGGAAGTGCGAACCTAACTGGTCGGCGAAGAGCCAACGCCGCGACATGTCCTGATTGTGAGTCAATCATCCGTTATGGGCGGAGCGACGCGAGGAGCTTTATGTGATCGATACCTCGCGCAGGGGGGCGCTCAGGACCGCTTCGGGGTCACCACCTGCTGGCGCAGGTCGTTCAGCAGACGGCCGCTGTCCGTCAGTGAGAGCCGGGTGAAGACGCCGGTGGTCAGGCTGCCGTGGTCGACCGAGGTGCACACCACCACCGCGTCGCCGTCCGCCCGGCCGACCGCGCAGCGCTCGTACCGGCCCCGGACACCGGTCTCCACCGCTTCGGCGTCGCCGAGCGCGTACCGCTCCCGGAGGCGGTCGATCTCGGCGTCGGCGTCCGCCTCGGGACTCAGCCGGAACCCGGTGCCGCCGAAGAGGGTCACCCGCTTGCCGTCGTTCGTAGTGTAGATCCCGGCGAAGGTGTCCTCGGCGAGCAGGTGCGCCTGGCGTACCTCGGTCTTCAGTTCCTCGGCGGTGGCCTGGCTGCGCTGGTCCTGCCGCAGCCGCAGGTCGGCCATCCGGTCCGGCAGGGTCGCGCTCGCCGGGTACTGGGCGGAGAGCGGCTGGGCCCACCAGATGGGCACGCCGCAGCAGCAGGCGACGGTGAGCAGCAGCACCCAGGGCCAGCGGCGTCGGCGGCGGACCGGGACGGCCACGTACCCCTTGGGGGGCTGGAACCCGGGCGGCGGCGCGACCGGCGGGGGCGCCGGGCGGCGGCGCTGCTTCGGCGGCCGCGGCGGCGCGGGCCGGGGTGGCGACACCGGCGCGGGCGACGGCACCGGGCGGACGGCGACGGGCGGGGGCAGCGCGGCCGGCGGGTGCACGACCGGTGGGTGTGCGGCGTGCGGGTGGGCGACCGGCGGGTGGGCGACCGGTGCGTGCGGGTGGGCGGCCGGGGTCGGGTAGGGCGGCGTCGGCGGCAGCGCGGGGAAGTCGGCCGAGTGCAGGTCCCAGCCGGTGGTGTCCACGCCCTCCCAGGGATCGACCGGGACCAGGTGCTCGGGGGAGTCCACCGGCGGCAGCGGGGTGGGCTCGGCGGACTCGCCCCAGGACCGCTTGCGCGGCGGTGGGGGCGGCACCGGCGCGGACCCGCTCCACCGGGGCGCGGGCGGCTCGACGCGCGACTCCACCCGGGTCGGGTCCGGTCGGCCCGCCACCCGGGTCGGATCCGGCTGCTCCGCCTTCCGCGTCGGCTCGGGACGATCCGTCTCCGCTGCGGGGTCGAGGCGGCCCGGGACCGCAGCCGAGCCGGCCGCGCGGTCCGGGACGGTGGCGGAACCGGCCGGGCGGATGGGGACGGCGGCCGAGCCGCGTGCCGGGGTGACCGGCGGCTCGGCGGATGCCCCTTCCTTGTCCGGCGCCGCCTCGGTGCGCTCCTCGGCGGGCTCCGGCACGGCCGTCTCCGTGCCGGCGGTCTGCCGGTCGACCGGCTGGGGCGGGACGGTCTCGGTGTCGGCGGTCTGGTGGTCGCCGGGCGTGGGGATCTCCGTGCCCGGCGTTTCGTCGTCGACCGGATCGGTCAGGGTGGGCCCGGCGGGTGCGGCACCGGCCGCCTCGTGCGGCGTGCTCGGCGAACCGCTGCCGGCGGCCTCCGCGCCGTCCGGGTCCGCGCTGTCGGTGGCCGGGGCGGTCCCGGTCGGCTCCTCGTCGGGGGTGCTGTCGTCCGCGGCCGGCGTCGTCGCCGCGTCCGGGCCGGTGGCCGGGGTGGCCGGCGGTACGGGGGCGCGGCTCGGCTCGTCGGTGCCCGGATCCCGGGCCGTGGCCTGGGTGCCCCCGTCGGCCGGCCGGTCCGTGCCCGGCTGCGGCTCCGGCATCGCGGCATCTCCTCTCGCGCCGTTGCGAGGTTAGTACCGGCGTGCCACCGCCGACGAATCCGCTCGTCGGCCCGTCACCATGCCGATCTTGGAGATTTGCCGTGCGCCGCGGACGGAACCTGCCCAAGATCCAGAAGGGTTGGCCGGTGGCCTGCTGCGGTGCGGCGTGGTGGCGGGTGGGACACCGCGTACCCTTGGGCATCATGAGTGCCCCGTCCACGACGCCGCATCCCGTCGCGGCCAATTCCGTGTGGCCCCGGCTGGAGCCGCTGCTGCCCCAGGTGACCAAGCCCATCCAGTACGTCGGTGGCGAGCTGGGTGCGGTGGTCAAGGACTGGGACGCGGCGACCGTCCGCTGGGCGCTGATGTATCCGGACGCGTACGAGGTGGGCCTGCCCAACCAGGGCGTGCAGATCCTCTACGAGGTGCTCAACGAGCTGCCCGACGTGCTCGCCGAGCGGACCTACGCGGTCTGGCCGGACCTGGAGAAGCTGATGCGCGCCCACGGCGTGCCGCAGTTCACCGTCGACGCGCACCGCTCGGTGCGCGACTTCGACGTGTTCGGCGTCTCCTTCTCCACGGAACTGGGCTACACCAACCTGCTCACCGCGATCGACCTGGCCGGCATCCCGCTGCTCGCCGCCGACCGCACCGACGCCGACCCGGTGATCGTGGCCGGCGGGCACGCCGCGTTCAACCCGGAGCCGATCGCCGACTTCGTCGACGCCGCGGTGCTCGGAGACGGCGAGGAGGCGGTACTCGAGATCACCGGGATCGTCCGGGAGTGGAAGGCCGAGGGCTGCCCGGGCGGGCGGGACGAGCTGCTGCTGCGGCTGGCCCGCACCGAGAGCGTCTACGTGCCGCGCTTCTACGACGTGGACTACCTGCCGGACGGCCGGATTCAGCGGGTCGTGCCGAACCGCCCCGACGTGCCGTTCCGGGTGCACAAGCGCACGACCATGGACCTGGACGCCTGGCCGTACCCGAAGAAGCCGCTGGTCCCGCTCGCCGAGACGGTCCACGAGCGGTACGCGGTGGAGATCTTCCGCGGCTGCACCCGGGGCTGCCGGTTCTGCCAGGCCGGCATGATCACCCGCCCGGTGCGGGAGCGCTCGATCACCACGGTCGGCCAGATGGTGCAGCAGGGGCTGGAGTTCTCCGGCTTCCACGAGGTGGGCCTGCTGTCGCTGTCGTCGGCCGACCACTCCGAGATCGGTGACATGTGCTCCGGCCTGGCCCAGCAGTACGAGGGCACCAACGTCTCGCTGTCGCTGCCGTCGACCCGGGTGGACGCGTTCAACATCGACCTGGCGCAGGAGTTGTCCCGCAACGGCCGGCGTACCGGTCTGACCTTCGCCCCCGAGGGCGGGTCGGAGCGGATCCGCAAGGTGATCAACAAGATGGTGTCGGAGGAGGACCTCATCCGCACCGTGGTCACCGCGTACACGAACGGCTGGCGGCAGGTGAAGCTCTACTTCATGTGCGGCCTGCCCACGGAGACCGACGACGACGTGCTGCAGATCGCCCGGATGGCCCACGAGGTGATCAAGGCCGGCCGGGCGGCGACCGGGTCCAAGGACATCCGCTGCACGGTCTCCATCGGCGGGTTCGTGCCGAAGCCGCACACCCCGTTCCAGTGGGCGGCCATGGAGCGGCCGGAGGTCATCGACGCCCGGCTCAAGCTGCTCAAGCAGGCGATCAACGCGGACCGCTCGCTGGGTCGGGCGATCGGCTTCCGCTACCACGACGGCGAGCCGTCGCTGATCGAGGGCCTGCTGTCCCGGGGTGACCGCCGGGTCGGCGCGGTGATCCGCAGGGTCTGGGAGAACGGCGGCCGGTTCGACGGCTGGAGCGAGCACTTCTCGTACCAGCGCTGGGTGGACGCCGCCGCCGAGGTGCTGCCGGCCTTCGGGGTGGACCTCGACTGGTACACCACCCGGGAGCGCGACGAGCTGGAGGTCCTGCCCTGGGACCACCTGGACTCGGGCCTGGACAAGGACTGGCTCTGGCAGGACTGGCAGGACGCGCTGTCCGAGTACGAGCAGGACGACTGCCGGTGGACCCCGTGCTTCGACTGCGGGGTTTGCCCGGCCATGGACACCGAGATCCAGATCGGCCCGACCGGGAAGAAGCTGCTGCCACTGACCCCGGTCAACGGCCTGAAGCTGCCCACCGGCGCCGCGCAGTAGCGCCGCCGCCGCGTCCGGAGCGCCGGGACCCCGCGAGGGGCCCGGCGCTCCGCTGTATTTTGGGGGCCGGTCGTCTCATGGGCGGCGCGGTGACGCGGGGTGGGGGTGCCTGGATTGGCGGTGACTCGATACGCTGCGTCCGACATGGACCGATCGGCGGGTCGGCAACGGGGAGGACAGCAGCATGGGTGACATCAGGCCGCCGGACACCGGCGACCTCCACGTCAGTGTCGAGGACCTGGACGCCGCGGCGGAATACGTCGAGCGCTTGAAGCAGTACGTCGACGACACCATCGGCTACGAGATGGAGCGCATCAAGGAGCGGATGAAGGGCGACAGCAACAACGCCCAGACCGTCCCGAACGGCACCCCCTTCGGCGCCTACGAGGACGCCCGCATGCAGTGGCAGCGGCTGACCACCTCGACGGCCAACATGGAGGCCCAGCTCAAGGCGATCTCCAGCAAGCTCGCCGGGCTCAAGAAGGGCACCGAGGACATCGCCAAGGCGTTCCGGGACGCCGAGGCGCGCAACGCGGCCAACGGCAAGGAGATCGAGCGGATGCTGGAGTCCGCCGCCAAGCCGCCCGCGCCCGGCGGCACGCCCACCGGCACGCCCACCTACCCGTACACGGCCTGAGGGGACGGTCATGGCAGGAGGAACCTGGGAGCAGTGCGTCCGCGAGGTGACGCTGTCGGCGGACCCGGAGACGGTCGGCTCGGTGAGCGTGGGGTGGAACAACCTCTCCACCGCGCTGGGTTACCTGCGGGACTCGCTGGTCGGGCGGTCGTTCGTCGGCCCGATCGCGGCCGGCCAGGAGCGCCCGCACACCGGCGGTCTGCCCGGCATGCTGGCCGGTTGGAAGGGCAGCGGCGGCGACGCCTATCGGGAGCACCTCGGTGACATCGGCAAGGACATCGAGGAACTGATCACCCACGCGAGTAACGTCAGCGGGGCGCTGTCCCGGATCGAGGGCGACATCCGCAAGGCGGTCGCCAGCATCCCGATCCCGCTGATGGACGACTTCGGCTGGAACGAGTGGAGCCTGCCCAACGGCACCGAGCTCGACGACGCCCGCGACGGCGAGAGCGCGTCCGGTTTCCTCGCCGCGCTGCGCAAGGACTACCAGAGCAACCCCGGCTCGTACGCCGACGGCGCGTTCCGCGACAAGGCCGACGACCTGGAAGCGACGATGAAGATCGACGGCCAGGCCAACGACCACAAGCGGGGCGGCTGGTGGGACACCAAGTCCCACCTGGACAACTGGTACAACGACAACCAGAAGGCGGCCAACACCGCGATGTCGCCGCTGCCCACGGCGGTGGAGACCGAGCGGCCCCGGCTGGTGGTACCCAGCCCCAAAGGTGGTGACCTCGACGGCTACCGCCCGGATGACCGCAAGCCGCCGTCCGGGTACCCGGGCGGTGGCGGTGGCGGAGGCGGCGGCTTCGGCGGCGGTGGTCCCTCCCTCGGCAGCACGGGCATCGGTGGCGGTGGCGGTTCCTACGGCGGCGGCCACCCGTCCATCGCGACGCCGCCCACCGGTGGCGGTTTCGGCGGCGGCCACGGCAGCGGGGGCGCCGGCTCCCTGACGCCGTCGACCGGTTCCGGCTACCCGGGCTCCGGCGCCCCCGACTACGGCAGCGGCCTGGCCGGGGCCGGCGGCCCGAACCTCGGCAGCGGGTACAACGGCCCGAGCGGCCTGGGCAACCCGGGGCTCGGCGGTGGCAGCGGCTTCAGCGGGGGAGGACCCGGCCTGGGCTCGGCCGGCGGGATCGGCGGCGGCGGCGTCGGCGCGGCCGGCGGGATGATGGGCGGCATCCCCGGCATGGTCGGTGGCGGCAACGGCAAGGTGCCGCCGATGACCAGCGCGGCCAGCGCGCTGCGCAACGCGGCCGGCGCCGGTGGCGCGGGCGGACTGCGCGGCGGCGCCGGGATGATGGGCGGCGGCATGATGGGCGGCCACGGCGCCGGCGGGCACGGCAGCGGGGCCACGGAGCACTCGTCGTGGTTGACTGAGGACGACGATCCGTGGGGCACCGGTGACGCGGCGTCCCCGGGCATCCTGCGATGAGGACGGACGGATGAGGTTGAACGTCGGCGCACTCCGCCCGGTCACGGCCGGCCTGCTGGCCGGGCTGCTGCTGGTGGCGGCGGCCGCCCAACCGGCGTCCGCCGTGCCGCGCCGGGCCGAGCAGTGGTATCTGGACGAACTGCGGATCGACCAGGTGCACAAGGTCTCCACCGGGCGCGGCGTGATCGTCGGTCTGGTGGACTCCGGCGTCGACGCAACCCACCCGGACATCGCGGGCCGGGTGCTTCCGGGTGGGCGCAGCTACGGCGCCTCCGGCGACGGGCGCTCCGACGCGGCCGGCCACGGCACCCACATGGCCGGCATCATCGCGGCGACGAACGCCAGCCGCGACGGGGTGATCGGCATCGCGCCGGACGCGAAGATCCTGCCGATCAAGACGAAGCGGGCCAAGGAGGCGTACACCGAAGCCGCGTCGGCCCAGGGCATCCGGATGGCGGTCGACGGCGGCGCCAAGGTGATCAACCTGTCCTACGGCGCCCAGGGCGGGGCCAGCGCGGAGGAGGAGAGCGCGGTCAAGTACGCCCTGGAGAAGGACGTGGTGGTGGTCGCCGCGGCGGGCAACACCGCCCGCGGCGACGTCGACGTGTCCACCCCCGCCAAAATCCGGGGGGTGATCGCGGTGACCGGCACCACCCGGGGCGGGGGCTTCTGGTCGGGATCGGTGCAGGGACCGGAGGCGGTCGTCTCGGCCCCCGGCGACAGCATCTACAACATCGGCCCCGAGCACGGCTACGGCTGGGGTGACGGCACCTCCGACGCCAGCGCGATCGTTTCCGGCCTCGCGGCGCTGATCCGGTCGAAGTACCCGGACCTGGACGCGCCGAACGTGATCAACCGGATCATCAGGACCGCCCGGGACGCCGGCCCGCCCGGCCGCGACCCGCAGTACGGCTTCGGCCGCATCGACGCGGTTGCCGCGCTGACCGCGGACGTGCCGGCCGTCTCCGCGAACCCGCTGCTCGAGCCGGCCGCCGCGGCCAGCCAGCCGCCTGGTCAGGCGGCCGAGGACGACAACTTCGACGTGACCAAGTACGGCGACCGGGGCGGCCCCACCGACCAGCAGGTGATGGTGATCGGCATCGGCATCGCCGTGGTGCTGGTGGTCCTGCTGGCGCTGGCGATCTTCCTGATCTGGAACCGTCGCCGGTACCGGCGCGACGCGGCCCGCGCCGCCGCCGTCCCGGATGACCTGCTCGACGGGGTCCCGCCCGGCGGCGGATACGCCCCGCCCGTTCCGGCCGGCTACCACCCGCCGGGCGCGCCGCCCGCTCCGGGCTACCCGGCGCCGGGTGGCACGCCCGCCCCGGGTGGCTACGCCCCGCCCCCCGGCCACGTCCCGCCACCGGGACCGCCGGGGACGTACCCGCCGCCCGGGGGCGGCAACCGGTCCTGATCGCCGCCGTCGGCGCGCCGGTCCTCGTCGTCGTGGCCGGCCGGGTGACCTGCGCGTCACCGGCCGGCCACCGGCGTCTCCGGCCTGGGCGGTAAGGGGTCGCCTGACCGGTTCGGACCGGCTTTCCGGACTCCTCCGGCCGCCCCGGCTGTGTACCGTCTCCGGCACTGCGCCAGGATGGGACGGACACGCAGGCAGCACCCGAGGAGTTCACGATCGCCAGAAAGCCTCAACCCGAGGGCGGCCAGGCGCCGGTCGTCCAGCGGGTCCGGATCCGGTATGCCAAGCGCGGGCCGCTGCGGTTCACCTCGCACCGGGACTTCGCCCGGGCCTTCGAGCGGGCGCTGCGCCGGGCCGGCGTACCGATCGCCTTCTCCCAGGGCTTCACCCCGCACCCGAAGATCTCCTACGCCTCCGCCGCGCCGACCGGCGTCGCCAGCGAGGCCGAGTACCTGGAGATCGGCCTGCGCGAGCCGGTCGACCCGGAGCAGCTGCGGATCGCCCTGGACGCCGCGCTCTCGCCCGGGCTCGACGTGCTCGACGCCGTGGAGGCCGCCGGCGGCAGCCTGCCCGACCGGATCGAGGCGTCGCACTGGCGGATCGAGCTGCCCGAGGTCGACCCGGCCGGGTTGGAGCGGGCGGTGGCGGCCTTCACCGCCGCCGGGGAGATCCAGGTCGAGCGGATGACCAAGCAGGGCCGGCGGACCTTCGACGCGCGGGCGGCCGTCATCAGCATCGATGTGCTGCCCCCGTCCGAGACGCCTTCCGGGGCGATGGCCGTACCGTGTGCGATACTCGAAGTGGTCGTACGGCAGGTCACCCCGTCCGTACGGCCCGATGACGTCCTTTCCGGCCTCCGCGTGGTGGCCGACCTGGAGCCGCCGGTCTCGCCGAGGGTGATCCGGCTGGCACAGGGCACGCTGACCGCGCAGGGCGAGATCGTCGATCCGTTGGATGCGGATCGCGACGGGGCAGCCATCGGAGAGCGCTGACCGACGGTCAGCGCTCTGGCAGGCAGACTTCGGCGGTCGCGCACCTGCGCCCGGCGGAAACACCTTTTGCGGCGACCCTGCGTGGCAGCGCTCACCCGCGCCCGGGGCAGCCAGAACTGGAGAACGTCCATGCTCGAGAACGAGCCCGAGGGCGGCGAACGGACCGGTTCGGAACCGGCCGAGGCAACCGCCAACAGCACCGACAGCACTCCCGAGGCCAAGCCGGCGCGCAAGCGGACCAGCCGGCGCAAGGCCGCCCCGCTCAACCAGCCGGAGCAGACCGACGCGCCCGCCGAGGCGCCCACCAGTGCCGGCACCACCAGCGGGGAGGCCCCGCAGGCCGAGGTCTTCGCCCCGGTCGCCGGGGAACAGGACACCGCGCCCAAGACCACCCGGCGGCGCCGCAAGGCGACCAGCGCGAAGGCGGTCGAGGAGCCGACGGTCGCCACCGGCGTGGAGGGGACCTCCGACGAGGTCGTCCCGCCGGTCAAGGTGACCCGTAGCCGCCGGCGGAAGGCCACCCCGCCGCCCGCCGAGACGATCGAGGAGTCGGCCACCGAGGCGCCCGCCGAGGCAGCAGCCGCCGCCGAGGCCGCCGCCGCGGAGCCCGAGGCCGCGGCCGAGCCGCAGGCGGAGGAGGGTGGCGAGCAGGCCGAGCCCTCCGCCGCCGCCACGCCGGCCGAGGAGGAGATCGCGGAGGAGACCGAAGAGGAGACCACGACCCGGGAGCGGGCCGGCGCGCCCACCCCGACCGTCGAGGGCGTGGCCGAGGTGCCGCCGGCCACCGAGGCGACCCTGGCCCGCGCCGGCGGCCCGGAGGACCGGACCGGCGAGATCGCGCCGGGCGCCGCCGTACCGGGGCCTGCCGAGGAACCCGTCGAGGAGCCGGCACCGACCACCCGTCGCCGCCGGGCCGCGCTGTCCGCGCCGACCGTCCTGTTCATGGCGCCGCAGCCCGAGGAGGCACCGGTCGTCCGGCCGCCCGCGCCGGCCGTCGAGGAGCCGGCCGAGGAGCCGGTGGAGACCGGCCGGCGTCGCCGGCGGGGCCGCCGCGAGGCGGAGCCGGTCGAGGTCGAGGCGGAGGCCGAGGAGGAGCCGACCGCCGAGGCCGAGGAACCCGCCGAGGCGGAGGAGGACGAGGAGGAGACGGCCGCCGGCCGTCGCCGCCGCCGTCGAGGCCGCCGCGGCCGGGGCCGGGGCAAGGGCGGCGTGGAGGACCTCGAGGAGGACGAGGCCGAGGAGGCGGTCCACGCCGAGAGCGCCGAGGCCGAGGCGGACGAAGCCGAGGAGGAGGAGGCCGAGGGCGACGGGATGACCCGGCGCCGGCGCCGCCGGCGCCGCCGGGGCGCGGGTGACGTCGAGGTCGCCGCCGAGGACGGCGTCCCCACGGTCGTCAAGATCCGCGAGCCGCGCCGGCCCGTCGACGAGGTGCAGGGCGTCTCCGGCTCGACCCGGCTGGAGGCCAAGCGGCAGCGCCGCCGGGACGGCCGGGAGCAGCGGCGTACCCGGCCGCCGATCCTCAGCGAGTCGGAGTTCCTGGCCCGCCGGGAGGCGGTCGACCGGGTGATGGCGGTGCGCCAGCGCGGCGACCGGACCCAGATCGCCGTCCTCGAGGACGGCGTGCTGGTCGAGCACTACGTCACCCGCAACTCCTCCGGCACCATGGCCGGAAACGTCTACCTGGGCAAGGTGCAGAACGTCCTGCCCAGCATGGAGGCGGCCTTCGTCGACATCGGGCGGGGCCGCAACGCCGTGCTGTACGCCGGCGAGGTCAACTGGGACACCACCGGCCTGGAGGGCCGGGCCCGCTCGATCGAGCAGGCGCTCAAGTCCGGCGACTCGGTGCTGGTGCAGGTCACCAAGGACCCGATCGGGCACAAGGGCGCCCGGCTGACCAGCCACATCGCGCTCTCCGGCCGGCACCTGGTGTATGTGCCCAACGGCAACGCCTCGGGCATCAGCCGGAAGCTGCCGGACACCGAGCGCAAGCGGCTGCGGGACATCCTCAAGAAGCTGGTGCCGGACGGCGCCGGGGTGATTGTGCGGACCGCCGCCGAGGGCGCCAGCGAGGACGAACTGGCCCGCGACGTCAAGCGGCTCCAGGCGCAGTGGGAGGACATCCAGGCCAAGGCGGCCGAGGGCGGTGCCCCGGTGCTGCTCTACGAGGAGCCGGACCTGGTCATCCGGGTGGTCCGGGACCTGTTCAACGAGGACTTCCGCGAGCTGGTCATCGAGGGTGAGCAGTCGTACGACATGGTCGAGTCGTACCTGTCGCACGTCTCGCCGGACCTGGTCGCCCGGCTGCGCCGGCACGCCGGCACCACCGACGTCTTCGCCGAGTACCGGATCGACGAGCAGATCCTCAAGGGGCTGGACCGCAAGGTCTTCCTCCCCTCCGGCGGGTCGCTGGTGATCGACCGGACCGAGGCGATGACCGTCATCGACGTCAACACCGGCAAGTACACCGGCTCTGGGGGCAACCTGGAGGAGACGGTCACCCGCAACAACCTGGAGGCGGCCGAGGAGATCGTGCGTCAGCTGCGGCTGCGTGACCTCGGCGGCATCGTGGTCATCGACTTCATCGACATGGTCCTGGAGTCGAACCGGGAGCTGGTGCTGCGCCGGCTCACCGAGTGCCTGGGCCGGGACCGGACCAAGCACCAGGTCACCGAGATCACCTCGCTGGGTCTGGTGCAGATGACCCGCAAGCGGATCGGCGCCGGCCTGCTGGAGGCGTTCAGCGAGACCTGCGAGTGCTGCAAGGGCCGCGGCGTGATCATCCACACCGAGCCGGTGCCGGAGAAGCCGCGCGGCGGCGCGGGGGAGAAGGTCAAGGCGGTCGCCTCGGCCGTCACCACCCCGGCCACCGAGGAGAAGGGCGGGCCGTCCCGGCGCCGGGGCCGCAAGGCCGCACCGGAGAAGACCGTCGCCGAGGTGACCGACGCCCAGGCGGACGCCGACTACCACGACACGATGGGCTACGACCTGTCCCGGTACGAGACCGAGACGCCGGCCGCCCCGGCCGTGGCGGACAGCCAGGAGGGCGATTCGGCCCGGCTGGCCGCGCCGGACGACCCGGACGCGCTCGGCGAGGGCGAGGAGGAGAGCCCCGAGACCGGCCTCGGCCGGCGGCGCTCCCGGCGGGGCGGTGCGCGGCGGCGTACCCGGCCGTGAGGCGCTGACCAACGTGGCGTTTGACGGGCCCCTTCTCCGGCGACAGAGTCCGGGGGAGGGGCCCCGTCGTGTCCGTCGGCCCCGTCGAGACGGCGCGCCTCGGGCGGGAAGTGACCCCCACCGGCACCGGCGACGCGCAGTTCCGCGGGTTGACCGGTGGCCCGGTTTGGGTGGCGGGCCTGGTATGGCGTACGCTTGCCTGCGGCGCACTTTGGTGTGCCGAGTTCCCGCGTGCCCGCGCCGCCGGTGTCACAGCTACCCGGCGAGTCGCCGTGGGAACGACCGCCAGCAGCCTCAACGACAGGGAGTCCGCCTCCGATGTACGCGATCGTCAAGACCGGCGGCAAGCAGTACAAGGTCGCCGAGGGCGACGTGATCGAGGTCGAGAAGCTCGCCGGTGTCCCCGGCGACGCGGTGAAGCTCACCGCGGTGCTCCTCGTCGACGGTGACGACCTGGTGACCGACGCGGCGCAGCTTGCCAAGGTCGCGGTGTCCGGCGAGATCGCCGCGCACACCAAGGGCCCGAAGATCCGGATCCACAAGTTCAAGAACAAGACCGGCTACCACAAGCGCCAGGGTCACCGCCAGCCGCTGACCCAGGTCAAGGTGACCGGCATCTCCAGCGGGAAGTAGGTCGTCCTCCAATGGCTCACAAAAAGGGTGCGTCCAGCTCGCGTAACGGTCGCGACTCCGCGGCCCAGCGGCTCGGCGTGAAGCGCTTCGGTGGTCAGGTCGTCAACGCCGGCGAGATCATCATCCGCCAGCGGGGCACCAAGTTCCACCCCGGTGACCTGGTCGGCCGCGGTGGCGACGACACGCTGTTCGCGCTGGCCGCCGGTGCGGTCCAGTTCGGCATCAAGCGCGGTCGCAAGACCGTCAGCATCGTGCCGCAGCAGTAGTTCGCAGGCGTTGCGGGCCGTGGACCTCGGGTCCCGGCCCGCTTC
This sequence comes from Micromonospora sp. MP36, assembly GCF_008119785.1. Classification (GTDB taxonomy): domain Bacteria; phylum Actinomycetota; class Actinomycetes; order Mycobacteriales; family Micromonosporaceae; genus Micromonospora. The sequence continues at coordinate 82,527 of NZ_VSFA01000014.1, read as the reverse complement.
GCTTTTTCAGGTGCGGGGTGGGCCCCGCTGGAAGGATTGGCGTCGTGACGACGTTCGTTGACCGGGTCGTCCTGCATCTGCAGGCCGGCGACGGCGGGCACGGCTGTGTCTCGATCCACCGGGAGAAGTTCAAGCCCTTCGGTGGCCCGGACGGCGGCAACGGCGGGCACGGCGGCAGCGTGTCGCTGGTCGTCGACCCGCAGGTGACCACGCTGCTCGACTTCCACTTCCGGCCGCACCAGAAGGCCGAGAACGGCAAGGGCGGGGCCGGCTCGAACCGGGACGGCGCCAACGGCCGGGACCTGGTGATCAAGGTGCCGAACGGCACCGTGGTGCAGACCCCGGACGGCGAGGTGCTGGCCGACCTGGTCGGCGTGGGGACCACCTTCGAGGCGGCCCGGGGCGGCCGGGGTGGCCGGGGCAACGCCTCGCTGGCCAACGCCCGGCGCAAGGCCCCCGGTTTCGCCGAGCTGGGTGAGCCCGGCGACCGGCTGGACGTGGTGCTGGAGCTGAAGAGCGTCGCCGACGTCGGCCTGGTCGGCTTCCCGTCCGCCGGCAAGTCCTCGCTTATCTCGGTGATCTCCGCCGCCAAGCCGAAGATCGCCGACTACCCGTTCACCACCCTGGTGCCCAACCTGGGCGTGGTTCGGGTGGACAACCACACCTTCACCGTCGCCGACGTGCCGGGCCTGATCCCCGGGGCGGCCACCGGCAAGGGGTTGGGTCTGGAGTTCCTCCGCCACGTCGAGCGCTGCGCCGTGCTGGTGCACGTGGTCGACACCGCGACGCTGGAGCCCGGCCGGGACCCCCTCGCGGACATCGACACCATCGAGGCCGAGCTGACCGAGTACGGCGGGCTCGCCGACCGGCCCCGACTCGTCGCGCTCAACAAGGTCGACGTGCCGGACGGGCGGGACCTCGCCGAGATCGTCCGGCCCGACCTGGAGGCACGCGGTTTCCGGGTGTTCGAGATCTCCAGCGCCACCCGGGAGGGGCTCAAGGAGCTCACGTACGCGATGGCCGAGCTGGTCGAGCAGGCCCGCAGCGCGGCGCCGCCGGCCGAGCCCACCCGGATCGTGATCCGCCCGAAGGCGGTCGACGACGCCGGCTTCACCATCGAGGCGGAGGAGGACGGCTCGTTCACCGTCCGGGGCAACCGGCCGGAGCGCTGGGTCAAGCAGACCAACTTCGACAACGACGAGGCGGTGGGCTACCTGGCCGACCGGCTGGCCCGGCTGGGCGTCGAGGAGAAGCTGGCCAAGGCCGGCGCCCAGGCCGGCGACCTGGTCCGCATCGGCGAGCGGGAGTTCGACTGGCAGCCCACCCTCTACGCCGGGGTGGACTTCACCCCGAGCGTCCGTGGTGCCGACATCCGGCTGGAGGAGAAGCCGACCCGCGTGTCGGCCGCCGAGCGGCTGGCCGCCCGTAAGGCGCGGCGGCAGCGGCCCGCCGACGAGATCGAGGCGGCGGCGCAGGACGCGGACGACGACGAGGACTGGGCGTAACGAGTGGTCCCTTTCCGTCCGTGATCGGGTCGTTGGCCGGAAACCTCCGCGAAAACCGGCCGACCTACCGTGCGGGGGTGCTGATCGAATCCCGCCCCGCCACGGACCCCGAGCTCGCCGCCCTGGTCACCGCGCAGCAGCGCGAGCTGCGCGAGGCCGACGGCGGCCTGGACGGCCAGGCGACCGCCACCCGCGACGACGGGTGCTACCTGGTCGTGGTCGACGGCGGGCGGGCGATCGCCTGCGGTGGGATCCAGGCCCTGGACGCCGGGACCGGCGAGCTGAAGCGGATGTACGTGCGGCCCGCGTACCGGGGGCGGGGCATCGCCCGGCAGCTCCTGGCCGCCCTAGAGGAGTTGGCCTTCCGGCAGGGGCACACCACGCTGTGCCTGAAGACCGGCACGTACCTCCCGGCCGCCATCGGCCTCTACCGGTCCTGCGGCTACCAGCCCATCCCGGTGTACGGGGAGCACGGCCACCACCCGTACCGCGTCTGCTTCGCCAAGCGCCTGCCGGTGGCCGTCTGACGGCGGCCCGGCCCGGACGGCGGCGCCCGGCCCAGACGGCGGCGGCCGGCCCAGACGGCGGCGGGGCGCCGGCCGCGCTCAGGCGCCGGTCTCGGCGTGCGCGGCGGTGACCGGCTTCGACTCGGGGCTGGCGTGCTGGCGCAGCACGATGCTCAGCAGGATCAGCACGCCCACGGCGAGGAACTCGCTCTGCCAGTTCTGCATGGACTGGAACCAGAAGTCGCTGGTGCCGAGGAACTGCCAGGCGCTGATCGGGGCGGCCCCGCTCTGCAACGCCTGCTCCTCGTTGTACTCGACCACGCCGCCGAGCAGGTGGCCGAAGAACGAGCCGGCGAAGATCAGCAGCAGGGCCAGAGACAGGCTGTTGCGGTAGATCACCAGCGGGAGGCCGCCGACCCGCACCGGCCAGGGCGAGTCGGGCGTGGCCCGGCGCGCGTCGTCCTCGGGGCGGTCGCCCTGGTCCTCCGGCTTCGACTCGGCCGACCCCTTCTGCACCAGGTACGCGGTGAGCAGCACGTACCCGCCCATCTGGAGGAACTCCGACTCCCAGTTCTCGAAGACCGCCTCGGCGAAGTGCCCGCTGCCCAGGTACGCCCACCAACTCAGCGGGGCAGCGCCGTACTGGGCCAGCTCCTCGTTGTGGGTCTGCCAGCCGAACACGCTCTGCAACAGCAGGAAGATCAGAAACGCGCTGAGCATGGCGACCGTGAGCGCGTTCTCCCGCAACCACCGCGGCATGGCGGACCTCCTCGTCCCGGATCACTCTGGGTGGCGGTCCTCCTGCCCCGGGCGATGATCGCGCAAACCCCGCCCGCGGTGTGTCGCGCCGTCCCGATCGGGTGACAGCGCAGGTCAGGGCCGGTCGAACGGGGTGTCCAGCCGGCCGCCGGTGCCCGCGCGGGGGGACAGCAGCAGCCCCAGGAGCAGCATGCCGAAGCCGAGGAAGAGGTGCAGCCAGTTGTCGGCGTCGTTGAACGGCACGAAGTTCGCGTCGCTCTCCCGGTCGACGCCGAAGCCGTACAGCCAGATCACCAGGTAGACCGCGCCGCCACCGGCGAGGAACAGCCGCGCCCCGCCGACCCTGCGGGCCAGCACCAGCCCGACCAGGCCGAAGACCAGATGGATCAGGTTGTGCAGGATCGACACCTGGAACAGGTTGAACAGCTTCGCCCGGGAGTGGTGGCCGGCGAAGGCCAGGTCGCCGGAGTGCCAGGTGACGCCGGGGATGAAGCCGAGCACGCCGATCAGCACGAAGACGGCGGCCACCAGGAGGGCGACCTGCTGGATCGCGGGCCGGTGCCCGGCCGGGGCCCGTTCGCGCACGTCACGTGCCATCGCTGTCACCTCCGTTGCTCCAACCGCCGCCCGGGCGGGGCAGACCCTCCATTGTGAGATCGGGGCGGGGCGGCTCCGCAGAGAAATGACGAATCAGGCATGGACCGGGCAACGGCGGTGGAAGCCGCGAGCCGTCGCGTGCGCGGAGGTGCGCCTGTGCCGTTTCGACGTCTTCTCGGGGGTAGCGCTGCGGGGCGCGGACGTGCCCAGGCGCCCGGGTGGAGGAGGCGTGATGACCAGCAGTGGGATGAGGTGGGTGCTCGGCGGGGCCGCCACGGTGACCGCGCTCGGGGTCGGCCGGATGGTGGCCCGGCGGCGGCGCCGGCACCAACCCGACCGGGAGGGGGGCTGGTACGTCGTCCACCGAGGGATCACCGTGAACCGGCCGAGGGACGCGGTGATCGGCTTCTGGACGGGTCAGGAACGGCTGGACCGCGGGCTGGCCGAGTGGGCGACCCTGGAGCGGCTCGACGACAACCGGTGGCGCTGCGTGGCCAGTGACCCGGCGGGCGGCGGCACCGAGTGGCGCGCCGAGCTCACCGTCGACGGCCCGGGCCGGCTGAGCTGGCGGGTGACGGAGGGTCCGGTCGCCGAGCGGGGCCGGGTCGAGTTGGTCCCGGCGCCGCAGGGCCGGGGCACCGAGATCCGCGCCGAGCTGCGCTGGCGGTCCGGCCGGGTACGCCAGCTGCTCGGCCTGGCCAGCCGGCACGATCCCGACCTGGCCCTGCGCAGCGCGCTACGCCGGATCAAGTCGCTGATCGAGACCGGCCAGGTGCTGGACACCCGGCACGACCCGTCGGGACGCAGCCCGAAGCAGGAGCAGGCGACGGACCGGATCCGGGAGCGGCTGACGGTGGGGGGCCGGCCGTGAAGGCGCTGTGCTGGGAGGGCGTCCGCAAGCTGGCCGTACGTGACGTGCCGGAACCGACGATCCGCGCGGCCGGCGACATCATCGTCAAGGTCCGGGCGAGCAGCGTCTGCGGCTCGGACCTGCACCTGATCAACGGCTACCTGCCGGCGATGCGGGAGGGCGACATCCTCGGCCACGAGTTCATGGGCGAAGTGGTGGAGACCGGCCCGGACGTACGCCGGATCAAGATCGGTGACCGGGTCGTGGTCGGCTCGGTGGTGGCCTGTGGCGCCTGCTGGTACTGCCGTACCGAGCAGTACTCGCTCTGTGACAACTCCAATCCGCAGCCGGTCTTCAGCGAGAAGCTGTGGGGCCACGCGCCGGCCGGCATCCTCGGCTACTCGCACGCGGCCGGCGGCTACTCGGGCAGCCATGCCGAGTACATCCGGGTGCCGTTCGGCGATGTCGGGGCGTTCACCGTCCCCGAGGGGTGCCGGACGACTCGGTGGTGTTCGCCTCCGACGCCATGCCGACCGGCTGGATGGGGGCCGACTTCTGCGGCCTGAAGGGCGGCGAGGTGGTCGCGGTCTGGGGCGCCGGCGGGGTGGGCCAGATGGCCGCCCGGTCCGCGCAGATCCTCGGCGCCGAGCGGGTGATCGTCATCGACCGGCTGCCGGATCGGCTCTCCGCCGCGGCGCGCCGGTGGGGCGTCGAGACGATCAACTACGCGGAGACCGACGTGCTGGAGGCGCTGCGCGAGCTGACCGCCGGGCGGGGGCCGGACGCCTGCATCGAGGCGGTTGGCATGGAGTCGCACGACGTGGGGCCGATCCACGCGTACGACAAGGGGAAGCAGGCGACCCGGGTGACCACCGACCGGCCGACCTCGGTCCGACAGGCGATCATGGCCTGCCGCAAGGGCGGCACGGTGAGCATCATCGGGGTGTACGTCGGCCTGGTCGACAAGTTCCCGCTCGGCGCGGCCATGAACAAGGCGCTGGTGCTGCGGATGGGGCAGATGCACGCTCAGCGCTACATCCCGATGCTGCTGGACCGGATCGCGGTCGGCGAGATCGATCCGGGCTACCTGGCCACCCATCCGATGTCCCTCGAGCAGGGGGCCCGGGGCTACGAGATCTTCGAGAAGAAGGAGGACGGCTGCCTGCGTACCGTCCTGCACCCGCAGGCGGCCTGAGCGTCTTTCGGGCTTCCACCACGACGGCAGCGCGGCGGTCGATTCGATCAGGTAGCGGCGGGGTACAGGAGGCGGCATGCCTGCTCAGATCGAAGAGACCCCGTTGCGTTGGGCGGCCCCACTGCCGAAGGAGGGCTGACCGATGGTGGACCGGATCGCCGACCCGTGGGGGCCGCGCACCCCGTACGGGCCGGGGGAGCGCTGGCCGGTGCGGGTGGACACGTTCCTCGCCGACGGGCACACCGAGGCGGACGTGCAGCGCTGGGTGCCGAGCGCCTCCATCCTGCACTCCAACGGCGACGCGATGGACATCGCGGTGGTCGACGACCGGATCGTCGGCGTCCGTGGCCGGGCCGGGGACCGGATCAACCACGGCCGGGTCGACCCGAAGGACGTGTACGGCTGGCAGGCCAACCACGACCCGGACCGGCTGCGCCGGCCGCTGGTCCGCGAGGGCGACCGCCTGGTGGAGACCGACTGGGACACCGCGATGGGCCGGATCGTGGCCCGCTCGAAGGAACTGCTGAACGGGCCCGGCGGCTGGGGACACTTCGGCTTCTACACGACCGGGCAGCTCTTCCTGGAGGAGTACTACACGCTCTCGGTGATCGGAAAGGCCGGGATCGGCACCCCGCACATGGACGGCAACACCCGGCTCTGCACCGCCACCGCCGCCTCGGCGCTCAAGGCGTCGTTCGGCACCGACGGGCAGCCCGGGTCGTACACCGACGTGGACCACTGCGACGCGATCGCGCTCTGGGGGCACAACGTCGCGGAAACCCAGACGGTGCTGTGGATGCGGATGCTGGACCGGCGGCGCGGGCCGAACCCGCCGGCGATGCTCGCGGTCGACCCCCGCGCCACCCCGGTGGCCCGGGAGGCCGACGTGCACCTCGCGCTGCGCAACGGCACCAACGTCGCCCTGCTCAACGGCCTGCTCCGCGAGCTGATCCAGCGCGGCTGGTACGACGAGGGGTACGTCCGGGCGCACACCCTCGGCTTCGACGAGCTGTGCCAGGTCGTCGAGGACTACCCGATCGCCAAGGTCGCCGAGATCTGTGACGTGCCGGCGCGCGACATCGAGCGGGCCGCCGAGCTGCTCGGGCACTCGGACCGGCTGCTCTCCACCGTGCTGCAGGGCCTCTACCAGTCCAACCAGGCCACCGCGGCGTCCTGCCAGGTGAACAACCTGCATCTCATCCGGGGCATGATCGGCCGACCCGGCGCCGGGATCTACCAGATGAACGGCCAACCGACCGCGCAGAACAACCGGGAGTGCGGCGCCGACGGCGACCTGCCCGGCCTGCGCAACTGGGAGAACCCCGAGCACGTCGCCGAGCTGGCCCGGCTCTGGAACGTCGAGGTCGACACCATCCCGCACTGGTCGCCGCCGACCCACGCCATGCAGATCTTCCGGTACGCCGAGCAGGGCTCGATCAAGCTGCTCTGGATCTCGGCGACCAACCCGGCCGTCTCCCTGCCCGACCTGGCCCGGATCCGCCGGATCCTGGCGAAGCCGGACCTGTTCGTGGTGGTGCAGGACCTCTTCCGCACCGAGACCGCCGACCTGGCCGACGTGGTGCTGCCGGCGGCCACCTGGGGCGAGAAGACCGGCACCTTCACCAGCGTCGACCGGACCGTGCACATCTCCGACAAGGCGGTCGACCCGCCCGGGGAGGCCCGCGCCGACCTGGACATCTTCCTCGACTACGCGCGCCGGATGGACTTCCGGGACGCCGACGGAAACCCGCTGATCAGGTGGACCGACCCCGAATCCGCCTTCCGGGCGTGGCAGGAGTGCTCGCGCGGCCGACCCTGCGACTACACCGGGATCACGTACGAGCGGCTGCGCGCCGGCGGCATCCAGTGGCCGTGCAACGACGAGCACCCGGACGGCACCGAACGGCTCTACCCCGCGCGGGCGGGCGTTCCTGCACGCGGCGCCGTACCAGCCGTCCCCCGAGGTGCCCAGCGACGCGTACCCGCTGCTGCTCACCACCGGCCGCACCGTCTACCACTTCCACACCCGTACCAAGACCGGGCGGGCCACCCAGCTGGTGCACGCGGCGCCCGAGGTCTGGGTGGAACTCAATCCGGACGACGCCGGGAAGCTCGGCGTGGGGGAGGGGGACCTGGTCCGGGTCGAGTCGCCGCGCGGCCTGGTCCGGGCCCGGGCCCGCATCTGTGGGGTACGCCCCGGCGTGGTGTTCGTCCCCTTCCACTACGGCTACTGGGACGCGGACGGCGACGGGCACACCCGGGCGGCGAACGAGCTGACGATCACCGCCTGGGACCCGGTCTCCAAGCAGCCGATCTTCAAGGCGGCGGCGGTCCGGGTGGTGAAGGAGGCGGACTCGGGTGGCCGTCCCGCGCCCGCGGCCACGGTCGGCGGTCCCGCCCCGGTGGACCGATCGGGTGTCCCGGCCACCGTCGGCGGACCGGCCGCCGAGGCACCCGCGAGGGAGGAGTGACCGTGCATCTCGCGCACTATCTCGGGCTGCTGCACAAGGCCCAGGCCCGGCTCGGCGACGCCTACCTGGAGGTCGGCGAGGCCCACCGCGACGAGCCGGACGTCTTCCACCTCTGCCAGCGACTGGCCGCCCAGTGCCGCCGGCACGCCGAGCAGCTGGCGCCGTTCGCCCGCCGGTACGCCGAGGACGCCCCGGCCGAGCCGGACCGGCTGCACTCCCAGCTCTTCTCCGGCACCCGGACCGGCGGGCTCGGGCTGCTGCGGGACCTGCAGGACCTCTACCTGATGGCGGCGGAGTGCGACATCAGCTGGACGGTGGTGGGGCAGGCCGCGTACGGGGCCCGGGACGAGGAGCTGCTGGGGGTGATGCAGGCCGGCGAGCAGGAGACCGCGACGCAGCTCAAGTGGCTGCGTACCCGGATGAAGCAGGCCGCCCCGCAGGCGCTGGTGGTCGCCGACTAGCTGTTCCGCCCGATGCGGTCGGAGGCGAGGCCGGCGGGTGGTTGGCCGCGCAGGTAGGCGAGGACGGCGAGGACTCGCCGGTTGTCCTCCTCGGCCGGTGGCAGGTCGAGCTTGGTGAAGATGCTGGTGATGTGCTTGCCGACCGCGGCCTCGCTGACCACCAGCGTCCGCGCGATCGCTGCGTTCGACCGGCCCTCCGCCATGAGCGCCAGCACCTCACGCTCCCGCTCGCTGAGCCGCTGCAACGGATCGCGGCGCCGACGGAGCAGCTGCTGGACCACCTTCGGGTCGACGATCGTGTCACCGGCGGCGACGCGGCGCACCGCCTCGGCGAACGTGGTGACATCGGTGATCCGGTCCTTGAGCAGGTAGCCGACCCCGGCGTCACCGCCGATGTCCAGCAGCTCCCCGGCATAGGTCAGTTCGATGTACTGGCTCAGCACGAGCACCGCGAGATCCGGGTACGCCGTGCGCAGGGCGATCGCCGCGCGCAGCCCTTCGTCGGTGAAGTCGGGTGGCATCCGTACGTCGGTCAGCACCAGGTCCGGCCGGTAGGCCGAGACGGCGGAGGTGAGCGCGGCGGCGTCCCCCACGGTCCTGACCACGTCGTACCCGAATCGGCTGAGCAGGCCGGCGATGCCCTCCCGGATCAGGACACCGTCCTCGGCGAGGACGACTCGGATCGGCTGGTCCGATGGCATGGCAGCTCCACGCGTAGCAGGGTCGGCCCGCCGAGCGGGCTGGTCAGCGTCAGTCTGCCGGCCACCACCGCGATCCGGTCGGCGAGGCCGGTCAGCCCGCTGCCCCGGGCCGCGTCGGCACCGCCACAGCCGTCGTCGGCCACCTCGACGACCAGCCGGTCCGCCTGCATCCGGCCGCTGACCTGGATCCGGGTCGCGCCGCTGTGCTTGGCGGCGTTCGCCAACGCCTCGCAGACCACGAAGTAGGCGGCCGTCTCGACGGCGGACGGTGCGCGCGCCGGCAGCGCGACGTCCACGTCCACCGGGATCGGCGAGCGGTCGGCCAGTTCAGCGACGGCGGCGGGCAGGCCCCGGTCGGCGAGGATCCGCGGATGGATGTCCCGGATCAGATCACGCAACTCCGCCAGGGCCAGGTTCGCCTGGTCGTGCGCCCGCTGCACGAGCGCCGGCACCTCGGCGGGCGTGGCCAGCCGGGCCAGTCCGAGGGTGATACCGAGGGCCACCAGCCGCTGCTGCGCGCCGTCGTGCAGGTCACGCTCGATGCGGCGTCGCTCGGCGTCGAACGCGTCGACGAGCCGCGCGCGCGACCGGGTCAGGTCCTGTACCCGCCGGACGAGTTCATTGTCGCGGGGTGCCAGCAGCGCCCGGGCGAGGACGCCGCGCGCCGCACCGTATCCGGTGACCAGGTACGCCGCGGGCACCAGCAGAACCACGCCGATCGGCACCGCCGCCCACGCGGCGGCGGGCGAGGTCAGCAGTACGGCCTTGAGCAGCTTCACCTCGCCGTCTCCGCCGAGGGCCTGCGCGGCGGGTGCGGTGAGCAGTGCACCGGGTACGCCGAGCGCGCAACCGACCACCAGCAGGTCGAGCGGCCAGAGCAGGGCGGCCAGCAGGACGGTGTAGCCCAGCTCGCGCCAGGTGGCCGGCTCGCGGTACCGCTGGCGCAGCCAGGCGCGCAGCCCGGGGCGTTCGGGCACCTGGTGCGGGTCGGCGATCGGCTCGGCGTTGACCAGCCAAAGCCGGCGGCGCTCCACCGCCCCCACGGGGAGCCCGACCAGCGTGGCGGCGACCAGCAGCGGCACGCCGACCAGCGCGACGGCCGACACCATACCCAACGCGATGAGTGTGACCAGGACCGCGAGCACCACGACGCCGACCGGCAGGCCGCTCAGCAGGTACGCCGCCGCCCGCCACGGCCAGGCCGACACCACCAGGTCACGGCGGTACATCGCCTTTCCGGCGCTCCGAACAGACATGCGGGTGACGGTACGGTCGGTCGACGCCGGCCCGGAAGTCGGCCAGCCCGAGGGTGCGGGTAGCAGAAGCTCTACCCCGAGAGTCGACCGTGACCTACTGCCCCGGCCTCGGCGAACCGGTGTGCTTGCCGACATGGATGAAACAGTGCGGCTGCGGTGCGTGCGTCGGACGTACGGCACCGGGGCCGGCGCGGTCACCGCGCTCGACGACGTGACGATCGGCTTCGCCGCCGGGACCTTCACCGCGATCATGGGTCCGTCCGGCTCCGGCAAGTCGACGCTGCTGCAGTGCGCGGCCGGCCTCGACCGGCCGGACAGCGGCAGCGTCGTGGTAGCCGGTGTGGAGCTGACCGGGCTCAGCGAGAAGCGGCTGACCCTGCTACGGCGGGAGTCGATCGGGTTCGTGTTCCAAACGTTCAACCTCCTGCCGATGCTCACCGCGGCGCAGAACGTGGCACTGCCGGCGCGGTTGGCCGGACGGCGACCCGACCGCGCCGCGATCGCCCGGGCGCTCGCCGACGTGGGGTTGGCGGGGCGGGAACGCCACCGGCCCGGAGAGCTGTCCGGGGGTCAGCAGCAGCGGGTCGCCATCGCCCGCGCGCTGGTCACCCGCCCCGCAGTGGTGTTCGCCGACGAGCCGACCGGCGCCCTGGACAGCGGCGCCGGCCGGGACGTACTGGCCAAGCTGCGCGAGCTCGTCGACACCCAGCGGCAGACGATCATCATGGTGACCCACGACCCGGTCGCCGCCGGGCACGCCGACCGGGTCGTGTTCCTCGCCGACGGCCGGCTCGTCGGTGAGCTGACCGCACCGACCGCCGAGACCGTCGCCGCCCGGATGACCCGGCTGGAGGTCGCCGCGTGCTGAGCCTCGCCGTACGCACCCTCGTCACCCGGTGGGTCACCCTCGTCAGCACCTTCATCGCGCTCGCCGTCGGGGTCGGCCTGGTGGGCGCGACCGGCCAGGTCATCGGGGGTACGCTCACCGCGCCGCCACGGCCCGCCCAGCGGTACGCCGCCGCGCCGGCGGTGGTCAGCCCGGTCGACGAGTTGCGGGTCACCACCGTGAACGGCCCCGCCGCCAGGCCCCTGGCCGAGCCGCGCGGGTTGCCGGCGGAGCTGGTCGCCCGCCTCGGCGCGCTCGGGCCGGTCGTCGTCGACCGCACGTTCTACGCCCAACTCCCCGACGGTGGTGCCGACCAGGTCGGGCATCCGTGGTCGGCGGCCGCCGTCACGCCGTACCGGATGCTGGCCGGACGCCCACCGGCGGCGGCCGGGGAGATCGTGGTCGCCGAGCGGGCCGCCGCGGTCGGCGACCGGGTGACCGTGCTGAGCGGCGCGGGCGCCCGCGCGTACACGGTGGTCGGAGTCACCGCCGCGGTGCCCTTCGAACGCGCCGTCTTCTTCACCGACGCCGAAGCCGCGCGGATCTCGCCCCGGATCGACGCGCTGGTGGTGTCCGCACCCGCGCCGCGCGTCCGACAGGCCATCGGTGCCGACGCGGTGCTGCACACCGGGTCAGGGCTGCGCCGACTCGATCCCGACCTGCGCCGCGACGCCGAGGCGCTGACCGCGGCGAACGCGCTCGCCGGTACGGCCGGCGGCGTCGCGGTCTTCGTTTCGATCTTCGTCGTCGCCGGCACGTTCGCGTACGCGTTGGCCCAGCGCCGGCGGGAGCTCGCCCTGCTCCGGATGGCCGGTGCCACCCCCGGACAGGTACGCCGACTGATCTTCGCCGAGGCGACGGTCGTCGCGCTCCTGGCGTCCGCCGCAGGCTGGCAGCTGGCCCGGCTCGGCGGCCCTCGGCTGGCCGGCTGGCTGGTCGAGCTCGGCCTCGCACCGCCCTGGTTCACCGCGTCCCAGTCCCCGACCCCGCTGGTCATCGCGTTCACACTGGGGATGACCGCCGCGTTGGTCGGAGTCTGCTCCTCCGCCTGGCGGGCCGGACGGATCCGGCCGGTGGAGGCGATCCGCCAGGCCGCGGTCGAATCGGCGGCGATGAGCGTGGGGCGCTGGATCGGCGGACTCGGCGTGCTCGTCGGGGCCCTGGCCATGCTGCTCTGGCCGCTGCTCGACACGCCGGCCGATGCGCTGAAACGCAAGCAGTACATCCCCATGATCATGCTGCTGGTGGTGGCCTTCGCGCTGCTCGCCCCGGTGCTCGTACCGCGCGTGGCGCGGCTGTTGGCCGGCCCGCTGGCGAACCGTGGCGGCGTCACCGGGACAGTGGTGGGCCAGACCGTGCTGACCGCAGCCCGGCGCACGGCCGCGACAGCCGCACCCGTACTGCTCACCGTCGGCCTGGCCGCCGGACTGCTCTCGGCCACCGCGACCGTGGACCAGGCCCGAGCCGTCGAGCGGCGGGCGCAGCTCGCCGGCGACTACCTGGTCCTGCCCGCCGGTACGCCAGGCCTCAACCGAGAGGTGGTCGACCGGGTACGCCAGATCCCCGGCCTGCGAACCCGGGTGGTCTACCCGACCTCCGTGTACGACGTGGAGGACGGCGAGGCGCTCATCCGGCACGGTGCCCACGCGACGACCGGGGACGCCCCGCTCGACCTGCTGGCCCTCCCGGTGCTCGACGGATCCCTCGACGATCTGCGCGACGACACCATCGTCGTCGACCAGGAATGGGGCCGCCGGGTCGGCGAACCGGTACGGATCTGGCTCGGCGACGGCACTCCCGTGTCGCTACGGGTCGCGGCGGTGATCCGCGACGGTGCGGGCGGCAACGGCGCCTACCTGACCGGCCGCTACGCCGGCGCCGCGCTCGCCGAGCGCATACAGGTGCAGCTGCCGACGGACGTCGACCGGGCGGCGACGGAGCGGGCCCTGCGAGCGGCGATCGCCGGGCTGGGAGCGACCCTGACCACACCGGACCAATGGTCGAACGCGACCGCCGCGCACCGCAACCGGGCCAGCGCGATCGGGCTGCGGGTGGTGCTCGGAATCGCGCTGCTCTACGCGATTCTGGCCATCACCGGCACCATGCTCATGGCGGCCCGGGACCGCGCCCGCGACCTGACCCTGCTGCGGCTGGCGGGCGCGACGGCGCGCCAGATCCTCAGGATCGTCGCCACCGAGGCCCTCCTCGTGGTGGCGTTGGGCGTGACGCTCGCCGGCGGCGTCACCGGACTCACCCTCGGCGGCCTGTGGGTGGCACTACTGCAACTGGTCGGCCCGGCAGCGGTCGTGCTGCCCGGGCAGCCGGTCGCCGGGATGGTGGCGGCCGCGGCACTCGTCGCGCTGCTCAGCTCGGTGCTGCCGGCCGCGCTTGGACTGACCGCTCTCGGTCGACGGCGACCCGGGCCACGGCGGCCGGCTCCCGCGCGCGGCCGGAGGTTCACTCCGCCCGGCGGACGCCGTCGATGACGAACCCGGAGGGCAACTGGGTGGGCATCCGGGCCAGGTCGAGCGCCAGGTCCTGCGGCGGGACCCGGTAGCTCATCGCGCAGGTCAGGTTGCTGACCGCCTGCTTCATCAGCTCGATGGTGAGCCACTCGCCGGGGCAGCGGTGGCCGGTGAAATGGTCACCACCGCCCTGCGGGATGAGGCTGAACGAGTCGCCCCGCCAGCCGATGAACCGCTCCGGCCGGAACTGTTCCGGCTCCGGCCACAGCTGCGGGTGGTGGTTGGTGGCGTACAGGTCGAGCAGCACCCGGCGACCCTGGGGGAACCAGTGTCCCTGCCACTCGAAGGAGCGCCGCACCCGCGCGGCCACCAGGGGGAAGAAGGGGTTAACAACTGCTCTCGATTGGGTGGTCTCTGGCGTCCTTGAGCGTGCTATGGTGATCGGGTGAATTTGAAGGAGTGGGCGGCGTCTCAGGGCATCGCGTATGTCACCGCGCGGCGGCAGTACGCGGCTGGGACGCTGCCTGTTCCTACGTACCGGCTGGGTCGACTCATCATGGTGGGTGAGCCGCTGCCTGCTGCCTCGGCTGGCGTCGAGCGGGTGGTGGTGTACGCCCGGGTCTCGTCCGCCGACCAGCGCGCTGACCTTGACCGGCAGGTCGCTCGGGTCGTCACGTGGGCGACCGGGCGGGACCTGCCGGTGTCGCAGGTGGTGACTGAGGTCGGGTCCGCGCTGGACGGGGGCCGCGAGAAGTTCCTCGCGCTGCTGCGTGACCCGGCGGTTACGACGATCGTGGTGGAACACCGTGACAGGTTCGCCCGTTTCGGTGCCGAGTACGTGGAGGCGGCGCTGGCCGCGCAGGGGCGCAAGTTGTTGGTGGTCGACCCGGCGGAGGTTGACGACGACCTGGTCCGGGACGTCACGGAGATCTTGACCTTGTTGTGCGTGCGTCTGTACGGCGGTCGGGCTGGGGCGGATCGGGTGCGCCGGGCGGTCGAGGCCGCCACCACAGAGGACCCGCCGTTGTGAAGGCGTTACAGGCGTACCGGTTTGCTTTGGATCTGACGCCGTTGCAGGAGCGGGCGGTGCTGGCGCATGCGGGCGCGGCCAGGGTGGCGTACAACTGGGGCCTGGCCAGGGTGAAGGCGGTCATGGATCAGCGTGCCGCGGAACGTTCCTACGGCACGCCCGAGGAACTGCTGACTGCGGCCGTCGGGTGGAATCTCGCCGCGTTGCGCAAGGCGTGGAACCAGGCGAAGGCGGATGTGGCGCCGTGGTGGGCTGAGTGTTCCAAGGAGGCGTTCAACACCGGCTTGGACAACCTGGCGCGCGGCTTGAAGAACTGGTCCGACTCCCGGGCCGGGAAACGCGCCGGGCCGCGGGTGGGGTTTCCGCGGTTCAAGTCCCGCCGCCGGTCGACACCGTCCGTGCGGTTCACCACGGGTGCGATCCGGGTGGAGCCGGACCGCCGGCATGTTGTGCTGCCCCGGTTGGGCCGGCTCAAGCTGCACGAGTCCGCCCGTAAACTCGCCCGCCGCTTGGAGGCGGGCACGGCCCGGATCCTGTCCGCGACGGTGCGCCGTGACGGCGGCAGGTGGCATGTCGCGTTCTGCGTCGAGGTCGAGCGGGCCGAGCGCACCCCGACGCGCCCGCGGGCGGTGGTCGGCGTCGATGTGGGGATCACCCACCTGGCGGTGCTGTCCACCGGCGAGATGGTGCCCAACCCCCGGCACCTGGACGAGGCGGCCCAGCGGATGCGGCGTCTGGCCCGGCAGATGTCCCGGCGCGTCGGGCCGGACCGGCGTACCGGTCAGCAGCCATCCAGGCGGTGGGAACGGGCGCGGCGGCAGGTGGCCCGGGCGCATGCGCGGGTGGCGAACCTGCGCCGTGACGGCCTGCACAAGCTCACCACCCGCCTCGCTCGCGAGTACGGCACGATCGTGGTCGAAGACCTCAACGTGGCCGGCATGCTGCGCAACCGGCGGCTAGCCCGGCAGGTCGCCGACGCCGGCTTCGGTGAGATCCGCCGACAGGTGGCGTACAAGGCTGAATGGAACGGCGGCCGGCGGATCGTGGCCAACCGCTGGTATCCCTCCAGCAAAACCTGTTCGGACTGCGGCGCGGTGAAAGCCAAACTGCCGCTGCGTGTCCGAACCTACATCTGCGACTCTTGCGGCTTGACCCTCGACCGCGATGTGAACGCCGCCCGTAACCTCGCCGCGCTCGCGCGTGAGGCAACCACCGCCGGGAGTGGCCCGGTGGCAGGACGTGGAGCCGACCATAAGACCCGCCCCGGCGGGCCGGTGGCCGTGAAACGTCAACCCGGCACCGCTCAAGCGGATAAGACCGGGACCGTCCCACCGCAAGGCGGGACATGCCGATCAGTCGCTAGAGCGCACTGACAGGTAACGGTAGTAGCGGCGTACCTCCTGTGCCCTGTGCACGAAGTTCTCGGTGGCCGCGTCGTCGCCGCGGACCCCGTTCGCGCCACTGCGGATGGTCGTGCAGGGCCAGCGCGGCGAACATCACGAAGCGCCCGACCGCGACGGCGGGGCGGAGGATGTTGAGCAACTCCACCGCGGCGATCCGGCGGGGCAGCGGGCGCCCCTGCTCGTCCTGGTGCTGGGCGACCACCCGCAGGGCGCTGCCCTCCGGCGCGGGCAGGGCCCCCGTGCGGGCCCGCTCGATCAGGTCGCCGGTCCACAGCTCGGCGCGGCGCCGGGCGAGCAGCCCCCGCCAGTGCGGGGGCCCCACCGCGACTGGGGCGTCGATCATGGCGTGCAGGTCGGCGGTGCGGCGCGCCTCGTCGGAGCCGGTCAGCGGCACCCCCGACCAGGCACAGACCGCCCGGGTCAGGAGCCGGTCGACCTCGTCGAAGAGCATCACCGGGCCGGCTCCCGACCAGCCCGGGATCCGGGCCCGCCACTCGTCGTCGAAGAGCTGCCCGAGGTGGCGGATCGCGGCGGCCGTCATGATCGACATGAGCATCGCCTTGCGCGCCCGGTGCGCCGCACCGTCGAGCCCCTGGACGGCGCCGACCCCGGTGAGAGTGAGCTGCCCCCGCAGCGGCATGGCCCCCCGGCGGACGAACCGGTCGTTGTCGTAGAAGAGCTCCGCGGCCGGGCGGCCCCGCAGGCAGACGGTCGGCTCGAGCAGCAGCCGGGTCCCGAAGATGTCCGTGCCGTACCGGTCGCAGCGGTCCCCGACGAACCGGTAGCCCTCGCGGAGGAAGGCCAGGGTGCTGTCCGGGCTGCGGTCGGTGGGGATGGTCATCTGCTGCTCCTGCGGCGCTCGGCGACGGTGCCTTCTACCCGGGGTCGGGGCGGTGAATCCGCCCGTTCGGGCGTTCTGCCGAAGCACCTGCGGCCGGCCGGGGGAGGGGCCAGCGAGGAGCAGCCGGGCTGGCCCCTCCCAGGGAGCGGAAAAGCTGGTTCGCTCAGTGCGGGACCGGCAGCGGGCCGGTCGTGGATCCGTCGGGCACGACCGGCGGCGGGCACCGGCGACGGGGAGGGCGTATGCGGGACAACAGGGCGATGCACTGGCGGCAGCGGCGGGCGGTGACCGGGCTGAGCGCGCGCCGCGGCGACCGCGCGGAGCCGCTGATCGCGCCGCCCCGACGGTCCGGGGCCCGGCCGCCCCGGTTCTTCACCGTGCATCTCGGCTTCGAGGCGGCCGATCCGGCCCTCGCCCGGGAGTTGGCCGTCGCGTACGCCGAGGCGCTGGGACTGCTCCGCCCGGAGCTGGCGCTCGGCGCGGCGGCGCTCTCCCCGGCTGACGCCTGGCACCGCGCCGAGCGGCTGTTCTGTGGGGCGCTCGGGCCCGACGGCGAGCGCTGCGCGGACGTGGCCGGTCACCCCGGCTTCCACCACGCGCCCGGCCCCGGCGGCCTGGGCTGGGGCGACGGTGACTGACCGCCGCTCAGTCCAGGTCGAACTCGCCGTCCTGGGCACCCGCGACGAAGGCGTCCCACTCGGCCTGGGTGAAGACCAGCACCGGCCCGTCCGGCTCGGCGGAGTTGCGCATCCCGATCAGTTCGTCGACGAAGGCCACCTCGACCGCGCCGTCGGAGCTGTCCCCCTCGGCCCGCTGCCAGACCGCCCGGGAGAGGTCGAAGTCGCCCTTGGGGTGCTGACCCATTGTGTTCCTCCATCGCCACGCGTCACCGGGGACTCCGTTCGGATCCCCATCGGGCAGGATAAGCGGATGCCGAGCCTGACCCGTGTAGAGGCGACCGCGCGTGCCGCGTTGATTACCGTCGAGTCCTACCAGGTGGACCTCGACCTGACCGGTGCCGGCGAGCGGTTCCGCTCGACCGTCACGATCCGCTTCCGGGCGACCCCCGGGGCCGAGACCTTCGCCGAGGTCAAACCCGTGACACTCCTCGGCGTACGCCTCAACGACCGGGATCTCGACCCGGCCCTCCTCGACGACAACCGGCTGCCGTTGACCGGGCTGGCCGCGGACAACACGCTGACGGTCAGCGCCGAGATGGCGTACTCGAACACCGGCGAGGGCATGCACCGGTTCGTCGACCCGGCCGATGGCGAGACCTACCTCTACGCGATGTCCTTCCTCGACGACGTGCAGCGGATCTTCGCCGCGTTCGACCAGCCCGACCTGAAGGCGCCGGTGACGCTCTCGGTCACCGCCCCGCCGGAGTGGACCGTGGCCGCCAACGGGCAGCTCGCCGACCGGCCGGCACCCGGGCGCTGGGAGTTCGCCCCCACCGAGCCCCTGGCCACCTACTTCTTCACGCTGATCGCCGGCCCCTGGCACGTCCGGCACGACGAGCACGACGGCATCCCGCTCGGCCTCTACTGCCGGCGGTCGCTGGCCGCCCACCTGGACGCCGACGCCGACGAGATCTTCACCGTCACCCGGCAGTGCTTCGACCGGTTCCACCAGCTCTTCGCCGAGCGCTACCCGTTCGGCAAGTACGACCAGGCGTTCATGCCCGAGTTCAACGCCGGCGCGATGGAGAACCCGGGTCTGGTCACCCTCCGGGACGACTACGTCTTCCGCTCCGCGGTCACCGACAGCCAGCGGGAGCTGCGGGCCACCACCATCGCACACGAGATGGCGCACATGTGGTTCGGCGACCTGGTCACCATGCGCTGGTGGGACGACCTCTGGCTGAACGAGTCCTTCGCCGAATACCTGGGCACCCGGGTCACCGCCGAGGCCACCCGGTTCGACCAGGCGTGGACCACCTTCGCGATGCGCCGCAAGGCGTGGGGCTACGCGGCCGACCAGCGCCCCTCCACCCACCCGGTGGCCCCCGACGAGGTGACCGACGCCGCCCAGGCCCTGCTCAACTTCGACGGCATCTCGTACGCCAAGGGCGCCAGCGTGCTGCGCCAGCTGGTCGCCTGGGTCGGCGACGACGCCTTCCTCGCCGGCCTGAACGCGCACTTCGCCAAGCACCGGTTCGGCAACGCGACCCTTACCGACCTGCTGGAGAGCCTCAGCACCGCCAGCGGGCGGGACCTGGCCGACTGGGCCGCGCGCTGGCTGCGCCGCCCGCAGGTGAACACGCTGCGGATGGTGACCGCGGTGGACGCCGCCGGGCGGTGGACCGACGCGGCGGTGGTGCAGACCGCGCCGGAGGCGTACCCGGTGCTGCGCCCGCACCGCATCGGCGTGGCCCGGTACGCCCCGGACGCCCCGGTGCACCGCTTCGAGGTGGACCTGGACCCGGAGGCCGACCAGGGCCGCACCGGGCTGAGCGAGCTGATCGGGCAGCCGGCCACCGGGCTGCTGCTGCCCAACGCCGGCGACCTCACCTTCGCCAAGATCCGGCTCGACCCCGCCTCCGCGGACGCGGTGCCGATGCTGCTCCCCGGGCTGGACGACCCGCTGGCCCGGGCGCTGCTCTGGGGCGAGGCCCTGGACGCCGCCACCGACGGTGAGCGTCCGGTGGCCTCGGTGGTCTCGCTCATCGCGGCGGCGCTGCCAGCCGAGACCGAGGTGATCATCGCCGAGGACGTGCTCACGCTCAGCCGCAACCTGGTCGACCGCTACCTGGAGCCGCTGGCCCGGGACGCGGCCCTGCTCCGGATCGGCGAGGCGTGCGCCGCGTTGCTGGCCGGCGCTCCGGCCGGGGAGTCGCTGCAGCTCGCCGCGGCCCGCGGCCTGATCGGCGCCACCGCCGACGCCGGGTTGCTCGCCCGCTGGCTGGCCGGCGACGGCGTACCGGAGGGGCTGGCCGTGGACGCGGACCTGCGCTGGGCGCTGCTGCGCCGGCTGGTGGTGCTCGGTGCGGCCGGCGAGCCGGAGATCGCCGCCGAGGCGGCCGCCGACCGCAGCGCCACCGGCGCCGAGCGGGCCGCGAGCTGCCGGGCCGCGCTGCCCGACGCCGACGCCAAGCGGGCCGCCTGGGAGATCATCACCAGCAATACCGAGCTCTCCAACCGCCTTGTCGAGGCGACCGCCGAGGGCTTCTGGCAGCCGGAGCAGGCCGAGCTGACCGCCGGGTACGTCGAGCGGTACTTCGCCGAGATGCCGGCTGCGGCGCGGCTGCGTACCCCCTGGACGGCCGACCGGGTCGCCACCCTGGCCTTCCCCCGCTACGCCGTGGCGCAGTCCACCCGGGACCTGGCCGCGGCGCTGCTGGCCCGCGACGACCTCACGCCGGGCCTGCGCCGGCGGGTCGTCGACCTCGACGACGACCTGCGCCGCGCGCTGGTGGCCCGCACCGCGGTGGCCGCCGGCACGGCCTGACCCGTCCCGCCCGGCCCCACATCGGGTCGGCTGAGTGTGGGTGGCGCACCCGGCGTGCACCACCCACGGTGCGGGTTCAGCGTGCGGCCGGAGCCGGCGTCACGGGGGCGTCCCAGTCGATGACGTACCGCTGCTCGGGGCCGAGTGTCTTCTCCGGGTTCATCGCGATCCGGATCAGCAGCGGCATCAGCACCGGCATCAGCGCCCGGGCCACCGGGCCGGGGGCCTTCGTGCGATTGACCTTCGCCGCTCGCGCGGCGATCCCTTCCACCCGATCGCGCCGCAGGTGCTCGTAGGCGGCGAACGCGGACGGGAGGTCGGGCAGGTCGCGCAGGCAGCGAGCGAGCTGCACGGCGCTCTCGATGGCCAGCGAGGCGCCCTGGCCGGAGCTGTTCGACGGCGCGTGCGCCGCGTCGCCGACCAGCACCATCCGCCCGCGGTGCCAGTGCCGGACCGGCGGCATGATGTGCAGCGAGCCGACCACCTGCAGCTCGTCCTCGCGGCTGGTGCGCATGAGGTCGGCACCCGGGTCGTCGTCGGCGTACGCGGCCCGCAGCGTCCGCAGCCAGTCGGCCGCCGGCACCGCCTGCGCCTCGGTGAGGCTCATCGGCCGCTCCTGGGGCAGGTTGACGCCCCACCGGGTGCCGCCGCCCGGCTCCGGCCAGTAGAGGTAGTAGCCACCCCGGCCGAAGGCGAAGGTCATGGTGCCCGGTTCCGCCTCGACCTCGTGCCGGGCCACCGCCTCGAAGCCGAGCAGCCCGGTGAACTTGGGTCCGGCGGCGTCCGGGTCGATCAGGGTGCGCACCGTCGACCGGATGCCGTCGGCGCCGATGAGGACGTCCGCGGTGGCCCGGCTGCCGTCGGCGAATTCGGCGGTGATCCCGTCGCCCGTCTCTCGCACGCCGACCAGGCGCTTGCCGTGCTCGACCACCACCCCCTCGGCGCGGGCGCGGTCGTGCAGCACGCGGTGCAGTTCGTTGCGGTGCACCACCCGCAACGGCGGCAGGCCCGCCAGGCCGGGCAGGTCGATGCGCTTGCGGCCCACCGCCATCACCGTCCGGGTGATGGGGGTGGCGATCGCGGTGACCGCCCGGTCCGCGTCGACGGTGCGCAGCGCCGCGACGCCGTTGGGCGCGAGCGCGAGCGTGCCGCCGATGCCGTCGGTGATGCTCAGGTACGCCTCGTACACGGTGGCGGTGATGCCCGCCCGGTGCAGCGCCAACGCGGTGACCGGTCCGGCGACGCCGCCGCCGATCACGATCGCTGTCTTCACTCTGCTCACGGTTCCTCCCAGGGATCGTCGGTTGTCGTGCGGACGAACCGACCTGGAGGGGAGTCCGGCTATCCTCGTGGTTGCCGCTTCGGGCCGGACGCCTCCGGGTGTCGGTTCGAGGTAGGGCCTGTGTCATGTCGCTCGGGCGAGCCTCATGACACCGGCCCTGAGGGCCCCGGCCTGGTGTTGGCGCACCGTGCCGGGGCCGCCCATCACGGTGCGGAGTCGCTCCTCTCCCCGGGCGCGCCCGGCTCTGCCGGGAGCACGCCGGTTTCGTGGAAGG
Source organism: Micromonospora sp. MP36 (assembly GCF_008119785.1). Taxonomy (GTDB): domain Bacteria; phylum Actinomycetota; class Actinomycetes; order Mycobacteriales; family Micromonosporaceae; genus Micromonospora. The sequence goes on along the minus strand of NZ_VSFA01000014.1, from coordinate 60,598 downwards.
CCCGCCATTCGTCCAGGCCCGGGTAGCTGCCCGAGGTGAGCTCGGCCAGCAGGGCGCGGATCCAGGCCACCTCCGCCTCGCGGAGGGCCACGTCGTACTCCGACTCGACCAGGAACAGCCGCGGCAGGGTGCGCAGGTGCTCCGCGAGCGTGGCGCGTTCGGCTCCGAGCTCCTCCTCCAGCAGCTCAAGCCGCCGGCGCAGGAGGGCCGTCGCCTCGTCGGGGTGCAGCACGGCGAGCACCGACAGGCCGGCCCGGAACCGGGACTGCTCGGCGACCGGGGTCGAGACCAGCTCGCGGGTCCAGTCGACCAGCTCCGTCCGACCGGAGTCGGTGATGCGGTAAACGGTGCGTTCGGGGCGTCGCCCGGCGCGGACGCTCTCCACCGCCGCGATCAGGCCGTGCCGTTCCATGTTGCGGACGACGGTGTAGAAGGACCCCCACTTGATGCTCATGTCCTGGTCCTTGCCCCAGCCGCGGAGCGTGGTGGCGATCTCGTACGGGTGCATCGGCCGCTGGACGAGGGCGGACAGCACGGCCAGGGCCAGCAGGTTGCCGACCTTCCGCCGTCCCGACATGTCGTCCTCCACGAATGCTCGCTGACGATTACTCGTAGACGAGTATATGGCCGACCGGACGATCGGGGAAGACCGTACGGAACTCTGCCGGGGCGCCGGTGCCGGCAAGGGCCGAGGCTGCCGGCGCCCGGCACCGGCCTACGATCGCGTGGTGGAGGAAGACATCCGGCGGATCGGGATCATGGGCGGCACCTTCGACCCGATCCACCACGGTCACCTGGTGGCGGCCAGCGAGGTGGCGGACCGGTTCGGCCTGGACGAGGTCGTCTTCGTCCCCACCGGCCAGCCCTGGCAGAAAGCCGACGAGGTGGTCAGCTCCGCCGAGGACCGCTACCTCATGACCGTGATCGCCACCGCCTCCAACCCCCGGTTCCAGGTGAGCCGGGTCGACATCGACCGCGGCGGCCCGACGTACACCGTCGACACCCTGCGCGACCTGCACGCCGAGTACGGCCCGAAAGTCCAGCTCTTCTTCATCACCGGCGCGGACGCGCTGGAGCGCATCCTGTCCTGGAAGGAAGTGGACCGGATGTTCGAGCTGGCCCACTTCATCGGGGTGACCCGCCCCGGGTTCGAACTCTCCGACAAGCACCTCCCGGCCGACACGGTCAGCCTGGTGCAGGTCCCGGCGATGGCCATCTCCTCGACCGACTGCCGCGCCCGGGTGGCCCGGGGTGAGCCGGTCTGGTACCTGGTGCCGGACGGTGTGGTGCAGTACATCGCCAAGCGGCGCCTTTATCAGCGGTGATTCCCCCCGAATGCGAGCGTTTGTCCGGGTAATCGGCCAGAACTGACAAGTCGTCGCGCGACCTGGTGTGAGAGGCTTGGAGGGTCGCACGGTTGATCGAAGGAGAACGGTGACAGTTTCCGAACGCGCTCACGAGCTGGCGATGGCCGCCGCCCAGGCCGCGGCCGACAAGAAGGCGCAGGACATCGTCATCATCGATGTGGGCGACCAGCTCGCCATCACCGACGCGTTCCTGCTGGCCGCCGCTCCGAACGAGCGCCAGGTGCTCGCCATCGTCGACGCCATCGAGGAGCGCCTGCTGGAGCTGCCGGAGAAGGCCAAGCCGGTCCGGCGCGAGGGCGAGCGGGGTGGCCGCTGGGTGCTGCTCGACTACGTCGACATCGTGGTGCACGTCCAGCACACCGAGGAGCGCGAGTTCTACGCCCTCGACCGGCTCTGGAAGGACTGCCCGCAGATCCCGTTCGTGGACCGGGACCTGGCCGACTCCACCGCCGGCACCGCCAGCGCGGAATGACCCGCCTGATCATCTGGCGGCACGGCAACACCGACTGGAACGCCGCCGGCCGGGTCCAGGGGCAGACCGACGTCCCGCTCAACGACCTCGGTCGTGAGCAGGCCCGCGCCGCCGCGCCCGTGCTGGCCGCGCTGCGTCCCGACGCCATCGTCTCCAGCGACCTGCGCCGGGCCGCCGACACGGCCGCCGCCCTCGCCGCGCTGACCGGGCTGCCGGTACGCGCCGACGCCCGGCTCCGCGAGCGCCACTTCGGCCAGTGGCAGGGCCTCGCCCTCGCCGAGGTCGCCGCGCGCTTCCCCGACGAGTACGCGCGCTGGCGCGCCGGCGACCCCGACCCCGGCGCCGGCATCGAGCACCTCGACGACCTGGGCAAGCGCCTCGGCGCCGCCATGCAGGACGCGGCCGACCTGGCCGTCGGCGGCACGGTCGTGGTGACCACGCACGGCGGCGGCGCCCGGCAGGGCGTCGGCCACCTGCTCGGCTGGGACCATGCCGTCCTGCGCGCCGTCGGTTCGCTGGCCAACTGCCACTGGACCGAGCTGCGCCACGACGACGTCCGGGGCTGGCACCTGCGCGCGCACAACGTCGGGCTCATCACGCAGCCGGCGCTGACCGACGCGGTCTGAGTCATCCGGCGCGGGCGCGCCGGGCCGGCATCGGCTAGCGTGCCGGTCATGCCCGTCGCGGTCGTCACCGACTCCACCGCCTACCTCCCGCCCGACCTGGTCCGCGCGCACCGGCTCACCGTGGTCCCGCTGACCGTCGTGCTCAACGGCGCCGAAGGGCGGGAAGGGGTCGAGACGTTCCCGGACGACGCCACCCGGGCGCTGAGCGGGCGGCGGGTCACGGCCAGCACCTCCCGGCCCGCTCCGGAGCAGTTCGCGCAGGTCTACCGGGAGCTGTTCGCCGCCGGCGCCGACGGCGTGCTCTCGGTGCACCTGTCGGCCGAACTCTCCGGCACGGTGGCGGCCGCCCGGCTGGCCGCCGCCGAGTTCGGCGACCGGGTCGCCGTGGTGGACAGCCGCTCAACCGGGATGGGACTGGGCTTCCCGGCGCTCGCCGCCGCCGCGGCCGCCGCCGGGGGCGCGGACCTTTCCGGCGTACGCCAGGCGGCCGTCGACGCCATCGCCCGGACCACCATCTTCTTCTACGTGGACACCCTGGAGTTCCTGCGCCGGGGCGGCCGGATCAACGCCGCCGAGGCGCTCCTCGGCACCGCGCTGTCGGTGAAGCCGATCATGCACATGCCGGACGGCACGATCGTCGTCCGGGACAAGGTCCGCACCGCCAGCCGCGGCCTGGCCCGCCTGGTCGACCTGGCCGTCGAGGCGGCCGGCGACGCCGAGGTGGACCTGGCCGTGCACCACCTCGCCGCCCCGCAGCGCGCCGAGCAACTGGTCGCGGCGCTGACCGAGCGCCTCGGCGACCGCCTGCACGACACGTACGTCACCGAGGCCGGGGCGGTCGTGGCGGCGCACGCCGGGCCGGGCCTGGCCTGCGTGGTGGTCCACCGCCGCCCGGCGTGACCTCTCTTGCCGCCACTTCGGCGATCTGGCGGTATCCGGTGCGCCCGGACACCGCCACATCGCCGATGTGCAGTGGCCTTCACGACAGCGGCGGCCACGCCTGCCCGGCAGAATGACGCTCGTGTCGTACGTGGTGACCGGCGGGGGCCGGGGCGTCGGGCGGGCCATCGTGGAACGCCTCGCCGCCGAGGGCGGCACCGTGGTGGTCGTCGAACGGGACGGCGAGGCGCTGCGCTGGCTGGCCGACCATCCCGCCGCCGACCGGCTGCGCTCCGTGCTCGGCGACGCCGCCGACGAGAACGTCGCTGGGCGGGCCGCCGACCTGGCCGAGTCGGCCGCCCCGCTGGCCGGCTGGGTCAACAACGCCGCCGTGTTCCGGGACGCCGCCCTGCACACCGCGCCCGTGGCCGAGGTGTTCGACCTGATCGCCCGGAACCTGCGCCCCGCCGTGGTCGGCGCCGCCACCGCGGTACGCCGGTTCCTCGCCGCCGGCACCGGCGGCGCGATCGTCAACGTCTCCTCGCACCAGGCCGGTCGGGCGGTGCCGGGCGCCCTGCCGTACGCCACGGCGAAGGCCGCCGTCGAGGGGCTCACCCGCTCGCTCGCCGTCGAGTACGGAATCCGGGGCGTCCGGACCAACGCCGTCGCGCTCGGCTCGATCCACACCGAGCGGCACGCCGCCTTCCTGGCCGGACGGGAACCGGCCGAGGCGGAGTGGATCACCGCAGAGCTGGCCCGGCTGCACCCGCTCGGCCGGATCGGGCGTACCGGGGAGGTGGCCGACGTGGTGGCGTTCCTGCTGTCGGAGCGGGCCGGCTTCGTCAACGGGGCGACCGTGCCGGTGGACGGCGGCCGAGCGGCCCTCGGCATCGACCCCGAGGCACGGTGAGAACCGTGGACCGACCACCGATCGTCTTCGTGCACGGCACCCGTTTCGCGCGCGGCCAGTGGCAGCCGCAACTGGCCGCTCTCGCCGCCGAGTTCCCGGTGGCCGCAGTCGACCTGCCCGGGCACGGCCGCCGGTCGGCCGAGGCGTGGAACCTGGACCGGGCCGCCGACGTGGTGGCCGAGGCGATCCAGGACCTCGACGCCGGTCTCGCTCTGGTGGTAGGGCACTCGCTCGGCGGGTACGTCTCGCTGCACGTCGCCCGACGGCACCCGGACCTGCTGGCCGGGCTGGTGCTGATGGGCGCCAGCGTGGCCACCACGTGGCCGCTGACCGTGCCGTACCGGCTGGTGGCGGCGCTGGTCGCGCGGCTGCCGGCGGTCCGGCTCACCGCGTGGAACGACCGGCTGCTGCGCCGCCTGTACCCACCGGAGGTCGTCGGGGCCACCATCGCCGACGGCTACGCCTTCCACACCCTGCCGATCGCCTGGCGGGACGTCATGGGCCGGTTCGACGCGACCAGTGTGGCTGCCGTGCGCGCCCCGGTGCTCATCCTCAACGGGGAACGGGACCGGCTCTTCCGCTCCGGGGAGCAGGAGTTCGCCCGGGCCCGCCCCGGCACCCGGATCGAGTTGGTCCCGGGCGCCGGACACCTCGCCAACTTCGACGCCCCGTCGGCGGTCACCGACGCGGTACGCCGGTTCGCCCGCGAACTGTCGCCCTACGCCCCGCCTGATAGCACGGTTCGGGCCTGATCAGGCGCTCGTCCACAGGGGAGAACCCTGTCCACAGGCTGACCAACTTGATTAGGAATCGTCGGTAATCCTAGATCGCGCCCGGACGGTAGGTGTCCGGGCACGCTGTCCAGGTGTCCGCCGTTACGTGTCCTGTCCGGACACCGGTTCCAGGACACCCGGAGCCCGGTCGTCGCGTCACTCGAGGAGCACGAATTCGCGAGCCAGGTCGTCCCGCGCGAGCCCGTCCACGAGCGATTCGGGGGTCACGCCGAGCTGGAGACCGATCCAGAAGCGCAGGACCAGGATGTTCTCCCGGAGCGTGTTCATCAGTTCGAGCGTGTCCGGCATCGGGCGGTCGTGGTGCTTGAGGGCCATGTACGCGGCGTCGGCCCGGGTGATCCAGCCCTCGGCATCGTCGAACGGCTTGACCGCCATGTCGTCGAGGATGATGTGCAGGCCCTTCTTGTAGTGGATCCGGCCGTACGAGTTGTGGTTGGCCTTGCCGTTCTTGTTGATGTCGATCAGGTAGGCGAGCTTCTCCAGCGCGATCCCGCTCTGCACGACGCTGGCGTTGCTCCACGGCCGGTCGGTCCGCAGGATCGAGAGCAGCGGCTCGAGGGCCTCGGCGTAGTCCGTCCGAAGGGTCAGCCACCGCTCCACCCCGCTCGGGCCCACCTCGCCGTAGGGGAACAGGAACGCCGGCTCGCTCGACCAGGGCTCGTGCCGCTGCAGCTGGTGGGTCGAGACCTCCAGCCAGCGCGGGCCGAGGTCCTCGCCGGTGGCGCTGCGGATGCGGTCCTCGGCCCCCGCCGCCTTCACGGCCGCGAAGCCGAACCGATGCCACGCTGCGACCGACGCCAGCTCCACGACCGCGCCGTGGACGGCGATGTGGTCGTCCCAGCTCCGCGCCTCGTCGACGGTCGTCTCGAGCTCGATGGTCTCGTGCACGTGGAACTCGCCGTGCCCGTCGCCGCGGGTCGTCTGCCAGTGCGACGCCAGCGTGAGGTTCATCGCCGCGGCGAGCGCGACGGGCTCCACGTTCGAGAGCTTCATCTCGACGGACTTCCACCCAGTCCGATCGTCCGTCCCGGCCTCGACCTCGATGCCGCTCAGGCGGGTCCAGGCGGCCAGCGCCGGGACCTCGGTGCGGAAGCCGTGGATCTTCTCGTAGTCGGGGCTCCTGCCTCCGAGGACGGCGTAGGTCGCGACGATCCTGCCCTGGCCGACGGCCGCGTTCCATCCGGAGCCGGCGGCGCGGCAGCCGACCAGGACGACCCTGCCCAGCACGTCCTCGACGACGAGCGCCCGCGGAGGCGCGTAGCGGTGCTTCGTGCGGTCGGGATCGTCCATGTACATCACGTCGTCGCTCGACCACCACCGCGAGTGCTCGCCGTCGCCGCCGAACCCCTTGAACGCGACGGTGAGCTCGACGACCGTCCCCGTGTCGCGCAGCATCACCGGGACGCGCCGAGTATCCGGGTCGTCGACGAACCAGCCCAGGCGCGGCTCTCCTACGATCAGCTCGTTCTTCGCCATCGCGCCCTCCTGTGAACGTCCTACGCGGCAGGTGCCATTCTGGCGGGCCCGGGTGCCGCGCCCGCGTCCCGGCACGACAAGGCCCCGGTCACCGAGAGGTGACCGGGCCTCTGCGTCTCGCCGCCCTCCTACGCGGCGCACGCCGCCCTGAACTCGTCCGCCTGGAACTGCGGGTCCGTCGAGAAGCCGTAGCCGTGGACGGCGGCCTGGAAGCGGTCGTCGCCCTCGACCTCGACGCCGGGGCCGCCAACCCCGGCCTGCTGGCCCGGCTGACCCGGGCTGGCGCCCGGGGTGCTGCGGACCGACACGGACGGGGACGCCGCCGCGGTGCGGGACGGCCCCGGCCTCGCCGTGGTGGCCGGGACGTCGGGCCGGGCCGCCGAAAGCCGCGCTGACGTCTGCGGATCAAAGCAGCTTGTTGGGATAGCGGGTGAATTGACTCAAATGCCTGGATTCGCGCTCTCTGCGGGCTGTGCCATCACAGTCGCCGATGAGCAGGCACGATCCGGTCGGGGGCCGTGCGAATATGGGCGACGTGACCCCCGCCAGCCTGCCCTCCATTCTGCTCGTTCTCGGCGACGAGGAGTTGCTCGCCACGCGAGCGGTCGCCGAAGCCGTCGCCAGGTCCCGCAGCGTCGACCCGGACGTGGACGTCCGCGAGTACCAGGCCGGCTCCCTGACCGTGGGCGAGATCGCGGAGATGCTCAGCCCCTCGCTCTTCGGCGGCCGCCGCCTGCTCGTGCTCCGCTCCGGCCAGGACGCCCGGAAGGACCTGGTCACCGCGCTGCTGGCGTACGCCAAGAACCCGGATCCGGACGTGCAGCTCGTGGTGCTGCACCTCGGTGGCGCGAAGGGGAAGGCGTTCGCCGACGGGCTGCGCGCGGCGGGCGCGACCGTGGTGCCCGCGGCGAAGCTCAAGGGGCACCGGGAGCGGGTGGCCTTCGTGCGGGACGAGATCCGCCGCAGCGGGGGGAAGTGCACCGAGGACGCGGCCGAGACGCTGATTGCTGCCGTCGGCACCGACCTGCGGGAGCTGGCGGCCGCCTGCGCGCAGCTCGTCGCCGACACCGACGGGCGGATCGGGGCGGACACGGTGGCCCGCTACTACCGGGGCCGGGTGGAGGTGACCGGCTTCACCGTCGCCGACGCCACGATGGTCGGCGACGTCCCGGCCGCCCTGGAGGCGTTGCGCTGGGCGCTGCACGTCGGCGTCGACCCGGTGCCGATCGCCGACGCGCTCGCCGACGGCGTCCGCACGGTGGCCCGGGTCGCCTCCGCCGGGCGGGGCAGCCCGTACCATCTGGCCAGCAGCCTGGGCATGCCGGCGTGGAAGATCGAGCGGGCCCAGCGCCAGGGCCGGGGCTGGACACCGGAGGGCCTGGTGGCGGCGATGCGGGCGGCTGCGGAGTGCAACGCGGCCGTCAAGGGCGGCTCCGACGACCGGGCGTACGCGCTGGAGCGGGCGGTCTTCTCGGTCGCCGCGGCCCGGCAGGGTGGCGCCCGGTGACCCGACCCGCCCGGTCGTGGACGACGATTCCGAGTGACGAGGAGCGGTACCGCCCGCTCTACGCCCGCGTCCTCGGGCTGCGCTTCGTCAACCCGGGCGGGGTGCTCTGCTTCCTCTTCTTCGAGGGGACGATGGCGCTCGCCGTGCTGCTCGCCCTCGCCGAGCTGGTCACCTGGTGGGCGGTGCTGGTGTTACCGGCGGCGGTGGCGGCGATGGTGAAGCTCAACGACATGGTCGCCGAGGTGGTGATGCGCACCGCGGCGCAGGTGCCGGAGCAGGAACGGAACCGCTTCCGTCGGCAGATCGAGCCGGTGGTCGGGCGGGCCCGCGTGCCGTCGACGGCCCGGGCGCTGCCCGGCGCGGACCGCACCGGCGATCCGTCGCCCTGGGCGGCCCGCACCGGCGACCCGCTGCTCCGCCCCGGTGCGGGGGAGCGCTGGCCCGATCCAGCCCGCCCCGACCCGTCCCACTGACCGACCCGCAAACCGTCCCCGGCCTCGTCGGCGGCGGGCGCTCACCAGACGCTGCCGGAAACGCAGACAGCCGGAAGTCCCGGGGCGGGTTGCCCCGGGACTTCCGGTCAGGTCTACGGCGCTCGTCAGGCCGAGAACGAGGCGACGCGCTTCGCGATCGCCGACTTCCGGTTGGCCGCCTGGTTGGCGTGGATGACGCCCTTGCTGGCAGCCTTGTCCAGCTTGCGGGTGGCATCCCGCATGAGGGTGGCGGCCAGCTCGGTGTCGCCAGCCTCGGCAGCCTCGTGGAACTTCCGGATGGCGGTCTTCAGCGACGACTTGACCGACTTATTACGCAGCCGGCGCTTCTCGTTCTGCCGGTTGCGCTTGATCTGGGACTTGATGTTCGCCACGCGACAGCCTCGTCTTGATAGCTCGGGTTGGTCTGCTTTCGCGCACGACGAGCATGCGTCATCGCCGCGCGAAAAGCCAGGTTACCAGGTCGGCCGGGACGAGCCAAAAAGGGCTCAGGCCGGGACGAGCCGGGGCTGCGATGAGCCGGGACGGCTCAGGCCCAGCCTCGTCGGGCGGCCAGCCAACCGAGCGCCTGCTCGCCGCTCCACCGCTGGTGCGTCCGGATGTGCGGGGAGGCGGTCGACGGACCGGCGGCGGCGCTGGTCAGGAAGTACCCGGACAGCGCCGCGAGGGTCACGTCCAGCGCGTCGGTGGGGGCGTCGGCGGCAGCCGGGTGGGTGGCGAAGGCCACGTCCACGTCCAGGCCACTGGCGTACCCGGTGATCAGCAGGCTGACCAGGTCGAACCAGGCCGGCCCGTGGCAGAGCCAGGTCCAGTCGCAGAGCCACGCCCGGCCCGCCGGGTCGATCAGGAGGTTGTCCACCCGCAGGTCGCCGTGCGCCAACCCGCCGGTGACGGCGTACCCGGGGAGGCGGGACTCCAGCGCGACCAGCTCCGGGAGCGAGGCCCAGGCCGGCAGCTCCGGCGCGGGCTCGCGACCGGCGGCCACCTCGCCCCACCAGATGATGTCGTCGCGGGCCAGGTCGGCGAGGCGGGGCAGGCCGAGCGCCACCAACTCCCCGGGCGGATCGGCGAGTGCGGCGGCCACCTCGGCGTACGTGGCGAGGGCGGCGTCCAGCTCCGCCGGGTCCCAGGGCAGCCGGGGCGTCCGCCCGTCGACCGCGTCCAGGGCGAGCGCGTACCAGCCGGCCTCGGTCAGCGCCCAGCGTGGGCGGGGGACCGGCAGGCCGGCGGGGAGCCGGGCCAGGATCGTGGCCTCGTGGAAGTACCAGTCGGCCAGCTGCCGCTGCGTGTCCAGGGCCGCCGCCTTGACGAAGACCCGGCCGCCGTCAGGGCCGGTGAGCACCGCGGCGAAGCCCCGGGTGAAGCCGGCGCCGGCCAGTCGGACCGCCACCGGGGGGCCGCCGAGCCGGGCGGACACCGCCTCCCGCAGCCGGGCCGGCAGCGCGGCCCAGTCGGGGCGGACGGCCGTCGCTTCGTACGGCACCGGGGGCAGGGACACCGCGCGCACCCGCCCATGCTGCCCTACTGGGTGGCGGCCCGGGTACGCGCTCGCCGTCGGTCCGCTCTGTCAGACTGGCGAGCCATGAGGACCGACGACTTCTGGCAGCTGATCGACCGCGCCCGCGCCGGCGGTGGGGGAGAGCCCGCGGCGGTCGCTGCCTGCGCGGTCGCCCTGCTCGTCGAGCGGGACCCGGCGGAGATCGTCGGGTACGCCCACCATCAGCGGCGGGTGCTCGCCGCCTCCTACCAGGTCGACCTCTGGGGCGCGGCCTACCTGATCAACGGGGGCGCCTCCGACGACGGGTTCGAATACTTCCGGGGCTGGCTGATGACCCAGGGCCGGGCCGTCTTCGCCAAGGCCGTCGCCGACCCGGACTCCCTGGCCGAGCTGCCGCAGGTCCGGGCCGCCGCGCTGAGCGGCGAGGAGTTCGAGTGCGCGGACATGCTGGCGGTGCCCTGGGAGGCGTACCGGAAGGCGACCGCGACCGAGCTGCCGGCGGACCGTGATCCGGTGCCGGTTCCCGACCTGAACGACTTCTGGGACTTCGACGACGAGGAGGAGGTCACCCGCCGCCTGCCTCGGCTCGCCGCCCTGTTCGCCGCGCCGCCGGAGGAGTGACCGGGGAGGACCGGCGTGCCGGGCGGCGTGGGAGCATAGAGGGGGCCGGCGCCACGCCGGCCCGCTCACGTCAGCCGACCAGAACGGACCGCTGTGCCACCGACGCTCGATCCCGGCGCGAACGCTCCTGGTGCCACCGACCCCGGGCGCATCAGGAACTTCTGCATCATCGCCCACATCGACCACGGGAAGTCGACCCTGGCCGACCGGATGCTGCAGCTCACCGGCGTGGTCGATCCCCGGCAGATGCGCGCCCAGTACCTCGACCGGATGGACATCGAGCGCGAGCGGGGCATCACGATCAAGAGCCAGGCGGTCCGCATGCCGTGGACCGTCCGGGAGGGCGACCGGGCCGGCGAGACCGCCGTGCTCAACATGATCGACACCCCGGGCCACGTGGACTTCACCTACGAGGTGTCGCGGTCACTGGCCGCCTGTGAGGGCGCGATCCTGCTGGTCGACGCCGCGCAGGGCATCGAGGCGCAGACCCTGGCCAACCTCTACCTGGCCCTCGAGAACGACCTGCACATCATCCCGGTGCTCAACAAGATCGACCTGCCGGCCGCCCAGCCGGAGAAGTACGCCGAGGAGTTGGCCCACCTGATCGGCGGCGACCCGGCGGACTGCATCAAGGTCTCCGGCAAGACCGGTGAGGGCGTGCCGTACCTGCTGGACGAGATCGTCCGGCAGTTCGTGCCGCCGGTCGGCGAGGCCGAGGCCCCGGCCCGGGCGATGATCTTCGACTCGGTGTACGACGTCTACCGGGGCGTGGTCACCTACGTCCGGGTGATCGACGGCCGGATCAGCGCCCGCGACCGGATCAAGATGATGTCCACCGGCGCCACCCACGAACTGCTGGAGATCGGCGTCATCTCGCCGGAGATGCAGAAGTCCGACGCGCTCGGGGTCGGCGAGGTGGGCTACCTGATCACCGGCGTGAAGGATGTCCGGCAGTCCCGGGTCGGTGACACCGTCACCATCAACGCCAACCCGGCGAAGGAGGCCCTCGGCGGCTACAAGGACCCGAAGCCGATGGTCTACTCGGGTCTCTATCCGATCGACGGCTCGGACTACCCCAACCTGCGCGACGCGCTGGACAAGCTCAAGCTCAACGACGCCGCGTTGACTTACGAGCCGGAGACCTCTGGGGCGCTCGGCTTCGGCTTCCGCTGCGGCTTTCTCGGCCTGCTGCACCTGGAGATCATCCGGGAGCGGCTGGAGCGGGAGTTCAACCTCGATCTGATCTCGACCGCGCCGAACGTGGTCTACCGGGCCGTCCAGGAGGACGGCGAGGAGATCGTGGTGACCAACCCAAGCGAGTACCCGACCGGCAAGATCGCCGAGGTGTACGAGCCGACGGTGCGGGCCACCGTGCTCACCCCGAACGACTACGTGGGCGCGGTGATGGAGCTGTGCCAGGGCCGGCGGGGCAGCCTGCTCGGCATGGACTACCTCTCCGCCGACCGGGTCGAGCTGCGCTACACGCTGCCGCTGGCCGAGATCATCTTCGACTTCTTCGACCAGCTCAAGAGCCGCACCAAGGGCTACGCCTCGCTGGACTACGAGCCCTCCGGCGAGCAGGCGTCCGATCTGGTCAAGGTGGACATCCTGCTGCACGGCGAGCCGGTGGACGCGTTCAGCGCCATCGTGCACAAGGACAAGGCGTACAACTACGGCACGACGATCGCGGCGAAGCTGCGCACGCTGATCCCGCGCCAGCAGTTCGAGGTGCCCATCCAGGCGGCGATCGGCAGCCGGGTGATCGCCCGGGAGACGATCCGCGCCATCCGCAAGGACGTGCTCGCCAAGTGCTACGGCGGTGACATCAGCCGTAAGCGCAAGCTGCTGGAGAAGCAGAAGGAAGGCAAGAAGCGGATGAAGATGGTCGGCCGGGTGGAGGTGCCGCAGGAGGCCTTCATCGCCGCCCTCTCCTCCGACTCCGGCGACGGCAAGCCACCGGCCGGCAAGAAGTAGGCCCTTCGCCCGTACGCCGACGCGCGGCCGGCGCCCCGCCACGGTGACCCGTATCCGGGTCTCGCGGGCGGGGCGCCGGCCGTTTTTCGCGTACCCCGGAGGTGCCTTTCCGCGCCGCGGGCGCCCGCCGTCCAATCGGGTCGGCACCCGCGCCACCTGCGTAATCGACCCTTCGAGGAAGGCGACCTGGGGCCGGACATCGACCCGCTGCCATCCGTCCGGCGGCGAATCGGTTTGGGTTTTCGGCCGGTCGGGAACTTAGCGGTCACGACAGACAACACGCGACAACGTGTGACAGATCTTAGGAGGAGAGCGACCATGACCGTCATCGGAATTATCACCGCGCTCATCGTCGGTCTGATCGTCGGCGCGCTGGGCCGCCTGGTCGTGCCGGGCCGGCAGAACATGCCAATGTGGCTGCACATGCTGATCGGCGTGGGTGCCGCGCTGCTCGGCACCGTGCTGGCCCGGGCCCTGGGTATCGCGACCGAGACCGCCGGCATCGACTGGATGGAGTTGCTGGTCCAGGTTGTGCTGGCCGCGATCGCGGTGGCCCTGGTCGCCGGGGTCGGTGGGCGGCGCAGCGTCTCGCGCTACTGACCCCGCAGCACAACCCCCGAAACGCTCAAGCGGGCGCCCGACCTGGTCGGGCGCCCGCTGGCGTTGTCCGGCCTGACCTGCCCGGACGTCACCCCTGCCGCCGGGGCGGCGGGCTGCGATACGGTCGCCTCGCCCCCGCCCGCACACTGCCCCCTGTCGTAAAGGAATTTTTCCTACTAAGGTGCGGCGGAGAAGGTTAGTGCCAAACGGCGTGAGGGAGATATAGGCGTGAACAGGTGGAAGCGGCTGGCGCCGGTCACCGCCATCGTGGCCTCGGCCGCGATGGTGCTGGCCGGGTGCGGTGGCTCCGGAGACGACGAGAAGGCCGCCGACAACAGCAAGCTGACGGTCTGGATGATGGGCGAGGGCGGCGACGCCCAGAACAAGTTCCTCGACAGCGTCGAGGCCGAGTTCAAGAAGAAGCATCCCGAGACCGACGTGGTGGTGCAGTACATCCCCTGGCTCGAGGCGCCGAAGAAGTTCCAGGCCGCCCTGGCCGGCGGTGAGGGCCCCGACGTCACCGAGCTGGGCAACACCGAGACGCAGGGCTGGGCGGCGCAGGAGGCCCTCGCCGACCTCAGCGGCAAGTTCAATGGCTGGGCCGAGGGCAAGGACATCCTGCCCGACCTGGTGAAGAACGCCCAGCTCGACGGCAAGCAGTACGGCGTGCCGTGGTACGCCGGCGTCCGGTCGATCTTCTACCGCACCGACTGGTTCGCCGAGGCGGGCGTGAAGCCGCCGACGAACTGGGACGAGCTGGTCGCCGCCGCGAAGGCCGTCCAGGCCAAGAAGCCCGGCACCTACGGCATCGCGCTGCCCGGCAACTCCGAGCTGCCCTTCTACTCGTTCCTGTGGTCGGCCGGGGCGGAGATCGCCACCAAGCAGGGCGACACCTGGAAGTCCGGCTACAACACGCCGGAGGCGCAGCGGGCGGTGAAGTTCTGGACCGACCTGGTGACCGTGAACAAGGTCGCCCCGCCGGCCGCCGCGGGCTGGAACGAGATCGACGCCCGCACCCAGTTCTCGACCGGCAAGGCCGCCATGGCGTTCGCCGGTTGCTGGCAGGGCGCTGCCATGAAGAAGGACAACCCCGACATCGAGAAGGTGTGGGCCACGTTCCCCATCCCGGGCCCGGACGGCAAGCCGGCCCCGGCCTTCGCCGGCGGTTCCGACATCGCCCTGTGGAAGGACAGCAAGCGGCAGGACCTGGCCTGGGACTACATGACCGTCCTGCTGAGCAAGCAGAAGGACAAGGAGTTCGCCAGCAGCCTCGGCTTCTTCCCGGTCTACAAGGACCTGGTCAGCGGCGGTGACTACGCCAGCGACAAGGTGATGTCCGGGTGCGCCACCGCCATGCAGAACACCAAGCTGACCCCGCTCACCCCGAAGTGGGTCGAGGTCAGCCGGACCAAGACGGTGACCCAGGCCATGAACAGCTCGGTCATCAAGGGCCAGAAGACGGTCGAGAAGGCCACCGCCGACGCGGCCACCGAGATGGAAAGCATCCTCAACGCCAAGTGACCACGCTGACCGAGGCCACCGGCACGTCCGCCGCGCGGGAGACCCCCGCGCGGCGGCGTCGCCGGGTGGACCGCCTCCCGTACCTGTTGCTCCTGCCCTGCCTGGCCGTCATCGCGGTGCTGCTGCTCTGGCCGCTCGGCCAGGTCGTGATGATGTCCTTCTACAAGCTGGACAGCGTCCGGCAACTGCGGGGGGACCGCGAGTGGCCGTGGGTGGGCCTGGCCAACTACGCACAGATCCTCGGCGATCCGTTCTTCCGTACGGTCCTGCGCAACACCGTGCTGTTCGCGGTGGCCAACGTGGCGCTCACGATGATCCTCGGCACCCTGGTCGGGCTGCTGCTCAACCGCCTCGGCCGGAAGATGGCCACCTTCGTCGCCAGTTGCGTGATGCTGGCCTGGGCCACCCCGGCGCTGACCGGCACCATCGTCTGGAAATGGATCTTCGACGACACCAGTGGCCTGGTCACCTGGCTGTTCAACAAGCTCCCGGACGGCCTGTCCACCACGCTCTTCGGGCGCAGTGACTGGACCGGCTACGGCTGGTTCAACGACCCGCTGCTGTTCTTCGCGATCCTGACCCTGGTGGTGGTCTGGCACTCATTCCCGTTCATCGCGGTGAGCGTGCTGGCCGGGCTGAAGAGCGTGCCGAGCGAGTTGCAGGAGGCGGCCCGGGTGGACGGCGCCGGGCCGTGGCGGGTCTTCTGGTCGGTGACCTTCCCGATGCTGCGCCCGGTCTTCGGCATCCTCGTGGTGCTCTCCACGATCTGGGACTTCAAGGTCTTCACCCAGCAGTTCGTGCTGGCCGGCGGCACCCAGGACCGGCCGACGTTCATGCTCTCGATCTACTCGTACGCGGAGGCGTTCTCGCCGCCGCCCAAGTACGGCCTCGGGTCGGCGATCGCGGTCATCCTCACCCTGATCCTGCTCGTGGTGACCGGTGTGTACGTCCGCATGGTGCTCCGGCAGGAGGACGAGTCGTGAAGAAGGTCGCCCTCAACGGCGCCGGTCTGCTGGTCGCGCTCTTCGCGGCGTTCCCGGTCTACTGGATGATCGCCACCTCGTTGAAGCCCAACCGGGAGATCTTCTCGGCGACGCCGCGTCCGGTGCCGGCCGAGCCCACCCTGGAGCACTACCGGGAGATCCTCACCGGAAACCTGATCCCGGGTGTGACGTTCACCGACTTCTTCCTCAACAGCGCGCTCGTCGCGGTGGCGACGGTGCTGCTCAGCGCGCTGGTCGCGTTGCTCGCGGCGACCGCGGTGGCCCGGTTCCGGTTCCGGCTGCGGACCAGCTTCCTGATCCTGCTGCTCGTGGTGCAGATGATCCCGCTGGAGGCGCTGGTCATCCCGCTGTTCCTGATGATCCAGCGGCTCGGGCTCTACAACACCCTGCCCAGCCTGATCCTGACGTACCTGGGCTTCTCGCTGCCGTTCGCGGTGTGGATGCTGCGCGGCTTCGTGGCCGCCGTGCCCAAGGAATTGGAGGAGGCGGCGGCGATCGACGGCGCCAGCCGGGCGCAGACCTTCCGCCGGATTCTCTTCCCGCTGGTCGCGCCCGGCCTGGTGGCGACCAGCATCTTCTCCTTCATCACCGCGTGGAACGAGCTGATCTTCGCGCTCACCTTCGTCAACGACCAGCAGAAGTACACCCTGCCGGTGGCGATGACGTTCTTCTTCGGGCGGGACGACACCGCCTGGGGTTCGGTGATGGCCGCCTCCACGCTGTTCACCCTGCCGGTGATCGTGTTCTTCCTGCTGGTGCAGCGCCGGATGGTCTCCGGCCTGGTCTCCGGCGCCGTCAAGGGCTGAGGTGCAGGGCAGGGTCCCCTTCTCGACGTCTCCGGTCGAGCAGGGGCCCCTTCTCAACGCCTCCGGTCGAGCAGGGGCCCCGCCTTGACGCGCGGTTCTACGGCCGGAACGGTGCCCGTAGGCTCACCGCCATGACGGGACGGCTGGCAGCGGTGAACGTGGGCGTGGTGACCGAGGCGGAATGGGCGGGCGACCCGAGCGGCCGCAGCGGCATCGACAAGCGGCCGGTCGACGGCCCGGTGCGGGTCCGGTTCGACGGGCTGGCCGGCGACTTCATCGGCGAGCGGGCCCACCACGGCGGCCCCGACCAGGCGCTGTACGCGTACGCCGAGGAGGACGCCGGCTGGTGGGCCACCGAGGTGGGCCGGCCGCTGCGCCCGGGCGCCTTCGGCGAGAACCTCACCACCTGCGCGGTGGACGTCACCGGAGCGATCATCGGCGAACGGTGGGCGGCCGGTTCCGCCCTGCTGGAGGTGACCAAGCCGCGCACCCCGTGCACCACCTTCGCCGGCTTCTGGGGCGTACCGGACCTGATCAAGAGGTTCACCGGCCGGGCGGCGCCCGGGGCGTACCTGCGGGTGCTGCGTGAGGGCGAGATCGGCGCGGGCGACCCGGTCGAGGTGGTCGACCGCCCGGCGCACGGGGTGACCATCGGCGAGGTGTTCCGGGCGACCACGCTGGAGCCCGACCTGCTGCCCCGGCTGGCCGACGTGCCCGAGCTGCCCGAGCGGATCCGGGAGAAGGTCCGCCGCCGCCTCGGCGCCGCCGACCGCTGACCGTCCCTGGCCGTTGACCGCCGCTGGCCGCTGCCGGCCGCCGCCGGCCGCTGGCCGCTGACTGCCGCCGGACGCTGGCCGCCGTCGGTTGCCGGACGCGCTGCCCGGGCGCGCTGCCCGGGCCCGGTCACGTCGCGGCGAAGACCTCCGTCAGCACCTCGGTCGACGCGGCCCGGCTGCCCTTCACCCGGTCCCAGGTGCCGTGCTCGGCGGTCCACTCCAGGTCACCGAAGCGGACCCGCTTCACCCCGTGGTCGTCGGCGTGGGAGACCAGCCAGTGGGCGTACCGCCAGCCGTTGCGGCTGTCCGGCGCCGGGACGGCGAACCCGGTCAGGTCGGTCGGCGGGGTGAGGCCGGACAGCCCCCAGTCCTGGGTCAGGCTCTCCACCAGGGCCGCCGCCGCGGCCGGGCCGCGCATCGTCGGCTGCGGCCCGACCGTGCAGGCCACCGCGCCGGTCGCGTCGCCGAGCAGCGCGCGGGTGAGGACCTCCGACTCGTCGGCCCACTTCTGATACGCCTCGGGGTAGGCCGACCGCTGCACCCGCTGCGCGGCCTCGGTGACCCGCATCTCCTCCCAGCCCCTGACCTTCTTCAGCGCGGCGTAGAACTTCTTCGCCGCGTAGCGCGGGTCCTGGATCTGCTCAGGGGTGCCCCAGCCCTGGCTCGGGCGCTGCTGGAACAGGCCCAGCGAGTCCCGGTCGCCGTGCGCGATGTTGCGCAGGTGCGACTCCTGGTACGCGGTCGCCAGCGCCACCACCACGGCCCGCTCGGGCATCCGCCGCTGCACCCCGATCGCCGCGATCGTGGCCGCGTTGGCCATCTGCTCGGCGCTGAGCACCACCTGGCCGTCGGCCTGGACGGTGCAGGTCCGGCTGGCCGTCGGCAGGCGGAGGTGCTGCCCGAACTGCTTCGTGACGAAATAGACGCCGAGCAGGGCGACGACCGCCACCACCACACCGCCTGCCACGACTGCAACCCGAGTTCGCACCCGCACCCCCTGTCCCGACAGTCCGACAAGCGTACGTCCCGCGCCACGGCGGACGGGTCCTCCGACCGGCTGCCGCGCGCCCCGTCACCGTCCCGCCACCGAGCGCGTCCGGCGCACCGGACTCCGTCGCCTCTCAGTCTCCGCTGGGCACCCAGGCCGCCGGCCGTTTCTCCCGGAACGCGGCCACGCCCTCCCGGCCCTCGGCCGAGAGGAAGTACCCGGTGGACAGCGCGGCCAACTCGGCGATCTCCGCGCGCAGGTCGGTCGCGGCCGGCCGGCGCAGCAGCTCCTTGGCACCGGCGAGGGCCCGCGGTGCCCCCTTGACCAGCGACGCGCAGTAGCGCTCCACCGCGGCGTCCAGGTCGCTCGCCGGCACCGCGGCGGTCACCAGACCGATCTCGGCGGCCCGCCGGCCGTCGAAGGTGTCGCCGGTCAGGTACAGCTCGGCGGCGGCCCGGGGGTGCAGCCGAGGCAGCACGGTCGCCGAGATCACCGCCGGGATCACCCCGATCCGGACCTCGGTGAAGGCGAACGTCGCCTCCTCGGCGCAGACCGCCAGGTCGGCCGCGGCGATCAGCCCCAGCCCGCCGGCCCGCGCCGGCCCGGCCACCTTCGCCAGCACCGGCTTCGGGCACTCCCGGACCGCCACCAGCACGTCGCCCAGCATCCCGGCCGGCACCGTCCCGCTGGCGTACGCGGCGGCGGTCTCCTTCAGGTCCGCCCCGGAGCAGAAGACCGGGCCGGTGTGGTCCAGCACGATCGCCCGGACCGCGTCGTCGGCGGCCGCCGTGGCGAGCCCGGCCAGCAGCTCGGTCATCAGCGGGGTGGAGAGCGCGTTGCGGTTGTGCGGGCTGTCCAGGGTGAGGGTGGTCACCCCACGGGCCGTGGTGACCCGCACGAGAGCGTCCGGAGAGGTCATGCCGGGCACACTAGTGGCCATGCCCGGCGTCCTTCCAGAAGGCGAATCCGTCCCGCGCGACGGATCGCTGCCCGCTGCCGCCCGCCGCGCCGTCGGCGCCCGCGGCTTCGGCGTGTACGTGCACGTCCCGTTCTGCGCCAGCCGGTGCGGCTACTGCGACTTCAACACGTACACCGCCGCCGAGCTGGGCGGCGGTGCCGGCCGGGAGACCTACGCCGACACGGTGCTGGCCGAACTGGCCCTCGCCGGCCGGGTGCTGGGCGACACCCCGCCGCCCCGGGTGGACACCGTCTTCGTGGGCGGCGGCACGCCCACCCTGCTCCCCGCCGACGATCTGGCCCGGATCCTCGACGGCATCGACCGCACCTGGGGGCTGGCCGCCGACGCCGAGGTGACCACCGAGGCCAACCCCGAGTCCGTCACCCCCGAGTCGCTGAAGGCGCTGCGGGCGGCCGGCTACACCCGGATCTCGCTCGGCATGCAGTCCGCCGCGCCCGGGGTGCTGGCCGTCCTCAACCGGCAGCACAGCGCCGGCCGGGCCACCGCCGCCGCCCTGGAGGCGCGGGACGCCGGCTTCGACCACGTGAACCTGGACCTGATCTACGGCACGCCGGGGGAGACCGCCGCGGACTTCGCCGCCTCGCTGGACCAGGTGGTGGCCGCGGGCGTGGACCACGTCAGCGCGTACGCCCTGATCGTGGAGGACGGCACCCGGCTGGCCGCGCGGATGCGCCGCGGCGAGCTGCCGTACCCGAGCGACGACGTGGCGGCGGACCGCTACCTGGCCGCGGAGGCCGCCCTCGACACGGCCGGTTTCTCCTGGTACGAGGTCTCCAACTGGGCCCGCTCCGCGGCGGCCCGGTGCCGGCACAACCTGCTCTACTGGACCGGCGCCGACTGGTGGGGCCTCGGCCCGGGCGCGCACAGCCACGTCGGCGGGGTGCGCTGGTGGAACGTCAAGCACCCCAGCACGTACGCCCAGCGCCTGGCCGGCGGGGAGTCGCCCGGCCTGGCCCGGGAGGTGCTCACCGCCGACGAGGCGCACATGGAGGACGTGATGCTGCGGCTGCGGCTCGCCACCGGCCTGCCGCTGGACGTGCTGGACCCGGCCGGCCGGGCCGGTGCCGAGCGCGCGCTGGCCGACGGCCTGCTGGCCCCCGGCGCGTACGCGACCGGGCGGGCCGTGCTCACCCTGCGCGGCCGGCTGCTGGCCGACGCGGTGGTCCGCGACCTGCTGCCCTGAACGATCGCACCCGGCCGGCCCGGAGGCCGGCCGGGCGGGATCACTTGATGAAGCTGGCGGACATCGGGTAGCGGTAGAGCTGCCCCTCGTTGGCCTTCATGCCGGCGATGATCCCGAACAGGATCTGGATCACCACGACCGCGATGCTGGGCAGGAAGAGCAGGCACCAGCTCACGAAGAGCAGCACGAACGCGATGATCGACCAGAGGATCTGGAAGTTCAGCGCGGCCAGGGCGTGCGCCCGGACCGCCGGCGACTGCTGACCGCGGGCCAGGTACGCGATGAGCGGGGCGACGAAGCCCAACGGGCCGAAGCTGATCAGGGCGCCGGCAGCGCCGCCGAAGTGCGCGACCAGGGCCCAGGTCTTGTCATCGTTGGTGGGGTAGCCGGCGGGCGGCCCGTACGCGCCGCCGGTCGGGTAGCCGGCGCCGGGCGCGGCGTGGCCGCCCGGAGGCGGGTAGCCACCCGACGGCGGCTGGCCACCGGAGGGCGGCGGATAGCCACCGGGCGGGGGATAGCCGCCCGCCCCCGGTGCGCCGGACAGTGGTGCGGTGGGGGACTCGTCCGCCGACGAGCCGAACGGTGCCGACGGCGGGGTCGCCTCCGGCGGCTGGGCGCCGGAGTCCCCCGCTCCAGGAGGGCGAGGAGGTTCAGTCATGGACGTCACGGTAGGTCCCGTGGGCAAGGGCGCACCAGAGCAAGATCGCCCGGGATGTCCGACTGTTCGGCCCAGGCGGGGTGACTGTGCGGCGGGCCGCACCGGAGGTCCAGCGCTGATCATCGCGTCGGCGGGCACGCCGACGTAGACTGGCACTCGCTACAGTCGAGTGCCAGACGCTCAGTCGGCACCGCGTGCCGCCTGGTCGAGACTGGGTTGCGCCGGGTGCCGGCGGGCCGAGGTGCGTCAGGAGGTGGGGAGATGGGTCTCGACGACCGCAAGCTCGAGGTGCTGCGCGCGATCGTCGAGGACTACGTCGCCACGCAGGAGCCCGTGGGCAGCAAGGCCCTCGTCGAGCGCCACCAGCTGGGCGTCTCCCCGGCCACGGTCCGCAACGACATGGCGGTGCTGGAGGACGAGGGCTACATCCGGCAGCCGCACACCAGCGCCGGCCGGGTGCCGACCGACCGGGGCTACCGGCTCTTCGTCGACCGGCTCTCCCGGGTCAAGCCGCTCAGCCCCGCCGAACGGCGGGCCATCGAGCGCTTCCTGGTCGGCGCGGTCGACCTGGACGACGTGGTGCACCGGACGGTCCGGCTGCTGGCCCAGCTCACCCGGCAGGTCGCCGTGGTGCAGTACCCGAGCCTGGCCCGCTCCAAGGTGCGCCACCTGGAACTGGTGCCGATCTCCACCACCCGGCTGATGGTGGTCATGATCGCCGACACCGGGCGGGTCGAGCAGCGGCTGGTCGAGCTGCCCGGGCCGCTCCCCGCCGACGACGTCACGGACCTGCGCCGGCTGGTCAACGAGAAGCTGGTCGGCAGCCCGCTGTCGGAGACCCCGCCGCTGGTCCAGGCGCTGGTGGACGAGTCCGCGCCGCACCTGCGCCCGGCCATGGCCACGCTCTCCAGCGTGCTGCTAGAGACGCTGGTCGAACGGCACGAGGAGCGCATCGCGCTGGCCGGCACCGCCAACCTCACCCGCGGTGGCCTGCTGGACTTCCAGGGTTCGCTGCGCCCCATCCTCGAGGCGCTCGAGGAGGAGGTCGTGCTGCTCAAGCTCATCGGCGAGGCCGAGCCGAGCACCACCCGGGTGCTGATCGGCGACGAGAACGAGATCGACAACCTGCGCGCCGCCTCCGTGGTGAGCACCGGGTACGGCCCCGGCAGCACCATCGTCGGTGGCCTCGGCGTGCTCGGACCGACCCGGATGGACTACCCCGGCACCATCGCCACGGTGCGGGCCGTGGCACGCTACGTGGGCGATCTGCTGGCCCAGAACTGACCAGTCAGGGCCGCCGGCCGGCGCACGGCCGACGACCGCGCAACGCGAGACGAAAATGGGGACACCGAACGCAGTGGCCAGGGACTACTACGGCATTCTCGGCGTGAGCCGGGACGCCTCCGACGACGAGATCAAGCGCGCCTACCGCAAGCTGGCGCGGCAGTTCCACCCGGACGTCAATCCGGACCCGGAGGCACAGGAGAAGTTCAAGGACATCAACGCCGCGTACGAGGTTCTCTCGGACGACCGGAAACGGCAGATCGTCGACCTGGGCGGCGACCCGCTCGCGCCCGGCGGCGGGGGCGCAGGTCCGGGCGGCCCGGGCGGCGCCGGCCCGTTCGTCGGGTTCCAGGACATCATGGACGCGTTCTTCGGTGGCGCGGCCGGCGGCAGCCGGGGGCCGCGTCCGCGTACCCGGCCGGGTGCGGACGCGATCCTGCGGCTCGAACTGGATCTGCACGAGACCGCGTTCGGCGTCGAGGCCCCGATCACCGTCGACACCGCCGTGCTCTGCACCACCTGCTCCGGCGCGGGCACCGCGGCCGGCACCCACCTCGCCACCTGCGAGGCGTGCGGGGGTCGGGGCGAGGTGCAGTCGGTGCAGCGGACCTTCCTCGGCCAGGTGGTCTCGGCCCGGCCGTGCACGGTCTGCCAGGGCTACGGCACCACCATCCCGCACCCCTGCCCGACCTGCGCCGGGGACGGCCGGGTGCGGACCCGCCGCTCCCTCACCGTCAAGATCCCCGCCGGGGTCGAGGACGGCATGCGGATCCGGCTGGCCCAGCAGGGTGAGGTCGGCCCGGGTGGCGGCACCGCCGGCGACCTCTACGTGGAGATCCACGAGCGGCCGCACGACGTCTACTCCCGCAAGGGCGACGACCTGCACTGCCGGGTCACCGTGCCGATGACCGCCGCCGCGCTCGGCACCCGGCTGACCATCAAGACGCTGGACAGCGAGGAGACGGTGGACGTCAAGCCCGGCACCCAGCCGGGCAGCACCCTGCGGCTGCGCGCCCGCGGCGTACCGCACCTGCGCGGCACCGGGCGGGGCGACCTCTACGTCCACCTCGACGTGCGCACCCCGACGAAGCTCGACGCGGACCAGGAGCGGATGCTGCGCGAGTTCGCCAAGACCCGCGGCGAGGAGGTCGCCGAGCTGACCAAGCAGGGCGGCTTCTTCTCCCGGATGCGCGACGCCTTCAACGGGCACGCCTGAGGTGTCGGCGCCGCTGTTCCTGGTCGACGCGCTGCCCACCGGTGACACGGTGACGCTCGACGGCCCGGAGGGGCACCACGCCGCCACCGTGCAGCGGCTGCGGGTCGGCGAGGAGTTGCTGCTCGCCGACGGCCGGGGCGGCACCGCCGCCGCGGTGGTCACCGCCGTCGGCCGGGGCACCCTCGACCTGGCGGTCACCACCCGGGGGTACGTCGACGCGTCCGTCCCCCGGCTCGTGGTGGTGCAGGGCATCGCCAAGGGCGACCGGGGTGAGCTGGCCGTGCAGGCGATGACCGAGGTCGGGGTGGACGAGATCGTCCCCTGGGCGGCGTCCCGCTCGGTCGTGCAGTGGCGCGGCGACCGGGGCGTACGGGCCCGGGAGAAGTGGGCGGCCACCGCCCGCGAGGCGGCCAAGCAGGCCCGGCGCGCCTGGCTGCCGATCGTGGCCGGCACGCCCGACGAGTCCACCGCGACGGTGGCCCGGCGGATCGCCGGGGCAGCCACCGCGTTCGTGCTGCACGAGGAGGCCGAGGAGCGGCTGGCCACCGCCGCGCTGCCGGAGACCGGCGAGATCGTGCTGGTGGTCGGCCCGGAGGGCGGCATCGCCCCGCCCGAGCTGTCCGCCTTCGGCGAGGCCGGCGCGCGTACCGTCCGGCTCGGCCCGTCGGTGCTGCGTACCTCCACCGCCGGCGTCGCCGCGCTCAGCGTGCTCGCCGCCCGCCTCGGCCGCTGGTAGGCCGAGCGGCGCCCCCCGCCGCCGCGCGTGTCGCGGCACCCACCGGAACACCCCGCCCCGCCTCTGCTCTGCAGCCACGGACGCAACACCGCGGCATCGGTAGGTGCTGCGTGGATGGCTGCAGAGCAAAGGGGACGACGGAGTGTCGCGCGGGCCGGCTCGGGAGGGCGCCTGCCGGGGTCAGCTGCGCAGGTAGGAGGCGCCGTTGAGGTCGACGATGGTGCCGGAGGCCCACTCGGCCTCGGGGCTGGCCAGCCAGTGCACCGCGGCGGCGATCTCCTTCGGGCGGGCCACCCGGCGGAACGGGCTCTGTGCCCGGATCGCGTCGCCGCGCTCGCCGCTGAGGTGCGTGGTGGTCATGTCCGTCTCGACGAAGCCGGGCGCCACCGTGGCCACCGCGATGCCGTACGGGGCCAGGGCCAGCGCCAGCGACTGACCGAGCGCGTTCAACCCGGCCTTGCTCGCCCCGTACGCGGGCTGCTCCGGCTCGCCGCGGAAGGCGCCCCGGGAGGAGACGTTGACGATCCGGCCGCCCCGCTTGCGCATGTGCTGGGCGGCGCACCAGGTGACGTTGGCGGCCCCGGTCAGGTTGGTCTCCAGCACCAGCCGCCACTGCTCGCGCCACTGCTCGTACGTGTTGCCGAAGACCGGGTGCGGCAGGTCCCGAGGGCCGTACACGCCTGCGTTGTTCACCAGCACGTCCAACCCGCCCAGCTGCTCCGCCGCCGTGTCGACCATCGCCCGGACGGCCTCCGGGTCTGTCAGGTCGGCGCGGACCACCACGTGCCCCTCGCCGGGCAACTCGACGCGGACCCGCTCGGCCAGCTCCGCCGAGTCCCGGTGGTGGATCGCCACCCGGTCCCCGCCCGCCGCGAACGCCCGCGCCACCGCGCGCCCGATGCCGCGCGAGGCCCCCGTCACCAGTACCGCCCGTCCCGTCATGCGCGTCATGTTGCCGCACGGCCTGCCGCCGGTTAACAAGGGGCCCTTCGTGTGCGGAACGCGTTAACAGGGGGGCCCTTCCTTACACTGCCCGAATGGGAACCGACTGCCTGTTCTGCCGGATCGTCGCCGGGGAGATCCCGGCCACCATCGTGCGGGAGACCGCCACCACCCTCGCCTTCCGGGACATCAACCCCCAGGCCCCGACGCACGTGCTGGTCATCCCCAAGGAGCACTACGCGGACGTGGCCACCCTGGCCCAGGGTGACCCAGGCCTGGCCGGTGAGGTGCTCGCCACGGCCGCCACGGTGGCCGAGGACGAGGGGCTGCTCGCCGACGGCTTCCGGCTGATGTTCAACACCGGGGCGTACGCCGGTCAGGAGGTCTTCCACGTGCACGCGCACGTGTTCGGCGGCGCGCCACTCGGCCCGATGCTCTGCCGCTGAGGCCGTCCCTAGACTGCTTGCATGATCACGGTGCATGACCGGCTCGACCGGATGGTGCGGCAGGCGCAGGCGCACGGCCGGATCCCGGCGGTCTCGGCCGCCCTGCACCGGGCGGACCGGCCGCTCTGGACCTGCACGGTGGGCGGGACCGGCAACGACAGCCCGCTCGGCCCGGAGACGGTGTTCCGGATCGGCTCGGTCACCAAGACCTTCACGGCCGTGCTGGTCATGCAGTGCCGCGACGACGGGCTGCTGGACCTGGACGACCCGATCGGGCGGCACCTCGACCTGCCGGCGCACGGCGAGCTGACCGTACGCCGGCTGCTGTCGCACACCGCGGGCCTGCAACGCGAGCCGCACGGCGACGTCTGGGACAGCCTGCTGGCGCCCGGCGTCAGCGAGCTGATCGCGGACCTGGCCCGGGTGGAGCGGGTGCTGCCGACCGGCCGGCGCTACCACTACTCCAACCTCGGGATGGCGCTCCTCGGCGAGCTGGTCGCCCGGCTGCGCGGCGGCACCTGGGCCGAGGTGCTCGCCGAGCGGGTGCTCGCCCCGCTCGGGCTGACCGCCACCGGCCCCACGCCCGGCGAGCGGGCGGCGACCGGGTTCCTGGTCGACGCGTACTCCGACGAGGCGCACCCGGAACCGCCCACCGACTTCGGCGCGGTTGCCCCGGCGGCGCAGCTGTGGAGCACCGCGCCGGACATGGCGCGCTGGGCCGCCTTTCTGGCCGACCCGGCGGCGCTGGATCCGGCCGGCGCGGTGCTCGCCCCGGCCACCCTCGACGAGATGCGCTGGCCGCTCACCACCACCGACGAGACGCTGTGGGGGGCTGGCTTCGGGCTCGGCCTGATCCTGGTGCCGCAGCCGCAACGGGTGGTGCACGTGGGGCACGACGGAGCCATGCCCGGTTTCCTGGCCGCCGTCTACGGCCGGCGCGGCGGGG
Organism: Micromonospora sp. MP36; assembly: GCF_008119785.1. Lineage (GTDB taxonomy): Bacteria > Actinomycetota > Actinomycetes > Mycobacteriales > Micromonosporaceae > Micromonospora. The sequence goes on along the minus strand of NZ_VSFA01000014.1, from coordinate 33,898 downwards.
ACGGCACGGCCGGCGCGATGGGCTGCGCCGTGCTCGGCTCGTCCGGCACCGGCGTGCCGGTGTTCGAGCTGGCCCACCAGTTGCTCGCCGTCGCGGCCGAGTACGACCCGGCGGAGATCGAGCCGTGGCGTCCCGGGCCGCCCGCCCCGGCGCACCTGCGCGGGGTGCTGGGCCGCTGGTGGGGCGAGGGCTTCGAGTACGTCTTCTCCTGGCACGACGGGGCGCTGCGGGCCCGGGGCGCGGACGACCCGGCCGGCAAGCCACCGGCGGTCTTCGCGCCGCTGCCGGACCGGCCGGACGTGTTCCGGACCGTGGCCGGCCGGGAGGTGGGCGAGCTGCTCCGGCTGACCCGCGACGAGCAGGGCGCGGTGGTCCGGATGCACTGGGCGACCTACCGCTTCACCCGCCACCAGGAGACCTTCGACGGGTACGACTTCCGCGAGTAGTTGATCTCCTACCGGCGGAAATGCGCGAGGTGCGGCGGGTGTTGACCCGATACGATGGGTGTAACGTCCGACCGCCGCGCCAGCAGGGCCCGGCGCCGAGATCGAGAGCAGGTGGCGCAGGGCCCGACGGCCCGACCTATGACCGGCACCCCACCTCCCGGCCCGCCCCGGGTGCAGACCAGGATCACGGTCCCCGACCAGAAGATCATGGTGAACCTGCTCGGCGCGGGCGACGAGATCCTGCGGCTCGTCGAACGCTCGGTCAACAGTGACGTCCACGTGCGTGGCAACGAGATCACCATCACCGGCGCGCCCGCGGACAACGCCCTCGCCGAGCGCCTCTTCAGCGAGCTGCTCGAACTCATCGAGAAAGGCGAGACCCTGACCACTGACGCCGTCCGGCGGACCGTCGGCATGCTCGAGCAGGGCAGCACCGAGCGGCCCGCCGAGGTCCTGACGCTCAACATCCTCTCCCGGCGCGGCCGCACCATCCGTCCCAAGACGCTCGGGCAGAAGCGGTACGTCGACGCGATCGACGGCAACACGATCGTCTTCGGCATCGGCCCCGCCGGCACCGGCAAGACCTACCTGGCCATGGCGAAGGCCGTCCAGGCGCTCCAGGCCAAGCAGGTCAACCGGATCATCCTGACCCGGCCGGCGGTCGAGGCGGGCGAGCGGCTGGGCTTCCTGCCCGGCACCCTGAACGAGAAGATCGACCCGTACCTGCGGCCGCTGTACGACGCGCTGCACGACATGCTCGACCCGGAGTCCATCCCGAAGCTGATGGCGGCCGGCACGATCGAGGTGGCGCCGTTGGCGTACATGCGCGGCCGGACGCTCAACGACGCGTTCATCATCCTGGACGAGGCGCAGAACACCACGCCCGAGCAGATGAAGATGTTCCTCACCCGGCTCGGCTTCGGTTCCAAGATCGTGGTCACCGGTGACGTCACCCAGGTGGACCTGCCCGGCGGGACGACCAGCGGCCTGCGGGTGGTCCGGGAGATCCTGAGCAACGTCGAGGACGTGCACTTCGCCCAGCTCTCCAGCGCCGACGTGGTCCGCCACAAGCTGGTGGGCGAGATCGTCGACGCGTACGCCCGCTGGGACGCCGAGCGGGAGAACCAGCAGGCACAGGGCGTGCACGCCGTGCCCGGGCGGACCGCCCAGGGCGGCCGGGCCGGCCGGCGCCGCTAATCCACCAGAGGAAGACAGTTGTCCATCGAGATCGCTAACGAGTCCGGTGTCGAGGTCGACACCGACGCCGTGCTCGCCGTCGCCCGGCACGCCCTCGACGAGATGGGGGTCAACCCGCTCGCCGAGCTCTCCATTCTGCTGGTCGACATCGACTACATGTCCGAGCTGAACCATCGCTGGATGGGCGGCGACGGCCCGACCGACGTGCTCGCCTTCCCCATGGACGAGGGCAGCGTCGACCACGGTCCGGGGGAGAGCAGCCCGGCCGGTGGCGAGCCGGCCCTGCTCGGCGACATCGTGCTCTGCCCGGAGGTGGCCGCCAAGCAGGCCGCCACCGCCGGCCACTCGGCCGCCGACGAGCTGCACCTGCTCACCGTGCACGGTGTGCTGCACCTGCTCGGGTACGACCACGCCGAGCCGGAGGAGGAGCGGGAGATGTTCGGTCTCCAGGCCCGACTGCTGGCGAGCTGGCGGTCGTCCCGGTCGAAATGATGACCACCCTGGCGGCCGGCGCTCCGGCGGGACTGCCCGATCTCCAGCTCATCTTCGTCGCGGCGGGGCTGGTGGTGCTCGCCGGCCTCATCGCCATGACCGAGGCGGCGCTGGCCGCGGTCTCCCCGGCTCGCGCGGCCGAGCTGGCCCGGGACGGGGCACGCGGGGCGCGTACCCTCCAGGCGGTCGCGGGTGACGTGGTCCGCCACCTCAACCTGCTGCTGCTGGTCCGACTGCTGGCCGAGCTGACCGCCACCACGCTGGTCGCGCTGGTGGCGGTGGACAGCTTCGGCGCGGGCTGGCGGGCCGCCCTGGTCACCGCCGGGGCGATGACCGTGGTCAGCTTCGTGGTGGTCGGCGTCGCGCCGCGCACCCTCGGCCGGCAGCACGCCTACGCGGTGGGCCGCGCGGTCGCGCCGCTGGTGCGCTGGCTGGGCCGGGCGCTCAACCCGCTCGCCTCGCTGCTGATCCTGATCGGCAACGCGGTCACCCCGGGGCGCGGCTTCCGTGAGGGGCCGTTCGCCACCCAGGTGGAGCTGCGCGAACTGGTCGACCTCGCCGAGCAGCGCGGGGTGGTGGAACACGGCGAGCGCCAGATGATCCACTCGGTCTTCGCGCTCGGCGACACCATCGCCCGCGAGGTGATGGTGCCCCGCACCGAGATGGTGTGGATCGAGGAGAGCAAGACGCTGGCCCAGGCGCTGGCGCTCTTCCTGCGCTCCGGCTTCTCCCGGATCCCGGTGATCGGGGAGAGCGTGGACGACGTGCTCGGGGTGCTCTACCTCAAGGACCTGATCCGGCGCATCCAGGGCGCCCCGGAGGCCCGGCAGCTGCCGGTGGCCGAGCTGATGCGCCCGGCGACGTTCGTGCCGGAGTCCAAGCCGGTCGACGACCTGCTGTCGGAGATGCAGGCGGCCCGCAACCACCTGGTCATCGTGGTCGACGAGTACGGCGGCACCGGCGGTCTGGTCACCATCGAGGACATCCTGGAGGAGATCGTCGGTGAGATCACCGACGAGTACGATGTCGAACGCCCGCCGGTCGAGCACCTGGCGGACGGGGCCGTGCGGGTGACCGCCCGGCTGCCGGTGGAGAATCTGGGCGAGCTGTTCGACACCGAGCTGCCCACCGACGAGGTGGAGACCGTCGGCGGCCTGCTCGCCCAGTCGCTCGGCCGGGTGCCGATCCCGGGCGCCGAGGCCGAGGTCGCCGGGCTCCGGCTGATCGCCGAGGGCACCACCGGGCGGCGCAACCGGATCGACACCGTGCTGGTGCGCCGGGTCGCGCCGAGCGACGCGTCCGACAGCGGGGGGCGTGGCGACCACGCCGAGCCCCGCGGCAACCACAACCGTTCCGAGGAGAGGCAACCCGCCGATGCCTGAGTCACCCGTCGTGCCGGCTGCCCGGCCCACCCCGTCCGACCCGGCCGAGCTGACCGCCGAGGACGGCAAGCTGGTCGTCCTGGCCCGGGGCGCACGCGGCCGGGTGGGCGCCGTGGAGGGCGCGGCGGTTCGCGACCAGGACGGCCGGACGTACGCGGCGGCCAGCGTCGCCCTGCCGTCGCTGACCCTGACCGCGCTCCAGTTGGCGGTCGCCTCGGCGGTGGCCGCCGGCGCCAGCCGGCTGGAGGCCGCCGTAGTGGTGACCGAGGCCTCGACGCTGGACGGCGCCGGGCACGCGGCGGTCCGGGACCTCTCCGTCGACGCGCCGATCCACGTGGCCGCCCCGGACGGCACCGTCCTCGGCACGGTGGTCGAGTGAGCGAGCGAACCATCCGGCACAGCACCTGGGAGCCGCACGCCGGCGCGGAGCGAAGCGGAGCGGTGGCGTGAGTGCGACCGCGGTGCCGGACCCGGAGGAGCCGCGTCCCTACCGGGCGGGTTTCGCCTGTTTCGTCGGGCGGCCGAACGCCGGCAAGTCGACGCTGACCAACGCGATCGTCGGCACCAAGATCGCGATCACCTCGAACAAGCCGCAGACCACCCGGCACGTCATCCGGGCCGTGCTGCACCGCCCGGAATCGCAGCTCGTGCTGGTCGACACCCCGGGCCTGCACCGTCCCCGTACGCTGCTCGGCGAGCGGCTGAACGACCTGGTCCGGGAGACCTGGAGCGAGGTCGACGTGATCGGCCTGTGCATCCCGGCGAACGAGCCGATCGGCCGGGGCGACCGGTTCATCACCGGCGAGCTGGCCAGCCTCAAGGCGACGGTGCTGGCCGTGGTCACCAAGACCGACCTGGTGGACCGCAGGCGGCTCGCCGAGCAGCTCCTCGCGGTGAGCGAGCTGGCCGACTTCGCCGACGTGGTGCCGGTGAGCGCGGTCTCCGGTCACCAGGTGGACACCCTGGTCGACGTGATGACCGGCTACCTGCCCGAGTCGCCGCAGCTCTACCCGGACGACATGCTCACCGACGACCCCGAGCAGGTGCTGGTCGCCGAGCTGATCCGCGAGGCGGCGCTGGAGGGCGTACGGGACGAGCTGCCGCACTCCATCGCCGTGGTGGTGGAGGAGATGATCGTGGAGGGACAGCTCACCAAGATCTACGCCGACGTGTACGTGGAGCGGCCCAGCCAGAAGGCGATCATGATCGGTCACCGGGGCAGCCGGCTCAAGGAGGTCGGCACCACCGCGCGCCGGCAGATCGAGGAGCTGCTCGGCACCCGGGTCTACCTGGACCTGCACGTCCGGGTCGCCAAGGACTGGCAGCGCGACCCGAAGCAGCTGCGCAAACTCGGTTTCTGAACGAATCCCCCGCACCGGCGGGCCGGAGCTTTCCGGCACCGCCGGTGCGCTTTTTTGGGGTCCGGTGACCGGTCCTCACCGGCTGGTCCGGATCGGTCGGCTTTATGGGAAGTTTCACTTTTGGCCCCGGCACCTCGCGGTTTCGCACGCTCGGGTCGGAGGGTAGGGAGAGGTTGATCCCCGAGCCCCCGGACATAGATGCAGGGTTATGCGAAACCGATACCTGGACCTGCTCCGCTTCCTGGCCATCGTGCGCGTCGTCGTCTACCACGTCATCGGCTCGGCGACCCTGACGCTGATCTTCCCGGCGATGTCGGTGATGTTCGCGCTCGCCGGTTCGCTGATGGCCGCCTCGCTGGACCGGACCGGTGTGCCGGCCGTGGCGCGCCGGCTGCGTCGCCTGCTGCCGTCGCTCTGGGTGCTCGCCCTGGTGTTCGTGCCGGCCATGCTGTTCACCGGGCTGCCGTTCAGCCCGAAGGTGCTGCTCTGGCTCTTCCCGGTCAGTGACCCACCGGCCAACTACTGGGGCGGGCTGGCCCTGAGCCCCATCTGGTACCTCCGGGACTACCTGTGGTTCGTGCTGGTCTCGCCGCTCGCGCTGTGGCTGTTCCGCCGGGCGCCGCTGCCCACCCTCCTCGCCCCGTACGTGCTGCTCGTGCTGATCGAGTTGGGCGTCTATCCGGACGCGCCGGGGGTGCTGCGCGAGTTCGGCCTGTACTTCGGCGCCTGGCTGCTGGGCTTCGCCCACCACGAGGGCATGCTGCGCCGGATGCGCAACCGGGTCCTCGTACCCGCCGCGCTCGCCCTCGGTGCCGCCGGCCTGACCTGGATCTTCACCCACCCCGGTCCACGTGGCTACGACCTGAACGACATCCACCTCGGCAACGCACTCTGGTCGGCGGCCTTCATCCTGGTGGCGATCGGCCGGGCCCCGACCGAGGCGCGCTGGGTCGACCGCATCCCGCTGGTGAGCCGGGCGGTCACCCTGTTGAACCGTCGCGCGCTGACCATCTACCTGTGGCACATGCCGTTCGTGGTGGCGCTCACCCCGCTGGTCGGTCTGGTCGGCTGGACCCCGCGCGACCCGCTCGGCCTGGCGATCCGGGTGGTGCTGGTGTTCGCGCTGGTCGGCGTGGTCACCCTGCTGGTCGGGTGGGTCGAGGACGTGGCGGCCCGGCGTACGCCGGAGGTGCTTCCCGGCCGGCCCCGGCCCACCCTGGCCGAGCGGGCGGCCGCCGTCCCGGCCAGCCCCGCGCCGGCCGGCGCGGAGACCGAACTGGCGGCGGCCGGCGCGTCCCGCCGTAGCGCCCCGCGCGGGGTTCCCGCGCCCCGACGGGCCGACGACCGCGCCGGGACCGAACTCGGCACCGGCTGACCCGCCGCCTGTGGGGACTCAGTCACGGAATGAGTGGCCATCGCCCGGGGAATGGCCGGTGCATCAGCGCGGCTGCCGGGGAGGGCGAGTGGGTGGGGTGGACGCGGCGGTCAGCGGCGGGTGATGGTCACGTTGCCGCTGCCGGTGCTGACGTCCAGCACCAGGGCGGCGGCGGGATCGTCGGTCACGCCGAGATCCCGGTCGCCGGAGCCGGTGCTGCCCCGCACCCGGTACCGGCCGTCCGGCACGGCCAGCTCGACGTCGCCGCTGCCGGCGTGCACCCGCGCCGACGCCGGCGTGGCCAGCTCCACCGTCACATTGCCGGAGGTCGTCTCCGCGTCCACCCCGGCGGCGAGCCGCTGCGCCGTGATGTCGCCGGAAGTGGCGCGCAGCCGCACCGCGCCGGCCGCGTCGACCACGTCGATGTTCCCGGAACCGGTCTCGGCGCGGACGTCGCCGTGCGCCCCGCTGACCGAGACGTTGCCCGAGCCGAGCTTGAACTCGACCGCGCCGACCTGGCTCATCTCGACGTCCCCGGAGTCGGTCTCGCCGCGTACCGCCACGCCCTCGGGGGCGGACACCTCCCAGGAGATGCTGCACCGGGGGCCGCAGTCGGTGCGCAGCACCAGCTCGTCGCCGTTGATCTCGTACCGGGTGTCGGGTTGCCCGCCCTGGTAGCGGACGGTTCGCTTGATGCGTACCTGTGCGGCGGAGCCGGCGGCGCGGACGGTGACGTTGCCCGCGCCCGGTTCCACGGTGATCCGGGTGATCTTCACCGCCTCGGTGTTGTCGTAGTCGAGCCGGCGGAACGAGATGGTGTCACACCCGCAGAGGAGGATCAGGGAGGCCGCCGCGGCGGCGGCGACGGTCCGGTGCACAGCCATGGTCAGCACGCTACGGGCGACCTCCGGGGCGGCACATCCGGGTTCGACCGCCGATCCACCCCGAACCGACCCTGAGATCGCACCCCGAGGGAGAATGACCCGATGGCCGGGTACCGCCGACAGCTCTACCGCGACGACGCGGTGGTGCTGCGCGTGCAGAAGCTGGGCGAATCCGACCGGATCATCACCCTGCTCACCCGCCGGCACGGCCGGCTGCGCGCGGTGGCCCGGGGCGTCCGGCGCACCACCAGCCGGTTCGGCGCCCGGCTGGAGCCGTTCGGGCACGTCGACCTCCAGCTCGCCGGCGACCCCAAGGGCAACCAGGGCAGCTCGCTGCACACCATCAGCCAGGTCGAGGGGATCGACCTCTACGGCAAGCGGTTCCTCGGCGACTACCCCCGCTACACGGCGGCCAGCGCGATCGCCGAGACCGCGGAACGGCTCACCCCGATCGAGCGGGAGCCGTCGCTGCGGTTGTTCCAGCTCACCCTCGGCGCGCTGCGCTCGCTGGCCACCGGCGAGCACGCCACCACCCTGGTGCTGGACGCCTACCTGCTGCGCGGGATGGCGTTCGCCGGCTGGGCGCCGGCGCTGACCGCCTGCGCCGTCTGCGGCACCCCGGGGCGGCACCGGGCGTTCTCCGTACCGGCCGGGGGAGTGGTCTGCCCGGACTGCCGGCCGCCCGGCGCCGCCCACCCCGCCCCGGCCACGATCGCGCTGATGTCCGCGCTGACCACCGGCGACTGGACATACGCCGACGCGACCGAGACCGGCGTACGCCGGGAGTGCAGCGGTCTTGTCGCGGCGCACCTCCAGTGGCACCTGGAGCGCGCGCTACGCTCGCTGCCGCTGGTCGACCGGGGTGGCCCGGCCTCCGGCACGGTCCCGCCGCGGGGTGGCTCGGGGCCGGGTGGGGTCCTGCCGGGCACCGGCGCCGGGCCCACCGCCGCTGGTGTGAACAGGGAGAAGACGTAAGTGATCCGATCGATGAGGGCAGGCCGGCGCGAGCCGGTGCCACCGACTCCGCACCCGTCCGGGGCCCGGCCGCCCGCGCTGCCCCCGGATGCCCTGCCGAAGCACGTCGCCATCGTGATGGACGGCAACGGCCGCTGGGCCAAGGAGCGTGGGCTGCCCCGCACCAAGGGTCACGAGCAGGGGGAATACAGCCTCTTCGACACCATCGAGGGCGCGATCGAGCTGGGCATCCCCTACCTGTCGGCGTACGCGTTCTCCACCGAGAACTGGCGGCGCTCGCCGGACGAGGTCCGCTTCCTGATGGGCTTCAACCGCGACGTCATCCGCCGCCGCCGGGACCAGTTGGTCGACCTGGGCGTCCGGGTGGTGTGGTCGGGCCGGGCCGGGCGGCTCTGGAAGAGCGTGATCTCCGAGCTGCAGACCGCCGAGGAGATGTGCCGCGGCAACTCGACGCTGACCCTGCAGTTCTGCGTCAACTACGGCGGCCAGGCGGAGATCGCCGACGCCGCCGCGGCGATCGCCCGCGACGTGGCCGCCGGCCGGCTCGACCCGGGCAAGGTCAACGAGAAGACCGTCGCGAAGTACCTCTACCACCCGGAGGTCCCCGAAGTGGACCTCTTCCTGCGCCCCTCCGGCGAGCAGCGCACCTCCAACTTCCTGCTCTGGCAGAGCGCGTACGCCGAACTGGTGTTCCTGGACACGCTCTGGCCCGACTTCGACCGGCGTCACCTCTGGTACGCCTGCGAGCTCTACGCCCAGCGGGACCGCCGCTTCGGCGGCGCGCTGCCGAACCCGGTGGCCCCGGGCACCTGAGGGCAGGCTTACCGGGGCGGTGCGCGGGGTATCACCTCGACAGCAGCCGATCGCGGAGGTGAACCAACATGATTCAGAAGCGGATCGCCCAGTGGGCGCTCATGGCGGTCGCCGTCCCGCTGGCGGCGGCCGGCGCGCGCCGGCTGAGCCACTCCCTGGAGGCCCGCCGCGGCCCGACCGGAGTGAGCCGACTCCTCGCCAAGGGCGCCGACCTGCTGCGGCCACAGAAGGTGAAACGTCGTCGGTTCTGGTGACGACCGAGGTCGACGCCGTCCCTGTTTGGGGCGGCGTCGACACGTTTCCGGCGGGCGGCGCGGCCGCAGCGCATACCATCGGCGCGAGGGCGCGCCGCCCGGTCGCGCCCGGCCACGGGGGTGGGCATGCGGGATCTCCGGTACGAGATGACGGCTGCGCTGGCCGGTGCGGACCTGGTCGACGCCGCACAACGGGAACGGGTCGCGGACCTCTGCGCCGGTGTCGCCGAGCGGTACTGCGCCGAGCTCGGGCACACCCCGGCGGTCCGCTCTGGCGAGATCGCCGAGCTGGCACAGGGCGAACCGGCCGCCGACTGGGCACCCACCCCTGCCGACGCCACCGAACGGGCCTGGTGAGCGTCCGCGCCCCCACGGGATGCGGCATGTCGCGGCGGCAGAGCCGACGAACGGCGCGACCTGCGGCACCTCGAGTGGATCAAGCCGCGGTCAGGCCTCCACTTCGGAGCGGTCTCCCGCCCAGCGGGTGTGGAACGAGCCGTCCCGGTCCACCCGGCGGTAGGTGTGCGCCCCGAAGTTGTCCCGCAGCCCCTGGATCAGCGCCGCCGGCAGCCGCTCCGCGCGCAGCGCGTCGAACCAGGCCAGCGACGACGAGAAGGCCGGGGTCGGCACGCCCGCCCGGGCCGCGTCGGCCACCACCCGCCGCCAGGCCGGGATCCCGGCGCTGACCCGATCGGCGAACCACGGCGCCACCAGTAGCGTCGGCAGGTCCGGCTGCGCGTCGTACGCCTCGCGGATCCGATCGAGGAAGCGGGCCCGGATGATGCAGCCGCCCCGCCAGATGGTCGCGGTGCCGCCCAGGTCGATGCCCCAGTCGTACTCCCGGCTGCCGGCCCGGATGTGGTCGAAGCCCTGCGCGTACGCGACGATCTTGCTGGCCAGCAGCGCGCGCCGCACGTCCTCGACGAAGGTTTCCCCGTCGTCGACCTCCCATTTCGCGCCCGCGTCGGGGAAGGCGCGGCGGGCGGCGGCCCGCTGGTCGGCGTGGCCGGACAGCGACCGGGCGAAGGTGGCCTCGGCGATGCCGGTGATCGGGACGCCGAGGTCGAGGGCGCTCTGCACGGTCCACCGGCCGGTGCCCTTCTGCTCGGCCTGGTCGAGCACCACGTCGACGAAGGGCCGGCCGGTCGCCGCGTCGGTGTGTGCCAGCACGTCGGCGGTGATCTCGATGAGGAACGACTCCAGCTCGCCCGTGTTCCACTCGCGGAAGATCTCCGCGATCTCCGCCGGGCTCGCCGACAGGCCGGCCCGCAGCAGGTCGTACGCCTCGGCGATGAGCTGCATGTCGGCGTACTCGATGCCGTTGTGGACCATCTTGACGAAGTGGCCGGCGCCGTCCGGGCCGATGTGCCGGCAGCACGGGGTGCCCTCCACCTGCGCGGCGATCCGCTCGAAGATCGGGCCGAGCTTCCGGTAGGACTCGTCCGAGCCGCCCGGCATGATGCTCGGGCCGTGCAGCGCGCCCTCCTCACCGCCGGAGACGCCGGTCCCGACGAAGTGCAGCCCGTGCCCGCGCAGCGCCTCCTCCCGACGGCGGGTGTCGGCGAAGTGGGCGTTGCCGCAGTCGACGATGATGTCTCCCGCCTCCAGCAGCGGGACCAGGTCGTCGATCACCGCGTCGGTCGGCGCGCCCGCCTTCACCATGACGATCACGGCACGCGGGCGCTCCAGCGAGGCGACGAAGTCGGCCAGCGACTCCGACGGCACGAACCGGCCCTCGTCGCCGTGCTCGGCGACGAGGCTGCGGGTGCGCTGCGGCGAGCGGTTGTGCACCGCCACGGTGAAGCCGTTGCGGGCCAGGTTTCGGGCCAGGTTACGGCCCATCACCGCCAGACCGGTCACGCCGATCTGTGCCGTCGCCTGCTCAGCCATGCGTACCGCCACCTCTCGTCGGGCTGCCCGTGCTGCGACCGTATCGCGGTCGATGCGGGCGCGGGCCCCGACGTCAACGCGGGGTGAGGCCAGGATGGCGCTCCGACCTCAGCCCTCCGCCAGGCGGGACTCCACGTGGGCGACCTTCGCCGTCAGCGCATCGGTGACCCCGGGGCGTAGGTCCGCCTTGAGCACCAGGCTGACCCGGGGCGCCTGGGCGGCGACGGTGTCGACGGCCCGCTTCACCACCGCCATCACCTCGTCCCACTCACCCTCGACGCTGGTGAACATGGCGTCGGTCCGGTTGGGCAGGCCGGATTCCCGGACCACCCGGACGGCGTCGGCGACCAGGTCGCCCACGGACTCACCCACGCCGAGCGGGGTGATCGAGAACGCGATCAGCATGCCGCCGATCGTGCCAGTAATTCGGCTGCGCGCCGGCGGGTGGGCCGGTTAGCGTGTCGGCATGCGTAACTGACGCCCGTTCCACCGAGCCCGGTCCGCCGCCGTGTCGCGCCGCGGACCAGTCCCGCTCCGGGCGTCCGCCTTCTCGTCGCCGCCGTCAGCCGCGGCGTCCCGCGTCGGACCCGCCGGAGCCTGTCCGCTCGCCGCGCCGTCCGGCGCCCCGACAGTCAGGAGGCATCGTATGCCCGCCAAACGCAGTCCGAAGAAATCCCGCAAGCCGGCGCCGAAACCGTCCCTTGCAGACGTGACCCCGCCGGACCTCGACACGCTGACCGTCGCGTCCCCGGTCATCCTGCCCGCCCGGGCCGACACTCCGCCCCCGCCCAAGGCGGGCCCGCCGGCCGGCCGCGACGCCCGCCTCGCCGGGCGCAGCCAGCGCGCCGGCCAGCCGAAGTTCTACGCGTTCCGGCGGAGCTGAGGCCCGGCGGGCCTCCCGGTGACGCCGCCTCGCCGATGCTGCCGTGTGCCGGCTCGCCGGATGCCGCGAGTTCGCTGAAGCGGCGGTGGCGGCGACCCGCACCGGCCGGTCCCGGGCCATGAGGTCACCCGAAGTGGCGGTGACGGCGGCCCGCACCGGCCGGTCCGGGGCGGGGCGGCACTCGGCCGCCCCGCCCCGCCGTTCAGGCCGCGGCGGTCGCCGGGGTCGCCGTCCCGGCCGGCGCCTCGGCGGCACGCGACCGCTCGACGCCGAGGGCCAGGCCGACGAAGCCGGCCACCATCAGCGCGCTCACCACCACCTTGACCGGGACGCCGGAGCCGACCAGGTCCAGCACCTGCCCGGCGGTGAGGACCAGTGGCACCCAGAGCGCCACCAGCCGGGCGCGCCAGGCGCCGAAGGCGAGCACGAGGAGGCCGACCAGCCAGCCGAGCAGCCATACGGCGAACGACGCCATCACGAACGGGTCCCCGTCGATCGCGGTGGTCACCGGCCGGGCGGCGGCGGCGTCCACGCCACCACCGGCCAGGGCGCCGAAGAACGCGTTGTACTGCCACAGGTGGACGGTGGAGAAGTAGAGCCCGAAAAGGCTCGCCGCGCCGCCGACGGTGGCCACCACCGGCTTGCGTCGGCCCAGGGTCGCGGCCAGCCCGAGGGTCGCCGGCAGCAGCAGCAGGTGGGCCAGGGCAAACAGGACGGTCTCCACCCGCCACGCGCCCAGGTGCCCGGCGGCCACCGTGACGTTGTCGGCGGTGTCGGCCACGTCGTCCGGGAACATCACCCAGTAAAAGGCGTTCGCGGCGCCGTACACCACGCCGCCGGTGAGCAGAGCGCCCGCCGTGAGCCGCAGGCTCCGCCGCCGCCCGGTGCTGTCGTCCATCAGTGTCTCCTTCCGAGGTCGTGGCAGGGACGCTAGGAGCAGCACCGGGGCCGGGTCGTCGGCTCGGAAGTTGATCCCCGGGTGGAGCCTCGGCCGCCCCCGCTACACCCGTGGGTGGACGCGGAACCGCGGCCGCCGTCGCTACCCTTCGGGCATGTCAGCCACCCCCGCCGTCCGGGCCCGGTGGCGCGCGGCGGCCACCTCGCTCGCCGGTGCCGCGCTGCTCGCGTTCGGCCTGGCCGAGCTCTACGTCCCGCTGGCGGGCTACGTCGAGGGGGAGGGACCGGACCTCGCCGCCCTCTCCGCCGGTTGGCTCGCCGTCCTGACCGTGCTGCTGGTCGGCTACTGCCTCGCGGTGGCCGGCTGCACGGCGTACCCCCGGGCGGCGGCCGTCCTTGCCGGCGCCTGCTTCACCGCGCAGAGCTTCACGCCGGTCCTGCCGGAGTGGCCGGTCGTGCCACTGCTGGCGCTGCTCGCCGCCGCCTTCGGCTGTGTCGCCGTGGGCGGCCGGGCCGCCTTCACGGTCGCCGCGGTCAGCTACTTCGTTCCGCTCGGGATCGAGAACGCGGTGGCCGGCGACTCCGACTGGGTGTTCATCCTGTTCGTCGGGCTCGCCGTGCTCGGCCCCGGGTACGCCGTGCGGATGCGGCGGGCGCAGGCGGCCCGGCTGGTGGCGCTGGCCGCCGAGCGGGAGGCCGCCGCCCGGACGGACGAGCGGCTGCGGGTGGCCCGGGAGCTGCACGACATCGTCTCGCACGGGGTCTCGGTGATGGTGCTGCAGGCCGCCGCGGCGCAGGCCGTGCTCGACTCGGACGCGGCGCAGGCCCGCACGTCCCTCGACGCGGTGCAGGACGTCGGGCGTGAGGTGGTCACCGAGCTGCGCCGGCTGCTCGTCATCCTCCGCGGCGCGGAGCCGGCCCCGGAGGCGCTGCCCTCGCTACGGCGGCTCGAACCGTTGACCGCCGGGGTACGCCTCGCCGGCGGGCAGGTCGACGTGGATGTCACGGGCGACCTCGACATGATCCCGGCCGCCGCCGACGTCAGCGGGTACCGGATCCTCCAGGAGGCGCTGACCAACGCCGCCCGGCACGCGGCGGGCGCGGCGGTCCGCGTCTCGATCGAGGTGACCGGCGACGCACTCCGGCTGCAGGTGACCGACGACGGCACCGGCCGGGCCCGGCGGAGCGCCGGCACCGGGCACGGCCTGACCGGCATCCGCGAGCGGGTGGAGCTGTTCGGCGGCACGGTCACCGCCGGCCCGCGCCCGCGGGGCGGCTTCGAGGTACGCGTCGAGCTGCCCTTCGACGCGGAGGCGTCGGTCGGCACGCTCGCCACGACGGGGCTCACCGGATGACCCGGGTACTCATCGCCGACGACGAGGCGCTGGTGCGCGGCGGCCTTCGCATGATCCTCACGGCGCAGCCGGACCTCGAGGTGGTCGGCGACGCCGCCGACGGCGAGGAAGCCGTGCAACTCGCGACCCGACACGCGCCCGACGTGGTGCTGATGGACATCCACATGGCGCCCACCGACGGGATCGCGGCCACCGAGCGGATCCTGGCCGTGCGCAGCGAGACCCGGATCATCATGCTGACCACGTTCGACCTCGACGAGTACGTCTACCGGGCGCTGCGGGCCGGTGCCTCCGGGTTCATGCTCAAGACCACCCCGCCCCGCGAGCTCGCCGAGGCGGTGCGGACCGCGGCCCGGGGCGACGCCCTGCTCTCCCCGTCGATCACCCGGCGCCTGATCGACCACTACACCGCGACGGCGTCGGTGGTGGCGCACCCGGGGCTGGCGGAGTTGACCGCGCGGGAGACCGAGGTGCTGCGGATGATGGCGCTCGGGCTGTCCAACCGGGAGATCGCCGAACAGCTCTTCGTCGGCGAGGCCACCGTGAAGACGCACGTGAACCGCATCTTCGCCAAGCTCGGCGTGCGGGACCGGGTGCAGGCGGTCGTGCTGGCGTACCGGAGCGGGGTGGCCCAGCCCCGGCGCTGACCGAGCAGTCAGCCGATCAGCGGGCGGAAGGTGCCGAGCGCGACGCTGACCGCCAGCGCCGCGCCGGCCAGCGCCGCCGCGCCCGCGACGAGCAGGCCGTCCGCGGTGGTGAAGCGCTGCCGCCGGGCCACCGTACGCGGGAGGCCGGCATCGAACCCACGGGCGTCCATCGCGACGGCCAGCCGGGTGCCCCGGCGGATCGCCCCGACCAGCAGGGCGAACGCCGTCGACACGAAGAGCCGCAGCTTGGCGACCGGGTTGCGGCCGGCGTCCACGCCCCGGGCCCGCCGGGCCATGCTGATCATCCGCCATTCCTGTTCCAGCAGCGGCACCAGCCGGAACGCGGCCAGCGCGCCGATGGCGAACCGGGCCGGCGCCTTCGCGTTCTGGATCAACGCGTCGGCCAGGTCGGTGGCGTCGGTGGTGGCGAAGACGAGGATCCCGGGCAGCGCCACGGCGAGCGTCCGCAGCACCAGGCCCAGCGCGGTGACCAGCACCCCCTCGGTGACCACCACCGGGCCGGCCTCGACCAGCACCCGGCCGGACCGGTCGGCGGCGAACAGCACCAGGGTGACCAGGATGCCGCCGGCGCTGGCCAGCAACGGCCACGCCCGCCGGGCGAGGATCCGGTAGCGGATGCCGAACAGCGGCAGCACCGCCAGCTCGATGGCGATGGCGATCGCCGGGGCCACCGGGTCCAGGGTGGCGATGAGGACGAACGAGAAGACCAGCGCGGCGGCCAGCTTCGCCACCGGGTTGCGGCGGGCCAGCGGAGCACCGGGCCGGGCCACCGGTGCCACGCTGATCACGGCCGCTCCAGGGTGAGGGTCCGGTCCGCGAGCGCGGCGACGAAGTCCGGGTCGTGGGTGACCGCGACGACGCCGTGGCCGGCGTCGCGCAGCTCGGCGAAGAGGTCGACGAGCTCCCCCCAGGTCCGCCGGTCCTGTCCGAAGGTGGGCTCGTCGCAGATCAGCAGGCGGGGCGCGGTGGCCAGGGCGGTCGCCACGCTCAGCCGCCGCGCCTCCCCACCCGAGAGGGTGTACGGGTTGGCGCCGGCCAGCCGGGTCAGCCGCAGCCGGTCCAGCAGCCCGTCCACGGTGGCCCGTACCGCCGCCTCGGGCTGGCCGGTCCGGCGCGGGCCGAGCGCCAACTCGTCGTAGACGCTGCCGGTGACGAACTGGTGTTCCGGGTCCTGGAAGACCGAGCCGATCCGCCGGGCCAGCAGGGGCGCGCGCCAGCGGTGCGGGGGAGTGCGCGCGTCCCGCCCGGCCAGGGCGGCCGTGGCGGTGGCCGTACCGGCGCCGGGGCGGAGCAGGCCGCCGAGCAGCAGGGCCAGGGTGGACTTGCCGGCGCCGTTCGGACCGAGGACGGCGAGCGCCTCGCCGGCGCGTACCTCGAGGTCGACGGCGGCCAGCCGGGGCGGCAGGCCGAGCCGGTCGGCGGTGAGCAACCAGTCGCCGGGCGGCGCGGTGGCGGGCCGGGGCGGCACGGTGCGACCCGGCACCCAGACCCCGGCGGCGGCGAGCGCGTCGCCGTGCGCGGCGAACACCGAGTCGGGCGGCCCGTCGGCCCGCACCCCGCCGCCCGCCTCCAGCACGACCACCCGGTCGACCAGCGGCAGCGCCTCGGCGACCCGGTGCTCCACCAGGATCAGCGTGGTGTCGACGTCGAGCGCGTCCGCGACGGCCCGCCGGATCAGCGCGGCACCGGCCGGGTCGAGGTTGGCGGTGGGTTCGTCGAGCAGCAGCAGCCCGGGCCGCGGGGCGAGCGCCCCGGCGAGGGCGAGGCGCTGCTGCTCACCGCCGGACAGCGCGGCGGTGGGCCGGTCCCGGTGGTACGGGAAACCGACCCGGCGCAGCGCCTCGTCGACCCGGGGCCAGATCTCCTCGGCGGGTACGCCCCGGTTCTCCAGCCCGAACGCGACGTCGTCGCCGCAGCGGGCCATCACCAGCTGGGTCTCCGGGTCCTGGAAGACGACGCCGACCCGTTCCCGGGCCTTGCGCGGGTCCAGCCCGTCGATCTCGACGGTGCCCTCCTGCTCGCCGCTGTCCTCGGGCAGCAGCCCGGCGAGCGCCGCCAGCAGGGTGCTCTTGCCCGCGCCGGACGCCCCCAGCAGCAGCACCCGCTCCCCGGCCTCGACGCGCAGGTCCACCCCCCGGACGGCCCACCCCTTCCGCCCCGCGTGCCGCCACCCGAACCCCCGCAACACCACCGCGCTCACACCCACACCCCCTTCCCGGCCCACCCCGCACCGTCGACCATGAGGTTGGCGGCAGTTTCAGAGATCCACATCGCCGCCAACCTCATGATCAACCCGCTGGTCCCGGCGGTCAGACGGCGGCGCGTTCGCGGCCGGCGGGGAAGCGGTCGAGGACGCCGGTGTTGGCCAGCGCGCGGGTGAGGAACCAGCCGCCGGCGCCGGCGATCACGGTGGCGCTCACGATCGTCAGCAGCGCGTACGGGATCCGGTAGCTGACCAGCTCGTAGGTCTTGTTCCAGTAGACGAAGTCGAAGATCGCCGCGGTCAGGCCGGTCAGCGCACCGGCCAGCAGCGCGGCCGGCAGCCGGTACGAGCGGTACCGCAGAGCGGCGAAGGCCAGCTCGGCGCCGACGCCCTGCATCAGGCCCTGCACGATGACGGTGCCGCCCCACTGGCTGCCCAGCAGCGCGGAGACGATCGCCGCCACCAGCTCGCAGTACAGCGACGCGCCCGGCTTGCGGATGACCAGGCCGCCGAGGACGGCCGGCACCAGCCAGACGCCGTAGATGAGGGTCTGCGCCGGCGGGAAGAAGGCGAAGGCGGCGTCGGTGGCGCTCCAGACCAGGCCCCAGGCCCAGAAGATCACGCCGAAGGCGACCGCGATCACGGAGGCGATGACGATGTCGATGGTCCGCCACCGGTTGGTGGTGTGGTTCATGGCTGCTCCCAGTTCGTCGAGGGTGAACCAGGAGAAGACGCACGCCGCGTCCGGATGCCCGGACGACGGCGCGGCTGGAGGTTGACCGAACTCCCTGCGCTGGCATTACCCAGATCAGGTTCGAGGGTCTGCGGGCACCGGCCCGCACTCTCAGCGCTGTGCGCTCCCCTGTCGGATGTGAAGTTGTCTCCGGCAGACGCTAGCACCGGCGCCCACCGCCGGCCCAGCAGGGCGGGCGGCGCCGGCCCGGCTGGGTAGGCTGACCAACTTGATAGGAATCGTCGGTGATCATAGGTTAGCCGTGTGGACCGTGGCGCTTCGTCTTTGGGCTGGTTCGGGGGAGATTCCGGTGAGGTGGGCCGGTCGTGATCGCGGGTTCTCCTGGATCGATGTCGAGGCGATGAGCCGGTGACCGGAAAGCTGCCGCTGGCTGAGGGCGAGGCCTCCCGCACCGCTTGCGCCCGCACGTTGCTCCGATCAGGGGTGGACGAGGAGACCGGTGAGGTCCTGCCGCAGGCGGTGCTGGCGCAACGGATCGGCTGGTGTGCCGATCTGGTGGCGGGGATGGTCTCCGGCCTGTTGGTTGAGCGCTGGAACTCCGCGGATGCGGAGGTGTTGGCCTCCGGACACGACGCGGGGGGCCGGAAGCTTCCGTCGAACGCGTGGATGGCGTTGCGGCGTTTGGGCTGGACCGTCACCACGGCCGAGGGTGTGAGGGTCAATGACCGGATCGTGCGGATGGCCCAGGAGCAGGCGGGCCGCATTCTGCGCTCGGCGTCGTGGCGTGCTGGCCTGACCGGCGGGGTGCTGGCGACGTGGCCGGCCGATCCGCGTCAGCGCACCGCGCAGGAGTGGGAGCAGGTACGCAAGGCGGTTCCGGGCGGGGAGCATCTGCCGTCGAGCGTCATCAAGTCCCGCACGCGGCAGGTTGCCAGGTTCCGTGCCGTCAATGGCCGTCTGCCGGTGGACGTGTTCGAGCTGGAAGGCGTCCCGAGGGTCCCGCGGATGCTGTTGCTGGCCGCGTGTGACCGGCAGCAGGCCACCATCGAACGCGGCGACACCGACCCTCGGAGGGTGTTGCTGCGGTTGCAGCTTCCCTCACGTCCGGATCCGCGATCGTATCGGGATTGGACGTGGGTGGCCTGTCCGATCAGCCTGCCGCCCACGGTCCCCGCGGGCGCGGTGGTGCACCTGCCCACCCTCCGGGTCACCGGCCGGCAGGTGCGCGCCGATATGGCATACAGCCATCCGGTGCCGAAGGCCGGGCGCGCCGGTCACACGGTGGCGGTCGGGGTGGACTGGGGTCTGAACACTCTCCTCAGCGCGGGAGCCCTGCGCCTGCACGAGGATGGGCGGATCACCGCGTTGGGGGCGGGTGGTCAGTTCCGGGCCGCCGGGGTCCTCGCGAAACAGCACCGCCTGCGCCGTCACGGTGAGCGGCTGCACGCCAAAGCCGACCACTACCAACGCCTCGCTGGCGGCAACGAGCGGCATCACCTCGTCGGCAAGCTTGCGGTACTGCGTGACGAGATCCGCCACGTCTCCGACCGCCGCTCCAACCTGAACGCCGCGCTCGCGTGGGCCGCCGCCCGCTGGGCGGTCGACCAGGCCATCGCCGCCCGGGCGACCGTCATCTACGTCGAAGACCTGCGGTCCTTGGAGGCCAAGGGCATGGGCGCCACCCTCAACACCCGCCTGTCCCAGCAGGTGCGCGGGCAGATCGTCGACCGGATGCGACACCTCGCCGCCGAGGCGGGTATCGCCGTCGTCACCACGCCTGCCCGCAACACCTCGAAGCACTGCCCGCAATGCTTGACCCCGCTACGGCACTGCAAGGCCCCGGATAAGCCGACCGTGGCGGGTTGGAAGTGGGCCGTCTGCCCCCACCAGTCCTGCCGTTGGGAGGGCGACCGCGACCACGGTGCCTGGCGGCGCATCGCCGCCCGCGGCCTCACCCACCAGGCCAAGACCGTCACCGACAAGACCACCGGGCACATGGTCATCCGCGCCGTGGTCGACAAACTCGAAGCCTCCGCGGTCATCACGAAGACCCGCCGGGCCGACCGGTCGAAGACCGGCCCCACCCGGCGCAAGGCACCACGCCCCGCGCCCAGGCGACGCAGGGCACCCTCCCCCACCCGGCCCCACCGCCGAGCGGGAAAGCGTCCGGAGGGACACGCACCAACGGACCGGAAGCTGCCCCGCGCAGCCCACCGACACCAGGGCGTGAACACGACCAGCACACCCACCCCCGGCCACCAGCCACGCGGAGCCGCCCTGGGCGCAGGATTCCACTTCCACGCCCACGCGACACCACCACGGTGGGAAACGATCCCGGAAACCCAATCCGACTCAAGATCACTAAGCTGATCAGGGACGCTGCCGATCATGCGGGTCGACGCGCGAGGTCTGACGTTCGAGGTACGCACCTGCGGTCCCGAGGACGGCGTCCCGGTCCTGCTGCTGCACGGCTTCCCGCAGCACGGCGGCGAGTGGGACGGGGTGGTGCCCGCGCTGCACGCCGCCGGGCTGCGCACGTACGCGCTAGACCAGCGCGGCTACTCGCCGGGTGCCCGGCCGGCGGCGGTCGAGGCGTACCGGATCCCGGAGCTGGTGGCGGACGCGGCCGGCGTGCTCGACGCGCTCGGCGTCAAGGCCGCGCACGTGGTCGGGCACGACTGGGGGGCGATCGTGGCCTGGGGTCTGGCGGCGGTGCACCCGGAGCGGGTCCGCACCCTGACCGCGGTGTCGGTGCCGCATCCGGCGGCGATGGCCCACGCGCTCGCCACCGACCCGCGGCAGAAGGCCCGCTCCGCGTACATCGCGCTGTTCCGCAAGCCGGGCAAGGCGGAGCGGGTGCTGCTCGCGCTCGACGCCACCGCGCTGCGCCGGATGCTCGGCGGGGTGGGCGACCGCGCGCGGGTGGCCCGCTACGCCGACCCGATGCGCGAGCCGGCCGCGTTGACCGCCGCGTTGAACTGGTACCGGGCCATGACCGGGTCGGACCTGAAGGCCGTCGGGCCGGTGGACGTGCCGACCACCTTCGTGTGGAGCGACCGGGACATCGCGATCGGCCGGACGGCGGCCGAGTCCTGCGCCGCGCACGTGACCGGCGACTACCGGTTCGTCGAACTGTCCGGCGTGACGCACTGGATCCCGGACGAGGCGCCCGCCCCGTTGGCCGCGGCGATCCTCGCCCGGGTGGGCCGATGATCGCCGGCGCCGCACCGGCCCGGCCGCATACCCGCGCGTCGCTCGCCGCCCAGTTCCGCGCCCTCGGCGTACGCCCCGGCGGGACTGTGCTGGTGCACGCGGCGCTGGGCCCGCTGGGTTTTCTCTGCGGCGGGCCGGAGGCGGTGCTGCTCGCCCTGCGCGATGTGCTCGGTCGGGACGGGACGGTCGTGGTGCCCACCCACACGCCGGACAACAGCGACCCCGCGGGCTGGTCGAACCCGCCGGTGCCCGAGGACTGGTGGCCGGTCATCCGGGCCGAGCTGCCCGGCTTCGATCCGGCGGTGACGCCGAGCCGGTTCATGGGTGCCCTGGCCGAGCTGGTCCGCACCTGGCCGGGCGCCCGGCGCAGCGACCACCCGTACGTCTCGTTCGCCGCGCTCGGGCCGGCCGCCGACCGGATCGTCGCCGGCCACGCGCTGGCCGGCATGCTCGGCGAGGGTTCCCCGCTGGCCCGCCTCTACGACCTGGACGCCGACGTCCTGCTGCTCGGTGTGGGCCACGACAGCAACACGTCGCTGCACCTGGCGGAGTACCGGCAGCCGGCGCCGCCCCGGCAGCGCTGCGGCGGGGCCGTGCTGACCGGCGACGGTGGCCGCGAGTGGGTGTGGTGGGAGGACATCGTCCTCGATGAGGGGGACTTCGCCCGGCTCGGCGTCGACCTGGAGGCCACCGGTGCGGTAGGGCTCGGGCCGGTCGGCGACGGGACGGGCCGGTTGATGAGGCAGCGGGTGGCGGTCGACTTCGCGGTGGACTGGCTGGCCCGGAACCGACGGACGGAGGAATTATGAGCGTGAGCGAGCGAAGCGAGCGAACCATCCGGCTCAGCAGCGTGGCGCCTCGCGCCGCCGCGGAGCGAAGCGAGGCGGCGGCGTGAGCGCCGAGGCGTACCTGGCGGTGGTGACCGAGACGATCGGCCGGGTGGCCGCCGGCCAGCGGGAGGGGGTGGCCCGGGCCGCCGACCTGATCGCCGAGTCGCTGCGCGCCGACGGGGTGGTCCACGCGTTCGGCACCGGGCATTCGGAGGCCCTGGCCATGGAGATCGCCGGCAGGGCCGGCGGGCTGGTCCCCACCAACCGGATCGCCCTGCGTGACCTGGTCCTGTACGGCGGTGAGCCGGTCGACGTGCTCGGCCCGAAACTGGAGCGCGAGCCCGAGGTGGCGCACCGCCTCTACGAGCTGGCCCCGATCCGCCCGCAGGACGTCTTCGTGCTCGCCTCCAACTCCGGGGTGAACGGCGCGATGGTGGAGTTCGCGTCCATCGTCAAGGAACGCGGGCACGCGCTGATCGCGATCACCTCGGCGGCGCACTCCGCCCGGATGACCTCGCGCCACCCGTCCGGCCGCAAGCTGGCCGACTTCGCCGACGTGGTGCTCGACAACGGGGCCCCGTACGGCGACGCCACCCTGCCGCTGCCCGGCGGCGGCGCGGTCGGCGCGGTCTCCTCGATCACCGCCGCGCTGCTGGCGCAGCAGGTCGTGGCGGAGGTGGTGGCCCGGCTGCTGGCGGCGGGGGAGCGGCCCCCGGTCTACCTGTCGGCCAACATCACCGGCGGCGACGAGCACAACGCCGAGCTGGAGGCCCGGTACGCCGGCCGGATCCGCCGGGGTGCATGAACCGGTTTCGCGACGGCGCGGACCGGGCACAGGCGTGCTGCCGGCGGGGGCTCCCCGCCGGCAGTACCGTCTTCCCTGGAGGTAGCGCGTGTCCAAGGAAACCGAGAAGCAGCGTTGGCAGCGCAACTTCGCCGACCTGCTCCAGGAGCTGCGGGTGGCGCAGACCGGGGTGCAGATCCTCTTCGCCTTCCTGCTTACCCTGCCGTTCAGCAATGGTTTCACCCGGACCACCGGCTTCCAGAAGCACGTTTACATCGTCTCGCTGCTGGCCGCCGCCGCGGCCACCGCGATGATCATCTCGCCGGTGGCCTTTCACCGGGCGCTGTTCCGTCAGGGCCGCAAGCCGGAACTGGTGCGGTACGCCCACCTGATGGCCACCGGCGGGCTGGCCTTCATGCTGATCTCGATGGTCAGCGCGGTCCTGCTGATCACCGACTTCGTGCTGAGCCGGCCGGTCGCCCTGGTGCTGAGCGCGCTGACCGCGGTGTGGTTCCTGGTCTTCTGGTTGATCCTGCCGTTCGCCCGGCGCAACTGGGGTGACGGCGACATCGACGACGAGGACGACGACCCGGTGGTGCTGCCCGGCGACTGACCGGCGCCGGTCCCGCCAAATCGGACGTGCGTCGAAGGCTACCGCTGGGTAACAACCGGGGGTAGCGTCGTTCTCGTCGAGCACGTCGACGCAGCCGGACCGAGGTCTCCAGGAGGCAGCCGTGACCACGACACAGAACAGCCGGCCCGATCCCGCCGGACCCGGGGGCCCGACCGGTCGGGTGACCCCCATCGACGACTCCAGCTCGGCGCGTCTGTCGCCGGGCCGCGACCCGGAGCCCGTCGTCGACGACGCCGAACCGCCGGCCGGCACGGCCGCCGCGATCGATCAGGCGGGCGGGGTGGGACCGCTGCCCACCGAGGCGGGCCAGGTCTCCGAGAAGGAGGCCCGCCAGGTCGCCGAGGCGGCCCGGGAGACGGCCTGGGACCGGCCCAGCTTCGGCAAGGAACTCTTCCTCGGCCGGTTCCGGCTCGATCTGATCAACCCGTGGCCCCGCGCGAAAGCCGAGGACGTCGCGCGGGCCGAGGAGTTCCTCGGCGCGTTCGGGGCGTACCTGGACTCCGAGGTGGACGGCGCGGCGATCGAGCGGGACGCGCGCATCCCGGACGAGGTGTTCCGCGGGCTGGCCCGGCTGGGCGCGTTCGGCATGAAGATCGACCGGAAGTACGGCGGGCTCGGGCTGAGCAATCTGCACTACTGCCGGGCGCTGATGCGGGCCGGCTCGGTCAACCCGGCGATCAGCGCGCTGCTCTCCGCGCACCAGTCGATCGGTGTGCCGCAGCCGCTGAAGATGTTCGGCACGCCCGAGCAGAAGCAGCGCTTCCTGCCCCGGCTGGCCGCCGGTGAGGTGTCCGCCTTCCTGCTCACCGAGCCGGACGTCGGCTCCGACCCGGCGCGGCTGGCCACCACCGCGGAGCCGACCGAGGACGGCACCGGCTACCGGCTCAACGGGGTCAAGCTCTGGGCCACCAACGGCACGGTCGCCACGCTGCTGGTGGTGATGGCGCGGGTGCCGGCTGCCGAGGGGCGGCGCGGCGGCATCACTGCCTTCGTGGTGGACGGCGACAGCGAGGGCATCACGGTCGAGCGGCGCAACGCCTTCGTGGGCCTGCGCGGCCTGGAGAACAGCCTCACCCGGTTTCACGACGTGTTCGTGCCGAAGGAGAACGTGATCGGTGGCGAGGGCAAGGGCCTCAAGATCGCCCTGACCACGTTGAACACCGGGCGGCTCTCGCTGCCGGCCATGTGCGTGGGCGCCGGCAAGTGGTCGCTGAACGTGGCCCGGGAGTGGGCCGCCGACCGGGTTCAGTGGGGCCGGCCGGTCGGCGAGCACGAGGCGGTGGCCAAGAAGCTGTCGTTTATCGCCGCCACCACGTACGGCATGGAGAGCATGCTCGACCTCTGCTGCCTGCTCGCCGACGACGACCGTAACGACATCCGGATCGAGGCAGCGCTGGTGAAGCTCTACGCCAGCGAGATGGCCTGGAAGATCGCCGACGAGCTGATCCAGATCCGGGGTGGCCGCGGCTACGAGACGGCCGAGTCCCTGGCCGCCCGGGGCGAGCGGCCGGCCGCGGTTGAGCAGCTGCTGCGCGATCTGCGGATCAACCGGATCTTCGAGGGCTCCACGGAGATCATGCACCTGCTGATCGCCCGGGAGGCGGTCGACGCTCACCTCTCGGTGGCCGGCGACATCATCGACCCCGACGCCGGGCTGGGCCGCAAGGCGAAGGCGGGCGCCCGGGCCGGCGTCTTCTACGCGAAGTGGCTGCCCACCCTCGCCGTCGGCAAGGGTCAGGCACCCCGGGCGTACGCCGAGTTCGGCCCGCTCGCCGGCCATCTGCGGCACGTCGAGCGCGCCTCGCGCAAGCTGGCCCGGGCCACCTTCTACGCGATGTCCCGCTGGCAGGGAAAGATGGAGCGCAAGCAGGCCTTCCTCGGCCGGGTGGTGGACATCGGCGCGGAGCTGTTCGCGATGGCCGCGGTCTGCGTACGGGCCACCGCCGAACGGGCGGAGCACCCGGAGCACGTCGAGCTGGCTGACCTGTTCTGCCGGCAGGCCAGGCTGCGCGTCGACGAGCTGTTCACCGGGCTGTGGTCCAACACCGACTCGGTGGACGTGGCGGCCGCGAAGCGGATCCTCGCCGGCCGGTACGCCGCCCTGGAGGAGGGGGTGGTGACGCCGCCGGCCGACCGGCCGTGGGTGGCCCGCTGGCAGCCCGGCCCCTCCACCGCGCCGGACGTCCGCCGCCGCATCCCACCCGCCGGCTGACCGTCCCGCGCCGGCCCCCGGCTCCGCCGGTGACCTGATGCGGCCGGATTCACGGAAAGTGGGGGGCCTCGCCGCCCCGCGAGACCACACTTTCCGTGAATCCGTGCGGGAGGGGGCGGCGCCCGGGTGGGTCAGGAGGCGGCGATCGCCCAGGCCAGCACGCCGGCCAGGATGAGCCCGTTCAACCCGGCCAGCACCAGGTACGCGGCCGGCGGGATCTTGCGGCCCTTGCGGACGTAGCTCACCAGGACGCCCGCGTACGCGAGCAGCAGCACGGCGACGACGATCAGGAAGTACAGCACCGCAACACCCTACCGGCCGGCCCGCAGACCGAGTCTGCGCAGCTCCAGCGCGGCGAGCGCGTCGACGGTCGCGTCGTCGCCGCGGCGCCACGCCTCGGCCACGTCCGGCGCGATCCGGGCCAGCCGGCCGAGCGGCTGGCCGGCGAGCGCGCGCAGCGCCAGCAGGTCCCGGCCGGCGGGGGCGGTGGCGAGGGCCTGCGCCGCGCCGGCCCGGCGCATCCAGCGCACCCGTAGCGGCAGCCAGCCGAAGAGCACGAGCCCGAGCGGGAAGACGAGCACCGCGATGCTCAGCCCGAGGGCCAGCTGGCCGACCAGTTCCTGCTGGTCGCGGCCCGCCTCGGCGACCGCGCGGGCGGCCTCGGCGGCCTTGGTGAAGGGGGCGGTCAGCTCGTCCCCGACCAGCGGGACCCGGCCGACCTTGCCGCCGGCGTCGGCCAGGTTGTCGGCGAGGCCACCGCCGGCCCCCTCCAGCTTCTGTCCGGGTACGGCCAGCTTCTCGATCAGGTCGTGCAGCCAGAGCGCGAAGCGGATCGCCGCGTACACCCAGACGACCACGAGCAGATCGGTGAGGAACTGACGGAGGGCGGTCGGAAAACGGTCGGCGTAGATCTTCACGCCGGACAGCGTGCCACGGCTCGACGGCGCCGGCACCGACGGAATTGTCAGCCGGCGCAGGCCGGGCAGGTGCCGAAGATCTCCAGGGTGTGGCTGACCTCGGCATACCCGTGCTCGGCGGCGACCCGTTCCGCCCAGCGCTCCACCGCCGGCCCGGCCACCTCCACGGTCCGCCCGCAGGCCCGGCAGACCAGGTGGTGGTGATGACCCTGGCTGCACCGGCGGTAGAGGTGCTCGCCGCCGGGCGGGCGCATCACGTCGATCTCCCCGGCGTCGGCGAGCCCCTGCAAGGTGCGGTAGACGGTGGTGAGGCCGACCCGCTCGCCCCGCTCGCGCAGCATCGCGTACAGGTCCTGCGCGCTGTGGAAGCCCTCCACCTCGGCCAGCAGCGCGCTCACCGCGGTCCGCTGCCGGGTGCTGCGCTGCGCGCCCTCGGTCATGCCGCCGCCTCCCGCTGGTCGGCGTCGGGGATGGTGGCCCGCGTGATCATGCCGGGCCCTCCCCGGCGTGGCTGACGGCGTCCGCCACGATGTGCGCGACGTGCTCGTCCACCAGGGCGTACGCGATCTCCCGGCCGCGCCGGGAGCCGCGGACCACCCCGGCGCCGCGCAGCACCCGCAGGTGCTGGGAGACCAGCGGCTGCGGGGCGCCGAGCTTCTCCACCAGCTCGTGCACGCAGCGCTCACCCTGGGCCAGCTCGCTCACGATCGCCAGCCGGATGGGCGCCGACAGGGCGCGCAGCAGGTCACCCGCGCCCTCGAAGGCGTCGTATCCGTGTGTGGCGGTCACCTCGTAACGGTAACCAATCCCAGCAGCGGTGGCCCGGACGGGCTCACCGCAGCACCACCTCGTGCTCGTGCGGCTCGACGACGGGCGCGCCGGCCGGACGGGCCCGCTGGCGCAGCGCCCGCCAGCCCGCCGCGACGAGCGCGACCACCAGGAACGAGCCGATGGCCAGCAGCACCACCGAGGCGCCGGGCGCGGTGTCGGCGGTGGCGGCCACCCAGATCCCGGCTCCGGCCGCGAAGAGCCCCAGCGCCATGGCCGCCGTCATGGTGCTCCGGAAGCCCCGGGTCGCCTGCTGGGCGGTGGCCACCGGCACCACCATCAGGGCGCTGATCAGCAGCACCCCGACGGCCCGCATGGCGATGGTCACGGTCACCGCGGTGGTCACTGCGAGCAGCAGGTTGAGGGCCCGGACCGGCAGGCCGGAGACCCGGGCGTACTCCTCGTCGTGGCAGACCGCGAAGAGCGCCGGGCGCAGCGCCAGCATGGCCACCAGGACGGCCGTGCCGAGCACCAGGATGGTGATCAGGTCGCCGGGCGACGTCGTGGTCAGCGACCCGAAGAGGTACGCGTTGAGCGACGCGTTGCTGGCGTTGGAGAGCCCGACCAGCAGCACGCCGCCGGCGATGCCGCCGTAGAAGAGCAGTGCCAGGGCCAGGTCCCCGGAGGTACGGCCGCGCGCGCGGACCAGCTCGATGGCGATCGCGCCCAGCGTCGCCGCGATCACCGCCACCAGCACGGGGGAGCGGTTGAGCAGCAGTCCGGCGCCCACGCCGGTGAGCGCCACGTGGCCGATGCCGTCGCCGATCAGCGCCAGCCGCCGCTGCACCAGGTAGATCCCGAGCGCCGGGGCGGCCAGCCCGATGACCAGCGCGCCGACCAGGGCGCGCAGCATGAAGTCGTACTGGAAGAGGTCCATGTCACATGCTCCACAGTCCGGCGGGCTCCTCGTCGCAGTGCGGGTGCACGTGCTCGTGGTCAGGGTCCGCGTGGTGGCCGGCCGGCTCCGGCACGGGGCCGTCGTGGGCGATCCCGCCCTCGTGGACGACGACCGCCCGGCTGATCAGCGGGCGCAGTGGCCCCAGCTCGTGGGCGACCAGGAGCACGGTGCCGCCGCCGTCGACGAAGCCGCGCAGCGCGCCGGCGAACGCCGCCTGGCTGGCCGCGTCCACCCCGGCGGTCGGCTCGTCGAGCACCAGCAGCTCCGGCCGGCCGGCGAGGGCCCGGGCGATCAGGGTGCGCTGCTGCTGGCCCCCGGACAGGGTGGCGACCGGGTCACCCGCCCGGTCGGCGAGCCCGACCGCGCGCAGCGCCGCGGCGACCGCCTCCCGGTCGGCCCGTCCGGGCGGGCGCAGCAGGCCCCGGCGGGCCAGCCGGCCGGACGCGACCACCTCGGCCACCGTGGCCGGTACGCCGCCGCCCGCGCCGAGCCGCTGCGGGACGTACCCGATGCGGTGCCACTGCCGGAAACGGCGCTGCGGGGTGCCGAAGAGGGCGACCGACCCGGCGCTGAGCGGGACGAGGCCGAGCACGGCGCGGATCAGGGTCGACTTGCCAGTGCCGTTGGCGCCGAGCACCGCGACCACCTCACCGGCGGCCACGGCCAGCGAGACGTCCCGCAGCACGGGGCGGCCGTCGTAGCCGACGGCGGCATGCTCGACCTGGATGACGAGTGGTGTGTTCATGAGCAGTCCAGGGCGGTACGCAGGGTCTGGAGGTTGGCCCGCATCGCCGCGAGGTAGTCGCCCTCGGCGGGCGGGCCCTCGATCGGGTCGAGCACGGCGGTCTTCGCCCCGACCTCGCGGGCGATGGTCTCGGCGACCTTCGGGCTGACCAGCGTCTCGAAGAAGATGGTGGTGGCCCCGTGTTCCCGGGCCTCCTTCGTCACCTCAGCGAGGCGCTGCGGGGAGGGCTCGCTCTCCGGGGTCAGGCCGGTGAGGCCGATCTGCTCGAGCTGGTAGCGCTCGGCCAGGTAGCCGAACGCGGTGTGGCTGGTCACCATCTCCCGGCGCTGGCAGGTCTTCAGGCCCGCGGCGTAGTCGGCGTCAAGCTGCTCCAGCGTGGCGTGCAGGGTCTTCGCCCGGGCGGTGAAGTCGGCGGCGTGGTCCGGGTCGGCCTTGCCGAGCCGCTCGGCGAGCCGGTCGCCGATGGTGGCCAGCCGGGTCGGGTCGAGCCACACGTGCGGGTCCTTTCCGCCGCTCTCCTCCGCGTGCCCGTCCTCGCCCTCGTGCTGGTGCCCGCCGGCCGCCGCGTCGCGCAGTGGCTGCACGGTGGCCACGTCGAACGTGCGGTCACCGCCGTTCTGCTGGACCGCCTCGTCGACGGCCGGCTGGAAGCCGGCGAGGAAGACGATCAGCTCCGCGTCGCTGACCTGGCCGACCTGGCGCGGGTTGAGCTCCAGGTCGTGCGGCTCGGCGCCGGGCTTGGTGAGGTTGGTGACCTTGACCGCGTCCCCGCCGATCTGCTCGGCGAGGAACTGGAGCGGGTAGAAGGCCGCCACCACGTCGACCCGCTCCGGATCGCTCCCGCCGCCACCGCCGTCCGAGCAGGCGGCGACGCCGCCCAGGGCGAGCAGGGCGGCGGCGGTTGCGGCGAGGGCGTGCGAGGCGGTGCGGATGGTCATGTGACCAACTGTCCGCGATAACGAAATTGATTGTCAAAAACGCATGATTGCATGTCAGAGCAGCTTGGCCAGGGCGACCGCGAGCAACAGCGTCAAGATCACGAGCCGCAGCACCCGGGTCCCCGGGCGCTGCACCGGCCAGGTGACGCTCATCAGCCAGACCAGGCCCCCGGCCAGGGCGAGCAGCAGGACGCCGCCGACCGGGCCGGGCGCGAACAGGGCGACCAGCACCAGGGCCAGCGTGGCCAGGAACACCGCGGTCGGGTTGAGCCGGGCCGGAAGGGGACGCTGCGTACGCTGCATGCCACAGACTCTACGAGGAGGACCCGGGTGCTGGTCACCAACCGGTTCGTGGTGGACACCGATGTCGCGGCCGACTTCACCGAGCGGGCGCACGCGGCGCTCGCCGCCCTCGCCGCCCGCCCCGGCTACCTGCGCGGGGAACTGCTGCGGGCGCTGGACGACCCGACGCACTGGTGCCTGCTCAGCGAGTGGGAGTCCGTCGGGGCGTACCGGCGGGCGCTCGGCGGCTTCGACGTCAAGGTCACCGCCGTGCCGCTGCTGGCCCAGTCCGTCGACGAGCCCTCGGCGTACGAGACGTTGGCCAGCGCCGCGCCCGAGGGCGAGATCGTCGTCGTCGCCAGTGATCGGGCCGCAGGTCCTTACCGCTGAGGCCGGGGGCACTACCCTGGCGCGTATGACCGCTCCCGGACCGGCCGCCCCACCCCCGCACCCCGTGCCGTCCGCCGCGCCGCCGGTACCGGGCCCGCCGGCCGAGCCCGGCGTCCCCGCGCCGCCGGCGGGCCCGGGGGTCGCCCCGCCGTTCGCCGCTCCGCCCACCGAGGGGGGCCGGGCCCGGCTCTGGCTGGGCCTCGGCGTCGGCGCGCTCGCCGTGCTGCTCTGCTGCGGTGGGGGCGGTGCCGCCGTCGTCGGGCTGGCGGTCAGCAACGTGCAGGCCGTCGAGGAACAGGGCCGCGCGGTGACCGACAACTACTACCGGGCGCTGGTGCAGAAGAACTGGTCCAAGGCGTACGACCAGCTCTGCGACGACGCCCACCGCCGCGAGTCCCGGTCGGAGTTCGAGCAGCGGGTGGCCACCGAGCCGCAGATCTCCGGCTACCGGGTGGGCAAGGTCGACACCCAGACGCTGACCGTGCCGGTGGACGTGACGCTGGCCGGCGGCAAGCGGGAGGCCCAGACGGTGACGCTGGCGCCGGACCAGCAGACGGGTGCCGTGGAGGTCTGCGGGGTGAGCTGACCCTGCCCCGGTATTGTGCTGGGCTTGGGGACCGCGGTGGTCGTACCGTTGTCCCGGACCGTCCGGTTCCATCCATCACACCCCCGCCGACCGCCAGCCGGCGTAGGAGGAAACATGCCAGCCGACCGTATCGACGCCGTCGTCAGCCTCGCCAAGCGCCGGGGCTTCGTCTTCCCCTCTAGTGAGATCTATGGGGGCACCCGGTCGGCGTGGGACTACGGTCCGCTCGGCGTGGAACTCAAGGAGAACGTCCGCCGGCAGTGGTGGAAGACCATGGTCCAGCAGCGGGACGACGTCGTCGGTCTGGACTCCGCGGTCATCCTGGCCCGCCAGGTCTGGGCGGCCTCCGGTCACATCGCCGAGTTCGTCGACCCGCTGACCGAGTGCCAGTCCTGCCACAAGCGGTTCCGGGCCGACCATCTGGAGGAGGCGTTCGAGGCCAAGCACGGCCGGCCGTCGACCTCGCTGTCGGAGATCAACTGCCCGAACTGCGGCAACAAGGGCACCTTCACCGAGCCGAAGATGTTCAACGGCCTGATGAAGACCTACCTGGGCCCGGTGGAGAGCGAGGAGGGCCTGCACTACCTGCGCCCGGAGACCGCCCAGGGCATCTTCGTCAACTACAAGAACGTGGAGACGGTCGCCCGTAAGAAGCCGCCGTTCGGCATCGCGCAGACCGGCAAGTCGTTCCGCAACGAGATCACCCCCGGCAACTTCATCTTCCGGACCCGCGAGTTCGAGCAGATGGAGATGGAATTCTTCGTCGAGCCGGGCACCGACGAGCAGTGGCACGAGTACTGGCTCCAGGAGCGCTGGAACTGGTACCTCGACCTCGGCCTGTCGGAGAACAACCTGCGCTTCTACGAGCACCCCAAGGAGAAGCTCTCCCACTACTCGAAGCGCACCGTCGACATCGAGTACCGGTTCCAGTTCGGCGGCAGCGAGTTCGCCGAGCTGGAGGGCATCGCCAACCGCACCGACTTCGACCTGTCGACGCACAGCAAGCACTCCGGCGTCGACCTGTCGTACTTCGACCAGACCAAGCAGGAGCGCTGGATCCCGTACGTGATCGAGCCGGCCGCCGGCCTGACCCGCGCGGTGCTCGCCTTCCTGCTCGAGGCGTACGACGAGGACGAGGCCCCGAACACCAAGGGCGGCGTGGACAAGCGCACCGTGATGCGCTTCGACCCGCGGCTGTCGCCGGTCAAGGTGGCGGTGCTGCCGCTGTCCCGCAACGAGGCGCTCTCGCCGAAGGCCAAGCAGCTCGCCGCGGACCTGCGCAAGCGTTGGGTGGTCGAGTTCGACGACTCGCAGGCGATCGGCCGCCGCTACCGCCGCCAGGACGAGATCGGCACGCCGTTCTGCGTGACGGTCGACTTCGACACCCTTGAGGACAACGCGGTGACCGTGCGGAACCGGGACACCATGGCCCAGGAGCGCGTCTCGCTGGACCAGGTCGAGCGCTACCTGATCGAGCGCCTGCCCGGCTGCTGAGCTGGTAACGGGGCCCCGACCGCGTCGGTCGGGGCCCCGTACACTTGTGCGGTGACCGCCCCGACCCTGCCCGCGCTGCGCCCGTTGACCCTCGGGCGACACCAGGTGTGGCCGCCGGTGGTGCTCGCGCCGATGGCCGGGATCACCAACGTCGGCTTCCGCCGGCTGTGCCGGGAGCAGGGCGGCGGCATCTACGTCTGCGAGATGATCACCACCCGGGCACTGGTGGAGCGCAACCCGAAGACGCTGCGCATGATCGCCTTCGGCGCCGAGGAGCAGCCGCGCAGCCTCCAGCTCTACGGCACCGACCCGGAGATCACCGCCGCCGCCGTGCGGATCGTGGTCGAGCGGGACCTCGCCGACCACATCGACCTCAACTTCGGCTGCCCCGTCCCGAAGGTCACCCGGCGGGGTGGCGGGTCGGCCCTGCCATGGCGGCGCCGGCTCTTCGCCCGGCTCGTCAAGGCCGCGGTGGACGCCGCGTCACCCGCCGGGGTGCCGGTCACCGTCAAGATGCGCAAGGGCATCGACGACGACCACCTGACGTACGTCGAGGCCGGGCTTGCCGCCCAGGACGCCGGCGTCGCCGCGGTCGCCCTGCATGGGCGTACGGCCGCGCAACGCTACTCGGGCACCGCCGACTGGGATGCCATCGCCACCCTGAAGCAGGCGCTCGACGTGCCGGTGCTCGGCAACGGCGACATCTGGGAGGCCGACGACGCGCTGCGGATGGTCGCCCATACCGGGGTGGACGGCGTGGTGATCGGGCGGGGCTGCCTGGGCCGACCCTGGCTCTTCGCCGACCTGGAGGCCGCCTTCAACGGTCGGTCCAAGCGGCGGCTGCCGACCCTGGGCGAGGTGGCGGTCACCATGCGGCGCCACGCCGAGCTGCTGGTCGACCAGTTCGTGGCCGGCGCCCGTAACCCGGCCCGCGGCGAGCGGGACGGCTGCACCGACTTCCGCAAACACGTCGCCTGGTACCTCAAGGGTTTCCCGATCGGCAGTGAGCTGCGCCGGTCGCTGGCGATGATCGACAGCCTGGCCCAGTTCGACGACTTGCTCGGCAAGCTCGACCCGGCCGTACCGTTCCCGGTGGAGACCCTCGGTCAGCCCCGCGGCCGGACCAACTCCCCGGGCAAGGTCTTCCTGCCGGACGGCTGGCTGGCCAGCCGGGACGACGACACCCCGCCCGACGGCGCCGAACTGGACGACTCCGGCGGCTGACCCGCACCCGGCTCCGGGTGCCGAGACGACAACGGCCGGCCCGTGGTGGGCCGGCCGTGTGATGTCGGTGCGTCGGTCCACGGGAAAGCGACCACGTGCTGGCCGCTGGGGATGCCGGCGGTGAAGGTGCCGAAGGGCCGGCCCCTGGTGGGGC
>NZ_VSFA01000139.1 GCF_008119785.1 Micromonospora sp. MP36 | reverse complement strand
AGATTCACCGAGTACGCCCTCACGCCGTGACGTTTTTCGACACACAGACGCCGAATGCGGCCTTGGCCGAGCGGCCCCCGGTCCGCGACATCTGCGACTGCGGTGCCGGCCAGCTGAGCACTCGCGACCAGGGCCGCGATCGCGATCCACCCCTCTGAGTTGATGACGCCGAGGACGACTCCGGCAACGAGCGACGGACGACGATCGGACGGGGTCTGCTCGGCAGGAATGGATCAACGGCAAGTTCCAGGGCGCTGCGACCAGCCGCCTCCATCATCCCTGGCCTGCGCGGGAAGGTCTGCCCGTCGCCTCCGATGGCTAGCGGGTGGGTTGGGGACCGGTTCCGGGTGGTCGTGGTCGTGCAGGTCGCCGAGGTCCCATTCGGGGAACGGGTCGGGCAGAGTTCGCCAGGCGTCCTCCCCGGCGGTGATCTCCCTGTCGGTCAGCAGGCAGGCGGCCAGTGCGTCTCGCAGGCCGTCGCCGTCCAGGCCCACTCCGATGAGCACCAGTTCCTGCTGCCGGTCGCCGAAGACGGGGTGCCAGCGGGACTCCAGCTCGGCCCGCTCGTCAGGGTCGTGTGGCCATTCCCCGGACACCGCGACCGGCACGCCGACCGGATCACATCGTCCCGACGGGCCCGCCTGGGACCACAGGGCCTGCACGTCCGGGCGGCTGGCCAGCCACAGGAACCCCTTGGAGCGCACCACCCCGAAGGCGTCCAGGCCGCCGGTCAGCAGGTCCCACAGCCGCTGTGGGTGGAGCGGCCGGTGGTCGCGGAACACGATGCTGGAGATGCCATACTCCTCGGTCTCCGGCACATGCTCGCCGTTGAGTTCGGCCACCCAGCCAGGCGCGGTTTCCGCGCGGTCGAGGTCGAACCGGCCCGTGTTCAGGATCTCCGCCGGTGGTACCCGGCCGTGCGTCGCCCGGACCTGCCGGGCGGCCGGGTTGAGGCGGGTCAGCAGCGCCTCAACCACCGCGAGGTCGTCCGGGGTGACCAGATCGGTCTTGTTGACCACGAGTACGTCGGCGAACTCGATCTGGTCGACCAGCAGATCCGCGATGCTCCGGTCGTCCCCCTCGTACGCAGCCAGCCCGCGCTGTTCGAGGGTCTCCCCCGCCTCGATGCGGGCCAGCAGCCCGGCGGCGTCCACCACGGTGACGGTGGTGTCCAGCCTGGCGAGGTCGTCGAGCACCTGCCCGTCCTCCACGCCGAAGGCGAACGTGGCGGCCACTGGCATCGGTTCGGAGATGCCGCTGGACTCGATGAGCAGGTAGTCGAACCGGCCCTGCCGGGCCAGCCGCGCGATCTCATCGAGCAGGTCGTCGCGCAGGGTGCAGCAGATGCAGCCGTTGGTCAACTCCACCAGCCGCTCCTCGGTCCGCGACAACGATCCACCGTCGCGGACGAGCGAGGCGTCGATGTTGACCTCACTCATGTCGTTGACGATCACCGCGACCCGCAGCCCGTCCCTGTTGGCCAGGACGTGGTTGAGCAGGCTGGTCTTGCCGGCCCCGAGGAAGCCGGACAGCACGGTCACCGGCAGGCGGCCGGTCACTGCTCCCCCACCACCTGGCGGCCGTTGTAGAGCCCGCAGTGCGTGCAGGCCCGGTGCGGCACCACCAGCTCCTTGCGGGGGCAGGGGCACGGGGTGAGCTGCGGCACCTGGGCCTTCCACCGCGCCCGCCGGTGCCGGGTGTTCGATCTCGACGTCTTCCGCTTCGGTACGGCCACAGCAGGTCTCCTTCGGTTGTCGGACCGAGCCTCACAGGATGCGCAAACGATAACGGTTTTCGTTATAGCCTTCGACGGCGGGTCCACGCCCTCCACCAGACCTGGCTCCGTCCCGAGGCATGCGACACCAGGCCCTCGACCGACGCGGCCGATCCGCCGACACCACGAACGGCGGCCCACCCCCGGTCGCGGCCGTCAACCGAACATTCGACACAGCGCGGTCGGCCGTCGGGCTACCAGGCCCTCAGGCCCGCTCACGGGCCATGCGCACCGACACTCCCACCGTCGCTCGTGGTCTCAGCGACGACCCTACTGGAAATAGTTTTCGTTTTCGTGTTCTAATGCTTGCCCGAAGCCGCCCGGAGAGGGAGACGTATGACCCAGCCGTACCGGCCAGCCGAGTGCCTGGAGGCCGTGAGCGCCTGCCTGGCGGAGGTGCTCGATCTCGACCCGCTGCAGGTGCAGCCCGACGTGCTGCTCACCGAGCTGGGCCTGGAGTCGTTCACGGCCGTGCGGTTGCGGCGCCGGCTGCGCGAGGATCTCGACGCTGACTTGCCGCTGACGGTCTTCCTGGACGGGGCGACACCGCGCACGGTCGCTGCCGCAGGGGAGTCGGCGCGCCAGCAGGCCACCGACCCGATCCGAAACGTTCCGGCGCAGGAAACCGCGTCCGCCGACCCCGGACGCGAGGGGTTTCCCCTCACCGCTGTCCAGGCCGCCTATCTGGTCGGCCGAGATCCGTCCTTTCCGTTGGGCGGCGTCGCGACCTTCTTCTACTTCGAGTACGACCGGCAACCCGCCGACGATCCGGAACTGGACGTGCTGCGGCTGGAAGCCGGGTGGAACCGGTTGATCGCCCGTCATCCCATGCTGCGGATGGTGGTCGACGCCGACGCGCGGCAACACATCCTGCCCGCGGCGCCGCCCTACCGCATCGCGGTCGTCGACCTGCGCGCCCGCGGCGACGATGACCTCGCCGGTGAGCTTGCCCGGCTGCGGCACCAGTGCTCTCACCAGCTACGGCCGGTTGAGGTGTGGCCGCTGTTCGACGTGCGGGCGGCGCTGCTGCCGGACGGGCGAACTCGCCTGTTCGTGGGGATGGACATCATCGCGCTGGACATGGCGAGCTGGATGCGGCTGATGCGCGAGTGGGGGCAGCTCACCGCTGACCCCGACGCCGAGCTGCCGGAGGCGTCCACCACGTTCGCGGCGGTGCTGTCCCGCCGCGACCGCGATCCGGCTGAGACGGCGCGGCGGGCCGCCGATCACCGCTACTGGTCGCAGCGGGTGCCGGCCCTGCCGCCCGGGCCGGCCCTGCCATGGGCGAGGACGGCCGTCGACCTCGGCGTGCCGCGTTTCACCAGGTACGCCGCCGAGCTGACCGACCAGCAGTGGGCGGGCCTGCGGCGCCGCGCTGCGGCCCGTGGCCTGTCCGCGACGGCGGTGCTGCTGGCCGCGTGCGCGCTGGTGTTGCACCGCTGGGGTGCCACCGCGCCGTTCTGCCTGAACACCACGCTGTTCGACCGGCCCGACGATGCCGACCTCGACGCGGTCGTGGGCGACTTCACCACCACGGTGCTGAGCGAGTCCCCGGCCCCTGACCTCACCGGATGGGACGGGTTCGGCTCGTACGCCGCCGTGGTGAACCGCCGGTTCTGGACGGACCTGGACCACCGCTCCGTCTCCGCCGTCGAGGTGCTGCGCGAGCATCGCGACGGCGACCTCACCCCGGCCTACCCCGTGGTGTTCACCAGCGGTGTGGGTCTGGGCGGCGACGGCGAGGCACCGACCGCCTGGCTCGGGCGGGAGGTGTTCGGGGTGTCGCAGACCCCGCAGGTGCTCATCGACCACATCGTGTGGGACGAGGCCGACCGCCTGCGGATCGCCTGGGACACCGTCGACGGCTGCCTGCCCGACGGCTTCGCCGCCGCGATGCGCGATGCGCACCTGCGCCTACTGAGGCGTCTCGCCGACGATGAGGCCGCCTGGTCCGACCCGGCGCTCGGGTGGGACCCGTCGTTCCTGCCGGACGAGCCGCTGAACTGTGCACCGTTCGGCGACGCGGGACCGCTGATCGACGACCCGCTGCGGGCAGCCGCCGCGCTGGCGCCGGACGCGGTCGCGCTGATCGGCGACGGCGACCCGGTGACGCACGGCGACCTCTCGGCGCGCGCCAGACGCACCGCCGCAGCGCTGACCAGCCTGGGTATCGGGCCCGGCGACCTGGTGGCGGTGGCCGCACCCAAGGGAGCCGCCCAGATCGCCGCCATCCTCGGTGTCACGACCAGCGGCGCCGGCTACGTCCCGGTGGAGCCGACCTGGCCGGCGCCCCGCATCGCCTCGGTATGTAGCCAGGCCGGCATCCGGCACGCCCTGGTGGTCGGCGACCCGGCGCCGACGTGGCCGCGGGAGGTGCGGGTGCACCAACTGCAACTAGACGGCACCCTGCCGGCACCGCAGGTCGACGGGTCCGACCGCCGCCGGGCGGCACCGGACGATCTGGCGTACACGATCTTCACCTCCGGCTCGACCGGCCGGCCCAAGGGGGTCGCGGTGGAGCACCGGCAGGCCCGCACCACTGTCGACGACTTGGCCGACCGGTTTCCGCTGGCCGCCGACGACCGGGTCCTGGCGCTGTCGGCGATGAGCTTCGACCTGTCGGTGTACGACGTGTTCGCCATCCTCGGCGCCGGCGCGGCGATGGTGCTGCCGGATCCGGCCCGGCAACGCGACCCGGGCCACTGGCTGGACCTGATGCAGCGTCACCGGGTCACCGTGTGGAACAGCGCCCCGGCGCTGCTGGAGATGCTCGTCGAGTACGCCGAGATCGACCCGGACGCGGCCACGGCCGCGCTGTCGACGCTGCGGCTGGTGCTGCTGTCCGGTGACTGGATTCCGGTCACCCTGCCCGACCGGCTGCGGGCCCTGGCCCCCGGGGCGCAGGTGGTCAGCCTCGGCGGCGCCACCGAAGGCTCGATCTGGTCGATCTGCTACCCGATCGGGCAGGTCGACCCGTCCTGGCCGAGCATCCCGTACGGGCGCGCGCTGCGCGGCCAGTCGTTCCACATCCTCGACGACAGCGGCCGGCCATGCCCCGTCGGGCAGGCCGGGGAGCTGTACATCGGCGGTGACGGGGTGGCCCGCGGCTACATCGGCGACCCGGAACAGACTGCACACCGCTTCTCCACCCACCCGGTGCTGCGCCGCCGCGTCTACCGCACCGGTGACCTCGGCCGGTGGCGGCCCGACGGCACCATCGAGTTTCTCGGCCGGGTCGACCGGCAGGTCAAGATCCGAGGTCACCGCATCGAGCTGGGCGAGATCGAGTCCGTGCTCGACCGGGCACCTGGCGTGCGGCAGTGCGTGGCCTGCTCCGTGCCCGGCCCGGATGGCCGTCCCCGCCTGGTGGTCTACGTCGCGTCCGCCGATCCGGACGCCGCGCCTGGCGATGAGGATCTGGTGGCCCGGCTGCGGGCCAGCCTGCCGGACTACATGGTGCCGAGCCGGTTCGTCCGCCTGGCCGCGCTGCCGGTGACCGAGAACGGCAAGGTCGACCATGCCGCCCTGCCGAACCCGTACGAGAGTGCTTCGGCCCCGGCTGCCGCCGTCGCGACCGGCGACGCCGAGGCCTGTGGAACTCCGCTTGCGCCGCCGCCTGGCACCGACCGGTTGCCGGCGTTGCTGCAGGACGCCGTGCGCCTGGGTCTACAGCTGCGCGTCACCGTGCACCCGGGGCGCCTGGACCCCGCCGCGGCCCTGGCGGCGGCGGCCGCCCTGGCGGCCGCCGGCCCGCTGCCCCTCGCCGACGGGTACGAGATGACTCCCCGCCTGACCGACGACGCGCTGCTCGAGCTCACCGTCACCGCCCGTTCGGCGCCGCCGGCCATCGACGACACGGCGATGGAGCCGTCGCTCGCGGCGTCCGCGTCCGCGGTCGCCCCAGGGATTGCCGATCTGCCGGACCCGGAGCTGGAGCGAGGCATCGCCGCCGTGCTCAGCGACTTGCTGGGCACGCCGGTCGACGTCACCACCCCGTTCTTCCGGCTCGGCGCCACCTCACTGACCCTCGTTCGCGCCCACCGTAGGCTGGCCGCCGAGGTCGACGGCGACCTGGCGATGGTCGACCTGTTCACCCATCCCACGGTGCGCGACCTGGCACGGCACCTCACCGCCCGACGGTCCGGCGGCGCACCCACCGCCGCCGGGAGCCAGGACCTTCCCGCATTGGTCGCCGCCACCGGTCCCCTGGAGGCCAGCACCCACTCCCCTGCCGGAGAACCGCCGCAGCCGCCGGTCGTAGCGCCGCGGCCGGCAGGGCGGCGGCAGGCTCGTGCCGTCGCGGCGGAGGCCGCCCGATGACCGGTGGGCCGATCGCCGTCACCGCCGCGTCCTGCCGATTTCCTGGCGCGGCCGACGTCGACGCCTTCTGGCGGCTGCTCGTTGACGGCCGCGATGGGCTGACCCGGTTCACCGACGAGGACCTAGCCGCCCGCGGTGTGCCGCGGCGGCTGCGCCGCGACCCGGGTTACGTGCCGGTCGGTGGGCTGATCGAGGGGCAAGAGCTGTTCGACCCGGCGCCGTTCGGGCTCACCGACGCCGAGGCCGCGCTGCTCGACCCGCAGCAGCGGCTGTTCCTTGAGTGCTGCTGGCAGGCCCTGGAGCAGGCCGGGCACGGCGGGGGCCGCGACGCCGGTGCGGTCGCCGTGTTCGCCGGCGCGGCGCACAGCGCGTACCTGACCAGCAACCTCGCCGGCCGGTGGGACCCCACGGGCGGCGGCGCCGACCCGGGCGGCAGCCTGCA
Organism: Micromonospora sp. MP36; assembly: GCF_008119785.1. Lineage (GTDB taxonomy): Bacteria > Actinomycetota > Actinomycetes > Mycobacteriales > Micromonosporaceae > Micromonospora. The sequence continues at coordinate 8,614 of NZ_VSFA01000139.1, read as the reverse complement.
GACCGCGATCAGCACCCACACCGACTACCTGCCGCTGCAGGTCGCGTACCGGCTCAACCTGACCGGGCCGGCGATCGCGGTCAACACCACCTGCTCCACCTCCCTGGTCGCGGTGCACCTGGCCGCGCAGTCGCTGCTGGCCGAGGAGTGCGACACCGCGCTCGCCGGCGGGGTGTCGTTGATCGTGCCGCAGGGCCGCGGCTACCGGCACGTCCCGGACGGGATCTTCTCCGCCGACGGGCGGGTCCGCCCGTTCTCCGCCCGCGGCACTGGCATCGTCTACAGCCAGGGCGTGGGTGTGGTGGTGCTGCGGCGGCTGGCCGACGCTCTCGCCGACGGCGACCCGGTGCTCGCGGTGCTGCACGGCAGCGCGGTCAACAACGACGGCGCGGACAAGGCCGGCTTCACCGCCCCGTCGGTGCGCGGGCAGGCCCGCGTCGTGGCCGAGGCCCTCGCGGTCGCCGGTGTCGAGCCACGCCAGGTCGGTTACGTGGAGGCGCACGGCACCGCCACCCGGCTCGGCGACCCCGTCGAGGTGCAGGCGCTACGGCGGGTTTTCGGCGCCGACGGGCCGGCCTGGTGCGGGCTCGGCTCGGTGAAGGGCAACATCGGCCACGCCAACTCCGCCGCCGGCATCGCGTCGTTCATCAAGACGGTGCTGGCCCGCCGCCACGGGATCGTGCCGGAATCGCTGCACGCCAAGCCGGTCAACGACCTGCTCGGCCTGGACGGCTCCCCGTTCGACGTCGTCACCGAGACCCGGCCGTGGCCGGCCGCGCCGTGCGCCGGGGTCAGCTCGTTCGGCATCGGCGGCACCAACTGCCACGTGGTGCTCGGCCCGGCACCGCACCAACCAGCGTCCACCCCGGACGGGCGGCCGCAGCTGCTCGTCGCGTCCGGCCACACCCCGCGGGCGGCCGCCGCCGCAGGGGCCGCGCTGGCCGCGGTGCCGGCCGACGAGCGGCTGGCCGACGTCGCGTACACGCTGCAGGTGGGCCGCGCGCACGGTCCACACCGGGTGGCCGGCGTGGCGGCCGTCGGCCACCGGCGGCGGATGCCGGCGCCGGTGGCCGCCGCGACGCGGCCACCCCGGCTGGTGTTCGCCTTCCCCGGCGCCGGCAGCGCGTTCGCCGGCATGGGTGGGCAGCTCTACGAGCAGGAACCCGTCTTCGCCGCCGCCGTCGACACCTGCGCCGACCTGCTCGCCGCCGAGCTCGGCGCCGACGTACGCGCGGCGCTGCGCCCGGACACAGATCCGGCGCGGCTGGCCGACGCCGCGTTCGGGTTGCCGGCGCTGTTCGCCGTCTCGGTCGCCACCGCCCGACTGCTCGACAGCTGGGGTGTGCGACCGGACGTGGTGCTGGGCCACAGCGTCGGCGAGTACGCGGCCGCCGTCGCCTCGGGGGTGTTGAGCCTGCCTGAGGCCGCCCGCCTGGTCGCTGTGCGGTGCACGCACGTGGCCCGGTCGGCCGGTGGCGGGGTGATGCTGGCGGTGCCGCTGCCCGCTCAGGAGGTGACCGGGCTGCTTGCCGGGCACCCGGCGCTCGAACTGGCGGTGGTCAACGCGCCGGACGCGTGCGTCGTTGCCGGCCCGGCAGCGCCACTGCAGGCGCTGGAGGAGGCGCTGCAGGCCGACGGCGTCACGGTGACCCGGCTGCGGGTGTCCGCCGGGCTGCACTCCCGGCTGGTCGAGCCGGCCCTGCCGGCGCTGCGTGCGGCGGCCGACACGGTCCGCCCGCGGCGGCCACGCGTCGAGTACGCGTCGACCGTCACCGGCGCCCTCGCCGGCGCCGAGCTGACCGACCCCGGCTACTGGGTGCGGCAGCTGCGCCAGCCGGTCAGGTTCTCCGCGGCGCTCCGTGCCGCCGTCGGCGACGCACCGGCCGTGCTGGTGCAGGTCGGACCGGGTGCCGCGCTGGTGGCCCTCGCCCGGCGGCATGGGTTGGCCGCCCTGCGCGACGCGCTCGCGACGCTGCCCGCCGACGAGCCGGGCACCGACGCGGTCACCCTGCGGGAGGCGGTCGGCGGCCTGTGGTGCCACGGCACCCCGGTCGACCTCGCCGCACTGCACCTGCCGGGCCGTCGCAAGGTCACCGCGCCCGGGTACGCCTTCCAACGCCGGCGCCTGTGGATCGACCCGGCGGACACCAGCAGCATCGCCGGCGACGGCCGGACCGACACCGACGAGCCGCTGCTCGTGCCGGTCTGGCACCAACAGCCCCCGGCGTCAGCCGCGCCGCGGCTGCCCGGCACCTGGCTCGTCGTGCCCGGCGGCGACCAGCGGCTCGCCCGGGCGGTCGTCGACGCTGTCCGCGCCGCCGGTGGCGCGGCCCGCACGTGCGACGCCGACAGTGACATCGCGGCCCAGGACGAGCCGGCGTGGGCCGGACTGATCGTCCTACCCGGCGCACCGGTCGCCGACGCCGGTGCGGGCGCCGGCATCGGTTCCGCGGCGGCCGAGGTGGACCGGGCCGCCACGCTGGCCGGCCAGCTCGCCGCAGCCGCGGTCCCGCTGCTCGTCCAGGTCACCCGCAACGCCGTCGCGGTGCTGCCGGCAGAGCGGCCGGATCCCGCCGGCGCCGCGGCCCGCGTGCTGCCCCGCGTCGTCGCCCAGGAGCGGCGTGGGCTGCGGTGGTGCACGATCGACATCAGCGGCGACGACGCCGCCGAGATGGTTGCGGCGCACGTGGTCGCCGAGGTGGCGGATCTCGCCGCCGGTACCGGGTCGGGCACCGAGATGGCTGTCCGCGGCGAGCAACGTTGGCGGCGCACCGTCGTGTCGTGGCGCCCGGCAGCCGGGGACTTCTCCGAAGGCGCTGCGGGGACCGCGGTGATCGTCGGCGGGCTCGGCGAGGTCGGCCTGACCATCGCCGGTCACCTCGCCGGTGCCGGTCACCGCGTGGTGCTCACCTCCCGGCACGGCGAACCGCCGCCGGACAGCGACCGCGGCCGGGCGTTGACCGCGCTACGCGACGGCGGCGCCGACGTCACGGTGCGCCGGCTCGACGTCACCGACGCGGCCGCCACCGCCGCCCTGCTCGCAGAGCTGTCCGACCGAGAGCCGCTCGCGCTGCTGGTGCACGCCGCCGCGGCAGCCGGCGACGACCGGTGGGTGATGCTGCGCGACACCGCACCCGCCGACATCACCCGGCACCTCGCACCCAAGCTGACCGGCGCAGGCGTCCTGCGCGACGCCGTCGCCGCGCTGCCGGACGATCGGCGCCCCGGTCGGGTGCTGCTGATGTCCTCTGCGGCCACCATGCTCGGCGGCGTCGGCACCGGCCCGTACGCGGCGGCCAACGCCGCCATGGAAGCGTTCGCCCACACCGCCGCCATCGGGCGGACCCGGTGGCTGGCGGTGGCGTGGGACGGCTGGCGCACCAGCGCCCACGGCGAAGACGCCGCCGTCACGCTGACGAGCACACTGGACGCCGCTGGCGGCCTCGCCGCCCTCGACCGGCTCCGCGGCGCGGTCACCACACCACCGGTGGTGGCGGTGTCCCACCGCGACCTGGTCACGGCGATGGCCGACGCGGCCCGGGCCGGAACGCAGGCTGCACCGGCCGCACCGGTCGCGACGGCGGAATCTGCACTGACGGCGGTCGAACGCGCGGTCGCCGACGTGTGGGCACGGTTGACGGGCAGCCCGGTCGACAGCCCGACCGCCGACTTCTTCGCCCTCGGCGGCCACTCCCTGCTGGCGACGCGGATGCTCGCCGAGCTGCGCGACCGGTTCGGTGTCGACCTGCGCCTGCGTGACCTGCTCGACCACCCAACCGTCGCTGGCCTGGCCACGCTGCTGAACCCGGCCGCCGGTATCCCGGCAGCCGAACCCGCGGCGGTGGCGCCGCCCGCCCCGTCCCCGGCTGGTCTACTGGGCGTCGACGCGGACGGCACGTTCCCGCTGACCCGCGTGCAGCATGCCTATTGGGTCGGCCGCGCCGGCGGCTACCGGTGGGGCGACCGGCCCTGCCACTTCTACCTGGAGTACGACTGCCCGAACCTTGACCTCGACCGCTACGAGCAGGCGTGGCGGCGGGTGATCGACCGGCATCCGATGCTGCGGGCGGTCGTCACCACCCAGGGGAGCATGCGGGTCCTCGACCACCTGCCCGCCTACCGCATCCGGGTCCACGACCTGACCGGCCCCGACGATGAGCATCGGCAGCGACGGCTGGCCACGCTGCGCGAGCGGATCTCCACCCGGCCTGGCCCGCCGGAGACGTGGCCGCTGTTCACCGTGCAGGCCGCCCGCCTGCCCGACGGGGCGGTCCGGCTGTTCATCGGCGTCGACGTGCTGATCTGCGACGCGTCGAGCTGGTGGCTGATCGACCGGGAGCTGCGCAGCTTCTACACCGACCCGCACGCCCCGCTGCCGGCGCCGGTGGTGCACCCCGCCGCCTGCGTGGCGGCGCTCGAGGCCCGCCGCGCCGGCCCGGCCGCGACAAAGGCTGCCGCGTACTGGCGCGAACGGCTGCCCGACCTGCCGCCGGCGCCGTCCCTACCCGTGGCCGAGCACACCAGCGCCGGGTTCGTCCGCCGCACCGCCCGGCTGTCCCCCACCCGGTGGCGGGCGCTGCAACGGCACGCCGCGCAGCACCGGCTCACTCCGAACGCGGTGCTGCTGGCCGCCTACGCCGATGCCCTGCAGGAGTGGTCCGGCAATGACCGGTTCAGCCTCATGCTCACCCTGTTCGACCGGCCGGACGACCTGCCCGGCGCGGGTGCGGTCGTCGGTGACTTCACCTCCCTGATCGTGCACGAGGTGGACCGGCGCGCACCGGCGCCGTTCGTCGGGCGGGCCGCCGCAGCGCAGCAGCGGCTGTTCGCCGACCTGGACCACCGCGAGTTCTCCGCGCTGGACGCCCTGGCCGAACGCTCCGCCGCCGGAGGACAGCTCGCGTCGGTGCCGGTGGTGTTCACCAGCGCCCTCGGGGTGGCCGACATGATCGGCGAGGACCACGACCTGCAGTGGGCCGGCCGGCAGGTGTACGCGGTCAGCCAGACCCCGCAGACCCTGCTCGACCATCAGGTCCTCGAACAGGGCGGCGAGCTGTGGCTGCAGTGGGACGCCCTCGAACCGGTCCTCGACCCCGACCAGGTCCAGGCGGCGTTCGACGCCTACACCACCGCGCTGACCCGCCTGGCCGACGACGCGGACGCCTGGACCGACCAGCCGGCCGCCGGCTCACGCACGCCGGCACCTCAGCCAACCACGTACCGGCCGGCACCGGCCGAGCTGCCGGACGTCGCGCTGCCGATCCGCGCCGGCGCCGGTGCGCACACGCTGTTCCTGATGCACCCGTCCGGCGGGGACATCCTGTGCTACACCGAGCTGGCCCGGCTGCTCGACGAGCGGGTGAACGTGGTGGCGCTGACCGACCCGGCCCTGGTCGGCGCGGCAGCACCGGACACCATCGCCGACCTCGCCGCGCTGTACCTGGCCGTGGTCCGGCGGGTGCAGCCGGCCGGGCCGTACCTGATCGGCGGTTGGTCGATGGGCGGCAGCGTCGCCCAGGAGATGGCCCGCCAGGCCCACGCCGACGGCATCCCGGTGCCGCTGCTGGTCATGGTGGATTCCAACGACCCGACCTACATCTGCCCGATTTCCGGCACGCCGCCGCAGATGCAGGCCGATCTGGTCGTCCGCCACCTCGGCGCGCTGGAGGCTTACCTCGGCATCGACCTGGACAGCACCCGGCCCGGCCTGAGGGACCGGCTGGCCGCCGCCACCGAGAACGACCGATACGGCCACGCCGAACGGCAGCTACGCGCCCACCGACTGCTCGGCCGCGGCGAGCAGGTCCGCGACCGGCTGGCGGTCCTCGACCGTCACCTGCGGGCCCTGGCCGCCCACGAGCCTGCCCGTCTCAACGCCGCCGACACCACCACCCTGCTGGTACGCGCCGAGCAGCCGGCGCCGCGCAACTCCGGCATCGGCATGGGCGTCGACGACACCCCACGCGGCGAAGCCGACCTGGGCTGGGCCCGGCATCTGACCGGTCCGCTGCGCGTCGTCGGCGTCGACGCCCACCACTACTCGGTGCTGCGCCGTCCCGCGGTCGCCGCCGTCGCCGACGCGATCAACGAAGCGCTGCACCCGCATCTGTCCACGAACAACGACATCCGATCCTGAAGGTGATCATGGCAACTCCCCTACGGCGCCGGCATGCCGGCGTCCTGACCGTCCTCGCGCTGCTGGCCACCATGGCCGGCTGCGGCGGCACCGCCGCGCCGGCCACGACGACCTCCGGCGACACGCTGCGCTACGTGTCGATCGGCTCGCCCGCAACGGCCAGCAACGACCCCCACGGCGGGCTGGCCAACGAGTCCGACGCGCTGCGCTTCGCCCTGACCTACGACGTGCTCACCGGCCAGGGACCCGACGGCCGCACCCAGCCGCGGCTGGCCGAATCCTGGCAGCCCGACCCCACCCTGACCAGATGGCGGTTCACCCTGCGCCGCACCGCCGTGTTCAGCGACGGCCGGCCGGTGCGCGCCGCGGACGTGCTGTACTCGCTGCGGCGCATCGAACGCAAGGCCGCCGAGAACTACGGCCGGCTCGCCGCATTCGACCTGGCCGCCTCACGAGTCGTCGACGAGCACACCGTCGAGATCGTCAGCCGGCAACCGTTCGCCGACGTGCCCCGCGCCCTGGAGTCGGTGACGTTCGTGGTGCCCGAGGGCAGCGACGACTTCACCACCCCGGTGCCCGGGTCCGGGCCGTTCCGGCTGATCAGCAGCGACGCGCAGACCGCGGTGCTGGAACGCCACGACCGGTGGTGGGGGCCCACCCCGCCGCTGCGGCGGATCGAGGTTCGCGCCGTGGCCGACCCGCAGGCCCGCGCGCAGGCCGTGTTGTCCGGGCAGGCCGACGTGGCCGCCAGCATCGCCCCGACGGCGGCGAAGCAGGCCGAAGGCCGCGCCGATCTGACGCTGGTGCGCCGCCCGGCGGTGACCATGTACCCGTTCGTGATGCGCACCGACCGCAAGCCCTTCAACGACCCTCGGGTACGTGAGGCGGTCAAGCTGGCCGCCGACCGGCCAGCGCTGGTGCAGGCGGCGTTCCTCGGCTACGGGCAGGTCGGCGACGACGTGCTCGCCCCGGCCGACCCGTCCGCCCCGACCGGGCTGGCCCCCCGCCAGCGCGACGTCGCCCGGGCCAAGCAGCTGCTGACCGAAGCCGGCTACGGCAACGGCCTGACGGTCACGCTGCACACCACCACCTCCTACCCGGGCATGGACACCGCCTCCACCCTGTTCGCCCGTCAACTGGCCGAGGCCGGTATCACCGCGCAGGTGAAGCTGAACCCGCCGGACACCTACTTCACCAACGTGTGGGCCAAGCAGGACTTCTACACCGGCTACTTCGGCGGCATCCCGTTCTTCGACGTGGCCCGGGTGGCGCTGCTGTCCACCTCCCCCACCAACGAGACGGCCTGGAAGCGGCCGGCGTTCGACACCGCCCTGAACGCCGCCCTGGCCAACCCCGACGAGGCCGCCCGCAACCGGGCCCTGGGTGAGCTGCAACGGCAGGTCCGCGACGAGGGCGGCTACGTCGTGTGGGGCACCGGCGACGGCCTGGACCTGACCCGCAAGGGTGTGCAGGGCCTGCCCACCGGCCCGGGGTTCGCCCGGCTGTTCATCGACCAGGTTCGGATCGGCGCATGATGCTCCGGCTGGTGCGGGCGCCGCTGCTGCTGGTCGGGGTCTCGGTGCTGGTGTACACCGCCACCGAGGCCCTGCCCGGCGACGCCGCGGACGCCCGCACCGCCGGGCGGGCCACCGCCGCTCAGCTGGCCGAACTCCGTACCCGCACCGGCCTGGACGCCCCGGCCGGGCAGCGGTACCTGGACTGGGCCGGCGGCCTGCTGCGCGGCGACGCCGGTGTGTCGCTGCTGTCCGACCGGCCGGTGGCCGACCTGGTCGGCCAGCGGCTGCCAGCCACCGCCACCCTGGCTGCCGCCGCCCTGGCGGCGGCCGTGCCGGCGATGCTGGCGCTGGCCTGGATCGCCGGCACGCCGTCGCGGACCGGCCGGATCGCCGCAGCCGCGGTCACCGCAGCCGCGGCGATCCCGCAGGTGGTGGTCGCCGCCGGCCTGACCGCTGTGTTCGCCGGGATGCTCGCCTGGCTGCCGCCGGTGTCGCTGCTGCCGCCCGGCGGCACCCCCGCCGACCCGCGGGCGCTGACGCTACCCGTGCTCAGCCTGGCGCTGCCGTCGGCGACGTACGGGGCAGCCCTGCTGCGCGGCGTCGTCGCCGACGCCGCCGCCCGGCCGTACGTGCGCGACGCGCACCTGCGCGGGCTGCCCCGGTGGCGCGTCGCCGTGCGCTACGTCGGCCCGATGCTGCTGGCCCCTGCGGCACGGGTCGTCGCGGTGGTCGCCGGTGGGCTGGTCGCGTCGACCGCGGTGGTGGAGACCCTGTTCGGCTACGCCGGGCTCGGTGAGCTGCTCACCGGGGCCGTGGCCAACCGGGACACCCCGGTGGTGCAGGCGGTGGCGATGCTCGCCGCCGCGGTCGTGCTCGCCGGTCTGTTCCTCGCCGACCTGCTGGCCGCCGCCACCGACCCACGGAGCTCACCCGCTTGACATCCTCCCGGCCCTGAAGGGTC
>NZ_VSFA01000138.1 GCF_008119785.1 Micromonospora sp. MP36 | reverse complement strand
CTCGTCATCGTCGGCCTCACCGGCAGCCGCATCACCGTGGCCGGCCGCGCCGACCTCCCCGAGCCCGCCACGGTCGCCGCCTGGGTGCACGCCGTCGGACGGCAGCACCTCGCCCTGCTGCGCAACGTCGACGCCACCACCGCGATCCTCATCGGCTACGGACCCGCCACCACCGTCACCCCGGTCATCGACGCCCTCACCCCACACCTGCACGGCGCCGGCATCACCGTCTTCGACGCGCTGCGCGTCACTGACGGCCGCTACCACTCCTACCAATGCCAGGACCCGCACTGCTGCCCACCCGACGGGGTGCCGTTCGACCCGCACTACGGCCCCACCGCCGTACACGCTGTCGTCGCCGGGCAGACCGCCCTGCCCGACCGGGCCGCCCTGGTCGCCAGCGTCGCCCCCACCAGTAGCGCCGGCATGGCCGTGGCGAGCCGGCGGGCGCAGGAACGCGCGTTCACCACCCAGACCCACGGCGGGCGGGCGGCGCTCATCCGCGCCGGCAAGAAAGCCGTCGACGAGGCGTTCGCCCGCTACGCCGCCGACGCCGTCCTCACCGACGACGAGGTGGCCTGGCTCGCGGTTCTGCTCGCCGACATCGCCGTCCGCGACCACGCGGGGGAGACCACCGGCGACCAGCCGTGCCACCTCGCCCTGTGGACCGACCTCACCCGCCGCGCCGACTCCACCTACGCCGCAGCCCCTGCCAGCCTGCTCGCCCTCACCGCGTGGCGGCAAGGCCAAGGCGCCCTCGCCTCCGTCGCCCTCGACCGGGCCCTGACCGCCGACCCCCACTACCGCCTCGCCCGGCTCATCGACCACGCCCTGCGCCACGGCATCCCACCCGCAGCCCTCAACGACGGGCCCACCACCGGCAGCCCGACTCCGTAATCGCCTGACCCACGGCGACCGCACGGCCGGCACCCGCCGGCCAACCGGATCCGATCACCTCAAGGAGAACCTTGATGGCACTGCACCTCTACTTCGACCTGCGCGACACGCTGCGGCTGGCCGAACACGCCGCGGCCAGCCCGAGCCACGCCCCGTCCTTCACCGAACACCAGGACGGCATCACCTGCCCCGGCGCCCTGGTCTGGGTCCACGACCACGGCATCTACCTCATGTCCAGCGGCCTGCCCCACCTCGCCGACCCGAACCGCCCTGACGCCAACCTCGTCGTCTACGCCCACGGCTGGAACCCCGACACCGACGGCCACCGCCACGACCCCGACCTCGGCGGAGACGACTTCGCCGAACACCTGCACCTCACCGAAGACCCCACACCGCTGATCGGCATGCTCCGCGACGCCCACACCGCCGGCTACCGGTGGCTGCACCTGACCGTCAGCGCCGACACCTACGAGGTCCGCGTCGCCCGCACCCGCCACCACGACTGACCATCCCGTCGGCCCCGCCTTCCCCCTCGGCAGGCGGGGCCGACGTGTTCCCCAGCCCTGGAGACCCGCATGTCTACCCATGACAGTCCCAACCCGCAACCGGCGACCCTGGAGTCCGTCCTGCGCGACGCCTGGGACGCCTTCCACCCCGGCCAGCCCGCCCCACTGGGCTGGCTCACCCACACCACCACCCGCATCCACGACCACCTACGCGCCCACCAGCCCGCCCCGACCCCGCCCATCTCGCCGCCCGCTACCGACGAGCAGGCGGCGGGGCTGCGCCGGCAGGTATGGCAGACGCTGCGCGACGCGGCCAGCGACCGCGACATCGACCCGGACGCCGCCGAGCGGATCCTGCACACCCTCGACCTGCCCGGCCTGCCGCGCCGCTGGCAGATACGCCTCACCCTGCCCCTGATGATCGAGGTCACCGCCAGCGGCCGCGAGGACGCCCTCGACACCGCCGAGGACCTCATCGACACCGCCCTGACCGGCATCGGCCACGACAGCCACATCGACTGGCACGCCGCCGCCCGCGACGACACCACCCCCGGCGACGTCGACCCTGCCGCCGACGAGCCAGCCGACCTGCGATGACACCTCCCGCCGGACAGCTCCCCCATCCACCGCGACCACCAGGCGGCGGCTCCACCGTGACCGGCGCCCACACCCTGGCAGTCGCGGCGGCGACTTGATCCATCCGGAAAGTCGAGCGTCACTGCACCCCGGCCGCCGCCCCGGCGTACCCGACAGCGGCATCCCCACACTGCTGGCCGGGGCGGTGGCCACCCACCGCCGACAACCACAAAGGGGAAGCAATCGCATGCGGCACCGCCGTTCGATACCCGGCACCGTCACCGACATCCTGCTGTGGCTGCTCGCCACCGACGTCGCCGAAGCCCACCCACCCCACCCCGACCAGCCCGGCCGATGCGCCAACCTGCGCTGCGCACCCGAGGCATACCCATGCCCACCACTACGCGACGCCCACCGCGCCCGCGCAGCCGCCACCCGACCCACCCCGCCGGCTCGCGGCCGAGCGCAGGTCATCGCAACGGCCACCGCCGGGCCATTCGTCGGCTGGTTCCGCCCCACCCGGCCAGCGATATCACGCCAGCGGCCCCTGCCCCTGCCCCTGCCCTTGCCCCTGCCCTTGCCCCTGCCCCTGCCGCTGCCGCAAGCCGCCTGAACCCGACCCGACTCTCCGCTAACCGGCGGCCAGTCGGCTCGGCTGGCCCACCTGCTGGGAGAACTGGCTGCGGCGCCCGCACACTTCACCACCCAAAACCCGACATCAACCGGGGCGTCGCCCGATGGCGACGCCACCGGCCGCTTTCCGGAGGCAGACATCATGAAACCTGTAACCGGCTCCGACGACGAAACCGTCGCAGCCGATCCCGGCCATGCTCTCAGCGTCGGCGACCCGGTCCTCGGCAAGTCACGGTTGCTCTCGCAGCAATGCGACACCTGCATCTTCGCCCCCGGCAACCGCATGCACCTCGCGCCCGGCCGGCTGCACGAGCTCGTCAACGAAACCCGTTGCCGGGAGTCCTTCGTCATCTGCCACGACACCCTGCCGCACTACAAAGACCCCGAGGCCAAACCGGCGATCTGCCGCGGCTTCGCCGACCGTTACAGCACGCAATCGCTACAGCTGATCGAACGGCTCTTCGGCTTCATTGAGGTCGACCCACCCCACCACCCTCTCCCCACTCCTCCCGAAGGAGTTGACCCGTGAGGGGCATGGGCTTCCTGCCGCAAGAGCGAGCCGATTGACCGGCTCGGCTGGTGGACGGCGTCCATCCCACCGCAAGCGGCACCGACAACGACGTCCCGCTCGCATACACCGTCAGTCTCACCATCCACGACTACCTGAACCGCTGGACCAGGGCGCAGGCGCTTTTCAACGAGGACCTTGAGCAGCGCGGCGCGGGCCTGCCTTTCGGTCAGGAGCATCCCTAAAAGGATGAGGTGTCCCAGACGTGGTCGTACCACCTGGATGATCCGGGTAGCTTCTGCCTGGAGCGGTGGTCAGCCGCGAGCTATCAGCGCGATATCCGATTTGCGGTACGTCTCGGGTCGCCGATGTGAAGGGTTGTTCTCCGATGGGTGTGCCACCTTGCCGATCGATCCCGACGCGTGGCCATCGGCAGGGGTGTGGGCCATGCGGGTGAGCAGCTATGCCATCGGTGCGCCACTCGCCGATGACCGCTTCTTCCTCCTTTTTCATGGCCTGCGGGGAAGTCTGGACAAGGTCACGGCAGTCGCAGGCGCCTACCTGGTTGAGCACCGCGGCGAGGAGGTGATCTCTCCGCCCTGGGCCCACGGTGACGCCGTCGAGGAGCACCTACGGCAGCGCGGATACCTCACCGACCTTCCTGTGGAGCGGGAACGCGAGTTGCTGGTAGAGGTGGCGAGCCTGCTCCACGAAGCCGACCTTGCTGCCGCGCCGCCAAGCTTCGTCTTCGTCCCGGCGTACACCTGCAACTTGCGCTGTCCCTATTGCTTCCAAGGTCACGACATGCATGCCGGCAAGGGCGGATACGGCGTCATCATGTCCCGCGAGCTGGTCGATGACGCGTTTCGGGTGATCGACCGCTGTAACCGTGCGGGGGCAATCTCCCGGCAGATCGGCATGACGCCGGAGAACGGCACCACGGAAAACAATACTGCCCAGCACGGCCGGCTTGGCCGGCGAATCGGCCTCTTCGGAGGTGAACCGCTGTCGGGGAGTACTCGCGAGGTCGTCGAATACATAGTCCAGCAGGCCCGGCGCCGAGGCGCGGCGATGTGGGCGATCACGAACGGCGTGCAGCTCGACGCTTTTGCCGATCTGCTCGGCCCCGACGGTCTGTCCGAACTGCAGATCACTCTCGACGGGATGCCGGACCTGCACGACCGGCGTCGCGTCGGCCCGCGGTTCCGGCAAACCTTCCACCGCATCGTCGACAACATTGACCTGGCGTTGGCGGCTGGCGTGCAGACCAGGATCCGGATCAACGTCGATCGCAGCAACGTGGAGCATGTCGCGATGCTGAGCGACCTCTTCGCGGAAAAGGGCTGGAGTCGGCACCCCGCCTTCCACGCCAATGCCGCAGTCGTCTCCGGCGAGACCACGCACCAGCCCCTGATCTCCCGGACCCACCTGACGGAGCTGACCAGTACCCTGCGCGCCGCTCAGGCAAGCTGCGTGACCAGCTACGAAGGCTATGCCACGACCATCCTTGGACAAGCCCTGGCCGGCGGATATCCATTTCACCGGGCCACGAACTGCAGCGCGGAGACCGGATTGCTGATGTTCGCTCCGCGCGGCGAGCTGTACGGCTGCTGGGATGAGATCGGCTTGGCGGACCGCCAGATCGGCCAGTACCGCGGCGGCGTCCTGAATCTGGATGAGCAGGCCACCCGGGCCTGGCTCTCCCGCTTCCCCGGCGCCATCGAACAGTGCTCCCGCTGCCCGTACGCACTGATCCACAACGGGGGATGCGCCAACCACGCCTACAACGACAACGGCACGATCTTCGCCGCCGCGTGCGAAGGGTTCCAAGCCTTCTTCCCGCGGACCCTCGCCGAGGCGTACGAAGACATCGAGCGGCAACTGCTCGGGGACAGGGCACCGACCCGCAAGCAGACCCGACGCCTACCCATCCTGCAAATCACCAACGGTCGAGCCGACCTCGCCGCGTCCAGGAGTTCCCGATGACATCAGCCGCCCGAAGTTCCAGTTCCCAGAATGCCGTCGCGCTCAACGACACCACCGATCTCACCCAGTTACTCCTCAACGGTGGCCTCCTAGGGCTGTTGAGCCAGTCCGGCGCACGCGAGGCGGGGTGTGGCACCGACTGCGACTGCAACGACTACAAGTGCGGCTGCCGCGGGGTTGTCGAGGAGTTGCGAATGCTCCCGTCCGAGTTGGAGAAGGTCAGGAGGGAACGGGTCGCGCAGTTGCGGCAACAGCTCGAGGAGGCCGAGCAACACGTCGCCGAGATCCAGTCCAAACCGCCGCGAGGTCAGTCAGGCTCCGGAAAGTCCTCGTGACGGCTCACTGGTCTGCGCGGCGAGTCGACTGGCGTCGGGTGGTAAGTGCCGTGGACTGGCTCGGCGTCTACGACACCGCCGCCCCGGCCGCGTACCCTCCGGTGCTCGACGCGGTGGAATCGGCGCTCAGCCGACGCGCCACGCCCCTGCTGGCATCCGTGGCCGCGGCCCTGGCCCCGCGCTGGGAAGAGCTCGGGCGGGCGCGGGAACCGGCCGATCCCGGCGACGCGGACATCCCGGACAATGAGGAAGACGACACCGAGCAACGTCTCCTGCTGTACGCAGCGGCCCGCGCCATCAGCCAACTCGGCGAGGGGCATGGCTGTGCGTTCTCGATCGGCCCCCGGACCGAACATTCCGTGCAGCACTTCGCTACAGAACTCGCTCGCCTGGCTGCGGAGACCGGCTTCGTTCTCGCCTTCAGCAGTCGGCTCTCCGCGATGCCAGGCGAACTGCTCCGGTACGTTCTTCCCCTCCCGGACCGGGCTGGCCCACCCGCGGCAACCCCGGTGTCGAGCTTCGGCGCCGCGGATCGCCGGGTCCTCACGGTGCTCGCGGCGTCCAGGGTTGGCGTCCCACTGGCCGCTGCCACGAGCCTGGGTCTGAGCCAGGAGACCGCCGACCTGCTCACCACCTCCGGTCCCGGCGGCGCCAGCTGGATCAGCCTCAGCGCGGGCACCCGACGGCGGCTGTGGGCCGGACTCGACGCATCCGACCGGCAGCGGTGTGCAGGCGAACTCTCCGACGCCTGGCCACCACAAGGCTGGGGTTACCTACGCCGGGCGCACCTGGCCGTCGCGAGCGGTGACCATGGACGACTGCGCCGCCAGCACGCCGCATTATTCGGCGGATGCGGCATCATCGGGCGGGAGCTGCTGCAGCGGCACGCAGCGGCCATCGCTGCCGCTGTCCCCGTCATCCATGCCGCCCCCACCGCCGGAACCGGCGCGGACACCGGAGTGGCAACCTCCCGGGGCCAGCGGATCGCCGCGCATCTCGCCGCGGCTCGGCTCGCCGCGCGACTGCAACCAGTCGAGCGGGCCAGGCGGGAGGCGGTGCGCCACCTGCGCCGTGCCCGCCAAATGACGACCGGTGAAAACGGAGATCGGCAGCTGGCGCTCACCCATCAACTCGCCAACGCCCTGGCGAAGCAACGAACCCCGGCCGCCCTGGCCGAGGCGAGACAACTGTACGAATGGGCCCTGCGAGAGGCCGCGGCGTTGATGGACGCCGTGCCACGAGCCAGGTTGGAAATCGGCCTGCTGAACGGACTGGCCCTGGTGGAGTACCTGGAAGGTCGTGACCAGGCCGCGCTGGACCTGGAGGAGCGGGCGGAGCGCTTGGCCCACTACCTCGCCGAGCAACAGGAGATGCCGTCCGCCCGGTGGGCGTTCGCACTGGTAGGACCCAATGCCGCGAAACTGCTACTGGTGCGGTTCGGCGATCGGCGCAGAGCCATCGACAAGTTGGCCACCGCCCTCGAGATGACCCAGTCGGACACCCGGCTCGCCAACAAGATCCGTAGGGACATGGCGCGACTGGTATTCGCCGAAGAGGACTATGCCGAGGTGGTGCATCTGCTCGGTAGCGTCTTTGCCGGCACCCGGCCCACCGAACTCAGACCTACTGAGGAGTTCCACGATCGATTGCTGCTTGCCGTGTCGCAGCTGCAACAGAACCAGATCATGGACTGCCGGGCACAGCTCGCACCATTACGGATCCTGGCCGCCAGGATCGGCGGCGACGGTGCCTTCTCCGCCCTCTCGGTGCTGACGAGGGCGGTGGGGGACGCGGCTCAGCTCCGCTACGACCCGTCGTCTGTCGGGGCCAGCCTGGCGCGCTGACCGTTGGAGTGTGATTGCCGCCGGCGGCTTGCCGGGCGGCCGAGCGGATGGGGAGAGTGGACGAGGACCGTCGCGGTGGCGTTCGACGACGGCATCCGGTACTTCAACACCGCACCGCACTACGGCCTGGGCCTGTCCGAGCGGCGGGTCGGATGGACGCCGCCCGGCCGGGACTGGCAGCTTCCTGCTCTCCACGAAGTCGGCGGCTGCTGGAGCCGAAAGTCGCCGACCGGCTCGGACCTGGGTCGTCGGCGGCTTTATGTGCGGGACACCTGCGGCGGCGCTTCAACTCGGGCCGGGACAGGGTGCTGCGCAGCCTCGAGGCGAGCCTGGAGCGGCTGGCCTGGACCGAGTCGACATCCTCTAGGTAAACGACCCAGACGACCATGTCGACCAGGCGACCGGCGAGGTCAGTCCTCTGGTCGAGCTGCCTGACCAGGAACCTCGCTTCCTGGGCTCTCTCCCTTTCGCCGGTTACTAGGGCTGCACGAATGCGTGCTCAGCCGCCTGGAGGGTGCGGTTAACGCTCACGACAAGGGCTGACCCGGCGGTGTCATTGGCGGCGGTTGTCGGTCATGAGTCGCTCGACGCGCGTCGTGCCGTTCGTGGCTGGTCGCGAAAGGTAGCGGCGGACGGTGCGTTCGGACTTGCCGATCCGCCTGGCGATGTCTGCCGGGTGCAGATGAGGGGCGCGGCGGCGCCAGTAGGCGACCGCGGCGGCGGTGTCGGCCGGCACGTCGTCTGCCGGCCTCTCACCCGCGCCATCCGCGGGCACGACACTGTCGTCGCCACCTCCGTCCGCTGATGGCAGCGTGCCCGGCGCCGCGTCGTCGTGCCAACGGCCGTCTGACGAGCGGGAGCGCGGTGCGGGCTCGCTGGGCATGCGGGGGGCAGGTGTTTCGTTCGGGCCGTTGTCCCCAGAGGGAGCCCGTAGGCCCTCATCGCGTTCGTCCCGGAAGGGATGCGACGCGTGTGCGGGGACGCCGTCGGCATGCTCGGGCATCGCGGTCGGCTTAGCGGTGCGGGTATGCGGCACCAAGGACGGGGCCGAACGCCGCAGGCGTGAACGCTCGCCTGCGCCTGCAGCGGGATGGCCGACCACGATGTCATCGGCGGCGCCAGGAACGGTTGTGACCGCAGCAGCCGGTTCCCCGTTGGCTGGCGTGCCGGTGGTGACGGGCACAATCGAGGCCGATGAAGGTGCCGCGGCGGTCTTGGCGGCCGTTGCCGGTGGGCCTACGGGTTCGAGTGCGGTTGCCAACGGCGAGATCACGGGCGCGGCTGCGACTTTTGCGGACGTCGCGGCGCGGATCCTGGCGGTGAGCTCGACGAGGCTGACGCTGGCGACGATGACGAGCCCGTCGACGGAGATGGGCAGCAGGAAGGCGGCGCCGTGTTCGGTTTCGCCGTAGCGGGCGGCCACGCCGGCGAGGTGCCAGTAGGAGACCCAGGTCGCGATCCCGGCGATGACCGCTGTCGCGGCGATGCGGATCGCGCCGAGGAAGCGGCGGTGGTGGGGGACGCGGGAGATCAGCTCGACGGTGAGCAGGAGCGCCAGGGGCGGCCACGCGGCGATGATCTGGCTGATCGGGTTCGGGCGGGCGTGCAGGACGTTCGCCGCCACCGACGCGGCGACGCCGAGAGCCAGCGTTGAGCGCACCGCCCACCGCAGCCGCCGCAGATGGGCGGCCACGCCACCCTGCGACGCGCCCAAGATCTCCGCACTGTTGCTGATGGTGTTGGCTGTCGCGGTCACTTCGCCGCTCCCTCACGGTTGGGCGAACGGCTGCCGGAGACGGTGCCGTGGCGGGACAGGCCGGTGATGAGCCGGTCGGCGAGGGCGAGGGTCTCGTCGCTGGGCTCGGCGTCGATCTCGCCGAGCCGGCGGGTCAGGGCCCGGCGCAACGACCGGATGCCGCCCACGTCGCCGAGTTCCGCGCGGACGCGCATCGCCGCCTGATAGAGGGCTTCGTGGTGCGGGTTGTGGGTGATCGCGGCGTCGAGCACCGCGAGTTGCTGGGCGGGCTGCCCGGTGAGGGCGTCGGCGAGCGCGAGCGACGCGTCGAGGGCTTCCTGGCGTATCGCCTGGCGGTAGGGCTCGACCCATTCGTAGTCGCAGCCTTCTGCGAGGGGCCCGGTGTAGGCGTCGACTGCCCGCCGCAGCGCTGCGGCACGGGTCTGCGGGTCGGTGGTCTGTGCGGCGTCACGGATGGCGGCGCGCATGCGCCACAGGTCTACGTCGAGCAGGTCCCGGTTGAGTAGGTAGCGGTGGTCGGGGTGGGTGACGTGCCCGCCGGCCCCGGCGGCGGCACGCAGGACGGCGCGTAGTCCGGACACGTAGGTGTAGAGCCGGCCGGGGGCCTTGCGGGACGGCGCGTCGGGCAGCAGGTCGTCGAGGATCGCCTCGGTTGAGGCCGCCCCGTCGTGGACCGCCAGATACACCAGCAGTTCCAGGGACTTGGCGCGCGGCTTGCGCTGCGGGTCGCCGCCGACGACGCCGGGCGCGCTCAGCACCCGCACTCGCACCCGTGTCCCGCCTTCCGGTGCGTCGGCTGCCCGTGCCGGGGCGGCCTGGCCGCTGGCAGCGGCGGCCTCAGCTGCCCGGTGCGCGGCGTCGGGATTGGGGTCCGGTGCGGGGGAGACGCCTTCGTCGGCGTCTGCCGGCCCCGCGGCGGCATCGGCGTCGTCGGTCTGCGTCGTGTCCTTGGCGGCGGTATCGGTGACGCGTCGGCCGGTGATGGTGGCGGAGAGCCGTGGGCTGTGGGCGGTGTCGCCGGCGATGAGTGGGCTGGACGTGTCGACGGGTGTCGGGGGCGGGGGATCGGCGGTGACAGGGTGCTGTGGCTGTCCGGTGTGTGATTCCGCGAGGGTGGCGAGCAGGTCGGCGGTCTCGGCGGGGTCGAGGACGGTCAGTCGGCCGACGTCGGCGATGTGGGTGCCCTCGCGGAGGTCCCCGTCGGCGGGTGAGGTGGTGCCGTCGTCGGCGACGTTGACGGTGTCGCCGTCGGGCCACTCGCCGAGGAACACGCCGTGGATGTCCAGACGCTGCCCCTGGGTCAGCAGGGCGGCGACGCGGGCGCGTTCGCAGCGGCTGGTGGCATCGGCCAGCAGCATGAGCGGGGGGAGGGGTTCCTCGTAGGGGTCGGCGGCGCGCAGTTCGGTGACGGTGTCGACGTCGTGCTGGTGGAGCAGCCGAGTGCGGTGCATCGCCAGCGTTTCCAGGATCTCCAGCGCCTCGTTGAGGTCGGCGGTGATGGTCAACCGCGGGGTGCGGGGCGGGTTGACGGCGGTGTCACTGAGCAGGCCCGCGGCGGTCGCAGATGGCATGACCACGTGGGTACGCGCCTCGGGGTGGTCCACGCCGCCGGCGGCGAGGGCGGCGGTGAGGAATCCCCGGGCAGCAGCGGCAGCGCCGGGCCCGGTCAGGCCCAACCCCGCCCCGGGCCATCGCGGCGACAGCGGATTGCTCAACATCGGCACCACCGGCAACAGGCCGCCAGCTGCGGTGTCACCGACGTCAGCCGGGACGGCGTGGTCCGGGCCTTGGTCGTATGATTCCCCGGCGCTGCTGACGGAGCGCCGATCCGCGGTCGCGGGAGTGGCGCGGCGTAGCCCACGGCGGATCTGACCGACCACCCGAGGCATCGGGGCCAGGGTCGGGTCGTCGAAGCGGGGCCGGGCCGCGGGAGGGCGGGGGACGTAGCGGCGTTGACGATGGGCCCACACCAGCGCGACGGCCGCGACGATGGCCAAGGCCAGGCCGAGCTCGACCCAGCTGCCGCTGGACAGCCACACCCCGCGGGAGCCCTTCTCGTCCGGGCCGCTGTCGTATGCCGTGGGGCTGACCGCCTCACCTGTCGAGGTGCGCGCGGCGGCGGCGCTGCTATCCAAGGCGGTGGCAGCAGCGGACTCAGGGGCGGCCGCCTGCTGGGTGGCGGCCGGTGCAGGCCGTGACGGTGCCGCATCCCCGGGGTCCGGCACCGCTTGCTTGTCGGGGCCGGGCTCTTGTGGTGCTGGGCCCTTAGGCGGATGTGGCCGCGAAGGTGGGATGGCGTCGGCGGGCAGGGCGAGGGTCCAGCCAGGGTAGATGACGTTCGGATCGCGCAGGGTGCCGCCGACGCCGGGGAAATGGGTACCCCGGTTGAGGGCGAAGATCTCCGGCCAGCGGTCACCGTCACCGAGGGTGCGTTCGGCGATCCGGCAGAGGCTGTCCCCGCGCCGCACGGTGTAGGTGGGCTTGTGCTCGACATCTGGCGGATCCGGGTTCAGCTGGTGCGGGGTAGGTGTGCCGGCGGCTGGTTCGGCTGCGGGCAGATCGCCGCTGCTCGTGACGGGGTTGGCGTGGGCGGCGACGCCCGTGGCGGTGGTGACAGCGGTCGCGCCGAGCAGCGCCGCGGCGAGGCCCTGAACCGGGCCAGGAAGACGGAGGGTGGGCGTCCAGCGCAGCCGGCGGGCCAGCGCGGCATAGGCGTGGGTGAGCACAGCGGTGGCCAGCAGCAGCCACAGCGCCACCCCAGCCGCAACGGTGAGGGCGATAACGAAGCCCGTGCTCATCGGCTGGGCAATCCAGTCCCTGAGGGCGGCAGGCGAGGGCAACTCCGGTGCCCATGCGCCGGACATGGCCAGGACGACCGGTATGGCGGCCGTGGACAGGACAGTCGTGATCGCGGCGGTGCGTGCAGTTCGGGATGTCACCTGGCCTCCTCCCCTCATGGCACCACCACCCAGGCGACGGCGCCGCCGACGCGCAGGATTGGACAATGCCGTGACGCTACGACCGCCGACGCCCTGATGGGGCGCGATGACGGCTGACAGCACCTCACGCCACCTCACACGACCTCACAACCGCAGCTCAGCGCCTGCCGAGCCCCACGCCAGTGGTGGGGGACGGCCTCTATGAGTTCTGCCCAGACGAGTTGCTCAATGAACTGAACGGCGCGCGTGACCAAGCCAAGATCACGGCGCTGCTCCGGAAGCACCGAGCTTTTGCGGGTCAGGGTCTGGTCAAGGTGGGTTTTGCGGGTGGCATCAGGGTGGTGACAGTCATCCAGTCACGACGAGGAACCCCTCGACCAGTTCTGGGCGACGCTGAATGCGTTGCTCACCGGAGCCTGATTTGCACCCAGCCCCATCTCTACGCAGTGTCGGGTCGGGGCGATGATCGGGAACACTGTCACCGTGCGAAACGACCTCGACCAGATCGAAGCGGCTTTCGTCGGCACACCACTGGCCGGCCTGCCGATCGGGCACGGACCCTCGGGCAGCGTCCTCGTCGCCGACGTCGACCCCAATCGCCTGCACGAGGCCTGGCAGGCTGCCGACGCACTGGTGCCGGTCATCGGACGTCGGCCCGTCATGGTCACCGACGACTTCGACGACACGCTGAGGATCCGGCCCGAGCCCGAGCCGGGTCCGTCGGAGTCGGAGCTGCGCGCGTTCGCCGAGGCCGCGGAGTCTTCCGAACCCTGGCTGGCCTACCGCCACTACAGCGAGGACGACGAGGTCGACGAGGGTGAGGTCGAGTACTACGCCCGTGGCATGGCCCGCGTCGACCTGACGGCCCTGGTGTCGGATGTGGCGCTGCCGACTCCGCGCCCGGCGCTGGAGCGGGCGCTGTACGACCGGCTGCTCGCCGACGCCGACCTGCACGCCCGGGTGCTTAGCAGCGTGCGTTTCATGACGCAGACCGACTACTGGTACACGCCTAACAGCGTCCTGCTCATGCTGCTGCCCACCAGTGACGTCCGCAGCTCGGGGTACTGGGTGGACTTCTACGGTGCGCTCACACGGGAGTACCAGCAGACGCTCGCCGAGGTGCTGGCGCAGTGGCGTCACCGATGGGACGCACGCCTGGTCGCGTCGTGGGGCACCATGCTGCAGTTCCAGGTGGGTCGTCGCCCGGCGCCGGGTGACGAGGCGTGGACCGCGGCCGGCCAGCTCAAGGCGCTCGCCCCGAACCTCGACCTGAGCCGGTGGGAGGTCGCCGTCGCCTTGCCCGCCGGTGACGCGTGGTTCGTGCACAACCGACCCTGACAAACTCGACCAAACCGTGACCTGCCGAGCTCGGCCATCGCCTGCTGTCGGCGTACAGGCGCCACTGCAGAGCCAGGTACGCCTAGACGTACATAGCGATGATCGGCGTCCGAGAGCGCGAGTGAGCCCGACGACGTCGGGATGCGAACGACTCTATGATTACGTTGGGTGACGGCGGGCTGTTCCGAGTGGCTTCCGGATCTGCCGATGACCGGATGTTCGAGTGTGCGGTGACGGATGGTCAGGGCGGTTGCTTTGCGCGGCGTGGCGCATCATGATCGGGCGATGCTGGACAGGGTGTTCCGATGGTAGCCACAGGGCGCGGCGGGGTTCCGCCCGTCGGGCCCTTGACACCGCGCGCCAAATGGTGGGCCCTGCACACCGTGGTGTCGATTGCTGCGGCATGTTTGCTCTGGGCCTTCAGCGTTCCCGGCTTCTCCTTCTTCCTGCTGCTCGGCGCGGTTCCCGTGCTCTTCCTGGCCGGTGTGGCCTGGGCTATCTGGGTGGAGATGTTCGGGGTACGGCGGCGGCAGTGGTCCTGGGGGTTCCTGCCGGCTCCGTTGATCGTCGTGCTCGCGCTGGCGCTGCTCGTCGCGGGAGCGCCGCTGCAGGCCCGCTGGGCGATGAGCCGTAGTGCGTTTGAGCAGGTGGTCGCCACCTTGCCTAAGACAAGCCCCGTGGGCGTTGAGTGGTCCAGCGTCCCGGTGCCGTCGAGGATTGGCGCGTACCGCATCACTGCGGCTTACCCCGTACCCGGCGGAGTCGTGTTCTACGAGGCGAACGGATACTTCATCGACGACGCCGGGTTTGCCTACCTGCCCGAAGGCCCAACTCCGGACCTGGAAACCTCCGACTTTGAGTCCCCAGTCTTCAAGCACCTCGGCGGTGCCTGGTACAGCTGGACCGCGAGCTGGTAGGCGAGGAACGCGCGGGCGAGAACCGGCCGTCCTACGCAACAGCGTCCGCCTAGAAGATGAGCTTGCAGCCGTCTGGGCGAGCGGGCGTTCCCGAACATCCGCTTCTGGCGATTCGCGCGTCACTGACTTATGGAAGCTGGCTCAGCTGTTCCTTGCGTCGTAGCAGAGCCGCCCTCGTACGGCGGGCGGTGCGTAGATTGGCGATGGCCAGGACGCCCAACGCTAGTACCACGACGGTCAACGACGGCTCGAGCTTGTGCCGCAGGGTGGTGATGACCAGCGCACCGACGGTGAACAGCAGCCAGGCGCCCAGTCCGAGCCAGCCGGCGACGACGCGATCCTGAGCGAACATCGGCGTCCTGCGGGTCACGGCCCAGCCGCCGAAAGCCGCCCAGCACAGTCCGATTGCCGCCAGTACCGCCAACGCCACCTTCGTCCGTGGTGGCAGTCCGGGCTCGGTTGCCCACAGCAGGCCGATCAGGCCGCTGCCGGCGAGCCCGGTGAGCGCTAGCGTCACGTATCCGATCCTCTTACGCAGCGACAACGGTGCGTTGAGCCGTTTGAGCAGGTCTTCGGGCGTCATGCTTCGTATCCCTTCCGCGCCAACTCGCGGCGCAACAGCTTCCTTGCCCGGTTGAGCCGTGACTTGATGGTGCCGACCGGAACAGCGCATATCTGTGCGCACACGTCTAGCGGCAGATCCTCGAGATAGAACAGCAGCAGTACCTCCCGTTCCCTTGCCGGAAGCGCCGCCAACGCGCCGCCGAGCGTTTCCCGATCGACCACCGCTTCCGCCTCGTCGGCTCCCGGCACGTCGTCGACCGCCTCGGGCTCCGGGCGTGCATAGACGTCACGCAGTCGGTTCATCACGGCCCGGCGGGCGATGGTGAAGAGCCAAGGGGCGAACCGGCCCGGCTGCCGCAGCCGCGGCAGCCCCTTGAAGACCGCCAGCCAGACCTCTTGCACCACATCGTCGTCGGGCCCGGTGAGCATCCGCCCGACGTACCGTTCGATCGCTGGATGCCATGCCCGGATCAACTCGGCGAAGGCTTCACGTTCGCCCAACTGGCAGCGAACCACCAACAATTCATCGGCCATCTGCCCTCCTTCGCCTGTTCAGTCGCGGCCCGCGCCGTGCAGGTTCAC
>NZ_VSFA01000137.1 GCF_008119785.1 Micromonospora sp. MP36 | reverse complement strand
CGGAGAACCGGCGCAACACCGACCGGGCGCCGACCGAGTCCAGCTCACCGAACGTGCCCGGACCCGACCCCGCCAACTCCCGGCACAACGCCTGATAACCGGTCAACGGCACGTCCCGGCGGCGCCGCCGCCACCCGTTGACCTCGAGCACGCACGCCCACACATCACCAGCCGAGCGCAGCAGCCCGAAACACCGCCGCCGCTGCCCAGCAGTCACCCGCACAGCAACACGAGCGGTCCGATAGACCACCCGCGGCGCGGCAGGATCCCGACGGCGAGGCACAAACGACACCCAACCCGACGGGTACGACAGTTTCCCGGGGTGGCCAACCAGGCGAACGTTAGTGGTCAGCGCACTAGCGATCTTTGGTCGCTAGTGCTGTGACCGAGATGGTTCACCGTGATCGGAAGGCGGCTCGCGGGACGAGCGCACGCGAAACGGCTGGTATTACTGGGGCATGCAGGAAGAGATTGCACGCTCCGCGATCGACACGTTCATCTCCGCGTTCAACGCCTCGGACGACAGCTATGTGACTACCCTGCTCTCCCAGGCCCTGACCTCAGACGTGGTCTTCTGGGGGCCGTTGGGTCGCAGCGAAGGAATCGCGGCGGTCGAGCGGTTCGTGCTGGACATCCGGCGCCACCCGGCGGGGACCGGCACGATGGTGCGCTGCTCGGCGGTGGACATGCCTGACGAGTGGGCCCGGTACCAGTGGGTCTTTACCACGCCGGATGGAGGTCCCCGCCTGGCGGGAACGGACGTCGTCCATCTGCGGCGGAGCCTCATCGACCAGTTCATCGTCTTTGCAGGGGAGATCGCACCGTCCGCCTCCTGAGTCATCCTTCTGTCGCTGTCCTTCTCCTGAACTTGCCCCCTTCGGCGCTCCGGGGCTGCGGTTCGCGGTTGGTCAGGCCGCGATGTTGAGGGGGCGTCCGCCCCAGCGAATGCCCTTCTCGCTGCGGACGCGGGCGCGTTCCTTGCGTTGGGCGGCGAGTACGTCGGGGTGGCGGGCGTTGGTATTGCGCCAGCGCAGGTAGCGGTGCAGTGCCTGGGTTTGCGCAGGGTGGCTGCGGTGGTGGGAGTTGGCCAGGGTGAACTGCCGCAGCGGGCCGAAGTGGGCCTCGATCGGATTGGCCCAGAAAGCGCAGGTCGGGGTGAAGCACAGCTCGACCTTGTTCTTCTTCGCCCAGCGGCGGATGTCCGCGCCGGTGTGGGCGGAGAGGTTGTCCAGGATGATGTAGATCGGGGCGCCGTCGTCCGGACGTCCTCGCATCTGATGCGTCACGGTCACGGCTACCGAGGGTGACGGATGTGCCAGCACCGGCGCGCATTGCCTGCGGCAGACGAGGATGCCGCGAGTCGCGGACGGCGTGCATCGGCGGCCTCGCCGACTGATGGGAGACGATCCGGGGCTGTCGTGACCCACGCCCTGGTGCCGGCCGGATTTACGGGACTTCCGTCGCCAGCTCGGCGATCCGTGCTCAGGCCGGCGAGGACGTTCCGGCGGCCACGGCGGCCAGCGGGTGATTGTCGGGTCGGGCGGCGGCCCGGCCTCGGCCCCTGCGTCCCGCCCGACGAACCACCGCCGGGTCCGTTCGGCCACCGCGGGCGGGCGCGGATCGTCCGGTGACCAGTCGAACGCGGCGTCGTAGTCGAGGTACAGCGCTCGGAATCGCGCTTCCCAGAAGATCGTGAGCCGCTGCATTTCCTTGCCGGCGGTCGTCGTGTAGCGCTTGATGTCGGTGCGGTCGCTACGGCCGAGGTACCGCTCTACCACAAACGCTCCTAGATGCACATTCGACAACATCATCGAACGCCCCACGTGCCAGCCGCTCCTCTGTGAGTATTTATGGTCATTTGTGCATGGAATCAGAGCGAGACGCATTGCTTCAGCGTTACGGACCCAAGACGCAGCGGTTGATCCAGGGCGAGTCCGTCCCCTAAACTCCGCGTCGCGAGGGCCGTGAGGGCGCTCGTACAGTCGGCACCTCTGTTCGCTGGTGTTGGATTTTGTGAACGGACCGGAGGGAGGTTGGCTCCCCATGCCGGCCATACCGGCCGGCTCTTGCCGTCGTAGGCAACGCGGTCGCGGTCAGGTTGAGGGTCCCGCAACTGACGGCGCAGGCACGGGCCTCGCGTCAATCACCTGCCGCATCTGCGCCCTGGCACGTGCCTGCTGCTTCGGCATCCGCTGATCGAACCCCGTGTAGAAGGGATGATCTATGCGTGTGCACAGCTCGTGGCACCGGCTCCTCGTTCGCTGCGTCGTACCCATACTCGCCGCCGCTATGACGGCAGTGGCGGCCAAACCCGCCACGGCTTCGGATACCACCACCTGGGCGATCGGTGCTCCGGCGCCGGCAACGCCGGTATCGGCGACGGTCGCGCTCGACGCCGACGGCGCGTTGTCGCTCGCCGTCTCCCACCAGGGCAGGAACCTGCTCGCGCCCTCCGCGGTCGGCATCGAGACCACAGCCGCCGACCTGACCAGAGGCCTGACCTTCCTCCGCCGCACCGATCGGATCGTGGCGGAGAACTACACCATGACCACCGGAAAGCAGCGCGTTCGGCACGCCACGCTGACGGAGTCGACGCTCTCGTTCGCTGGCGCCGACGGCACGCGGATGGACCTTGTGGTCCGTGTCTCGGATGACGGCGTGGCCTTCCGGTACGTCCTTCCCGACGCCGACGGCGTCACCGTCAAGCGGGAGACATCGTCGTACGCCCTGCCGACCGGCGCGCCGGCGTGGCTGCTGCCCTACACCCCCAACTACGAGGGGATCCGGGTCGAGACAACCGCCGGAGCGGCAGCGGCGGGCGACTTCGGCTTCCCGGCTCTGTTCGCCGTCGAGGACACCTACGTCCTGCTCACCGAGTCGGACGTCGACGGGCGATACTCGGGTGGCCGCCTCACGCACCAGGCGGGATCGGGGAGCTACATGATCAAGCTCGCCGACGGGGAGGTCACCTCTCCCGGCCCGCTGGCCACGCCCTGGCGTACCGCGATCGTGGGTGACCTGGCCACGGTGACCACCTCGACGCTCGTCGACGACCTGGCACCGGCGTCGAAGGTGGCCGACACCTCGTGGATCCGCCCCGGCACGGTCGCGTGGTCGTGGCTGTCGGAGCACGACAGCCCTCGGAACCCGGTGCGCCAGAAGCAGTACATCGACTTCGCCGCCCGCAACGGATGGTCCTACGTCCTGATCGACGAGGGCTGGGACCGCAGCTGGGTGCCGGACGTGGTGCGCTACGCGCGCGCTCGGGGCGTCGAGGTGCTGCTGTGGTTCCACTGGACGGCCCTGGACACCGCACAGGAACGAAACGAGACGCTCCCGCTCATCAAGTCCTGGGGTGTCGCCGGCGTGAAGGTCGACTTCATGGACTCGGATTCCCAGGCGCGCTTCGCGTGGTACGACGATATTCTCCGGAAGACCGCCGACCTGCAACTCATGGTCAACTTCCACGGCGCGACCATCCCCCGCGGCATCCAACGGACGTGGCCGCACGTCATGACCGTCGAGGGGATCCGCGGCGCGGAGCAGTTCCGTACCCGGGCCGCGACTAACACGATGTTTCCGTTCACGCGCAACGTCGTCGGTGGCATGGACTACACCCCGGTCGCCTTCGTCGTCTCCGACCGCGACACCACTGCCGCGCACGAGGTGGCGACGTTCCTGGTGTACGAGTCGGGCTGGCAGCACGCCGCGGACAAGCCTGAGAACTACGAATCGCGCCCCGAGGCGCTCCGAACGCTGAACCAGCTCCCGACGACGTGGGACGAGACGCGCCTGCTCGGCGGACGCCCAGGGCAGGAGGTCTTCCTCGCCAGACGGGCGGATGAGCGCTGGTACCTCGGCGCGATCTCGGCCGTGCCGGCAAAGACGTTCGAGACGCCGCTGACGTTTCTGGGCAAGGGCCAATGGCTCGTGGAGACCCTCCGCGACGGCCCACACGGCCTGATCCGGGAGGCGCAGATTGTCGACTCGGACGACAGGCTCGCGGTGCCCGTAGCCACCAACGGAGGCTTTGTCTCCGTGGTCTGCAAGTACGCCAAGGGAATGTCGACCTGTGACCAGCCGGTACGCCGGGCGCCGCAGACGATTCTTGCGGTGACGCCCACCCAGGCGGAGGCACGGCCAGGCAGCACCATCGACGTACGCGGCACGTTCACCCTGCCCGCCGGCGCGCCGATCACCGACGTCACGCTGCGGGTGACGCCGCCCGCGGGCTGGAGCGTGAACGGTGCGCCAGTATCGACGAAGCGTTTGCGGGCTGGTGAGTCGATCGGCGGCGCGTGGACGGTCACCGCCGCGGGGGATGCCGCCCCCGGCTACGTCGATGTCCCGGTCGTCGCCACCTACCGCTTCTCCGACGACCCGCAGAAGCGTCCGGTGCATGTCGAGGAGGCGGTCCGCGTGTTCGTTCCGCCGCCTAGCCCGAGCGGAACAGCGTACGTGAGCGACCTGCCGTTCCTGAGCGAGAGCAACGGGTGGGGGCCGGTCGAGCGCGACAAATCCAATGGGGAGACGGGTGCCGGCGACGGACAGACCCTGTCCATCGGCGGCAGGACGTACGCCAAGGGCATCGGGACCCACGCGCCGAGCGAGCTCACCGTGTGGCTGGGTGGGGCCTGCAGCCAACTGCAGGCCGAGATCGGCATCGACGACGAGGTCACCCAGTCCGGCTCGGTCGCGTTCCAGGTCCTCGGCGACGGCCGGCAACTCGCCGACACCGGAGTCGTCCGGCGTGCCGACGGCGCGCGCCCACTCGGCGTCGACGTCGCGGGAGTGCGCATGTTGACCTTGAAGGTCACCGACGGTGGAGACGGTAGAAACTTCGACCACGCCGACTGGGGCGAGGCCCGGGTGACCTGCGGATAAGCCGTCTCAGCGGAGCCACTGGCACCGGGAAGGGCCGGGAGGGCGGTCAGCACGCCGCCCTTCCGGACCCCTTCCCACCATCGATTGAGGCGCTTGTCGGTCCCTGCGACGACCCGCTGCCGCCCCAGTGGTCGGCGCAACCGGCCCTCTCGCCCCAGCCGGCCGCACCGGGAACTATGGACGGACAAAGGGGAGTATGGAGGCCGCGCCATTTGGAGTCCACACCCATGATCCGGCCGAGGGTCCTCACCGCGAGTACCGCCAGGTCGTCGGGCAGATCGAGCCGGCCGCCGTCGCGTAGGAAGTCCGGCGCATACGGAGAGGGGATCGGCTGCCCGCCGGGCTTGCTGCGCGGCCACAATCGCGGCTGCGCGACCGCCTCGCCGGCGAACTGGTGTTGTGGGCCAACGGCTCGTAGTGGCGCCGGCTGCGGCCGGCCGGAGTCGAACGGGTCAGGTTAGGTCGGTTGGAGGAACTTCAGCAGTTGGCTTGTGAGTTCGGCGGGGCGTTTCTCGAAGATCCAATGGCCACAGTCCTCGATGACGCCGCCGCTGACGTTGGAGGCGTAATGGGCGGCCTGTTGGGATGCGGCGTCCCCTAGGCTCGCCTGGGCGCCGAGGGCGAGCACCGGCATGGTGAGTTTGGTCTTGGCGTACTTGGCGTTGTCGGCGATGTCCTGTGGAAGGGCGCGGAAGTGATGCCTGACGTCCTGGCCGCCTGCGTCAAGGCGGCCACCACGAAACCGGCGCCCGCCGGCGGCCTACCCGGGCACACGAAGATGATCACAAATCGGGGGAGCGGTTCGGCGGGATGGGTGCGGTCACCAAGGCGGGCGTGACGTACGCGTGCTCAGCGCGTGTGGGTCGACGGACGCGGACCAGCGCCGAGGCCTACAGCCAGCCGCGCCTGGCGGCGTGCAGGCCAGCCTGGAACCGGGTCCGTACCCCGAGCTCGCTCATCAAGCGCCGGACCCGGCGCTGCACCGTACGCAGATGCCAGCCGAGTTGCCGGGCGATGGCGTCATCGGTCATGCCCGCGGCGAGGTAGGTGAGCAGGCGCAGGTCGTCCGGGTCAAGTTCGTCGCCGCTCGAACCGGTGGCAACCGGCACCGAGGTGCGCCAGATCGCCTCGAAGAGTCCCCGGAGCGCGACCAGCAGCGACGAGGAATGCACGACGAGTACGGCGTCCGTGGTCGCCGGGTGTTGCAGGGAAATCATGCCGATCCGGTTGTCGGCGAGGATGAACTTCACCGGTACCGCGCCGACCCGGGCCTGTTCGCCGCGCCGCATCATCGCCTCGATCCCCGCGAGCCTGCCGGGCAGGTCGAGGACCGCACTGTCGTACACGGCGCGGAACCGGACCCCGGAGTTGAGCAGCTCGACTTCGTACGGGTTGGTGTCGGTGAGGTACGGCGGCCGGTCCAGCGCGCACAGCTCGGTGCGGGCGGCGCGTTGGATCTGGCACCAGCGCTGGAACACCGCCTCGGCGCCTCGGACGACCTCGACCACATCCTCTGGTGCGGCGGCGCGGCGGCCCGACCGGTACCGCTCCATGATCTGACCGGTTAGCAGTCGGGTGCGGCGCAGCTCCTCCTCCTTGGACCGGATCAGTACGTCCAACGCGATGTCGGGCGTGGTGGCGGTGTACCGGACCGGCCGGCCGGAGAGGGCGATCACCAGTCCCTTGGCACGCAGGCTGGCCAGGGTTGCCGCCACAGCGCGGGCCGACAGACCCTCGTTGTCGCGAAGTTCCGCAGCCGCGGCCGGCGGGCGGTCGATAAGGGCCTGCCAGATCGCCTCCTCGGCGCGGGTCAATCCCAGTGCCTCGAACACGTCACCTCCTGCTGGTTTTGCGGCAGTGCCGCATTTCAGCCACAACAGAGCCTTCCCTGGTCTTCAGGTTGCGTGCCAGTCTCGCGCTGACTGGTTGATCAGTGAAGTGGACAAGAGGAGGACGCGTGAGACCTACGCCTCGGCCGCGCGCCGGTATCCGACCCCGTCGGAGGGCGGCCGCCGCCGTCATCGCCACGGCGCTCGCTGTCGGTGCCGCCGTTGTGGACCAGCCCGCGCAGGCTGCCTCGCCGGCCTTGGAGACCACGATTGCCACAGCGCCCACGGCGATCGTGCCGGGCATCCCGGCCGACACCGCCACCGGCACCGTCACGCTGGTCACCGGCGACCAGGTGACGCTGGTCCGGGACGAGGCCGGCACGCCGTCGGTGACCTTCCAGCCGGCTGCCGGGCGGGATGGCATGCCCTTCCTGCAGCGGACCGAGCACGGCCAGGTCACCGTCACGCCGTTCGACGCGCAGCGACTGGTGGACACCGGTGTGCTGGACCGGGCGCTGTTCGACATCACCACGCTGCTGCGTACACCCACGCCGGCCGGCGAGCTGCCGCTGATCGTCACCTACGGCACGGAGGCCGCGGCGGCCACCGCGGCGCCGCGACTGCGCGCCGGCGGCGCCGAGGTGAAGCGGGACCTGCCCTCGGTACACGCCAAGGCGGTGGAGGTGCCGACCGCGGGCGCGGCCGCGTTCTGGAAGTCGGTGAACCCGACCGCGCCACGGCAGGCGGCGAGCCTCGCTGGCGGGATTGCCCGGGTGTCGCTCGACGGTGTCGCCCAGCCGCACGACGTGGACAGCGCCCGGCAGGTCCGCGCTCCGCAGGCGTGGCGGCGCGGCCTGACCGGGGCCGGGGCCACGGTCGCGGTCCTTGACACCGGGTACGACCCCACGCACCCCGACCTCGCCGGACGGGTCATCGGGGAGAAGGACTTCACCGGCAGCCCGACTGCGACCAAGGACGACGTCGGGCACGGCACCCACGTTGCGACGATCATTGCCGGCGCCGGCCGGAGTTCTGGCATCGCGCCCGACGCGAAGCTGCTCATCGGCCGGGTCTGCAAGCCCAGCGGCTGTCCCAACTCGGCGATCATCGCCGGGATGGAGTGGGCTGCGGCGGCTGGGGCGAAGGTGGTGAACCTGAGCCTCGGCGGTGGGGCCACCGACGGCACCGACGAGATGTCGCAGGCGGTCAACACGCTGACCGCGAAGTACGGCACGCTCTTCGTCATCTCGGCCGGCAACAACGGCCGCGACGAGAGCGTCACCGCGCCCGGGGCGGCCGACGCCGCGCTCACCGTCGGCGCGGTCACCGACGACGACCAGCTCGCTGGGTTCTCCAGCCGTGGCCCCCGGGTCGGCGACCACGCGGTGAAGCCCGAGATCACCGCCCCCGGATACGCGATCGTCGCCGGCCGAGCTGCGGGGACGACGATCGGCTACCCGATCGACGACCAGTACATCCAGGCCAACGGCACCTCGATGGCCGCCCCGCATGTGACCGGTGCCGCCGCGATCCTCGCCGCCGCGCACCCGGACTGGGCGGCCGACCGGCTCAAGTCGGCGCTGGTTGGCGCCGCAGAACCGCAGGCCGACGCCACCGTGTACGGGCAGGGCAGTGGGCGGCTCGACGTCAACCGGGCGACCCGGCAGCAGGTGTACGCGGTCCAGCCGACCCTGGCGCTCGGCCCGTTCACCGTCGGCGACGCACCGGCGAGCGGCACCATCAAATACCGCAACAACGGCCGGGACGAGGTCAAGCTGAAGCTCGACCTCGTCGCGACCGACCTGGCCGGTCGGGCGGCGCCCGAGGGCACGTTCACGCTGAGCGCGACGCACG
Organism: Micromonospora sp. MP36; assembly: GCF_008119785.1. GTDB lineage: Bacteria > Actinomycetota > Actinomycetes > Mycobacteriales > Micromonosporaceae > Micromonospora. Next base: position 6,925 of record NZ_VSFA01000137.1, on the reverse strand, counting down.
TCACCGTGCCGGCGGGAGGCGCCGCGCAGGTCACGATCACCGCGAAGGCGACCGGCCCATACGGGGCCCGCGTCACCGCCACCGACGGCGACATCGTGGTGCAGACGGCGGTCTCCGGGTACGCGAACCCGGTGACCCAGCCGATCACGGTCAGCACCACCGACCGGGACGGCGTGACGAACGGCCGGACTTACGGCTTCCCGGTGTTCATGACCAACCTCGACACCGGAATCACGTACTCGGGATTGACGTTCGGTCGCCCGCTCAGTGGTGAGCTGCCGGCCGGCCGGTACGGGGTGTACGCCTGGATTCCGAGCCAGTCCCCGGACCGCGAGCCGTGGTACCCGTCGTACACCCTGGCTGCCACCGAGGTCAGCCTGGACACCACCCGCGAGGTAGTGCTCGACGCCCGGGCCGGTGAGCCGGTTCGGGTCACCCTCAACGGCGTCGAGACCGGCACGTACACCGGCTCCGCGCTCGGCATCGCCGGCACCGGAACCGCGTTCGCGGCGAGCGCCCCGGAGGCGTACGTCGTACCGGCGAAGGTGCCCGGACTGACATACACCTCGGTGCAGTACCTGCGCGACGTACTGCGCAGCACCACCTGCGGCCCCGGTTCCCGGCGGGTCTGCAACGTGGCCGTGGCCAACCAGTCCGGCCCGGTCAGCTCGCACCCAGTGATCACCGACGCGGACTTGGCCACGGTCACCGCCGACTTCGGCTCGACCGGTACGGGCGGCACCGGCGACCGGGTCGACTTCGCCGTCGCGCCCGGCTCGTCCGCCCCGCCGGCCGAGGCCATCAACAAGGACGAGATCGCGCTGCCCGGCCGGCTCACCTCGTACTTCTACAGCGCGGGTGGGGTGCGGTGGAGCTCGGCGCTGTACCAGACGACGCCGAAGTTCCTCCAAGTGCAGAACCAGAGCGTCCGGACGATCGCCAACGGCGGGACCTTGCACGAGGACTGGTACAGCTCGGTCCTCGGCCCGGTGGTCGGCAGCGCGTCCGTCCGGTCCGGGAACGTGCTCAGCTTCTCCGTGCCGCTGGTATCCGACAGCTCGCCCGGCCACTACGCGAGCTCGACGTGGATCGGCGGCACCGGCGAGACGGTGCTGTACCGCGATGGCCGCCTCGTCACCGGCAGCCTACGTCCGGACAGCGCCGCCTTCCAGGTCCGGCCGGACAAGGGCCAGTACCGACTGATCTCCCGGACCGCCGTGCCGGGCGCGATCCGCTCTACCCAGGTGGCGGCGGAATGGACGTTCGAGTCGCGGTATGTCGCAGCGAGTACGACTCTGCCGTTACTCGCCGTCCGATTCGACCCGCAGCTCGACGGTCTCGGGCAGCTGCCGGCCGGCCAGACCGTCTCGCTTCCGGTCCGCGTCGACGGGACGGTGAGCACCGCCCGTGTCCGCGAGCTGTCCGTCGAGGTCTCCTTCGACGACGGCGCGACCTGGCAGCGGGTGCCGGTGGCGGACGGCTTCGCTACAGTACGGCATCCCGAGTCGGTCGGGGGATTCGTGTCGCTGCGAGCGTCCGCCGAGGATGTGCACGGCAACGCCGTCACGGAGACGATCATTCGGGCCTACCGACTGGCCTGACCGCCCACGGGTTCGGCCGGCGCACCGGCCGGACCCGTGCTGGCGGGTTACGCGCAACTTCTGCGAACCCGGTAGGGACGGATTTGCAAGCTGGCAGCAATCCTGTGCGCCCACTCGCGGCCGTACCCGTCCTCCGACCCCAATCAAGCATCGACTGGATGGGAGCACAATGCGCCTACGACAGTAGGTTCGGTAGCTGCGCCGTCAAAGCGACCATGATCCCGGGTATCGCCCCGGCCGGTACGGCCGCAGCTGTCCCCGCCCGGTTGCCCAGTGCCAACCCCGCCAGCCAGAGCGCGAAGGGCGGCGAGCTGTATCGCACAGTCACGTTGATCACCGGCGACCGGCTCTCGGTTGCCACCGACGGCTCGCAACGCTTCGCCGGTGGTGCCGACACCCGGCCGAGTGCAGGTCTCGTTCGTCACCCGAATGGTCCGCGGCCATCTCGTGGTCGTGCCGGCCGACGCGCTGCCCCTGGTCAACACGGGACGGCTGACAGGCGACTGTTCGACGTGACGACCCTGCTGTCCTATGGGTATGACGACGGACAGCCCGATCTGCCGCTCATCATCGCCTCGTCGGGCGGCGGCGCCGCGGCAGCGGTCCGCGCACGTGTCACCAACGTTCCGCAGGAGGGCAGCGACGCTGAACATAGCGCCGCGATCGCGGATCGCGCCCGAAATGCAGCGGCACCCGGGCCGAGTCGACGCACCGGGGACACATTGAGGCATCGGTGACCAACCATTTTCGTGGCGTCCGATGAGTTTGCAGCTGGAGGTCAGGCCACTGGCCGAGATAGCGCAGAGGCGGCACCACCATTCGTCGGTGGTGCCGCCTCTGATGGCGATCTCCTCGGCGCCGCTCTCGTCAGTGCGGGTTCGATTACGCCGCCGACGGTTGAATCACGTCCCGTACACCTGGAACGTGAACAGCGAGTAGCCCGCCTTTCTGGTGCCGCGGGCGGTGCCGTAGACGCGTACGTACCTGGTCGAGGCGTTCAGGCCAGTGTTGTCGTCCTCACCGCCGTTGCCGTTGGTGATGGTCCGGATCGTGGTCCAGGTGTTCCCGTCGGCCGAGGTCTGGATCTGGTAGTTCTTGCCGTACGTGGTCGCCCACACCAGCCGAACCCGGTTGACGGTGTGCGTGCCGCCGAGGTCGACCCAGATCCACTGCGGGTCGGACAACGCGCTCGACCACCGCGTGGTGGGGGAGGCGTCCACGGCATTCGAGGCGGGGAAGGAGGCGTTCTCCACGCTGGACGCCGTGGCGGGTTGGTTCAGCGCCAGGTCCGGCGGGGGCGGCGGCGGAGCGCTGACCGAGCAGTCGCCGGTGCCCTGCGCGGCGTAGCGGATGCCGCCGAGCAAGTGGGTGCGGTAGTTCGCCTCGCCGTAGCTGCCGATGGTGTGGCCCATGCCGGTATAGAAGGACCGGCCGCCGTCGTAGGCCCGGCACCATGAGATGGGATGGTCGCTGCCCATTGTGCCGCCGCTGTAGGTCGACTCGTCGAGCGTCGCGAGGACGTGCACTTGGGAGCGGGGGTTCGTGCGGTAGTTGTACCACTCGTCGACGCGGCTCCACGCGACCGGCAGGCCGGCCGTCGACGGGTGCGTGGTGTCCTCGATGCGGACCGTCGCGGTCTGGATCGTCGGGTGGCTGGCGAAGTACGCCCCGACGAGCCCGCCGTACCAGGCCCAGTTGTACTCCGTGTCGGCCGCCGCGTGAATGCCGACGTAGCCGCCGCCGGCGCGGATGTAGTTCTCGAACGCGGCCTCTTGGGTCGCGTCGAGTACGTCGCCGGTAGTCGACAGCCAGATGACCACCTTGAATCGGGCCAGGTTGGTTGCGTTGAACTGGGTGGCGTCCTCCGTGGCCTCGACGGCGAAGTTGTTCGCCGTGCCCAGGTCGCGGATCGTCTGGATGCCGGTGGGAATGGAGTCGTGGCGGAACCCGGCGGTCTTGCTGAACACGAGCACGGTGAAGTCCGGCGCGGCGTGGGCCGGCACGGCGGTGAAGCCGAACGCGGCGACCACGATGGCGAGGCAGAAGGCGAGTCTGCGCAACATGAAAGGGGGTCCCTTCTAGCCGGTGACGAACGCGAAGCTGTCCAGGTCGAACAGCGCGCGTTTGCCTTTGCCTGCGAACGTGACGTACAGCGAGGTGGTGCCCGCGGGCGCGCCGCTGATGGTGCCGCTCATCGTGGCGAACGTCTCCCACGACCCGGTCGGCGTGACAGTTGCCGAGCCGATGATCGTGCCGGTCGGCGAACCGGTCCGGAACTGCAGCGTGCCGCCCGACCCGGCGGACGACACCCGGGCGGTGAACGAGATGACGTTGTTGAGCTTGTACGGGTCGAACTCGATCCAGTCGCCGTTGTTGATGTCGCCGACGGTCATGCCGCCCTCGGCCGTGGTCCTGCTGAACTTGCTGATGCCCGACGAGGTCTTGTAGTGCTCGGCCTGCCGGTGTTTCGGCTGCAGGATGTTCTGCGCGTGAGTGGTCAGGCCGCCCGTGTCGGTGTACGACGCGTCGAAGATCGGGAAGATGTTCGACGCCGCGTCGTGCTCGCCGTCCACCGGGATCGTGATCGTGCCGGAGCAGCCGGTCTGCGAGGTGATCTGGTGCGCGTGCTGGTCGTGGCCGAGAACGTACGCCATGGTCACCTTGGCGCAGTCGATCGTGCCGTCCTCTGGGTCGGTGACCGTGACGCGCCACGGCACGCTTTCGCCGAAGTCAGCCAGCTGGCCGGAAGCGGGGCTGTTGACGATGACCGTGGGCGCGGTGTTGCCGACGCTGATCGGCACGCTGGCCGTGCCGGTGGCGCCCTGCGGGTCGCGCACCGTCAGGGTGGCGACGTAGTTGCCGTTGGTGGTGTACGTGTGCGACGGGTCGGCAGCGGTGGAGGTACCGCCGTCACCGAACGCCCACGAGTAGGTCAGCGCCCCGCCCTCCGGGTCGCTGGAGCCCGCCGACGAGAACGACACGGCCAGCGGTGCCGCGCCGGATGTCTTGTCGGCGCCGGCGACCGCGGTCGGGGCGCGGTTGCCGGCGGCGCCGACGTAGTCGTAGCGGTAGACTGCGGAGTTGGCGTCGCCGTTGAAGTAGCCGGTGCCGTAGTCCAGGACGTACAGCGCCCCGTCCGGGCCGAACGCCATGTCCATGACCTGCTTGCCGTTCCACGGGAAGTTGTCGATCACACCTGGCGAGCCGTCCGCGTTGACCACGATGGGCTTGATCCAGCCGCGGCCGAATTCGCCGGCGAAGTACTGCCCGTCCAGGCTGGCGGGGAATTTCGTGGTCGACGGGTTGGCGGCGTCGTACCGGTAGATTGGGCCACCCATCGGCGACTCGGAACCGGTGCCGAACTCGGGCGGGGAGCCGGCGTCGCCGGCGTAACGAATCCAGGCGGGCTTGGCCGCCGGCAGCGTGGTCAGGCCCGTGTTGCGGACGGAGTTGTTCGTCGGGCCGCCGGTGCAGTTGAACTTCGGGCCGGTGGAGTTGGTGGCGAAGTTCCACTCGTTGTACGTCTCGGTGGTGGTGTTCGTGCCGGTGCAGTACGGCCAGCCGTAGAAGCCCGGCCCCGTGATCCGGTCGAACTCGACCTGACCGGACGGGCCCCGGTTGGCGTCGGTCCGGCCCGCGTCCGGCCCGTAGTCGCCGAGGTAGACGATGCCGGTGGCCTTGTCGACGCTCATCCGGAACGGGTTGCGGAAGCCCATGGCGTAGATCTCGGGCCGGGTGTTGGCGGTGCCCGGCGCGAACATGTTGCCGGCCGGGATCGAGTACGTCCCGTTGGCGTTGACCTTGATCCGCAGAACCTTGCCGCGCAGGTCGTTGGTGTTGCCGGAGGTGCGTTGCGCGTCGTAGGCGGGGTTGCGGTTGGTGCGCTCGTCGATCGGCGAGTACCCGCTCGACTCGAACGGGTTGGTGTCGTCGCCGGTGGACAGGTACAGGTTGCCGGCCGCGTCGAAGTCGATGTCACCGCCGACGTGGCAGCAGATGCCGCGGCTGGTCGTCACCTCCAGGACGGTGACCTGGCTGGCCATGTCTACCGTGTAGTCGGCGTTCAGGGTGAACCGGGACAGGCGGTTGACCCCGGTCCAGGTTGCCCAGTCGGTGGCGGTACCGGTGGCAGGCGCGTCGCCGGTCGGGGTGCTCAGCGGCGGCGCGTAGTACAGGTAAATATTGCGGTTGCTGGCGAAGTTCGGGTCGGCGGCGACGCCCTGCAGGCCCTCCTCGTCGTGCGTGTACACAGGTATGTTCGCGACCACCGCTGTGTTGCCGAGCGCGTCGGTGCGGCGCAGGGTGCCGTCGCGCGCGGTGTGCAGGACCGAGCGGTCCGGCAACACCGTGATGGCCATCGGTTCGCCGGTCTCCGCCACGCCCTTGGCGAGCGTGACCTGCTGGAAGTCGGCGGGGTTGATCGCCGCTGCGGCCGGGGTCGCCGGCGCGGCGAGGACGCTGAGTCCCGAGGCGACCAGAAGCAGAGCGACCGCCATTGGCCGCCATCGAACGATGGGCTGTCGATTCACTAGTGCCCCTTCCTGACCAAGCTCGCCAGGCAGGGCGCGCGCCGCCGCGTCGCAGCTGAGGATGCCGTGACGTCGGCCCGCGTCGTGGAGCACGCTTCACGCGTCCGCCGCCGAACGGATCGTATAGAGAGCGGTCTCAGGCCGTGCGACCACAGTAGGGGACTTTGATTGACATGTCGAGATCCGTCGATGCTGTGCGCCAAACTTTGCGGCCGTGACCAGAAGGCGGCGCGCACGTTGGCGCGAAGCATTGCCGGTGTTCGTCAACGAGGTTACCGCCGTTGCCGGTCTAGTCTGCATCCGTCCGGGCCTTCCTGACCGGCCGGGACGTTCCCGGGACGCTCGCCGACCCGCGCCAGCCGCCTGCGGACTACCGAAGCTAGTCTTGTTTTTAACCTTTGCGTTTTTGCTGGTCGGCTTGGGTGCGGGCGCGGTGGATGTTTTACCGACGTCGTGGCGGGGTGCGCGGTGTCGGTTAGGGCTGCCGGTGGACGTCCGGGGCCTGGCCGGGTGGGTTTTGGTGCCTGCGCGGGATGGCTGAGCGCCTGTCGCATAGCTTTCGATCTTCAGCTGTCAAGCGGTCTTCGGTCTGGCGTCGTGACGAAAGATCTTGTTCAGGTTGTGCACGATGCCGAGCAGTTTGATTTCGGCGTCGACGTCGCTGGTGCCTCGCTCTGAGATCCGCTGAAGCGCGTTTGTGTTTCCCGGCTCGTGGACAGACGGCACCACGATGGCCGTCGAGCGGAGCGTCCCTGATCAGCTTAGAGTTCCTAACAAAATGATCTCTGAGCTTGC
>NZ_VSFA01000136.1 GCF_008119785.1 Micromonospora sp. MP36 | reverse complement strand
CCCCCCCCCCCCCCCCCCGCCCCCCCCCCCCCCCCCCCCTCCCCCCCCCCCCCCCCCCCCCCCCCCCCCACCCCCCCCCCCCCCCCCCCGCCCCCCCCCCCCCCCCCCCCCCCCGCCCCCCCCCCCCCCCCCCCCCCCCCGCGCCCCCCGCCGCCGCCCCCCCGCCGATCACCAGCAGCCGCCATGCCGACTCGGTCAGCGCCCGGCCCCCGAGGTGCCCGACCAGGCTGCCGTACGCGGCCCAACCCGTCGCCGCCGTGGCCTCGTAGAGCACGAAGAGTCGGTACGGGTAGCGGCTGCGCCCGGCCGAGAAGCAGGCCGCCATCCGGCCGCCCGGCACGAAGCGGCAGAGGAGGATCACCAGCGGCCCCGGCTCGCGCAGCCCGCGGGTGACCCGGGCGACGGCCCGGCGGGCCCGGCCGGGCATCGCGTGCCGCGGCGCCCGGCGGTCCGGTGCGGTCCGGCCGAGCAGGTAGCAGGCGAGGTCGCCGGCGAAGACGCCGAGCGCGCCGACGGTGATGGTGAGCGGCAGGCTGAGCCCGCCGTAGACGGTCAGCGCGCCGCTGGTGATCATGACGACCTGGGTCGGCACGATCGGCACGAACGCGTCGGCGATCAGCAACCCCAGCAGCACGGCGTACGCCCAGGTCGGCGATGCGACGTCAGAGATGAGTTCGGGCACGATCGCCACCTCGTCGGATTCCCCCGTTCGATCGCACCGAGCCTGACGGCGTGTCCCCCGTCACCGTGGGGTGCCCGGCCCGGCCGTGACCGCTGACACGACAGGGCCACCGGTGGACAACGATCTGGGGCCGCCGAATGTGACGCTTCCCGGGCGTGCCGGCCGCCACGGACACGGGCGGCGGATCGCCGGTCTCCGGCGTACCGTTGTCGGGACGCGGCCGCGTCGACGTCGGATCCCCCGTTCCCGACGTCCGGGCCGTCGCGGGTCGCCGGCAGGTCCCGTGCCGGCGACCCGCCCCCGCTCCCTGCGGCGCCCACGCGGAATGGGCCGGCGGGGCCGCGCCGCGCCTCGCCTCCACCATCCACTCCGCGCCGGTGACAAATCCAGGTGCGCGACCCGACCCGTCGCGCGTACGGTCGCCGTATGCGCAGCGCGGTGGTGACCACGACGCCGGGAATCCCCGGCGCGCCGCACTGACGTATCCGTCGACGAGGCCCCGGGGCGAACCGCCCCGGGGCCTCGCGGCGTTCCGGGTCAGCTCGCCTCCGGGTCGTACCCGATCAAGGAGAGCGACATGATCGACCACCGCAGGCTCGGCCGGGAGCTGGAGCTGTTCGTCTCCGATCCCCTCGCGGGCGCCGGGCTGCCCATCTGGCTGCCGGCCGGCGCCGCCGCCCGGCACGCCGTCGAGGAGTACGTGCGGGAGCTGGAGCGCCGGGCCGGCTACCGGCACGTCTACTCGCCGCCGCTGGGCAAACGGGAGCTGTTCGAGCTGTCCGGGCATCTCGGCTACTTCGCCGACGACATGTTCCCGCCGATGCGGCTGTCCGCCGACGACGAGTTCGTGCTCCGGCCGGCGCTCTGCCCGCACCACGCGCTGGTCTTCCGGGCCCGCGGTCGCTCCTACCGGGAGCTGCCGCTGCGCGTCGCCGAGCTGGGCGGCATGTACCGGGCGGAGCGCTCCGGGGTGCTCGGCGGGCTCTCCCGGGTCCGCGCCATCTCGCTCAACGACGCGCACAACTTCTGCGCGCTGGACCAGGTCGGGGAGGAGGTACGCGAGATCCTGCGGCTGATCCGCGAGGCGCACGCCGCGCTCGGCGTCCGGCCGGCCGGGTTCCGGCTGTCGCTGCGCGGGCCTGGGGAGAAGTACGTCGGCGACGACGCCCAGTGGGCGCGGGCCGAGGAGCTGCTCCGCGCCGCGCTCGACGGGGTGGAGTTCAGCGAGGGCCGCGGCGAGGCGGCCTTCTACGGCCCGAAGATCGACATCCAGATCGTCGACGCGGCCGGCCGGGAGTCGACCATCTCCACCATCCAGCTCGACTTCGACAAGCCCGAGCGGTTCGACCTGTCGTACACCGACGCGGACGGCAGCCGGAAACGGCCGGTGATGGTGCACCGGAGCCTGGTCGGCAGCATGGAGCGGCTCTTCGCGTACCTGATCGAGGTGCACGCCGGCGCCTTCCCGGCCTGGTACGCCCCGGTCCAGCTGGTGCTGCTCCCGGTGGACGACGGCCAGGCCGACGCCGCCGTCGACCTGGCTCGCCGGGCGGAGGCGGTCGGACTGCGGGCCGAGGTCGACCATGCCGGCTCGCTGGGCGCCCGGATCCGCGACGCGGCCCGCCGGAAGGTCCCGTACCTCGGGGTGATCGGCCCCCGGGAGGCGGCCGACGGGTCGGTGTCCCTGCGGCTGCGCGACGGCCGCGGGCTCGACCCGATGCCGGTCGCCGACGCGCTGGGGCTGATCGGACGGGTGGTCGCCGCCCGCTCGGCCGACCTGCTGCCCCGGGCCTGACGCCCGCCCGGCCGGCCCCCGCCTTGCGGCGGGGGCCGAAGCCGGACCGGCTGATCGGTCCACCGTCAGCTCCGGGCCGGCGCGCCGGCCGGGACCGGCCCCTCGTCATCGACGGCGGCGCCGCTGAACTGCGACCGGTACAGCCGGGCGTACGCCCCGTCGGCGGCGAGGAGCTGGTCGTGGCTGCCCTGCTCGACGATCCGGCCGTTCTCCATCATCAGGATCAGGTCCGCGTCGCGGATGGTGGAGAGCCGGTGCGCGATGACGAAGCTGGTCCGGTCCGAGCGCAGCGCCGCCATGGCCCGCTGGAGCAGCACCTCGGTCCGGGTGTCCACCGAGCTGGTCGCCTCGTCCAGGATCAGCAGCGACGGCTCGGCGAGGAACGCCCGGGCGATGGTGATGAGCTGCTTCTCGCCGGCGCTGACATTGCTGCCCTCCTCGTCGATGACGGTGTCGTATCCGTCGGGGAGGCTGCGGACGAAGCGGTCCACGAAGGTGGCCCGGGCCGCCGCCAGGATCTCCTCCTCGGTGGCGTCCGGCCGCCCGTACGCGATGTTGTCGCGGATGGTGCCGCCGAAGAGCCAGGTGTCCTGCAGCACCATGCCGATCCGGCCGCGCAGCTCCCTTCGGGGCATCGTGCTGATGTCCACCCCGTCCAGGGTGATCCGGCCGGCGTCCAGCTCGTAGAACCGCATGATCAGGTTGACCAGGGTGGTCTTGCCGGCACCGGTCGGGCCGACGATGGCCACCGTGTGTCCGGGCTCGGCGACCAGCGACAGGTCGTCGATCAGCGGCTTGTCCGGGTCGTACCGGAAGGAGACGTGCTCGAACTCGACCCGGCCGGTGACCCGGGGCGGTCCGACGCGGTCCGGAACCTGCTCCTCCGCGTCGAGCACCTCGAAGACCCGCTCGGCGGAGGCCACCCCGGACTGGAGCAGGTTGGCCATCGAGGCGACCTGGGTGAGCGGCTGGGTGAACTGCCGCGAGTACTGGATGAACGCCTGCACGTCGCCGAGGCTCATCGACCCGGAGGCCACCCGCAGCCCGCCGACCACCGCGATGGCGACGTAGCTGAGGTTCCCGACGAACATCATCGCCGGCATGATGATCCCGGAGATGAACTGGGCTCCGAAGCTGGCCCGGAACAGCTCCTCGTTCTTGGCCTCGAAGGCGGCCTGCACCTCGCGCTGCCGACCGAAGACCTTGACCAGCTCGTGGCCGGTGTACGCCTCCTCGATCAGGCCGTTGAGCTCGCCGGTGTGCGTCCACTGGGCGATGAACCGGCGCTGCGACCGCTTGGCGATCTGCTGGGTCACGACCACCGACAGCGGCACCGCCACCAGGGCGACCAGCGCCAGCAGCGGCGAGATCCAGAACATCATGGCCAGTACGCCGACCACGGTCAGCAGCGCGCTGAGCAGTTGGCTGAGCGTCTGCGAGAGGGTCTGCGAGATGTTGTCGATGTCGTTGGTGACCCGGCTGAGCAGCTCACCCCGGGGCTGCCGGTCGAAGTAGGGCAGCGGCAGCCGGTTGAGCTTCTCCTCCACCTCGGCGCGCAGCCGCAGCACGGTCCGCTGCACCACTCCGTTGAGCAGCCAGCCCTGCCACCACATGAGCAGGCTGGCGCCCAGATAGAGGGCGAGCGCCAGGGCCAGCGTGCGGCCCAGCGCGGTGAAGTCGATGCCCATCCCGGGGACCAGGTCCATCCGGGCCAGCATGTCGGCGTAGGTGTCGTGGCCGGCCGCCCGGGCCGCGGCCACCGCCTGCTCCTTGGTGAGGCTGGCGGGGATCTGCCGCCCGATCACCCCGCCGAAGATGATGTCCGTGGCGTGGCCGAGGATCTTCGGACCGATGACGCTCGCTCCGACGCTCGCCACCGCCAGGGTGACGATCGCGGCCAGTTGCAGCCGGTGCGGCCGGAGGCGGCCCAGCAGCCGCCGGGCGGACGGACCGAAGTTCAGTGACTTCTCCGCCGGCATGGCGGCGCCCATCCACGGCGGTCCCCCGCCACGTCGCCCGGCCGCCGGCAGCCGGTTCGGCGCCCCGCCGGGCCCCTTACCGCCGGGCCCCTTTCCGCCGGGGGGACCGCCGCCGAAGCCCGCCCCGGCGGGGGCACCCGCGCCGGGGCCCTTCCCACCGGGGGTGGGCCCGGCCGGGCCCTGTCCGTTGGGGCTCTGCCCGCCAGGGGTCGGCTTCTGCCCTGGTACGGCGCTCATGGCTTCACCTCACTGCGCTCGGCACCGCCATGACCCCCGCGGCGACTGATTTGCGCTGTTCGCTCGCTGTGCTCGCTCCTGCCGGCACTCCGCTGCGCTCCGTGCCGCCATGAGGCACCACAGCACTTCGCTGATGATTCGCTCGCTTGTCGCTCGCTCATGCGGTCACCTCCGCCGTCTGCTGGGATGCCACGATCTCGGCGTAGGTCGGGCAGGTGTGGAGAAGTTCCTCGTGTCGTCCCATGCCCACGACGCCCCCGTCCTCGAGCACGATGATCTGATCGGCGTCGACGATCGTGGAGACCCGCTGGGCCACGATCAGGACCGCCGCGTCCGCGGTGACCGGCTTCAGCGCGGCCCGCAGCCGGGCGTCGGTGCCGAGGTCGAGCGCCGAGAACGAGTCGTCGAACAGGTAGATCTCCGGCTTGCGGACCAGCGCCCGGGCGATCGCCAGCCGTTGCCGCTGGCCGCCGGAGACGTTCGTGCCGCCCTGCGCGATCGGCGCGTCCAGCCCGCCAGGCATCTCCGCGACGAAGTCCCGGGCCTGGGCGATCTCCAGTGCCGCCCAGAGGTCGGCGTCGGTGGCGTCCGGGTTGCCGTACCGGAGGTTGCTGGCGACCGTGCCGGTGAACAGGTACGGCCGCTGCGGCACCAGCCCGATCCGGCGCCACACCTCGTCCGGTTCCAGCAGCCGTACGTCCACCCCGTCGACCAGCACCGCGCCGGCGGTCGGGTCGACCAGCCGGGGGATCAGCGTGAGCAGCGTGGTCTTGCCGGCGCCGGTGGACCCGATGATGGCCGTGGTCCGGCCCGGGCTGGCCCGGAACGAGATGTCGTGCAGGACCGGCGCGCTCGCGCCGGGGTACTGGAAGGAGACGCGGCGGAGTTCCAGCTCGGCGCTCCTGGTCGCCACGAGCATCGGCTCGACCGGCGGCACCACCGACGACTCGGTGTCCAGCACCTCGACGATCCGCTCGGCGCACACCGCCGCGCGCGGCACCATCATCAGCATGAAGGTGGCCATCATGACCGACATCAGGATCTGCATCAGGTACTGCAGGAACGCGGTCAGCGCGCCGACCTGGATCTGCCCGGCGTCGACCCGTTCCGCGCCGAACCAGAGCACCGCGACGCTGGAGACGTTGAGCACCAGCATGACCACCGGGAAGATCAGCGCCTGGAGTCGGCCGACGCGCAGGGCGGTCGCGGTGAGGTCGGCGTTGGCGGTGCCGAACCGCTTCGTCTCGTAGGGCTCGCGGACGAAGGCCCGGATCACCCGGATGCCGGTGATCTGCTCGCGCAGCACCCGGTTGACCGTGTCGATCCGGGTCTGCATCTCCCGGAAGCCGGGGACCATCCGCCGGATGATCAGGCCCAGCGCGACCGCCAGGACGGGCACGCAGACCAGCATCAACCAGGAGAGCCCGACGTCCTCGCGGAGCGCCATCACCACGCCGCCGACGCTCATGATCGGCGCGGCGACCAGCATGGTGCAGCTCAGCAGCACGAGCATCTGCACCTGCTGCACGTCGTTGGTGTTGCGGGTGATCAGCGAGGGCGCCCCGAACCGGGCCACCTCGCGGGCGGAGAAGCGGTTGACGTGGCGGAAGATGCCGGCCCGGACGTCCCGGCCGAACCGCATAGCGGTCTTCGCGCCGAGGTAGACGGCGGCGATCGAGCAGGCGATCTGGAGCAGGCTGACGAGCAGCATCCAGCCGCCCGTACGCATGATCTGGTCGGTGTCGCCGAGGGCGACGCCGCGGTCGATGATGTCGGCGTTGAGGCTCGGCAGGTACAGCGAGGCCATCGTGCCGACGAACTGGAGCGCCACCACCGCGGCCAGCAACCGCCGGTACGGGCGCAGATGGGTACGGAGCAGGCGGATCAGCACGGACGGAGTCCTCGTCTCGTCTCGTCGGTCTCTTCCTCGCCTGGGTTCAACCGGCCGATGTCCCCCTCGGACATGGTGGTGATGAGTTCAGTGAGGAAATCGCGGATTATCTCCCGCTTCGCGGGGTCGGCGTCGACCGACGTGAGCGGCCGGTCACTGTGGATCAGGTCGATCAATTTTCGGGTGTGCTCCTGCCCCTTGTCCGTCAGCGCGAGTCGTACCGTGCGCCGGTCGGCGGCGTCGCGGCGGCGCTCGACGAAGCCGTCCCGTTCGAGCGTGTCGACGATGCCGGTGAGTGTCGCGGGGCGGACGAAGCAGCGCTCGGCGACCTCCCGATGGGTGCTGTCGCCGGCGCGGGACAGGATGAACAGCACCCGCATCCCCGCCGGGCTGAGCCCGTGGTGCTCGGCGAGGTAGCGCCCCCACCGCTGTTCGGCGAGGCGGCCGGCGATCGAGATCAGCCGACCGAGCGGCGCCTGGCGTAGCGCGTCGGGGAAGCGGATGAGTGGCTCCATGCTCACGGCGCCACGTTAGCCCCCGGACCGTAAGGCTCCAAACTATTTTCGGAAATCCGTCATCTTGGCAGTGGCAAGATATGCTTCCGACCGTGACCACGACCCGCGCCTACCACCACGGCGACCTGCGGCGGGCCCTGCTGGACGCGGCGGTCCAGGCGATCGGTGAGGCCGGCCCGGCCGCGCTCAGCCTCCGCGACCTGGCCCGCCGGGCCGGCGTCTCGCACGCCGCGCCCGCCCACCACTTCGGCGACAAGACCGGCCTGCTCACCGCCCTCGCCGCCGAGGGCTTCGCGCTGCTCGCCGACGAACTCGACCGGGCCGGGGACGACCTGCTGGAGGCGGGCGTCGCGTACGTGCGCTTCGCCGTGGCGCACCGGGCCCACTTCGAGGTGATGTTCTCGCCGGATCTCCACCGCGTCGACGACCCGGCGCTGGTGGCCGCGCGTACCCGGGCCGGGGCGGCGCTGCGCGGTGGCGTCGCCACGGTGGCCACGCCGTCCGCCGAGCCGGAGCGGGACGCGCTCGCCGCCTGGTCGATCGTGCACGGCTTCGCCACCCTCTGGCTGGCCGGCGCACTCCCGGCGAGCGTTGGCCCGGACCCGGAGGCGGCCGCCCGGTCGGTGATCCGCCGCCTCTTCTGGTGAGGTGCGAGGAGGGGCGCCTTTCTAGCGCTGCGCGTAAAAAGGGGCCCCTCCCAACCGGTCACCAGCTCGTCGGCAGCGGCATGCCCTCGGTGTAGCCGGCGGCGCTCTGCACGCCGACCAGGGCCCGCTCGTGGAACTCCTCCAGGTTGCGGGCGCCCGCATAGGTGAAGGAGCTGCGTACCCCGGAGATGATCTCGTCGATCAGGTCCTCCACGCCGGGTCGGATCGGGTCGAGGTACATCCGGGCCGAGGAGATGCCCTCCTCGAAGATCGCCTTCCGGGCCCGGTCGTACGCGCTGTCCTCGGCCGTCCGGGCGCTGACCGCGCGGGCCGACGCCATGCCGAAGCTCTCCTTGTAGCGCCGGCCGTCCGCTTCCGTGTAGAGGTCGCCGGGGGACTCGTAGGTGCCGGCGAACCAGGAACCGACCATCACGTTCGAGGCGCCCGCCGCGAGGGCCAGCGCCACGTCCCGCGGGTGGCGTACGCCGCCGTCGGCCCAGACGTGTCGGCCCAGGGCGCGGGCCGCGGCGGCGCAGTCGAGCACCGCGGAGAACTGCGGCCGGCCGACCCCGGTCATCATCCGGGTGGTGCACATCGCGCCCGGCCCGACGCCGACCTTCACGATGTCGGCGCCCGCCTCGACCAGGTCCCGTACGCCCTCGGCGGTGACCACGTTGCCGGCCGCCACCGGGACCGCCGGGTCGAGCTTGCGGACCGCCCGCAGCGCGGAGATCATCCGCTCCTGGTGGCCGTGCGCGGTGTCCACCACCAGGGTGTCCACCCCGGCCTCCAGCAGCGCGGCGGCCTTGCCGGTCACGTCGCCGTTGATCCCCACCGCCGCCGCGATCCGCAGCCGCCCCCGGTCATCCACCGCCGGCTTGTAGAGCGTGGCGCGCAGCGCGCCCGGCCGGGTCAGCACGCCGACCAGCCGCCCATCCGCGTCCACCACGGGGGCGAGCCGGCGTCGGCCCGCGGAGAGCCGGTCGAAGCCGGTGCGCGGGTCCGCGTCCGCCGGCACGGTGTGCAGTTCGGTCGACATCACATGGCGGAGCTGGGCGAACCGGTCCACGCCCACGGTGTCCGCCTCGGTGACCACACCGACCGGGCGGCCGGCCTCGTCGACCACGATCACCGCGCCGTGCGCGCGCTTCGGCAGCAGGTGGATCGCGTCGCCGACGGTGTCGGTCGGGCCGAGGGTGATCGCCGTGTCGTGCACCAGGTGCCGCTGCTTGACCCAGGCGACGACGTTGGCCACCACCTCGATCGGGATGTCCTGGGGGATCACCGCGATGGCGCCGCGCCGGGCCACCGTCTCGGCCATCCGCCGGCCGGAGACCGCCGTCATGTTCGCCACCACCAGCGGGATGGTGGTGCCGGTGCCGTCGGCCGTGGCCAGGTCGACGTCGAGCCGGGAGCCCACCTCGGAACGGTTGGGCGCCATGAAGACGTCGTTGTAGGTCAGGTCGTGCGCGGGGACCGCGCCATGAAGGAACCGCACCGGAACATCATTCCCGCCAGCACCCGTCCGTGCCCGCGATGGTCACGGAAAACACCCCGGCCGGCCGCGCGGCCGGGGTCAGCCGAGCAGCAGCGCCGAGGCGATCACGGTCATCACGACGGCGACCGCGCCGTCCAGCACCCGCCAGGCGGAGGTACGCGCGAGCAGCGGCGCCAGCCGGTGCGCCGCACCGCCGAGCGCGGTGAACCAGACCACGCTGGCCAGCGTCGCGCCGACCCCGAACGCCCAGCGCTGCTCGTACTGCTGGGCCACGCCGCCGAGCAGCAGCACGGTGTCCAGGTAGACGTGCGGGTTGAGGTAGGTGAAGGCGAGGCAGGCCAGCACGGTCGCCCGGAGGGTGGCCGGCGGCCGCTCGGTGGGGGTGAGGCTGCCCGGGCGCAGCGCCCGGCGGGCGGCGAGCACGGCGTACCCGAGCAGGAACGCGCCCCCGACCCAGCGGATGGCGGACAGCAGGCCCGGCCGGTCCGCCACGGCAGTGCCGAGACCGGCGATGCCCGCCGCGATGAGCAGGGCGTCCGAGGCCGCGCAGGCGACCACCACGGGAAGCACGTGCTCCCGGCGCAGCCCCTGGCGGAGCACGAAGGCGTTCTGCGCGCCGATGGCGACGATCAGCGCGAACGAGACGGAGAACCCGGCGACGGCGGAGGGGAGCAGGTCTGGCACGGGTCCGAGGCTAGGCACCGGGGCCTGATGCAGTCCAACTAATCTTTCTGATGCTTCGTAAGCTGGTCTTATGGAAGGACTCGACACCGCCCAGCTCCGCACCCTGGCCGCAGTGGTCGGCGAGGGCAGCTTCGAGGGCGCGGCTCGCGTCCTGCACGTCACCCCGTCGGCGGTGAGCCAGCGCATCCGCGCGCTGGAGGAGGTCGTCGGGCAGGTGCTGGTCCGGCGCAGCCGACCCTGCCAGGCGACCGGTGCCGGGCAGCCGCTGCTCCGGCTGGCCGTCCAGTTGACCCTGCTCGAACGGGAGGCGCTCGCCGAGGCGTGCGGGGCGGTGGACGGGGCGGCCGGGCCGACCCGGGTGCCGGTGGTGGCCAACGCCGACTCGCTGGCCACCTGGTTCGTCGCCGCGCTGGCCCGGGTCCCGGCCGAACTGGCCGCCTGCTTCGACGTACGCCAGGACGACCAGGACCACACCGCCGAGCTGCTGCGCGACGGCGCGGTGCTGGCGGCGGTGACCGCCCAGCGCGAGCCGGTCCAGGGCTGCCGGGTACGCCCGCTCGGCGCGATGCGCTACCGGGCGCTCGCCGCCCCGGCGCTGGTCGTCCGCTGGTTCCCCGACGGGCTGACGGCCGAGGCGCTGGCCGCGGCGCCGATGCTCGTCTTCGACCGCAAGGACCGGGTCCAGCACCGCTTCGTGCGGTCGGTGACCGGCCGGGAGCTCGACCCGCCGGTGCACCACGTGCCGTCGGTGCCGGCGTTCAGCGAGGCGATCCGGCGTGGACTCGCCTGGGGGCTGGTCCCGGAGCGGTTGGCCGAGGCGGACCTGGCCGGCGGCGCCTGTGTCGACCTCGACCCGGGACGGCACGTCGACGTGCCGCTGTACTGGCAGCACTGGCGGCTGGAGTCACGCGTGCTCGGCGCGCTGACCGACGCGGTCCGCGCGGAGGCGGCCGTCGCGCTCCGCTGAGCCGCGGACCTGTTGGCAGGGCCCCTTCCGGTGCCCGAGGCGTGGAGAAGGGGCCCCGCCCGACGCCTCAGGCGATGGTGCAGATCGGGGCGCCGGCGGTGATGACCGCGCCCACCTCGGCGGAGAGACCGCTGACCGTGCCCGCCTTGTGGGCGTGCAGCGGCTGCTCCATCTTCATCGCCTCCAGCACGACGATCAGGTCGCCCTCGGCGACGGTGTCCCCGTCCGCGACAGCGATCTTGACGATGGTGCCCTGCATGGGGGAGGCGAGGGTGTCGCCGCTGACCGCCGCGCCGGCCTTGGCGCCACCGCCCCGGCGAGCCGGCTTCTTCGCGGCGGGCGCGGCGGCGGCCGTACCCGCGCCGAGGCCGGCGGGGAGCGTGACCTCCAGCCGCTTGCCACCCACCTCGACCACGACGGTCTCGCGCTCGGCCGGGCCCTCGACGGCGCCAGCGGGGGCGGTGAAGGCCGGCACGGTGTTGTCGAACTCGGTCTCGATCCACCGGGTGTGGACGGTGAACGGCTCGGCGGTGAACGCCGGGTCCCGGACCACCAGCCGGTGGAAGGGCAGCGCGGTGGCCATCCCCTCGACGACCATCTCGTCCAGCGCCCGGCGGGCCCGCTCCAGCGCCTCGGTACGCGTCTCGCCGGTGATGATCACCTTGGCGAGCAGCGAGTCGAAGTTGCCGCCGATCACGTCCCCGGCCGAGATGCCGGTGTCCACCCGGACGCCCGGCCCGGTGGGCAGCCGCAGCGCGGTGATGGTGCCCGGGGCGGGGAGGAAATTGCGGCCCGGGTCCTCGCCGTTGATCCGGAACTCGATCGAGTGCCCGCGCGGAGTCGGGTCCTCGGTGAAGCGCAGCTTCTCGCCGTCGGCGATGCGGAACTGCTCGCGGACCAGGTCGATGCCGGCGGTCTCCTCGGTGACCGGGTGCTCCACCTGGAGGCGCGTGTTGACCTCCAGGAAGGAGATGGTGCCGTCGGCGCCGACCAGGTATTCCACCGTGCCGGCGCCGTGGTAGCCGGCCTCCCGGCAGATCGCCTTGGCGCTGGAGTGGATCTGCGCGCGCTGCGCCTCGCTGAGGAACGGAGCCGGGGCCTCCTCGACCAGCTTCTGGTGCCGGCGCTGCAGCGAGCAGTCGCGGGTGCCCACGACGATCACGTTGCCGTGCTGGTCGGCGAGGACCTGCGCCTCGACGTGGCGGGGCTGGTCCAGGTATCGCTCGACGAAGCACTCGCCCCGGCCGAACGCGGCGACCGCCTCGCGGGTGGCCGACTCGAACAGGTGCGGGATCTCCTCCATGGTGCGGGCCACCTTGAGGCCGCGCCCGCCGCCACCGAAGGCCGCCTTGATCGCGACCGGCAGGCCGTGGTCGACGGCGAAGGCCATCACCTCGTCGGCGTTGCCGACCGGGTCCGGGGTGCCGGGGACCAGGGGCGCGCCGGCGCGCTGGGCGATGTGCCGCGCGGTCACCTTGTCGCCGAGGTCGCGGATCGCCTGCGGGGTCGGGCCGATCCAGGTCAGCCCGGCGTCGATCACCGCCTGGGCGAAGTCGGCGTTCTCGGAGAGGAAGCCGTAGCCGGGGTGCACCGCGTCGGCACCGGACCTGGCCGCGACGTCGATCAGCTTGTCGATCCGCAGGTAGCTGTCCGCCGCGGTGTCGCCCCCCAGGGCGTACGCCTCGTCGGCGAGGGTGGCGTGCAGGGCGTCCCGGTCGGAGTCCGCGTAGACGGCGACGCTCTCCAGCCCGGCGTCGCGGCAGGCGCGGATGACGCGGACCGCGATCTCGCCGCGGTTGGCGATGAGTACCTTGCGCACCTTGGTGGCTCCTCCCCGGAGGTCGATGCCGGGAGTTTATCGGCCGGCCTCGCCGCCCTAACGATCGCTCAGTGTGGGATGCCGCACGTCCCACCCCGGCTTAGTCAAATTTGCTTATTACGCTTGTCCGGTGTCGGCAACGCGGATGATGATTCTGGGCCTGGTCAGGTGGATGCAGCCGGTGCACGGCTACGACGTACGCCGTGAGCTGCTGAGCTGGAGCGCGGACAAGTGGGCCAACGTGCAACCGGGGTCGATCTATCACGCGCTGCGCAAGCTCACCGACGAGGGGCTGCTGCGGGCGGTGTCGACCGAGCAGGTCGGTGCGCGTCCCGCCCGCACCACCTACGAGGTGACGGCCAAGGGGGTGGAGGAGTTCGAGACCCTGCTGCGCGCGCAGTGGTGGCAGCTCCACGAGGTGCCGGACCCGTTCGTGGCGGCCTTCTCCTTCCTGCCGGCCATGCCGCGGGACGAGGCGGCGGCGGCCCTGCGCAACCGGGCCAACCTGATCCGGGCCGGCATCGAGTCGATGCGCGCCTCGCTGGAGTCGGACTGGGTACGCAACACCAAGCCGGTGCATGTCGGCTGGATGTTCGAGCTGTGGCTGGCCCGGGCCGAGGCGGAGATGGGCTGGTGCGGGCGGATCGCCGAGCGGATCGAGTCAGGAGTGTCGTACCTACCCGCTTCCATGGAGCAGGCCGAGGGATGGTCGGGGTGGACGGACAGCGCCGCCCCTGGCGAGGACGACGCGAAATAATCAACGTTGACCACGCGAGCTATATCGCGTTAGTCTCGGCGCGAACCGCAGGGGAGTGGTGTGTCCTCGTCGCGGACGATCGGCGGCCGGTCACCTCCGGCCCGGACGACCAGGAGCAAGCAGACATGATCGAGACCAGGGGGCTGCGGAAGTCGTTCCGCTCCCGCGCGGGTCGCGAGACGAAGACCGTGGACGCGGTCCGGGGGGTCAACCTCGAGGTCGCCGAGGGGGAGATCTTCGGTTTCCTCGGCCCCAACGGCGCCGGCAAGACGACTACCCTGCGGATGCTCGCCACCCTCATCGAGCCCGACGGTGGCGAGGCCACCATCGCCGGGGCGGACCTGCGCAAGGACCCGGCCGAGGTGCGCCGCCGGATCGGCTACGTCGCCCAGGGCGGCAGCACCTGGGACGAGTCCACCGCCCGCGAGGAGCTGGTGCTCCAGGCCCGGCTCTACGGCATCTCCAAGGCCGAGGCGCACCGCCGCGCCGCCCGCGCCCTGGACGCCTTCCAGCTCAGCGAGTACGCGGACCGCAAGTGCAAGACCTACTCCGGTGGCCAGCGCCGGCGGGTCGAGATCGCGCTCGGCATCATCCACGAGCCGAAGATCGTCTTCCTGGACGAGCCGACCACCGGCCTGGACCCGCAGAGCCGGGCGCACATGTGGGACGAGATCCGCCGGCTGCGCGCCGAGGGGATGACCGTCTTCATCACCACGCACTACCTCGACGAGGCGGACGCGCTCTGCGACCGGATCGCGATCATGGACCACGGCGAGGTGGTCGCCGAGGGCACGCCGGCCGAGCTGAAGCGGGAGATCTCCGGCGAGGTGGTGCTTGTCGGCCTCGACGCCCCGGCCACCCCGCGCGCTGCCGAGCTGCTCGACACCGAGGCGTACGTCAACAAGCTGGAGACGGTCGACGAGGGCGGCCTGCGCCTCTACGTCGACGAAGGGGCCACCGCCATCCCGCAGGTGCTGCGCCGCCTCGACGGCGCCGGGCTGGACCTGCGCTCCATCGAGCTGCACCGCCCCAGCCTCGACGACGTCTTCCTCACCAAGACCGGCCGCTCGCTGCGCGAGTCCTGACCACCCGGAGAACTGTCATGAAGCTCGCCCGCGACACCTGGCTGATCTTCCAGCGCCAGATCCAGCTGCTGCTGCGTAACCCGGTCTGGGTCTTCGTCGGTGTCTTCCAGCCGGTGATGTACCTGCTGCTCTTCGCCCCGCTGCTCAAGGCGGCGCTGAACGCGCCGACCCAGGCCGCGGCCTACAAGATCTTCGTCCCCGGCCTGCTGGTGCTGCTGGCCATCTTCGGCGGCCTGTTCCAGGGCTTCGGCCTGATCGCCGAGTTGCGCGCCGGGGTCATCGAACGGTCCCGGGTCACCCCGGTCAGCCGGCTCGCCCTGCTGCTCGGCCGCTCGCTGCGGGACGTGGTCTCGCTGATCGCGCAGGCGGTCATCATCACCCTGCTGGCGCTCCTGTTCGACCTGCGTGTCTTCATCGGATACCTGCTGCTGGCGTACCTGATGCTGGCGCTGATCGCGCTGATGACCTCGGCCGTCTCGTACGGCGTGGCGCTCAAGGTCAAGAGCGAGGACGCCCTCGCCCCGCTGATGAACACCGTCGCCCAGCCGGTGCTGCTGCTCTCCGGCATCCTGCTGCCGCTCGCCCTGGCCCCCGGCTGGCTCCAGGGCATCGCCAACTGGAACCCGTTCTCCTGGGCGGTCGACGGGGTCCGGGCGCTCTTCGCCGGCGACCTCAGCAACGACAAGGTCTGGCAGGGGCTGACGATCATCGCGGTGCTCGCCGTCGCCGGGGTCGTCTGGGCCGCGCGGCAGTTCGCCCGCAGCGTCCGCTGACCCGACGAGAGTTGCCTCTCACCCGAGGCGGGGGGCCCGCCCCGCCCGCGGGGGGCAGGCCGGCGCCCCCCCCCCCCCCCCAACCGCCGACCCCGGTTTCCCTCCCCCCCCCGGGGCCGTGGGGGGTTTTTCTCTTCCCGTTTGGGTCCGGCGTCCCCCCTCCCCCCCCCCA
>NZ_VSFA01000135.1 GCF_008119785.1 Micromonospora sp. MP36 | reverse complement strand
CGCGGATCGCTCGACTTACGAAACACGCCTTAGACCCGGCGGGCCCGCCTGCCCACGCTGCCACCGCCGGCCAGGGCTCCTTCAGCCGGCAGAATTGGGGCGACGGGAACCGATCCACTCCTACATCTGCATCGACCAATCAGTCGACCGTTCCGGCACGTGATTAGTGCAGTCGATGTCTTATCGGGCCTAGCCTCTGGTGGGGCACTACGCGCAGGCCGGTGATGTGCATTTCCCGCAACGGGCGAATGAGGTGAGAGAGATGAGACCAAGGATTGCGCTACTCGCGGCGGCTGTCGTGCTGGCCGCCTTCGGCGCTGCCGCACCGTCCACGTTGGCGACGGCAGCCGAGTCGGACGACCCGGACAACATTGTCGCGTGCGACGCCGACGACCCGGACTTCGGGACCAACTGCGAGGACGCGGAGGAGGAGGAAGAGTCGGAACTGCGCGACGTCTATCTCGACTCCCGGCAGGTACCGGGCGACGTCATCACACCCGGCGACCTCGAACTGGCCGCGCAGCAGGCCGCGGCGATCCCGTCGGAGCTCCACGGGCTCGTCGACCCGAACTGGTCCCCCGTCGGACCGTCGAACGTCGGCGGGCGGGTGACCGACATCGCGCCCGACCCGACGCAGCCCGGCCGCGTCTACGTGGCCGTGTCCACGGCCGGTGTCTGGCGCAGCGACGACGCCGGCGTCAGCATGACCAACGCATGGCCGGACGACTTCCCGCAATCGATCGGCGCGGTGACAGTCGCGCCGAACGGCGATGTCTGGGTCGGAACAGGCGAGGTCAACCCCGGCGGCGGCAGCCTGAGCTACGGCGGCGACGGGCTCTACCGGTCGACCGACCACGGAGCCACCTGGACCCGCATCGGGCTGCAGGGGTCCAGCACCATCGGCGCGATCCGCTTCAACCCGCAGAACCCGAACATCGTGTACGCCGCGGCCGGCGGCTCGCTGTTCGCGCCAGGAGGCGTACGCGGGCTGTACAAGTCGACGGACTACGGCGCGACCTGGACCCGAGCCCTACAAGGCCTCAACGACTTCACCGGCGCCACCGACATCGCCATGGACCCGAGGAACCCGGACAAGCTCTTCGTGCCGATGTGGGACCACCACCGCGAAGCGCTCTGCCGCTGCTACACCGGACCGGGCACCGGCATCTACCTCACCACCAATGGTGGCGCCACCTGGACCCGGTTGGAGAACGACCGCATCACCTCGTTCACCCCCGGCGACACGATCGGGTTCGCGTCGACTGACAACCAGACGACAACAGCGCAGGCCCGGATGGCGGTCGCGATCGCGCCAAGTGACCCGAGCCGCGTCTACATCACGACCGGCAACTGGAACCAGACCGCAAGTGGCGGGGGACAGACGCAACGCGGCTTCCGCGGCTTCTATCGTTCCGACGACGGCGGAGCGACGTTCCGAACGATGACGAACGCCAACCCCGGCGGCGACACGGTATGGACATCGAAGACCTGGATCGACCCGGTCAACCCTGACCGGCTGTTCATCGCCGGCGTCAGCCTGCGGCTCTCCCAGAACGGCGGGTCCACCTGGGCAAACGTCGGCAACCTCCACGCCGACCACCACGCGATGGCCTGGGACCCGACAACGCCGAACCGAGCCTACGAGGGCAACGACGGCGGCTTCTACTGGTCGGCCGGAAACGGCGCCAACGGCACCTGGACCGAGGCGCTGAACGAGCCCTGGACCCAGTTCTACACCACCGACGTCAGCGAGCAGGACCCCAGCCGGATCGTCGGTGGCGCCCAGGACAACGGCTGCCTCCGCTCGTGGAACTCCGCCGGCGTCGTCACCGGAGACTGGGGGTCATACGGCGGATGCGGCGACGGCCTCTACACGCTGATCGACCCGAGCAACCACAACTTCGTGTACGCGTGCTCGCAGTTCGGCAGCTGCTCGCGCTCGGTGAACGCGGGGAACAACAGCTCGAGTTTCACCAGCCAGACCGTCTCGCAGCGCCGCAACTGGCAGACCGCCGTCCAGCTGGACCCGAGTGACCCGGCGGTCGTCTACTACGGTGGCAACATCCTCAACCGGTCGACCAACCGGGCGCAGGCAGGGACGTGGTCGGTGATCAGTCCGAGCCTCAGCAACCCCGAATCGGGCACCGACCCGTCGTACCCGTTCGGCGCGATCACGACGGTGGCTGCGGCCCCGTCGAACCCGAACGTCATCTACGCCGGTACCGATGATGGCTGGCTGTGGGGCAGCAAGGACCTCGGTCAGACCTGGACCCGCTTCACCGACCCTGACCTGCCGGATCGTTGGGTCACCCGGGTGGCCGTCGACCCGAGGGACGCGAACGTGGCGTACGTGACGTACTCCGGGCTGCGCAACGCCGACAACGACGCCCATGTCCTGCGGACCACGGACGGCGGCGCCAACTGGGTCGACATCAGCGGCAACCTGCCGATGGCGCCCACCCAGGACGTCGTCGTCGACCCGCTCAACCGCAACCGGGTCTTCGTCGCCACGGACCTCGGCGTCTTCACCGCGAACGTGGCCAAGGCGAAGAGCCAGAACCCGGACGTGCGGTGGTACCGCCTCGGACGGGGTCTGCCCCGGGTTCCGGTCAACGACCTCGAATACCAGGCGTCGACCAACACGCTCTACGCGGCGACCTACGGGCGCGGCATCTTGAAGCTGCGGCTCGACCGCAACGACTGACAGCCGGGCGACCACCCGGCGCCCACGCCACGACCAGGGCGGACCGCCGCCACCACCAGAGATGTCAGAGGAGTCTCGGCGCCGCCGAGACTCCTCTGACACTTCGCGGCCGCCCATCATCGCTGTCACACCGTCGCCGCCTCTGGGCGCACCGCCTCGTCGCCGGTCGCGGAGTCACCCGCAGCCGAGCAATCGGGCACCGGGACGGTCGCCGGCCCGGCTTCCTCAAGGCGGACCCTGGGCAACGCCCGGTCGAGCCAGCCCGGCAGCCACCAGTTAAACCGGCCGACCAGTTTCATCGTGGCCGGCAGCAGGACCAGCCGCACGATCGTGGCGTCCACGAACACCGCGACGGCCAGACCGAGGCCGAGCTGCTTGACCCCGACGTCGGCGCCGAGCATCACGGACAGGAACACCGCGATCATGATGGCCGCGGCAGCGGTGATCACCCGGGCGGTGCCAGTGAGCCCCTCGCGTACCGCCAGCCGGGTGTCGCCCATCGTGTCGTACGCCTCCCGAATCCGGGACACCAGGAAGACCTCGTAGTCCATGGAGAGCCCGAAAAGCACCGGGAACATGATCAGCGGCACCCAGGCGGTGACCGGCATCGTGGTGGGGAAGTTCAGTACATCGCCCAGCCAGCCCCACTGCACCACCGCCACCAGTACCCCGAACGACGCGCCGATCGAGATCAGGTTGAGCAGGCCGGCCTTCACCGCGAGCAGCGCGGACCGGAAGATCATCACCAGCAACAGCAGGGACAGGCCGACCACCACCACAATTACCAGGGGGAGCCGGTCGGCGGTCAGTTCCGCGAAGTCGATGGCCGCGGCGACCACGCCGCCGACGAGGACCGGTTGGCCCGCGGTGATCGCCCGTAGCCGATGCACCAGGTCGATGGTGGCCTCGTCCTGGGTGCCGGAGGTCGGACGGACAGCGAGCAGGGCGACGGCTCCGTCGCCGCTGCGCCGCGGCGGGCTCACCGACGCCACACCGGGCTCGGCCGCGATCGCCGTGGCGACCCGGTCCGGATCACGGTCGGGCAGGCTGACCACGACCGACAGGGTGGCGTCGACGCCGGCACCGAACCCGTCGGCGAGGATCCGATGCGCGGCGTAGGCGCTGGTGTGCCGAGGCTGAGTGCTCGCGTCCGGCATGCTCAGCCGCAGGCCCAGCGCCGGCGCGGCCAACGCCGCCAGTACCAGCACCCCGGCCACGGCGGCGACCAGCGGCCGGCGGATGACGCTGTCGGCCCAGCGGGACGACCAGGGCCGGACCGAGGCGCGGCGGCGATGCACCGACAGCCGGTCGATCCGATGCCCGACCAGGCCGAGCAGCGCCGGCAGCAGGGTGACCGCGGCCAGCATGGTCGCGAGGACCGTCACCGCCGCGCCGACCGCCAGGCCGCGCATGAAGCCAAGTCCGGTCAGCAGCAGCCCGGCCAGGCCCACCACGACGGTCGCGCCGGCGAACAGCACCGCCCGTCCGGCGGTCGCGGTCGCGGTCACCACCGCCTCCCGTGGGGTACGTCCGGACTGCAGCGCCTCCCGGTACCTGGTCACGATGAACAGGGCGTAGTCGACGCCCACCCCGAGTCCGATCATGCTGGCCAGGACCGGCGCGAATCCGGGGGCGGGGAAGACGTGCCCCAGCAGGGCCATCCCGGACAGGCCCACCGCGATCCCGAAGACCGCGGTGACGATGGGCAGCCCCATCGCCAGCACCGAGCCAAACGCGACGAGCAGCACGACCGCTGCCGCGGCGAGCCCCACCGCGTCAGCCGGGCCACCCCCGGGAGTCTCGACGTTGTTCACGGCCGGCCCGGCCAAGGCGAAGGTCACCCCGGACCCGCTGGCCTCGCGCACCTGGCCGAGCAGCTCCCGGGTCGCCGCGACCGGCATCTCGTCGCTCGGGACGTCGAGCATCGCCACGGCGTACCCGATGTGCCGGTCAGCGGTGATCTGGTCCGGCGCGTCGTACAGGGAACTGACCCGGGCGACGTGCTCGGTGGCGGCGAGCAACTCCACGAGCGGCTGCACCCGGTCCCGCACGACGGGATCGTCCAGGGCGATGTCGGAGTCCACGGCCAGGGTCAGGCTGTCCCCGGTGAACCCGGGGAAGTGCTCCGCGATCAACTGCTGTGCCTGACCGGACTGGGTGGCGCCGGTGCTGAAATCGTTGTCGGATCCGGCGCCGTACCCGACGGCGAGCAGCACCATGGCCGCGGCGAGCACGATCCAGCCGGCCAGCACCGTCAACCGGCGCCGGTGGCAGAAGGCGGCGAGGCGGGAGAGCCATGAGTCGGTCATGCCGCTGATCGTCCGGCGCGCCCGAGGCGGAAACGTCCCGCCAGCGGAGATGCTCTCCACAGCGGCCTGCTACCGGGCCGTACTTCCAGCGTCGTATCCGTCCGGGGTGACCAGGCCGTGCTGGTAGGCGAAGACCACCAGTTGGGCCCGGTCCCGCGCGCCGACCTTGACCATCGCCCGGGACACGTGGGTCTTCGCGGTGAGCGGGCTGACCACCAGACGGACTGCGATGTCGTCGTTGCTCAGGCCAGCCGCGACGAGCTGCACCACCTCCCGCTCCCGGGCGGTGAGCAGGGCCAACTCCGGTGGCTCGGGCCTCGGCCTGGCGGCGGGCTGCCCCGCCCCGACCGAGCGCCTGATCACCGCCCGGGTGACGCTGGGCGACAGCAACGCATCGCCCCGGGCAACCACGCGTACCGCCTGCACCAGCTCGTCCGGGTCGGTGTCCTTCACCAGGAAGCCGCTGGCCCCGGAACGGAGGGCGGCGAACACGTCGTCCTCCTCGGCGAACGTGGTCAGCACCAGCACCCGTACCCCGGACAGCTGCGCGTCGCCGGTGATCCGGCGGGTCGCGGTGACGCCGTCCACATCGGGCATCCGGATGTCCATCAGCACCACGTCCGGGCGGAGTTCCCGGGCCAGCGCGACCGCCGTGCCGCCGTTGCCGGCCTCGCCCACCACGTCGATGTCCGGCACACCCTCCAGCAACGCCCGGAACCCCGCCCGCACCAGGGCCTGGTCGTCGACGAGCAGCACCCGGATCACGTCAGCTCACCCTCCCGCGCCTGCCGCTGCGATCCCGTGACCGGTGCGGCCGGCCCGGGCTTCGGGGACTCCCAGGGCAGTACCGCTCGGACCTGGAAGCCCCCACCCGGCCGCGGCCCCGCCTCGAACCGGCCGCTCAACGCCTCGGCGCGCTCCCGCATCCCGGTCAGGCCCCGCCCGCCGGACGGCGTCCCGCCGGCATCCGTGCCCGCCCCGTCGTCGCGTACCTCCACCCACAGCGAGTCCGGCACCGCCCGCAGCAGCACCTCGGCACAAGCGGCCGCCCCGGCGTGCCGCAGCACGTTGGTCAAGGACTCCTGCACGATCCGGTACGCCACCTCGTCGAGCGCTGCGGGCAGCGGCTCGCCGGACAGTTCGCTGTGCAGCTCGACCGGCAAACCCGCCGCCCGCACTGCGGCCAGCAACTCGGGCAGCCGGTGCAGGCCCGTGTCCCTTTTCACCGGCCGGGTCCCGCGCAGGTCCGGCCCCGCTGGGCCCGGCCTGTCGTCGGAGCGCAGCTGACCGAGGGTGGCGCGCATCTCGGCCAGCGCCGCCTTGCCGGTGCCCCGAATGTTGAGCAGCGCCTCCCGAGTCCGCTCGGGCTCTGCGTCCAGCAGCCGCAGCGCGGCGGCGGACTGCACGGTGATGGTGGCGATCGCGTGTCCGACTGTGTCGTGCAGGTCGCGGGCGATCCGCAGCCGTTCCTCGGTGACCAGGCGCCGCGCCTCCAGTTCGCGCTCCCGTTCTGCCTGGTCCAGCCGGTGCCGCACCTCGGCGGCGTACGCGGTCCGGCTGCGCATCAACGCGGCGAGCAGCATCGCCACCGCCAGCGTCGTAGCCTGCGGCAGGAACGCGGCGAGCAGGTTCAGTGGCGGCATCTCCCGGTGCGCGATCAGGACGACAGCACCGACGGTCAGGAAGAACACCGGCACCGGCATCGCCCACCACAGGCGGCCTGCGCGGGTCACGTCATACAGCGGTACCGCGAGCACCAGTGCCGGCGGGAACCCCGGATAGTCGAGGGCGTAGAACAGCAGCAACGCCGCTGAGACTGCGTACAGCACGGCGGTCGGGTACCGCCGGCGCAGCAGCAGCGGCGCCGCCAGCGCCACTCCGAGCAGGTACGCGAACCAGTCCCGGTCGACCGCGCCGTCCTCGCTGCCGGTCGCTATCGCGATCTCGGCGGCAACCAGCACCGCGAGCGTGATCCCGGCGTCCACCATCCACCGCCGCAGCACCGGCCCGCCCATCACCACGCGCTCACCGTATGCGCCCGCGCAGCCGATCCGCCACGGGCCGTCGCGCCGTGGTCATCGCTGCACTGTCATGAAGAAGTCCGCCACCATGTCGGTCACCTCCTGCGTCGAGGGTTGCTGCCCGGGGCTGGCGAGGGTGTGCCCGGTGCCGGCGACCTCGACGAACTCTGTCGACACGCCGGCGGCGCGCAGCCGCTCGGCGAACCGGACGGACTGGCGCGGTGCGACGTCCTCGTCCTGCGCGCCGTGCACGACCAGGAACGGCGGCGCATCTCTGGAGATGTGGTTGATCGGGCTGGCCGAGTGGCGGGTAGCCGTGGATGTGCCGATACCCGCCCACAGCAGGAACCGGACGAACGGCGGCGCATCGGCGAAGTCGTTGAGGTCGGTGGGGCCGAACATGTCCACCACGGCCTGCACCGCGCTGGACTGGTCGGCGTACGGGCCGGACCCACCCTGCCGACCGGTCAGACCCAGCATCGACGAAAGCCAACCGCCGCCACTGGCACCCCACACACCGATGCGGAATGGGTCGATGCCGAGGTCGGCGGCGTGCGTCCGGAGGAACCGTACCGCACATTTGGCATCCTCGAGCGGGGCGGGCCACGGGGCGGCGGGGGTCAGCCGGTAATCGATCGAGGCGACGAGGTAGCCATTGGCATTCAGCCGCTCCCGCAGCGGGGTGAACAGCGCAGCCTGATGGTTGGACAGTGACGCGCCCAGCCCGGAGAGTTTCCGGTCGCCGAGCACCAGGCCACCACCGTGGATGTACATCGCCACCGGGGCGCCCCGGCCCGGCGTCGCGGCGCCGGCCGGCGGAGTGTAGACATCCATGGCCAGCGGGACTCCGTCGATCCGGCAGTACTCCACCGTGCTGCGCTGCCCGGCGGGCAGGTGCCGTGGAGCCACGGTGCCGCCGGGGAACCCGGCTCCCGCGAACCCGTCGCTGGCCCCGCTGAACCCCACGAACGTGGCCAGGAGCACGACCAGCGTCACCGGCACGACAGCGACCGCCCCCGCCACTCGGCGCAGCCGCGGCCCGCGCGCGGCCGGCGCCTCGGAGCCGCGGGAGGCGGCCACCGCGCGCAGAACCCACACGATGCCGAATCCCGCTACGCCGATGACCTGTAACCCCGCGCAGATGTAGTCGACGAACCCGATCACCGAGTCGGCCGGTATCCACGGCGAGGGACCGGGCAGGACCGGCGCGCCGCGGGTCAGGAGCCACACGACGAGTACGGCCAGCGCCGCCGCGGCAGCCAACACCACCCGACGCGACGTCGGGCGGGCCAGCACGCGGGCAACCGCACCCAACTGTGCGGCGCCAAGTGCGGCGAACAGCAGCGCGTACGGCCACGCGGTGCGCCACACGGCGGCCAGCGGAGCGAGGTAGATCAGGACACCGGCCGTCACGGCCAGCAGCGACGTGATCAGCAGAGGGCCCCGGCGCAGCGGCCGGTGCTCCGCCGCGGGGCGCAGGACCGCGGTTGGCGCGGGTGCAGACAGCAACGGTTCTGGCATGCCACCGATCGTCGCGGCCCGGGCGCACGGCATCGTCCGCCTCCCGTAGGCAACCACCGCACGCCGCTGCTACTGCCGCCTACTCCGCCCGTAGTAGAGGGCGTCGGGCGGCGCCCCGCAGCAGGCCTACTCCGGGTGGTTGGCGGTGCCGCGCCCGGTCCGGAAGGGCGTGGTGACGCCTGTGTAGCCCAGGTGCAGGATCATGCCGTTGGCGGCGTGTTCGAGGTTGTGGCAGTGGTCCATCCAGATCCCGGGGTTGTCCGCCCGGAACGCCACCCGGTAGGTCTCGCCTGGCCCGACGTCGAGGGTGTCGACCCACCAGGGACTTCCGGTGGTGGCCTGGCCATCCCGGTTCAGCACCAGCATGTGGTGGCCGTGCAGGTGCATGGGATGGTGCTGGCCGCTGCGGTTGACGTAGGTGACCTCGACCAGGTCACCGGGGGCGACCATGAGCATCGGCACGTCCGGGAACGACCGGTTGTTGAACGTGTACCGCACCGCCGGGCGGCCGTCGTAGAAGCCGAGCCGCTCGTCGACGCGTAGCGTGAAGCGCCGGTCGACGTGGCTGGCCGCCCCGAACGGGGTGGCGGCGGGGGTGCCGTAGCGGGCGGGGTCCAGCAACGCCGGCGGTGGACTTTCGCGGCCGGGGCCGGCGTTCCCGTCGGGGCTGTAGACGATCGTCGGACCGTCCGCGCGGAGGACGACCGGCTGGTCGGGCATGGTGAACGCCAGATCGTAGCGGGCCCCACCGCCGACCAGGATCCGCACGCCCTTGAGCAGATTCGGTTCGTGCACGTCGGTGCCGTCGATCGCGACGACCCGCAGCGGGGCGCCGGTCAGGGTGAAGGTGGCGGGGTTTCCGTCGGTGTTGACCAGCCGTAGCCTAACCTGCCGACCGGCCGGCACCAGTCGCCGCTGCACGCCGGTGGTCACGCCGAGGGTCGCGACACCGTCCTCGTCGACCCACGTGTGCCGCAGCACCGTCTCATCGACAGCGTCGCTCTGCTCGGGCGCGTCGGCGGGCAGGACCACGAGCGCCCCGAACAGGCCCCGACGGACCTGGACGGAGGACATCTCGTGGGAGTGGTACCAGTACGTGCCGACCTGCGTGGCCCGGAACCGGTACACGAACCGGCCGCCCGGCGCGACCGCGTTCTGAGTCACCCCGGCCACGCCGTCCATCGCGTTGGGCACGTCCACGCCGTGCCAGTGCAGGGTCACTCCCACGCCGGGCAGCCGGTTGACCAGGGACACCTCCACCAGGTCCCCCTGCCGGACCCGCAGCTGCGGGCCCGGGGTGATGCCGTTGAACGTCCATGCCTGCACCTGCTGACCGGAGTCCAGCCGGATCGTGGCGGGCTGCGCGGTCAAGGTGAACCGGCGGGCCGGCACGCCGGCGGTATAGGTGCCGGTCAACGTGGTCACACTGACACCACCGTGGTGGCTATGGGCTGTCATGCTGCCGCCGCCGAGGTCGACCGGGCCGCCGGCCATGCTGCTGCGCGCCGGTAACTGGCTGACGGTGGACCATCCCGCGACTACCGCAGCGGCGACCGCGACGCCGAGCGTCCCTTTCGCCGCCGTACGCCACCACCGGCCGGCCGACCGCCGACTCCACCGGGTCCGCCGCCACACCGAACCCACCGCGGCAGCGCCGAGTACACCCACACCCGTCATCGCAGCGGCGCCCGTGCCGGCCAACTCCGCCGCGCTGGCCACCAGCACCGCACCTACCGCGGCCGCCGCCGCCCAGTAGTCGCCGGGCCACGTGGCTACCGCCCGCTCGCCATCGGGCGACCCCGGCGTCGGACGTACCCACACCGCGTAAACCGTCGCGACCAGCGCCAGCGCCGGGGCGACGAACACCAACCTCGGCCCCGCGAAGTCCCACCCGTTCGGCAGCAGAAGCAGAGCCGCAACCAACCGCAGGGCAGCCCCGCCGAGCAGCAGCCCGAACAGCAGGCGCCACATCCGCGAAGGCCCGGAGCCTGTCGAGGCCGGGAGACGCATCACAGCCCAGCCCGCTGCCACGGCGATGGGCACAGCCAGCAGCGCGATCACCATGTCGGTGTAATGCACCCAGAGGAACACCGGTCACCCCTGCCCAATGTCGATGATCTACCCGCCGCCACCGGACCATACCGGCGGCGTCACTATCACCGGGGGCGTCGAGAGCGGGCAAGCTGCGGCCAACTGGCGGGAATCGGCACCCGTGTTCGTCCCGGGAGCCGTCGTCTCGTTGGGCTGCGGCTATCGGCGTCGGACCAATCGCAGCGGCCGTTCCAGCAGGTACGCGGCGGCGACCGCGAGGACGCCCACTACGGCGACGTGCCCTCAGGCGAGGTGTTGTCGCACGTGGCGTGGTGGGTGATGCAGCACCCCCGACGGACCGTGGCGGTGCAACCGGCCGTCGCGCCGCCGTCACGGCTGCGACGGCTCACGGCGTTCCTTCGGTTTGCGCGCGTCGCCAGGCGGAGGAGGCGAGCAGGCGTAGGCCGTTGAGGCCGACGATGACGGTGGAGCCCTCGTGTCCGGCCACGCCCAGGGGGAGGGGGAGGTGGCCGAACAGGTCCCAGCAGACCAGCACGGTGATGAAGGTGGCGGCGATGGTCAGGTTCGCCTTGACGAGGCGGCGGGCGCGTCGGGACAGGGCGATGGCGGCGGGCAGGGTGGGCAGGTCGTCGCGGACGAGGACGGCGTCGGCGCTGTGCAGGGCGAGGTCGGAGCCGCCGCGGCCCATGGCGACGCCGAGGTTGGCTGCGGCGAGGGCGGGGGCGTCGTTGACGCCGTCGCCGACCAGCAGCACCCGCCGGCCGTCGGTCTGTGCGGCGCGTACCCGGTCGACCTTGTCCTGGGGCAGCAGTCCGGCGTGCACGTCGGTGATTCCGGCCTCCGCCGCGAGGTGTGCCGCGGCGCCGGGGTTGTCGCCGGTGAGCAGCATCGGCTTGGCCCCGGTGAGTCGGGTCAGCGCGGTCACGGTGTCGGCGGCGTCGGCGCGGATGCGGTCGGCCAGGGCGAGCACCCCGACGGGTGCCCCGTCGACGAGCACCACCACGGCGGTCCGTCCGGCGGCCTGCGCGTCAGCGGCCACCGCTCGGGCCTGGGCCACGGCCGTGTCAACGGCGGTGGGCGCCAGGTCGTCAAGCAGCACGGGAGCGCCCACGGCCACCCGGCGGCCGTCGACCACGGCCCGCACGCCCCGCCCGGGTACGGAGGTGAAGTCACTCGCTGCCGGGATCGGCAGCCCACGGTCCCGGGCGGCCGCGAGGACCGCGGCGCCGACCGGGTGCTCGCTGGCGTGTTCCGCCCCGGCGGCCACCCGCAGCACCTCTTCGGTGTGCGCGTCGCCGATGGGGTGGATGTCGACGACGCGGGGGTGGCCTTCGGTGAGGGTGCCGGTCTTGTCGAACGCCACCAGGTCGGTGTCGGCGAGGTGTTCCATGACCACGGCGGACTTGACCAGCACGCCGTGGCGGCCGGCGAGAGCGATCGCGGACAGCAGCGGCGGCATCGTGGCGAGGACCACCGCGCACGGCGATGCCACGATCATGAACGTCATCGCCCGCAGCAACGTCGACTGCAGGTCGGCGCCGAAGGCCAGGGGGACGGCGAACAGTGCCAGGGTGGCGACCACGACCGCGATCGAGTACCGCTGCTCGACCTTCTCGATGAACAACTGCGTGCGGGCCTTGGTCGCCGACGCCTGCTCCACCAGTGCGACGATGCGGGCGATCACCGACTCACCCGCTGCGCGATGCGCCCGCACGACCAGCGTGCCGGTGCCGTTGAGCGTGCCCGCGAACACCTCGTCACCGACCGACTTGGCCACCGGCAGCGGTTCGCCGGTAATGGTGGCCTGATCCACCTCGCTGGCGCCCTCGACGACGACCGCGTCGGCGCCGATCCGCTCACCCGGGCGCACCCGCACCAGGTCACCGACCCGCAGATCGACCGTGTTCACCACCGTCTCGCCGCCGTCGGCGTCCAGGCGCGTCGCCTGCTCCGGGGCCACGTCCAGCAACGCCCGCACCGAGTCCGCGGTGCGGGCGGTGGCGAACGCCTCCAACGCGCCGGAGGTGGCGAAGATGACGATCAGCAGTGCCCCGTCGAACACCTGCCCGATCCCCGCCGCCCCGAGCGCGGCCACGATCATCAGCAGGTCGACGTCCAAGGTCCGCTCGCGCAGGGCCCTCAGCCCGGCCAGGGCCGGCTCCCAGCCGCCAGCGGCGTAGCAGGCCAGATACAGCGCCCACCACACCGGCGCCGGCGCGCCCAACAGGTGCGCCACCCCGCCAGCGGCGAACAGCATCGTGGCCAGAACTGCCCAGCGCACCTCGGTCAAGGCCCATGCCCGGGCCGCCAACCGCCGGGATCCGGGCGCCGGCGCGGTGGCGGTCGGGCGGGGTGAAGCTGTCGTTGTGGTCACGACAAGGAACACTACCTGCATAGTCATGCAGGTAGCTAGTCAGGTAGGTGGCTGAGTGCGCAGCCTCCGCTACCATGGGCGGGTGCACACCTCGCTGCCGGACTTCCAGATGCCCAACGACGAGCAGGTCCACCTCGCCGCCGAAGGCTTCCGGCTGCTCGCCGATCCCACCCGCATCAAAATCCTCTGGGCGCTTCTGCAGGGCGAGTCATCCGTCGCCTGCCTCGCCGACATCGTCGGCGCCGCCCCCACCGCCGTCAGCCAACACCTGGCCAAACTCCGCCTGGCCGGCCTCGTCCGCGGCCGACGCGAGGGCACCTTCGTGCACTACTCCGCCGCCGACACCCACGTCCGCGCCCTGCTCGCCGAGGCGCTCTTCCACGCCGACCACACCGACCGCAACCTGCCCGACGGCCCGCACAGCCACGCCATCACCCCGTAACGGGCTTGGGCCTGGAGATGTCGGGCCACCCCCGCTGAGGTCGGCCGCCCCGACATGCCGAGGGCACCGGACCGTCAACTGGACGAACCGGTCGGGGAGTCGCCCGGCGGGCGCAGCATGCCGATATGGGCGGCAAGCCGAGTAGTTCCAGGGCCAGGGTGACCGTCTCGTACGTCCGGTAGGCCGCCCCCGAGCGGCCACCCTGTCCCTTTTCCGCTCCATCGAGATGTGGTGCGGTGGATGGCAGCTCGCAGCCGGGATGCTAGATCCTTGGGTTCGAGAATCTGAACACGTGGGTCAGGTTTTCAGGCTGCGGTTTTGAGTCGTGCTCGGGCGATGTAGTCGTCGACGTGGTGGTCGATGGCTGTCAGGGCGTGGCGGAGGGCGGGTGGTGCTTGGGGTTGGTCGGTGGCGAGGAGTGGGCGTAGGAGGCGGTCGTTGAGTTTGGTGTAGAAGATCGCGAGGCGTTGGCCGTCGGGGGTCAGGACGTAGGTGTGGGTGTGTTCGATGCGTCGGATCAGGCCGTTGAACCGGAGACGGCGGAGGTCGTAGGTCATCTGGCTGGTGGTGTAGCCGGTGCCGAGCAGCCGGGCGGTCAAGGCGCGAAGGCTCTTGTTGGTGACGCCGGTGACGGCGAACAGGCTCAGGCATAGGGCGCCGGTCAGGGCCATGACCCGAGGGTCGGCGAAGCGTAGCGCTGGGGCCCTCCTGCCATCCTCGGTGAGGGTGGGCTGTGCGACCCGTTCGATGACTGGGCTCGCAAGGACGCAGCTCTGACCGGCACGGATAGTGTCCAGCAGCCGGCGGTTGGCGTCACGGGCTTTGGCGATGACCTCGTGGAGGTGTTCCAGACGGCGCAGCACACCGATGTCGTAGGTGTCGTTGATGACGGTCTCGATGCGTAGCGCCCGGCGGTCTTTGAGGTAGTACTTGATCCGTGAGTGCCGGTAGAAGGCGTTGACCACGACGCCGTCGTTGTCGCGGTCGATGGCGGTGCGGAACACGCCTTTGGTGGTGGAGCGGATCTGCCGGTTGAAGATGATCTCCATGTTGTCGGGGCGGCCGATGTCGAGGTTGTCCGCGGCGAGGGCTTCGAAGAAGGCGCGGCGTGGCGGGGTGCGGTGAACACGATGGTCTTGGCGACCTCGATCTGGCGCATGGAGATGTCCCACCAGTAGCCGGCGGCCCGATCGGCGGGGGTGAACGGTAGTGGTAGGCGGGCCGACCAGCGTTCGGCGAACACGGTGATGGTGCCGGGTCCGAGCCGGTCACAGATGTCCTGCAGCGCGTGCGGGTCCTCGCAGGCGGCGAAGCCGTTGGACAGTTCACGGAAGCTGATGCCGGCCTTGGCGGCTTGGCGTTTGGCCCACTCGTGCCCGTTGAACCAGATCTTTCCCGGGTAGGGGAAGTAGGCGCAGATCTTGATGAACGCCGGCCCGAAGTCGGTGTCCCACAGATAGAAGTAGTAGCAGGTGACCCGCCGGTCGACGCGCTGGTAGGTGAACCACACGGCCCCCGTATCGGTGGCGGACTTCGACCCGGTGAACACGCGCTGGTACTCCTGCGCCACCCCGATCGCGACGACCTGGGACCGGCCGGTAGCCGCGGCTTTGCGCATCAACGGCATCACCTGGTCGATCTTGCGTTCCGGCCACGGGCTGCCCGCCAGCACACCCGGCCGGGTCTTCTCCTTTCTGCCGGTGAAGCTGATGACCGGGATGTCGTTGGCCTCAGCGAACGACATCACCGCCCGGCGGAAGGTCTGCCCGCGGCGTTCCAACAGCGCAGGAGACGGCACCGGCATGCCCTCGTGCTGATTGAGGAAGCTGACCACCTGCCCACCGACGACCAGGTTCGGCACGGACATGGTCAGATAGACCCGGTCCAAGCAGTCGATCTCCAGCAGCTTCTGCCCGTCGAGCACGTTGTTGACCGTGACCGCATTCGTTCTCGTCAGCCGTGAGGCCATGACCAACCTCCGCATCCACGTCTACGAATGCCAGGATGCGCCCACCAGCACCGGCCCGACCAGCCCAGCCACCCACCTCGGCGGTCCGAGGCGAAGCCTCACTGGTGCGGTGTCCAGTAACGTTCGCCGGGTTGGTCGCTGCCGGAAATTGTCGTACCCGTCGGGTTGGGTGTGGTTGTGCCTCGTCGTCGGGATCCCGCCGCGCCCAGGGTGGTGTATCGGACC
>NZ_VSFA01000134.1 GCF_008119785.1 Micromonospora sp. MP36 | reverse complement strand
GGCCCCCGCAGTGATCAGGCCCGGGTAGCCCAACGGGAGAGGCACCGTTTTCAGGGAACGGCAAGTGCGCGTTCGAATCGCGCCCCGGGTACGTACGGCGCGGTGTTCCCGCGCCCGCTCATGCCCCCGTGGCGCAGCGGAGAGCGCGTCGGATTCCGGATCCGAAGGCCGCTGGTTCGAATCCAGCCGGGGGCACGAACCTCCCGACCGAGTGCCCGAGAGGCCAGGGAACGGTCCGCAAAACCGTGCACGTGGGTTCGAATCCCACCTCGGTCTCGATCTGCCGTCCACTGTGCAGTTGATCGGCGTCGCCCGCTCAGCGCACCAGCGTCTCCAGCAGCCGGTCCAGCTCCGCTGCCGGGTCGGTGGTGAGGCCCGTGTGCACCGGTCCGGCCTGGATCATCGTGCTGCGCGGAGCGACCAGCCAGCGGAACCGCTCGCCGTGCCGCATTCCCGCCGACGGGCCGTCCCCCAGGCAGGTGCGGTCCCACGAGCCCAGCGCCGCGGCGACCTCGGTCAGGTCCACGTCGGGCGCGAGCGCCCGGGCCCGGTCGGCGTCCAGGTGGGTACGCGCGCCGAGGAAGTCGAGGCCCTGGCAGTAGAGGATCACCCCGACGTTGATCTGCTCGCCGCGCTCGATTCGGGGCACCAGGCGGATCACCGCGTACTCGAAGGGCTGTCTCATGCGACGCTCTCCTGCGGCAGCCAGTCGGCGGTGCGGGCGACCCGCCGGGCGAGGTGGTCAGCGTACGCGGCCCGGGCCGTGTCGGCGGAGTCGAAGTCGGGGCCGGCCAGCCATTCGTCGGGGACCAGGGCGAGCACCTCGGTCAGCAGTGCGGGGGTGACCCGCGGTGTCAGGTCGTCGTCCGCCTCGGCCAACTGGGTGGCGTACGGGGCGAGCACGTGGTCGTCGGCCCGGTACGCCCG
Organism: Micromonospora sp. MP36; assembly: GCF_008119785.1. Taxonomy (GTDB): domain Bacteria; phylum Actinomycetota; class Actinomycetes; order Mycobacteriales; family Micromonosporaceae; genus Micromonospora. Next base: position 14,702 of record NZ_VSFA01000134.1, on the reverse strand, counting down.
GTGCACGGCCGCTTCGGCGCGGGGCCAGTTGTGGTGGAAGTACAGGCAGGCGCCGTGGTCGATCAGCCACAGCTGCCGGTGCCAGATCAGCAGGTTGGGGTTGCGCCAGCTGCGGTCGACGTTCTCGGTGAACGCGTCGAACCAGAGCACCCGGGAGGCGAGCGCCGGGTCGACCGGGTGCGCGATGGGGTCGTAGCCGAGTGCCCCGGGTAGGAAGTCCATCCCGAGGTTGGCCCCGCCGCTGCCGCGCAGCAGCTCCTGTACCTCCTCGTCCGGCTCGGCCCGGCCGATGACCGGGTCGATGTCGAGCACCACGAGGCGGGGTACGGCCAGCCCGAGCCGGCGGGCCAGTTCCCCGCAGATCACCTCGGCGACGAGGGCCTTCGGGCCTTGTCCCGCGCCGCGGAACTTCGCCACGTAGGTGCCGAGGTCGTCGGCCTCGACCACGCCGGGCAGTGAGCCGCCCTCCCGCAGGGGGGTGACGTAGCGGATTCCGGTGACCTGGCGCAGCACGGCACCCACCCTAGTGCGGTGGCCACCGGGCTTCGCCGCGTGTCCGGATCTCATGGATTCTCGCTGGGCGGGGGAGCGACTCCGTGGGCCGGGTCAGGTGCCGGGCCACCCCTCGACCGGGTGTACCCGCACCGGGTCCAGGTGCAGTTCGTAGGGGGTGTAGCAGTCGGCGGCGAGCGTCGCGAGCTGGTTGCCGCAAGGGCATGCCCGGTTCGGGCCGTGCTGCCCGGTCGGGCCGCAGCAGCCGGAGCTGTTCTCCCAGTTGGGTAGCGGCTGCAGGGCGGGGGCGTCGTCCGGGTGGATGACGACGGTGTTCCGCGGGCCTGCCGAGATCACGAAGGCATCGTCGATCACCATGAGGTTCCCTCGTGGTTGGCACGGTTCCGGGTTCTGGTCGTCCTGCGGTATGTAGGGTGCGCCCCAGGGGTCCGGCTCGACGGCGTAGTGACCGAGCGGCACGGTGGAGGGGAGCCGCCGCGTCTTCGGGTCTCGGTCGGCCTCGTCGGGCGCGTCGGGAACGGTCGGCAGGGCGGCTAGGTCGGGCGTCAGTGCGACGCTGCAGCGGGCGCACAGGAAGACGGTCACGGCGGCATTGTCCCGCGGGTCCATCCATGCGTGATCACCGTTCGTGCGGGGGTGAGTGGCGGGCTGGTCCTGGCCTCGCTAACGGGCCCGTGCGGCCCCTCGTTTCGCTACGGTGAGTAGCGTGGCGATCGCGAAGCTGCGCCTGCGTGGCGGGCCGTACGACGGGATGCACGTGGACTGGGAAGTGCCGGACGCGGACGATCCGCCGGTGACCTACCAGCTGAAGCTGCACGGACCCCATGAAACGGCGGAGACCGTCGAATATCGCCGGGTGGAGCGCGCGCCGGCGGGCGCGATCGAGTCGTGGATCTACGAGACGCCGGCGGCCACTACCGGGTAGGTGGAGTCATTTTCGTGTCAATGTCATTGACGCGAAAGCGGGTCGCGGTGTTCAGTGAAGGTTGTGAACGCCAAGCGGACCTACGTACAGACGGCGCGGGCCGCATCGGCGGCGCGTACCAGGCAGCGCATCGTGGATGCCACGGTGGCGCTGGTCCGGCGGCAGGCGTCGGTGGAGATCGTGCTCACCGACGTGGCCGAGTCCGCCCAGGTCAGCGTGCAGACGGTGCTGCGGCACTTCGGCAGCCGGGACGGCCTGTTCGAGGCGGCGGCGGCGCAAGCGGTGCAGCAGGTCAGTGCGGAACGACGCGCCCCGGCCGGCGACGTCGGTGCCGCCGTAGCGGCTCTCTTCGACCATTACGACCGCTGGGGCGAGGTGATGCTGCGCTTCCTCGCCCGGGAGGCGCACGACCCGAAGGTCTACGCGGTCACCGAGCAGGGGCGCGAATTCCATCGTGACTGGGTCGGGCAGGTCTTCGCGCCGATGCTCGCGGCCCGGCCGGCCGGCGCGCGGGAGGCGGTCACCGATCTGCTGGTCATCGCGACGGACCTGTACACCTGGAAGCTTCTCACCCGAGACCGCCGGTTGGCCCGGGAGCAGGCCGAGGCGAGGGTCCGGCAGCTCATCGCAGCGATTCTTGGGGAGTCGTCATGACGTCATCGCTGTTCGTCACCTGGGATGGTGGCGGCAATGTGCCGCCGGCGCTCGGTGTCGCCGCCGAACTTCAGCGCCGCGGGCACGCGGTACGGATGCTCGGCCACCCCGGGCAACGGCAGGCGGTGGAGGCGGCCGGGTTGCGTTTCGAGCCGTACCGGCACGCCCGCGCCTGGTCGCCGGTGACGCGTGCCAACAGCCCGCGGTGGGCCGTGAACTATCTACGACTGTTCACCGAGGCGGCCGTGGGTGTCGATGTGGCCGAGTCGCTGCGCCGCGAGCCGACCGACGTCGCGGTGGTCGACTGCATGCTGCTGGCGGGGATCAAGGCCGCGCAGGACCTCGCCGTCCCGCAGGTGACGCTCATGCACACCGTGCACCGCTACCTGCACGATGCTTGGGTGCGGGGGCCGATCGGAGTGGTCGCCCGTGCCAAGGGCATGCCGCCGGCGCGGCTGTGGCGCCGCAGCGACCTGAGTCTGCTGGTCACCGTGGCAGGCCTGGACGAGGCCGCGGCGCTGCCCGCGAACGTGCGGGTCACCGGCCCGGTGTGGCCGGCCGGTGCGCCTGCCCCGATGCCCCACGCGGCGCGGCAGCCACGGATCCTGATCAGCCTCAGCTCGATCTACTACGTCGGGCAGAAGGCGGTGTTGCAGTCGATCCTGGAGGCGGTCGCTGACCTGCCGGTGCAGGCGGTGCTGACCATCGGCCACGGTGTGGCGGCCGACGAACTCCGCCCACCGGCCAACGTCGAGGTGCACCAGTTCCTGCCGCACGCCCAGGTCCTGCCGACCGTGAGCCTGGTTGTGGGGCACGCCGGTCACAGCACCACCATGCAGGCGCTCGCGCATGATCTGCCGATGGTGCTCATCCCCATGACCCGGCTGGCCGACCAGCCCGCGGTGGCGCGGGCCGTCGCCCGTCAGGGCGCGGCCACCGTGTTGCACAAGACCGCCTCGGTCGGCGACATCCGAGCCGCGATCGTCCAGATGCTCGGCGATGGCCCGCACCGTGCTGCCGCGGCCCGGCTCGGCAGGCATATCCGCTCGGCCGACGGTGCGGCGGTCGCCGCCGACCTGATCGAGAAGCTGGCCGTGCCTAACCCCCGGTCAGGACGACCGGAACAGCCACGACGTTGACCCGGGAACCGTCCCGGGCGGACACCTCGTACACCTCGATCGTGCCCGGTCCGGTGCGGTCCAGCCGGTAGCCGACCCGGATCCGGTAGTCGCCGCGGCAGCCGGAGCCGCAGGTGGCGGTGGTGAAGGCGGTGCCGATCTCCCGGCCGGCCGGGTCGAGGACCCGGGCGCTCACGGTGGCCTCGAAGACGTCGGCGGTCCCGGTCACCGTCACCGGGCTGGTGACCCGGTCGCCGACGGACGGGGCGGTCACCACGATGGGGGGCAGGAGGTCGGCGTAGTCGCCGCGCCCGGTGGGTGTGGTGTCGGTCGGGCCGAAGGCCACCCGGCGCACGGTGGGGAACTGGGTCAGCGTCCAGACCACCTGGGCGTGGCGCAGCCGCACGCTGGCCGCCCCGCCGGCGTCGATGCCGGCCGGCGGGGCCAGCGTCGCCACTCCGTCGGCGATGTGGACGACCTGGCCGCCGGGCGGGACGAGGGTGGTCAGCCCGGCCGCCGTCTCGGCGCGGCTGGGGCCGGTGGCCAGTTCGGCGAGGGCCAGCCGGGACGTGGTGAGGGTGGCCGGCAGCGTACGTCGGGTCGGGGCGAGCTTCCCGTCCCGGGTGAACCAGAGCTGCACGGTGATGGTGCCGCTCGCGGTGGTGTCCGGGGCGAGTGGGGTGGAGGACGCCGACGGTTGACGGCGGCTCGGCGACGGGCTGGCCGGGTGAGTCCGGCTGGTTCCGGTCGGGGTGGCGGCGGCGCTGGTGGATGCGCCAGCGGGGGCCGGGCCGAGGGTGCCGGTGCGGGCCGGCGCGCAGCCGGCGGTGAGCAGGAGCAGCGCCGCGAGCGGCGCGGTCAGACGTCGCACGGGTCACCTCCGAGGGGGAGTGCGAGCTGGAAGCGGGTGCCCCGGCCGACCTCGCTGTGCGCCGCCAGCCGCCCGCCGAGCAGCCGGGTGTTCTCCAGGGCGATGGCCAGGCCGAGGCCGCTGCCGGGTCCGGTGCGGGCCGGGTCGGCCTTGTAGAAGCGGTCGAACAGGTGTGGCAGGTGCTCGGCGGGGATGCCGGGGCCCTGGTCGGTGACCTCGACGAGAACCTTCCCGCCGGTGTGGCGTACCTCGGCCCGGACCTCGCCGCCGCCGTGTTCGACCGCGTTGGACACCAGGTTGGCCAGCACCCGTTCCAGCCGGCGCGGGTCGGTGTGGGTGGTGGGCGCCTCCCCGGCCACGGTCACCCGGTCGGCCCAGCCCCGCGCGTCGACGATCCCGCGGAGCAGCGCGGCGACGTCCACCGGCCGGATCGACACGGGCTCCCGCCCGGCGTCGAGGCGGGAGATCTCCATCAGCTCCTCGACGAGCCGGCGGAGCCGGACCACGTCGGTGACGAGGAGTTCGGCGGCGCGGCGGGCGTCGGCGGGGAGCGCGTCGAGCTGGTCGGCGAGCAGCGACGCCGCGGCCACCAGGGCGGTGACCGGGGTACGCAGTTCGTGCGCCACGTCGGCGGTGAACCGCCGCTCCCGGGCCTGCGCCTGGGACAGCGCCTCGATCTTGTTCTCCAGCGCCTCGGCCATCTCGTTGAACGACGCGGCCCACCCGCTGAACTCGTCGCGGCCGTGCACCGGCAGCCGGGTGTGCAGCAGCCCTTCGGCCACGGCCCGGGCCGCCCGGCTGGCCCGGCCCACCGGCTCCAGGGTGCGTCGGGCGAGGGTGTTGCCCACCGCGGCGGCGAGCAGCACCACCGCCCCCCAGCCGACCGCCAGCGCGGTGCGGAGCTGGTGGAGGCCGTCGGCGAGATCGTCCTCGACGGTCACCACGTACAGCTCGGCGGTGGAGCCGGGGATCCGGCCGCCGACCACGAGCAGGTGCGGCCGGGCGCCGCCGGGGGAGCGCTGGAAGCCGAGCTGCCCGGCGGCGACCGCGTCCCGCAGGGCCGGGCCGGGCGTCGGCGCGTAGCGGGGGTTCGACACCTGGGTGCCGCCGGCGACCAGCAGCACGTGCCGTCCGCTCTGCTCGAAGCTGGCCAGCAGGTCCGCCTGGCGGGCGTCGGTCAGCGGCAGGAACTGGGCGGCCAGGACGAGCTGGTAGCGGGCGTCGGCGGCGGCGCGTTGCAGCGAGCCGTCGAACCGGGCCTGCCGCAGCATCAGGTACGACCCGCCGGCGAGCGCGCCGGCGGAGACCCCGGCGACGAGTACGAACGCGACGACGAGCCGGCGCCGCAGGCGCCCGGGCGCGACCCTGCCCGCGGCCATCGCGCCGTCACCCCGTCGCCAGCTTGTAGCCCGCCCCGCGCACCGTCTTGATCAGTGCCGGGGCGGCGGGGTCGTCCTCCACCTTGGCGCGCAGCCGTTGCACCGCCACGTCCACGAGCCGGGAGTCGCCGAGGTAGGTGTGCCCCCACACCCGGTCGAGCAGCAGTTCGCGGGTGAACACCTGCCCGGGTCGGCGGGCCAGCTCCAGCAGCAGCCGGAACTCGGTCGCGGTGAGGGCCAGCTCGCGGCCGGCCTTGCGGGCCACGAACCGGGCCGGGTCGATCTCCAGCGGCCCGGCCGTCACGGTGGTCTCGGTGACCGGGGCGACCGTGCGGCGCAGCACCGCGCGGACCCGGGCGACCAGTTCCGGGAGGTCGAACGGTTTGCGCAGGTAGTCGTCGGCGCCGCACTCCAGTCCGACGACCACGTCGATGGTGTCGGTGCGGGCGGTGAGCATCAGGATCGGCACCTGGCTGGTCCGCCGGATCTCCCGGCAGACCTCGAAGCCGTCGAGGCCGGGCAGCATCACGTCGAGCACGATCAGGTCGACCGGCCGGGCCCGCCACGCGGCGAGGGCCGTGGGGCCGTCGACCGCGGTGTCCACCCGGAACCCGGACCGGCGCAGGCCGAGGGCGGTGACCTCCCGGATGGAGGCATCGTCCTCGACGACCAGCACGCGGCCCTCCATGCGGCTCAGGGTAGCCGGGTGCGACACTGCGGGACCCTGGCGCAACGGTCGGTGATGGGGGCCCGGTCGGCTCCCCATCACCGCCGCCGCACTTACGCCTGCCACTGGTGGGCCACGTCGAGCACGATCCGGCTGTGCGTACCGGGGCCGTTGAGCGCGAAGACCCGGAACGGCAGCCGGGCGCGGACGCCCACGGCGAAGGTGGTGTAGCCCTCGAAGCTGCCGCCGAAGACCACGTCCCGCAGGGTCCGGTAGCCCAGCACGTTCGCCGCGTGCGCCCCGGTGCGATAGGGCACGGTGGCGGCGTGGTGCTCGTCGTACGCCGGGGCGCACAGCGAGACCCGCAGCAGCGCCCCACCGGCGGTGTACGGGGACAGTGCCAGCCCCTGCCCCTCGGTGTGGGTCTCCCCGTACGCGACCGACCAGCCGTCGGCCGGGCCGGCGAACTCGAAGACCACCCGGTCCCAGCACTCGTGCCGCCCGGTGCGGACCTCGACCAGCGGGGCCGTGCTCAGCGCGCCGCCCGCCCTGGCGGTGCTGCCCCAGGTGATCCCGCAGTACGGCGTGGCCGCCGCGGCCCCGCCGACGCCGGCGACCAGCCCGCCGAGCACGACGACCAGCGCCACCAGCGCTCTCCTGATTCTCATCGCTGTCCTCCTGTCGATACCCGGGACGAGCACCGGACCGTCGCCGGTGGTCCCGTGGCTCGACGGTCGGCCCGCCGTGCCACGGGGGCTTCGCAGTGGGGTAACCGGCGGGTAACAGCGCCGCCCGCACGGCCAGGGGGTCACCGGTCGGCCGGCGGCACCGCTGCCGGGTCGGCCAGGGTGCGCAGCGGCGAGCGGAGCACCGGCAGCCAGGTCAGCGCCGCGCCGATCGCGCCGACCCAGAGCGAGGTACGCGGGCCCGCGTACTGGCCGAGCAGGCCGGCCAGCCCGGCGCCGACCGCGATCGCGCCGGTCAGCAGGAAGCGGAAGGTGGCGTTCATCCGGCCGAGCAGCGCGTCCGGGGTGACCCGCTGCCGCAGGCTGACCCCGATCACGTTGCCGATCCCGGTACGCCAGGCCAGCGCCAGCCAGCCGAGGCCGGCCAGCCATAGCCAGGCTCCGGTGTCGACCAGCGCGACGAGCGCGCCGGCCGGCGCGACCAGCACCCCGGGCAGCCACAGCGCCCGGCCGTGCCCGACCCGGGCGGCCAGCGGACGGGCCGTCACCGCGCCCAGCAGCGCCCCGACCCCACCGGCGCCGAGGAAGAGCCCGAGCACGCCGGCGCCGAGCCCGAGCTCGCGCAGGAAGACCACCGGCAGCATGGTGGTCATCAGGTTGACCGTGAGGTTGATGCCGGCCAGCGAGAGGGCGAGCGGGCGCAGCAGCGGGTTGCCCAGCACGTGCCGTACGCCCTCGGCGAGCTGCCGGCCGAAGCCGCCGGCCGGCCGGTCCCCGCCGGGCGCGGTGGTGGCGGTGGGGCGTACCCGGGTGAGGGCGAGCGCGGAGAGCAGGTGGGTGACCGCGTTCAGGGCCAGCGCGAGCGGCGCCCCGAGCCACTGCACGAGCACCCCGCCGAACCCCCGGCCGCCGATCTGGACGGTGGCGTTGGTGGTCATCAGCAGGGAGTTCGCCGCCACCAGCCGGTCCCGGCCGACCAGCTCCGGCAGGAAGCTCTGCGCGGCCACGTCACCGAAGACCGTGGCGACGCCGGTGAGCAGCACCACCGCGTAGAGCTGGCCGATGGTCAGCGCGTCCGCCCACCAGGCCACCGGGATCGAGGCGTACAGGGCGGCACGGGCCAGGTCGGCGGTGAGCATCACGGTGCGGCGGGGTGACCGGTCGACCCACACCCCGGCCGGCAGGCCGATCACCAGGAAGGCGGCGGTGCCGAGCACGGCGAGCAGGCCGACCTGCCCGGGGGTGGCGGCGAGCACCGACACGGCCAGCACCGGCACGGCCAGGTAGCCGACCTGGTAGCCGAGGCTGTCGGCGAGGTTGGCGGCGTAGACGTAGCGGAACGGGCGGGGCCAGCGGGTGGCTGCCGTCGAGGGTGTGGTCACGGTCATGGCCGCGAGCCTGGCCGCGACCGCAGCCCCGGTCGATAAGTTTGAGCTGCGTCGAATCCACGGGGAGGTGCCGGTGCTGAGCGTCGCGCTGGGGGTACGGGACCTGGCGAACATCCGGTTCGCGGTGTCGCCGCTGTGGGAGGCGGTGGCCAGCGTCCGGGTGGTCAAGAACCCGGACCAGTTTCCGGCACATCTGCCCTGGCACCGGCAGGTCCGGCCGCGGCTGTCCGCCGTGGACTGGCGGCTCTTCGCCGACCTCGTGCCGGTGCCGACCGTGGTGATCCCGTCGTTCGTCTGCCCGCCCCCGCCGGCCGCGCAGCCCACCATCGAGTGGGAACTGGCCGCGCTCGCCGCCACTCCGCCCGAGGCGGTCCGCGCCGGCCTGGACGAGCTGCCCGGCCCGCGCTCGCCCCGGCTCGCCGCGCTGTACGCCGACCCGCCGGCTGGGCTCGCCCGCCTCGCCGAGGCGATCGCCGGGTACGTCGAGGCGGCGATCGCCCCGTACTGGCCGCGGATGCGGACGTTGCTGGAGCGGGAGGTGTTCGTCGGCGCGGGGCGGATGGCCGCCGACGGCGTGCGCGGCCTGCTCGACCGGATCGACCCGTACGTCTCGTGGGACGACGGCACGCTGCTCGTCGATCACCTGACCCGCGCTGGCGCGGTCGACCTGGAGGGTCGAGGCCTGCTGCTGATCCCGTCGGTCTTCGCCGGCGCTCGGGTCTGGTCCAACCTCACCGAGCCGGCCGCGCAGCCCCTGCTGCGCTACCCGGCGCGGGCGGTCGGGACGCTCTGGGAACGCAGCGCCGCCCCGGCCAGCGAGGCGCTCGCCCGGGTGCTGGGGCGGACCCGGGCCACCCTGCTGCACGAGCTGGCCGTGCCGGCCGCCACCACCGAGTTGGCGCGGCGGTGCGGGCTTTCCGCCGGCACCGTGTCACACCACCTCACCGCGCTGCGCGACGCCGGCCTGGTGGGCACCCACCGGGCCGGCCGGTTCCTGCTCTACGCCCGGACCAGCTCCGCCGAGGCGTTGCTGGCCGGGGCCGGGCCGGCCGAGCGGACCGATGCCGCACAATGAGCCGATGTCCGCGCGTACCCCTTCGGTGTCCTGCGTCTTCGTCTGCCACGACGGTGCCGGCCGGCTGCTGCTGGCCCGGCGCGGCGCCGGCGCCCGCGACGAACCCGGCGCCTGGGACACCGGCGCCGGCGCGCTGGAGTTCGGTGAGACGTTCGAGGCGGCCGTCACCCGCGAGGTCCGTGAGGAGTATGCGACGTCGCCGCTGGCGATCACGCTGCTCGGGGTACGCAACGTGCTGCGCGACGACCCGCCCTCGCACTGGGTGGCGGTGGTCTTCGCGGTCCGGGTCGACCCGGCCACGGTCGCCATCGGCGAGCCGCACAAGTTCGACCGGCTCGGCTGGTACACCCGCGACGCGCTGCCCACGCCGCTGCACTCGCAGCTCGCGCCCACCCTGGCGCTGCTACCGGACCACCTGGCCTGACCTGGCCGTCCGGGGCGGCGAGCCACCCCGGACGGCCGTGCCGGTCGGCAGACCGCGGCCGCCACCATGGACGGTGCCGGCGCTCAGACCCGCTGCTTCTGCTGGCAGGGGACGCAGTGGCGGGCCCAGGGCAGGATCTCCAGCCGGGCGACCGGAATCTCACCGCTGCAGCTCTCGCAGCTGCCGTAGCTGCCCTCCGCCATGCGCCGCAGCGCCGCCGCGGTGTCCGCGATGCCCTGGCGGGCGGTCTCCATGAGCCCGCGCAGGGTGTCCGGGTCGTAGCCGCCGTGGCCGGGCTCCCGGGCGTGCGCGGTGAGCGCGGTGAGTTGACCGGTGTGCTCCTCGAACTGCCGTTCGAGGATGTCGCGCAGGGACTTCGCGCGGTCGCTCAGCGTGTCGGTCATGGCGTGGGTACCTTTCACTGGACGCGCCGGCACGGGACCAGCGCGAGGTTGGGGAGGGGTGGGCGGACCAGGCTCAGTCCGCGGCCGGATGGCGGGCCGCAGCCGCCGCGGCCAGGCTCGCGCCGGTCAGCGCGGCCGTGCGAGGTCCTGCGGCGCGGTGCACCGGGATCCCGGTCATCGCGGCGAGGCGCTCTCGCAGGTTGGGTCGGGTGGCGCCGTCCCCGACGATGACCATCCCGCGGGTCAGCGCGCTGGCGGCCGACGGCACGGCCTTCGCGCCCTGGGTCAGCTCCCGCACCAGGCGGGCGAGCGTGTCGGCGAGCATCCCGACCGTGGTGCCGTGGGCGAGGTCGCCGGTGCCGAGGTTCAGCCGCCGGCCGGCGACGACCTGGCTGTCGCGCAGGACCGCCACCTCGGTGAGCTGGGCGCCGATGTCGGCGACGAGCAGTGCCCCGGCGCCGGCGCCGGCGCCGATGGCGGCGGCGCGCACGGTGTCGATGAACAGCAGTCGCGCGGGCGCGAACACCGCGTCGAGGACCTGCCGGGTCGTGTCGTGGTCGGTGGGCGTCGCCAGCAACGGACGGCAGGCGACGACCAACGGCCGGGCCGGCACCGCGATGTGGTGCTGTCGCAGCAGCTGAGCCAGCGCGGCGGCGCACCCGGCACCGTCGACGATCTGGCCACGCCGCACCAGCGGCCGGATCTGCCGGTCGCCGACCGGGGTGCTGAGCGTCCCGTGGCTGCCCACCCGGATCCGCAGTTGCCCGCTGCCGAGGTCGACAGCGATCGGGCTGGGGCGGGTGGTGGCGGGCCCGACGGTGCTGGTGAGCACGGACCCGGAGCCAGCGGTGTGCCGCTGGCGACCGGTGGGGGCCTGGACGACAGGCATGCCGACCTCTTTTTCAACGGTGGATGTGACGATGCCGCCGCCCGGACGTGGGGCGGCGGGAAAGACAACGGAAGGGGCTGACCTCAGCGGTCGCGGTGGGTCGCGGCGGTCAGCCGCTGACCGTGCCCGGAACCCCGAGCGGCCCCGGCCGGCGGGGCGCGGATCGGCGACGGGGACGGCGCGAGGTCGTCGCGGCGCCGTCGGGAGACGTCGGCGGGGCGGCCGCGGCGCGACCGGCCGGCACGGGTGGCAACACCACCATGCTGGTCGTCATCACCTACCTCCTCGCCGGTCAGGAACCTGTCGGACCTCCAGCGTCGGCCGGAAGAGGCGGTCTGACATGGCCCGCGGCCGGCCAACATCCGGCGGCTTCGTTGCCGGCCACCGGCGATGAAGCGCCGGTGGCCGGTGTCCGAGGCGGCACCGGCTGGACCTCCGTCCGGTGGTTCCGGTGCGCGCGTCGGCGGCGGTGGTGCGGGCGGCACCGGCGGGGCCCGTCGGAGGGCTATGGTGACCGCATGCCACCCCACCGGCACCGGTCCGACGTCGCCCAGCGCAGCGCCCTGGCGATGCTCGTGCTGGTCGCCGTGCTCACCGCGTTCCGGCGCGCCCGCCCGGCCGTGGGCCTGTGCATCGTGGTCAGACTGGCGAAGGCCATCCCGGGATGCGTGCCCGCGTGGTCGGCCGACCGGGCGCCGCCGGGGCGTCCCGCCGTCAGCTGACGCGCACCCGAACCCGCACCCTCAGTCCCGGTCCCGTACCCCTGCACCTCGGCGTCGCGGTCCCGCCGCGCGCCGCCACCGGCCGTGGTCGGCTTCGGCCGACCGCCACGGGATCGCGGGCACCCGTCACCAGCCCTTCCAGTACGGAGCACCCCAATGAAGATCGAACGTACGCCGTTGCCGGGCATCGGAGTGCGGCACACTTTCACGACCGCGCAGGGTCGCCGGATCGGTGTGGTCGAGTACCGGGGGCAGGACCGGCGGGACGTGATCCACGACGACCTGGACGACCCGGACAGCACCTGCGGTTTCCGCCTCACCCGGTCCGAGGCGGTGGCGCTGGCCGGCCTGCTGGGCCTGCTCGAGGTGGTCGAGGTCGCCGCCGGCGGCGACCCGTGCGGGTGAGGCCGCCGGCTACGCGGCGGGACCGGGCAGTGGGTGGCGCGGCCAGTCCAGCGCTCGCGCGCCGTACACCGCGGCCTGCAGCGTGAACCGGTCGCTGGGGTCGTTCGGGTCGTAGCCGCTGAGAGTCCGGATCCGGCTCAGCCGATAGGTGACCGTGCGGACCGACACGTGCAGCCGGCGGGCGGCCTCGGTGGCGACGCCGCCGGTGGCGAAGTACGCGTCGAGGGTGTCCAGCAACGGCTGGGCGCCACCGCGGGCGTGTCGCAGCGGGCTGAGCACCGCCTGCACCAGGTCGACGATGGCCGGCTGGTCACGCAGCAGGACACGGTAGATCAGCAGGTCGTGGGCGTCGATGACGGGCGTGTCGGCGTTCAGCCGCTGCGCCATCGTCAGCGCCTCCCGGGCCTCCTCGTAGGAACGGGCGATGCCGTACAGGCCGGGGTGCGGGCGCCCGACCGCCACCTGCCACGGCCCGCCGCGCGGCAGGCGGTCGAGTTCGTTGTGCATCAGCCGCCCGAGGTCGCCGACCGCGCCCCGACCGCGGCCACCCCGGTCGGGGGCCACCGCGTCGGCGGGGGCGATCACTACCAGCAGCCCCTCCTTGGTGGCCACCAGCACGTCCCGGTCACCGAGGCGATCGAAGATGACGGCCTCCAGCGCGCTGATCGCCGCGTCGGTGTCCGGCAGCCGCCGGCTCGGTGCGGCCAGCGCCACCTGGTGCACCCGGGCCAGGTCCAACCCGAACGGCTCGGCCCGCTCCACCAGGCCGCCCAGGTCGGAGTCGCCGCGCAGCAGGTCGTCCACGAGTTCCCGGCGCAGCGTCTCCTCGCGCCGGACCAGGTCCCGGCGGGCGGCGGCGTAGCCCTCGGCGAGGGTCGCCACCGCGCTGTCGACGACGTGCAGCACGGCCTCGGCGGACGCGCGTACCCCCGCGCTGTCGGTGGGCGTGGTCAGCTGCGGCAGCTGCTGCCACAGCCGGCGGGCCGCCGACAGGTACAGCTGGACCGCGCGTCCGGCCGACACGCCCTGCTCGGCGGCGCGCCGCCCGAGCACGCCGACGGCGTCGAGTTCGGCGCGCCGGGGCCGGCGCCCGGTCACCGCCGCCTCCGCGAGCAGCCACAGGTAGTCACCGAGCAGGTCCACCGACACCCCGCCGGCGTCGGCGCTGGCGGCCCGGGCCACCGCCGCCAGGCACGCGTCCCGGTCGGTCTCGATCGCGGGGCCCTGGCCGGACCGCCGGACGCCACCGGTCATCGCCGCCACTCCTCCTGGCCCGTCGCCGGTTCATCGCCGATCCGGTCCCGGCCAGCTTAGCGAGGGGGCGGGGGCGGTCGCCGGAGCCGGCATCGCCGGGCATAGCGGTTCCGGTCCGGGGTATGCGCGCGCGGCAGGCTCGAGCGGGCCCGCGGCGGCCCACGGCCGACCCGACGGCGTGATCAGGGGCAGATGTCGCGAGATGTGGTGGAGCTGCGCGTACACGGGGTCACCGGGGTGCGGGCGGAGGAGTTGCTGGACCACCCGGTGGTGGTCCGGGTCGCCGGTGACCGTGACGCCGGCTTCTACCGCCCCCGCCCGGGCTTCGGCGTCACGTCCGGGCCGGGCGGGGTGGTCATCGAGGCGTACCAGTGGCGGAACCTGACCGCGAGCACGGTGTCCCGGACGCTGTCGCTGATCTTCCTGCTGCCCTTCATGTTCAGCAACCTGGCAGCGTGGCTGCGGCCGCCGGGCGGCAACGGCGACACGGTGAAGGCCCTGTGCCGGGTGCTCGGCGCCACCATCACCGTCATCTTCGTGCTGTCGATCATCGGCGTCACCGTGGACCTCGTCGGCTGGCAGTGCGTGCAGTACCGGCCGTGCACCGCCGGGCGGGGATACCTGGGCTGGCTCGCCGCGTTTCCGATCGGACCCCGGCTGGTCGTTCTCGCCGTGTTCCCGGCGGCCACCATCCGCCTCATCTGGTGGGTGGGTTCGCGCTCCGCGCGCTCCTACGAGGCGTTCGAGTCCACGTACGGCACCTCGGGTGCCCCACCCGGGGACCGGCTCGACGCCCCCGGCTTCTGGAGCGGGGAGACCCTCGTCGGGCGGCTCCGGTCGATCCATGTGGCGATCGCGTACGGCACGCTCGACGTCAGCGTCGTCGTCGCCCTCTTCACCCTGGACCGTCGGCCGGTCGGTGTCGCGCTCATCGTCGCGGCGGTGCTGCTCCTGGCTGTCTGCGTGGTGCTGCTCTGCCTGCCCGCGTTGAGCGCCCCCCACAGCGGCTGGGACTGGACCAGGTCGGTCATCCGGCCACTGCGGGTCGCGGTCGCCGCGATCACCGTCCTGAGCATCGGGTACGCCGCCCTGCCGCGTCCCCCCGTGCCGCAGGGAGGGGCGCTGCCCGGTTTCGCCCTCAGTGTCAATTCGGTGATCCTCGGACAGGCCGCGTTGCTGGTGGCGCTCGCGGTGATCACCGTGTGGCAGCAGCGGGCGGCCCCACCCTCGGCGCGGGCGTTCTTCCGGGGCCTGGGCGCCCCGGTGTTCGGCGCGATCGCGGCGGGGCTCGCGGGGGACCTTTACCCGGGGGTCCGCCACCCGGCGGG
>NZ_VSFA01000133.1 GCF_008119785.1 Micromonospora sp. MP36 | reverse complement strand
ACATGGTGCCAAGTCCGGCGGCGAGAAAGCGATTGTGCTGCACCTGCCCCTGTTCGCCGCAGCCGGAGCCCACTACCGCGCCGCACCGTCCGCGCCCCGGCTCATCCTCCTCGACGAGGTCTTCGTCGGCGTCGACCAGACCAACCGCGGACAGCTGATGGGCGTGCTGAAAGCTCTCGACCTCGACCTGCTTCTCACCTCCGACCAGGAATGGTGCACCTACGCCGAGGTCGACGGCATCGCCATCCACCAGCTGATCGCCGGCACGGAAGACGGCGACGACGCCGTCACCACCGCCCGTTTCGTCTGGACCGGCCACGACATCCTGGCCGACGATCGATGAGCGCCGCCCGATTCGACCGCCCGGAACTCGCGCCACTGTGGGCCGAGGCGCGGCGCCGGTTCGAAGCCAGCGATGGCCCGGTCAACCGGATACGGCTGCACGACCTGCAACCGGATGCGCGGGCCGCACTGGCAGACCTCCTCGGCCTCGCCCAGACCCCCGACCCGGACGTGACCGTCAGACTTCGCACGCTCGACGCGCTTCTGTGTGCCGCCACCGGATTGGATACCAGGGGCGTGGTGGAGGCGATCGGCGGCCCGATCACAAGCCGGGCCGGCCAGCGCCGTCAACGTGCCACCGAGCGGGCCGACCTGTGGCAGTGGGCACGTCAACACCCCGTCGTCGTTGCAGAACCGGCCCTGCTCACCTGGCTCGACCGCGTCCGCACGAGCGGCCTTGCCGCCGGCGACGTGTCCGCCGCCCGACTCCTGCTTGGGCAGGCATTCGAGATCCTCGCGGCACTGCCGGCGGCCGGAGAGCCGCTTGCGGTGCTGGCCGCCCGATTCACCAGCGACTCGCACGCGCTTGACGACGACAGCCGGCTCGGCAAACTGATCCTGCGGGCCTTGGCGGCTCTGCACGACGAGGACCCACCCACCGAGGCAGAAGGCCGCCGACAGCTGTGGGAACGCTCTGGCGTCGCGTGCGACGAACTGTCGACCAGCGTCCTGGTCGCCGGGCTGCGGCCCGGCGACGACGGTCCACTCGCGGAGGGCCTACGGAACTGGGCCGACGCTGGCCAAGCAGCCCTGGTAACTCTTGCCCAGCTCCGCCACCATCCCATCAGTCAGCTACACGGACCGGTCTTCATCGTCGAGAACCCGGCGGTCGTGGCGGCTGCCCTCCGTCGCTTCGGCGTCGCCTGCCCGCCCCTGGTCTGCACCGCCGGCTGGCCGAGCACAGCCGCGATCATGCTGCTACGCGACATCGCCGCAGCTGGGGTACACCTGCGGTATCACGGCGACTTCGACGGGGACGGCCTGCGGATCGCCGCCCACGTGATGAGCAAGACGGGCGCGCAACCGTGGCTTCTTCACGCTGACGACTATGTGCAAGCCGTTCCGGCCGCCGGACCAGTGGTAGGCCGAGTCGACAACACGCCGTGGGATCCACAGTTGGCTGAGGCTGTCCGCGCACATGGCGTCGCACTGCTCGAGGAGGTGGTCGTGGAATCCCTGCTCGCCGACATGAGCCACCGGCCGGTAGCGTGACGAGCATGATCCAGCTGCCGTGGCGGCTGGCCTACAGGACGGTTACCTACCTGCTCGGTGACCGGGACCGCCTTGCCCCGGCCGCCGGCTGACCGGTGCCTCGGCGCCGAGGCACCAGTCCGGGCCGTGAGGGGCGAGGGCCGCCAACGTCGGCCGCCATCGTTTCATACGAGCATGGTGTGCCCCGGGGTGCAGGATTGACGCATCACGATGGAGTATCGCAGTCCCAGGCGCCTCGTGGGTGTCCGTGCAGGAAAGAGAAATCGATGAGTTTTGACAGCGGGGGCCGGTGGCCGGCGGACTTCGCCCCGTGGGTTGGCGTCCGGATCGCTCCTCGCGCGCCGACTCGCCGTCGGGGGCGTCATCTTCTTTGTAGCTAACCTTCTTGACGATTCATCGATATGTAGCTAAGTTTCGGCCATCCGGACTGAGAGGTCGTCGTCTATGAAGACCCGACTCGTCACCGCGGCCGCCCTGTTGGCCAGCCTCGCGCCGCTGCCCGCCCACGCCACCACCGCCGTATCTCCGCCGGCCGCCGAGCATGGCTGGGTCACCTCGACGTTGCGGCACATGAGCCTGGAGGAGAAGGTCGGCCAGCTCTTCGCCACCTACGTCTACGGCGGTGACGCCACCGAGCCCACAGCCGCGGACCGTGCGGCCAACCGGGCAGCGTTCGGCGTCGAGACGCCGGCCGAGGTCATCGAGGAATTCCACCTCGGTACCGTCTGCTACTTCTCCTGGTCACACAACCTGGACAGCCCCCGCCAGATCGCCACCCTCTCCAACGGCCTGCAGCGAGCCGCCCTCGGCGACGGCGGCAAGGACCGGGTACCCCTGCTGATCTCCACCGATCAGGAGCAGGGCGTGGTGCTGCGGATGCCCGCGCCCGCCGCCCAGTTCCCCGGCTCGATGGCCCTGGGGGCCGGCCGGTCACCCCAGTTGGCACAGACGGCGGCGGAGATCACCGGACGCGAGCTGCGCGCCGTCGGCATCCACCAGCCGTACGCGCCGATCGCCGACGTCAACGTCGACCCGGCCAACCCGGTGATCGGCGTCCGGTCCTTCGGCGCCGACCCGGCCCTGGTGGCCGAGCTGACCGCCGCTCAGGTCAGCGGGTTCCAGGACGGCGCCGGCGTGACGGCGGTGGCGAAGCACTTCCCCGGCCACGGCGACACGGACAACGACAGCCACACCGACCTGCCGGTGATCAACCACACCCGCCAGGAGTGGGAGCAGATCGACGCTCCGCCGTTCCGGTCGGCGATCAGCGCGGGGGTCGAATCGATCATGACCGCGCACATCGTGGTGCCCGCGCTCGACCCGTCGGGCGATCCCGCGACCCTCTCGCCGCGGATCCTCACCGGCGTACTCCGCGGGGAGCTCGGCTTCCAGGGCGTCATCGTCACCGACGCGCTCAACATGGCGGCCGTACGCAAGAAGTACGGCGACGAGCGGGTGCCCGTGCTGGCGTTGAAGGCCGGGGCCGACCAGCTGCTGATGCCGCCGGACCTTCGGCTGGCGCGAAACGCGGTGCTGCGGGCCGTGGCCACCGGCGAGCTGACCGAAGGGCGCATCGACGAGTCGGTCCGGCGGGTCCTGGCCATGAAGTACCGGCAGGGCCTGGCCCGATCGCCGCTGGTCGACGTCGAGGCGGCGGTACGCACGGTCGGGGCGCCCCAGCACCTGGCCGCCGTCACCCGGGTCACCGACCCGACCCTCACCGCGATCCGCAACGACGCCGGGCTGCTGCCGCTTGCCCGCGCGGACCGGTCGGTGCTGGTCACCGGTTGGAACAGCGCCGCCTTCGCGCCGGTCGCGGCGGTCGCCGACGGCTTCACCGCCCGCGGTGCCCGCGCCACCGCCCTGCCCGCGACCCTGCCGTCTGACCAGGCGATCGCCGCGGCCGCCGCCGCGGCGGCCGGCCACGACCTCACCGTCGTGCTGGTGAACAAGGCATGGGACATCGAAGTCACCGACCCTCGGGCCAGTCAGCGGCGGCTCGTCGCGGCGCTACTGGCGACCGGCAAGCCCGTGGTCGTGGTAGCGGTCCGGGACCCGTACGACATCGCGTACCTGCCAGGCGTATCCACCTACCTGGTGTCCTACTCGTACACCCGGGCGGCGATGGACGCGCTCGTCCGCGCGCTGCACGGCGAGCTGTCCCCCCGCGGACGGCTGCCCGTCACAATCCCCACGGCCGACGGGGCGGTTCTCTACCCCTACGGCCACGGCCTGACCTGGTAGGAGGGACCATGCCGGGGATTCTCCGCACCGTCTCGGCGGCCAAACGGCCACGGCGAACCGTCGCGCTCGGCCTGGCCGCGGCGATGCTGGGCGCGGCGCTCCCGGCCACCCGGACGGCCGCCGCCGAGCGGCCCCCGGCCGGGTCCGCGCTGCCAGCCGTCACTCCCGCCGATATCCAGTTCCGCGACGACACGCTGCGGGCTGGCAGCGCCAGCGAGGTCGGGTTGCTCCCCGAGCACGTGGACCGGATGCCCGCCGACCTGGCGGCCTACCTCGAGCCGACCCAGGACCACCCAGGTCATCCCGCGTTCGCGGGTGCCGTGGTCCTGGCCGCCAAGGACGGCGTGGTCGTGCAGCACGCCGCGGTGGGGACGGCGGTGCGCTACTCCGCCGTTGGGCCGCCGCCCGCATTAGCCGCAGTGGAGCTTCCCGACGACCAGCAACTCCCGATGCGGCCTGACACCATCTTCGACCTGGCGTCGGTGTCGAAGCTGTTCACGACGATCGTCGTCATGCAGCAGGTCGAGCGGGGGCTGGTGGACCTGGACGCGCCGGTCGCCCGGTACGTCCCCGAGTTCGCGGCGGGCGGCAAGTCGTCGGTCACCGTACGGATGCTGCTCACCCACACCTCCGGGCTGCCCGCCTTCACGCCACTGTGGAGCCGCTACCCGACGCCGGCCGAGCGGTTCGCCGCCGCCCTCGCCACGCCGCTCGCGGCCGGGGCCACGCCCGGGGCCCAGTACGTGTACTCCGACCTCGGGCTGATCGCTCTGGGCGTCCTGGTGGAACGGGTGACCGGCCGGCCGTTGGCCGACCTGGTCCGCGAGGGTGTCACCGCACCGCTGGGGATGGTCGACACCGGCTACAACCCGGGGCCGGAGCTGCGGTCACGGATCGCCGCGACCGAATATCAGCCGTACGCCGGGCGCGGGATGGTCTGGGGTGAGGTGCACGACGAGAACGCGTGGTCGCTCGGTGGCGTGGCCGGGCACGCGGGGATCTTCTCCACCGCCGCCGACCTGGCCGTGCTCTGCCAGTCACTGCTCAACGGCGGCGAGTATCGCGGCCGGAGGGTCCTGCGGGCCGACACGGTGCGAACAATGCTGGTCAACTACAACTCGCTGCTGGAGCAGGCCTATCCGGAGAGCGATCGAGGGCTTGGCTTCGAGCTCAACAAGCACTGGTACATGATGGGGCTCTCCTCTCCGGTGGCGTTCGGGCACACCGGCTTCACCGGCACCTCCCTGGTGATCGACCCGCTTTCCCACTCGTTCGTCATCCTGCTCAGCAACCGGGTGCACCCCGATCGTGGCTGGGGCAGCAACAACGTCGCCCGGCGCGCGGTCGCGCGCGACCTCGCCGAGGCGATCCCGGTGCGGCCCCGGTCGCGCGCGGCCTGGCGAGCCGACCCCCGCGACCTTGCGACAGTCACCCTCACCGCCCCGCTGCGCCGCGCCGCGCAGGGTGGCACCGCGAGCTTCCTGCTCTGGTACGACACCGAGCCGCGCTACGACAGCGCCCGGTTCGAGGTTTCCACAGACGGAGGGCGGACCTGGTCGCCGGGACGGATGCTGCTGCGCGCGGGTGACCGGCGGTGGACCAGCGACGGCACCGTCACCGGCTACGGCGGCCGGGTCTGGTGGCAGGTCTCGGTGGAGCTGCCTGACCAGGCGACCCACCTGCGCTGGAGCAGCACCACCGACGCCTCCAGCCAGGGCCGTGGCGTCTACGTCGACCGGATCGCCGCGGCGGACCGGGACGGTGTGCTCTTCCACGGCGAGGGCAGTGATGCCGCACGCCTGGTCGCCGACGGGTGGTCATCCACGCGCGCCTGACCGCTTGGGGCGGCCCCGGCGCTGTCGGTCAGCCCACCTTCGGTACGGCGCGGGCGATGATCGCGGTGAAGTCGACGCCGGCCGGCAGGGTGCCGTACGCCTGGCCGTGGTCGCCGCCGAGCCGGGACGCGCAGAAGGCGTCGGCGACGGCGGGGTGGCCGTGTCGCACCAGCAGCGAACCCTGCAGGACCAGGGCGAGCCGCTCGACGACGCGCCGGGCCCGCAGTTCGAGGTCGTCGAGGTCGGACAGGTCGGCCCGCACCTGGCGGACCGCGGCGTCGAGCCGCGCGTCGGCGCCGACGGCGTCGCCCACCTCGGCCTGGAACGCCTCCACGACCTGGGGTTCCTTGGCGAGGGCGCGCAGGACGTCCAACGCGGCGACGTTGCCGGAGCCCTCCCAGATCGAGTTCAGTGGCGACTCGCGGAACAGCCGCGGCATGCCCGACTCCTCGACGTAGCCGTTGCCGCCCAGGCATTCGAGGGCCTCGGCGGCGTGTGCCGGCCAGCGCTTGCAGACCCAGTACTTGCCGACCGCGAGGGCGAGGCGCTTGAACGCCGTCTCGCCGGCGTTGCCCCGGGCGGACCGGTCGGTGGCTCCGGCGAGGCGCATCATGAGGACGGTGGCGGCCTCGGACTCCACCGCGAGGTCCGCGAGCACGTTGCGCATCAGTGGCTGGTCGACGAGGTACCGGCCGAAGACCTGCCGGTGGGTGACGTGGTGCGCGGCGGTGATCACGCCCTGGCGCATGCCGGCCGCCGCGCCGATCACACAGTCGAGTCGGGTCAGGTTGACCATGTCGATGATGGTGCGCACACCGCGTCCCTCGTCGCCGACGCGCCAGGCGACCGCGTGCTCGTACTCGACCTCCGCCGACGCGTTGGACCGGTTGCCGAGCTTGTCCTTGAGCCGCATCAGCCGCATCGGGTTGCGGGTGCCGTCGGGTAGGACGCGCGGGACCAGGAAGCAGGTCAACCCGCCCGGCGCCTGGGCGAGGGTGAGGAAGAGGTCGCACATCGGCGCCGAGGTGAACCACTTGTGCCCGACGAGCCGGTAGGTGCCGTCCGGCTCGGGGCGGGCGGTGGTGGTGTTGGCGCGCACGTCCGAGCCGCCCTGCTTCTCCGTCATCGACATGCCCGCCAGCAGCCCCTGCTTCGTCAGCGGCGCGCGCAGCCCGAAGTCGTACGTCGTGGCGGCGAGCAGCGGCTCGTACTGCGCCGCCAGCTCCGGGTTGTGCCGCAACGCCGGCACCGCCGCGTAGGTCATCGAGATCGGGCAGCCGTGGCCGGCGTCGGGACGCCACGTGTAGAACCGGGCGGCCCGGGCCACGTGTGCGCCCGGTCGGTCGTCCGCCCACGGCGCGGCGTGCAGGCCGTGCGCCACCGCGGTGCGCATCAGCTCGTGCCAGGCCGGGTGGAACTCCACCTCGTCGATCCGATGACCGTAGCGGTCGTGGGTGCGCAGGATCGGCGGGTGCTCGTTGGCCAGCCGCCCGTACTCGATGGCCTGCTCGCTGCCGCCCAACCGGCCGAGCTCGTGCAGCTCGGCGGCGGCCCAGCCGGCGCCCTCCCGCTCGAGCCCGTCGAGCAGTGCCGGGTCGTCCGCCGCGTCGTAACCGGCGAGCGGGGGAACCTGGTTGAACACCTCGTGGGTCGTCACGGCGATACTCCCAGCGCGCGATGGATGAAGGCGATCAGGGCGGGGATGGTGTCCGGGCCGGCGACCCCGGCGGCCAGCGGACCGACCATGGCCTCGGCCAGGGCGCCGACCAGCGCGGTCGCGGTCAGGTCGGGATCCTGCGGGGGCAGCTCACCGCTCGCCACCCCCTCCGCGACGTGGCCGGCGATCAGTTCGGCGTACGCGCGGCGGAAGACGAGCCGCTCGGCGTCGACCGCCGGGTCGACCGGCTCGGCGAGCAGGGCGTACGCCAATCGCGGGGCCTGCAGCGCCCGCCCGGCGAACGTCTCGACGACGGCGGCCAGTTGCTCGGCGGCCGTGGTCTCCAGCGCCGCGGCCCGCGCGACCGCGTCGACCTCGCGCTGCGAGGCCGTCCGGAACACCTCGGCGAACAGGTCGGCCTTGGTCGGGAAGTGGCGGTAGACGCTGCCGGTCGCCAGGCCGGCTTGCTCGGCGACGGCGGCGACCGAGCAGCCGGCATACCCGTCCTCGGCCATGATGCCCAGCGCCGCGGCGATGATCCGCTGGCGGGAGGCGTTCAGCCGAGCCTTCACCCGCTCCGTGCTCCGGTAGGCCACGCAAGGATTGAACCACCATTCAATCCTTGACGGCAAGGAGCGCGTCACGCGCGGCCGAACCTCGACCGCTGCTTCCGCCTTCCGTGAGAGCAGAGGGTGGATCGGGCCGCTGAACACCCGTACCGTTGATGTCTCCGGTTTGGTCCCGGCTGACAAGGAAGCGTCTGCGATGCGGTCGACCGAGAACGACGTGACCCGCCATGGCCTGATCCTGCGGCAGTTCGCCCGGCAGGCTCGCACCTTTGAGGACCCGCGGCTCAACGCCGCCTTCACCCGGCATCTCCGGCGCCTCGTCGACTTCGCGCAGCCAGGCCCTCAGGACGTCTGCCTGGACGTCGCCTGTGGCACCGGGCTGGTGGCCCGCGCGCTCGCGGTGCGCACCCGGCACGTGACCGCGCTCGACACCACTCCCCAGATGCTGGCCACCGGCAAGGCGCAGGCCGACGGCGAAGGCGTGTCCAACGTGGTGTTCCAGCGCGGCGACGCGGCCCGGTTGCCCTTCCTCAACGGCTCGTTCTCGCTGGTGATCTCCCGGTTCTCGCTGCACCACGTGGCCGAGCCGGAGAAGGTCGCGGCCGAGATGGTCCGGGTGTGCCGCACCGGCGGGCGGGTCGTGGTCGCCGACATGGTGGTCAGGCCGGAGCTGCCCGGCGACCCGGACCGGATGGAGCGGCTGCGGGACCCGTCGCACGGCACGATACTCGCTGTCGAGGCGATCGTCGGGCTGCTCACCTCGGCCGGGGCCGTACTGGAGACGGCCGACGTCTTCGACGTGCAGCGTCCGCTTCGCCCCTGGCTCGAACAGGCCCGTACGCCCGGCGACGCCGCCCGTCAGATCGAGGAGGAGCTGGGCCGGGAGCTGGCCGGTGACGCCCCGTCCGGCCTGCGCCCGCTGATGGTGGACGGCGAGCTCTGCTTCACCCAGACGTGGGCCCACATCTCCGTGGTGGCGCGGTAGATCACCCGCCGGGGAGCAGCTTCTTCTGCACCTTGCCCATCGCGTTGCGGGGCAACTGGTCGACCAGGTGGATCCGCCGGGGGCGTTTGTGTGCGGAGATCCGGCCGGCCACGAACTCGATGAGCTGCGCCTCGGTCGCCGCGTCGGCGACCACGTAGGCCACGACCTGCTGCCCGAGGTCGGGGTGCGGCGCGCCGACCACCGCGGCTTCGCGCACCGCGGGGTGGGCGAGCAGGGCGTTCTCCACCTCGCCGGCGCCGATCCGGTAGCCGCCGCTTTTGATCATGTCGATGGAGGCGCGGCCGATGATCCGGTGCCATCCGTCGGCGTCGATGGTGGCGATGTCCCCGGTGCGGAACCAGCCGTCGGAGGTGAATGACTCCCGGTTGGCCTCCGGCCGGTTGAGGTATCCGCTGAACGTCATCGGCCCGCGGATCTGGAGCTCGCCCGGGGACTCGCCGTCGGGCGCGATCGGGCTGCCGTCCTCGCCGACCAGCCTGCTGTCCACTCCGGCGAGTGGGGTGCCGACGAACCCGGGGCGACGCTCGCCGTCCGCGCGGCCGCTGATGGTGATCAGCGTCTCGGTCATCCCGTAGCGCTCCACGGGCGGCTGACCGGTGAGCTCGGCGAGTTGCGCGAAGACGGGCAGGGGCAGCGGTGCGCTGCCGGAGACCAGCAGCCGGGCCGAGGACAGCGCGCGAGCGGCGGAGGGATCGGCGCAGACCCGCGACCATACGGTCGGCACGCCGAAGTACAGGCTGCCGCCGGCGGCGGCGTACGCGTCCGGCTTGGGGCGGCCGGTGTGGGCCAGCCGGGACCCGAGCCGCAGCGCGCCCAGCACGCCCAGCACGAGGCCGTGCACATGGAACAGGGGGAGACCGTGCACCAGCAGGTCGTCGGGTGTCCACGACCAGGCGTCAGCGAGGGCGTCCAGGTCGGCGGCGATCGCCTGTCGGGGGATCAGCGCTCCCTTCGGTGCTCCCGTCGTGCCGGAGGTGTAGAGGATCAGCGCGGTGCTCTCCGGCGCCGGTTCGGCATAGCTGGTGGACGAGCGGGCCGTCAGGTCGACCGCGGCGACGGGGACCGGCACATCGGCCAGTGCCGGGATGTCCGCAGCGGTGGGCGGGACGAGCAGTAGCGAGGCGGCGGAGTCGCGCAGCACGTGGTCCCGCTCGGCGGGACCGGAATCCGGCGGCACCGGTACGACCGGGACCCCGGCGAGCAGGCCGGCGACCACGGCGACCACGGTTTCCATGCTGGCCGTCGCCCAGACCGCCACCGCGTCGCTGCCGGCGATGCGATCGGCGAGAGCCGTCGCGGCGGACAGCAGTTCCTCCCGGGACGCCCGCTGGTCGGCGACCCGGATCGCGTCGGCGTCGTCACCGAACGCCCCGGACAGGGCCGGCAGCAGCAGGTCTCCGCTTCCTCGTCGCATCGTGGTCACCGTCCGGTCCAGGTCATCGGCTGCCTGCTGGTGAAGGCGTGGACGGCGGCGCGGAAGTCGTCGCTGCCGTACACCCGGGCGACGATGTCGTCACCGTCGGCGGTGCCCCGGCGCAGCCGTCGGATCGCCTCCTTCGTCGCCCACATGGTCAGCGGGGCATGCCGGGCGAGGCGGTCGACGGTCCGGGTGACAGACCCGTCGAGGTCCTCGGTGGACTCGGCCACGAAGCCCGCCGCGTGCGCCTCCCGACCGGAGTAGAACGTCGCGTTGAGCAGCAGATCCAGGGTCCGGGCCGGGCCGAGGTGGTGCAGCAGCAGCGCGTAGGTGGGCATCGACAGGCAGTTTCCCAGGGTCCGGGCGATGGGTACGCCGAACCGGGCGTCCGGTGCCGCCAGTCGCAGGTCGCACACGGCGGCGATGGCCAGGCCCGCGCCGACGCACCAGCCGCGGACGGCCGCGACCGTGGGCACGTTGACGCCCTCCAGCCGGTCCAGCACCCGGGTGATCTTCTTCTCGTACTCGACCCCGTCGTCCCCGCCGGTGAAGTCGGCGAACTGCCTGATGTCGGTGCCGGCGACGAAGGCCTCCTCGCCGGCCCCGCGCAGGACGAGCACCCGCACGTCGTCGTCCGCGTCGGCGCGTTCACACGCCTGGTACAGGCCGTCGTACATCGCCCACGTCATCGCGTTGCGCTGGGCGGGGCGGTTGAAGGTCACGGTGAGGGCCGGGCCCTGCCGTTGCACGAGCAGCTCGGAGTGGGATCCGGGCGACGAGGACACGGGCTACCTCCTGGGCGTCGTGGTCGCGGCGGGGCTGGCGGGCGTGCCGTCGAGGTCCTCGGTCCGGGCGGCGCCGGAGGCGACGAGGTGGTCGATCTCCGCGGCGCTGTACCCGACGGCGAGCAGCACCTCCCGGGTGTCGGCGCCGAGGACGGGTCCCGCGCCGGCGCGCTGCACCGGGGTCTCGGACAGCCGCATCGGCGAGCCGAGTTGCCGTACCGGGCCCAGGGTCGGGTGCGGGGCGTCCCAGAAGAAGTCGCGGGCGGTGAGATGTTCGTCGGTGAACACCTCGCCGTAGTCCGCGATCGGCGCGCACGGCACCCCGGCGGTGTTGAGCCGTTCGACGATCTCCGCCGTGCTCAGCGTGCTCGTCACCGTCTCGATGGTATCGATCAACTCCGCGCGGTTCTGCAGCCGGGAGAACGCGTCGGCATAGCGCGGGTCGTCGAGCAGTCGGGTCAGCCCGAGGGCCTCGCAGAACGCCCGCCAGTTGCGCGGCGTGGTGGCCCCGATCGTCACGTACCCGTCGCTGCTGTGCACCGCCTGGTACGGGGCGTTGCTCTGGTGGGCGGAGCCCAGCGGAGCGCCCACTTCGCCGGTGGCGAAGTACTTCCCGGCCTCCCAGACGGCGAAGGACGCTCCGGCTTCGAACAGCGAGACGTCGATGTACTGCCCCGCGCCGGAGCGGTCCCGCTCGCGCAGCGCGGCGGTGACCGCGAGCGCCAGGTAGAGGCCGCAGACCAGGTCGCAGATCGGCACCCCCACCTTCGCCGGTGGACCGCCGGGATGGCCGGTGATGCTCATCAGGCCGCTGCGCGCCTGCGCCATGATGTCCAACCCCGGCAGGTCCGCCAGCGGTCCGTCCTGTCCCCAGCCGGATGCGGAGGCGTACACCAGGCGTGGGTTGATCTCCCGCAGGTCCGCGTAGCCGAGACCGAGCCGGCGCATGGCGCCGGGGCGGAGGTTCTCCACCAGGACGTCGGCCCGCTCGACCAGCCGGAGGAACGCCGGACGCGCCTGCGGCGACTTGAGGTCGAGGGCGACCGAGCGCTTGTGGCGGTTGATGCGGACGAAGGGCGAGCTCTCGGTCCCGAGGAACGGACCGGTCTGGCGTACCGGGTCCCCACCGGCCGGGTGCTCGACCTTGACGACCTCCGCCCCGAGGTCGGCGAGTTGCATGGCGGCGAACGGCGCGGCCATGAACGAGCCGAGTTCCAGCACGGTCACTCCGGTGAGGGGCGGCATGCGTTGGTCGGCCATCGATCCACCTCCGTCGGCGCCGGTAGCTGTTCACGTGGAAGCAGCAGGTGTTCGGATGCGAAAGCTACCGGTAGAGTGCCCTGTTGTCTACAGAAGACAAGGGTTGGCGACGAGGAGTTCGGATGGCGGAGAGGACGACCGCGACGACGCCGGACGGGACGGCCCACCGGATCACACCTCCGCCGAGCCTGTCACTGCTCGCCGCCGAGGCGGTGCGAAAGATGATCCTCACTGGCGAGTTGCAGCCCGGTGACCGCGTGGTGGAGAACCAGCTCACCCACCAGCTGGGGGTGTCCCGCCCGCCGTTGCGTGAAGCGCTGCGTGTGCTGGAGCAGGAGGGCCTGCTCGTGCAACAGCCCCGGCGCGGCGTGATCGTCGTGCCGATCACCCTGCACGACGTGTACGAGATCTTCACCCTTCGCGACCAGCTCGAACGGATGGCCGTCGAACTCGGGGTGCCCGTGCGAGCGCCGGAGCGCTTCCAGCGCTGCCGGTCGGCACTACGTGACCTGGAGGAAGCCGCCACGGCCGGCGACGCGGCGACCGTCACGGATCGTGCGTTCGACTTCCACCTGGCCGTGGTGGGGCTGGCCGGGCACCGCAGGCTCGAGGACTCCTACCGTTCCCTGTCCCTGCAGATGCGGCTGTGCATGGGCATGAACCAACGGGCCAGGGTGGCCGGTGAAGGGCTGTGGGGAATCGTCGAACGGCACCGCGCGATCCTGGAGACCGTCGAGCGCGGGAACCCGCAGGAGGTCCTCGACCTGCTCGCCGACCACGGGCAGCACACCTTCGTCCGCGAACTCGGCCACTCGCTCGGCGGTCGCTCCGCGGAGGCCGAGGCCTGGCTGGCCCGCCTCGGCCGATCCCGCCCCGACGCGGCCGCAGGACGGGAGGCACCCCGACCGTGAGCAGCCAACCGCTGGTCGTCGACTTCGGCGACCGCACACCGGACATTCACCCCACGGCATGGGCGGCGCCGGGCGCCACGATCGTCGGCTCCGTGCGGCTGGCCTCCGGGGCCAGCGTTTGGTACGGCTGCGTGCTGCGCGCCGACACCGAGGAGATCAGCATCGGCGCCGGCAGCAACATCCAGGACGGGTGCGTCGTGCACGCCGATCCAAGCTTCCCGGCGATCGTTGGCGCCGGGGTCTCCGTCGGGCACCGCGCCGTGCTGCACGGCTGCACGATCGAGGACGAAGTCCTGATCGGCATGGGCGCCGTCGTCCTCAACGGCGCACGGATCGGCGCCGGCTCGCTGGTGGCCGCCGGTGCGGTGGTGCTGGAGGGCACGGTGGTCCCGCCCGGGTCGCTCGTCGCGGGTCTGCCCGCGCGGGTGCGCCGCGACCTCTCGGCCGAGGAACGCGCCGGCATCGTGCGCAACGCCACGGGGTACGCCGAACGGGCCCGCGCGCACGCCGCGGCGACGTCCCGGCGCTGACGACCGGGTGGTCAACCGGCGACGCGGTCCGCCTCCGCGGCGCGGGGCACGCTGAGTTCGACGGCCAGGTCCTCGGCGGCCTGCCGGAGCAGGGGCACGGCCCGCTCGATCACGTCGGGCGTCATCCGTGGCGCCGGCCCGGAGACCGAGACGGCGAGCCGGTTCGAGGTGCCGAGCACCGGTACGGCAACACACCGTACGCCGATCTCCTGCTCACCGTCGTCCATGGCGTAGCCCTGGCTCCGTACCCGGTCGATCTCCTCGGCGAACCGGCGCGGGTCGGTGATGGTGTGCTCGGTCTGGGCCGGCATGCCGGTGCGCTGCAGGACCGCGTGCACGTCGCCCGGCGGCAGATGGGCGAGCAGGGCCTTCCCCACAGCCGTGCAGTGCAGGAAGGCGCGTCGTCCGACCTCGGTGAACATCCGCATCGACTGCCGGGACTGGACCTGCGCCACGTACACGACCCGGTCACCGTCGAGCATCGCGAGGTTCGCGCTCTCCCCGAGGGCGTCGACGAGCCGGGACAGGTACGGCCGCGACCAGGTGCCGAGCAGGTGGCTCGCGCTGTCCCCGAGCCGGATCAGCCGGGGGCCCAGGGAGTACTGCCGGGACGGCTCCTGCCGGACGTAGCCGAGGTCGACCAGGGTGCGGATCAGCCGGTGGATGGTGGGTAGCGCGAGCCCGGACTCCTGGGCGAGCCGGGACAGCCCGATCACGCCGCCGGCGTCCGCCATGATCTCGAGCAGCTCGAAGGCCCGCTCCAGCGACTGGACCCCACCGGGCACCCGGCCTTTCGGCTGCGTGCCGTCGGCAGCCACGCCCAGATTCGACTCGGTCACTCGGCTCCTCCTTCTCCCCGGATCCGCCGGGACGGATGGCGGTCACGCCCGCGCTATTTCCGCATCGCAGAAGTTTAGCCCCCGCCGCGTCAGGCCTCGCCGCGCTTGACTTCCGTAAAGCGGAAATTAGTATCCGCTATGGTGAAGGAATGATGAGGGCGGATCGACCTGCGCGGGCCGGCCTACGCGTCACCGCCCCGCGTCCGCTCTTGCCGGGATGACGATGCCGGCCGCACGGGCCGGGGGAGACAGAGGAAGGTGATCCGGATGCCCGAGATCGAGGTGACCGGCGGCCCCGTGCCGCGCGGCGAGGAGATTCTCACCCCCGAGGCACTGGCCTTCGTCGCCGAACTGCAGGAGCGGTTCGGCGCCCGCCGTGACGAGCTGCTCGACCTGCGCCGCCGGCGCCGGGCGGAGGTGGCCCGCAGCCACCGGTTCGACTTCCTGCCGGAGACGCGGGAGGTCCGCGAGGTGGCGTGGTCGGTCGCCCCGGCCCCCGACGACCTGCGGGACCGCCGGGTGGAGATCACCGGCCCCACAGAGCGCAAGATGACCATCAACGCCCTGAACTCCGGCGCCCGCGTCTGGCTGGCCGACCTTGAGGACGCGAACACTCCGCACTGGGGCAACGTCGTGGGCGGGCAGGCCAACCTCCACGACGCGGTGCGCCGGACCATCGCCTTCACCGCCGCGGACGGTCGGGAGTACACGCTGCGCCAGGACGTCCGACTCGCAACGATCGTGGTGCGCCCGCGCGGCTGGCACTTCGACGAGCCCCACCTGCTGGTGGACGGCCGACCGGCCGTGGGCGCCCTGGTCGACTTCGGCCTGTACTTCTTCCACAACGCCGCGGAACTCCTGCGCCGCGGCAGCGGGCCGTACTTCTATCTGCCGAAGATGGAAAGCCATCTCGAGGCGCGGCTGTGGAACGAGGTGTTCACCTTCGCCCAGCAGCGGCTCGGCATCGCCCACGGCACGATCCGCGCGACCGTGCTGATCGAGACGATGCCGGCGGCGTTCGAGAT
>NZ_VSFA01000132.1 GCF_008119785.1 Micromonospora sp. MP36 | reverse complement strand
ACCCGCCGGATCCGGTTGGTTGCCAGTTGGTCGGACCGGTTGCGGGTGCTCCACTGCATGGTTCGGTTTGACCTCGCCCCAGGGACAGGGGACAGACTCCCCGGTATGCCACGGTGGTTGACCAGCGGTCAGTTCCTGATTCAGTCACGACTGAGCCCGAAGGCGTTACGCCTCTACGAGCAGCGGAAACTGTTGAACCCGGCTCACATCGACGCCCGCACCGGCTACCGCTACTACGGCCCCGCGGAGCTTGACCGCGCTCGCCGTGTCACTCTGCTCCGCGCGATCGGCATGCCTCTGGCGGACATCGCCGACGTCCTCAGCGTTTCCGGTCCGCCAGCGGTCGGCAAGGTGGAGTCGTACTGGCGTGACGCCGAGACCAAGCACGCCGCCCGCCGGCCGCTGGTAAGCCACCTGCTGGAGCTACTCGGCGATCAAGGACTTCCCATGGCGGCCTACGAGGTCCATCATCGGGACGTCCCAACCCAAAAGGTGATCTTCGTCCAGCGGCACGTGACCGCCGACCGGCTGCCGCGCGTTCTGCCCGAAACCACACAGTTACTGTTCGACCACCTCACCGCTGCCGGCGGCACGCTGTCCGGGCCGGTGTTCGTCGCGTACCACGGGCTGGTCACCGAGGACTCCAACGGACCCGTCGAGGTGTGTGTCCCGACGAGGGACCCAGTGCAGCCCGACGGGCTCGTCGGGGTCCGGATCGAGCGAGCACACCGGCAGGCGTACATGTCGCTCACGAAAGCGCAGGCGACCTACCCGACGATCCTGCGCGCCTACGATGCGATCGGCCACTGGCTTCGGGAGCACGACCAAGTGCTGAGCGCATCAGCGCGGGAGGTCTATCAGCCGAACTGGGCCGACGCCGCCGATGACGAATACTGCGTCGATGTCGCCTTCCCCTACGAACCGGCAGCGCCTTTGTAGGCCGTAACAGGCACGCCGGCTACCGTACGGTCTCGAGGCCATTAACTTGAGCAATAGTCAAGAGTTGTGGATGAGAAATCTTGATTAGGCAGTCGTGGCCATGCTCGTGACGGGCTCGGCGGTTGTCTGTACGTCTTGCTGGCGTCCCGCGGTCACGTCCGTGTGAGGGGTGGCGGCATGTGGCAGCCCTGAGCGCCGCGGGCGGGGACGGCGGCGCGGGGCGACGACCGCCGGGCGGTCGTCGCCCGGCGTGCGCCGGCGGGTGGTGCCGGCCGGTCGTAGCGCAGGGCCGGGGTCAGGTGCCCGGGTGGCCGTCGGCGGGGATCTCGAAGATGAGTTCGCGGCCGTCTTCGTCGTCCCACTGCTCGCCGACGTAGACGAAGCCGAGTCCGGCGATGGTGGCGAGGGACGCCACGTTGTCGGGGCTGATGGTCGCGCGGACGGTCTGGACGGTGGGTTCGGCTGCGGCGCGGTGCAGCAGCGCGTGCAGCATGGCCCGGGCGTAGCCGCGGCGGCGGAAGGTGGGGTCGACGGAGTAGGCGATCTCCGCCGTGCCGGCCTCGTTGGGTGGTCCGTGGAATCCGGCGTGCCCGACGACCTCGTCAGCACCGTTGACCGCTGCCCGGGCGAACCACACGGCGGTCGCCGGGTCGGCGGCGATCTGGCTGAGGCGCAGCCGCCACAGCCAGCGGGCCTCGTCGGTTACGAAGTAGTCGGTGAGGGCGATCCCGGCCTCGGCGCTGGCGGTGGAGAGGTCAGCGTCGGCCAGGGCCTTCATCGCGGTGGGGGGCAGTTCGACGAACCGGACCAGCGGCGTGTCGGCGGAGGGCTGGGCCCGTTGATCGTTTTCAGGAGTCACTGGCGGATGGTGGCACGACGCCGGTACCCGATCTACTGCTTTTCGGCGTGGTTGCGCTCCGTCGGCGCGCGGGCCTTGGCGTCCCACGCCGATCCGGCTGCCGCCCGCTACGCGCTGGCGGGCACCGTGGGTGCGGTGTCCTGGCGTAGTGCTTGCAGGATGTCCAGTTCCCCGTCGATGTCGCCGTTTGGCTTCGAGGCGACGGTGGGCGTGGACAAGGGCTACACCGAAGCCCCAGTTGCTTCCAGTGCTGCAGTCCCACCCCGTTCTCGATGGGGCGGCGGCCGTCAATCCATGGCATGAGCGAGCAGGTGAGAGTGCTGCGTACGGCACAGGTTTCGCCGGTGTGGGTGCGTATGGGACCGAGGATGCCAGGCGTTTCGTGATCGGCGAGGTGGGCAGTCAGGGCGATGGCTGACCCCGGAGCGGAGCGGCTGACCTTTACGGCGAATGCTGTCCCTTGGTGTTCACCGCGCCATCGGCTGGCGTCGCGGTCGGTGCCCGTGGCTACGGGGGTGAGGTTGTCCAGTTCGATCCCGTAGCTGTCCTTCACCCATGCTTGAAGAGTATCCGCAGCGATCACGGCGGAAGTCTTGCAGGGGTAGCCGGCGTACGCCTCCGGATATTCGGTAGCCCTGACTCGCTGGAGATGCCCTTCACTGGCGGATACGGACGGGGAACTCGTCGGCCTACGCGAGTTCGTCAATCCCCCCGTACGTACTGTGCGGCGGGATTATCCGGCAGGCGTTCCCGTGGGCGTTGTTTGAACGTGATCTGGTGGATCCGCAGTCGTTCGGCGGCCACATGCTTTAGGGCTGGATGTCGGTCCGGGTCGCGGTGAGGCCCCAGGTGGCGTACGGCAGCGTGACGGATCCACCCAGTTCGGCGGCCGCCGTGCCCACGGCCGCCAGCACCTCCGCTACCTGGTCGGGCGGCAGACTGCTGAGGCCGCCCGAGGTCTGCACCAGATCCAAGAGCTCGTCGCGGGTGTACGAGTGCTCCCAGTCGTACCGCCACAGCTCGGGCTCGCCGAATCCGCCCGCCTGGCGGATCCCGTCCGCGGCCCTGGCGTACAGCGCCTGGTACCCGTCCAGCATCGAGCCCCCCGGCCATCCGCTGAGGTTGATCGGCGAGTCAGGGGCCACGCGGCGGTACGCCGCAGCGAGGGCCTCCGCCACGGTGGGCGGAAGCTGGTACACGTGCCCGAACGGTGCCAGCACGCCGCCCGGCCGCAGGATCCGTGCCGCCTTCGCCGCGCCCGCGACCGGGTCGACCCAGTGCCAGGCCGTACCGGAGACGACCGCGTCGAAGGTGCGCCCGGCCGGCTCCCACGCCTCGAAGGTCGCGACCTCGACCTCAAGGCCGGTCGTCCGCGCGAAGTCGGCCATCCGCGGGTCGGTTTCGACACCGAGCACCGCGCAGCCGGCGGCGAGGAACTGGCGGGCTTCGATGCCGGTGCCGCAGCCGACGTCGAGGAAGTCGGTGCCAGGACTGGCGGCCACGATTCGCTCGATCATGGCGTCGGGGTACGGGGGCCGGTTCCGGTCGTACCGTTCGGGGTCGATCCCGAACGACTCCGCCATGCGACGGTGCAGGTGCGGTTCCGGCCTGGGTGGGGGCGGTATAGTGACCATTCGCCCACTCTAGTGGGCGCTTGCCCACTACGGCAATCGCGCTCAGTGAAGGAAGGGGTGCCACGTTGCCGACCGGCGTAGCACTGCAGGACCCACGCCGACAACTCTTCGACGCCGCCGTGCGGGTGCTGGTCCGGGACGGCGTCACCGGCCTGACCAGCCGAGCGGTCGCCACGGAGGCGGGCGTCGCCAAGGGAGTCCTGCATCGACACTTCGCTGACTTCGACGCCTTCCTCGCCGAGCTCGTGCTGGACCGCATTGCTCACGTCGAGGCTCAGGCCACCGCCCTGCAGAACGCGGCCGGGACCGGTACCGTCACCGACAACCTGACCCGCGCCCTGATGACCCTCTTCGAGCCGGTCATGGTCGCGATCGTTGTCCTCGTCATCGCCCGCGACGAACTGCGTACGCGGCTGCGCAGGGCCGGCACCGCCCGACTCCCGCTCGTCGGCGAGGGCGCGGCCATGATCGCTGGGTACCTGACGGCCGAGCGCGAGCACGGCCGGATCGCGTCCGACGCCGACGTCGACACGCTCGCGCCTACCCTGATCGGCGCCGCGCACCTGCTGTTCACCGAGCGGAAGGGCAGTTCGCCAGAGCCTGGAGCCGTCCGCAGGGTCGTGACCGCGGTCCTGGCCAGCGCCATGCGGTAACCGTGATCCCACGCCGCGGCCTCGGCGGTACTGGTTGTTCGTGCGCTGCCCGGGTTGCCGTTCTCCGGGGCACTCCTCGCGCCGAGGTTGACCCGAGTTCCGTGGATTTCGGTGGCGGCCCGCTGGTTAGGCGGCGTTGCGGCAGCAGCGTGACCTCGTGTGCAGGAAGCTCGAGCGCCGAAGCCGTGGCTGTCGATCAGAGGGTCTGGGCTGTGTGCTATCCCGGGGTGACGGGTCCGAGGTCGTCAGGCCTAATCGTCTTCGCCACCTCGCTCAGGTCATTGTCCAGCTGGTGATCGCGCCCGGGCAGCCGGTGCAGCTGTGCATGCGGGATGGCGCGGGCGTACAGGTCGGCATGCGACGGTGGGGCGGTTTCGTCCTGGAGTCCATGGAACACATGCACCGGCACGCCTTGCGGCAGCCTCGCGCCCAGGTCGTGTGGCAGCTCGAACTCGTCGCCGGGCCAGCCGCCCGCACCGACGAACGGAGCGGCGATCAACACGATCGCCCTGAGCTCCGGCTCCGGTGGCCGCTTGGCGAGCGCGTTGATGAGGATCGTCCCGCCCACCGAATGGCCGGCGACGACCGCGCCGTCGTCCAAGGCGTTCATCTCACGCCGGATGGCCGCGCTCCACCTGGCGTAGCTCGGATTGTCCTCGTCGGGCATGCGCGGGTAGTGGACCTCGTACCCGTCCCCGAGCTCCCGCCTCAGGCTGTCGAAAAGCTTGTCGTCCCATTCGTCGTGCGCGCCCGCGCCGCCGCCCTGGATGAACAGGATCTGCCGGGTCCCTGCCATGACGGTCCTCCTTCGGGTGGGACTTCACATCGGGCTGATCAACACCAACGAGCACCAGCCGAATCTGCCGCAAGCGATGCAAACGGTCCGTCGGGCTGAGTTCGGCCGCGGTGTGCTACTCGTACTCCTGCCCGCACCGGGCCAGCTCCGCGAGATTGGCCCAGCCGAGGGAGCCGATGGTGTGCTCGCCCGGCTCCGGTTCGTTCCCCAACGGCACGACGGGGCCAGGAACTGGTTTCCGTCGGCCGTCGTCTTCGCTCCAGCCGCCCAGTGCTCCGGCCATCCCGCATTCCAGGTACGCCTGCGGATCGAAGTTGTACCAGCGGAGGTCCGTGGCTCGCACACATCCTGCCGGGCGGGGTGCGTTGATGCCGAGCCGGGCGTACTCGTCCAGCGGTCCCTGATCGGCGAAGTCGGCCAGGTCCGCGATCTGAGACAGCACGATGGCTTCCCAGTCGGCGTACGACGTCGGCTCGTCCGTGTAGCGAAACGAGGCGGAACGCCACGAGGCCCGCAGTGGCGCCGGCTCGACCATGCCCGCCGCCACGACCATCGCGGCAACCGTATCCAGGTCCAGGGAGACTCGACCCGACAGCGGCTGGGCAACTCGCCACCACGCACGCAGGAACACGTCCAAACTGCGCGTGGCGGCGTTCATGTGTTCGCCTTCCTGGACAAGGCGTCGGTAAAGGTCGCGGTTTGTGCGGCAGACCGGCCCGGGTGGCCCGTCGACCCAGTAGGTCTGCTTATGCGCCACACCAGACTCCAGTGCCAGGGCCTTAGCCAGCGCCTCAACCCGGTCAGCAAAGGTGCGCATCCGGACCCGGTTGCCGTTGTCGTCCTGCCGCCAGAGCTCCCACACCGCCACAGCAGCACCGTAGTCGTGGCCGCTCTCCGTCGAAAAGCCACATCCGCTCTGGCCGCGCTTCGCGCGATTTGCCTCATCCGCGAGGCGCGGCCATGCTGATCTGCCGCCGGCCCCGCGTCCGCCAGCCACTGTCGTCCGACTGCGTCAGGTACGGTGCGCCATGCCACGGCGCGGGGCCACGATCTGGGCGGGGCGGCGCCGCGCCGTTCGCTTGGGTGCCGCCAGGATTTGAGCCACGGCGTCCGTTTGGCGGGCTTGGCCCAGCGCTCGCGTGGCGCAACGACCTCCGGGAGATGACGGCGCTCGGGCCTTGCCGACGAGGGAAAGAAACTTCTGGTTCCGCGGCTGCATCCGTAGGCCGATGGGACATCCGCCTGCGTACCGCCGTACGTGGCGTACCGCTGCGTCGCGAGGAGCTTGTCAGTTCCAGCGGACGGCAAAAGGCAAAGGCAAGGAGGTCTCTCCTTGCCACTCTTAACGTATAGCGCACCGGGGGGCTTGCGGCAAGACCGGTGTTGTGGCGCAGAATCGTCGGCCGAGGCCACAACCTGCGGAAACGGGGGGCACGACGTGCGTGCTTCGGAGGTATCGCAAATGATCGAGCAGTACGTGTTGGATCTCCAAGATGTTGACGAGATGCAGGTCGCGGTCGTTGGCGGCAAGGGCGCGCACCTGGGCGGGCTGTCGCGGATCGAAGGCATCCGCGTGCCGGCTGGCTTCTGCGTGACGACGGACGCCTTCCGGCGGATCATGGCGGAAGCGCCGTCGATCGACGATCGGCTCGATCAGCTGTCGCGCCTGAACCCGGACGACCGGGAGGCGATCCGCACGCTCAGCGCGGAGATCCGCCGGACGATCGAAGGGACCGCCATCCCGGGCGATCTCGTGGCGGCGATCACCCGCGCGCTCGCCCAGCTCGGCGAGCACGCCGCCTACGCCGTCCGATCCAGCGCGACGGCAGAGGACCTGCCGACGGCCTCCTTCGCCGGCCAGCAGGACACGTACCTCAACGTCGTGGGACCGGCGGCGATCCTTGAGCACGTCAGCCGGTGCTGGGCGTCGCTGTTCACCGAGCGGGCCGTGACCTACCGCCAGCGGAACGGCATCGACCACCGTACGGTCCACATGGCCGTGGTCGTACAGCAGATGGTCTTCCCGCATGCGGCCGGCATCCTGTTCACCGCCGACCCCGTCACAGGCAACCGGAAGGTCGCCACCGTGGACGCCAGCTTCGGCCTCGGCGAGGCCCTCGTCTCCGGCCTGGTGAACCCGGACACCTTCAAGGTGCGCGACGGCGAAATCGTCGCCAAGGCGATCGCCGCCAAGCAGCTTTGCGTTCACGCCCTGCCGGCTGGCGGTACCGAGGAAGTGGCGATCGACCCGCAGCGGCAGGAGCAGCCGGCGCTGACGGACGCGCAGGTCGTGCGGCTCGTGCAGCTCGGCCGGCGGATCGAAACGCACTTCGGCCGCCCGCAGGACATCGAATGGTGCCTGGTCGGCGAAGACTTCCAGATCGTCCAGAGCCGGCCGATCACCACGCTGTTCCCCATCCCCTCGGCCGGCGACGCCGGGAACCGCGTCTACCTCTCAGTCGGCCACCAACAGATGATGACCGACCCGATGAAGCCACTGGGCGTCTCGGTGTGGCAGTTGACAGCTATGGCGCCGATGCACGAGGCCGGCGGGAGGCTGTTCGTCGACGCCACCCGGGTCCTGGCCTCGCCCGCGAGCCGCGCCGGTTTCCTGGAGATGGCGGGGAGATCCGATCCGCTGACCAGGGACGCGTTGGAGACCGTCCTCGACCGCGACGACTTCGTCCCGTCGCTGCCGGACGCG
Source organism: Micromonospora sp. MP36 (assembly GCF_008119785.1). GTDB lineage: Bacteria > Actinomycetota > Actinomycetes > Mycobacteriales > Micromonosporaceae > Micromonospora. Next base: position 8,102 of record NZ_VSFA01000132.1, on the reverse strand, counting down.
GGTACCGGCGGGCCGCCGGCCAGCGGCGCGCCCGCCCCGATCGAGAACGATCCGGCCATCGTCACCGAGCTGATCGAGCGCAGCCAGGCGTCCATCGCCGCCCTGCGGCGTGACATTCGGACGAAGTCGGGACCGGCGCTGTTCGACTTCCTGCTGGAGGCGTTCCAGGAGCACAAGCGAGTCCTCAGCGATCCGCTGAGCATGCAGGCGATCATGGCGGGGATGGAGGCCACCTGGTGGCTCAACGACCAGCTGCAGGAGTGGCTGGGCGAGAAGAACGCGGCCGATACGCTCACCCTGTCGGCCCCCAACAACGTCACCTCGGAGATGGGACTGGCGCTGCTCGACGTCGCCGACGTGATCCGTCCGCACCCGGAGGTGGTGGCGTTCCTGCAGGGCGTCGAGGATGAGGGCTTCCTGGACGAGCTGCCGAAGCTCGCGGGCGGCACCGAAGCGCGTGACGCCATCGAGGCCTACCTCGACCGGTACGGCATGCGCTGCATCGGCGAGATCGACATCACGAGGCCGCGTTGGCGCGAGCGCCCCACCACGCTCGTGCCCGTGATCCTCGACCACGTCAGGAACTTCGAGCCGGGCGCCGCCGGGCGGCGCTTCGAGCAAGGGCGGCAGGAGGCGCAGAAGAAGGAACAGGAGGTGCTCTCACGCTTGCGGGCCCTGCCGGACGGGGAGCAGAAAGCCGACGAGGCCAAGCGGATGATCGACCGGGTCCGGACCTTCATCGGCTACCGGGAGTACCCGAAGTACGGCATCGTCAGCCGCTACTTCGTCTACAAGCAGGCCTTGCTGGAAGAGGCTGAGCGCCTCGTGCAGGCCAACGTGCTCGCTGAGAAGGAAGACATCTTCTACCTCACGTTCCAGGAGCTCCACGACGCCGTGCGCTCGAACCGAGTGGATGACCAGCTGATCCAGCAGCGCAAGGACGCGTTCCGGTCGTACCACGCGCTCACGCCGCCCCGGGTGCTCACATCTGACGGCGAGGCCGTCGCCGGCGCGTACCGGCGCGACGACGTGCCAGCTGGTGCCCTGATCGGCTTACCGGTTTCCGCTGGGACCATCGAGGGGAGGGCCCGCGTCATTCTCGACATGGCGCAGGCCGATCTCGAGGCGGGCGACATCCTGGTCACGGCCTACACCGATCCCAGTTGGTCGCCCTTGTTCGTCGCGATCGCAGGCCTGGTGACGGAGGTGGGCGGCCTGATGACCCATGGCGCAGTGATCGCCCGGGAGTACGGCTTGCCTGCCGTCGTCGGTGTGGTGGATGCCACCCGGCTTATCCGGGACGGGCAGCGGATCCGCGTGCACGGGACCGACGGGTACGTCGAGATCCTGTCTTGACCGACCGCACCGAGAAGGCCCATCGCTTCCGTCACCGGCAACCGGGCCGTCGGCACGGTGATCTCCGATCAGACGAGTTTGCTCCAGATCGGCTCTGATTTGGTGGGGCAACGGGCACGCGTCAGCGGGGCGGCGAGGCCTGCTCCAGTGGGCGTCCGTGGGCTCGGATCGTGTCCAAGACGGCGACGCCGAGCAGGACGGCGGCAGCTGCTGCGGCGACCCCGAGTGGCGGCAGGCCGACCATCACCGGCGCTAGGGCCGCGAGGACGAGGATCCCGATCGGTCGTGGCCGGGACACGCGGGCGAAGGCCACGTGTTCGAATACTGCGCGCCCGGCGAGGTAGAGCGCGGGTCCGCCGAGGATGGCGCCGACCCAGGCCGGTTTGGCGTGTCCGGATGGATCGGTGAGGGTGAGTTCGGAACCGGCTGAGGTGGCGACGATGCCGGCCACCATGAGCAGGTGGGAGAGTTCGGCCGACCGGCCGAGTCGGCCGGGATTGGCGGATGCCGCGATGGCCTCGCCCAAGATCTGGCCGGCTCGGTAGAAGTAGATCCGCCACAGCAACACCGTGGTGACGAACGACAGTACAAGGGCCAATATTCGTTCAGCCACGATTGGACCGTGTAGAAGAGTCGATCCGGTGGTCAGGATCGTCTCCCCAAGCGCGACGATGACGAACTGCCAGTAGCGTTCGGCCAGGTGCTCGCCCGCGACGGCCCACGGGGATACCTGTGAGCGCCCCAGCCGTGGTACCGGCCAGCCGAGTGTGCCCCCTAGGTAGTCGATCGCCAAGGCCAGCAGCCACAGCAAATTGCGCGTCAGCTCTGGTGCGAAAGCTCCGGTGAGCCACGGTACGGCCGACGCGCCGAACCAGACGAGCGCCAGCATGTTGATGCGGCGCAGCTCGTGGCTCCGCATGGTGAGTGCGAAGAAGAGGGTGCGGCCCACCTGGATCGCAACGTACGTGCTCGCGAAGAGCAGGCCGGTCTCGGCGAGAGCTCCGGATATCGCGACCGCCAGGAACAGGCTCCCGAGCATTGTCGCGAGGACAACGATTTGGATCGCCGGGTGCAACGGGTCGAATCGGCTGGTCATCCACGCCGTCTGGGTCCAGATCCACCAGATGGCCAGGAACAGCAGCAGGGTCTCGCCGTTTTCCGAAAGGGTAGTGGTCAACGTCTCGGCGATGTGGCCGGTGGTGTAGTCCAGCACCAACTCGTTCACGATCCGGGTGAGCGCGAAGACGTAGACCAGATCGAAGAACAGTTCCAGGAAGGTCGGCCGCTGCGGGCTCCCACGCTTGCGCAGCAGATTGGCCACTCTGTTCGTCGTCACCGGCCCGCCCGCTTCGTCGGCTTGTCGCTGAAGCAGTCGTACCACGTCGCCGCGCCGTCCACGGATAAGACGCATCTCCCGGTGGCTGAAGGGTTTGACCGCCAGAGAGGGCTGCCGCGCCCAGCTTCGTGCTTCAACCGCTCCATCAGAGCGGGGGAACTCAGTTCGACCGGTTCCTGCCGCTTCCCGCCGATGACTTGGACGGATGGGAGCGCGCGGTTGCTCACCTGGTGACTGCGGTCGGTGACCGCACGCAGTACGAGTCCGGCTGGTATGGCTGCTGCATGACCGTGCTCGGCTGGTTTCTCGACTCGGTCGGCATCGAGTCCACCCGCCGGGAGGAACTGCTCGAACACGCGGTCGCCGCTTCGACAGTTGGGTGGAGCCGCCGAGAGCGGTCGGGGAGTCGGTAGCCGAGGGCCTGGCCCGGCGGGTGGCCGATGACCACTCCTGATCAATTGGCGGTGTGGCAGCGGTTGCGGGATACCGTCGGCTGGCGGGATGTCGTCCCGCACCTGAAGGCGCCGGTGTCGGCGATTCGTGACGGCTTCGTCGGTTTCGCCCGCAAATCCGCCGGGCGTGACCCGCAACGGCTGGGCCGGTTCCTGGCCGCGTACGACGACGTGCGGCTCGAAGCCGCCGCCGGCACCGACCTCACCTCGGGCCTACTGGCCCGCTGGAATCGGATCATCCGTGGTGTCCCCGTCGCGGCGTTCCGCCGGGCACCGGCGCACGCGAAGAGCGGTCGGGAACGGTACGGGCTGCACGCCGACACCGAGCAACGGTTCGCCTCTGTGGCAGAGGCCGCCGACCGGGAAACACCGGTGACGGCCCGGGCCTACCTCGACGTCGCCTTCTTCCACCCGTACGGCGACGGCAACGCTCGTTTGGCCGGGGTGGTGTTCCAGTTCGTGCTGCTGCGCGAGAGCGTCGAACTCGACGAGGTCGCGCCGATCCGCACGACGGTGCGCCGCGCCGACGACGCTGGGGGAGCAGCGGACCTGGCCCGGCTGGTCCACGGCATCGCCGCGGCCACCCATCGCCGCTGGCTGCGGGCGAACAGGTAGGCGAAGATCGACGATGCCAGGCGGAATCTAAGCCAAGGTCAAGTGCGCACTTCTACCGCAGGCAGCGCGGCGGCGCTGCCGGGCGTGCGCGGGACGTACCGGTCGACGCCTGCAACTCGCTCCTCCCGGAGTCGGCGGACGCCTTCGGCTGCGGCCATGTGCAGCGGCACCGCGAGGGCAGGGTGCTGCGGTGACCGCAGGTCGGTGAGCGCACGGGCCGGCTCGGCGGCGTGTCAGCGTTCGCTGCCCAGTACCTCGCTGACGTCGTTCGGCGAGTTGAAGCTATCCGCCCTCAGCCGGCGGAGTGTGTCGAGGACCCTGTCGTCGGCGCCGTTGGCCCGCGCGCGCTCCACGAGCGTGTCCTTGTCCGCCGGGTAGTCGACGCCGCGGAGGAACTTCTGCAACTGGATCGGATTGACAGCCATGTGGCACTCGTACCCAAACGGCTGACCAGCATTCCCGTCCGACACCGCTCCGGAAGATCGTGCGACCGCCTCGGTGGGGCAGAGATCACGGCGCCCGATCAGGAGCGGCCGCGGCCGAAGTCCAACGAAGCCGCGGAAGACAGGTTCGCGCGACCGTCACCCGCTGCCCGTGCGATGCGGGCACCGGCGCGATGAGCGTGGACGACGGTAGGTCGGTCGGCTCAGGCGTGAGCGGGCTCGGGGGTCAGGTGCTCGGCGAGCACCGCGAGGTGCGTTCTGCGCGCCTCGGTGTGGACGTGCCGCCCGGCTTCGGTGACCGTGACGAAAACGCCGCGGCGGTCGGCCTCGCACAGCGCCCGCGCGACCAGGCCGCTCTTCTCGAGGCGGGCGACTGTGCGGGACAGCGCGCTCTGGCTGAGGTACATGTCGGCCGCGAGGTCTTGCATGCGGCGCTTGTCACAGTCGGCCGAGATCAGCCGGTCGAGCGTCTCGAATTCGCTCATGGTGAGTCCGTGCCCGTCCTGCAGTGCGCGCTCCAGGTGGCAGGCGACCTCGTTGTAGCAGGTCAGCAGCGTATGCCAGCGTTCGATGAGGCCGGTTTCGGACATCATGCCGGGCATCCTACTCGTCAGGCGGGCCTTATGCACCTGCATTATGTGCTTGGGAACATAGTGCGTGGACATCTAATGCACGTGCATCTAGTGTTCCCCGTCGTGACTATCGTCGAAACCTCCCCCGCGGTCGGCACGACCGCGACGGTCCCCACGACCACACCGGCCGGACAGCACTGGACCCCTCGGCTCTGGGGAGTTCTCGCGGTGTTGTGCACCGTGCTCTTCCTTGACGGGCTCGACGTCTCGATGGTCGGCGTGGCCCTGCCGTCCATCGGTACCGAACTCGGCCTGACGACCACCTCGCTGCAGTGGATCATCAACGGCTACATCCTCGGCTACGGCGGGCTGCTTCTGCTCGGCGGCCGTACCGCGGACCTGCTCGGGCGGCGCCGCGTCTTCCTGGCCGCACTCGCCGTCTTCGCCGTCGCCTCGCTGATCGGCGGACTCGTCGACGACGGCACCCTGCTGATCGCCACCCGGTTCGTCAAGGGCCTGGCCGCCGCGTTCACCGCACCGACCGCGATGTCGATCCTGACCACCACGTTCCAAGCGGGCCCCGCCCGGAACCGAGCGCTGTCGATCTTCACGGTCTTCGGCGCCAGCGGGTACTCCTCCGGGCTCATCCTCGGCGGACTGCTCACCGGTATCGGCTGGCGGTGGACGTTCCTGATCCCCGTCCCGCTCGCGGTCGCAGCCCTGCTCGCCGGCTTGGCGCTGATCCCGCGGGACAGGGCGGCCGCCGAAGGAGGCCACGACCTCATCGGCGCGGTGACCCTCACCGCCGGCATGCTGCTCGCCGTGTACACGGTGGTCTCGGCACCCGACCGGGGCTGGCTCGACCCGGTCACGATCGGCTCGATCATCGCCGCCGCCGCGCTGCTCGCCGGCTTCGTCGTCACCGAAACCAAGGTGCGGCACCCGCTGATCCGACTCGACATCCTGAAGATCGGCTCGATCGTCCGGGCCAACCTGAGCGTGATCGCACTGTTCGGCTCATACCTGAGCTTCCAGTTCATGATGACGATCTACCTGCAGGACGTACTGGCATGGTCGCCGCTGCGGATGGCCCTGGCCCTGCTACCCGCCGGGCTCCTGGTCGCATTCAGCTCGCCGTTCATGGGCCGACTCATCGACCGGTACGGCACGCAGCGGCTCATCGTCACGGCCATGGCCTCGCTCAGCGTCGGGTACGTCTGGTTCCTCGCGACCGCCGGAGACGCGCCGCACTACCTCGTGACGGTCCTGCCCACCATGCTGCTGCTCGGCGGCGGGTTCGCGTTCGGGTTCAGCTCGATCATGGCGCAGGCCACCGACGGAATCGACGATTCCGAGCAAGGGCTGGCCTCCGGCCTGGTGCAGACCTCCGGTCAGGTCGGCGCCGCGCTGGTCCTCGCCGCGGTGACCGCGCTCGTGGCGGCGAACGCACCGGGTGCCGGCCAGGAGAGCGACTTCGGCCAGTTCCACCCGGGCATCAACCTCGTCACCGGCGTCGCGCTGGTCGGGCTGCTGCTCAACCTGACCCCGCTGCTCACCCGGAGCCGCGGCCGCCACGCCTGAGCTGGCGTACGTTGGCGCTCCGGCGCCGGAGCGCCAACGTACGCCAGCTGAACGGGCGGCGTGTGTACAGCGATGCACCCGCCAGCTCCATGCCCGAAACGGCGGCGACGAGCTGCCACTTGCCATTCGCCAGGGCCGCACGGTCGATGATCATCTGACCGCTGCTGGACCGACCTTCAGCGCGTTATCCCGAGGTTAGGTTCTGCTCGCCGCCAACGACGACCTGTCAGTAAGACTGCCAGCGGACTCTTAATCCGCGGGTTCGGGGTTCGAGTCCCTGGCGGCGCTTGAAGGTATCAGCATGCGAACCGCTCCAGCGGACTTGATGTTCCGCGTGTTCGCGGCCGGGCTCCCGGGATCCCATCGTTCGTACGGGCACCGCCATCCGGTGGGCTCTATTCCTGCAGTCCGGCTCGTATGTGGGCGGCGAGGCGGTCGCTGAGGACGGTGAGCCGGGGCAGATGGCTGCTGGCGTACCAGCCGGCCTTGTGTTTGCGCAGTAGTTGCTCACCGTGTTCGTGCCAAGTGAAGGCGGGTTTGCCGGTGGCCGCTCGTAGGACGCGATCGGCGTTGTCGGGGTGGCGGGCAGCGAGCCGCTGCAGCGGGACCGGATCGACGGTGTCGTCGTGGAGGTATGCCTTAACGGTCTCCTTGTGTCGGCGGCGGCGCATGAGGTCGGGGTCAGCGAAGGCCTGCTGGGCAAGGGCATAGTCCGCGTACATGCCGAGGCCGGTCTGCTGGTCGTAGATCACGCCGATGGTTTCGACCGCGTCGTCGAGCCAGTCCAGGTCGGTCGGCGGGGCGGTGCCGGGTTCGCCGGAGTAGGTGTCCCAGTACCGGCGCATGGCCTTGTCAAGTTCGTCCACGCCGAGGGTGACCTCGTCGCTGCCGAAGTGCGCGACGAACGCGGCGTGCTGGGCGCGTTGCAGAGCCCACGCGTGGGCGAGGCGCTGCGGGTTGTGGAAGACGAGTGCGGGCTGCTCGGCCGCGAGGCGGACTGCCGAACTGTAGGCGTCGGCCCGGTCCTGGGCCGGGTAGAGGGCGGTGGTGCCGCTGAGGAGCCAATCGCCGTGAACGGGCACGATGCGGCTGCCGATGAATGAGCCGGGCGGCATCCGGTCGAAAATCGACTCGTCGGTGTTGGTGCGGATGCGGTAGGGCAGATCGTCGATGAGGTTCACGGTGTGCAGGACAGGGCCATCGCGTCCGGTTACCTCGAAGACGCCTTCGCGTACGTCGCGCCAGCCGAGGAGGAATTCGCGCTCGGTGTCGGGCAGTTCAGGATGGGCTTCGACGAACAGGTCGACGAGGGTGCGTCCGTCGTGCAGGCGGTGCTGCTGAATGAACCAGTCGAAGAAGTTCGACAGCTCCGCCTCGTCTTCGACGACGACGACCCGCCCGAACCGGGCTCTGATCTCCTGCCGGAACGCGCGGTCTAAGCGCGGCTTCCGCGCGTAGTCGAGCAGCTCACGCTTTAGCGTCCCGCTGCGCTGCACCAACTCGTCGATCGATGACATCCGGCCGCCCTTCGTCATGACGAGACTATGCCCCGAGTCATGCCATGCCTGCGGCAGGGCGGGTCATCGTCATCTTTTCGCGGCTCCGGCGACCGGCGTTGCGTGATCCCGTCATCGGGTCGGTTCGGGCGGGCGAGACTGGCGGTGTGGAGCTGCTGATCGGCAGGAATCCGGACGAGGCATCGACCCTGCCGTACTTGCTGAAGGGGCTGTGGGGCGACGGGCTGGTG
>NZ_VSFA01000131.1 GCF_008119785.1 Micromonospora sp. MP36 | reverse complement strand
TTCTTGATGCTGCCGGTGGGAGCGCCACCCTGCGGGCCGAACGAGAACTCCCAGCCGGAGGACGAGTCGCCCTTGTTGATCGGGCCCGACTCGTTCTGCTGGTACCGCCGGGCCTTCTGCTCGAAGGCCAGCGGGCGGCCGTCCTTGTCGACATAGATCTCCGCCCGCCGGATGTTCAGCCCGAGAGTGATGCCGGTGCCCGGAACCTGGTAGCGGTGTTCGAGCAGCGGCTCGAGGCGAGGTCGCAGCATCATCTCGGACGCGTGGTGCGCCATCAAGCGGTCGAAATCGCTGCCATCGTGCACGCCAGGTACTTTCCAGGCGCCGTCGGTGCTCAGGTCCAGGCCCTGACGCAGCCGCGGCGGTTGGGTGGTCAGCGCCGCCCAGCGCTCGAATTCCCGGGCCACCCGGTTCAGCCGCCACGGATGGACGTTGCGGTCATTGATCAGGTCGTTGTTCAACCGAGGCGGGGTGGGGCCGGACTCCACCCATCGAGGTACCGGCCGGCCGGCGCCGGTCAGGGTCGGGGCCGGAGCCGGAGCCAGCCCCTGCCAGCTCCCCGGCTGTTCGGCCGTCGGCCGGGTCAGGTATCGCGGCACGATGAGCCGGACGTCCCCAGTGACCTGAATCTGCTCCTGCCAGCCGATTCCGGGGAGGTTGTGCCAGAGGTCGCGGACCGACCGTTCCAGGTGCGGCTGCCAGAGGCCGGCGAGCCAGGCGCCACCGAACAGCACGTTGCGCGCTGAATCAAGCATGAACGTGACCGCTTGGGGCAGTTCCGTGGTCAGCGTCATCTCGATGGTGAAGTCCAACGGGTACTCGAACTCGTGCGACTTCTTGGGTCCGGTCCGGAAGATGTCCTTGGACTCGGACTGCATGCCGCGTTCACTGGACTCCGAGCTCTCCTGCCCGTAGTCAGTATGCCCGCCGAGGACTCTGCCCTGATCGTTCCAGGCGCCACGGCCGGAGAAGGTGACCTCCCCACCCCACGACCATCCGGAGGTGTCCGTGTTGGACTGGGCGTCGTGCGTCTCGCCACGCAGGGTGAGGCTGACCTGCTCTCGCGGGCGGTCGCTGGACGGCGCGGCAGACGGGGTGGCGCTGACTCGCACCCACAGGTATTGCGTGGTGTGGTAAGGCGTGGGCACCGGGAACCAGCCGTACACGCCCTGGCCAGACAACGGAAGGTACTGCGGCTCCAGGTTGCGGGAGGAGAACCGCTTCATCAGCGCGCGCCGCAGGTGGTCGGGGATACCCTCGCCGGAGGCGAACAGGCCACGCTGCCGCAACCGTTGCAGGATCGTGTCCAGCACGGCGTTGGCCCGCAACCGCTCGGGGTGCCCCACGGCGGGCAACAGCTCAGGGTCGATGATCTCGCGCGATGACGCCGAGTCCGGCGTCGGTGTCCGGGGACGGTCCAGCCCCAGATCCTCGGCCGCACGATCGGTCGCCAGGAGATCCACCGCGTCGTCGACGTCCAGATAGACGGGAGCGGTGGCCGTGGTCTCGCCGTCCTTGGTGCGCAGGGCGGTGACCTCGAAGACCGCCCGGCCGTGATAGGCGTGGACGACGTCGTTGTAGGTGGCCCGGGTGATGTCGATGGCGCCGTAGTCCTTGCCGTCCGAGCCGCCGAACGAAACCCCACCCTCGACGTAGAGGCCGCCGCCGAAACGGCCGCGCTCGTGGGCCTTGTCCGAGTCGCCGCTGTCCGAATCGCCGCTGTCCGAGTCGCCCTTCTTCGCGGTCGTTGCGTGGTTGAGATACTGGCCCCCGACACCGGCCTTGCCGCCGAAGCTGAGCTCGTTGCTCGTCCCGGCGGCGTGACTGATCGCCGATTGCCGGTACTGCTCGAGTTCGACACCGTTCGCGCTGTCGATGCCGTCGCTGCTGTACTGGTATGCCAGACCCGCCGCGAAGAACCGCTCCCGGATCCGGATGACCTGCTGGTACCCGTCGTGGCCGGGCAGTTGCAGCTCCCACCCGTGCTCCTCGACCGCCTCCGGGAACCCACCGGCCAGTTCCGTGCTGGCGCCGAGATCGAAGATCGCGTCGGGCCAGTTCATCGGCTCGCTGAACCACTCGTCGGAGAGGCCGTTCAACTGCTGGTACAGCCGCGCCGCGGTGGCCGGCAGCTCGGGTACGTGCCGGAAGGCCGCATACAACCCGGCGCTGCCCTGGACGTCCAACGGCAGGTGCGGCGGTTGGTCAGCCGGTGCCCATGCGGCCTCGGGTCGCGGGTTCGAGCGGGTCACGCCCGCGCCGTCGAGCTGCGCCTGCGTAATGGCCCGCTCCTCGCCGGTGCGCGGATCACGCGGCACATGCTCGACCGGTACCGCGATGTGGGTCGCCACCTCGCCGCCGCTTCCAGCACCGATCAACCAGGTCTCGCGGGGTCCCCAGCCGCTGTCTGTCTGCTCGCGGATCATGACCTCGAACACCGTGCGGTAGCGATGGTCGACGACGTGTCCGTCGGTCTCGGTCCGGCGGTACTCCTGTACCACCTGGCTGAGCTCGTGCTCGTTTGCTCGTGCGTGCTCCGCCGTGACGCCGAGCCGCGGGAAGAACACCCTCCCCTGGTGTTCCGTCCCGCTCTCCGGCGCCTGCTCGTTCTGGTCGGACTGCTCGCTGCTGCCCGCCGGATTCGACACCCGGCCACCCAACCGGCCGCTGAGGCTGCCCTCGGTCGACCGGGAACCCGACGTGGTGGCTCCGGTCAACGCGCGGGCATTGACCGTCATCGGGTATTCCGGACTGTCCAGCAGTTCCCTCCGGTGCTCGGTCACCATGACCTGGTACCGCTCGCGGCCGACCCGCACGGTGAACTTCTTTCCGGCCTGCGTCCGCGTCGGATCGGCCTCCATCGCGGCCCGACCCACCTTCGCCAGAATGGTGCGGCGCGCCACGGCGCCGATATCAACGCGCCCCGACTTCTGTCGCAGCACCGACTGCACCAGGTCGGCGACCTGTTCTGCCCCGGGCATGTTCGCCGCGATCCCCAGACCCTGGCCGCGCCGCATGGCCAGCGCCAGCGGCTCCCGGGGGGCCGGGCCGGCGGGGGGCACGTAGGAATGCCGCGCCTGCGGCGCCCAGGGCAGCGGCGGCGACAACCAGTTGCCGATGTCGCCTGCCGATGCCGGAGCCGGTGGGGGGGCCGCGACGGCCCGCGTGATCAGCGCCCGCGGTCGTCCGGTGCCCGGCCCACCGAATTCAGGGGTGAAGACCGCCCCGAAGACGCTGCGCTCGAACTGCTGCGCCTCGCTCAACGGCACGCCCAGCTCCCCGGCCACCTGCCGGGTCACCGGTACCACCGAGGAATCGCCATACGTGGTCAACGTGACGTCGAACACCACCCGGTAACGAGCCTGGTCTTCCTTGCGGTTCAGCACCATGTGGTTCAGGACCTTGCCGCCCACCTCCAGCGCGGACTCGCGTTCGGACTCGCCGCCGAAGCCGAACGAGAGGGCACCGGTCGTCTTGTCGGCGGCCTCCTCCCGGCCACTCGGGTCGGTCGCCGCGTGGGTCAGTCCGAGAAGTGCCGCGTCCGCCGCGAGGCCGGTGCCGCTCGTACCCGACACCTCCTCCCCGGAGGTCGCGATCACCCCGAGGTCGTCCCGTACCGTGACGCCCTCGGTGATCTCCACCAGCTGCAACTCCCGCATGACCGCCCTCGTGGCGACGTAGCCGCGGAACCTGCCGACCGTGAGCCGCTCGTCGATCGTGTCCGTCATGTCCCCGTTCGACAGCATCCACCGACTACGGTTGCGGGTCGTCCGCTCGTTGAGCAGTTGGCGGGTGACCTTCGCGGCGACGCCAGCCGCGGTGTCGGCCGGCATGGCGGCCGCCAATACCTGGTGCCAGCCGGTCACGAGTGGGGTCAGGTCGATCGCGTTGAGCACGTCGCGGGCCTGCGGCGTCGACCGCGCCGGCGGCTCGGGTGGCGACGGCGCGAGCTGAGCTGCCCGGTTCGGCGCAGCACTGCCGTTGGCGTACAGGGTCGGCAGGGAGATGTCGAGGAGGCCGGTCTCGGCCGGCATTGACGGCCGTCCCCACTCGACGCCGTTCACGAAGACCTGGAACGACACCCCACTGGTGAACGACGTCGACGCGGTCACGAACATCTTCCGGCCCCAGATGACCCGGGTCTCCTGGGACATCGCGTGTTGGCGATCGCCCTTGATCGACACCGTGGGGAGTCCCGCGATCAACCTGGACGCGCGCCCGGTCGAGATGTCGAAGCTTTCCTCCAGCCCACCGTCGGACTTACGCCCGCTGGACACGGACGTGTCGTTGCCGACCTTGGTCGAACCGAAGGAGACTCCGAACACCCGCGGGCCCCCGGCATTCCCGGCGGGCGCCGGTCGCGGATCGTGCGGCACGGGACGGATCCACACCAGCCGACCGCCCGCACTGAGCGTCTCTCCAGTGAACAGCGCCTGCTCCCAGCGGTCACGGTGTTCCTCGACGGCACGGGAGTCCCGCTGGTCCGGTGCCGTCAGCAGCGTGTGCAGCGCCGCCGACACCCGCGCGCGGATGGCCGCCTCCTGCGTGGCGGTGCCCAGGTCCAGCCGGTCGGTCGTGCCCATCTCGATGTCGTCGGCTCCCCCGGTGGGCCACCCTGACGGCAGGTCGTCCATCAACTGTGCAACGGTCTCCGTCACCTGCTGCGGCGTCAGGTGCCGCACCGCCGAGACGCTCAGCTCACCGAGGGCACCGTCGGCGAAGTACCACGGCGTTGCCGGCTCGGGCTCCCTGCCCTTCCCCTTGGCCGCCGCCCCAGTGGCGTTGGCCTGATCCCGCTCCTCGACCGCACGCTCCCAGACCGTACGCGCATCGGACGCCGCATTCCGGGCGCGCCCCTGGGAGCGTGCGACGTTCCGCTCCAACCGGGTCCGTTCCGCCGTACGCGCCGCCGCGTCGACCGCGTCCGCCAGCTCGGCCTGACGCCACGTCTCCGCCTGCCGCTCCGCGTTGTCGGCGTCCCGCCGCTCCGCCTCGACCCGCTCACGTTCATCCTCGACCGCCCGCAGGTCGGCCCGCTGCCGCTCGTCCTCCTGCCGCCGCGCGTCCTCGTCCGCCCGTACCCGATCGGCCTCCGCCAGTTCGGCTTCCCGCCGGCCCTCCTCCCACCGCCGCTGCGCCTGCTCGGCCAACTGGTCGTCGGCGCGCTGCTCGTCCTGCCGGATCTTCGCCGCCTCCGCGGCCAGCTCGCGCTCCCGGGTGCGCCATTGCGCTGCCGCAGCGGCCGCGCGCCGTTGCTGCTCCCGCTCCGCAGCCAGGTGCTCCTGCCCGGGGTCCTGATCCGCCAGCCGTCGCTGCGCCTCATCCGCCGCGGCCCGCGCCTCCTGCTCCTGGCGCCGTTGCTCCTGCCGGTCAGCCTCCGCCTGCGCGACATCGCGTACCGCGTTCCGGACCGCCAGCGCCCGCTGTACGCCCTGCCACGTGTCCCACCGCTCCTGCTCGTCTCTCCGGGCCTGTTCGCGTGCCGCCGCCCGCTCGCGGGCCTCCTGACTCGCCACCAGACGCTGCGCCGCCCGGGTGGCTGACTCCTGCCGGGCCACCTCCCGCTCGCCGGCCCGCTGGGCCGCGAGCTGCTCGGCAGCCTCCCGCGCCGCGTCCCGCTGCCGGATCCGCTCCGTCGCGCGGTCCGCCGCCGCTGCCCCGCCGGCCTGCAACGCCTGCAGGCCGTCCGTCCACTGCTGTACCGCCGTCCGCCAGTCCGCCTCCCGGGTGGCGGCGTCCTGCTCCAGCGCCTGTCGCCTCCGGTCAGCCACCCGCACGGCCCGCTCCAGCAACTGGTGCCCGCGCCGTTCCACTGTCCCGCGCTGCCGTTCCAGCTCAGCAACCCGGTCCTGGGCCCTGGTGAGCCGCTCCCACGCCGCACGCTCCACCACTTGCGCGGCATTACCGCTGGCAGGCGTCTCATCGCCGCTGGTCGGGGTCTCATCGGCGCTGGTCGGGGTCTGCGTCACGCGCGCCGGTGGCACGGCCGCGCGGGCGTCGACCTGGCGCGCCAGGGCCTCCCGAGCGGTGGACAGCTCGCTCCGCGCTGCGGCGAGGTCACTCTCGACGGCAGCGGTCGTGTCCCGGATGCTGGCCAGTTCCCGGGTCAGCCGTTCGACCTCCGGCGGGTTCCCGACCGGCGTCGCCTCCACGTCGCCGCCCTTGCCGTCAATGCTGCTGCCCGTCGCGGGTGACGCGGGGCCGCTACCCCCGTCCACACCGGCCAGATCCACGGCGTCGACCGGGCCATCCACGGAGCCGGCTTGGGGGCCCCATTCCATCGCCGCCGGCCGACCAGGCAACGAACCGGGCGACAGGTCCAAAGACTCTGACTCAGACTCTGACTCTGACCCGGACGACTCCGCCCCGGACGACCCAACCGGCCGCGCCAACGTGGGAGCCACAAACGACTCCTCCACCGCCAGAAACTCGCGGATCTCCCAGTCCGTGAACCCAGGCTCGTGGAGACGAGCATCACCGACCGGCCCGGTCCTCTTCAGGAAAGCATTGGGCGAATCAGGGTGCGGAATCCCAGCGTAATGCTTGAGCTCATGCCCATACCAGCCAGGAGGAAGACCCTCAAACCAACGGCCCTGCGTGACCCGACCCGCCGACCCATCAGCACTGACCCACACATCCTCGCTCTCCTGCAGGGCACTACCTTTACGGCTGAGCCGCACCCGCGTCTGGACATCCCTGTGGGGCACCGGATCGAACACCACCTCGACCCGCGGCCCACCCCCAACCCCCACAGCCCGGTTGGTCTCCACCACCCACTGCTCAACAGCACCCAACGTGCGCAGAATCGCATCCTTCGTCACATCCGCATCAGGCTCCAAACGCAGACGGAACACCACCGTCCCCGACTCACGATGCGACCAATAATCGACGAAGACCCGCTCCCCCGCATCCTTCCCCGCATGCTCCACCCGGAAAGGACGAACCTCCCCCGGCGTCGGCACCAACCGCAACGGCTCCTTACCCAGCCAGGTGAACCGATCAGTAAACACATGCGTCATCTCGTCCCAAGCAGGCAAACTTGCCGAACTCCGATACGACACACGCCAACCACCGCCCTTCGCCACCTCCACAGACGGCTCCACACCCGCCGCCCACCCCGAAGACGACACGGCCCCCATGCCCACACCAGCCGAGAACGAGCCCTTCCCAGGACCCCACACAAACGCGGCCGGGCTGCCAGGCAACCCACCCTGGGTGCGCCGACGTTTCGGGGCCCGCCCAGTTCCCGTCTCGGCTCGCTTTTTGCGCTCCTGCCGCGCCTGGATCTGGGCTTTAATAGCCTCGAACTCGCCGATGCCTTTGTCCTGACCCACGAGCACGAGCCGGAAGGCGTATTCGGGTTCGGGCACCGGCGGTGCGGTCGGCGATGGCCCCGACGACCGGGGCCTCGCAACATCGGGTGGTTCCCCCTCTTCGGTGGCTGAATCCGCTCTTGGGACCAACGGCGCCTTGACCACGGCGAAAATGTCGATGGCGACATCCAATCCGACCGGCCGCGGCAATTGCCCTACCTTCAGGATAATCGGCGTTCCCTTATCGAGATTCACCTTCCCGCCACCCATCACGTCGACCGAATTGCCCAGCCTAAGACGCAGGGGGTTAGGCATTCGGCCATCCGCCAACATTATGTCTTCGATAGATATTGCGTCGTAAAGATGCCACCGATCCTCTCGCTCCCACAGCACGTTTCCGGTCTGCAGCAGCCGACCGATATCGGGCACGGTGGGGGCGGGCTTGACCAACTCCAGGTACAGGGTTTGCTTGATAGGGTTCTCTTCGAGTATCACGACCGCGATGGGTCGACCAAAGATGTCATACGCGAGTTCGAGGCGGACCTCCCTTATGTCCGCAGGAAAGACAAACCTTCTTCCGTCGGCCACCTCGACCTGTGGGATACGGACCTGACGGGCGGTGGCATGGACCCGACCTGCCCCGCCCTCCCCGCCGAGGCGTATGCCCAATTCTCTCCGGGGTTGCAACAGACGCGTCGTGATGTTATAGGAAGCGCTGAAGATCCATGGGGGGTAGAATTCCCAAGCCACACGCACCTTTTGCTTCAGATTGGCCAGCTCGCGGTCAGTGAACTCGCGGTTGATCGGTTGGTAGATGATGCTTCCAGCGCCGCTGTCCGCAGTGTACGGGATTTCGATAAACCCGACGCCCTTTTCGCCGACCTTCCCGAAAATGATATTGACAACATCACCCACGACGACGAGTCCACTGAGATGTCCGAGAACTATGTCCTTGCCGCTCACTTTGATGCGCAGCGCTGGGTCCGGACGGGTTAGCTCCCTTATGTCGCTGCCCATGTCATGCCGCGCGGAGGTGGTGGGGACGCGGATGGTGAATGGGTCTTCGAGGTTCCCTGGGAGCTGGTCTTTCCAGCCGCTGCCTTGGTTGTTGAGGTCGCGGAGGTATTGGAGTTGTTCGGCGAGTTCCTGGACCTGGTTGCGGGGGGAGATGGGGGGTTGACGGATGGCCGCGAGGTTGCGGTGGAATGAGTCTCGCCGGATGCGCGAGTAGGTGTTGTCGGGATTCTTCTCCGCCTTGGCGATTGCCGCTCGCAGCAGACTACGTGTCTCCTCAAACACCCCAGCCTGTTGGCGCTGCTCGCCAGGGTCGGGCCGGGAGAAGCCCGCGGCGATGCGGTCATCGTGTGGGTCACGAGGTTGGGCGAGGACGTAGGCGCCCTTCGACCGAAGGACCTGTTGCGGGGTGACACCGGGAACCAACGGCGGGCCGATGTCGTACGGGGCCCCGAACGGATGGTGGACCCGCATCGGCTGGTCCAACTCCTTGGCCAGCACATGGAGAGGCACAAGCGCGACGTCGCGATCCAAGGTTTGGTTGTTTCCGATCGTGCTGAGCCAGATCCGTTCCAGGGCTTTCCGCCGCTGCTCGGACACGTCCCCCGGATACGGAAGAATCTTTCTAAACGTCGACTCTTCACCCCGGGCAAGGTCGTCGGCCAGTTGACGGACCACCCATGCGCGCAGTCCATCCACGCTCGTGACGCCCCACTGCGCCAACAGCTGCGGGTAGGTGTTCAACACCGACCTGTAGAAGGCGAGGTGCGTCCCCCCGCGGAACAGCGCAGAATCGATGTTGAAGACCTTGTCCGCCCACTGCTCGAATTCTGTCGCCCGGTCACGGGTTACCCCGGCCGACAACTGGGTGATCGCCGCGTCCACGCTCCGCTGCAAGTCCGGCGCGACACCACCGGACCCACCGGCCGTCATCGCCCCACTCGGCCCCGGGTCCGCCCCGCCCACCCATGACACCCCTGCCAGCGGGCCCGACGCGACCGGTGCGGAGCCCTCCAGCGACAACCCCGAACCAAGCGCCGACGTCGACAGATACGCCCCCGCCCCCGAATTCGACCCCTCCCCCGCGTCAAGAATCCCCGGGTCAAAACCGGACAGATCGTAATCTCCCGACAGGTCGTAATCTCCCGCAGGACCGGACAGCAGTCCACCCGAGGCCACGTCGACCAAGCCGGCGGAGGTGACGCCTCCCTGCAGGTCCGAGGGCCCGACCGGCACGGAGCCCTCCAGCGGCAACGAGAAGTCAACGGCCGGGCCGGACCATTCCATCGTCGCTGGCAGGTCGGACAGCGCATCGGGGGCTGGCTCCGAGGGCTGGGGGTCTGGTGCGGGCTGCAGACCCCGCCGCCTCAGCGCCAGCTCCTCTCGATGCTTGAGCGTTTCGGCGAGAGCATCGAATTCCTCTTTGCCTTGCACGGTTGTTTCGATGAGCCGGTAGACGTATTCGGGTTCGGGCGCCGGCGAATCCGGTCTTGGGACCAACGGCGCCCCGACCACGGCGAAAAGGTTTTCGGAGAGAACCCCTGCGCCGGCATCCGGTCCGGACGTCTCCATCCATCCTACCCGCAGTTTGACCTCCGTGCCCTGAGAGAGATCCACCTCCTTCCCATCGAACGTCTTGGTCGAACCATTGATTCTCATGTTCAGGCCGGGCAACACTTTGCGCGACCACATTTCGGAACTGGCAGATATTTCATTGAAAAGGAACCAACGACGGCCATCTCGTTCCCACAGCGCATAACTGCGCATCCCCTTGATGTCGTCCGCGGTGGGGGCAGGGTCCATTTCCAGGTACAGAGTCCGTCCGGTCATGTTCTTGTCGGCCGGGATAATCACGACGCCGAAGGGTTGATCATCCATGCCATACCCGAGCCGGAGAATGACCTCCTTCAGGTCGGCCGGAAAGGTGAACGGACTTCCGTCGACCATCTTGTTATTCGGGATAGTGAATTTACCATGTCCGAAGGAACGGGTCAGCCTCCTTTTTTTGTCCACACGGAACTCCATGTGGTAAAAGTCCTCGGAGAACCATCGGTCTTCGAGTTCCCACTCCCGGCCGGGCACCTTTTTCCTCAGGGCGCGCAGCTCGTCGTCAGTGAACTCGCGGGGGACCTTTCGGTAGATAGCGCGTTCGGTTCTGCCGTCCACGGTGTACCGGATTTTGACGACACCGACGCCTACTCCGTTGAGCTTCCCGAGACTCATATTGACCACATCGCCCGCGATGGCCACGTCGTCTACAACGGAGAGACGTTCCGGGTTGCCGCCCAGCCTGGCCACCAAACTTGGTCGGTAGTCACCGCTGAGGATGGAAGCGGTGAAGCTGATGGTGATTGGGTCCTCGAGTTGCCATGAGTTCTGGTCTTTCCAGCCGCCGTCTACGTTGTGGCTGCGGAGGTAGAGCCTGCGGAGGTATCGGAGGTTTTCTGCGAGTTCCTGGACCTGACTGCGGGGGGAGATGGGGTGTTGACGGATGAGCGCAAGCTTGCGGTGGAATGTGTCTTGCTGGATGAGCCCGTAGATGTCGGTCGGATTCAGATTCGATTCCGCCTCGTCGATTTCCTCCCGCAGCTGACGGAGTGCCTCCTCAAAGGTGGCCTGTTGGGCCTGGTCGGTCACCGATGGCCGCGAGAAGCCCTCAGCGATGCGGGCGGCGATGCGGTCATCGTGTGGGTCACGAGGTTGGACGATGATGTAGGCGCCGTTCAACCAGACGACTGGTTGCCGGGTGACACCGGCAACCGGCGGCGGGCCGATGTCGTACGGGGCACCGAATGGATGGTGGACCCGCATCGGCGTGCCCAACTCCCCGGCGAAGATATGGGGAATCACATGCGAGATGTCGTGACCGTCGGCGTAGGCGTGCCCGACCTTGCCGAGCCAGAGCCGGTGCAGGGCCTTTCGGCGCTGCGGGGATACGCTCTCCGGATACGGCAGAAGCTCTCTGAACTTCGACTCATCACCCCTGGCGAGGTCGACGGCCAGTCGGCGGGTCGCCCACGCGCGCGCTCCACGCAGGTCGGTGACGCCCTCCTGCGCCAGCAGTTCCGGGTAGGCGTTCAACACCGACTTGTAGAAGGCGAGGTGCGGCGACCTTCCCTGGCCGAGCAGCGCAGGATCGATGTGGAACACCTCGTCCGCCCACTGCCGGAATGCCGCCTCGTCAGCGGCCGCAACGGCTGACAACTGTTCGATCATTTCCGATTGCCAGCCCGGCGGCAACCACCCCGAGCCGGGCTCCGGTGTCCTCATATCGAAAAAGTCTGCCTCCCCCGGCGGGTTATCCCACAGGGCAGAAATATCCGGGTCAACACCAAACGGGTCAGTTTCCGCTGGATCGGACGGCTGCCCGTCTGCGTCAGAGCCGGCCGGGCCCCATTCCATCGCCGCCGGCCGGCCAGGCAACGAACCGGGCGACAGGTCCAATGACTCAGACTCCGACCCGGACGACTCTGACCCGGACGACTCTGACCCGGACGACTCTGACCCGGATGACTCTGACCCGGACGACCCAACCGGCCGCGCCAACGTGGGAGCCACAAACGACTCCTCCACCGCCAGAAACTCGCGGATCTCCCAGTCCGTGAACCCAGGCTCGTGGAGACGAGCATCACCGACCGGCCCGGTCCTTTTCAGGAAAGCATTGGGCGAATCAGGGTGCGGAATCCCAGCGTAATGCTTGAGCTCATGCCCATACCAGCCAGGAGGAAGACCCTCAAACCAACGGCCCTGCGTGACCCGACCCGCCGACCCATCAGCACTGACCCACACATCCTCGCTCTCCTGCAGAGCACTACCTTTACGGCTGAGCCGCACCCGCGTCCGGACATCCCTGTGGGGCACCGGATCGAACACCACCTCGACCCGCGGCCCACCCCCAACCCCCACAGCCCGGTTGGTCTCCACCACCCACTGCTCAACAGCACCCAACGTGCGCAGAATCGCATCCTTCGTCACATCCGCATCAGGCTCCAAACGCAGACGGAACACCACCGTCCCCGACTCACGATGCGACCAATAATCGACGAAGACCCGCTCCCCCGCATCCTTCCCCGCATGCTCCACCCGGAAAGGACGAACCTCCCCCGGCGTCGGCACCAACCGCAACGGCTCCTTACCCAGCCACGTAAACCGATCAGTAAACACATGCGTCATCTCGTCCCAAGCAGGCAAACTTGCCGAACTCCGATACGACACACGCCAACCACCGCCCTTCGCCACCTCCACAGACGGCTCCACACCCGCCGCCCACCCCGACGGCAACACACCCTCCCCACCACCCGAGAACGAACCACCCCCCACACGACCCCACACAAACGCCGCCGCACCACCAGGCAACGACCCATCCTCGGAACCCGACTCATCCCCGGCGCCCGGACGCTGCCCGGTCGGCTCAGGTGCCCACTCGGCTCGCAGGATGCGCATATTGCGCCTCTCCTGCCGGTCTCGGAGATCTTCGATGAACGCCGCGAACTCATTGATCGTCTTGCCCGTGTCGAAGATTTGGTAGGCGTGTCCGGTTCCGTCGACCAACGGCGCCTTGACCACGACGAAAACGCCGGTAACGAATTCCGATCCGACCCGCCGCGACCACTTCCCTACCCGGAAGGTGACATCCGTCCCAACGGTGACATCCGTCCCAACGGTGACATTCACCTCCCCCCCACCGAACGTCATGTTCTCCGAACCAAACCTGAGGTTCAGGGGTCGGGGCAGGTAGGGTATCCGTTTGGTCGACTGCATTGTGTCTTCGAACGTTACTGGGTCGGAAAGATCCCACTGATCATCCGGTTTCCACAGCGCCTTTTTCCCGCGCAGCTGCTCGATGTCGCCTGCGGTGGGGGCGGGCTCCAGTTTCAGGTACAGCGCCCGTCCGGTAGGGCTATTTTCGGCCGGTAGCTCCACGACTGCGGCGGGTCGACCAAAGATGTCATACCCGAGCTCGACACGAACCCTCTCGATGTCCGCAGGAAAGAAAAACGACCTTCCGTCGACCACCATGGTCGGTGAAATGAAGGCCGGACGGCCGGCGAACCCTACGTCCAACTGCCCAGAATTCGACTTGGGATCCAGGGACGCCGTGATGTGGTAGGACTCGGCGAACGATGGGGGGTCGAATTCCCACGTCTGGCCGGGCACCTCCCGCAAGTCCGGCGCGACACCGCCGAAACCACCGGCCATCATGGTTTCGCTCGAACCCGGGACCGCCCCGCCCGCCCCTGCGGGCAACGACGACCCACCCCCGATGCGCGGACGCTTCGGGGCCCGCCGAGTTCCCGCCGGCCCGCCCACCTCCGACAGCGGGTCCAGCTGTTCGACCCGGCCGCCTACCGGATCATCCTGTTCGACCAGAGACTCGACCAGCGCGGGGTTCTCCGGCGGCGAGCCCAGGTCGAACGGCGCTGGCAGATCCAACCCTGCCGGCAGGTCCGGGGAGTCGACCGGTGCAGTGATCCCCGGCGGCGCCGCCCCCAGGTCAAGCGCTGGCGTCAGATCCCTTGGACTGCGATACGACACCTGCCAACCGCCGCCCACGACCTCCTCGGCAGGCGGCTGCTCACCCACTCCCCACCCCGAAGACGACCCACCCCGGGCGCCCGGCCCATCCTCGATGCGCGGACGCTGCGCGGCCCGCCCAGTTGCCGACTCGGCTCCCCTTTTGCGCTCGCCGAGCCTCATCTGCCGGTCTTCGAGCCTCATCTGCCGGTCTTCGAGCTGCTTTATGAAAGCATCGTAATCCGTCTTGCCCGTGCTGAAGAGCCGGAAGGCGTATTCGGGTTCGGACGCCGGCGCGTCCCGTCTTGGGACCAACGGCGCCTTGACCACGACGACAACCTCTTTGACGCTATCGACAAAGCCGTTGACGACATCTTTTCCGACCGGCCGGAGCCGCTCCCCTACTCCCAAGGTGATCGGCGTCCCAGGGGCGAGATTCACCTCCCGCCCATCTAACGTCTTTGCCGATTTTTTACCGATAGTAAGACGCAGAGGATTGGGCAGTCGCCTTTGCGAGTCCATTTCGTCATCGAAATATCTCACCCGGGAAATGCTCCACCAATTCTCGCGTTCCCACAGCGACGCTTTGCGCAGCCACTCGATGTCGTCGATGGTGGGGGCAGGATTGAGCAGTTGCAGATACAAATCCTGTCCGACCCCGCCCTTCTCTGCCGGCATTACCACGAACGCGACGGGTTGACCATCCGGGCCATACCCGAGTCGGAGAATAACCTCCTTCATGTTCTCAGGGATGACAAACGGACTTCCGTCGGCCACTTTGACGGCTGGGATATGGGCTCTCTGGAGCTTTTCGCCTTCGGAACCCTTGCCGAAGCTGCGGCTCAATTGGCCCGTCTTGGGCGTTAAGCCCGCCGCGATGTGATAGAAGAGGCCGACCAGCGGCTCGTCGAGTTGCCACGCCTGGCCGGGTGCCTTGTCTCTCAGTTCGGCCAGCTCGCTGTCAGTAAATTTGCGGTCGATCTCTAGGTAGGCAAACTTTTTGGCGCCGTTGGCCATGTACGGGATTTTGACAATACCGACACCCACCCCGTCGACCGACCCGAAGTCGATATCGACCATATCGCCGGGGAGGATCATGTGGTCACCACGAGTGAGTTCCACGACCTTGCCGCCCAACCAGGTGCGCAATCCCGAGTACGCGCCTCTGCCGGCGTGAAGGTAGGCGGGGATACGGAGGGTGAACGGGTCATTGAGTTTCCATCGGTAGTCACCTTCCCAGTCGCCGCCGTTGCCGAGGGCGTTGAGGTACCGACGGTGTGCTGCAAGTTCTTCGGCTTGACGGCGAGGGGAGGTGGGGCGTTGGCCAATGGCCGCGAGCTCGCGGTCAAATACGTATTTCAGGAGGGACCGGTGGCGCTTGGTAAAATTCTCTTCCGCCGTGGCGATTTCGGTTTTCAGCAGACCGAGCGCCTCGTTGAAAAGTCTGTCCCGTCGCTGCTGTTCGGGGTCGGATATCGAATTCCGCTGGTAGCCACTGGCGATGCGGGCGGCGATGTCGGCATCGTTTGGGTCACGAGGTTTAAGGATGATGTAACCATCGTTCCACCACACGACCGAGTGTGGGATGGCACCGTCATCGGACGACGGGCCGATGTCGTCGTACGGGTCGCCGAACGGATGGTGGATCCGCATCGGCTGGTCCAACCCCTTGGCCAGGAGATGGAGAGCCACAGGCGCGACTTCCAAATCCGCAGATCGGGCGTTTGCGATCTTGTCGAGCCAGATCCGGTGCAGGGCATCTCGTCGCTGCTCGGACATATTCTCCGGATCCGGATACGGATACGGAAGAAGCTCCCTGAACCTCGACGATCCGCCCAGGGCGAGTTCCTCGGCCATTTGGCGGCCCAACCATCCGCGCAATCCAGTCGGAGTGGTGATGCCTTTCTTCCCCAACTCTTCCCGGTAGGTGTTCAACACCGACTCGTTGAAGGCGTAGTTCGACCTGAGATCGACCTTCGCGGGATCGAATTCGAACACCTCGCGCGCCCACCTGCCAAACGCCGCCTCGGCAGCGGTTCCAGCGTGCGCCAAGTATCGGACGGCCGCTTTCACTTCCTTTTCCCAGTCCGGCTTCTGCCCGCCCGACGGCGACCATCCCGGGCCGGCCGCCGGTGTCGGCGCTGCCGGCGAGCCCCGGAACCCGACCGCTTCGTCGGTCTCCGTCCGCGGCCAATCCGGGAGATCCTTTGGTGTCGTTATATCGACCTCTGCCAGCGAGTATTCGTCAGCGGCCCAATCCATCGCCGAAGG
>NZ_VSFA01000130.1 GCF_008119785.1 Micromonospora sp. MP36 | reverse complement strand
CCTTCAAGATTCAGACGTCGTCGGCGATGAGGGACTGTTCAATGGGCGACGTCATGGAAGGGTGCATCAACGGGCTCGCGCAACATCGAAGCACCGCCGTCTCACTTCCCAGCCTGTGAGTCCGGCAGTGGAGAACGCCGGCCCATCGTTGGTGGGCCGGCGTTCCGAAGAGCATCAGACCGGGTCCCGCGATGGCCGTCTCTTACACCACCCGCGCGGGCGCGACCGGTTGAACCCGCCCGGATCCGTCCCAGCTCATACGTGACGGATGATCTAGGCAAGCGGTGATAGGTCAGGGTTCGTACTTGCTGCGGTATCTGGATCGTCGTGGACGAGGGAGCCGCCGCCGAACGAGGTGACCGCTAGCCACGCGGGGTGTGAGTCCGCCTGTGACCCAGCACAGGACGAGGGCCGCGACGAGACTCACGAGCCCGGGGATCTGCCAGAAGCGGGCGTCGGCAACTTCGCTTGGGGTTTCGGGTGCGATGAGGCCGCTGGGGTCGACCAGCACTGTCATTGTCTCGCCTACGGCGAATTCGTCCCGGTCTCGGCAGATGTCGCCGAAGATAGGGCTGCCGTCGGTGCGTTGCAGGCGGTAGCAGTGCTGTTCCCCTTTGCCGCCGCGTCCGTAATAGCGGCTGGCGTCATGGTCCACGACTGTCGCCACGACCGGCTGCCCCCGTAGATCCAGGACAGCGAGCCGGGGGGCAAACATCATGGCGATGACCCAGAAGACGGACGCGACGAACGCCGCGATCGCGACGGCCTTCACCGTGAGTGAAGCACTCTTCCACACGGTTTCGGTCAACACGAGTTGGCTGGCAACCACCAGCGCTATGACCGACGAGATGACAGCCAGCCACCCCGACCAGGCGAACAGGCTGGTGAGCGCCGCGACCCCGCCGGGCACCGTGAAGCACGCAATCAAGGAAAGTCGATGGCGACGCGCGGTGCCGGGGCGAGGGCGTGAAGGTGTCACGGCGTGGATTGTGGCCCGGGCTTGCAAAGGGCAACAGGCCGCACCTGGTACTGCCACGGCAGTCGGGCGGTCAGCCGGCGTAGCGGGGCTCGCTGAGCCGGCGGCGGAATTCCGCGTGAGCGGTCTGGAAGACGTCGTTGAGCCGCTCGAGCTCGTACTCGGTCGGTTCTCGCCGCAGCCCAACATCGATCTTGAAGTCGCCGTCTACGATCGCCACGTCGAGGCGGTCGAGCAGGTCCGCGGGAAGCCTGGTAATGACGAACTCGCGGAACGCATCGGCGATCGTGCCCGCCATGTCGCCGCACCCGCAGGTGCGGCCATCCAGGACCGCACCGAGGTGGCTGCGGCCGATGAGCGCGTCCGGGTGTACGGGATCCATGACGGCCAGGCCCTCCTCCAGGACCGTGCGGGCCTCCGACAGCCGTGCCTCATGCTGCAGGAACAGGCCGAGGGCGACGCAGGCCCGCCCGACCGTGTCATGGTCGGTGCCGCGGCGCGCCTGGCTCACTGCGTCGGTCAGCAGTTGCTCCGCCAGGCCCACCTGGCCGGCCTCCTTCAGCGCGAGACCCCAGTTGCGCAGCACCTGACTCCGCAGCTCCGGACGACCGATGCGCTCCGCCCTCGCGTGCGCCGACGCGTACGTGCGCAGCGCCGCCTCGGCATCGCCTGCTTCGTCCTGGGCCATCGCCAAACCGAGCGCTGCCATCAGCGCCTCCTCCTGCCGGCCCTGCCGGTCGTACGAAGCGAGCACGCGCTCGATCGCATCAATCCGCCCCGCCTGATCACCGAGATCACGGCCGAGGTTCGCCAGCGCGGACAAGGCGTTGAGCGTCGCCTGGTGGTCAATGCCGAGCCGCTCCTCCAAGGCGACGACCAGGGAGGTGAGCAGGGGCTTGGATGCCGGATCGTCGTGGTCCAGCATCTGGGTGACGACTCGCCCGACCTGCTCGACGACCTCGTCTGGCAGTTGGTGCAGGCCCACGAAGAGTGGCTCGTGGGTGCCACCGGCGTGCACGATCGCCGCTCGCAGCGCCAACGCGGAGGCCACCCGCTCGTGCCCGTTGCGCCACAGGTTGGCCACCGCCTCCTCGACGACCTGCCGGGCACCTGCCACGTTGCCACGCTGCCGCAGCAGGTCCGCCAATGGTTCGAGGCCGAACGCGTACCCAGCATGCTCGCGACCGTAGAAGGCGAGCCGCTCCTGAACGCCCTGGCGTAACTCCGTCTCGGCCTCGTCGAGTCGTCCGGCCATCCGCAGCGCCAAGCCCAGATTGAGTCGGTAGGTCAACTGGTCCTTGCGGGACTCGTGATCGCGCGGCGTCGCGGAGACGGCGCGGCGGTAGCACTCGATCGCGCGGTCGAGTTGATCGACGTTGAGCAGCACATTGCCGAGGTCACACTGGGCCGAGGCCCATTCCGGGCTGCCGTGACCGTGTTTGTCCGTGGCAGCCTGGAGCTCGCGGGTCATGAGGTTCTCGGCGTCGCCCATACGGCCCTCCCGCAACAGCGCGAAGGCCATGTCGACCGGAGTGAGGGGTGTCGTCACGGACCGCAAGTTTAGGGCCCGCCCACTGGCGTTCGCGCACCCCGGGGAACACCTCGAGCGAGGGGCCGCCCGGCGCAATCAACCAACGATGATCAGACATCCGCATTCTGCCGCCGATCGTGCGCGCTGCCTGCGGGAACGGGAACATGGTCGTTCACGAGGAGGCGACGATCTCGTCGAGGAGCACCTATCGCATGTCGGTCACGCATCCTCGTCTGCCGCGTTGCGCGTGCGTCGCCGCCGGTCTCTTACCGACGCGAGGCTTCAGGCGCGCATGACGGTGGCGATCGGGATGCGGGCGGCGCGGATGGCCGGTATGAGGCCGCCGAGCAGTCCGGCGACCAGGCCGGCGATGACTCCTGCGGCCCCGGCCTGCCAGGGGAACACGAGGTCCTGTAGGAACTGCTCCCGATCGCCGAACAGCGCGCTGATCGCGGTCAGGCCGAGCGCGGACAGTCCGATGGCGGCGGCCGCGGTGAGGAGGCCGGTCAGGAGTGTCTCCGCCAGGACGATGCCGGCGAGCAGCGATCGTGAGGTGCCGACCGCGCGGCGCAGTGCGAACTCTTCGACCCGCTCTCCGACGGTCGCGAGTCCGACGTTGAGGATGCCGGCGACGCCGATGAGGAGGACGAGGCCGGCCATGCCGAGGAAGATCCAGCGGATGAGTGCCAACTCCTTGGCGATGTCCTTCCGCGCCTGAATCGTTTCGAAGTGGATCTGCTCGGCGGGTATTCCGCTGGCGGTGAGGCGAATGCGCAGCAGTTGCTCCACGTCGCTTGCGGTGGGCGCGAGCATCAGTTGCAGTCCAGGGCCGTAGTCGCCGTTGTTGCTCGCGCGGGGCACCCAGTTCTGTAGCTCGTCGGCTCGGGTGTAGGCGGTGGGCTGCGGATTGCCGTCGTCGATGACGCCGATGATGCGCGGCGTCGGGTTGGCGGTGGCCCCTTCAACGCGCATCTCGGCAGGCACCTGATGGCGCGTGAACCCCTTGGCCGCCTCGAGGTTGATGACGATCCGGGGGGACAGCGACGGCTCGGAGGTGAAGTCCAGCCACTGGCCGGATACCGGCCGGAAGGGCCGGAACTGGCGGATGTCGCCGGTCAGCGCATTGAGGCTCAGCTCGATCGCCTTGCCGGGCACGGGAACGGCCGGAGCGTCGCCGGCTGCCTTCATCGGCTGGCAGTACCCGCGGGGGTCGCAGTACATGTCGCCGCCACCGGGACCCGCGTACTGTCCGCCGCCCGGCTGGTCGAACGGCGCCGCGCCGGGGTTGACCGGGTTGACGCCCGGCTCGCCGATGATCGCCTGGGTGGTGGAGACCGCGACCGCGTCCTTGCGCCCTTTCAGGGTGTCCTGGCTGATCTGGATGGTGTCGGCGTTACCCGGCAGGTAGGTCTGCCGGGTGCCGTCCTTGCCCATGTGCAGCTCCAGATCAGCCAGCCGGGCGTTTTTGGCGGTCTCGGCGCCGACCTGGACGACCACGACGGCCATCACCCCAAGGAACAGGCTCACCATCGACAGGAGGGTGCGAGTCTTGCGGGCCCGGATGCCCTGACCACCGATGATCAGAGCCGAGCGGAACCGCCCCGATAGCCGGATCATGCGGCCATCCTGCGCTCAGCATCGAACTGCACCGTTCCCGCCTCCGCGTTGTGCCGTGTTGGCCCGCTCATCGAGGCACACTCCGTGTGTCGGTAGCCGGCTGGAGTTTCCCGTCGCTGAGGCGCAGCACCCGCTGCATCTTGTTGGCGTGGTCCCAGTCGTGGGTGACCAGGATCAGGCCACAGCCCCGATCGGTCGCAGCGTGCAACACCTCGATCACCAGGTTGCCCGTCTCCGTGTCCAGGGCACCGGTTGGCTCGTCGGCAAGCAACAGACGCGGCTCCCGGACGAGCGCGCGGGCGATCGCGACTCGCTGTTGCTCGCCGCCGGACAGGCGGGCCGGCCGGTGCTTGGCGAGATGGGCGATGCCGACCCGGTCGAGGGCCGCCATGGTTCGGGCCTTGCGTTTGCGCCGTGGCAGCCAGCCCTGCCCGTTGACCAGGGCCATCGCCACGTTCTGCGCAGCGGTCAGGTGCTTGAGCAGGAAGAACCGCTGGAACACGAAGCCGAACTCGGCACTGCGCAGAGCTGCCGCCTTCCGTTCCGGCAGCCGGGTGATGTCCCGGCCATCCAGCAGATACTGTCCACCGTCTGGCCGGTCGAAGAGACCGATCAGGCTGAGCAGGGTGCTCTTGCCGGATCCCGAGCGACCGACGATGGCCACGCTCTCACCACCGTCGACGGTCAGGTCGGTGCCGTCGAGGATGGTGCGCGGCGCCTTCTGGCCCTTCAGCGTCTTCGTGACGCCGTGGAGCTCCAGCAACGCCGTCACTTTTCGCCCATCGGAGCGGACGGGCCACCCTCTCCGCCGGGTTTGGCGGGTGGGAGGTTGGGGCCAGGGACGGCGACCGTCTCCTCGCCGGTAAGGCCGGACTTGATCTGTACGACCTTGCCGTCGCTGAGCCCGAGCACGACATCCCTGCTCTCCCGGCTACCGTCCGGCTTGACCACGTCCACCTTGCCGCGGCCCTGCCCGCCGGCGACCGCTTCGACCGGGAGTACCAGCGCCTTGGTCGCCCTGGCGGTCACCACCTCGAGCGTGGCGCTGGCACCGTTGATCAGCTTCACGTTGGCGGGCGCGGTGCACACCAGGCGCATCCCGGTCGGCTCCGACGGCTCGGTCCTGTCCTGCACGCTTGGGGGCGCCTGGACGACCGGCGGGGCGGACGGCTGGCCGGACGGCGCGGCGGACGGCGGCGTGGCCGGCGGGTCCGGGATGGTGCCGGCGGGCAGAGCGGCGATGGTGCCGAGCACCTTGCACGGGAAAGGCCCGGGGCCGTTCTTGATCTGGGCCTGAACCGTCGCGAGAGCATCCGAGATCTGGTAAGCCTGGGCGCCGTCGATGTCGGCGACGAGCCCGTAGCCGACCTTCTTCGCCGAAACGATGGGCATCCCGGCGGTCACCTTGGAGCCGTCGTCCACCAGTCGGCCGGCGAACACCGCACCCGCCGGTACCTCGATGCGGTGCGCCTTGCCGGACGCCCAGACGCTCGCGACCCTCGTCGGCCTGGTCGGTGTACTCAGCGGCGGCGTGACATCGCGATACCGCACCTGCCCGGCGACTGGGGCCACGATCCCGAATATCGGGTTGATGGTCACCTTGCCGGACAGGCTCACCTTGTTGGCAAGGTCTTGGCGAGTGGGCTGCACAGTGGTCATTGTCGTGCCCCGGGGAGCGAGACCAGGCGTCTCCGCCTGCGCGCTCGGCTCGCTGCAGCCGGTAGCGGCGGTCACAAACATCGCAAGGACGCAGAGTGACAACAGCCTTCGCACCGGTACCCCTAACTCGATCACTTCAGGCAAACATCTGACAGGACGCCGGGCTCGGCGATCGGCTGCCCACGAGTGGGGCGACCGTGGCGACGATCGACCCGCCGAAGACTACCGCCGGCTTTCCTGGCCCGCTGCCCGCCGCGCACCGACTTGTCCTGGCCATCGCAGCGGCGCTTCGACGAGAACGGCGTCCCGTTGCGTCAGCACCAGCACGCTGTGGACGAACGCGCCGGTGATCTCGCCCTGGCGGTTCGCCCATCCGCCGGAACCCGGTCTCCCAGGCCGAGGGGTGCATCTCCCAGTTGCCCTCGGGACACCGGCGACTCCTCGCCGGGTGGAATCTCCCGGCCGGGGCGGGAGGCGTACTCAGGCCACCCGGGAATGCCACGCCGGACGCTCCTGGCAAGTGTTCCCGCAGAAAGGAGCTTCAGAGATGCGGGTGGTTATCGACCGGCTGGCGCGGGTGCCGCTGGCGGGGGTCGGCTTTGCGATCCTGTTGAGCTCGGTGTTGATTGTCGTGCACCTGCTGTTGGTGCAGCGGATCCAGGCCAGCGGCCAGCCCGAGCCGCCGCAGTGGCTGGGCCGGCTGGTCGGGATGTACTGGGGACTGCTGCCGCTGGCGTTCCTCGCCTTGTGGGCGCGCCGCCGGGACCGGCAGGGCGTACTCGGCCGGATCAGCGCCGCGATGCTGGCCGTCGGGCCCGTGCTCGCGGTGCTCCTCGCTGTGGCCACGGCAGTGTGGGGCGGCCTGCTCGGACGGGGTGACCTGCCCGACTCGGTGATGTGGGTCGAGTCGCTGTTCTACGTCATGATGCTGGGTGTGGTGGTGTCCGGAGTGGCGTTCCTGTTCGACGCGGGGGTGCGCTGGTGGGGAGCGTTCATGGTCGTCGGCCTGCTCAGCGATTTCGTCCTGCCGTTCGCGCTCGCTGCAGTGCTGGGGGTGTTCGGCATTCTGCTGATGGTGAGCGCGGCCCGGTCGGCACGCCGCGGTACCAGCGTCGAGGCCGCGATCGGCGCGGCGCGCTAGGTGACGGAGGAGAGTTGATGGCCGGGGCCGCTGTGATCGCGGGCACGGGTCGTGCCGTCAGGCGGCTACCGGTCTCGGCGATCACCGCGGCCACCGCCGTCGCCATCACCCTGGCCGGCGCGGCTCTGACGCTGTCCGTCGGCCGGGCGATGGACTGGGAACTCGTCGGCAATGTCAGCCACGGGCTGCTGCTGGCCGGGGCGGGCTGGTGGCTGACCCGCAGCCCGGCCGGCTGGCGGGTGGGCTGGCTGCTGCTGGGCGCCGGCGCGGCCGATGCGTTCGGGGTGCTCACCGGCGGGTGGGCCGGTGCCGGGTTCCCGGCCGACTGGGTCGGATGGCGGGTGGCGGCCTGGCTGGGGCTGTGGATCTGGGCGCTGTACGTCGTACCGCTGTTCACCGTGCTGCCGGCGATCTTCCCCGACGGCCGGGCGGTGTCGCGGGGCTGGCGGTGGGTGCCGTGGCTCGGCGCCGGGGCGACCCTGCTGACGGCGGTTGCCGCCGCCGTCGAGCCCGGGCCGCTGCCGGTCGGCGGGAACGCCGGCCCGCCCAACCCGCTCGCCGTCCCCGCCGGCGGGGCCCTGATGACTGTCGCCGGCGTCGTGGTCGTCGCGGCCGTCCTGGCGGCGCTGGCCAGCCTCGCCGTGCGCTGGCACCGCGCCGAGCCCACGCAACGCCAGCAGATGAAGTTCCTCTGGTACGCCATCGCGGTCGTCCTCGCCGTCGAACTGCTCGGCCAGCTGATGCCCCACCACGTCGCGCAGGCCGGCTACTTCCTGGTTCCGTTGCTGCTCGTCGGCGCGATCACGCTGTCGGTACGCCGGTACCGTCTCTACGACATCGACCCGGTGATCCGCCGTACCCTCGTGTTCGCCGCGCTGACCACGATCGTGTTCGCGGCCTACATGGGCATCGTCGTCGTGCTCGGCCAGGCCGTGGGCCCGTCACCCGGCCTGGCGCTGATCGCATCGGCCGCGGTCGCCGGGCTCGCCGACCCGGCCCGGCGGCGGCTGCAACTACTGGTCAGCCGGTGGCTGTTCGGGCAGCGGGAGGAACCGCTGGAGGCCCTCGCCGGGCTGCGCCAGCAACTGCACGCCGTGGCCGACCCGTCGGAGATCCCGGCCACCACGGCCAGCACGGTCGCGCGGGCGTTGCGCGCCGGGTACGTCTCCATCTCGCTGCTGACCGACGGCGCCTCCGCCGAGGTGGCCAGCATCGGCGTACCGGGTGCGCAGCCGTCCGTGCAGGTGCCGCTGGAGTGGCGCGGCGAGCTGGTCGGGACGTTGACAGTGGGACCACGCACGCCCGGCGAGGCGTATTCCCGGGCCGACCTGGCGCTGCTCGACGAGCTGGCGCACGCCATCGGCTCGGCCCTGCACGCGGTCCGCCTCGCCGAGGAGCTGCGCGCCGCGCAGGAGCGGGCGGTCCACGCCACCACCGACGAGCGGCGCCGGCTGCGCCACGACCTGCACGACGGGCTCGGACCGTTGCTGTCCGGCATGGGGCTGGCCGTAGACGGCGTCCGCCGTACCCTGAGCGCCGACAACCCAGTGGCGGACGAACTGCGAGTCATCGCCGGCCAGGTGCGCTCCGCCGCCACCGCGGTCCGCCGCATCATCGACGCTCTGCCGCCAGCTGCCGTGGCCGACCTGGGCCTGACCGCGGCGATCACCGACCACCTTGACCGGTGCGCCGCGCTGCCCGATGCACCCCGGATCAGCTACCACCACACGAACGTGGACGAGACACGGGTACCACCCGCCGTCGCCGACGCCGCCTACTTCGTCGTGCTGGAGGCGGTGGCCAACGTCCTGCGGCACGCCCGCGCCTCCACATGTACCGTGACGCTGGCCGGCGGCGGGCGGCTCGCCGTACAGGTCGACGACGACGGGGCCGGCATCGGCGAACGGTACGTGGCCGGCGTCGGCACGGCGTCGATGCGCCGCCGGGTGGGCGAGCTCGGCGGGCAGTTCGAGCTGTGCGGGCGCGGCACCAAAGGCACGACGGTAAGGGCCGTGTTCCCGATGGAGAGCGACGGATGAACGAGCTACGGGTGGTGATAGCCGACGATCACCACGTGTTCCGGATGGGGCTGCACAAGCTGCTCGACAGCGTGCCCGGTATCAGTGTCGTCGGCGAGGCGGCCGACACCGCGGCGACGGTCGCTGCGGTCGTCGAACACGACCCGGACGTGGCCATTATCGACCTTCACATGCCCGGCGGCGGTGGGGTCGAGGCGACCGAACAGATCCGGCGTGCCGAGGTGCGCGCGCGGGTGCTCGTCCTCACCATGCACGCCGACCACGCCATGGTGCGCCAGGCGATCCGGGCCGGTGCCCGCGGCTACCTGCTCAAGGACGCCGAACCCGACGAGATCATCCGAGCGGTGCACGCGGTCCACGCCAACCAGGCGATCCTCGACTCCGCGGTAGCCGACCGGATGTTCGCCGCACTCGCCGACACCAACCCGGCCAACCCGTTTCCGCAGCTCACCGAGCGCGAGTTCGACATCCTGGCCCGGATGGCCGCCGGCCAGTCCAACCCAGCGATCGCCGCCCGGCTCGGGATCAGCCCCAAGACGGTGCAGAACCATGTCTCCAACGTGCTGCTCAAACTTGGCGTCGAAGACCGGGCCCAGGCCGTAGCCCGCGCCCGAGACGCCAACGTCCACCGCCCGACCTGAAGGCACGTCGAGTACTTGAGCCGGATCGTTGAATTCTGCCCGCAACGAAGTTCGGGGTCGGCGGCGCGCCTCGGGTGCGGCAGCACCTGCAGGTGGGTGCGGAGCTGGTAGAGGTCGTCGAAGGCCGCCACGCCGACGTCATCGCCGGCTTCTGCTGCCGCCGAGGCTCATGTTCGGCGGGGCCGGCGGATGCTCCTGGGCCGTCAGCCGGCACCCTGTCACCAGCTAACTCGCGAACATCATTCTTTCTGGAAAGTCACCAGCGGAGCGCTAGGCGTTGACGATATTTGCCGTGATGGCGCTCGCTGCGGCATTAAAGTCGCCGTCTTCGACCCGCGCCTCAAGGGTACGCAGATCGATCGTCAGTACCCGGTCGAACCTGTCCTCGAACCCGAACTCGTATCGCACCTCGTCCCCGCGTGCCTCAACCCGGCGGGCGGCCACCATCATTCCCACGGCATTCCGATCACATCATCGACCAGAGTTTGCTCGATCTTTGTCAATCAACAAGAGTCGTCCGAGCTGCACCTGCCGCCCCGCACAGGTTCGAGACAGCTCAGGCCGGAGAGGCTCTGTCAGCGCCGGTCGTTTGAAATACGACGGAGTTTGTCCGGTGTCAGGGCAACGCTGCTGAGCGTACGGCCATCCTCGTCGGTGAACTCGACTTCGTAAGCGAGTTGGGGCCGGTGGAAGACGTGCACGATAGTACCGACCGCTTCAGCCGGAAGGTTCTCCTCTGGAAGGGCTTCTCTGAGCTCGACTAGGTCGTACAGATCCAAGGGTCATCCTTGTTTGGGCGGGAAAGAGATAGTGACCAGGCGTGGCGTGGACGAACCTTCTTCAAGCATCCACGCGGTACGGACCATGATAGTTCCCGCGGGACCGGTCAGTGGCACGTCGACCGACCAGCGCTGGCCGTACTGATCGGCCTTGCCGGGATGGGGCGAACCCTGCCGCACACCTTCGCGGATCTGCTGTTCGATCGTCACGGCGTCGTCTGGGCCGAGACCCGTGGCGGCGTTGATGACGCGATACTTGTTCTTGCCGACGGGGTGCTCCGGGTTCATGGCATAGGCGGTAATTTTCCGCGAGTCGATCTCCGGATTCCTGAAGTCGGGGGTGGGCGGGTCGCGTGGCACCTGCGGTGGCTCTGCGCCGCGGGGTGACTCAGGCTCGGGAGTTTGCCGGTGCAGCCGTGTCAGCGCCTGCTTCAGTCTCTCGATCAGGCCTCCGAGTCGCCGGATCTCCGACTCGTCGTAGCCGCGTAGGCGAGAGGCGGCGGATTCCAGGCCGACGTACAGCTCGAACCAGCTCGGCACCGCGTCTCCGTACGCGTGCCACCAGCAGCCGCCGGGAGGCCGCCGTGATCAAGGACGCCCTGCGCCGCTGGCAGTCCGACCAGGCCCGCGCCTGCGACGCTCGGGGACACGAGCGGTGACCAGCGGTACGTCATCCACCTGCCGATCGCTGCCGCCGACCTGCCCGCCGCGCAGCGCCTCGCGCGGGTGGTCGGCCGCTGGCTGCTGTTGCTGCCGCGGACCGACCCGGGGGAGACCACGGTATCCGCCGAGGACGATCAGAACGTGCGGCATCGGGTTTTCTGCGATGCGCTGATGCCCGGCGGTCGGCGCTGCCTGCTCCGCGCACACCACGACGGCCCCTGCACCCGCCGGCTGCGCCATTGGCCGGCCCGGTGACGCCTGCCTGGCAGCTCGCGGCGGGCGCACCTGCCGTCAGTCGGCCGGCGAACGCCGAGCAGTTGGTGATTTCGCCAGTTACCTCGTAGTCGTGGCGCGGTTTCGCCAACAGCTCGCCTGCCCGTCCAGGTTCATCGGAACGTCGCGGATGTCGCCGTGACACGCGCTGGCGGTTCGCCCGATGGGGATGAGGCAGGGTCACCCCCCGTTACAGGAAGCTGTCGAGGTACTGAACCCAACGGCGGCGCATTGAGGTCAGGGACTCGCAACTGGCGATTCGAGGGCGATCCGGTCGGAGAGGAGAATCAGGTGGAATACCAGGATTTCATCAACGCGGTGGCCACGCGGGCGAAGGTGCCGACCGATCAGGCGGAGACACTGACCGGCGCGACGTTGGCGACATTGGCGGATCGGATCAGCGCCGGCCAGGCGGAGGACCTTGCCTATCAGCTTCCGGACGCGCTGGCCGATCACCTGCGCACACCGCTCGGACGGGAACGCGCGACGTCGTTTGGGCTCGACGAGTTCGTGCGGCGGGTGGGGGACAGCCCGAACGTCGACCGCGCGCTCGCCGGTGCTGGGGTTAGCGCGGTGCTCACCACGCTACGTGAGGCTGTCACCCGTGACGAGTTCGAGAAGGCGGTGGCCCAGCTTTCGAAGGAGTTCTGGCAGGTGATCGAACCGGTGGGTGCCGGTGGCGGGCGGCGCCCCGGCTCGTAGCACGCACAGTTGAGGCCGCAGCAGGGGTGTGTCCGCGCAGGTCCGCGTACTCCCGGCGGATCCGGGCCGCGTCGTTCCCGCTGACGAGTTCGGGTCGACCGGGAGATCGTCGCGGGCACCAGTTCCGTCTTCGAGATCGCCGAATTGTCTAGGGCCACCCGCCCTTGTCGTTGCTGTACGCGTCGTCACGCCACCACAGGAAGTTGCCGAGTCCGTACCTGGCTGAAGCCGAGGATGGGTTGTTGCGGCGTGCGAGCCCGCCCGGACCCCGCCGACCGGTGCGCCCACCCGCTCCGAGGCAAGTTGGGCGGTGACCTGGACGACAGTCCCGGGCCGACACCCGAATGTTCGGGTGTCGGCCCGGGACAGGTCCAGTTATGGGCGATTGCTGACCGGCCCTGCCGGGTTGGCAACCCGGCAGGGCCGCGTCGCACCTTCCACATGGGGCCGCCCTTGGCGCGGCATGTGACCGCCACGCCCAGGCATCCCCACCGTGGTGGGAACGATCCCGGAAGGTCAGTCCGAGGCAGGGTCGCTTGGCTGAGCAGAGGCGCTGGGGCTAGGTGTCCCGCCGGTCGCTGGGCAGGTCTGCGCCAGGTTGAATGTTCCGTCGGTGCCCGTGATCATCGCCGTGGCGTTGGTGAGGGTGAACGGATTCACCAGTTGCCCGGATGAGGACAGGCCGGCCGGTGTCCTGATCCACGCTTTGTCGCCCACGATTGCGCGGTCAGCGGCAGGTGTGGTCGTGATGGTTTCCCTGGCGGGGCCACCCTCTGTGGCGAAGTCGATGGTCAGTGAGGTGAAGGTGCCCTGCTGCGCTGCGGCAGGCAGGGCGAAGACCCAGACGTCCTCCGCCTGGAACGGGCCACCACCGAGGTTGGGGTCGCACTGGTGAGTTCTGAACGCGGCCGCCGTCGTGCCGGTGTCCGCCGGATTGATGTTGATCGTCGTGTCAGCCCACGCTGGTGCGGCGGAGCCCAGGCCGATCGCGGCGGCCAGCATGGTGGCTCCCGCAAGGCGGGTGAATGGTTTGGTCAACGAAATCCCCCCCAGAAGACGCAATTTTGTTAATAGCTTGTGAAGTGGGGCGCGACCCGGTGCCAGGTAACCACGGATGGCGGGTTCCGATTGCCAGAACCCAGCTTCTTCCCTCCGGGGCCAGAGGGCTGTGATAGGCGAGCTGCGACGCCCAGGAGAAGCTTCCCAGTCCAACCGGTCGGTCACCGCCGCAAAGCGATCCGGGGGAGACCACCTCTGCGCCGAGGGCGGCCAGAACGTACGCATCGGGTCTGCTGCGATCGGAGGTCGGCGCTGCCTGCTCCGCGCCGACCACCACGACGCCAAACCTGGCGAGCAGCACAGCGGCGCCGAAAGCATTGTCGAGTAGCACCACCATCGACCCGATGGCGCCCTGGCGACCGCCCATGGGCAGCCCACGGCCGGGCCGGCTCAGAGCAGCGGTTGGAGGAGTCGGTGCGGGCGCTGACGCAGCGCGACGCTGACCGGGTCCTGGCGCGGCTGGGCAGGGATGCCCGGGCCCGGGCGGGACTCGACATCCCCGGGTGGCACGTCGGCCTGGCCACAGGCGGGGCAGCGGCCGGCCGGGTCGAGTTCGGTGCCGCAGGTGGCGTGCCGGAAGGTCCGCAGCGGCTCGCCGGTGGCGAAGTGCCGCTCGCCCCAGCGCATCAGCGGGTAGATCACGGACCAGAGTTCGGTGCCACGCTCGGTGAGCAGGTATTCGTCCCGGGGTGGGGATTCCTGGTAGCGGTGGCGCTGCAGGATTCCGGCGTCGACGAGGGTGTTGAGGCGGTCGGCGAGCACGGCCCGGGGGATGTCCAGGTGGCTGAGGAAGGCGCCGTAGCGGCGTACGCCGTAGAAGGCGTCGCGGACGACGAGCAGCGTCCACCGCTCGCCGACCAGTTCCAACGCCCTGGCCAGGGAGCAGTTCTGCCCTTCGTAGCCCTTCCCCAGCGCCATGGAATGGATCCTACCGCCCAGTCGGTTCATTCAGCGAACCATCTCTGCTAGTGTCGGTTCACTCACCGAACTGAGAGGTCCTCCGCATGTCGACCCCCGCCAGCGCCACCGCGCCGTCCGCCGCCCCGGCCCCGGACGCCGCCCGCTCCGGCGCCCGGGCCCTGTTCGCGGTCTGCGCCGCGACCCTGCTCGTCCTCATGAACTACACCGCACCCGTGGCCGTACTGCCCCAGACCGCCCGCAGCCTCGGAGCCGGCCTCACCACCCAGACCTGGCTGATCAACGCGATCACCCTCGGGCTCGCCGCCACCCTGCTGGTCGCCGGCAGCCTCGGCGACGACTTCGGCCGGCGGCGGATCTTCCGCGCCGGCCTCGCGCTGCTCGCCGCCAGTACCCTCGGCGCCGCCGTCGCCCCCGACGCCGGCACCTTCATCGCCGCCCGAGTCGCACAGGGCATCGCCAGCGCCGCCATCCTCGCCGTCGGCCTGGGCCTGCTCGCGCACACCTACCCCACCCACCAGGGCCGGGCCCACGCCACGGCGCTCTGGGCGTCGATGATCGGCGCCGGCATCGCCGTCGGCCCACTGGCCTCGGCCGCGCTGACCGCACTCAGCAGTTGGCGCTGGCTCTACCTCCTCCTCGCGACGCTGGCCGCCGTACTGGCGGCGGCCGGCGGGCGACTGCTCGCCGAGTCCCGGGCCGAACGCGCAGCCCGCATCGACGTACCCGGTGTGCTGACCCTCGGCGCTGGCCTGGCCCTGCTGCTCATCGCCGTCACCGCCGGACGCACCGGGTGGCTGCGGCCCACGGTGCTGATCCCCCTGGTGCTGGCGGTGCTGTTGCTCGCCGCCTTCGTGGCGACCGAGGCCCGCACCCGGGCGCCGATGCTCGACCTGGCCCTGTTCCGCCGGCCGGACTTCCAGGTCGCCACCCTCGGCGCGCTCTTCACCGGGCTCGCCGCGCTCGGCCCGAGCACCGTCCTGCCCACCCTCGTGCAACGGTTGATCGGCGTCAACGCCCTGGGAACCGCCGGCCTGGCCTTCCTCTGGGCCGGGGCCTCGTACGTGGTCAGCAACCAGATGCGCCACCACGGGACGCGCGTCGCGCCCACCCGGCAACTCGCCCTCGGCTTCGCCCTCACCGCCGCCGGCTACCTGGCCATGCTCGGTTACGCCGACGCGCACTCGTGGGTCCGCACCATCCCCGGGCTGCTCATCTCCGGGGCGGGCAGCGGCCTGCTCAACGCGGCACTCGCCCGGCTCGCCGTCGCCAGCGTCCCCCCGGACCGGGTCGCGATGGGCTCCGGCGCCAACAACACCGCCCGCTACGTCGGTGCCTCCCTCGGCGTCGCCGCCAGCATCACCGTGGCCTCCAGCCTGCTGCCGGCCGGCCAGACCGGCGGTTTCTCCGCCCACGGCGCAGACGCGGTCCTGCTGCTCGGCACCGGCGTGGCCGTGCTCGGCGCCGCGGCGGCCCTGATCCGCCGCCGAGTCACCGCACCGGCCCCGGCCTGACGCCATACGCGTCACCGCCCACCGGCGGCCACCCTTCGGCTGGGGCACGGACGGGGGGAACTCGGGTGTGCGCTTAGCGCGGTGAGCACCAACCCGCCGAACCCAGGGGTGAAGGTGCTCATCCCGTGGTCCCGAGCACCACGAACGCCGTCTCGCCGCAGACGCCGACGTTCTTGGTGGCCTGCACGAGCCGGCCGAGGTCTGGCGCGGCGAACGCTGAGCGGCACCTGAACCGCGGGACCATGGGGCCATGGTGTTGCCGAGACGGTTGGCGCGGTTCAACCGGGTTGTCACCAACCGTGTGACCGGCCCGCTGGCGGGGTGGCTGCCGGGCTTCGGCGTGGTCATCCATCATGGTCGCCGTTCCGGTCGCGAGTACCGGACGCCGATCAACATCTTCCGGACAAGCGACGGATACGTCGCCGCGCTGACCTACGGAGTGACGGACTGGGCGAAGAACGTGCTGGCGGCCGGCGGATGCGAGCTGGAGATCCACGGTCGGCGACTGTCCCTTACCGGCCCCTGCCTCGTGCACGACCCCACCCGCCGGGACATGCCGCCGGTCGTCCGCCAGATCGTCGGGATGATCGGCGTGACGGACTTCCTCCATCTCCGTCCAGCGCCCCCGGCGGACCAGGCCGACTGAGCCGTCTCGCTGGGCGGCCTCTACGCCGGGGCGAGTCGGCTAGCTCGGCGATCACCTCGGCATGGCAGCGGTGTACACCAACACCCGAGCGTCCCTGATCAGCTTAGTGATCCTGAGTCGGATTGTGTTTCCGGGATCGTTTCCCACCGTGGTGGTGTCGCGTGGGCGTGGAAGTGGAATCCTGCGCCCAGGGCGGCTCCGCGTGGCTGGTGGCCGGTGGTGGGTGTGCTGGTCGTGTTCACGCCCTGGTGTCGGTGGGCTGCGCGGGGCAGCCTCAGCCGGTCCGTTGGTGCGTGTCCCTCCGGACGCTTGCCCGCCAGGCTGTGGGGTCTGGTGGGGGAGGGTGCCCTGCGTCGCCTGGGCGCGGGGCGTGATGGCTTGCGCCGGGTGGGGCCGGTCTTCGACCGGTCGGCCCGGCAGGTCTTCGTGATGACTGCTGCGGC
>NZ_VSFA01000013.1 GCF_008119785.1 Micromonospora sp. MP36 | reverse complement strand
GCTTCTAGCAGGACCCTGTCTGGGGCAACCTCTCCACTCTACCCGGGCCGTTCCGCGCAGTCAATCTCGTATTCGAGGTGATCAACTTGGTTCGGTCCGATCCACGTCGACGCACGCCGTATCCGGCGGTCGTTGCTGTCGTGGGTTCCGGCAGACCGGCCGGCGCCGCTTTCGCGGCCACCCGCCCGGCTCCCTGCCGGCCTTCGCACTCTACCCGGTCGGCTTCGCGATCGCAACCCCGTGTTTCTCGGAGCGCCTCGCACCGCCCGGATCCCCAGTCTCGCTCGGCGTCTCCGCCACGAGCCTGGCGCCCGTTGTCGGCCGGTTTGTCCGGCCTCCCGCGTGCAGAGAGAAAGTTACGCGTACGGCCCCGAGAAGGCAAATCAATGACCGTCACTGCAATTTGCCGGGTGCCGGGAAACCCGACGGCGGACCGGCGGCGTCGAGGAGGACCATCGACGGCTCCGGCGTGCCAGAGTGTCTGGCATGGATGACGTGTCCCGGTTACCGGTGGCGACGCTCGCCGCAGACACCCTGCTCGGCCTCCTGCTGCCGTTCTGGCAGCTGGTCATCGCCGCCTTCGTGGTCTTCGTCGTCCTGGTGTCGGTGGGGCGGCTCGCCCGACGCGGTCGCTCCCGGATGACCACGGCGCTGCTCATCACCGCCGCGGCGATCGCCGGGTTCACCGTGATGGGTGTGCTGCTCGAGAGCTGACCGGGTCAGAGCCGGCGGTTGGCGAGGCTGGGCAGCTCGGCGCGGATGGTCCGCAGCCGGTCGAGGTCCAGGTCGGTGACGGCGAGGCCCGGGCCGTCTGGCAGCTGGCTCAGCACGGTCCCCCACGGGTCCACCACCATGCTGCGGCCGAAGCAGGTCCGGCCCGGATCGTGGTCACCGGTCTGGCCGGCGGCGGCGACGAAGCATTGGTTCTCGATCGCCCGCGCCCGCAGCAGGACCTCCCAGTGGTCCCGGCCGGTGTGCATCATGAACGCGGCGGGCACGACCAGGAGCTCGGCGCCGCCGTCCGTGGCCAGTTGCCGGTAGAGCTCGGGGAAGCGCAGGTCGTAGCAGATCGAGAGGCCGACCCGCAGGCCCTCGACGTCGACCACCACCGGCTGGTCGCCGGGCGCGACCGTCGCGGACTCCAGGTACGAGACCCGACCCGGGATCTCCACGTCGTACAGATGGATCTTGCGGTAGCTGGCGGCGAGCGCGCCGGTACGGTCGAAGACCAGCGAGGTGTTCCAGGTGTGCTCCGGGTCCGGCCCGGCCTCGTGGAACGAGCCGGCGATCACCCACATGCCCAGCCGGCGGGCGACCCCCGCGAAGAACTCCCCCACCACGCCGTCGACCTTCTCGGCCGGCGGCATCCGGTCGGCCACGCCGAGATAGTCGACGTACTCGGGGAGGACGGCGAGATCGGCGCCAGCCGCCGCGGCCCTGACCAGCAGGGCCTCGGCGGCGGCGAGGTTCGCCGCACGGTCGTCGCGGGCGTTGAGCTGGCAGACGGCGACGCGCATGGGGCTCAGCGTACGGGCGACGCGCAGTTGGCGACAGGGCTCAGTTGCCCGCCGCCATCCGCACCGGGGCCCCGGGCAGCGCGACGAGGGTCAGGCGGACTTCTCCTCGCGATCCCGACGGGCCCGGCGACCGGTGAACTCGCGGGGCACGATGGTCGGGTTGACGTTCTCCAGCACCACCTCGCGGGTGATCAGCACCCGGGCGGCGTCGGGGTTGCTGGGCACCTCGTACATCACGGAGAGCAGGACCTCTTCCATGATCGCGCGGAGGCCGCGGGCCCCGGTGCCGCGGAGCATGGCCTGGTCGGCGATGGCCTCCAGCGCCGGCTGCTCGAACTCCAGCTCGACGCCGTCCAGCTCGAAGAGGCGCTGGTATTGCCGGACCAGCGCGTTGCGCGGCTCGGTGAGGATCCGGACCAGCGCCGACCGGTCGAGGCTGCGCACGCTGGTGATCACCGGGAGCCGGCCGATGAACTCGGGGATCAGCCCGAACTTGAGCATGTCCTCCGGCATGACCTGGCTGAAGATGTCGTCGGTCGACCGCTCCGAGACCGACCGGAGCCGGGCACCGAAGCCGGTGCCACCGGAGCCGGTGCGGGCCTCGATGATCTGGTCGAGGCCGGCGAAGGCGCCACCGCAGATGAACAGCACGTTGGTGGTGTCGATCTGGATGAACTCCTGGTGCGGGTGTTTCCGCCCGCCCTGCGGCGGCACGTTGGCCACCGTGCCCTCGAGCATCTTCAGCAACGCCTGCTGCACGCCCTCGCCGGAGACGTCCCGGGTGATCGACGGGTTCTCCGACTTACGGGCGATCTTGTCGACCTCGTCGATGTAGATGATCCCGGTCTCGGCGCGCTTGATGTCGTAGTCGGCCGCCTGGATCAGCTTGAGGAGGATGTTCTCCACGTCCTCGCCGACGTAGCCCGCCTCGGTGAGGGCGGTGGCGTCGGCGATCGCGAACGGGACGTTGAGCATCCGGGCCAGGGTCTGCGCCAGGTGGGTCTTGCCGCAGCCCGTGGGACCGAGCAGCAGGATGTTGGACTTGGCCAGCTCGACGCCGTCGTTGCCGGAGCCCGGTGCGCCGGCCGCCTCGGCCTGGATCCGCTTGTAGTGGTTGTAGACCGCGACGGCGAGCGCCTTCTTGGCCTGCTCCTGACCGACGACGTAGTTGTCGAGGAACTGGCAGATCTCCATCGGCTTGGGAAGCTCTTCCCACTTCACCTCGCCGGATTCGGCCAGCTCCTCCTCGATGATCTCGTTGCAGAGATCGATGCACTCGTCGCAGATGTAGACGCCCGGACCCGCGATGAGCTTCTTGACCTGCTTCTGCGACTTGCCGCAGAAGGAGCACTTCAGTAGGTCGCCGCCGTCACCGATCCGTGCCACCTACGTTCTCCCTGCACTCGTCGGCCGGAGCGCCGGCCCTGACCTGCGGGCCTGCCGCCCGTCCGTCTGTCGTCCCATCCGCCGATCCGCACCAGCGAAGCGGTACAGACCCGACGTTACCCGCTGGCGGAGGTTTCTCCGACCCCCAAAACGGGTGTGTCAGAGGTCGGCCGGGACCGATGCCCCGGCCGACCTCCGATTCGGCACAGCTCAGCTCGCGGCGTGCGCCGCCAGCAGACCCTTCTTGCGGCTGGTCAGGATGGTGTCGACCAGCCCGTACTCCTTGGCCTCTTCGGCCGTCATGATCTTGTCACGGTCGATGTCCTTGCGGACCTGGTCGACCGGGCGGTTGCAGTGCTGGGAGAGCATCGTCTCCAGCTGCGTCCGCATCCGCAGGATCTCCCGGGCCTGGATCTCGATGTCCGAGCCCTGACCGTAGCCGCCCTCGGTGGCCGGCTGGTGGATGATGATCCGGGAGTTGGGCAGCGCCATCCGCTTGCCCGGGGTGCCCGCGGAGAGCAGCACGGCCGCCGCGCTGGCCGCCTGGCCGAGGCAGACGGTCTGGATGTCCGGGCGGACGTACTGCATGGTGTCGTAGATCGCCGTCATGGCGGTGAAGGAGCCGCCGGGCGAGTTGATGTACATGATGATGTCGCGGTCCGGGTCGGTGCCCTCGAGCGTCAGCAGCTGGGCCATCACGTCGTTGGCCGAGGCGTCGTCCACCTGCACGCCGAGAAAAATGATCCGGTCCTCGAAGAGCTTGTTGTACGGGTTGGACTCCTTCATCCCGTACGACGTGCGCTCGACGAACGACGGCAGAACGTAGCGGTTGTGCACGGCCGCGAACTGGGGCGGCAGGCTCAGGTCGGTCATCGTCAGCTCCTCGGTCAGCTCAGGGTCCCGGCGCCTTCCGGAACCTGGGCGGCTCCGGTGATCACCTTGTCGATGAAGCCGTAGTCCATGGCCTCCTGGGCCGT
Source organism: Micromonospora sp. MP36 (assembly GCF_008119785.1). Lineage (GTDB taxonomy): Bacteria > Actinomycetota > Actinomycetes > Mycobacteriales > Micromonosporaceae > Micromonospora. Next base: position 114,600 of record NZ_VSFA01000013.1, on the reverse strand, counting down.
GAACCAGCGGTCGCGATCCGAGTCCGCCTCGATCTCCGCCGCGCTCCGGCCGGTGTGGAACGCGACCCGCTCCTGGAACATCCGCTTCGTGTAGAGCATCTGCTCGGCCTGGATTGCGATGTCCGCGGCCGTGCCGCCCATGCCACCGGACGGCTGGTGCATCATGATCCGCGCGTGCGGCAGGGCGTAGCGCTTGCCCTTGGTGCCCGCGCAGAGCAGCAGCTGGCCCATCGAGGCGGCCATGCCCATCGCCACGGTCGACACGTCGTTGTCGATGAACTGCATGGTGTCGTAGATGGCCATGCCGGAGTAGACCGAGCCACCCGGCGAGTTGATCCAGAGGTTGATGTCGCGGTCCGGGTCCTCCGCGGCGAGCAGCAGCAGCTGCGCGCAGATGCGGTTGGCGACCTGATCGGTCACCTCGCTGCCCAGGAAGATGATCCGCTCCTTGAGCAACCGGTTGTAGACCGAGTCGTCGAGGTTGCCAATTGAGTCGCCACCGCGGGCCTCGAGCGCCCGGAGCGGCTTCGCTGGGATGTGCATGTCGGTCATGGCAGCCCTTCGCTCTCCGTACCGTCGTACCCGACACTAACCGGTCAGCCGGGGGCCGTACTCCCGGTCGGGGCACTGTTCGCTCTCAGCGCAGCTGCCCCGGAGGGCGTACCCCGAAAAGGGTTTCGGCCGCCGTCCAGCGTGCAGCTACGGACGGCGGCCGACACCCGGCGATCAGTGTTCGTGGTTGTGCTCGGCCTCGTTCTGAGCCCGGAGCGCGTCCAGGGTGACCTCGTTGCCCGCCGAGTCCTTGATCTTGACCTTCTCCATCACCGCGGCGAGCGCCTTGCCCCGGCGGACGTCGCCGAAGACGGCCGGAGCGGCGCCGGAGCGGACCAGCTGGTCGTAGTACTGCTGGGGGGCCATGCCGGCGCGCTGGGCGCGGTGGACGATCTCGTGGCCGAACTCGTCGTCGGAGACCTGCACGTCCTCGGCGTCGGCCAGGGTGTCCAGCAGGAGCTGGATCTTGACGCCGTCGGTCGCCGCCTCGGTGAGCTCGGCGTCGATCTGCTCCTCGGTCTTCTCCTCGGCGGCGAGGTATTCCTCGAGGGAGGCGCCGATGCGCTCCAGCTGGTCGACCATCGCGGCCTTGCGGCTCTCGACCTCCTCGCGGACGACACCCTCCGGAGCCGGCACCTCGGCGGCGGCGACCATCTGCTCAAGGGCCTTGTCCCGAGCGGCGTAGATCTGCTCGACCTGCTTGCCCCGGGTGACCCGCTCGCGGAGGTCGTTGCGCAGCTCCTCCATGGTGTCGAACTCGCTGGCCAGCTGGGCGAAGTCGTCGTTGAGCTCCGGCAGCTCCTTCTCCTTGACCGTGCGGACGGTCACCGCCACGTCGGCGTCCCGGCCGGCGTAGTCGCCGCCCACCAGCTGGGTGGAGAACGTGGTGCTCTCGCCGGCGGCCAGGCCGACCAGGGCCTCGTCCAGGCCCGGCAGGAGCTGCTTGCTGCCGACCTCGTGCGAGATGTTGCTCGCCGAGCCGCCCGGCACCTCCTCGCCGTCGACCGTGGCGTTCAGGTCGATCTGGACGTAGTCGCCCTCCTGAGCGGCCCGCTCGACGGTCTTCAGCGTGGCGAACCGCTCGCGCAGGCCGTTGACCTGCTCGTCGATCTCGCTGTCGGCGACCTGGATCTCGTCCACGGTCACCTCGATCGACGCCGGGTCCGGCAGGGTGATCTCCGGGCGGACGTCGACCTCGGCGGTGAAGTTGAGCGAGTCACCGTCGGCGAACTCGGTGATCTCGACCTCCGGGCGACCGAGGGTCTTCAGCTCGTGCTCGCGGACCGCGGCGAGGATGTTCTGCGGGATCGCCTCCTGCACCGCCTCGTTGAGGACGGTGCCCCGGCCGACCCGCTGGTCGATCACGGCGGGGGGAACCTTGCCCCGGCGGAAGCCGGGAACCTGGACCTGCTGCCCGATCTCCCGGTACGCCTTCTTGAGGCTCGGCTCGAGCTCGACGAACGGCACCTCGATGGCGAGCCGCACGCGCGTCGGGCTCAGAGTCTCGACGGTGCTCTTCACAGGCGTACTCCTTGACGGATCTCAGTTGAGTCTGGGCGTGATTACGCGCATCGAGTGTAGGCGAGCCGGCCTGCTGCATCGGCAGCGCCCGGGTACCGCGCGGAAAAATCGGCGGTTCCCGGGCGACCGGGCCGCGAACGGACAGTCGGGGTGGCGGGATTTGAACCCACGGCCCCTCGCTCCCAAAGCGAGTGCGCTACCAAGCTGCGCCACACCCCGTGGCGACGAGAAGTGTATGCCGTCCGCGCCCCCCGGACCCGCACCGGGGCCGCACGAGGCGCACGCACCGGGGCGACGTGAGGCACGCACCTGGGCGACGCGAGGCGCCCGCCGGGGCGGCGCGCGCACGCCCGGGTTCGCGGGATGCAGCAGTTTCGGCGAAAGAGTGGTCTCCCGGGGCGGCGAGAGGCCTCTTTCGGGGAAGTGGTGCGGATCTTGGACGCCGGCCGATCGGCGGCACGCGGTACGGGGCTACGCGTCCGGTTCGGGGATTCGGTAGGCTGTCGGGCGCGCCCCGCGGCAGCGGGGTGCCTGCGGGCGTAGCTCAATGGCAGAGCTTCAGTCTTCCAAACTGACGGTGCGGGTTCGATTCCCGTCGCCCGCTCTTACGGCCTCCGGCCCAGGTCAGAGGCTGCATCCCCCGATCCTGGGCCGGTCGACCACTCCCCCGCTCTGATCTTGCGGGCCATCCGTGGGCCATTAGCTGCTCCGGCCGCCCGTGCGCCGGGCCTGCCGGGCGATCCGCCGGTCCATGGCCGAGGCGATTTCGCGATCCCGCTCGCTGGTCGCGTGCTGGTAGATCAACGCCGCACGCATGCTCGCGTGCCCCATTCGCTGCATCAGCTCGCGGGTGCTCGCGCCAGAGGCTGCGGCGAGGGTGTTCCCTGTGTGCCGCAGGTCATGGAAGTGGAAGCCGGGCAGCCCGAGCGCTGCGACCGTCCGCGTCCACTTGACCGCACGGCCGAAGTTGCCGGATCGCAGCAGCGCACCCTTGTCGCCGGTGAAGACCAGGGCGTCAGCGTCGACGGCGGTGAACTCGGCCAGATGCGCCCGCAGGGCCTCCACGGCGGCGGCCGGCAGGGCGACGACCCGGACCCCGGCCGCCGACTTGGGCGGCCCGAATTCCAGATGACTCCGCAGCGCGGCGAGCTTGCGGGTGACCCGGACGGTGCCGGCGTCGAGGTCGATGTCCCGCCGTCGCAGCGCGACCAGCTCGCCCCACCGCAGACCCGAGAGCGCCGCGACCACGACAAGCGCCGAGAACCGAGCAGGCATCGCGTCGGCCAGGGCGTAGACCTGGGCAATCGTGGCGGTCGGTCGTTCCGGGGTGTGGTACTGGTCGTAGCCCTTGATCCGGCAGGGGTTCTGCCGAATGATTTCATCCTCGCGCACCGCCGTGTTGAGGATGGCCCGCAGCAGCGCGTACGCCTTGACCGCCTGGGGCTCTGGCACGCCGGCATCCAAGAGCTTCTTACGCCACGCCCGGATCGTCGCCGGCTTGATCCCGCCAAGCTTCAGGTGCCCGAGGTACGGCACGACTTGCCGCGTGAACAGGAACTCGTACCCCTGCCGCGTCCTTGGGGCGAGCTTGCGCTCAGCGATCCACCGCTGCCCGTACGTCGAGAGTTAGATCTCGCCCGCTTCTGGCGCTACCCACTCCCCCCGGATGATCTCCGACTCGACCAGGGTGAGCCACTTCTCCGCCTGCTTCTCAGTGGCGAAGGTGTACGGCGCAGTCCGGGTCAAACCATCCGGGCCGACGTACCGGGCTTGCCAGCGACCGGACGCCCGCTGACGCACGTTGCCGAAACGACGCCGGCCACCACGCGCGGGCATCAGGCCACCTCCGCGAACTGCCGCCGCAGCTGCGCCCGTGTCATGGGCACGACCCGGTTGGCCTCGATGTAGGCGGCTACGGCAGCAGGCTCGAACCGCACGAAGCGCCCGACCTTGACGTAGGCGATACGCCGCTCAGCCACCAGCCGGCGCACGAAGCGAGGTGTAGCGCGGAGGCGAGCCGCCACCTCACCAGCCGTCAGCAGGTCATCCGTCACGGTCGAGGCTCCTCCTCAGTAGTCAGGTACTGGTCAGTTGCCGAAACGTTGGGCAGGTCGGCGGCCCGTCTGGCGGCGTCGAGTTGCGCACGCCATTGGATGCGTTCGGAGATGGCGCGGAGGACCCGGTGGCCGAGGGGTGGGACGTCGGGGTCGGTGGGTTTGGCGAGTTCCCAGGCGTGCCGCACGGTGTCGGAGCCGGCCGGGGCGGTGGCGGCGTCGGTGGTGACGCCGAGCAGGGCCTTGACCCACTCGCGCCGATCGGCGCGGTGGTCGGCCAGGGTCTTGCCGGACCACTGCCGAGAGATGAGGACGCGCCGGCCGCCGATGCCGAGGGTCTCGCGCTTGTGGACCTTGTTCTTGCAGTTGCCCGGCTTGAGCCCGGGCCGCGCCTTCTTCGGCTGGATGCCGTAGAGCAGCCAGTTGGCGCACCGCTCCGAACATGGCGTGTGCCGCAGTTCCTGCCACAGCCGTTCGAGGTGGGCGCGCTGCCGGCCGGTGGTCACGTCATGGCAGTCGGCGGCCTGCTTGGTCAGGTACTTGGTGATGTAGCCGACGCACCGATCCGCGTCCTTGGTGCCGGCGAGCACGCCCTTGGCGTCGACCTGGACGCCGAAGCGGACCACGTGCACCGGATTGGCGTCAGGGTCGGCGTCGATCAGGTCCAGGGCGTCATCCCACGACGGCAGGAGCCGGCCCGTGGTGGGGTCGGTGTAGCCGCCAGCGTCGGCGTCCCATTGCGGCGCCCTTCCCGGTTCGTAGACCAGCTGGTCGACGGGCGGCCACCACACCTGGTGGTAGGTGGCGGCGGCGACCTGGCGGACGAGGGCGCGGGGGATGGTGCCGCGCATGGCGAAGTGCGCGTGCGGGGCAAGCCGGCGTTGCGGCTCGACCGCCCCGGCGTATTGCACGTTCCAGCCGACCGCCCGCCGCAGGTTCTGCCAGAACCGATCCAGGAGCCGGGGGAAGTGCACGGCGTCCCAGGCGGCCCGCCGGTAGTCGTAGCTGTCGGGGTCGACCGGGGTGCCGTCGGAGTGCACCCGGCCGTAGGAGTCGAGGGTGAGGGTGAGGAACATCGACGGCCGGAACACCTGCCCGCCGTGCCCCTCGTAGGTCCGCCCGATGGTGCGGTTGTCGACGGGCAGGCGGGGCAGGTCCGGGGCGTCCTGCCGCCGCTTGGTCGACCGGACCCGGCGTTTGCCGTCGCTGTCCTCCTGGTCGTCGCTGGCGTGCGGGGGTGCGGGTCGGCCCCGGAGTCCTTCGGTGGTGATCTGGGCTTCCAGCTCTCCGATCGCCTCGTCCAGGTCCGCGACCTGATCCCACTGCGACGCCCGAGCCGCCTCGTCGCGGGCGAACTCGAGATGCGCCCGAGCCACGATCAGCCCGCGTTGGGCGTCGGTGGCGGGTTGGGGGCCGGGGTCGGGTTCGTCGTCGCGGTGCCAGCCCTCGCGGATCTGCTGCTGCCGCAGCCGCCGGGCACGCTTCGCGCAGGCCGGGCACTTCGCCTCTTGGGTGGCTCCGCAGGGCATGTCGATGACCTCGGTTTGCCCGGAGTCGAGGTCGGTGCGGCGAAGGCTGACGGGGCGGGTGCAGACGCCGTAGTCGGCGGCGAGGTCGGCTACGACGTCGACGGAGCGGGGCATGAGCATCCGGGCGGCCCGGGAGCCCGGCCGTGGCTCCACCGTCGGGGTGGGGTCGAGGCCGGGCAGCGCGGGAGTGATGGTCATCGGCTCACCTCCCGCATGGGGGTGAGGTCGCGGACCCGCACGGCAGGGCGGGAGTCGGCGGCCGGGGTGGTGTGGTCGTCCCGGCGCGGGTCGAACACGGCCACGCCGGCCCGGGCGGTCTTCGCCCGGTACATGGCGGCGTCAGCGTCGGCCAGGGCGGCGGCGAGGCCAGCGGGACTGGTGGGGGCGAGGCCGATGCTGGTGGTCACCGACACCGCCACGCCGGTCGGGAGTTGGACGGGGGCGGCGATCGCGGCGGCCAGCTGGCGGACCGCGTGGGTCGGGTTGGGGTCGAGGATCAGGGCGGCGAACTCGTCCCCGCCGAGCCGGGCGGCCACGCCGTGGACGGTGCGGAGGCGGTGGGCGACGGCGGTGAGCACCACGTCTCCGGCGGCGTGGCCGTGGGTGTCGTTGACCGGCTTGAAGCCGTCCAGGTCGACCACCGCCACCCACGGCCGGTGCGGGGCGAGCTGCTGCCAGGCGGCGGCGAGGCCGGCGCGATTGGCGATGCCGGTCAGCGGGTCGCGCTGGGATGCCCGTTGCAGGGCGGCGAGTTCGTAGCGGGCGGCGGAGAGCCGGTACTGGTCCCAGCAGAACAGGACGAGCCCGCCGACCAGGAACAGGGTGGAGAAGAAGTGCTCTTTCATCGGGTCACCTCCCGAGTCAGCGGGGTGCCGTTACGGCGGACGAACGCGGTCGACGGCACCGGGGCCGGGGCGACCGGGGCGGGGCGGGCCGGCTCGACCGGGACCAGGGCGACAGGCGCGGCCGGGGCCGGGGTCGGGGTCGGCGCGACGGGCGGGGCGGGCGGCTCGACCGGCCGGGCCGGCGGGGTGGCGACCGGCGGAGCCGGGGCGTGGACGGGTTCGTCGGCCGGGGTGGGTGTGGTGGCGAGGATGAGCTTGGACAGGCCCATGAAGGCCAGGGCGGGGACGGCGGACAGGAGCCAGCCGGACAGGCCGGGCTTGGCCACGGCGAGCTGCGCGGCGAGGGACAGGGCGACGGCGGCGACGAGCAGGAACATCGGGTAGCCGATCGGCCCGCCCGTGCGACGTCGACGGCGGATGGTCAGCAGGGCGGCGACGGGGACGAGTTCGGAGATGACCGCGTTGGCCCAGCCGAACCACGCCCCGGTGCCGGGCGGGGAGTTGTCGAGGGTCCAGTCCTTGACGTGGGTGAACGAGGCCGCCCCGGCGAAGCCGGCGACGAGCAGGAGGATGACGACGAGGACCAGGCCCTCAACGCGTTCGGCGCGGGTGTGGGTGGGGTGGGGTTTCATGCGGCACCGTCCAGGACTTCGCCGTCGATCACGCGCAGCCGGCCGTAGGTGTGGGCCATGTCGCGGATCTCGTCATCGGTCAGGTAGGAGAACCGGACCCGCATCGGGGTCGGGTCACCGTCGATCACGACGAACCCGACACCGGGCAGGGACTGCGGGATGCGGTCGCACAGCGCTCCCCGGTCGCGCATGCCGTCACCCAGCACCAGGTCCACCTGCGCCGCCTCGGCCAGCCGCAGCCCGATCCGGGTCGGGAACAGGTCGCGGAACGGCAGCACCTCCTTGCGCGGGTCCTGGATCGCGGCGACGACGTGGACGCCGACCGCGCGGCCTTGGCTGAGCAGGATCGACAGGGCGGCCTTGATGCGGTCCTTCAACTGGCGGTCGGTCAGGTAGGCGGTCAGGTTCGCCAGCTCATCGATCACGAGGACGATCAGCGGCTCATCCGGGGTCGGGACGTGCTGGCGGGTCCGCCCGTGCAGGTTCCGCGCCCGATTCCGCGCTAGGGCGGCGGCGTCCTCGATCAGCTCGCACATGGCCGGGTAGTCGCGGCAGGCGAACCGGGCGAACATCGGCGCACCGATCCCCAACTCCATCCCACCCTTGGGGTCCAGGCCCCAGAGTTGGACGAGGCCGGAGGTGGTGCCGGCGGCGAGGGAGCGGACCACGGACCAGATGACCGAGCCCTTGCCCGATCCGGTGGCGCCCACGACCAGGACCTGAGTGCCGAACAGCCGCAGCCCGTACCCGTCGCCGTCCTCCTGCCGACCGACCGGCAGGGCGGTGAACTCCGGCACCGCCGGCACCGGCAGCGGCCGGACCACCCGAGCGAGCGGGTCACCGCGGAACAGGGTCAGCAGCACCAGATCGGTACGCGGACCAGGAGCCGCCTTGACTTGGCGGACGCCGAAGGTGTGGGCGAGGCGTTCGGAGACGCGGGCGAAGTCGTCGGGGATCTGGCCGGTGACCATCCGCACCGTCACCACATCCACGCCGGCACCGCAACGGACGGACTTGAGCACCGGCACGACGGTGTGCCGATCGAAGGAGATCGCCAGCTTGGCCGTCACCATCGCCGCCAGCCACTTACGGCGGTAGACCCAGCGCCGGTAGCAGGACAGGACTGGCCACCACCCGAACCGCAGGAACGACGGCCGGTGACCCAAGCCCCAGCCGGCGGCGATGGCGGCGACCAGGACGACGAGCCCGACCGGTCCAGCCCAGCCGAACCGGAGATAGAGCCAGCCGAAGACCACGGTCGGGGTGGTGACGTACCAGAAGCGGAACAGCAGCCAGACGAGACGGCAGAAGCCCTTGATGGTCCACCAGGTCAGGGCCAGCCACGTCGGGATGCGGATGATCGGGGTACGGATGTTGATCGGGGCGGGGTCGATCCGGTCACCCCGGATCACGTTGACCAGCGGCATCGGTCAGTCCTCCCGCAGGGTCGCGTCGGGCAGCTCCAGGTAGGTGCTGGCCTGTCCGGTGCCGTAGGGGGCGACGGACAGCAGCGCGACACCGCAGGCCCGGCAGCGGGCAACGGCGACGCTCACTCCGTGATCCGGGGTGCCGTAGGACAGCAGGTAGGCCGCGTCACCGTCGACCATTGGCGCGTGCGGACGTGCAGAGCTGGCGGCCGGGCAGTCACCGGCCGGGCGGACAGCGAAGCGGGCGGCCATCAGGACACCTCCCGCGTACCGGCAGCGAACAGGGAGCCCTGTCCCGGCGCACCGGGACGGCGGACCACCCGGCGACGCACCGGACGGGCCGGGACGAGGGCGGCCAGGTCGACCGGGCCGGTCTGTGGGGCGGGGACGTGGCGGGTCATGGTCGGCAGCCACCGGCCACGCCCGAGCACGGCGCGCAGGTCGACGCGGTCGCCCACGTGCGGGGCGATCAAATCGGGGTCGAGGTGGCGCAGCTTCACCACCGTCCGGGCAAGTGCGGCAGCGGCGGCGGAAATCTCCACCAGCGCCGCGACACGGACGGCGTCGGCGGGGATGGTGGTGTAGACCTCGCGGGCCGCCCGGATACCGGGGCCGGCGAGGCGCATCACGGTGCGGCGGTGAGTCGTACGGCGGGGGGCGGGGCGCGGGTTCCCGGCGATGCGGGCAGCGTCAGCTAGCGTGGGCATCAGCCCAACTCCTTCCAAGGAGAACGGTTGATAGCGCGGGGCGAGAGTTGTCTTGGCGGGCGAGTCCCGCCCCGCGCGTCCAGATCTGGTCAGGCCGCCTGCTTCACGGCGGCGGCTTCCGACATGGCACCGGCGCGGATCGACCACGCCTGACGCGCCCGGCACTTCCCCGACCCCTTGCACCGCTGCGAGTCCACATACGGGGTGAGGGTCACGTCGGTGAACTCCACCGCCGGCGGATAGCCCGGGATCTTCGACGCCGGCGGCACCGGCTGCACCGGAGCGGCGATCTTCACCTTCACTTCCTTCGAGCCGCCGAACTTGCCGGCCTCCGGGTCCAGGTCCAGCACCTTCACCACCCACAGGCGCTCGCCGCTGTCCTTGTCCCGCGCCTGGTCATCACCCTGACCGCGCTTGTCGAAATCCGTCACCGGCTCCACACCCAGGCACAGCGCACCCTGCGGAAACACGTAGTCGAACGGAACCGGAACCTTGATCGTGTTCGGGACCATGCCCTTGCCTCCTCGTTGTCTACCCCCCTAGACGGTCGCGATCTGCGTAGCCGTTGGGATGTATAGGGGGATAGACAGGAAGCTGCGGCGGTACGTTGATGGCGTCAAGGGGACTAGACGGAGCCCTGCCAGGTAGTGCGAGGACGGACATGACGGGCGAAGTTGAACGTATCGCAGCGATACGTGATCCGTTCGAGCTTCTTCGCGAAGCGACGGCGCGGATGTCGGCAGCTCAGGAGGAAGTGACCGAGCTTGCCCGTCTGCGCCGCCGCGTGATTCAGGAGCTTCACGACAAGGGCATGTCGTTCGCGGACATCGCTCAGCAGGTCGGCCTGTCCCGTGGCCGCATCCACCAGATTCGGCACGCTGGTCCGGCCCCGGAAGGCGCGTTCTTGGGCCAAGGCACGGTCACGATCAGTACCCCGTTGAAGCAGGAGGCGATCAGGTCGCGGCCGGTGGTCGCGATCGAAGACATGACCGGCGCTCAGCGGCTTGGGGACCTCGCGCGCAGCCTCGGTCTAGAGCCGTCGTTCGAGTCGATTCCCATCGGCGGCGAGATCGACCTCAACCGTCCCAACCAGGTGGTGATCTCTGGTCCGCGCATCTCCGAGCACATCGCCCAGGTGCTCGCGCAGGACCCCGTCCTGCAGTTCGAGCGCGCCAGCGACGGCCCATGGACGCTGGTCGACCGCACGACCGGCACCGTGTACCGGTCCGGGCAGGACCAGACGCCGCCGCGCAGCTGGGACGTGGCGTACCTGGGCCGCCTACCCCGACCGGATCGGCAGGGGTCGCTGATCGTTTTCACCGGCATCCACCCGCCCGGTTCCCTCGGAGTCGTCCACCTGCTCTGCACCCGGATCAGCGAGCTGTACAACGAGGTCAAGACCGGTCACTTCTCCGTACTGGTCGGCACCGAGTACGACCCCGACACCCACGAGCCGCGCCACGTGGAGCTTCTGACACCGCTGTACCGGCTGGAGGACAACTGATGCAGGTCACCATGGCGACCAGCCCGGCCAAGCCCGGCCAACCCAACGAGGACTTCACCGCGGCCACGCCGCACGGGGTCGTTCTGCTCGACGGTGCCGGCCTGTCCGGCACCACGTCACGGTGTTCGCACGGGGTCGCCTGGTACACCCGCCAGCTCGGTGGGGCGCTGCTCGCCGGTCTCGCTGGCGACGACGGCCAGGACCTGGCGGCCATTCTCGCCGAGGCAATCAGCCAGACGGCCGCCGCGCATGAAGGCAGTTGTGACCTTGACGACCCCGGCACACCGTCCGCGACCGTCGTCATGCTCCGCCCTACCGCTGATGACCTGGAGTACCTGGTGCTTGCCGACTCCGTGCTCGTGCTCGACCTGGCCAGCGACATGCCGCTGGTCATCACCGACGACCGCGAGGCACACGTCGGACGGCGCTACCGCGCAGCGATGGACAGCCTCACCAACGGCACACCCGAGCACGACCAGGCCCGCCGCGATTACGTCCAAGCCATGCGCGCCCACCGCAACAGGCCCGGCGGGTTCTGGGTCGCCGCCGCCGACCCACGAGCCGCCGATGAGGCGGTTCTTGGAAGCCGACCTATCAAGGAGGTGACAGCCGCAGCCCTGCTCAGCGACGGTGCCAGCCGCCTCGCTGACCGTTTCGGCCTGACTGACTGGCCCGGCCTACTGGCGATCCTGCACGATCACGGCCCAGCCGAACTGATCCGCCGCGTCCGTGCCGCAGAAGACTCCGACCTACAAGGCAACCGCTGGCCGCGCGGCAAGACACACGACGACGCAACCGCCGCCTACTGCGCCCGGCTGCTCGACACGCGTCCGTTGCCGAATTGACCTCTTAAGGATCAAGGCGGCCCGCAAGCGGGCCGCGCCGGCCCGGCCCCGGCCTGCTGGCGACCTCCGGCCGGCATCGGCCGGGCCGGCCGGCCACACTTGGGGACGACCAGGACCCTGAAGACCTCGGGGCGCTGCCCCGAACCCCGGCCCTCCTCAGAGATCGGCCGGGCGGATCACCTCATCGGGCACCACAAGGGCTACCAGCCTCCCCGGACGGGGCCAAGGTCGTTCGTCCGGTAGGGCGCTCCACCTTGTCCCCGTCCGGGGAGGCTGGACGGTCTACGACTGCCCGACGAGGAGATCCGCCAAGCGGCGTGGTCCGGTACAGGCAGCGCGACCCCGCCAGACGGCTGTGGGCGGTGAGGAGCTACAACAAGCCGATCTGACCGGGAAGCTCGGTTGGCGTGAGCACAGCACGAAGCTTTTCGAGGTGCGGAAACTGCGTCGCCCCGGCTTCGCTCCACAACTCACGCCACTCTGAGTCATCACCTAGCACCCGGGCGAGAGCTTCCGCGGCGAGTTCTGGCAGGTCGTCGTCCAGCTCGAGTGCATCACCGGCAAGCAGGAAATTGGGCGCGTACGTGGAGGTAATCGGCGGCCCGCCGGGCATCCGAGACGCAACGATTGCCGCCGCAGCGATAGCCGCCGCCGCATCGTCATAGTCGAGGTATCCGGTAGTGTGAGCCGCCGTTGTCAAGGCCGCACGAACCATTCCCCGGCGCTCGGACGGGTGGGCATCGTGAAGGCCATCGCACCAGTCGGCTGCGCTGTCGTTCTCAAAAGGGCCCTCGCCCCAAGCGCCCATCTGCCTCTCCAAGGTGTCGACGTAAGGGGATCATGAGCCGCCCTTGCGCCAACCGCAAGACCCGAGGGGCACGCCAGCGGGAATCTACGTGCCATTGGCGGACGGCCGTGATGGGCCATCCACGGGCCAGTAACTGTGGCGCGCAGCGGTCATGAACGGGCACGAGGGGTGCTCAGCTTTGCCGCCGTCCACAGGCGTTTCGGGCATCGCGGCCGGTTGAGCGCGCTCTTCCAAACTGACGGTGCGGGTTCGATTCCCGTCGCCCGCTCCACCCACGAAGGCCGTGGTGGACCGAATGTTCGCGGCGTCCGGGCGGCCCGGACACGGCGGGCTGCTCAGCAGTTGCCCGTCGCTGCCCGGTACCGCTCGATCCACTGCTGGTTGAGCTGGTCGGCCTGACGTCGATGTCGGGGAGTGATGGCAACTCCTTGCGGCACGTCGAGCCCGAGGAAGTCGAGGATGCCGCGGGTCGTCGCCACCATGTCCGTGTCGAGGTCCTCGTAGCGCACCAGGTACGGCTGGATCCCCCGGGACGCGAACCACGCCGCCCAGGCCGCGTTGTGCGCCCTGATCACGTCGACGAACCGGCTGATGCCGTCGGCGTCGAAGCGGGGCGGCTGCCCGTCGCCGGCGCTGCCGCTGATCTCTCCATTGCCGCCGACGAACCATCTGCCGGTCTGCTCCGCGCGTAGCCAGGACACCGCCTGTGCCACCACGTCGTCGCGGCGCAGGAAGACGAAGCCGGTGCGGCCGAACGCCCGGTCCAGCAGCGCGACATCGTCACCGTTCAGCTCGGGGTGGATCGCAGCGAGCTTGTCGACCAACTCGTCCAGGGTCCCCCACATGAGCTTCGCGCCGAACACGCCGTTGCCGGTCCGCCCGGCGGCCAGCGCGGCCCGCAGGTAGTCCGCATAGTCGAACCCGCCCTGGGTGGTGCGCGGGAGTTGCCACCGGTCGGCCCACAACGGCTCGTCGGGCGAGCGGAAGTAGGACTGGGGACGACCGGCGACCCCGGTCGACTCCAGCAAGCCGAGCAGGAGCGAGCTACCGGTGCGCGGGGTGGCGCAGATGAAGTACGACTCGACACCGCCGGCGGGATGTGCGGGCATGGCCGCAGCCCATCGCACCGCCGCGCCACCCCGCAATCGAGTTCCGGGGAAGGGGGCGCGCCACCGCCACCGCAGCGGACCCGAGGGACCGCAGCGAATCCGTACCTCGCGCCGGAGATCACCCGGCGGCAGGGCCTGCGTACGATGCGGGGCCGGACATCCCCGCGTCGGGTGGAGGTAGCCACGGATGTCAGGCCAGCAGGACGGGTACGCCCTCGGCGTCGACCTCGGCACCTCGAACACGGTGGCGGTGCTGCGCTGGCCGGACGGGCGGACCCGCCCGTTGCTCGTGGACGGACACCCGATCCTCCCTTCCGGCGTCTACGTCGACCCGGACGGGCGGACCCGCCCGTTGCTCGTGGACGGACACCCGATCCTCCCTTCCGGCGTCTACGTCGACCCCGACGGGCACCTCCACGTGGGGCGGGACGCGCAACGGCTGGCACAGGCTGACCCGGCCGGGTACGAGCCGAACCCCAAGCGCCGGGTGGACGAGGAGACCGTCGAGCTGGGCGGGCGGGCGTACCGGCCGGCGGAGCTGCTGGCGGCGACGCTGCGGGCGGTGGCGGACGCGGCGGTGGCCGCGGTGGGCTTCCTCCCACCCTCGGTGGTCACCCACCCGGCGGCCTGGGCGGCGCCCCGCCGGCAGGTGCTGCACGACGCGCTCGCGCTGGCCGGGTGGCCCCCGGCCGCCGAGCACACCCTGGCCGGGCCGATCACGCCCGGCACCCGGCTGCTGCGCGAGCCGGTGGCCGCCGCCCGCTACTACACCCAGTTGCTGCGCCGGCCGGTGCCGGTCGGGGGCTCCGTCGCGGTGTTCGACTTCGGCGGCGGCACCCTCGACGTGGCGGTGCTGCGGAACGAGGGCGCCGACCCGTGGGGCGACTCGGGATTCGCGCTGGTCGCCAGCGGTGGCGTCGCCGACCTCGGCGGCCTGGACCTGGACGCCGCCCTGGTGGGCCGGCTGGGCGACCTGGTCGGCCCGGTGCACCCGGCCGCGTGGGCGCGCCTGACCGGGCCGAGGAGCACCGCGGAGCGGCGCGACCTTCAGCAGCTCTGGGACAACGTACGCGGGGCTAAGGAGATGCTCTCCCGGGCCATGGTCGCGCCGGTGGCCGTACCGGGGGTGGAGGCGGCCGCCCGGCTGACCCGGGAGGACCTGGAACTGCTCGCCGCTCCCCTGCTGGCCCGGGCAGTGGCCGAGACCCGCGACGTGATCGCCGCCGCGGGGCTCGTACCCGGGCAGCTCGCCGGCCTCTTCCTGGTCGGCGGGTCGTCCCGGGTGCCGCTGGTGGCCCGGATGCTCCACGCCGACCTGGGCGTCGCCCCGACCGTCCTGGAACAGCCCGAGCTGCCGGTCGCCGAGGGGGCGCTGACGGACCTGCCGCTCCCCCGCCGGGCCGCAGCCAGCGCGCCGGCGGTGCCCGCCGGACCGCACGGCACGCCGCCCGGGAGCGCGCCACCGGTGCCGGCCGGGCCCGCGCCCGGCGGCCCGCACGGCACCCGACCCGAGAGCGCGTCAGCGGCCCCCACCGTGCCGGTACCCGCCGGAGCGCACGACACGGTGCCCCAGAGCGCGCCGCCGGCCGCCGGGCCGCACGGCACGCTGCCGGCCGGGGCGGCGTCCGGGGACACGCTGCCTGCGGCCACGGTGCCGGTCCCCGCGTCGCACGCCACCCTGGTCGCCGACGCGAGGACCCTGCCCGGGTACGCGGGCACCCCGACCCCGTCGGGGCACGTCGGCGCCGGGCAACCGCCGGCCGTGCCGGATCAGGGCGGTTTCGCTCCGGGCGGCCCGGGGCGGCCGGACGTGCCCTTCGGTGCGCCGCCGGTCTCGCCCGCGCCGGGATCCGGCGCGGCCCGGCCGGGGCGGGGCCGGCGAAATCTGTGGATCGCGCTCGGCGCCGGCCTCGTGGTGGTCGGCGTGGTGGCCGCGACGGTGCTCTGGGCGCTCCGGGACCCCTACCCGGCGCTGAAGTTCCACGACCTGGAGGTGATCGACCGGTACGGGGCGGGCAGCGAGCGACCGAGCGACATGTTCACCTCGGTGCTGGCCGACCGGGCCTACCTGGCGTACCCGCGGGATGACGACCGGCTGCAGGTGGTGGCGGTCGATACGGCCACCGGCGGCGAGAAGTGGCGCAAATCGACCCCGGTGGCCGCGGACCGGTGGGCGGCGGTCCAGGCGCTGCCCGGCGCGGTCGCCGTGCTCGCCGACGCCGCCGGCGCCAGCACGCCCCGCGAGCTGGTGGTGCTCGACGCCGGCACGGGCAAGCAGCGCTGGCAGTTGAGCATCCATGGCGACGACGCCCTGTATTTCACCGAGGACACGGCGGTCTGGCTCGACCGGACCGGCGGCCGGCTGGTCGGGCTGCGGCTCGACAACGGCGAGCAGAAGTGGGACCAGGCCAACCCGCGCAACGAGTACGGCGACGCCCGCACCGCGGTGGTGCCGGTGGGCACGGGCGAGGCGCTCGGCGGGCCCGCGTACCTCGACGGCTCGCCGCGGGCGCCGTGGCTCGGGGGCGCGAACCGGCTCGTCCAGGTGGGAGCGGACCGGTCGGTGCGGGTGGTCGACATGGACAGCGGGGAGATCCTGCGCAGCCGGGGCAACGTCGCCAACGTCGACGACCTGGTGGCGGCGCGGGACGACCAGCTGTACGTCACCGAGGACAGCCACGGCTACCGGCTGCTCGCCTACAACCTGGGCAAGCTCGGCGGGCCGGCGGTGCTCTACACCGCCCCGGACGAGCGGCGCCGGGCGAAGGCGCTGGTCACCTGCGGCGAGCACCGGGCCTGCCTGCTGGAGGTGCCGGACTCCGGAGCCGGCGGGACGGAGGTGGTAGCGGTCACCGAGGGGAAGGCCACCCGCCACTGGTCGGCCCCGGAGGCGGACGGGCTGGTCCCGCTGGACGAGCACCTCGTCGCCTGGCGCGACTCCCCGCAGGCCGCGTTCACCCTCTTCGACCCGGAGGGCACGGCGGTGCTGCGCGACCGGGACGGGGTGGCCGGGCGGATCGACGGCGGGAACCTGCTGCTCTTCGCGGAGACGCCGAGCAGCGCGGCGGACGACCGCAGCGTGGCCGGCATGTCGGTGAGCGACGCGCCGGACGAGATGGGTCTACTCAAGGACGTGCGCAGCGAGTCCTGCTCGTGGAACGCCGAAGTGCTCGCCTGCGGCGCCGAGAAGGACTTCGTGCTGTACCGCTTCGCCGGCTGACCCACCCACCCGGCCGCCGAAACGGCGGCCGCAGGTCTGCCCAGGCAGGGGTGGCTCAGCCCACCGGGCGACGGATGAACCGGGCAAAGCCGGGTAAGGCGACCCCGTCCTGGTGGAGTGACGACCGGCGTCGCGGCATCCCGCGACCGGGCGCGCGGGCGGGCGGCGCAACGCCGACCCGCCCGCCGCCACGGCGGATCAGTTGCCGGTGACCCAGTTCCAGGCGGCCACCACCCACTCGGTCTGCTGCAGGTAGGCGACCCCCACACCGGCCAGGAAGAGCGCCGTCACCAGGTGGGCGCCGCGCGCGCTGCGGCGTACCCGGCCCAGCTGCCGCTCCCACACGAGCCGGCCGAGCAGGCGGGCGAGCGCGAAGAGGCCGGCGGCCGTGAGCAGGCTGAGCACGAAGGTGAGCAGCGGGGCGCCGAGGTCGCCACGGCCGGAGATCGCCCAGATGCCCCAGCAGACGAAGGCGAACAGGACACCGGCCGCGCTCCACTCGCCGCCCCGGCGCAGCTGGGCCAGGTGCCAGGCCATCGGCCGGCGCGGGGTGGAGCCACCGGACCAGTCCGTCGTCGGGTCGACGGTGGAGAACTGCTCGGTCCGCGACGTACGCGGCTGCCCCACCGCGGCCACCCCACGCCGGAACGCGTCCCGCTGCGGTGGCACCACCCCGACACCGGGCTGCGGCGGCACCTCCACGGTGCGCTCGGCCCACGGCTGTGTCTGGTCCGCCATCTCGTGTCCTCCCCCTCGACCGACGCCGGCCACGGTTCCGAGGGTAGCGAGCCGGCAAATCGGTCGCCGACCCCGAAGGGGATGGGTTACACACATCCGATGATCGACGTAACGGTGCCCCGGGCCGAGGACTTCGACGACATCGCCGGACTGCTGGCGCTCGCCTTCCACGGGGGCTCCGACCCGGAGCTGCGCGAGATCGAACGGCCCATCTTCGAGCCCGAACGCGCCCTGCTGGTCCGCGACGGCGGCACCGCCGTGGCGCACGCCGGCGCGTTCAGCCGCGAGCTGACCGTGCCGGGCGCGACCGTGCTGGCGGCGCACGTGACGATGGTCTCGGTCGCCCCGACCCACCGCCGCCGGGGCCTGCTCACCGGCCTGATGCGCCGGCAGCTCACCGAGATCCGCGACGCCGGCCGCGAACCGGTCGCGGTGCTCTGGGCCAGCGAGGGTCGCATCTACCCCCGCTTCGGCTACGGCCTGGCCGCCCAGCGGTACACGCTGACCTGCGACACGAGCGAGCTGCGGCTGCCGGAACCGGCGTCCGCCGGGGGCACGCTCCGCCTGGACCGGCCGGCCGCGCACCAGGCCGAGCTGGCCCGGCTGTACGAGCGGGTACGTGCCGACCGCCCCGGCTGGTCACGGCGGGACGAGCGGTGGTGGGCGTACGTGCTCGCCGACGTGCCGAGCCTGCGAGGCGGCGCCACCGAGCGCCGGGTGCTGCTGCACGAGGGGCCCGACGGTCTGGACGGGTACGCGCTGTACCGGACGAAGGAGGAGTGGGACCGGACCGGCCCGCGCGGCGAGGTCCGGGTCGACGAGGTGGTGGCCGGGAATCCGGCGGCGTACGAAGCGCTGTGGCGGCTGCTGTTGTCGATCGACCTGACCCGGCGGCTGTCCTTCGACCGGGCCGCCGTGGACGAGCCGCTGCTGTGGCTGGTGAACGAGCCGCGGCAACTCGGCGCCCACCTCTCCGACGCCCTCTGGGTACGCGTCGTGGACGTCCCGGCCGCGCTGGCCGCCCGCCGGTACGCCGCCGACGTGGACGTGGTGTTCGAGGTCGCCGACGACCTGCTGCCGGCGAACACCGGCCGGTGGCGGCTGGTCGGCGGTCCGTCCGGAGCCCGGTGCGAGGCGACCGACGCGCCCGCCCGGCTCGCCTGCGACGTGCGCGCCCTCGGCGAGGTCTACCTGGGCGGGTCCGGCCTGGGCGCGCTCGCCGCCGCCGGCCGGGTCCGTGAACTGGTGCCGGGTACGGTGGCCGAGGTGGCGCCGGCCCTCGGCTGGCACCGCGCCCCGGCCCCGATGGAGGTCTTCTGACCGGCCGCCACCACCCCGATCATGAGGTTGACGGCGCCATTCCCCCGGTACGCCACCGTCAACTCCATGATCGCCGGCTCTGGTCGGGCGGGCGCGATCAGCGGTGGGGGGCGTACGGTCGGGGGATGGGTGATGCGGAGCGACGGCGCCGCCGACTGCGGCACCACGGCGAGGTCGGGATGCCGGACGGCGAAGCTGCCGCCGGACGGACCGGCCGGCATGAGCCCGCCGACACCTTCGCCGACGGGCCGACCGCGAGCACGGCCGCGGTGCACGACGACAGCGCCAGGTCGCGGCGCGGCGTCAGACGCGCCGAGCCGGAGTTGTCGGACGACGGCTCCAGGTCGCGGCGCGGCGTCAGACGCGCCGAGCTGGAGTTGTCGGAGCCCCGGGGGCGCCGCGGCGGTCCTGCCGCGGAGGAGGGCGAGCGGGGGTTGCGCGGCCTGGTCGGCTCCGGGTCCTCGCAGGTGAGCGTGACCGCCGCGCTGCGCGCGCGGGACGCCGCCCGGCCGACCGACGCGGACCTGGCCGAGGCCGAGGCCCGCGTCGTGCTCGTCCGGCGCAACTGGGTGCCCCGCGAGGAACTCCCCCGCCCGAACCGGTAACCCGTCAGGCGGGCAGTTCGGGCAGCTCGCGGCTCTGCTCGTACGCGGCCATCTGGGCGATCCGGCGGGCGTGCCGCGGGTTGCCCGAGAACGGGGTGGTCAGGAACGCCTCCACCAGGGCGGTCGCCTCGTCCAGGGTGTGCTGGCGGGCGCCGACGGCGATGATGTTGGCGTCGTTGTGCTCCCGGGCCAGCTGGGCGGTGTCGATGTTCCAGGCGAGGGCGGCCCGGACCCCGGCGATCTTGTTGGCCGCGATCTGCTCGCCGTTGCCGGAGCCGCCGATGACCACCCCGAGGCTG
Source organism: Micromonospora sp. MP36 (assembly GCF_008119785.1). GTDB lineage: Bacteria > Actinomycetota > Actinomycetes > Mycobacteriales > Micromonosporaceae > Micromonospora. Next base: position 94,885 of record NZ_VSFA01000013.1, on the reverse strand, counting down.
CCCGGGTCGCCCGCCACCCGGTCGCCGGTGTGCAGGCAGAAGGCGGGGTAGTCGTCGTCCGGGTCGTAGCCGTGCGGGCCCACGTCGACCACCTCGTACCCCTGCTTGGCCAGGTGGTTGGCCAGGTGCCCCTTCAGCTCGAAACCGGCGTGATCGGATCCCAGGTAGACGCGCATACCGCGCAGTCTGTCAGGCCGGCCTCCGCGCCGTCGCGCGGGCGGCGGCACGGAGGCGGATTCGTCACAGGATCAGTGCGGCAGCTCGGCCAGGACCAGGCCGGCGCGCGCCTTCGGGGTGAACCAGGTGCTCTTGCGCGGCATCTTCTCCCGGGCCAGGTTCACCGCGACGAAGTCGTCCACGGTCACCGGGGCGATCAGGATGGCCAGCTCGGCCCGGCCGGCGTCCACCTCGCCGGTGAGCCAGCTCGCCGGGTAGTCGCCGCCCACGTAGGTGATCCGCTTGTCGCCCGGGTCGAGGCCGAGCGCGTCGCGCAGCAGCAGCCGCTCGACCAGCGCGTGATCCAGGTTCTCCAGCCGGTCGCCGTCGACCTGCGGCAGGGTTACCGCGTACCCCCGGCCGGCGAGGTAGAGGTGGACCTCGCCGCCGGCCGCCGGGACCTCGACCGGGCCGTCGATCGGGCTGATCTCGGCGCCGGCCGCGCGCAGCCGGTCGAGCAGCTCCTCCGGGCGGCTGGTCAGCTCGCTGACCAGCCGGTTGTAGGGCTGGATGGCGACCGAGGCGGGCGTGGTGATCACCGAGAGGAAGCGGGACAGGCCGCCGGTCTGGGCGGCCAGGCTGCGGTGGTTGCCGTCGGCGACCACCAGCTCCCCGCCGCCGGCGAGGGCGGTCAGCTCGTCCTGCTCCGGGCCGGGGCCCAGCAGCCAGATGGCGTGCGTCCGCCCGGCCTGGTCGACGTCGGTCGCGGCGGGCGCGCCGGCCGCCTCGGTCGCCGCCGCGAGCGCGGCGTGCAGCTCGTCGCCCCGCCCGGTCTGCAGCAGGAGTACGGGCGAGAGCAGGTGGCCCAGCGCCTCGGCCAGGGCGACCCGCTCCCGCACCTTGGCGATGAAGACGTCCTCGTTGCGGATCACCAGGCCGGGCTCGTCGGCCCGGGTGGAGATCTGATCGGTGTCGACCATGGCGAACAGCCCGTACGCGGGCTCCTCGCCGGGCGCGCTGATCCGGTAGAGCACCACGACCTGCTCGGCCGGGGTGTAGCTGCCGTCCGCCTTGGCCTCGGCGAGGCGGGCCACCGCGTCGGGGAGCGCGTCGAGGAAGGACTTTCCGACGCTGCCGGGCGCCCGGTGGGGCATCTCGATGCCGAGGGCACTGTGCGGATTCGCCTCGACGATGGCGGTGATCTCCGCGTCGTCGGCGAACTCGTCGTAGTTCTGCGCGCCGGTGCCGCCAGTGGTGATCCAGGCCCGGGCGATCGGATGCACGACCGTCATGCCCGCTGACGCTACCCGCGCCACCCGCCCCGCCGCGCCGGACCCTCGCCGCTTCCACCAGATGAAAGGAGTGGCCGCTGGTCAAGGCATTCGGTAGCGCAGGGCCCCCTTCCTGACCGCCGTCAGGCGGTGCGGTCGGCGCCGGCGTTGCGGTGCCGGCCGGGGGCCGGACGGCGGCCGGGAGCCGGGGTGGTCGGCCGGGACGCGGCGGGCGCGGCGAGGCGTACCGTCGTCGCTCCCGGCACCGGACGGCCGGCGGCGGCGCCGGACCGGATCCCGCCGGTGGTCCGGGGCGGGAGGTCCGCGTCGGCGGGCGGAGTCATCCGGGAGGTCGCCACCACCCGGGCGACGCCGACCACGATCGGCGGGGCCAGCAGGTCGGCCATCTCGGGTGGCAGGGTCGGCTCGACGGCCGGCCAGTCGCCCTCGGCCACGGACCAGTACGTCGCACCGGAGTCCGCGGTCGCCGTCACCGGCGCGTCGTCGGGCAGGCGGCGGTGCTTAGCCATGGGAACGCCTCCAGGAGCTGCCGGGGTGCGGCCCCACGGGCCGCCGGCTGGGACACCTGGTGAAACGAACCCCGCGCCGCCGGGGTGACGCCGGCGCCGCGGGGTCGCGAAGGTGTCAACAAGGGGCCCTGCGCTATCGAAAGCGCCAACCGCCCTGCCTTGCCGCTCAGTCGAAGATGGGGCCCAGCTCCCGGGTTCGCTTGAGCTCGTAGAAGCCGGGGGTGCCGGCGACCAGCAGCACGCCGTCCCAGAGCCGGCCGGCCGCCTCGCCCTTCGGGGCCGGGGTGATCACCGGGCCGAAGAAGGCGACCTGGCCGCCGTCCGGGCCCGGGGCGTGGATCACCGGGGTGCCGACCTCGGTGCCGACCGGCCGCATGCCCGCCTCGTGGCTGGCCCGCAGCGCCTCGTCGTACGCGCTCGTCTCGGCGGCGTCGGCGAGCGCCGGGTCCAGCCCGACGTCGGTCAGCGCGCCGACCAGCATGTCCCGGCCGAGTTCCTCCTTGCCCAGGTGGATCCGGTTGCCCATCGCGGTGTAGAGCTTCGCCAGCGTCTCCCCGCCGTGCGCCTGCTCCACCGCGATGCAGACCCGCACCGGGCCCCAGCCCTTCTCCATCAGGTCCTGGTACTGCTCGGGCAGCTCGCGCCCCTCGTTGAGCACGGAGAGGCTCATCACGTGGAAGCGGATCTCCACCTCCCGGACCTTCTCGACCTCCAGCAGCCAGCGCGAGGTGATCCACGCCCACGGGCACATCGGGTCGAACCACATGTCCACTGCGACACGTTCGGTCACGGTGATATCCCTTCACGACTCCGCGCGCCGGACCTCCGGCGCCTTCCCTCCGATCCTCACCCCGGGCGGCATCGACCGGTACCGGAATGAGAGCGTGACCTCGACCACCGAGGGTGTCATCGCATGGAAGACTCGGTGCGGACCGGCCGTCACGAGCGGGCCGGGCGGGCCGGCGCCGCGGGCGCGGCGATAAAGAGTGGGATGGAGACGAACAGTGCCGGGAGTGCGCAACCTGACCCAGGTCGAGGCCACCGAGCGGGCCCGCCTGCTCGACGTGACCGGGTACGACATCAGCCTTGACCTGTCCACCGCCGTGCAGGCCGCCACCGGCCGCACGTTCCGCTCGGTGACCGAGGTCCGGTTCCGCTGCGCCGAGCCGGGAGCGAGCAGCTTCATCGAGGTGGCCGCCGACTCGGTCCGGTCCGCCACGCTCAACGGCGAGCCCGTGGACATCTCCGGCTGGTCGGCGGAGAAGGGGCTGACCCTGCCCGGCCTGGCGGCGGAGAACGTCCTCGTGGTGGACGCGGACTTCGCGTATTCGAACAGCGGCCAGGGGCTGCACCGCACGGTCGACCCGGTCGACGGCGAGACCTACCTCTACAGCCAGTTCGAGACGGCGGACGCGCAGCGGGTGTACGCCTGCTTCGACCAGCCCGACCTGAAGAGCGTCTACACCTGGCACGCCACCGTGCCCGACCACTGGCGGGTGGTGTCCAACATGCCGGTGGCGCGGGAGGAGCCGGCCGGGGAGGCGCTCAAGACCGTCCACTTCGCCGAGTCGGCGCGGATGAGCACCTACATCACCGCGCTCTGCGCGGGGCCGTACCACGAGGTGCGGGACAGCCACGACGGCATCGACCTGGGCGTCTACTGCCGGGCCTCGATGGCGCAGTACCTGGACCCGGACGACCTGTTCCTGATCACCAAGCAGGGCTTCGACTTCTTCCACGAGAAGTTCGGGGTGCGCTACCCGCTGCCCAAGTACGACCAGCTCTGGGTGCCGGACTTCAACGCCGGCGCGATGGAGAACTTCGGCTGCGTCACGCACGCCGAGTCGCACTACATCTTCCGCTCGCAGGTCACCGACTTCGAGTACGAGCAGCGCGCCAACACGATCCTGCACGAACTGGCCCACATGTGGTTCGGCGACCTGGTCACCATGCGCTGGTGGAACGACCTGTGGCTGAACGAGTCGTTCGCCGAGTGGGCCAGCCACTGGTGCAACACCAACGCCACCCGGTTCCACGACGCGTGGACGACCTTCCTGTCGATCCGCAAGAACTGGGGCTACCGGCAGGACCAGCTCTCCTCCACCCACCCGGTCTACTGCGACATGCCGGACCTGGAGGCGGTCGAGGTCAACTTCGACGGCATCACGTACGCCAAGGGCGCCAGCGTGCTCAAGCAGCTCGTCGCGTACGTCGGCGAGGGGCCGTTCCTGGCCGGCCTGCGGGCCTACTTCGGCAAGCACGCCTGGGGCAACGCCACCTTCGACGACCTGCTCGCCGAGCTGGAGGCGGCCTCCGGCCGGGAGCTGCGCAAGTTCGCCGCCCAGTGGCTGGAGACCGCGCAGGTCAACACGCTGCGCCCGGAGGTCACGATCGGCGCCGACGGCAGCTACGAGCGGGTGCTGGTCCGCCAGGAGGCGCCGGCGGGATACCCGACGCTGCGCACCCACCGGATCGGGGTGGGCCTCTACGACCTGACCGACGGGCGACTGGTCCGCCGGGAGCGGATCGAGGCGGACGTGACCGGCGAGGCGAGGGAGCTGTTCGCGCTGCGCGGCACGCGCGCCGCCGACGTGCTGCTGCTCAACGACGACGACCTCACCTACGCCAAGCTGCGGCTGGACGAGCGGTCCATGGCGACCGTGGTGCAGCACCTCGGCGGCTTCGAGTCGTCGCTGGCCCGGGCGCTGTGCTGGACGGCCGCCTGGGACATGGTCCGGGACGCCGAGCTGGCCGCCCGGGACTACGTCGCGCTCGTGCTGGCCGGCCTGCCCGCCGAGACCGACATCAACCTGGTCACCGCCACGCTGCGCCAGGCGACCACCACGCTCACCTTCTACGCCGACCCGGCCTGGGCGCCGACCGGCTGGGCCGACCTGGCCCGCACCGCCCGGGCCGCGCTGCTCGCGGCCGAGCCGGGCAGCGGCTTCCAGCTCGCCTGGGCCCGGGCGTACACCGCCGCGGCCCGTTCCCCCGAGGACCTGGCGGCGCTGCGCGGCTGGCTGGACGGCGTCGAGGTGCCGGCCGGGCTGACGGTGGACACCGAGCTGCGCTGGGGGGTGCTGCAGTCGCTGGTGGCCAACGGCGCGGCCGGGGCCGCCGAGGTGGAGGCCGAGCTGGCCCGGGACCGCACCGCCAGCGGCGAGCGGGAGGCCGCGTACGCCCACGCCCTGGTGCCGACCGCGGAGAACAAGGCGGCGGTGTGGGCGGCGCTCACCGGCCCGGAGGCGCTGCCGAACTGGCGCAACCGGGCGCTGCTGCAGGGCTTCACGCACCCGACGCAGGTCGACCTGGTGGCGCCGTACCGGGAGAAGTACTTCGCCGAGGTGGACCAGGTCTGGGGCAGCCGGGACAGCGAGCCGGCCCAGGAGTTCGCCCAGCTGGCCTACCCGGCGTACCTGGTGGCGGACGACACGGTCGCGGCGACCGACACGTGGTTGGCGGGCGAGGGGCATCCGGCCCCGCTGCGCCGGCTGGTCGCCGAGGGCCGCGACGGCGTGCTCCGCGCGCTGAAGGCCCGCGCCCGGGACGCCCGCAGCGCCTGACCCGAGGAGTACGCGGCCGGGGCCGGCGTGGGCGACCGCTCACGCCGGCCCCGCCCGTTATGGTTACGGATGGAGGTGGACGTGATGGCACAACCGACCTATGAGTGGCGCCCACCTGAGCGTGGCTGGCGGGAACAGGACCTCTCCGACCTGCCAGAAGACGGTAACCGCTACGAGATCATCGACGGGAGCCTGCACGTGACCCCACCTCCGGGGTACGGACACCAGTTGCTGGCGGACGAGATCCGATCAGCGATTCAGGCGGCGGCACCGACCGGCTGGTGGGTCATCCGGGAGGCCGGGCTGCGAGCACCGGGGGCCAACCTGATACCGGACATCACGGTGCTGAGGCCGAGCGCCCCCCGGACGGCATGTGGACGCAGGCTGAGGACGTGGCACTCGTCGTCGAGGTCGAGTCGCCGAACAGCCGACGGCAGGACCGGTTGACCAAGCCCGCGCTCTACGCTGAGGCGGGCATCCCGGCCTACTGGCGGGTGGAGCGCGGCGACTTCGGTCCGATCGTCTACCGGTACACGCTCGTCAAGGGCGTCCACTACAACCTAGTGGGCACGGTCGGGCCGGACGACCCGGTCGAGGTGACCGAGCCGTGGCCAATGCGGCTCGACCCGTCCGCTTGGCCCCGCTGACCAACCGTACGACGAAGCCCGCCCCACGGCATTCCGCGGGGCGGGCTTCGTCGTACGAGGAAGGATCAGCCCTTGCCGGCGTGGCTGGCGAGCTGGTCGAGGCCCTGGATGATGCCGCCGGCCAGGTCACCGCCGCCGAAGGACGCCACCATGGAGAGCGCGGCGAGCTTGGCGTACGTGTCCGGGATGCGCTTGCGGGCGTACCGGCCGGTGACGATCTCCAGCTGCCGCTGGTTGGGCGACACGGCGATCAGCACGGACCGGTCCGGCTCGGCGAGCTGCCGGTGCAGCCGCTCGGCGTGCTCCCGGATCGGCTCGTCCAGGCCGCCGACGTAGACCGAGAAGACCAGCCCGGTGCCCTGGTCGGCCAGGCGGAGCGCCTCGTCGATGCGGAGCAGCTGACGGGTCGAGAAGGGCCCGTCCAGCACCTGGGGCGGGACGCCCGTTTCGGCCTCGGTCTGCATCTCACCAACGGTCACTTGCGCCTCCGGTGCCCGCGGCCGGCGCCTCCCGGCCGGCCAGTTCCTGCTTGCGGCTGGTCAGCGCCGGCGCCTGCGCCCCGGCGGCCAGCACGGTGCCGGCCGAGTCGGCCAGCTGCTCCGGACGGCCCAGGAACCAGACCGGAGTGAATTCGAAGGGCCGGCCCGGCCGGTAGCGCTTGGCGCCGCCACCGCCGCCGCGGCGGGCGCCGGCGTATGCGAGCCCGGCGATCACCAGCACCGCGACCGCCGGGATGCCAGCGAAGACCAGCAACGTGTCGGTAACAGACAATCCCAACGCCCCCAGGCGGAAAGAGAGACCAGGAATTTTCCGGGTCGGGTGACGATCATGATGACGGGTCCCCGACCCCGCTTGTGCTGTTCACGTTAGCGGAGCCGACCGCCCGCCAGATTGCGGGGTGCTGATCCCATCCGCCACAGCCGTGCTCCAGTTGCGCGGCAGTGGCGAGCAGCGTGGCGTCCTCGCCGTACCGGCCGGTGAGGAGCACCCCGACCGGCAGCCCGTCGCCGGTCCGGCCAAGCGGCAGCGAAACGGACGGGTCGCCGGTCACATTGAAGATGGCGCAGTACGGCGAAAAGCGGCGCTGCCGGTCGAAATCCTCGACGGGGTCGAGGGCGGCGAACGCGCCCACCGGCGCCTGCGGCGCGGCCAGGGTCGGGCAGAGCAGCAGGTCACAGCCGGCGGTACGGCGGACGCCGAGGCGTACCTGGGCCTGCAGTTCGCCGAGCGCGGCCAGCAGCGGGCCGGCGCCGACGGCCGCGCCCCGGGCGCGGAGGAACCGGGTCAGCGGCAGCAGGTCGCTCTCCCGCTCGGGCGGCACCGGGGAGAGCGCGAGGACGTACCAGAGGGTCTCGAAGAGCGGCCACGCCGCCGGGCCGAGCGGCGCGGGGACCTCGACCACCTCGTGGCCGGCCGCGGTGAGCAGCACGGCGGCCCGGTCGACGGCGGCCACGCAGTCGGGGTGGACGGGCTCGTCGGCGAGCATCGGGGTGGTGAAGCGGCCGATCCGCAGTCGCCCGGGCGCCGCGTCGCGGGCCACCCGCAGGTAGCCACCGGCGGGCGCGGTCGGCGGCAGGTACGGCTCGCCGGTCACCGGTTGGGCCAGGACGTCGAGCAGCGCGGCCACGTCGGGGACGGTCCGCCCGAGCGGGCCGTTCACCGGCAGCCCGAACCCGCCGAAGCCGAGCGGGCCGCCGGAGACCAGCCCCCGGCTCGGCTTGTAGCCGACCAGGCCGCAGAGCGCCGCGGGGATGCGCAGCGAGCCGCCGCCGTCGGACCCCTGCGCCACCGGCACCAGCCCGGCCGCCACCGCGGCCGCCGCACCGCCGCTGGACCCGCCCGCGGTGTACGCGAGGCGCCACGGGTTGCGCGCCGGCGGGGCCACGAGCCCTTCCGAGTAGAGCGAGCAGCCCAGCTCGGAGGTGGTGGTCTTGCCGAGGCTGACCAGCCCGGCGGCGGCCATGAACCGGACCACGTCGGCGTCGACCGGCGGCACGAAGTCGGCGAAGGCGGCCGAGCCGAAGGTGGTCCGCACCCCGGCGGTCAGCGTGAGGTCCTTGATGGCCGTCGGTACGCCGTGCAGCGGGCCGCGCCGGTCCACCGGCACCGCGTCCGCCGCCCGGGCCGCCTCCCGGGCCCGCTCGGGGGTGACGGTGACGAACGCGCCGACGGTGTCGCCGAGCGCCTCGACCCGGCGCAGGTGGTGCTCGACCAGCTCCACGCTGGACAGCTCGCCCCGGCGGGCCGCGGCGGCCTGCTCCAGCGCGGTCAGGTCGTGCGGCTCGGCCATGCCCCCATCCTGCCCGCTGCGACCGTCGGGTGCTGTTCCGACACGGGCGTCATGCCCGCTCCAGGCCGAGGAAGCGCAGGGCGTTGCGGGAGAGGAGCTTGTCGCGCTGGTCGGCGGTGAGGAAGTCCGCCTTGCGGACCACCTGCCCGACCGGCCGCTCCCCCAGCGGGTACGGGTAGTCGCTGCCCACCAGCACCCGGTCCTCTCCCATGGTGTCGACCAGCAGCCGCAGGGCCGCCGGGTCGAAGACCACCGAGTCGACGCAGAACCGATCGACGTAGGAGCTGGGCGGGGCGGTGGAGGCGCCGCGTACCAGGTCGCCACGGCGGTGCCAGGCGTTGTCGGCGCGGCCCAGCCAGAACGGGAAGCTGCCCCCGCCGTGCGCGAAGCAGATCCGCAGCGTCTCCGGCACCCGGTCGAAGACCCCGCCGAGGATGAGCGCGAGCACCGACAGGTGGGTCTCGGCGGGCATCCCGGTGAGCCAGCGGGCCATCCAGCGGTCCAGCCGCGGGCCTGCCGGCATGTCCCACGGGTGCACGAAGACCGGGGCGCCGACCTGCGCGCAGTGGGTAAGGAACTGCACGATGCCGGGGTCGTCGAGGTCGCGGTCGCCGACGTGGTTGCCGATCTCCACCCCCACGTGGCCGGCCGCCAGGCAGCGGTCCAGCTCCGCGCAGGCCAGGTCCGGATCCTGCAACGGCACCTGGCAGAACGGCACCAGCCGGTCGCCCCCGGCGGCGGTGACCGCCAGGGTGAGGTCGTTGAAGATCCGGGCCACCTTGACCGCCTGGTCCGCCGGGCGGTCGTAGCTGAAGAAGACCGGGGTGGGCGAGACCACCTGCACGTCGACGCCGTCGGCGGCCATGTCGGCCAGCCGGGTCTCCGCGTCCCAGCACTCCGCGCCGACCGGCCGGAACTCCGTCTCGCCGACCATGATCATGGCCGCGCGCTCGGAGTCCACCCGCAGCCAGGGCCAGCCGGACCCGCCGCACGCCGCGGCGAGGTCCGGCCACCCCTTGGGTACGACGTGCGTGTGCACGTCCACGACAGGTCCCGGCATCAGCCCTTGCCCGGGTGCAGCGCGCCGCAGTTGGTGCAGGTGCGGGCCTTCTCGTCGGCGTAGAACGCCTGGAAGACCGGGGGCAGGTCGGCGGCGATGTCGCGGACCTGGAGTTCCACCTCGTGCACCTGGTGACTGCACTCGGGGCAGTACCACTGGAACTTCTCCAGCGTGCCCTCCTCGCGGACCCGCTCGATCACCATGCCGATCGAGCCGGCCTCGGGCCGCTGCGGCGAGTGCGGGGTGTTGCGCGGCAGCATCCACATCTGGCCCTCGCGGATGTGCACCGTACGCGGGCCCTCCGGCAGCATCAGGTTGACGTGCATGTTGCCCTTGACCTGGTAGAAGAACTCCTCGTACGGGTCGACGTGGAAGTCGGTGCGCTGGTTGGGGCCGCCCACCACCATGACGATGAAGTCATCGCTGCCCGGCAGCATCTCCTTGTTGCCCACCGGCGGCTTGAGCAGGTGCTGGTTCTCCCCGATCCAGCCTTGGAAGCTGAACGGCTCGGCGATCTCACTCACGACTGACCTCCCGACGGAAGTAGGGCCACGGCCTGCATCTCGATCAGCAGGTGCGGATGCGGCAGTTGGTGCACCGCCACCGTGGTCCGGGTCGGCCCGGTGGCGTCGAAGAACTCCGCCCACACCTCGTTGTATCCACCGAAGTCATTCATGTTGACCAGGTAGCTGGTGACCTGGACCAGGTCGGACAGGTCGGCGCCGACCGACCGCAGCAGGTCCAGGATGTTCTCGATCACCGCCCGGGTCTGCACCCGGATGTCCAGGTTGGTCGTGCCGAACTCGTCCACCGCCACACCCGCGAAGGTGTTGTCCGGCCGCCGCGACGACGTACCGGAGACGAAGACGAACCCCCCGGCCACCTTGACGTGCGGAAACGCCCCCCGCGGCACCGCCTTGCCGGCCACCACCCGCGCCTCCCCACTCACGACAGACCACCCCCCGGCACCGACGCGCGGACAACGAGCACGACGGGGTTCCGGGCAGCCCGCCCGGCGGAGGGATCAAGCCTGACCGCCCGGAGCCGGGTGGGCTGCCCGGAACCCCCGACGCCGATCATGACGAAGCCCGCAGCGAGGCGGTGCCGAGCTTCTCCACCACGGCACGGACGTGGGCGCCCGGGCGCAGCGGCACCGCGGCCGTCGCGGCGCCGGCCAGGAAGACCCAGCCCTCACGCAGCCGGACGCCGTGCCGGCCGGCCAGCCGGACCCCCTCGTCCAAGGCCCGGCGCGGGTCGCCGAGGATCGCCGCGGTCGAGCCGACCTGCGCCACCCGGCCGTCGATCTCCAGCAGCACGCCGAGGTTGTCCAGCCCGTCCGGCACCGGCGACCACGGCCCGACCACGAACGCGGCGGCCGAGGTGTTGTCGGCGACGACGTCCGGCAGGGAGAAGGTGAAGTTGGCGTACCGGGAGTCGATCAGCTCGATCGCCGGGGCGACTGCGCGCACCGCGTCGGTGAACGCGCCGACCGGCTTGCCGGGCTTGGGCAGGCGGTCTAGCAGGAACGCCACCTCGGGCTCCACCCGGGGGTGGATGAAGGCCCCCACGTCGACCGTGCCGCCGTCGGGGACCCGCATCGCGTCGGTGAGCCGGCCCCAGATCACCTCGTCCACGCCGACCTGGGCCATCTTCGCCTTGCTGGTCAGCCCCATCTTCAGCCCGACCAGTCGCTCACCCCGGTCGAGACGGCGCTCTACCAGCGCGGCCTGCACCGCGTACGCGGCGTCGACGTCGAGGCCGGCCTCGGCCGCGAGCTGCGGGATGGCGGTGGCCGTGTCGGCGGCCGCGCCCAGCTTCTCGGCGATCCCTGCGATGTCCGGACCGATCACGCCATCTCCCCCTGCTCCGCACGCCGACCGGCGAGGTCGAGCGCCACGTCCACGATCATGTCCTCCTGGCCGCCGACCATCCGGCGCCGGCCCAGCTCGACCAGGATCGAGCGGACGTCCACCCCGTACCGGGCGGAGGCGCGCTCGGCGTGCCGGAGGAAGCTGGAGTAGACGCCCGCGTAGCCCAGGGAGAGCGTCTCCCGGTCCACCTGGACCGGCCGGTCCTGGAGTGGGCGGACCAGGTCGTCGGCCGCGTCCATCAGCGCGAACACGTCGCAGCCGTGCTTCCAGCCGTGCAGCTCGGCGACCGCCACGAAGACCTCCAGCGGGGCGTTGCCCGCCCCCGCACCCATCCCGGCCAGCGACGCGTCCACCCGGACGGTACGGCCGGACGGGGAGCCGAGCGGCCCGTCCCCGAGGATGCGGCCGTGCTCCACCGCGACCACGCTGTTCGCCACCCCGAGCGACAGGTTGTGGTGGGCGTGGATGCCGATCTGCGTCTCCGGTTCGAGCACCTGCCGGTACGCGTCGATCCGCTCGGCCACGTCCGACATCAGCAGCCGGCCGCCGGAGTCGGTCACGTAGACGCAGTGCGCCCCGTACGACTCCATCAGCTTGGCCTGGGCGGCCAGCCCGGCCGGGTCGTTCATGTGCGACATCATCAGGAACCCGGAGACGTCCATGCCGTTCTCCCGGGCCCAGGAGATGTGCTGCGCGGAGATGTCCGCCTCGGTGCAGTGGGTGGCGATCCGGACGCTGGTCACCCCGAGCGCCTTGGCCGCCTTCAGGTCGGCGATGGTGCCGATCCCGGGCAGCAGCAGGGTGGTGAGCTTCGCGCCGGTCAGCACCTCGGCGGCGGCGGAGATCCAGTCGGCGTCGCTGGCCGCGCCGTGGCCGTAGTTGACGCTGGACCCGGCCAGGCCGTCGCCGTGGGCCACCTCGATGGCGGCCACCCCGGCCGCGTCCAGCGCCGCGGCGATGGTCCGCACCTGGTCCACGGTGTACCGGTGCGCGATGGCGTGCATGCCGTCCCGCAGCGTCACGTCCTGGATGTAGAGGTCGGTCATCGCGCCGCCACCTCCGTCGTGCTCGAGCGCCGCAGGGCCACCAGCCGCTCCGCGGTACGCAGCGCCGCCGAGGTCATGATGTCCAGGTTCCCGGCGTACGCGGGCAGGTAGTGCCCGGCGCCGGAGACCTCCAGGAAGACCGAGACCTGGAGTCCGGTCAGGTGCCGCCCCAGCGACGGCACGTACGTGTCGACCCGGTCGAACTGCACGTCCTGCTTGAGCCGGTAGCCCGGGACGTACTCCTGCACGGTGGCCACCATGCCCGCCACCGAGGCGGCGATGGCGGACCGGTCGGCGTCGACATCCGGGCAGAGGCAGTAGACGGTGTCCCGCATCAGCAGCGGCGGGTCGGCCGGGTTCAGCACGATGATCGCCTTGCCGCGCTCGGCGCCGCCGACCACCTCGATGGCCCGGGCGGTGGTCTCGGTGAACTCGTCGATGTTGGCCCGGGTGCCCGGCCCGGCCGACTTCGAGGCGATCGACGCGACGATCTCCCCGTACGCGACCGGGGTGACCCGGCCGACGGCGGCGACGATCGGCACGGTCGCCTGCCCACCGCAGGTGACCATGTTGACGTTGGTTTGGTGCAGGTGCTCGTCCAGGTTGACCGGGGGCACCACGTACGGGCCGAGGGCGGCCGGGGTCAGGTCGACCACGGTGCGGCCGTGCGCCCGCAGCACCGCGTCGTTGCGCTGATGCGCGCCGGCCGAGGTGGCGTCGAAGACCAGCTCGACGTCGGCGAACTCGGGCAGCGCCACCAGGCCGTCCACGCCCTCGGCGGTGGTCGCCACGCCGAGCCGCCGGGCCCGGGCCAGGCCGTCCGAGGCCGGATCGATGCCGGCCATGGCCACCATGCGCAGGCTGTCACTCAGCCGCAGCACCTTGATCATCAGGTCGGTGCCGATGTTGCCGGAACCGATCACGGCCACGCCCACACTCATGCCGACACTCCGCTTCGCTCCGGGTCGCCATGCGGCACCACCAGGCGTGGATGATTCGCTCGCTGACGCTCGCTCATCGCGTCTCCTTCGAGAAACAGGTCCGGACCGAGCCGAGCCCGGAGATCCGGGCCTCGTACGCCGCACCGGGGGTGACCGGCACCATCGGGCCGAGCGCGCCGGAGAGCACCACGTCACCGGCGCGCAGCGGGTCGCCGGCGCGGGCCATCGTCCCGGCCAGCCACTTCAGCGCGTGCAGCGGGTTGCCGAGGCAGGCCGCGCCCGCGCCCACCGAGACCGGCTCTCCGGCGTGCTCCAGCACCATGCCGCACAGCCGGAGGTCGACGTCGGCGAGCCGGCGGGGCGCGGTGCCGAGCACGAAGAGCCCGCTGGAGGCGTTGTCCGCCACGGTGTCCACGATGGAGATGTCCCACCCGGCGACGCGCGAGTCGACGATCTCGATGGCCGGCAGCACGTGGTCCACGGCCCGGATCAGGTCGACGGTGGTGACCCGCTCGTCGGGCAGGTCCGCGCCCAGGACGAAGGCGATCTCCGCCTCCACCCGGGGCTGGAGCAGCCGGCCCATCGGCACCTCGACGCCGTCGCCGACCGCCATGTCGTCGAAGAGCACCCCGAAGTCGGGCTGGAAGACGCCGAAGTTCTCCTGCACCGCACGGGAGGTCAGGCCGATCTTCGCCCCCACCCGGCGGTGGCCCTTGCCGAGCCGCTGCCGGGTGTACACCTGCTGCACCTGGTAGGCCGCCTCGATGTCGCCCTCCGGCAGCAGCCGCCCCCGCAGGGGCGGGCACGGCTTCTCCTCCTGCCGGGCCACGGCCAGTTCCCGGTTCGCGGCCTCGATGTCGACAGTGGTCATCCCCGCTCCTCGCTGCGCTCGCTGACGACGTCCGGACATTCTGCCCTTCGTGCCGCTCCCGGCGCCGCCTCGCTCGCTCATGTGAGGTCCACGCAGACGTTGGTGAGCTCGGAGTAGAAGTCGAGGGAGTGCACGCCCCCCTCCCGGCCGATGCCGGACGCCTTCACCCCGCCGAACGGGGTGCGCAGGTCACGCAGGAACCAGGTGTTGACCCAGACGATGCCGGCGTCCAGCCGCGACCCGGCCCGGTGCGCCCGGCCCACGTCGCGGGTCCAGACCGTCGCGGCCAGGCCGTAGTCGGTGCCGTTGGCCAGGGCGTACGCCTCCTCCTCGGTGTCGAACGGGGCGACGTGGACCACCGGGCCGAAGATCTCCTCCCGGTTGGTGCGGGCGTCCGGCCCGAGCCCGGTCAGCACGGTCGGCTGCACGTACGCGCCGCCGTCGCGGGCGTCGCCGAAGCGCGGCACCCCGCCCCCGGCGCGTACCTCGGCGCCCTCCGCCCGGGCCAGGTCGTAGTGGCCGAGCACCTTGTCCCGGTGGGTGTGCGAGATGAGCGGCATGTTCGCCGTCGCCTCGTCGGCCGGCCAGCCGTACGCCAGTTCGTCGGCGCGCTTGGCGAGCCGCGCGGTGAACTCCTCGAAGACCGGCCGCTGCACGTAGATCCGCTCCGTGCAGAGGCACACCTGGCCGCCGTTGGTGAAGCTGGACCGGACCGACCCGGCGACCGCGGCGTCCAGGTCGGCGTCGGCGAAGACCAGGCCGGCGTTCTTGCCACCCAGTTCGAAGCTGACCGCCTTAACCCCGTCCGCGGCGGCCCGCATGATGGCGCTGCCGGTGGCGGACTCCCCGGTGAAGGTGATCGCGTCCACGCCCGGATGCCGGGTGAGGAACTCCCCGGCCGAGTCCGGGCCGAAGCCGTGCACCAGGTTGAACACGCCCTCCGGTACGCCCGCCGCCGCCATCACCTCGGCGAGCAGGGTGGCCGAGGCCGGGGTCTCCTCGCTGGGCTTGACCACCACGGCGTTGCCGCAGGCCAGCGCCGGGGCGACCTTCCAGGTGAGCAGGAGCAGCGGCAGGTTCCACGGCACGATCACCGCGACCACGCCGACCGGCTTGCGGACCGCGTAGTTCAGCGCCCGGCCCCCGGTCGGGGTGACCGTGGTGAACGACTCGGTCGGCGCCGTCGCCACGATCTCCGCGAACGCCCGGAAGTTGGCCGCGCCGCGCGGGATGTCCAGCGTACGGGCCTGGGAGATGGCCTTGCCGGTGTCGGCCACCTCGGCGGCGACCAGGTCGTCGAAGCGGCGTTCCAGCTCGTCGGCGACCCGGCGGAGCACCTCGGCGCGCTCCCGCTCCCCCAGCCGGCCCCACGGCCCGTGCAGCGCCGCGCGGGCCGCGCGCACGGCATCGTCCACGACGGACGAGGAGGCCTCGACCACCTCGAAGACCGGCTCGCCGGTCACCGGGCTGTGCTTGGTGAACCGCCGCCCGTCGGCGACGAACTCGCCGCCGACGAAGTTTCGCAGCAGACCCGGCCCGTCCGGCGCCTGCCCGGCCATCAGCCGGGGATCCCAGAGCGTCATCGCCGCCTCCCTCTGCCGAGCACCATCGCCGCACCGGCCAGCGCCGCCACCGCGCCGGCCGCGACCGCTCCGAGCACCTGGTACTGCCGGCGCACCCGGCGGCGCACCTCGGCGTACGGGGTGGTGGAGAAGGAGACCAGCTCGTACTGCGACACGTACCGGCCGGGCAGCGCCCGCTCCAGGGCGTGCTCGATCCGCTTGCGGGTCTGGAACACCGGCGAGGCGACCTTGTCCCGCATCTCCACGAAGTTGGCCAGCGCCATCCGGGCGATCGCCTCGACGTTGGCCTGCCGGCGCTGCTGGAACAGCGGCAGCGCCGCCGCCCACTCGTCGGCGCACTCGTCGAGGCAGCGGTCCAGCTCGACCACGTCCTCGAACGCGCAGTTCGCGCCCTGGCCGTAGAACGGCACGATGGCGTGCGCCGCGTCGCCGAGCAGGCCTACCTTCCCGGCCACCTGCCACGGGGTGCAGCGGACCGTGCCGAGCACGCCGATCGGGTTGTGCTGGTAGTCGTCCACCAGGTTGGGGGCGAGCGGGACCAGGTCCGGGTAGTGGGTGCGGAAGTACCGCTCGATGGCGGCCGGGCTGCCCAGCGACGCGAAGCTCGCCGTGCCGTGGGTGGGCCAGAACAGCGTGCAGGTGAAGGAGCGGTCCGGGTTGGGCAGCGCGATCATCATCGAGGTGCCGCGCGGCCAGATGTGCAGCGCGCCCGGGTCCAGGGCGAACTCGCCGCCGATCGGCGGGATGGTCAGTTCCTTGTAGCCGTAGTCGAGGAAGTCCAGGCTCTCGGTCAGCGCGCCGTACCCGAGGAGCTGCCCACGCACGGCGGAGCCGGCCCCGTCGGTGCCGAGAACGACCGACGCGGCGGCGGTGACCTTGCCCTGCGGGGTCTCGAAGGTCATCTCACCGGTGGTCGGGTCCAGGCCGACCAGCCGGTGGTCGAAGGCGATCCGCACGCCCGGCAACGCGGCGGCGGCGTTGAGCAGGGCGTTGTTCAGCGCGCCCCGGCTGATCGAGTTGATCGCCCGGTCACCGGAGCCGCTGTACGACTGGAACTGCGGCTCCCCCTCGACCGGATGGATCATCCGGCCGCGCATCGGCAGCGCGTCCGCCATCACCTGCTGCTCCAGCCCGATCCGGCGCAGTGCGTCCAGGCCGCGCTCGGAGAGCGCCAGGTTGATCGAGCGACCCCGCTCCACCCGCCCGCTACGCGGGTCCGGTCGCCGCTCATAGAGGGCCACCGGATAGCCGCGCCGGGCCAGGTAGCAGGCCAGCAGACAGCCGGCCAGCCCGGCCCCGACCACGGCGATCTCGTCGCGCTCGCTCATGACTCCTTCTCCACCGTCGCGGCCAGCGCGTCGGCGACCCGCCAGCAGTCGTGGTACGTCGAGTAGAGCGGCACCGGCGCGAACCGGACGATGTCCGGCTCCCGCGCGTCGGCGATCACGCCATGCTCGTGCCGCAGCCGCTTGGTCAGCTCGTTGGCGCTGCCCACCCCGATCCGCACGGAGAGCTGGCAGCCCCGACGGGCCGGGTCGCGCGGGGTGACCACGGTCAGCGGCCGGTCGAGGGTCACCTCGTCCAATAGCCGCTCCAGGTAGCCGGTGAGCCGAAGGCTGCGCTCCCGCAGCGCCGGCAGGCCGACCGAGTCGAAGAGTTCCAGCGAGGTACGCACCGGCCCCATCGCGAAGATCGGCGGGTTGGAGATCTGCCACGCCTCGACGGTGGCCGGTGGCCGGGAGACCGGGGTCATCTCGAACCGGGTGGCGGCCTCGGTGCTCCACCAGCCCTCGAACCGGGGCAGGCCGGGGTCGCCCAGGTGTCGCTCGTGGACGAAGACGCCGGCCAGCGCGCCCGGCCCCGAGTTGAGGTACTTGTACGAGCACCAGGCGGCGAAGTCGACGTCCCAGTCGTGCAGCGCCAGCGGCACGTTGCCGACCGCGTGCGCCAGGTCCCAGCCGACCACGGCGCCGGCGGCCCGGCCCGCGGCGGTGATCGCCGGGATGTCCATCAGCTCGCCGGTCAGGTAGTTGACGCCGCCGAGCAGCAGCAGCGCGACGGTGTGCCCCTCGGCGGCGAGGAAGTCCAGGACGTCCTGGGTACGCAGGGTGTCCTCGCCGGGGCGCGGCGCCAGCCGGACCACGGCGGCGTCCGGGTCCAGGCCGTGGAACCGGGCCTGGCTGCGCACCGCGTAGCTGTCCGAGGGGAAGGCGCTGTCCTCGATGACGATCCGGGTCCGCTCCCCCGCCGGCCGGTAGAAGCTCACCATCAGCAGGTGCAGGTTGACCGTGAGGGAGTTCATCACCACGGTCTCCGCGGGGAGCGCGCCGACCAGTCGCGCGGCCGGGGCGGTGAGCAGTTCGTGGTACGGCAGCCAGGGCCGCTCCGCCTCCAGGTGCCCCTCCACGCCCAGCCGCCGCCAGGCGTCCAGGTCGGCGAGGAGTTCGTCCCGGGTGGCCCGGGGTTGCAGGCCCAGCGAGTTGCCGGCCAGGTACGCCACCTCGGGGTACCGCCCACCCTCGGCGGGGGGCACGTGGAACAGGTGCCGGTGCCCCGGGTCGGCGGCGTCGCGGTCGCGGGCTTCTTCTTCGGTGTGCATGTCTCGTTCTCCGGTCACATCGCGGTCCGGGCCGACCACAGCTCCGGGAAGACCACCCGGGCCATGCTGCGCTGCAGCCAGGCCAGCCCGGCCGAGCCGCCGCTGCCGACCTTGGCGCCCATGGTCCGCTGCACCGCCTTGACGTGGTGCCAGCGCCAGTCGGCGAACCGCTCGGCCACCTCGGTGAGCGCCTCGCCCAGCAGGCGCAGGTGGTTGTCCGGGCCGCCGTCGGCGTAGATGCGCACCCAGGCCGCCTCGACCGCCGGGTGCGCCTCGTGCTCGGTCGCCACGTCCCGGTCGAGCAGTTCGCCGGGGAGGTCGAAGCCGCGCCGGGCGAGCAGGGCGACCACGTCGTCCCAGAGGCTCGGCGCGGCGAGGGCGGCGGTCAGCTCCGCGTACACCTCGGTCTGCCGGCGGAACGGGCGGATCAGCGCCGGGTCGCGCAGGCCGAGCAGGAACTCCAGCTGCCGGTACATGGCGGACTGGAAGCCGGAGCCCTCGCCGAGCCGGTCGCGGAAGCGGTTGAAGTCGGCCGGGGTCATCCAGCGCAACCCCTGCCAGGCGGCGTTCAGCCCCTCCAGGTGCAGGGCGGCGCGGCGCAGCGGGGGCAGCGCCTCCCAGATCCGGTTCGCCCGCAGCTCCCGCTGGGTGTGCCGCAGCTCGTGGCAGGTCAGCCCGAAGTACAGCTCCATGATCTGGCTGACCATCAGGAAGGACATCTCGCCCGGATCGTCGCTGAGCGGCTGCTGCAACTGGTGCAGCGTGCTCGCCCGCACGTAGGCGTCGTAGGGCACCCGGTCGGCGAACTCCAGCGTCGGTTCGCCGCCGTTGCGCGCCGCCCGGGCCGCCCGCTGCTGCGGGGTGGCCGGACGAACCGCCGTCGTCTGTTCCACCGTCATCTCCCTCGGTACGCGGGGTAGACGACATGATCCCGCTACCGGATCCGCGGATGGAATGCCTGTTCAACGGCGGTACGGTGGTTCGACCTGTCGTGTTGAAGGCCGCACGGCTCCGGGGTTCACGAAAGAAAGGTCACGCAGTGGACGACATGGACTGGGCCCTGCTGCGCGAGCTCCAGGCCGACGCCCGGCTCTCGTTCAGCGAGCTCTCCCGCCGGGTGCACCTGTCGCCGCCGGCCGTCGCCGAGCGGGTCCGTCGGCTGGAGGAGTCCGGCGTGATCAGCGGCTACCACGCGCACGTGGACCTGACCCGGGCCGGCCGTACGGTGGTCGCGATGATCCGGATGTCCTGCTACGGGTCCCGTTGCATCCTCAACGACCCCGAGGTGGCGGGCTGGCCGGAGATCATGGAGATCCACCGGATCACCGGGGACGCGTGCAGCATGCTCAAGGTCGCGGCGGGCTCGATCGACGAGTTCGAGCGGCTCATCGACCGGCTCGCCCCGTACGGCCAGCCGTCCAGCACGATGGTGCTCTCCACCCCGTTGGACTGGCACCCGGTCACCCCGCTCCGACCGGCCGGTTCGCCCCCGCCCGGGCGCCGCCGCTGATCCGCCCCGGGTTTGCCCCCGAGCCAGCGGGAAAGCAGCCGGCACTGCCCGTCAGCAGGATTCCGGTGCGCCGCACCGGGAGGGGGGAACCATGCGAGGGCTCGTGTCACACCGCGCCCTGTCCGCCGTACTGGGCGTGCTCGCCCTGGTCGGGGTGTTCGTCCTGATGACCGCCTCCCCGGCCCGGGCCGGGGAGAACGTCTTCGTCGAGGTCACGCCGAACCCCGCGCAGGCGGGCACCCGGGTGAGCATCCGGGCGAGTTGCGACAACGCGAACAACCGGCAGGCCGAGGTGAACTCGGACGCCTTCGGACGGGTGATGCTCCGCCCGGACAACGGCTTCCTCACCGGGTCGGTGACCATCCCCGGCAACAAGGAGGCCGGGGACTTCCCGGTCGATCTGCGCTGCTCCAACGGGAAGACGGCCTCGACCGTGCTCACCGTGTTGAACATGGCCCAGCCCAGCAAGGGCCCGGCCACCGGCGGCGGCGGCACGGCCGGCGGCCGGGGCGCGGGCTCGCTGCTGCTGGTCGCCGGGCTGGTCGCGGTGGCGGTGGTGGCCGGCGTGGGGGCCCGCCGCAGGCCCGGGTCGCGCTTCTGACGAGGTGCGGCCATGGCCCGCCCACGGACCCGAGCCGGCCGGCAGCCGGACACCCGGGACGACGGCCGCACCACGCGGATCCGCGGCGACGGCCGGGGTGGCGCCGGCGCCGTGCGGGGCGCACCCGCGCCGGGCGGACCTGACGGTTGGGTCGACGGCCGGGGGCGCACGCCGCGGATCCAGGGCGACGGCCGCACCGGACTCCGTCGCGACGGCCGCATCCCGTCCGCCCGGACCGGGCGCCGCAGCGCCCGCATCCAGGGCGACGGCCGCACCACCCGGATCGGCGGCGGCACGCCGACCCGCCCGGAGGGCAGGATCCAGGGCGACGGCCGCGCCCGGCGGATCGGTGGCCGCACCCGGCCGGTCCGGGGCGTGGGCCACGTGCGGAACGTCCGGCCGCGGGCGAACCGGGACCACCGCCGGACCCGGCCCGGGGCGGCCGGCAACCGGCTGCGGACCTCGCTGCGGCTGGTGACCCAGGCGACCCGTCGGTTCACCCACGCCGCCGGTCAGGCCGCCACGGCTAGCGTCGCCACCGCCGACCCGCGGACCCGTGCCGCGCCGGTCCGGCCCACCCGGGCCGCGACCCGCTGGCGGTACGCGGCTCGGCGCGGCCCTGGCGTCCCCGTGCTGGTCATCGGCACGCTGATGGTGCTGATCATCGCGATGCTCGGCGTGGAACGGGTCACCGGCGTCACCGTGCTGCCGGACCGGCTCTTCGCCGGGCTGCGGCCACCGCCGAAGGAGTTCCCGGTGCTGGCGGCGAGCCCGCCGACGGACATCACGATCAGCAAGCTCGGTCTGCGCGCGCCGGTGCACCGGGTCGGCATCGCCGAGGACGGCAGCATCGCCGTACCGGCCCTGGAGCGGGCCGGCGAGGCCGGCTGGTACGACCAGGGGCCGGCCCCGGGGCAGAACGGCCCGGCGGTGATCGTCGGGCACGTCGACACCACCACCGGCCCGGCCGTCTTCCACGACCTAAAGAAGCTGGACGACGGCGACCGGGTCGAGGTGACCCGGGAGGACCGCTCGGTGGCCGTCTTCGAGGTCACCTCGGTGCAGCGGTACGGCAAGGAGCGGTTGCCGGTGAACGAGATCTTCGGCGACTTCAGCCGGCCGAACCTGCGCCTGATCACCTGCGGTGGCCGGTGGGTGGGTGGCGCGACCGGATACGCCGACAACCTGGTGGTCTACGCGTCCCTGGTCGACTCGCGCGGCCCGTGAGCCGCACCGGACCGGGCGGGCTCAGGCGGCCTCGGGCTCGGGCTCGCGCAGGTCCAGCCAGTCCGCCCAGCGCGGATCCGGCGCCCGGTGGCCGAGCACCCGCCAGGCCGTCCCTTTCGGGGCCGCCGGCAGGGAGTGCAGCCGCCACCCCAGCTCAGCCGGGGTCTTGTCACCTTTGGTGTGGTTGCACCGGGCGCAGGCGGCGACCACGTTCTCCCAGGCGTGCCGGCCGCCCCGGCTGCGCGGGAAGACGTGATCGATGGTCTCGGCCGGACCGCGGCAGTAGGCGCACCGCCAGCCGTCCCGGGCGAAGACGGCCCGGCGGGAGAGCCCGACGTGGGTGCGGTAGGGCACCCGGACGTAGCGGGTCAGCCGGACCACCGAGGGGACCGGGAGCGCGTTGCGGGCGCTGTGCAGGATGCCGTCGCCGTCGGCGACACAGACGGCCTTGGCGGAGAGCACCAGGATCGCGGCGCGACGCACCGACACGACACACAGCGGCTCGTAGGTGGCGTTGAGAACGAGTGCACCGGAGCCCGCCGTGGGTCGTATGTCAGGCATCGTGCTCACCCTCCCGGTCCAGCCGCTCCTGCCGCTGTCGCGCCGGGGGTGCCCCGCAGGCAGCGGGGAGCCGCACCGACGCCGGCCGGAATCACCGACGTCCGCTGCGCCCATCGTCCCTGATCGGACCCCGGATTGCACGTACTAATCCGGGGTACCCTCATGAACCTTTCGTGGCGCGTGCCACGATGGGCGGTTCCCTCCGGATGGCCAGTGGCCTGGCCCGCGTCGCGGTGGGTCAGCAGCGGACGCCCAGGAGCCTTGCGGTACGAAAGCAGGGTGAGTACCGCCGACCTGATGCTCCGCGCCCTGGCCGCCGCACCCGATCCTGGCCCGACACCATCCGCCGACTGCAAGAGCGACACCTTGTGCAAGCAGTTGTTGGACTTGACCAACTCGACCTGGTTCGCCGAGGGCAGCTACTGGATCGTCCTGAAGCCGCTGCGGATCATCCTGATCCTGCTGCTGGCGGCCGCCGCCCGCTGGGCCCTCCACCGGACCATCAACCGGCTGGTCCGGACGACCACCGAGACCGCGGTGCCCACCCTGCTCAAGCCGCTGCGCGAGCGGATCCCCAGCGCCGCAGCGAACCCGGAGGAGTTCGTCCCGGAGCGGCGGCGGCAGCGTGCCGAGGCGATCGGCTCGGTGCTGCGCAGCATGGTCACCGCGTTCATCTTCGGCATCGCGCTGCTGATGGTGCTGAAGGAGTTCAGCTTCGACCTGGCCCCGCTGCTGGCCAGCGCCGGCATCGCCGGCGTCGCCCTCGGCTTCGGCGCGCAGAGCCTGGTCAAGGACCTGATCGCCGGCCTGTTCATGCTGATCGAGGACCAGTACGGCGTCGGCGACACCGTCGACCTGGGCGAGGCGACCGGCGTGGTGGAGGCGGTGGGCCTGCGGGTCACCACCGTCCGGGACGGCCGCGGCGTGCTCTGGTACATCCGGAACGGCGAGATCGTCCGGGTCGGCAACAAGAGCCAGGGCTGGGCCCTGGTGGTGGTGGACCTGCCGATCGGCTTCGCCGGCACCGAGGAGGCCACCGCGGTGCTGCGTACGGCGGCGGCCTCGGTGGCGATGGACCCGGATCTGGCGCCCCAGATCGTCGAGGCGCCGGACGTGCTCGGCGTCGAACAGATGACGGTGGACGGGGCGGTGATCCGCACGGTGGTCAAGACGACCGCCGACGGGCAGTTCGCGGTCGGCCGCGAGCTGCGCCGCCGGCTGGCCGAGGCGCTGGAGAACTCCGGCATCACCGCCCGGATCGCGGCGGCCCGGCTCTACCCGGGCCTGCCGACCAACCTGCCGACTCCCGGGGAGACGGGCACCGGCGGGGCGACCTGAGGCGGGTCGCCAGCCGGTCCCGGCGGGAGGGCCGTTGTCGGGGGGTCGCGCGCCGAGCGGCCCCTCGGGTATCGTCCGTTCGTTCAGTCGGAGATGCGACGATCAATCCGTTCACCCTAGCCAGCTGTCAGACGATCGGGCAGAATCCGGTGCACACGCTCCCGCTGGGAGCGTGCTCGTGTCCTCGCTGATCCGTAAACCTGACGACGGTTCCCGGGCGGTCCATCACGAGTGGTCGGGCCGGGGACGATGGAGGCGACGGTGTCCGACGAGCGACCCGCCCAGGAGGGCTCGGCCACCTTCCGCGACGTGTTCAGCCAGCCGGAGTTCCGCGCCCTTTTCACCGCCAGCACGCTGTCCTGGGTCGGCGACTACCTCGCCAAGGCCGCGGTCACCGTCCTGGTCTACCAGCAGACCGAATCGGTGGCGCTCTCCGCCGCGGCGTTCGCGGCGAGCTACCTGCCCTGGCTGATCGGTGGCCCGCTGCTCTCCGCGCTCGCCGAACGGTATCGGTACCGGCAGGTCATGGTGACCTGCGACGTCATCCGGATGGCGTTGATGGCGCTGGTTGCCGTGCCGGGGATGCCCCCCTGGGCGCTCCTCGTCCTGATCTTCGTCGCCACCCTGGCCAACCCGCCGAGCCAGGCCGCCCGGTCCGCGCTGACGCCCCAGATCCTCCCCGGCGACCGGCTGGTGGTCGGTCTGTCGGTCACCACCAGCACCGCCCAGGCCGCCCAGGTGGTCGGCTACCTGCTGGGCGCGGCGATCGCCGCGATCAACCCGACCACCGCCCTGCTGATCAACGCGGCCACCTTCGCCCTGTCGGCCGCCCTGGTCCGGTTCGGCATCCGGGACCGGCCGCCCGCGATGACCGCCGCGCACCGCAGCCACCTGCTGCGGGAGACCGGTGAGGGCTTCCGCATCGTCTTCGGTCAGCCGGTCCTGCGGGCCATCGCCGTGGTGGTGTTCAGCGCGGTGGTCTTCTCGATCGTGCCGGAGGGGCTGGCCGCCGCGTGGGCGGCCGAGCGCACCGACGGCGCGTTGGACGCCGGCACCGCCCAGGCGGTGATCATGGCGGCCAACCCGGTCGGCTACATCCTCGGCGGGCTGCTGATCAGTCGGCTCGTCGCCCCGGTCCGCCGGGTGGCGCTGATCCGCCCGCTGGCGGTCCTCGCCCCGGCGGCGCTCGTCCCCGCCCTGCTCGACCCGCCGCCGCTCCTGGTGGCGCTCCTCGCCGCCGGTTGCGGTTTCGCGGTGGGAGGGCTGCTGCCGGTGGCCAACAGCCTCTTCGTCCGCGCCCTGCCCGACGGCTACCGGGCCCGGGCGTTCGGGGTGATGGCCAGTGGGACGCAGATCATCCAGGGCGGGGCGGTGCTAGCCACCGGAGCGCTCGCCGAGCGGTTCGCCATCCCCGCGGTGGTGGGCGTGTGGAGCGCCGCCGGGGTGGGCCTGATGCTCCTGGCGGTGCTCACCTGGCCGCGCCCGGAGACGGTGGCCGCGACCGTGGCGGCGGCCGAGGCCGATTCGGTCGCCGCCACCGGCCGGAACCCGCACACCCCGGCCATGCCGGGCGTGATCGGCGAGCGGGGCCGGCGCCGGCACGCGGTGGGGTGAGCTGACTCCCGCCGGGTAATCGCCGAGCGGGGCCGGCGCGGGCAGGCGGTGGGGGTGAGCTGACTCCCGCCGGCCGGTGGGCGGCGCCGGTGCGCCGCCGGCACCTGGCAGGATGGAAGGGTGAATTCCCCAGGCGAGTCGATGACCCTCTTCGAGGCGGTCGGCGGCGAACCCACCTTCCGCAAGCTGGTGGACGAGTTCTACGCGGGTGTGGCCAACGACCCGCTGCTGCGGCCGATGTACCCGGAGGAGGACCTCGGCCCGGCGGCCGACCGGCTGACCCTGTTCCTCATGCAGTACTGGGGCGGCCCGCACAGCTACTCGGAGCAGCGCGGCCACCCGCGGCTGCGGATGCGGCACGCGCCGTTCCGGATCGGGGCGGCGGAGCGGGACGCCTGGCTGCGCCACATGCGGCGGGCCGTGGACCGGGTCGACCTGCCACCGGAGATTGCCGGCGCACTCTGGGACTACCTGGAGCGGGCGGCGTACTTCATGGTCAACGTCATGGAGGACCCGGCCGCCGGGGCCTGACGCCCGAGGGCGCCGCCGAGGGCCAGGCCGAATGGCAGATGGCGGCCGACCGCGCGGCCCGGGCCCGGGGCCCGGGCCGGCGCGATCAGAGCAGGGCACCCTCGTCGTGCAGCCAGTCCACGAAGCTGGTGGCCACCGCCGACCCGCAGTCGAGCATCTCGACCAGCAGCGCGTCGTGGGTGCCGGCGCCGAGCGGGACCTGGAGCTCCGCGTAGATCGGCAGCTGACCGCGCTCGGTCGGGTCGCCGATGTACGCCTTGCAGAACCGTCGAGTGTGGTTCCACTCGTTGACCACGCGGTAGGCGCGGTCGGCCCAGTCCGGCGGCACCGTCGCGTGTGGACGGGCCCGCATCACCAGGATCTCGTCGTCCGGGCCCTCCAGCGTGACCAGCACCGCGTGCCGCTCCCACATGGCCAGCAGGTTGCCCCCACCGTCGGCCAGGTAGCGCACGTCGAGCAGGTCGAGTGCGTCGCAGACTCGGCGAAGGGTGACCGGGGCGACGGTTGCCGGCATGTCCGCGATCACGGGCCGCTCGGCGGCCGGCGTGTCGTCCCCCGGCTGGCGGGGGGTCGGTGGTCCGACCCGGACGGTGTCCTCCACTGTGATCCCGCTTCGAGTTTCCGGGTCGCCGCCACCGGCGGCACCTGGGCGCCATGACCACCACGGCATCGCTCGCGCACCTCACTCCCCAGCGGATCCAGCCGCCTACGGTGCGTTGGATCCGAGCATGGACGGTACCCGGACAGCCGGGCTGAGGCATCCCCCCAACGGACGCACCAAACCGGAAGGATGAGGTGTGGTCATACTTTCGGATGAGTAATAGTGGGCGTAAGGCTCAGCTCCGCCACCTTCTGCGACCAGGCAGCTCCGTACGGTCCGACCAGACCGACCCAACGGCCGGCGACACGTACCTGGACGTCGCCGGTGCCGACGAAGCCCATCCGGACCAGCCCCTGCACCAACCGCTGCGGCACCTCGACCGGCGCGTCCGGCAGGTCGTCCGGGGTCACCACCACGGCGACGTGGTCCAGCAACGCGTCCCGCAGCGCCCGTTGCCCCACCGCGCGGCCCGCCACGCCGTGCGTGGCCGCCTCGCGCAGCGTCCCGGCCGCCGCGGCGGCGATCCGGCGTACGTCCTCGGCGGGCAGGGTCTCCACCGCCCTGCTGGCCGGCGGCGGCAGCGGCCAACGCCAGCCGTCGTCGCGGCGCCGGGGCAGCCCCGAGCCCCCGGACGACAACTCGGCCAGCAACTCCCCGGCCGCGACGGTGACGTCACCCGGAGCCGTCCCGGTGACCGTCCGGACCACCAGGACGCCCCACGGCAGCCGGGCCCAGAGGGCGGTACGGCCGACGCCGGCCACCGGCCGGAGCCGGACCAGGGCGGCCGGGTCCAGCCGGACCAGCCGGGCCAGGAAGGCCCCCGCGTCGGCCACCCCGTCCAGCCCGTGTCGCGCCCCCGACCCGCTCACGGGGCCACCTCAGTTCGCGACTGCGGGGCTCGCAAACCCGGCTCACTCCTCGCGCTCACGGGACGACCCCGGGCGCGTACCGGAGCAGGAAGGCCCGCTCGTCCGAGGAGATCCGGCGGGGCCGCTGCGCCGCCAGGTCGAACGGGACGAGCACGGACCGGGCTCGACTGGCCAGCACCTCGCCGTCGTACAGCTCGTAGGCGACGGTGAACGAGGCGGCCCGGATCTCCTCCACCCAGAGCTCGATCCGGACCGTCGGCGCGGCCTCCGCGCTGGCCCGACCCAGCGCGTAGTCGACCGGGCGCAGGTAGTCGACCTCGTGCCGGCGGATGACGACCCCGTCGGCGAACGAGCCCATCCCCCACGCCCGGCCGCCGGCGAACATCATCGCCACCCGCGCCTCCTCGTAGAGCGTGAGGAAGCGCGAGTTGTTGACGTGCCCGTACGCGTCCAGGTCGGACCAGCGCAGCGTGCAGTGGTAGACGAAGCGGTCAGTCACGGGTGAGCTTGCGGTAGGTCACCCGGTGCGGACGGGCGGCCTCGGCACCGAGCCGGTCGATCTTGTTCTTCTCGTACGCCTCGAAGTTGCCCTCGAACCAGAACCACTTGGCCGGGTTCTGGTCGTCACCCTCCCAGGCCAGGATGTGCGTGGCGACCCGGTCCAGGAACATCCGGTCGTGGGAGATGACCACGGCGCAGCCGGGGAACTCCAGCAGCGCGTTCTCCAGGCTGCCGAGGGTCTCCACGTCCAGGTCGTTGGTCGGCTCGTCGAGCAGGATGACGTTGCCGCCGATCTTCAGGGTCAGCGCCAGGTTGAGCCGGTTCCGCTCGCCGCCGGAGAGCACCTTGGTCGGCTTCTGCTGGTCCGGCCCCTTGAACCCGAACGCGGCGATGTACGCCCGGGACGGCATCTCGACCTTGCCGACCAGCAGGTGGTCCAGCCCGTCGGACACCGTCTCCCAGACCGTCTTGTCGCCGGCCAGACCCGCCCGGCTCTGGTCGACGTACGACAGCGAGACGGTGTCGCCGACCTTGACCGAGCCGGTGGTCGGCTCCTCCAGCCCGACGATCGTCTTGAACAGGGTGGTCTTGCCGACGCCGTTCGGGCCGATCACGCCGACGATGCCGTTGCGCGGCAGCGAGAAGCTGAGGCCGTCGATCAGCACCCGGTCGCCGAACGCCTTGGTGAGGTCGTTGACCTCGATGACCGTGCTGCCGAGGCGCGGACCCGGCGGGATCTGGATCTCCTCGAAGTCCAGCTTCCGGGTCTGCTCCGCCGCGGTCGCCATCTCCTCGTAGCGGTCCAGGCGGGCCTTGGACTTGGTCTGGCGGGCCTTCGCGTTGGAGCGGACCCACTCCAGCTCCTCGTCGAGGCGCTTCTTCATCTTGGCGTCACGGCGGCCCTCGACGGCCATCCGGGCCGCCTTCTTCTCCAGGTAGGTGGAGTAGTTGCCCTCGTAGCCGATGGCCCGGCCCCGGTCCAGTTCGAGGATCCAGCCGGCCACGTTGTCGAGGAAGTACCGGTCGTGGGTGATGGCGATCACAGTGCCGGCGTACTTGGCCAGGTGCTGCTCCAGCCACTGCACGCTCTCCGCGTCCAGGTGGTTGGTGGGCTCGTCGAGCAGCAGCAGGTCCGGCGCCTCCAACAGCAGCTTGCACAGCGCCACCCGGCGGCGCTCACCACCGGAGAGCTGGGTGACGTCGGCGTCCGGCGGCGGGCAGCGCAGCGCGTCCATCGCCAGCTCGAGCTTGGAGTCGATGTCCCAGGCGTCGGCGTGGTCCAGCTCCTCCTGGAGCCGGCCCATCTCCTCCATCAGCTCGTCGGAGTAGTCGGTGGCCATCTGCTCGGCGATCTTGTTGAACCGCTCCAGCTTAGCCTTGGTCTCGGCGACCGCCTCCTCGATGTTGCCGAGGACGGTCTTGGTGTCGTTCAGCGGCGGTTCCTGCGCCAGCATGCCGACGGTGTAGCCCGGCATCAGCCGGGCCTCGCCGTTGCTCGGCTGGTCCCAGCCTGCCATGATCTTGAGGAGGCTGGACTTACCGGCGCCGTTCGGACCGACCACACCGATCTTGGCCCCCGGCAGGAAGTTCAGCGTCACGTTGTCGAGCACGACCTTGTCGCCGTGCGCCTTGCGCGCCTTTTCCAGGACGTAGATGAATTGGGCCACGGTGCGGGCTACCTCCGTCGATTGCGTCTGGGTCGCGGGCACGGGCGCGGGCCGGAAACTCCGCCCGCCGCCGCCGGCCGGGAGCCGGCCACGCGCACGCCGCCCTCAATCCTGACAGGTACGGCCCGGTCCGCCCACATCACCCCGCCGGGGAGGTACGCGACGGGCCCCGATCGGTGACCGATGTTGGCAAGATCACGTAAAGGGGTTCTGCGGGCGTGGGACGGGTAGGTGACTCCGGCACGGGGGAACAGAAGCCGCAGCTACGCTCAGTACGCTCATCGCGGTGGACCCGTCAGCACCCGGAGGTGGCCGATCGTGACCGTCCGTAGCTCCTTTGTCGTAGTGGCGAACCGACTGCCGGTCGACGAGGTGAGCACACCCGAAGGACGGCAGTGGCGGCGGAGCCCCGGGGGGCTGGTCACCGCGCTGCATCCGGTCCTCGCCGACCACCAGGGCACCTGGGTCGGGTGGGCGGGCGGCACCGGGGCCGCGCCGGAGCCGTTCGACCTGGAGGGCATCCGGCTGCATCCGGTGCCGCTGAGCGCCGAGGAACTGGAGCGCTACTACGAAGGCCAGTCCAACGCGACGATCTGGCCGCTCTACCACGACGCGGTGGAGACCCCGGTCTACAAGCGCCGCTGGCGGGAGACGTACCGGCTGGTCAACGCCCGGTTCGCGGAGGCCGCGGCGGAGGTCGCGGCCGAGGGCGCGACGGTCTGGGTGCAGGACTACCAGCTCCAGCTGGTCCCGGCGATGCTCCGGGAGCTGCGGCCGGACCTGCGGATCGGGTTCTTCCTGCACATCCCGTTCCCGCCGATCGAGCTGTTCATGCAGATGCCGTTCCGGACCGAGGTCCTGCGCGGCCTGCTCGGCGCCGACCTGGTCGGCTTCCAGCAGCGGCTGGCCGCGCAGAACTTCGTCCGGCTCGCCCGGCACCTGCTCGGCCTGCGCTACGAGGGGCAGATGATCCAGGTCGACGGCCGGCAGGTGAAGGCCGGCGCCTTCCCGATCTCCATCGACACCCGGGAGATGGAGCGGCTGGCCGAGGACCCGGCGATCCAGGCCCGCGCCAAGCAGATCCGTGAGGAGCTGGGCAACCCGAGGACGATCGTCCTGGGCGTCGACCGGCTGGACTACACCAAGGGCATCGAGCTGCGGCTCAAGGCCTTCCGCGAACTCCTGGCTGACGGGAAGCTGACAGTTCCCGACGCGGTCATGGTGCAGGTCGCCACCCCGAGCCGGGAGCGCGTGGAGCACTACCAGGCGCTTCGAGTGAAGGTCGAGCGCGAGGTGGGCAGGATTAACGGTGAATTCGGACGGGTCGGCCTACCGGCGGTGCATTATCTGCATCAGTCGTACAGTCGCTCCGAACTTGCCGCGATGTACGTCGCGGCAGACGTGATGATGGTGACCCCGCTGCGAGACGGAATGAATCTGGTGGCCAAGGAGTACGTCGCATCGCGCGCCGACCAGGGCGGCGCGCTCGTGCTCAGTGAGTTCGCCGGCGCCGCGACCGAGCTGCGCCAGGCGTTCCTGTGTAACCCCCACGACCCCGACGCGGTCAAGGACGCGCTGCTGCGCGCCGTGCACGTCGAGAAACCCGAGGCCCGCCGCCGGATGCGGATAATGCAGCGCCATCTGCGCACCCACGACGTGGGCCACTGGGCCAAGTCGTTCCTGACCGAACTCGGCGTGCCCGATGCGGAGGCGGCGTGAACTTCCCCACCACCACCGCCCCGGCCGGGGTGATGGATCCCGAGCTGCGTGCCGCCATCGGCCGGATCGCCCGGGTGCCGCAACTCCTGGTCGCCTGCGACTACGACGGCACCTTGGCCCCGATCGTCGACGACCCGAGCAAGGCCGTGCCGCTGCCCGAGTCGGTGGCCGCGGTCCGCGCGCTCGCCTCGCTGCCGCAGACCACCGTCGCGGTGGTCTCCGGGCGTGCGCTGCGCGACCTGGCCACGCTCTCCCGGCTGCCCAGTGAGGTGCACCTGGTCGGCAGTCACGGCTCGGAGTTCGACATCGGCTTCGTCGAACGGCTCTCCCCCGAGCTGATCGCGGTACGCACCCGGCTGCGGGACGCGCTGCGCCAGATCGCCGCCGAGCACCCGGGCGTACGGCTGGAGCGCAAGCCGGCCAGCGTCGCGGTGCACACCCGCGGGGTGGACCCGCAGGTGGCCGCCTCGGCCGTCGAGGCGGTCCGCAGCGGCCCGGCCACCTGGGACGAGGTGACCGTCACCCAGGGCAAGGAGGTCATCGAGCTGTCGGTGGTGGCCACCCACAAGGGCACCGCCGTCGACCAGCTCCGCACCCAGCTCGCGGCGAGCGCGGTGCTCTTCATCGGCGACGACGTCACCGACGAGAACGCCTTCGGCAACCTGCACGGCCCGGACGTCGGCATCAAGATCGGCCCCGGCGACACCCAGGCCGACTACCGGGTGGCCGAGCCGATCGAGGCGGCCCGGGCGCTGGGCCTGCTGCTGGAGACCCGCCGGCACTGGCTCTTCGGCGAGCGCGCGGTGCCGATCGAACGGCACTCGATGCTGGCCAACGGCCGCACGGTCGCGCTGCTCACCCCGGACGCCAAGATCACCTGGCTGTGCCACCCGAAGCCGGACTCGGCGGCGATCTTCGCCGACCTGGTGGGCGGCAGCCCGGCCGGGCACTTCAGCATCTCGCCGGAGCGCGGCGGCATCCCGCTCGGTCAGCGCTACCGCAGCGGCACCATGACCGTGGAGACCCGGTGGTCGGGGCTGACCGTCACCGACTGGCTGGACGTGCCGGCGACGGAGACCACCCCGGACGGCCCGGCCGTCGTCAGCGGCGACTCGACGCTGGTCCGGGTGCTCACCGGCACGGGGCGGGCCCGGGTGGACTTCGCCCCCCGGCCCGAGTTCGGCCAGGTAGCGGTGCAGTTGCAGCCGATCGACGACGGCCTGCTGGTGCTCGGCTCCAACGAGCCGATCGCGCTCTACTCCCCGGGCGTGACGTGGGACGTCACCAGCGACGGGGTGAACGAGACCGCGAAGGCCGTGGTCGACCTCTCCGCCCTCGGCGGGCAGATCGTGCTGGAGCTGCGCTTCGGCACCCAGAGCCTGGAGCACCACACGGTGCCGATCCACGAGCGGCAGGCCGCCGCCGAGCAGCCCTGGAAGGACTGGGTGGCCGGGCTGCGGCTGCCCAACACCGCCCGGGACCTGGTCGCCCGCAGCGCGCTCACCCTGCGCGCGCTCTGCCACGAGCCCAGCGGCTCGATCCTCGCCGCGGCAACCACCTCGCTCCCCGAGGAGCTGGGCGGCGTCCGGAACTGGGACTACCGCTACTGCTGGCTGCGGGACGCGTCGATGACGGCCCGGGCGCTGGTCGACCTCGGCTCGACCGAGGAGGCGGAGGCGCTGCTGCGCTGGATCGACGGCGTGGTCGAACGCACCGGCGGGCACCCGGAGCGGCTGCACCCGCTCTACACCGTCGACGGGTACGAGCTGGGCGCCGAGGCGGTCATCGACACCCTGCCCGGGTACGCCGGCTCCCGGCCGGTCCGGGTCGGCAACCTGGCCAACCACCAGCTGCAGCTCGACGTCTTCGGCCCGATCGCCGACCTGATCGCGGCGGTCGCCGACGCGCGGGGCTCGGTCCGTGAGGACGAGTGGCGGGTGCTGGACAACATGGTCGAGGCGGTCCGCCGCCGCTGGCACGAGCCCGACCACGGCATCTGGGAGGCTCGCCTCCCCCCGCGGCACCACATCTTCTCGAAGGTCATGTGCTGGATGACCGTCGACCGGGCGCTGCACGTGGTCCGGCAGCACGGCCACGAGGACCGGCCGGAGTGGGTGGAGCTGCGCGACCGGATCGCCGCCAACGTGCTGGAGTACGGCTGGCACGAGGTGGCCGAGGCGTACAGCGTCGCGTACGGGCACGAGGACATGGACGCCTCGTCGCTGTGGATCGGCCTGTCCGGGCTGCTCCCGGGCGACGACCCGCGCTTCCTCTCCACCGTGCTCAAGATCGAGGCGGACCTGCGGAGCGGCCCGGTCGTTTACCGGTACCACTGGGACGACGGCCTGCCCGGCCGGGAGGGCGGCTTCCACATCTGCACGGCGTGGCTGGTCGAGGCGTACCTGCGCACCGGCCGGCGCATCGACGCGGAGGAGCTGTTCGTCCAGATGATCGACACGGCGGGTCCGACCGGACTGCTCCCGGAGCAGTACGACCCGCTCGCCGAGCGCGGCCTGGGCAACCACCCGCAGGCGTACAGCCACCTCGGCCTGATCCGCTGCGCCCTGCTGCTCGACAACATGCTCAAGCAGTGACCTGACCAGCACCACCGGCGGCCGGAGACGAAAGTCTCCGGCCGCCCGTTTTACTGTTCCCCCTCAGCGACGGATGGCCCCCACCCACGACAGGTTTCCGGGGAGCCCGCCCCGCGGAAGGATCAAGCCTGACCGCCTGGAGCGGGGTGGGCTCCCCGGAAACCGGACGACCCGGACAAGGGGTCAGACGTCGAGCGCCCCCACCACGTCGCCGATGACGACGATGGCGGGTGGGTGGATGCCTGCCTCGACCACGTCGGCCGCCACCGCGCCGAGCGTCGAGCGGAGGGTGCGCTGGCCGCTGGTGGTGCCTTCCTGGACCACGGCCACCGGGGTGTCGGCCGGGCGGCCGTGGGCCACCAGGGTCGCGCTGATCGCGGGAAGATTCTTCAGGCCCATCAGGACCACCAGGGTGCCGCGCAGGCCGGCCAGGGCCTCCCAGCGGACCAGCGAGGCCGGCGAGTCGGGTGCCACGTGCCCGGAGACCACGGTGAACTCGTGCGCCACCGCCCGGTGGGTGACCGGGACACCGGCCACCGCGGGCACGGCGACCGCGCTGGTCACCCCGGGCACCACGGTCACCGGCACGCCCGCCTCGGCGCAGGCCAGCAGCTCCTCCCCGCCCCGGCCGAAGACGTACGGATCGCCGCCCTTGAGCCGGACCACGAACTTCCCGGCCCGGGCCCGGTCCACCAGGATCCGGTTGATCTCCTCCTGCGCGCGGGACGGCCCGTACGGGATCTTCGAGGCGTCGACCAGCTCGACGTCGGAGCGCAGCTCGTCAAGGAGCAGCCCGGGCACCAGCCGGTCGGCGACCACCACGTCCGCTTCGGTGAGCAGCCGCCATCCCTTCACGGTGATCAGCTCCGGGTCGCCCGGCCCCGCGCCGACCAGCGCCACCCGCCCAGCGGTGTCGACAGGGGGCCCCTCCTCCAGTACCGGAGACGTCAGGAGGGGGCCCTGCCGTGCACCCAGCAGGTCGCGGACGGCGTCGCGGACGGTCATCGCACGGCGGGGGTCACCGCCGCCGAGCACGGCCACCGTGACCGGGCCGTGCCGGGTGACCGCGGGAGTCCACGCGGTGGCCGCCGCCCGGTCGTCGGCGCGTACGCAGAAGATCCGGCGCTCGGCGGCGGCGGCGCTGACCGCGGCCGCGGCGGCCGGGTCGTCGACGGCCACCTGGACCAGCCAGGCGCCGTCCAGGTCGGCGGGGACGAAACGACGCGGCTCCCAGTGCAGCCGGCCCGCGTCGGCGTGCGCCCGCAGCGCCGGGGTGAGTTCCGGCGCGACCAGCAGCACGTCCGCGCCGGCGTCGAGCAGCGCGGGCACCCGCCGGGTGGCCACCGCGCCCCCACCCACCACGACGACCCGGCGGCCGGCCAGCCGGAGCCCGAGGGGATACGGGTTGCCGCCGCTGGGCCGAATGGTTCGCTCGCTCACGCCGCCACCTCGCTCCGCTCGGCGGCGGCGCGACGCGCCACGCTGCTGAGCCGAATGGTTCGCTCGCTCCGCTCGCTCACTTCTCGGCCACGCCCGCCGAGTCGAAGGTGGCGACCTCGTGCAGCACCCGGACCGCGCCGGTCACCACGGGGAGCGCGAGCAGCGCGCCGGTGCCCTCCCCGAGCCGCAGCCCGAGGTCGATCAGCGGGTCGAGGCCGAGCTGCCGCAGGGCCGCCGTGGCGCCCGGCTCGGCGGAGCGGTGCCCGGCGACCATCGCCCCGACCGCGTCCGGCGCGAACGCGGCGGCGGCCAGCGCGGCGCTGACCGCGATCACCCCGTCCAGCAGCACCGGCACCCGGCGCGCGGCGGCGCCCAGGATCAGCCCCGCCAGCGCGGCGTGTTCCAGCCCGCCGACCGCGGCCAGCACGCCGAGCGGATCGGCCGGGTCCGGCGCGTGCCGGTCGAGCGCGGCCCGCACCACGTCGACCTTCCGCGCGTACGTCCCGTCGTCCACTCCGGTGCCCCGCCCGGTCACCTCGGCCGGGTCGGCCCCGGTGAACGAGGCGACCAGCGCGGCGGCCGGGGTGGTGTTGCCGATGCCCATGTCGCCGGTCAGCAGGATGCCCGCCCCGGCGTCGACGAGTTCCCCGGCGATCCGGATGCCGGTCTCCACCGCCGCCCGCGCCTCGTCCCGGGTGAGCGCGGCGGTCACCGTCATGTCCCGGGTGCCGGGGCGGACGCTCGCCGCGACCAGCCGGGGTCCGGCCGGGTCGGTGCCGGGCGACAACTCCAGCTCGGCTGGCGGCCATAATTCGGCCTCCGCGCCGCTAGGCGCCGCTCCGGACCGAATGAAGGCCGGTCTGACGCCGCGCTGCGACCTGGAGCTGTCGGCCGCCGGGTCGATCGGGAGCGGGGTGGCCACGCCGACGTCGACCACGGTGACCGAGGCGCCGGCCTGCCGGGCGAACGCGTTGACCACCGCGCCGCCGGCCAGGAAGTTGCCGATCATCTGCGCGGTGACCTCCTGCGGCCACGGGGTCACGCCCTGGGCGTGCACGCCGTGGTCACCGGCGAAGATGGCCACCGCGGCCGGCTCGGGCAGCGGCGGCGGGCAGGCACCGGCCAGCCCGGCGAGGCGTACGGAGAGGGGCTCCAGGGCGCCCAGCGAGCCGGCGGGCTTGGTCAGCCGGCCCTGCAGCTCGCGGGCCGCCGCCATGGCGGTCTCGTCGAGCGGCCGAATCGCCGCCACGGTGGACTCCAGCATCATTCCTCCAGGATCTCCGCCAGCACATCGGTGAACGCGTCGGTCGTCGCCGGATCGCGCACCGCGATCCGCAGCCAGTCCGGGCCGAGCCCGGGGAAGGTGTCGCCCCGGCGTACCGCCCAGCCACGCTCCCGCAGCCGCTCCCGCACCGCCGCGGCGCCGGGCCGGTGGATCAGGACGAACGCGCTGGCCGGGCGGCCCGCGACGCGTACCCCGGGCAGGCCGGACAGGCGGGCCACGAGGTGCTCGCGGTCGGCGGCGAGCCCGGCGGCGATGGCGCGCTCGGCCGCGACGGCGGCCGGGGACGCGCAGGCGGTGGCGGCGGCGAGCGCCGGGGTGGAGACCGCCCACAGCGGCTGGGCGGCAGCGAACCGGGCCAGCAGCGCCGGCTCGCCGAGCAGGTAGCCGACCCGCAGGCCGGCCAGCCCCCAGGTCTTGGTGAGGCTGCGGACCACCACGAGGCCGGGCAGGTCGCGGCGGGTCGCCAGGGACTCGGGCTCGCCGGCCACGCCGGGAGCGACGGTGGTGTCGGCGAACGCCTCGTCGACCACGAGCACCCGGCCGGGGCGGGCCAACGCGGCGAGCTGCGCGGCGGGGTGCAGCACCGAGGTCGGGTTGGTGGGGTTGCCGAGCAGCACCAGGTCGGCGTCGGCGGGCACCCGGGCTGGGTCGAGCCGGAAGTCGTCGGCCGGGTCGAGCAGCACCCGCTCGACGGCGTGCCCGGCGGCCCGCAGCGCGGCCTCCGGCTCGGTGAACTGCGGGTGCACCACCACCGGTCGCCGGGCGTCGCGCAACGCCCGGGCGATCAGCACGAAGCCCTCCGCCGCGCCGGCGGTGAGCAGTACCTCCTCCGGGGTACGCCCGTGCCGGGCGGCGACGGCGGCCCGGGCCGGACCGGGGTCGGGGTACGCGGCCAGCTCGCCCAGCGCCGCGACCAGCGGGTCGGCCAGCCAGTCGGGCATCGGCGCGCGGCGGACGTTGACGGCCAGGTCGACCAGCCCGGGGGCCACCTCGGCGTCCCCGTGGTGCCCGAGGTCGGGCTCGTCCCGCGGGTCCGCTCCCGGCCCGGCGGCGGGCGTTCCGGTCAGCTGAGCACGCATGTCCGCGATCCTGCCGGGAAGCCGTCGCCCGGGACAGCGGATCCCGGCGTGGGCCGCGTCACCACCGCGCGACCCACTCGCCCGTTTATGAATTTTTCTCATTTCCGAATCGGAAATGTCATAGCTTGACCTCGTGAGCAACCGACCCCGTGCCTCCGCTGGTCGTGCCGTTCTCCTCCTCCGCGCCGGGCTGATCGCCGGCCTCGTGATCGCCGCCGCGGCGTTCCCGCTCGCCGCCCTCACCGGCATCGGCGCCAAGGCCACCGCACACGCAGTGGAGCAGAAGACCAACATCCTGAAGACCGCGCTACCCGCCGAGACCTCGTACCTCTACGCACCGGACGGCAAGACCGTGCTGACGATGTTCTACGAGGAGTACCGGCAGTACACCAAGATCCAGGACATCTCGCCGAACGTGCAGCAGGCGATCGTCGCCGCCGAGGACAACCGCTTCTACCAGCACCACGGCGTCGACCCGAAGGGCGTGGCCCGCGCCTTCGTCGCCAACTCCCGCTCCGGCGGCGTCTCCCAGGGCGCCTCGACCCTCACCATGCAGTACGTCCGGATGGCCCTGCGGGACAGCGCCAAGACCCCGAAGGAGGTCCAGGAAGCCACCCAGCAGACCAGCCTGCGCAAGGTCAAGGAAATGCGCATGGCGCTGGACATCGAGAAGCACCTCAGCAAAGAACAGATCATGGAGCGGTACCTCAACTCGGCCTACTTCGGCCACCGGGCGTACGGGATCTACGCGGCCGCGCAGATCTTCTTCTCCAAGACCCCGGCCACGCTCACCCCGGCCGAGGCGGCCACCCTGGCCGGCCTGGTGAAGTCCCCATCGGAGTACGACCCGATCACCTCCGACCAGAAGGACGCCACCGGCCGGCGCAACTACGTGCTCGACAACATGTCGCGGCTCGGCTACCTGTCGCCCGACGCGGTCGCCCGGGCCAAGGCCGAGCCGATCCGGCTGCGGCTGACCAACCCGCCGAACGACTGCGCCGCGCTCCTGGAGAAGTACCGGACGACCTGGGGCTTCTACTGCGACTACCTGAAGAACTGGTGGAGCTCGCAGCCCGCGTTCGGCAACAACCGGCTGGAACGGATGGACAAGCTGCGCCGGGGCGGCTACCGGATCGTGCTCGCCCTCGACCCGAAGATCCAGGAGGCGGCGGAGAAGAACGTGGGCGCGAAGGACGGCACCGGCAGCCCGTTCGCCAACGGCATCGTGGTCGCCGAGCCGGGCACCGGACGGATCAAGGCGATGGCGGTGAACCGCACCTACTCGCTCGACCTGAGCGAGAACCCGAACAGCTCCAACCCGGAGGCCGGCCCGAACGTCAAGGCGAACTATCCGAACACCGTGGCGCCGCTGCTCGGCGGGGGCACGCTCCCCGGCTACCAGGCCGGATCGACGTTCAAGATGTTCACGATGCTCGCCGCGCTCAACTCCGGGACGAAGCTCTCCGACACCATCAACTCGCCGTTCAAGTACCAGTCGGCCATCTACGACGGGTGGGCCCCGGTCAACGCCAGCGGCGCGATGACCGGCGTGCAGACCATGTGGTCCGGCTTCGGCAAGTCGGTGAACACCTTCTTCGTGCAGTTGGAGGAGAAGGTCGGCGCGGAGAAGGGGGTGCGCCTGGCCGAGCAGCTCGGGCTGCGCTGGCGTACCGACGTGGACCGCGACCACGCCTCGCCGGACAAGGCGAACAAGTGGGGCGCGTTCACCCTGGGCGTCTCCGACGCCACCCCGCTGGAGATGGCGAACGCGTACGCCGCGGTGGCCGCGGACGGCCGGTACTGCGAGGCGATCCCGGTCAACGCGATCTTCAACCGCGACGGCACGCCGGCCATGTACAAGACCGCCGGCGGGGTGGAGCGGGAGGTCGCCAAGCCGCGCTGCCGGCAGGTGGTCAGCGCGGACGCGGCCCGGGCCGCCAC
Source organism: Micromonospora sp. MP36 (assembly GCF_008119785.1). Taxonomy (GTDB): domain Bacteria; phylum Actinomycetota; class Actinomycetes; order Mycobacteriales; family Micromonosporaceae; genus Micromonospora. The sequence goes on along the minus strand of NZ_VSFA01000013.1, from coordinate 55,379 downwards.
CGACGCCGCCCGCTGTCCGACCGGTGACACCCCGGCCAAGGGCGGCTGCGGCGGCTGGTCCACCGCCGACAGCGTCCGGGGCACGGTCGGCCGCCCGGTCGCCGGCAAGACGGGTACCACCGACAGCACCCGGTCCGCCTGGTTCGTCGGCTACACCCCGGAGCTGGCCGCGGCGAGCTTCATCGCCGACCCGGACAACCCGTTCAACGCGGTGGGTGACGGGCTCTCCCAGGTGCCCGTGGACGCGGTGGCGACCACCCTGCGCGACGCGCTCAAGGGCCAGCCCACCCACCAGTTCACCCCACCGTCCGACCAGATCGTCGGCTGACCGTCGAGCCCACGACGACTCCGGCTCGGCGCGTCTGGAGCCGCGCCCCGACCCGGAGCCGTCGGCCGGACCGCCCGGGGGTGCGCCCGGGTAGTTGATCAAGAGGTTTGCGTCCAGGACCTGCGGATCCTGACGCGGACCTCTTGATCGCCGTTCCGGGCCGGGCCGGCCCGGTCAGCGCAGGTCAGCGGCGACGAAGGACCAGAGTTCGAGGTCGACGCGGGCGCCGCGGACGAAGCCGGCGTTGCGCAGCAGGCCCTCGTAGCTGAAGCCGGCCTTCTCGGCCACCCGCCGGGACGCCACGTTGCCCGGCGCCACCCGCAGTTCGACCCGGTGAAAACCGTGCTCCAGGATCAGCGCGATGGCGACCGCGTCCACCGCCTCGGCGGCCAGGCCGTAGCCCCGGGCGTGCGGCGCGACCGCGTACGACACCTCGGTCAGCCGGGCACCCCAGTCGGTGCGCCGGGTCCAGAGGCAGCCGACCACCCGCTGGTCCTCCCGGCGGACCACCCCGTAGTGGTCGCCGTCGCCGCTGTCCCGGCGCTGCCGGGCCAGCTCGGTGCACCAGGCGCGCCCGTCGATCCGCCCCGACGAGTCGGCCAGCGGCAGCCAGCGCTGGGTCTGCCGGTCCCCGAACACCTCGTCCACCGCCTCGGCGTCGGCCGCCACGAGCGGGCGTACCTCCGTGCGCGGGGTGGACACGGTCAGCGTCGGGAAACGGCGCACCGCCACCTGCCCGATCACACGGCCGCGCCGTGCGCGAACAGCGGAGCGATCCGCTCCGGCCCGACCAGCCGCGGGTCCAGGTTCCGCCCCAGCCGCCCGGCGGCCAGCCCCAGGTACGCCGCGTCCACCTGGTCCGGCCCGATCTGGAAGCCCGCCGCGTCCAGCCCCCGCACCCCGAGGGCGGCCAGCAGCCCGAGGGAGAGCGCACCCGTGCCGTGCCCCGAGGAGGGTGCGCTCAGCACGACGCGCGGCACGATCATCATCGACTCCTGATCTGGGGTGGTTTCCGCCCGCGTGACCATACCCGCCCGGACCGACGCGCGGCGGCCGTCGACCGGCCGGTTCCGGCCCGGTGCAGCTCAGTGGCGCCGCTCATACGAGTAGCCTTGGCCAACGTGTACCGGTTCCTGCTGACCCCGCGCTGGCTGGGCTATCTCGCACTGACCCTGGTCGCGGCCGTGCTGATGGTGTTCCTCGGCAACTGGCAGCTGGACCGCTACCGGGGCCGCACGGCGATCAACGAGCGGATCGACGCCGGCTCCACCATGACCCCCGCGCCGCTGCGCGACGCCCTGCCCGTCCCGACCGGCGGGCCCGGCACCACCGGCCCGGCCCCCGCCGAGCAGCTCACCTGGTCCAGGGTCACCGTCACCGGCCGGTACGACCCCACGAACCTGGTCCTGGTCCGTGGCCGCACGATCGGCCGAGACGTCGGCTTCGAGGTGCTCACCCCGCTGGTCCTCGCCGACGGCACCGCCGTGCTGGTCGACCGGGGCTGGATCCCGCCCGCCCCGGGCGGCGACGCCACCACCCAGCCGGAGGTGCCGGCGGCACCCAGCGGGGACGTGACGGTCACCGGCCGGGTGGTGGCCAGCGAGAGCGGCGGCGGCACGGTCGACCGGCGCAACGGCAAGCTGGAGAGCCGACGGATCAGCATCCCCCGCATCGCCAAGCAGCTGCCCTACCCGGTGGCCGGCGGCTACGTCCTGCTCGACCAGCAGACCCCGGCCGCCGACCCGGCCTTCCGGGCCGTCCCGATCGGGCACACCAACAACTGGCAGAACTTCGGGTACGTGGTCCAGTGGTGGCTCTTCGCCGCCATGAGCCTCTTCGGCTACGGCTGGGTGGCACGCCGGGAGGCGCGGCGCGCGGCCGGCCTGGACAAGCCGCGCAAGCCGGTCGACCGGGCCGCCGAGCCGGCCTCCGCGTGACCGACGCCCACTGATCGGACCGGGCCGTCGGCGGCCACACGGGACATCGGCGACGCTGTAAGGTCCGCCCATGATCGCCAACCGTCGGGGGTCGCGGTGACCCCTGATCCCACCAAGCCGTTGCCGCCAGGCCAGCCGCCGATGCCAGCACAGCCGACGTACGACCCGTGGGCCGCCATGCCCCCCGCCGTCGCGCCGCCCACCGAGCAGTTCCCGGTGCTCCCGCCCGGCCCCGCTCCGACCGCGCCGGGCGCCTCCGCGCCGTCGGACGCCTCCGCGCCGTCGGACGCCTCCGCGCCGTCGGGGGCCTCCGCTTCGGGAAGCGCCGGCCCGCCGGATGCTCCGCCGACCATGCGGTTCGCCGCCCCGCCGGCCCCGGTCCCGCCGACTCCGGCCCAGTTCTCCGCGCCCCCGGCCACAGCCCAGTTCTCCGCACCGCCGGCCACAGCCCAGTTCTCCGCGCCGCCGGCGCCGCAGGCCGGTGAGCTGCTGGCGCGCCCGGGTTCGGCTCTTCCGGTACCCGCCCCGCCGGTCGGGCCGCTGCCGCCCGGGCAGTCCGTGGTCGCGGTCCAGATCGGCGAGATCATGGTGGCCCCGCCGGTGATCCGTACGCCCGTCGGCGCGCTGCCGCTGGCCGGAGCCTCCTGGCACGTGATGGACCACTGGCAGAAGGAGGAGAAGGTGGCGACCTGGGCGCTGGTCTGCGCCATCCTCGGCTTCTTCTGCCTGACCGTGTTCAGCCTGCTCTTCCTGCTGATCAAGGAGACGAAGCACCACGGGACCGTGCAGGTGACGGTGACCAGCGGCGGCCAGCAGTACGTGGCCCGGATCCCGGTGGTCGACCAGTTCCAGGTGCAGCACATCAACAACCAGGTCAACTACGCCCGCTCGTTGTCGCTCGGCTGACCCGTACGGCGTCGGAGGCGGGCACACCGCCTCCGGCGCCGCTGGCTAACCGGTGGGCCGGCCGGCGTGGATGGCCCGGACCGCGTCGATGGTGTCCGCCTCGGCGGCGCTCTTGTCGTCCCGGTAGCGCACCACGCGGGCGAACCGCAGCGCCACGCCACCCGGGTAGCGGCTGCTCGTCTGCACCCCGTCGAACGCGATCTCGACCACCTGCTCGGGGCGGACCCGGACCACCCAGTCGCCCTTCTCTACGGCCAGGCCGAGGAAGCGCTCGGTCTGCCAGCGCAACAGTTCGTCGCTGAGCCCCTTGAACGTCTTGCCGAGCATGACGAACTCCCCGGTGCGCGGGTCCCGGGCGCCGAGGTGCAGGTTGGACAGCCAGCCCTGCCGGCGCCCGCTGCCCCACTCCACCGCCAGCACCACGAGGTCGAGGGTGTGCCGGGGCTTGACCTTGACCCACGCCGAGCCACGCCGGCCGGCATCGTAGGGGGCGTCCGGATCCTTGACCACCACACCTTCCTGGCCGGCGTCGACGGCGGCCGCGAAGGCGGCGCCGGCCTGCTCCGGACCGTCCACCTCCATCCGCCCGACCAGCAGCGACGGATCGACCGCGCCGGCCAGCGCGGCCCAGCGTTCCCGGCCGGGCAGGTCGATCAGGTCCGTGCCGTCGAGGTGCAGCAGGTCGAAGAAGTACGGAGTCAGCACCGCCTGGCCGGTGCGCTCGGCGGCGGCGAGCACCGCGGGGGCCACCGCCGTGCCGCCGGTGGTGCTGGGCGTGGTGCGCCGGGCCGCCCGGCTGGAGGTCTCCTGGAAGGGCAGCGGGCGGCCGGCGGCGTCCAGCCCGATCGCCTCGCCGTCGAGCACCAACTCCCGGGCCGGCAGGGCGCGGACGGCGGCCACCACCTCGGGCAGCCGGCCGGTGATGTCGTCCAGGCTACGGGTGAAGACCGCGATGTCCTGCCCGGACCGGTGCACCTGGATCCGGATGCCGTCGAGCTTCACGTCGACCACGGCGGGGGTGCCGGTGGCGGCGAGCGCCTCGTCCACCGTGGGGGCGCTCTGCGCCAGCATCGGGGCCAGCGGGCGGCCCACCTGGAGCCCGAAGGCGGCCAGCGCCGCCGCGCCGCCGGAGAGCGCCGCGACCGCCACCTCGCGTAGGTCGCCGGCGAGCAGCAGGGCGCGCCGGACGGCCGCCAGCGGCACCTCGGCGGCCCGGGCCACCGCGTCGGCCAGCAGGCCGGCCTGGGCGCCCTGGCGCAGCTCACCGCTGAACAGGCCAACCAGCAGCCGCTGCTCGTCGGCGGTGGCCGTGGCGAAGAGCCGGCCGAGCAACTCCCGGCGGCGGGCCTGCGAGCCGGGGCCGCGCACCGCCGCGATCTCGTCGACCGCCGCGTCGACGGCCGCCACGGTCAGGGCCGGCTCGGCGGCTGGCGGCGGCAGGTCGCGCAGGCTCGCCCAGCCCACGCCGGTCTGCCGTTGGCGCAGCTCACCGGCGAGGTAGCCGGCGCCCGCCGGGACCTCGGCCGGATCCAGCGACCGCAGCGCGGCGGCCAGCAGCTCCACCTTGGCCCGCCGGCCGCTGGTGGCGCCCACCGCGGCGGAGGTGGCCGCCAGGTCTAGGAACCGCACGAACCCATCCTGCCAGCCACCGCCGACCGGATGGCGTATCCCGGCCGGGCGACGGGCCCCGCGCGCCACCCGGCCGGGCGACCGATCCCGTGCACCGCCCGGCCGGGCGACCGATCCCGTGCACCGCCCGGCCGGGCGACGGGCCCCGCGCGTCGCCCAGCCGGCGATCGTGCCGGCCCCGAAATGCCGGTGCGGACCGCCACACACCGGGCCGGGTCGGTCGCACGGCGGCAGGCCGCGCATCGGCAGGACCGCTTGCCCGACGAACCCCGCAGGTGTGCGAGACGCTACGAACTTGATGACGTGAACGAGTCAGCGCCAACCCCGTCCACACCGGCCGGCGCGATCCATCCACGTCATCAAGTTCGTAGTCACCCGAGAAGCATGGCCGGACGTTGCCCCTCGAACAGCGGCCGGCGGCCACCGAGACCGCAGCGGACGGGTCGAACCGGGTGGGCCGGACCGCTGACCGAACCCGGGCGGGCCGAACCGGGGGCCGGACCCGGCGCGATGGTCAGGCCGAGACCGGCTCCTCGATCCGCAGGCCGCGCGCGCGGACCTCGTCGGCGACCCGGGTGAGCAGCGTGTCGAGCGTGACCAGCGCGGCGGAGAGCTCGCCGAGCTGTTCCTTGAGGGTGTCCTCGGGCCACGCGGAGACGTCGACGTCCCCCAGAGCACTCACGGCGGCCTGGAGCCGCGCCATCTCGTCGTTCGTACGCATGTTCGAGAGGCTATAACACCCCCGCGCCCGACACACCCCAAACTCCGACATCGGCTGCGAAGTTACGCTTCCGACACGTGCAGCCCGTCCCGGCCCGGGTGAACCCACCTAGCCCCGGTTCGCGCCCGCCTCGGCGACCTTGGCCAGCAGCAGCGCCTCGGCGACGCAGACCCGGGCGAACTCGCCCAGGTGCAGGCTCTCGTTCGGCCCGTGGGCCCGGGCGTGCGGGTCCTCGACGCCGGTCACCAGGATCGCCGCCTCGGGGAACATCTCCTGGAAGGTGGCGATGAACGGGATCGAGCCGCCGACGCCGATGTCGACCGGGTCGGTGCCGTCCCAGGCCCCCCGGAAGGCCGCCCGCGCCGCCTCGAACATCGGCCCGGTGGCGTCGATGACGCAGGGCGCCCCGTCGTGCTCGAAGGTCACCGTCACCTGCGCGCCCCACGGCGCGTGCTTCTCCAGGTGGGCGATCAGCGCCGCGTACGCCTGCTTCGGGTCGTCGCCCGGCGCCAGCCGTACGCTCAGCTTGGCCTTGGCGGACGGGACCAGCGCGTTCGGCGCCTCCCCGGTGGCCGGCGCGTCGACGCCGAGCACCGCGATGGCCGGCTTGGTCCAGAGCCGGTCGGTGATCCGCCCGGTGCCGAAGAGTTGGGCCCCGTAGACCAGGCCGGCCTCGGCGCGGAACCGGTCCTCCGGGTAGTCGACCGTGGCGCCCTCTCGGCCGACCAGGCCCTCGACGGCCACGTTCCCGGCGTCGTCGTGCAGCGTGGCGAGCAGCTTGGCCAGCGTGGTGAGGGCGTCCGGCACGGCGCCGCCGAACATGCCGCTGTGCACGGCGTGGTCGAGGGTGCGCACCTCCACGAAGCAGTTGACGATGCCGCGCAGCGAGGTGGTCAGCGCGGGCACGCCGACGTCCCAGTTGGTGGAGTCGGCGATGACGATGACGTCCGAGGCGAGCTCCTCGCGGTGCGCGATGAGCAGCTGCTCCAGGGAGTCCGAGCCGTACTCCTCCTCGCCCTCGATGAAGAGGACCACGCCGACCGGGAGCTGGTCGCCGAAGGCGCGCAGCGCGGCGACGTGCGCCATGATGCCGGCCTTGTCGTCGGCGGCGCCCCGGCCGTAGAGGCGGCCGTCCCGCTCCACCGGCTCGAACGGGTCGGACTCCCAGAGCGACAGGTCGCCGACCGGCTGCACGTCGTGGTGGGCATACATCAGCACGGTGGGGGCACCGGGCGGGGCGGGCTTCGTCCCGATCACCGCCGGCTGGCCGCCGGAACGCACGATCTTGGTGTCGAGACCGCAGCCGCGCAGCAGCTCCGCCACAGCCTCGGCGGAGCGCTCCACGTGCGAGTGGTCGAAGCCGTCGAAGGCGATACCCGGGATGCGGACGAGGCGTTCCAGGTCGGCACGGACTCCGGGCAGTTCACGCTCGACGGCGGCCCGTACCTCGGACTCGGACAGGATCGGTGTGGTCATGACCGGCATCGTATGCCGGCCTTACCGGGGGCACCCGCCGAGCCCGTCCCGCTGGCCTGGCCGCGGGCGGCGGACGTAGTACCGGTCGGCGTCGTGCGGCAGGGTGGGGGCGGCGTCGACCACCACGTCGGCCGCGGCCTCGGTGCCGTCGGCGGCGAAGTGCGCCCGCTCCCCGACGTGCCAGCGGCGCAGCTCGGGCAGGATCTCCGCGCCGTCGCGGGCGACCGCGCGGGACAGCCGCAGCTCCGCGGGCGCGGTGACGAACACGGACAGGGTCAGCTCCCGCCGGATCGCCGCGCGGGCGGCGCTCACCCCCTCGACGATCAGCACCGGCCCGGCCGGCACCGGCACCGCCTCGTCCAGGAAGCACCGCCGCACCCAGCTGTACCGGCGGTAGGCCCCGGGCCGGCCCGCGCGTACCGGCCCGAGCACCCAGCGCTCCAGCCGGGGCCAGAAGGTGACCTGGTCGTCCCAGCCGTCCAGCAGGTCGTCGGTGCGGACCACCGGCGGCCGCTCGCCGCCGGGCAGCGCGCCGAGGGCGTCCGCGAGGCGCGTCGCGAACAGGCTCTTGCCCGCGCCGCTCGGCCCGTCGACCGCCACCAGTCGGGTACGCCCCAGCCGCGCCGGCGCCGCGAGCACCCGACGCGCCAACCCGGCGTACGCCTCGACCACCGTCACCGGCCTCACGCCGGCTCGCCCAGCATCCCCGCCAGCCAGGCCAGCTCGGCCCGCGTGGTCGCCCGGGCGATAGTGAGCAATCCCCGCCGGTACGGATCGTCCACCTCCTCCGCGCGCACCGGCCGGTCCCCCTCGTAGAAGAAGCTGCTGGGCGTACGCAGGAAGGCCAGCCGGCGGCGGAGGACCGCGTCGCGGGCCGCCGGGTCGTCGAGGTGGCGCAGGAACGCGAGCAGGGTGAACCAGCGGTTCTCGTCGCTGATCTCCACCTCCTCGGGCTCGGCCAGTCGGCGCCGGAGTTCGGCGCGGCCCCCCTCGGTCAGGACCAGCATCTGACGGGGTGCCGCCCGGGAGCCCGGCTCGGCTCGCCGGGTCAACCAGCCCGCCCGCTCCAGTCGCTTGATCGCCGGGTAGAGCGTGCCGTCGGCGATCGGGCGCACGTGTCCGGTCAGCTGAGCCACCCGCCGCTTGAGGTCGTAGCCGTGCAGGGGTTGCTCGGCAAGGAAACCGAGGATGGCGAGTTCGAGCACCCGCTCATAATACCCCGCTTCCGTTATACCTCGGCACGGATGTATTGTGCCGGGCATGCGTGCTGCGACTGTGGGCCCGGACGGGGCTCAAATGCGATGGGTGGAGATCGCCGGCGAGGAGCCGGCGCGGGTGTACGTGCACGGGTTGGGGGCGATGTCGACGGCGTACTTCGTCCCGGTGGCCACCCGCCCCGGACTGGCCGGACACCGGTCGCTCTTCGTCGACCTGTTCGGCTTCGGGTTGAGCGACCGACCGGCCACCTTCGGCTACACCCTCGAGGACCACGCGACCGCCCTCGCCGCGACCCTCGATCGGGCGGGGGTACGCGAGGCCGACGTGGTGGCGCACAGCATGGGCGCCGCCGTCGCGATCGTGCTCGCCCACCGGCGGCCGGATCTCGTCGGCCGGCTCCTCCTCGTCGAGGCGAACCTCGACCCGTACCCCCGCCGGACGGTCGGCAGCAGCGGCGTAGCCGGGTACGCCGAGGCGGACTTCCTGGCCGGCGGCTACGCCGAGACGCTGGACCGGGTCGGTCCGTTGTGGGCCAGCACCATGCGGTTCGCCGATCCGGTCGGCCTGCACCGCACCGCGACGGGACTCGCCGCCGGCACCCGACCGACGATGCGCCGCCTGCTGGAGCGGCTGCCGATGCCGAGGACGTTCGTGCAGGGTGGGCTCAGCGACCCGGTGACCGACGCCGCAGGGCTCTCCACCGCGGGCGTGACCGTGGTGACCGTGCCCGGCGCCGGCCACAACGTCATGCTCGACGCGCCCGACGAGTTCACCCGGGTGGCGGCCGCCGCGCTAGCCGTGGCCTGATCTGCACCGACCGGCTACCGCCTCCGGGGGATTTCCCTCGGCGGCCCGGTGAGCGCCGGTCGTTCCCCGGGCACGGCCTCCGGACGGCCGGCATCATCGGGTGGTGCTCCATGACGTGATGTGTCCGGGCGTCGACGCCCTGTTGGAACAGGCCCGGGCCGGACTCCGCCGACTCACCCCGCACGAGACCGTCGATGCGGTCCGCAAGGGCGCGCTGCTCGTCGACACACGTAGCGAGGCGCAGCGTCGTGAGCAGGGCGAGCTGCCCGGGGCGATCGTGATCGAACGGACCGTGCTGGAGTGGCGCCTGGACCCCGCCAGCGCCTGGCACATCCCCGAGGCGACCGGCTACGACCGGATGATCGTGGTGGTGTGCCGGCAGGGCTACAGCTCCAGTCTGGCCGCCGCGAGTCTGCAGGCGCTTGGACTGCGGCGGGCGACCGACATGATCGGCGGGGTGCAGGCGTGGCAGCAGGCCGGACTGCCCATGTCCGACCGCCCCGCCGACGTCCGCTACTGACTGGTCAGACCGGTGCGCCGGCGGGCGCGACCCGAGCCAGCCAGGCCGCCGCGTCGGACGGGTCGAGCGGCGCGTCCACCTTCAGCGAGCCGGGCAGCACGGTCAGACCCTCGATCAGTACGTCCGCTGTGGCCGGTGCCCGGGCGGGGTCAGACGGGCGGCGCGCCGGGGGGAATGAACGGCAGGCCCGGCGGTGGGCCGGACTCGATCAGCCGCCAGAGGGCATCGGTGTCGAGGTGCTCCTCGACCAGGTCACCGAGGAGATCCAGGGTCCGTTCGCGGGCGGCGGCGAACGCGGTGTCCGGGGCGACCTTGAAGCCGGTCCGCCCGGCCGCCTCGGCGACCTCGGCGAGGAACCGGCGGCGGAAGGCGTCGGACTCGAAGGCGCCGTGCCAGTGGGTGCCGTGCACCGCGCCGAACCGGGCGCCCTCGCCGGTGCCGTCGGCATACCACAGCAGCGGCGGCAGCCCCGGGTCGGCGGCGGAGACCTGCCCGTGGTGGATCTCGTAACCGTGCACCGGGACGTCCCCGGCGGCTGTGCCGGTGGCGCGGCGCACCGTCTTGCGCGGGTCGAAGGTGATCTCGATGGGCAGCAGCCCGAGCCCGGGGACATTGCCCTGGCGGCTCTCCACCGGATCGTGGATCACCCGGGCGAGCATCTGGAACCCACCGCAGATGCCGAGCAGCGGCCGGCCGGCGGCAGCCTGCGCGCGGACGGCGTCGGCCAGGCCCGTCTCCCGCAGCCAGGCCAGGTCGGCGACGGTCGACTTGGAGCCGGGGAGCACCACCAGGTCGGCCGCGGCCAACTCGGCCGGCTCGATCGTCAGCCGCACCCGGACGCCCGGCTCGGTGGCGAGCGCCTCGACGTCGGTGGCGTTGCTGATCCTGGGCAGCCGGACCACGGCGACGTCGAGCCAGTCGCTGCCCCGGGGCGCCGCCGGCCGGCCGAGCACCCGGCCGTACGCGAGCGAATCCTCGGCGTCCAGCCAGAGGTCCAGCTCCCAGGGCAGCACCCCGTACGTGGGGCGGCCGGTCACCCGGCGCAGCATGTCCAGCCCCGGCTGGAGCAGCCCCAGGTCGCCCCGGAACTTGTTGATCACGAATCCGGCGACGAGCGCCTGGTCGGCCGGGTCGAGCAGGGCGACCGTGCCGAACATGGAGGCGAACACGCCGCCCCGGTCGATGTCACCGACCACGATGGTGGGCAGCCCGGCCTGCCGGGCGAGCCCCATGTTCACGTAGTCGCCGGCCCGCAGGTTGATCTCGGCGGGACTGCCGGCGCCCTCGCAGATCACCACGTCGTACGCGGCCCGCAGCTCGGCCAGCGCCCGGTAGGCGGTCGCGGCGAGCCGGGGACGCAACTGCCGGTAGTTGCCGGCGGTGACGGTGTCGACCGCCTCGCCGAGCAGCACCACCTGGCTGGCGTGGTCGCTGCCCGGCTTGAGCAGCACCGGGTTGAAGCGCAGGTCCGGAGCGAGCCCGCAGGCGGCCGCCTGCATCGCCTGGGCCCGGCCGATCTCGCCGCCCCGCCCGTCCGGGCCGACCACCACCGCCGAGTTGTTGGACATGTTCTGCGCCTTGAACGGCGCCACCCGGACGCCCTGGCGGCGCAGCCAGCGGCAGATGCCGGCGGTGAGCACGCTCTTGCCGGCATCGGAGGTGGTGCCGGCGACCAGCAGCCCGCCGCTCACCGTCCACTCCCCCGGCGCACGGGACCGCCGCCCGCGACCCGACCCGGCCGGTCGGCCGCCCTGGTCCCGCCGAACGCGACCCGAATCGGCCGGTCGGCCGCCCCGGTCCTGCCGAACGCGGCCCGACCCGGCCCGTCGGCAGCCCCGGTGCCGCCGAACGCGGCCCGGCCCCGGCCACCGGCCGTCGCGCCCAGCCCGCGCAGGGCGGACCGGGCGGTTGCGCCGACGAGCCGGCCCACGGTCAGCCGGTAACCGGCGGCGAGGCCGAGCGCGGCCAGGCCGACCGCCCCGGAGATCCGGGCGGCGCGCCTCAGGTGCCGCGCCTCGGGACGGGGCCCGTCACCGAGGAACGGGCGGGTCTCCGATCGTCCGAAGTAGACGTTTCGGCCGCCCAGCCGGACGCCGAGCGCTCCGGCCATGGCCGCCTCGCACTGCCCGGCGTTCGGGCTCGGGTGGTCGTTACGGTCGCGTCGCCACACCCGCCACGCGGCCCCGCGGTCCCCGTGCGCGGCCGGCGCGACCGCGATGGTGAGCAGCCCGGTCAGCCGGGCCGGGACCAGGTTGAGCAGGTCATCCAGGCGGGCGGCCGGGGTGCCGAAGCGGGCGTACCGGGGAGAGCGGTGGCCGACCATCGCGTCGAGCGTGTTCGCCGCGCGGTAGCCGAGCAGGCCGGGCAGCCCGGCGACCGCACCCCAGACCAGCGGCGCGACGACCGCGTCGGAGGTGTTCTCGGCGACCGACTCGACGGTGGCCCGGGCCAGCTCCGGCTCGTCCAGCGTCGACGGGTCCCGGCCGCAGAGGTGGTTGAGCCGGCCACGGGCGGCGGGCAGGTCGCCGTCGCGCAGTGCCCGCGCCATCAGCGTCGACTCGTGCCGAAGGGTGCGACCGCCCAGCACCGTCCAGGTGCCGACGGCCACCAGCGCCGCGCGGGCCACCGGCCGGCGCCGGGTGGCGAGGGTGGCGGCGACGCCGAGCAGCACCGGCCCACCGACGGCAAGCACGGTGAACGCCGCGCCGGCGGACCGGTCCGGCCGGTAGATCCGCTGCTCCAGCGCGCCGGCAGCCCGGCCGAAGCCGGCCACGGGATGCCACCGGCGGGGATCGCCGAGCAGCGAGTCCAGGGCATAGCCCGCCACCAGTCCCGCCGCGTTCGCCATGGCGGTCGCCTGCCGCACCCGCACCACCTCCGGCCGGCCAGCCTAGTCGTACGGCGGGGTGGCCACGCCGGCGTCACCACCCCGCTCCCCCGTGCACGACCCGACAGCTCAGGCGGGCACCGGCGTCCGCCGGCCGCGCCGGCCCCGGCCGGTCGGGGTGACCCCCTGGACGTCGCCCTCCGGGGCGGGCTCGCCCGGGCCGTCACCGGGTTCGGGGGCCAGTTCGTCGTCCGCCGCGTCGTCGTCGGTCCCGCCGTCGAACGGGTCGGCCAGCTCGTCGAGGTCACCCGCCGGCCCGTCCGGGTGGGCGGGCAGGCCGTGCCCGGCGCGCGGGGCGTCGAACTCCGGCAGCTCGAAATCGTCGTCGAACGGCCGGTCGTCGAGCGAGGTCGGCGCCTGCGCCACCGGCACCGGCTCGGTCGCCTCGCCGTGCACCCGGCGCTCCGCCTCGGCGTCCTCGACGGTGCTGGTCGTCATGCTCGGGCGGTTGCGCAGGAACCGGGCCCGCCCCCGGGACAGGTCGTGCCCGACCGCGACCGCCTCCAGCTCGTAGACGGTGCGGTGGTTGCCCGCGTCGTCGGTCCAGTCACGGGTGTAGAGGCGGCCGGCGACGACCACCGGATCGCCGACCGCCACCGAGGCGGCCACTCCCTCGGCCAGCTTCCGCCAGCAGTTCACCCGCACCCGCAGGCTGTTCCCGTCGACCCAACGGCCGGAGTCCCGGTCGAGGCGGCGGGCGGTGGAGGCGACCTTGAAGTTGGCCACCAGGGTGTTGCTCTGGGTGGTGCGGCGCCACTCGGGCGCGGTCAGCACGTTGCCGACAATCGTTACATAAGTGTCGAACATCGCCCCTCCACGTAGACTCGGCTTGTCGGGCCGAGCCTCGACCGACGGCGGCGCGGCCACCAGCCCGCGCCGCCCTGGCTGTGGACGACGGACCGGCCTGTGGACAACGACCTGATCAAGGCCCCGTCTGCTAGGGACCCCGGCGCGCGTGCCGGTCAGCGCCCGGCCGGCGCGCAGGGCTACCGCCGGGTAGCTTGGCGGCGTACCGTCGCGGTCGTGGAACCCGACGTGCTGGGACCGCCGTACGAGCGGCGGACGATCGACCTGGGCGCCGACGACGAAGGACCGGTCGTCGCGACGCTGGTCCGTCGACGGGCCGCGCGCCCCACCGGCCGGGCCGTTCTCTACGTCCACGGCTACGTCGACTACTTCTTCCAGACCCACGTGGCCGACCACTTCGCCGAGCGAGGCTGGGACTTCTACGCGCTCGACCTGCGCAAGTACGGCCGCAGCCTGCTGCCGCACCAGACCCCGAACTTCTGCCACGACCTGAGCGACTACTTCCCCGAGCTGGACGCCGCCGCCGAGATCATCCGCGCGGACGAGGGGCACGACACCCTGCTCGCCATGGGCCACTCCACCGGCGGCCTGATCATCTCGCTCTGGGCGCACGCCCGCCGGGAGGCCGGCCTGGTCGACGGGCTCTTCCTCAACAGCCCGTTCTTCGACATCAACGCACCCTGGCTGGTCCGTCGCCCCCTCGCGGCCGCCGTGTCCCGGCTGGGCCGCCGGGCACCGCACCGCATCCTCCCGTTCGGGCTCGGCACCGTGTACGGCGAGAGCCTGCACGCCGACCACCGCGGCGAGTGGCGGTACGACCTGGCCTGGAAGCCGCTCGCCGGGTTCCCGGTGCGCGCCGGCTGGATCAACGCCATCCGCGCCGGCCAGCGGCAGCTCCGGGCCGGCCTGGACATCCCCGTGCCCGTGCTGCTGGCCTGTTCGACGCGCAGCTACCGGGGCATGAAGTGGCACGAGTCGGCGACCCTCGCCGACGCGGTGCTCGACGTGGAGCACATGGTCCGCTGGGCGCCCCGGCTCGGTCGGCACGTCACCCTGGCCCGCTTCGACGGCGGACTGCACGACCTGACCCTGTCCGGCCCCGCCGTACGCGAGAAGGTCCTTGCCGAGGCCGGGCGGTGGGCGGAGGCGTTCCTCGACGCCGGGCCGACCGAGCCGGCGCCGGACGGCCCGCCGGCGGCGCGGCGGCCGGTCGAGGACCGGGCCGGCGCGGCCGCCGACGGCTGAGCCGACGGTCAGCGGTAGCCGGCGGTGGCCGCGGCGAGCGCCGACCGGATGCGGTCGAACGTCGCGACCGGGTGGCCACCGTCGACGGAGGGCAGCACCAGGCCGAGGCAGTGCAGTGCCAGCTCCCCGCCCGGGTCCGCCTCGACGCCGAACACCGGCGCGCCGACGTACCCCGTCGGCAGCTCAGTGGTGACCCGCAGCTCGTCACCGACCCGGACGACCCGCTCGACCACCGCCTCCAGCGGCCGCGACCCGTCCCCGGCGACGCCGAGCGCCAGCACGAACGCCGAGCCGGGCTCCGCGCCCACCCGGGCCACCGCGTCGGCCCCCGCGGCCACCGCGTCGCTCACCTGCTGGGTACGCCAGCGCCAGCCCCGGTCCTCGGCGTGCCCGTGCAGCCCGCCGGTGGGCATGGCGGCCAGCCCGACCTCCGGGAGGTGCAGCCACTGACCGGCGAAGTCGGGCAGCAGGATGCCGTCCGACGCCACGCCCGCCGGCTCGGTGACGCTCGGTCGCAGACCGATCTCCCCGTACGGCGCCCGCGCGGCCGCGTCCGCGGTCAGCAACCACTCGTGCACCACGTCCCCGTCGTCGGTCGAGCCGACCAGCTCGGTGTAGAAGAAGGCGGTGCCGAAGCCGCCGGCGGCCGCACCCGGCCGGTCGAACTGGCTGACGGGCAGAATGGCGCGGCCGAGGAGCTGGCACAGCTCGTAGACGACCTCGTTCTCGGTTTCCTGATCGAGCAGCACGACGCAGAGGGTACAAACCGGGCCGAACGCTCGGCGGGCGGGGCGTAACCCCGGTGCCGGTATGGGACACATCGTGCGACCCTGATCATCGACGTGGCCCGCGCCCACCCGTTCCCCCGAGCGACCGGGCAGCGGCGGTACCCTCTTGGCGCGACACGTCGACGCGCGCCCGTAGCTCAGCGGATAGAGCAGGGGACTTCTAATCCCAAGGCCGCAGGTTCGAATCCTGCCGGGCGCACCACCGCCACCCCAGGTCAACGGCTCGTCGCTCCCGGCCCCTCGGCCCCCGTACAGCCATTCGTACAGCCAAGTCAGCCAAGAGCTGCTTCGCAGCCTCGTCCACGGCGACCCGCTTAATCTCCGGCAGGACATGGGCGTAGGTGTTCACGGGCAAGCGGTGGTTGATCGGACGTCTCACAAGCTGTGACGTCCGGGTCGTCGACGATGGGGACGGCGCGGAACGAGCGTGGGGCAGGGCGTGCGTCATCTCCCGGCCGCCGGATCAACGATCGCGGGAGGAGCCTGGCTGGATAGCCTGGTAGATCATGGCGGACTGGGAGATTCGACCGGCGTCGGCAGCGGACGTCGAGGCGGTGGCCGAGTTGCGGGCCGTGGTGCTGCGGGCGGATCTGGAGCGGCTCGGGCGATATGACGAGCAGCGGGTCCGGCAACGGCTGCGGGACGGGTTCCGGCCGGCGCACACGTGGGTGATCGAGGTGGGCGGCGCGTTCGCCGGCTGCGTGTCGCTGCGGCCGGCCGAGGACGCCCACTGGCTGGAGCACTTCTACCTGGCCCCACACCTGCAGGGCAGCGGCATCGGTACCGCCGTACTGCGCGGGCTGCTGGAGCAGTGCGACCGCGACGGCATGCTGGTCCGGCTCAACGTGCTGCAGGGCAGTCCGGCCCGGCGGCTGTACGAGCGGCACGGATTCACCGTCGAGACCGAGGATCCGGTGGACGTGTTCATGGTGCGCGAGCCGGCCCTGGCCGTGTGACAAATGATCATTAGTCGGGGCTCCGCTTCCAGGCGCGAGCCCGGCGAGGCCAGGCGCCTAGCTCGGCCAGCCGATCGCGTCGAGGAAGTCTTCCACGGCGACCACGACTCGGCTGAGCACCGCGATCGACTCGGTGAGCGGGCCGGGTACGTACATACCGTGATCCGCGCCGTCCACCTCCAGCACATGGGGTGACAGTCGGCGGGCGAGGTCACCGTCCCACACCGTGTCGGCCGTGCCCCCCACGAGGAGGAACGGCGCGGTCGCACGGCCCAACGCGTCAGCCACCCACGGCAGGGTGAGCAGGGGCGTGAGCCACACGGCGGGCAGGGATCTTTCGGCGGCGATCGCTGCCGCGTTCGTGCCGAGGGACTTGCCGATCAGCAGTGGGCGACCGCCAACAGTGTCGATCAGCGGAGCGATCTCGCCGCTGGCCCAATCCTCGATTTCTGGCTGATCAAGCTTCGGAAACTCCTGGGACCATGAGTGTCGGTGCACGGTTGCACCCCGCTGCTCCGCCACATCGCCGGCATACATGAGCAGGGGTGCACCCGGTCCGAACCTGGCGCCGGGAATGACGACCGCGTCAGCCATGCGGACGACCCTACCTAGACACCCTCGGTCTCCGAGATCGGCGAGATCTACAACATCGCTCGGTCAACCGCGTACCGCGCTGTCAAGGAGCTGCACGAGCGAAACCTCGTGTACGGACAGCAGGGGCAAGGCGTCTTTGTCGCGGAGTCGGAGCAGCTAGGCGACTGAGGATCCCGGCGCCATGGGCATCACGGGCGCTTCCGGTCACCGGCAGCCGGCAACGGCACCATGCGCTCCTCGTACACCTGGATCTCCGCGCGGAAACGGCGCGCGGCCGGGTGCCAGATCTCGTCGAACGGCCCCATGACGTCGCCGCCGATACCGAGCCGGCGGACCCGGGACGCCAGCCACCCGAGGAGGCTCAGGACGACGGCCAGGCAACCGACCACCAGCAGGATCGCCATCAGTTCCGCCATGTGAGCACGGTACGGCACCCCACCGCCGACCCCGCCGGTCGTCGCCGAGATCGGCCGAGCCAGGCACCGGGTCGGCCGATCTCAAGACCTCCGGGCGGAGAGGTACCGACGCCGGAGGGGGCTGGATTGTCGCCCCCGGCCACTACTCTCCGGCCATGGTGACCGAGACCGATCTCCGGCTGGGCGACGGCCGCACGTTGCACGTGTACGACACCGGCGGGGCGGACCGGCTCGCCGTCTTCTGGCACCACGGCACGCCGAACATCGGTGCTCCGCCCGCGCCCCTCTTCGCGGCCGCCGACCGGCTCGGTCTCCGCTGGGTCTCCCACGACCGTCCCGGCTACGGCGGCTCGACGCGGGTCCCGGGCCGGGATGTCGCCTCGGCCGCCGCCGACGTCGCCGCGGTGGCCGACGCGCTGGGCATCGCGCGGTTCGCGGTGATGGGCCACTCCGGCGGCGGCCCGCACGCCCTGGCCTGCGGCGCGCTCCTGCCCGACCGGGTGGTCGCGGTGGTGAGCGGCGCCGGCCTGGCACCGTACGGCGCGGCGGGGCTGGACTGGTTCGCCGGCATGGTGCCGTCCGGGGTGGCGTCGCTGCGCTCCGCCGCCGCGGGCCGGGCGGCGAAGGAGTCGTACGAGACCTCGGGCGCCGCGTACGACCCGGAGTTCACCCCGGCCGACCTGGCCGCGCTGCACGGCGTCTGGTCCTGGTTCGGCAGTGTGGTCGGCCCGGCGACACAGGCCGGGCCGGGCGGGCTGATCGACGACGAGCTGGCGTACGTCGCGCCGTGGGGCTTCCGCCCGGGCGAGGTGGTTCCGCCGGTCCTGCTGCTGCACGGTGGCCGGGACGGGATCGTGCCGGCAGCCCACGGCGAGTGGCTGGCGGGGCACTGCCCCCGTGCGGAGTTGCGCCGCTACCCGGAGGACGGCCACATCTCGGTGCTCCGGCACGCCGAGTCGGCCCTGGACTGGCTGCGCGAACGCGCCAACGCCGACCCGGTTGGCGCGTGACGTCGACGCCGACTTGGTTGGCGCGTGACATCGACGCCGGTTCGGAAGGCCGGCGGCGGGAGGGGCCGGGATTGGTTGAGGCGGCGGCCTCGGGACGGGCCGCCGCCTCGCCGCGCCGGCTCCGGCGCGGATCGCGACCGGTAGGCGACCCAGGGGGGGGGACGGGTCGGCCGAGTGGGCCGCGGTGTCGACGCCGGACGAACGGAGGGGGGGTGTGGCCCGCCCGGCGCCACCGATCAGGTGAGTCTTGTTGCGATCATTCCGTGCCCTCAGCGCCGGCTGCCGGCCGGATGTCACATCGTCACCGACGGGCACAAGCATGAAGCGGTCGGTGAAGGCGGCGGCCGAAGGCGCTCCCGGTCAACTGATCGGCGTCGCCGGGGTGACGGCCGGCAGCGGGGTCAGCCCGAACGCGGCGAACACCGTCGGATCCTGGAAGACCACGTTCCGACTGATCCGCCCACCGCTGACGGTGAGCACCTGGACGGTGTGCGGGATGTATGCGTCCCCGTCGCGCACGTACGCGACCAGCGCCGGCTGCCCGTTCGCGGCGGTGGGAAGCATCCGCCAGTCGGTGCCGCGGAGCGCGAGGATCCGGGCGATGAACCGGGCGTAGCGCTCCCGGCCGACGTACCAGTTGAGCACCGGCGGCATCTCCAGCACGGCGTCGTCGGCGAGCAGCCGGGCCAACGCGGCGACATCGGCCCGCTCGAACGCGGTCACGTACCGGTCGACCAGCGCGCGCTGCTCGGGGTCGGCCGGCTCGACGATCTGCTCCTCGCGTACGGCCACCGCGCCAAGCCGGGCGCGGGCCCGTTGCAACCCGCTGTTGACCGCGGCGGGCGTGGTGTCCAACGCCTCGGCGACCTCGGCGGCCGACCAGTCGAGCACCTCGCGCAGGATCAGGATGGCGCGCTGCCGGGGCGGCAGCAGTTGCAGCGCGGCGACCAGCGCGAGCCGCAGGCTGCCCCGGGCGGCGACCACGGTGGCCGGGTCCAGGAGCGCGTCGGGCAGCGGCTGCAACCAGGGCACCTCCCCTACCACCATGGGTGCCTCCGGGTCCGGGTTCGGCGCGACGAAGTCCGACGGCAGCGGCCGGCGGGCCCGGTGCCGGAGCGCGGTCAGGCAGACGTTGCTGGCGATCCGGTGCAGCCAGGTACGCAGCGAGGCGCGCTCCGCGTCGTACCGGTCGAAGGCCCGCCAGGCGCGCAGCAGCGTCTCCTGCACCAGGTCCTCCGCCTCGTGCACCGAGCCGAGCATCCGGTAGCAGTGCGCCAGCAGTTCCTGCCGGTACGGCCCGGTTCGCCGGTCGAAGTCCTCGCTGGTCACCGTCATCGCTGCACCCCTCCCGCCGGCCCTCCCATACCTACCGGCCCGGCGGGCGGAATTCATCCCCGCCGGGGCGATGAATTGCGGCGGGCGACCGAGTGGGTACCGGCCGAGTGACAACCACGAGGAGGACGACCATGACCGACACGATCGACACCCGGGCCGAGGCGGTACGCGACGTGCTGGGCGCCCTGGTGGCCGCCTGGGCAGCCAATGACGCCGACGCCTTCGCCGACCGGTACGCGGAGGACGCCACGGTGGTGCTCCCGGGCGGCGTGTTCCACCAGGGCCGGGAGGAGGTACGCCGCTACATGGCGGGGGCGTTCGCCGGCCCGCTGAAGGGCTCGACCTCGGTCGACGAGCCGGAGAGCGTCCGGATCGTCGGCGACGACAGTGCGGTGGTGGTGAGCCGCAGTGGCTTCCTGCTCCCCGGCGAGGAGACGTTGCCGGCGGAGCGGTGCCGCCGGGCCACCTGGGTGCTGTCCAGGGGCGCTGACGGCTGGCGGGTCGCGGCGTACCACAACTGCCCTGCCTGACCACCGGCCCGGCCGACCCGTGCGGAGCGGCCGTGCCACCGTCACTCGCAGACCCGCCAGGCGCCGTCCTCCTTCACCAGGGTGTACGCCTGGGTCACGGTGGTGCCGCTCTGCGGGGTGAAGCGGACGTTCGCCGATCCCCGCACCCGCCCGTTGTTGTTCATGACGTTGAGGCCCACGATCTCGTAGCCGGTCAGCGCGGGCTGGGCGGACTGTTGGCGGACGAAGTCCTCCTGGCTGACCCGGTTGCGCACCGGACCGCAGAGCTGCGCGTAGGCGGTCGGGTAGTCGCGGGCAACCAGCGCGCCGGCGAAGGTGTCCACGGTGCTCCGGGCCGGACCGGTGGCCTCCTGCACCGCGTTGTAGAGGAAGAAGCCGCCGACGCCGCCGCCCAGGCAGCAGAGCGCGAGCACCACGCCGACGACGATGAGCACAGTACGGGTCGTATTCGACTTCCGGGGCGGGGGCAGCATGGCTGGCTGGTACGTCATGCCCGGGAGGGTAGGAGGGTCGGGCCACCGGCACGGTCCCGGGCGAAAAAGGGGATGATCCGCCCAGGAAGCTCGGCCACCATCGACGGATGCCACACCATCGACCGGCCGAGCCGGACATCCAGCGCTACTACACCGAGGTCTTCGCCGAGGCGGAGCGGCTGGACCGTACGCCGCAGGGACGCCTGGAGGCGACGCGGACGCGGGACCTACTCACCCGGCTGCTGCCTCCGCCCCCGGCCACCGTGCTCGACGTGGGCGGCGGCCCCGGCGCGTACGCGGGCTGGCTCGCGGCGGCCGGTCACCGGGTGCACCTGGTCGACCTGGTGCCAGCGCACGTGGCCGCCGCCGGCACGGCCTACCCGGAGATCACGGCGAGCGTGGGCGATGCCCGAGACCTGCCGTTGCCCGACGACTCGGTCGACGTGACGCTGCTGCTCGGCCCGCTCTACCACCTGACCGCGCGGGCCGACCGGGTGGCCGCGCTGCGCGAGGCGGCCCGGCTCACCCGGCCCGGCGGGCCGATCGTCGCGGCGGTGATCAGTCGCAACGCGGCCCTGATCGACCTGACCGCGCAGGGACGGGTGGACGAGCGCACCCGCGCGCTCCTGCTCGGCGAGTACGCCACCGGCGTGAACGACCCGGAGACCGGCTTCACCACCGCCTACTTCCACCGCCCCGAAGAGGTGGTGGACGAGTTCAGCGCGGCCGGGCTGCCGGCGCCCCGGCTCTACGGGGTGGAGGGTCCACTCTGGCCGCTGCTGAACGCCCTGGACACCGGGCCGGAGGACCGGCTCTTCCAGGACGCGGTGGCCTGCGCGGCGGCGTTCGAGCAGGATCCGGCGATACTCGGCGCCAGCGCGCACCTGCTCGCGGTCGCGCCCGCCTGACCAGGCGGGCGCGGTTCTCCGGCCGCCAGATCGGCGAGGTGGCGGGGAAAGGCCACCCGGCACACCGCCATCTCGCCGATCCCGCGGGCGGCACCGCGCCGGGCACGCGCCCAAGCGACGCGCCGCGTACCGAGGGTGACCAGTTGCCGTTTGACATGTTATTCTCCGGCGTCGATCTAGGCCGCGCGGACCCGATCGGGTCGCTGCCGGAAGGACACCTCCCCCCATGCCGGTCGTTGCCGCCACGACCTCGCCGCCGAGCCCGTTCGACCGGCCGGGCGCCGCCGCGTTCGCCCTCGTCTTCACCACTACACCAGCCCTGCTCCGGCTGACCTGTGGCCTCGTCGCCGCGGTGGTGGCCCTGGCGGTCCGCACTCCGCCGGTCCGGGTGGCGCTGCTGGTGCCAGCGGTCGCCGTGCTCACCGCCTGGTCGGTCTGGTACGCCGTCCGCGCGCTCCGGCACGGGATCACGGTCGGCCTGGTGGCCGGTGACGTCGCGCTCACCACGGCGGCCGGGCTGGCGATCCCGTGGCTGGTCGCGCCGGAGGTGCTGCCCGGCCAGGTGAGCTGGATCGCGGTGCTCGCCAGCACCACCGTGATCAACGCGCAGGCCACCGCCCCGGCCCGCTGGTCGATCCCGGCCGGCCTGCTGGTCACCGCCGGCTACGCGGCCGGTGCGACCGCCGCGGGCAACCCGGTCGAGGCGCGGGCGCACGCGACGACACTGCTGGTGCAGACCGGCATCACCGCGGGGATGACCGCGCTGATGCGGCGTCGGATCGGGCGCGCCGACGCCGCCTTCGCCGACTACCAGCGGCTGACCCGGGAGGCGGTGGTGGCGCGTACCGCGCGGGAGGCCGAGCGGCGGCAGAACCGCGACCTGCACGACACCGTCCTCGCCACGCTGACCATGGTGGGGCTCGGCGCGGTTCCCGGTCCGTCGGCCGCGCTGCGCGAGCGGTGCGCGGCGGACCTGCGTACCCTTGCCGCCCTGGCGGACGCCCGGTCGGCGCCACCGACCGGCGCGGTGGCGCTGGACGACCGCCTGCGGGCGGTCGTCGCCCGGCTGCCCGAGCTGCCACTGTCCGCGGCACTGGCACCGTGCCCGGTGCCGCCGGAGGTCGCCGAGGCCCTCGCCGACGGCGCCGCCGCCGCGTTGGCCAACGTGGTCCGGCACGCGCCGGGTGCGTCCGCCACGCTGCGGCTGGCCCGGGACGCCGACACCGTCGTGGTCGAGGTGACCGACGACGGGCCGGGCTTCGACCCGGCCACGGTCCCGGCCCACCGGTACGGGCTGCGCGAGTCGATCCACGGTCGCATGGCGACGGTCGGCGGGCGCGCCGAGGTGACCTCCGGCCCTGGCGCCGGCACCCGGATCCGGCTGGAGTGGACCGGTGACCACTGACCTCGGCCCGCGCGCTCCGGCCGGGCCGACCCACCGCCTCGCGCCGATCCCGGCCCCGGGCGGTCCGGCCGCTCCCGGCGCGGTGGGGGCGGCGACGGCGGTGGCCACCGCCTCCGACCGGGCCGCCCGGATCGCCGCGCTCACCATCGCGCTCGCCTGGCACCTGGCGATCGACCTGCCGGCGCTGCCCGGCGCCGGGTCCTCGCCCGCCGCCTCGGCCGTGGTCGCCGCGGCCTGGCTGGTGACCGCGGCGGTCGGCGTGGTGGCCGGCGTACGCCTGCTGCGCGGTGGCCTGCCGCCGGCCCGGCGGCTGGTGGCGGTGCTGCTGGTGGTCGACGCGGCGGTCTTCGCGGCGGTCGGGGGCGGGCACCTGTTCGCCGGGGCGAACTGGGCGTGGGGCGGGCTGGTCTGGTTCTTCCTGCTGGTGCTCTGGCGACGGCCGGTCGGATGGCTGCTGGCGGTGCTCGGCGCGCACGCGAGCATCGCGCTCGCCGCGGTGCTCGCCTCCGGTGCGACCGCGCCGGCCGACCTCGCCCGCTACGCGATGTACGTCTACGGCGTGTCGTCGCTGCCCGTCGCGGTCTTCGTCGGCGGCGCCGCGATCGCCGCACTGGCCCGGGACCGGGCCGGCACGGCCGCGGCGACGCTGGCGGTCGAGGCGGAACGGGTGGCGGCGGAACGGGCCCAGGCGGAGCGGCGAGCGCGGCTGTCCCTGGTCAGCGGCACCGCCGAGGAGGTGCTGGCCGCCCTCGCCGCCGGCGACGCCGACCCGGCCGACCCGGAGGTACGCCGCCGCTGCGTGCTGGCCGCGGCCCGGCTGCGCCGGCTGATCGCCGAGTCGGACGACGTGCCCGACCCGCTGCTGCACGAGCTGCGCGCCGCCGCCGACCTGGCGGAACGCAACGGCCTGCCGATCGAGCTGGTCGCCGTCGGCGTCCCGCCGGAGCTGCCCGTCGAGATACGCCGGCGGCTGGCCGACCCGCTCACCGCGGCGCTGACCGATGCCCGGGACCGGGCCCGGCTGACCGTGGTGGCTGGCCCGGACGAGGTGGTGGTCAGCCTGGTCACCCCCGATCATGACGGGCCGGACGGGAGCGGCCCACCAGACTCGGCCGGGGATGCGGACGGGGACGGGCGGGTGGAACATGTGCACGAGCGGGACGGGGAGATCAGATGGACGCAGACCCGGTGGCGGCGGACGTGACCGACGAGCGGCCCATCGGTGTGGCCATCGTGGACGACCACCCGGTGGTGATCGACGGGGTACGCGCCTGGCTGGCCAGCGAGCCGCGGCTGCGCGTACTGGCCACCGGGGACGACCCGGACGTGGTGCTGCGGGCCGCCCCGGAGGCCGAGGTGGTGCTGCTCGACCTGCGGCTGCACGGGCGGATGATGTTCGACAAGCTCGCCGAGCTGAGCGCCGCCGGCCGGCGGGTGGTGGTCTACTCCGAACACAGCGACCCGGACACCATGCTCGCCGCGCTCGACGCGGGGGCGGTGGCGTTCCTCGCGAAGCACGAGGGGCGTGAGCACTGCGTGGCGACCGTGCTGGCCGCAGCGAGCAACCGCCCGTACGTGCCGCCGGCGCTGGCCGGGGCGATGGTGGGCGACCCCCGGCCGGACCGGCCGACCCTGTCGGACAAGGAGCGCGAGGCCCTGCTGCTGTGGTTCCAGTCGATGTCGAAGGCGTCGGTCGCCCGCCGGATGCGGATCAGCGAGCACACCGTGAAGCAGTACGTGGACCGGGCGCGGATCAAGTACACCCGGGCCGGCCGGCCGGCCGCCACCAAGGCGGCGCTGCTCGCCCGGGCGATCGAGGACGGGCTCGTCCGGCCGGAGGAGATCGGCATCTACCGGTCACAGGCAGCCACCGACCGGCCGACCCCCTAACGGGTGTCATGACAGCCGCCGCCGCGTCGGCCAGGCTCGACGTACCGCCCAACGTCCCCGGGAGGTCGTGACCGTGCAGGAGGACGCCGCACCCTTCTTCATCGGACCGCACCGCTTCGACGCGGATGCGGATGCCACCCGTCCCGCCCTCGACCGGCGGTACGCGCTGGTCCCTGAACCGGGCGAGCAACTGCTCGGGCAGCACCGGCTGCGGATCGCCGGGCACCTGCTCGGCCCCACCGAGAATGTGCCCGCCTGGCGATTGCCCGAGCCGGCGACGGTCACCGTGACGGACCGGCGGCTGGCGTACGTCTGCACCGGCTCCGAGCTGGCCCTGGTCTCCGGGCGGGACGGCCGGACGGACCCCCGGCACCGACGTCCGCTCCGGCTGTCCCGCCTGGTCAGTGGTCAGATCCGCTGGCAGTGGCCGTCCCGCCTGGAGCTGGTCGACGGCCCGGACGACGAGGTCGAGCTGCTGGTGGTCTGTGACGCGCTGCGCACCATCCGGCAGCCGGCGCTCGCCCTGGCCGGGCCGGACGCCCTGCTCGTCGCGCTGGCCCGCCAGGTACGCCGCGCGGTGGCCGCGTTCCGCCTGGTGCACCCCGAGCTGGTGGACCTCTCCCCGCCGGAACGGGACACCCTGCTGGCCCGGGTGGGCGGCGCGCCCGGCCCGGCCCGTGGCTCGCTGACCCTGCCCGGTTCGCTGCCGGTGGAGTTCCTCTCCCGGGAGGACTACTACCGTCCGGCGGCGACGGAGGCGGCGGGCTGGCCCCGGTCGGCGTCCCACGGCCGCCCCGGATCCGCCTGCTGACCGCTGCTCAGCCGGCCAGGGTCAGCGCGGGTCGGTCGGGGCGGACCCGGGCGCGCAGCCGGCGCAGCATCCGGGCGTCGGTGAAGCCGACCGCGCGGGCGGCGGCCTCCACGGTGGTCCCGTGCCCGATCAGGTGCTCGGCCCGTTCCACCCGCAGCAGCTGCTGGTAGGCGAGCGGGGTCAGCCCGGTGGCCTGCCGGAACAGCCGGCTCAGCGTGCGCTCGGCGACCCCGCAGGCGGCGGCCAGCTCGGCCAGCGGCAACGGTTCGGCGTAGTGCGCGTCGATCAGGTCCTGCGCCCGGTGCACGGCGTCGGACAGGTGCGAGCGGTGTCGCATCATCGCGCTGGCCTGCTGCTCGTGGCCGTTCCGGCGGGCGTACACGACGAGGGCGCGGGCGATCCGGGCGGCCGCCGCCGGGCCGTGCCGGGTGGCGACCAGGTGCAGCGCGACGTCGATGCCGCTGGCGATGCCGGCCGAGGTGACCACCCGGTCGTCGACCACGTACAGCACGTCCCGGACCACCCGGGCCGCCGGGTGCCGCCGGGCCAGCTCGTCCTGCACCTCGTGGTGGGTAGTGCAGCGCCGCCCGTCGAGCAGGCCGGCCTGGCCGAGGGCGAAGGCGCCAGCGCACACGCTGGCCACCGTGCCGCCGGCCGCGTGGTGGTCGGCCAGCCGCCGCAGCTCGTCCGGGCCGACCGGCCCCGCCGGTCCGTGCGCCGACGGCCGCCACCCGGGTACGACCACCAGGTCGTCGCGGTCCAGCGCGGGCCATTCCCGCTCGGCCCGCAGGGTCACCCCCTGCACGGTCGGCACCTCCGGGGTGGCGGCGACGTAGTGCAGGCGGTAGCCGTACCCCTGGTCGGCGGCGGTGGAGAAGACCTGGGCCGGGCCGGCGAGGTCCAGCAGGTGCAGCTGCGGCACCAGCAGGAAGACGACGGCAACAGGGCGCGGCGCGGTGCCGGACGCGCCGAGCTGGAGTCGTCGCACGACCTGGCCCACGAGGTCAGGCTCCGGCCGGGACCGCGCCGGCGACCGCTCCAGGTCGCGGCGCGGCGTCAGACGCGCCGAGCTGGAGCCCCCGCACGACCTCGGCGACTGTCCGCACGGTGGCGAACCGGCCCGCCAGGGCGTACTCGGTGCGGGCGACGATCTGCTCGGTGGACAGGGTGCGGGGGTCGGCGAGGATCTGCTCCAGGGTGGCGTCCGCCGGCAGGTCCCGGTGCGGGGTGGGGAAGGTGACCGTCGCGTCGGTCACGAAGGTCATCTCGTAGCCGAGGTCGCAGCCGACGCGGGTGGTGGTCTCCACGCACTGCTCGGTGCGGATGCCGCAGACCGTGAGGTCGCGGATGCCGGCCAGGGTGAGGACCTGCTGAAGGTTGGTGGTGGTGAAGGCGTTGTGCGACGTCTTGACCAGGGTCGGCTCGCCGGCGACCGCGGCCAGGCCGTCGATCAGCCGGACGTGCCCGTTGGCCGGGTCGAAGAGGCCGCCGCTGCCCGGCTCGGCGTGCAGGACCCAGACCACCAGGTCGCCCCGGCGGCGGGCGGCGTCGACCAGCCGGTTGACCTGGTCGACGATGTCCGGCTGCGAGGCGTACGCCCAGATCGGGCGCTGCCGGAAGGACTCCTGGACGTCGATGACGACGAGTGCTGCTCTGCTCATGGCTTCGATCCTGGCCGGGCGGGTGCTCGGGCGGCAGGCACCATCATGCCCGGATGCGGAACGATCCGGCCACCGGACGTACCGCGGCTCGCCGGAGCCGGGCCGGCGCCGCTCGGTCCGCGCGGGCCGGCCCGGTCGGCGATCCATCCACGTCATCAAGTTCGTAGTCACCCGAGGAACATGTCCCGGCCGAGCCCGCGGCGACCAGCGGGCGGCCGGCGCGGGCGGCGGCCGCCCGCCAGGTCAGGAGGTTGCGGTGCGACGGCCCGGCCGGTCCAGCTCGGCGGCCCGCTCCGGGGTGGGGGCGGTGCCGCCGAGGTGGGCGGGCTGCCACCAGGCGTCGTCCGGGCCGGCCGGCTGCTCCGGGTACTCCCGCTGGGCCCGGTCGACCAGCGCGCTGAGCCGGTTCCTCAGCTCGGCGGTCATCGTGGTGGCGTCCGGGTAGCCGGCCGGGTCCATCGGCTCCCCCACCAGGATGGTGATCGGGGTGTGCCGGCGGGTAAGGGTGCGCGGGCGACCCTTGGTCCACAGCCGCTGAGTGCCCCAGAGGGCGACCGGCAGCAGCGGCACGCCAGCCTGCTGGGCCATCCGGGCCGCCCCGCTCTTGAGCTCCTTGACCGTGAAGGAGCGGCTGATGGTCGCCTCCGGGAAGACGCCGACCACCTCGCCGCGCCGCAGCGCGGACACGGCGGTCTGGTACGACCCGGCGCCGGCCGCCCGGTTCACCGGGATGTGCTTCATGCCCCGCATCAGCGGACCGGAGACCTTGTGCGTGAAGACCGACTCCTTGGCCATGAACCGGACCAGGCGGCGGGACTCGTACGCGCCGTACCCGCAGAAGATGAAGTCCAGGTAGCTGACGTGGTTGCTGGCCAGCACGGCGCCGCCGGTGCGCGGCACGTGGTGGCTGCCGGTCACCTGCAGGCGCAGGTCGAGGACCCGGAACATCGTTCTGGCGGCGGCGATCACGGGCGGGTACACGAGTTCCGGCATTCGCCAACTTTACCGTGAGTAGGTTACGCAACCGTAGGGACGCGTCGTGCCGCCCCGGCTCTGCCCTGAGCAGAGCCGGGTCGCGGGTCGGCCTCGGGAGGGGCCACCATGGCGGGATGACCGAACGCGGGGTGCTGCTCTGGATCCACGGTGGCGGCTGGCGCGCCCGCTACCACGAGGACGGCGCCGCGCTGGCGCCGCTCGGGCTCCGGGTGGTCGCGGCGACCTACCGGTTCGTGTCCGAGGCGCACTGGCCGGCCCAGCTCGACGACGTACGCGCCGCCGCCCGGGCCGCCCGGGCCGCGGCGGACGGGCTGCCGTTGCTGGTCGGGGGCGACTCGGCCGGCGGGACGCTGGCCCTGCACCTCGCCCTGCGCGGGGTGGACCGGCCCGGCGACGTCACGGCCGGGCTCGCGTACTGGGCGCCGGTCGACCCGCTGGACCCGCAGTGGCGGCGGTTGCGCCGGCACGACGACCCGTGGGCGGACCTGCTCGGGCATCCGCCCGCCGCGGGCGACCCGGCCACCGTCGACGCCACGGTCGCGTCCCATCTCGGGTCCGGCGTACCGGTGCTGCTGGTGCAGGGGCGCGAGGACGCGTCGGTGCCGGCCGCGCAGTCGGTGGCGCTGACCGGGCAACTGCTCGCCGCCGGTCACCCGGTGCACACCTGGGTCACCCACGGCGGGCACGCCCTCGACCTGGCCCGTCCCGACATCCACGCGGTGACCGCCGCGTTCCTGGACACCGTCCTGCCGCCCGCCCGACCCGACTAGCGTCAGGGCATGCCCGACCTAGCCGCGATCGTCATCCACTGCCGCGACCCCTACCTGCTCGCCCCGTTCTGGAGCGCGGTCACCGGGCTGCCCGTGGTCGAGGAGGACCGGGTGCGGCTCGCCGAGCGGTCGCTCGCGCCGACCGAGGCGGTGCTGCTGCGCGACCCGTCCGGGCGCCGGCCGGACATCTGGATCAGCCCCGCCGACGACCTGCCGGCCCGCGGCCGGATCCACCTCGACCTGGTCGGTGACGCGGAGGAGCGGGCCGCGGTGCTGGACGCGGGGGCGACGGTGGTCCGCGAGGTGCCCCGGTGGACCGTGCTGGCCGACCCGGAGGGGAACGAGTTCTGCCTGCTGCCCCGCACCGAGGCGCACGCCGACCCGCTGGTGCCCGGCCACTGAGCACGCGGCGGCGCCGCCGACCCCGCGTCGACGGCGCCCCGGACGATCACCTCACTGAGCGGCCAGTTTGTGCAGGTCCACCCGGCCCCGGGCGAAGGCGTCCACCCGCCCCCACCGGCCCGGAATGTCCAGCACCTCGATCCGTCCCATGCCGACCGGCAGCCGGGGGTCGACCGCCAGGTGCCCCTCGTGCGGCTCCAACCCCAGCATCGTCCGGATCAGCAGGAGCGGGGTCCCGGTCGACCAGGCCTGCGGGCTGCACGCCGTCGGATACTCCACGGGGAACTTGGTCAGGTCCCGCGGATAGCCGCCGAACGCCTCCGGCAGCCGGCCGTCGAAGTACCGCGCCGCGTCGAGAATGCCGTTGGCGATGACGGCGGCCTCGTCGGCGAAGCCGTACCGGCGCAGACCCCAGGCGATGAAGGAGTTGTCGAACGGCCAGATCGTGCCGTTGTGGTAACCGATCGGGTTGTAGCGGACCTCGCCCTCGGCCAGGGTGCGCACCCCCCAGCCGGAGAAGAGCCGCGGCCCGAGCAGGTGGTCGGCGAGCTTCCGTGCCCGGTCCGGCTCGACGATGCCGCTCCACAGCAGGTGGCCGATGTTGGAGCTGAGCACGGCGCACTGCCGGCCGTCCGGGTCCATCCCGAGGGCGTAGTACTCGCCGTCCGTCACCCACCAGTCCCGGTTGAACCGCTCCCTGAGCTCCGCCGCCTCCCGCTCCAACTGGTCACCGAACGCCGGGTCGTCCCAGAACTCCCGGGCCAGCCGGGCGGCCCGCATCTTCGCGTCGTACGCGTACCCCTGCACCTCGCAGGTGGCCCGGGGGAACGGCGGCAGCGTGCCGTCGCGGTACGAGATCGAGTCCCACGAGTCCTTCCAGCACTGGTTCTCCAGGCCGGTGTCGGTGTTGCGCCGCTCGTACCAGATGTAGCCGTTGCCCACCAGGTCGGCGTAGCTGTCCACCCACTTCAGCGCCGCCCGGCACTCCGCTTCCAACTCCTTGACCAGCGCCACGTCGCCGGTCCACTTCTCGTACTCGTCGAGCAGCACCACGAACAGCGGGGTCGCGTCCACCGAGCCGTAGTAGGGCGAGTGCGGCTGCTCCTCGAAGGCGGCCGTCTCGCCGTAGCGCATCTCGTGCAGGATCCGGCCCGGGTCCTCGTCCCGGAAGTCGTCGAACCGGGTGCCCTGCAACGCCCCGAGGATCCGCAGCGTGGTCTTGGACAGGTCCGGCGCGAACGGCAGCACCTGGAGGCAGGTCAGGATGCTGTCCCGGCCGAACATGGTCATGAACCACGGCAGGCCGGCGGCCGGCAGCGTCTGCCCGCCGAGCGACAACGGCGAGAAGCGCAGCGCCGCCAGGTCGATCAGGCTGCGCCGGTACGTCGAGCAGACCTCGCGATGCTCGCTGTTCACCTTCGGCGCCTTGTCGATCCACTGCTGCAGGTCCTGCTCGAGGGCCAGCCGCTCGACGCCGTGCGTCCGCAGCCCCATCCGCAGGTCCCGACCGCCCGGGCCGACCGCGAAGGTCTGCACGTCGATGCCCGTTTCCCACTGCTCGTTCGGTTCGAGGTGGACGCTGAAGGCGAAACCGTTCCGGTCGTACCGGGCCCGCTGGGAGGCCTGGATCACCGTCTCCCGCTTGAAGTTGCCCCGCCGGTAGCCCAGCCGCAACCGGTCCGACTCGGCCTCGGCGTAGATCTCGCCCTTCTTGTTCAGGATCTCGTCCTTGACCTGGAACAGGTCGGCGAAGTCGGAGGCGGCGTCCATCCGGATCTCCAGGTCGACCGGTTTCTCGTCGTGGTTGAGGATGGTCAACGTCTCCCGGAAGCTGCCGCCCACCGCCCGCTCCCGGATGATCGACAACTTCGCGTCGATGTAGTGGGTGGCCATGCCGGGCACCAGGAAGAACCGTGCCTCGTAGTACTGGAGATCGTCGTACGACAGCGCGTTGAGCCGCTCACCGTTGACGGTCAGCACCCACTTGGAGAGGAACCTCGTGTCGATGGCGAAGAGCCCGGTCGGCTCGCTCGGCGTCGCCTCGATGTCGCCGGTGTCCTCGGACACCACGAACGTGTTGCCGTCCAGGATCCGGACGGTGTCGGTGCCCGCCATCAGGCAGCCCTCCTCTGGAACGCGTGGTGCGGCCCGCGGGCATCCGGCGGACCGGGGAAGATCCGTTCGATCTGCAACACCAGCCGCAGGTCGCCCAGGACGGTCATGTCGCCGCGCAGCAGCGCCGCGATGGCGTTCTCCTGGCCGCTGACCAGCTCGCCGAAGAGTCTCGGCCCGGTCCCGACGACCGTGTCCGCCTCCTGGTCCTCCTGCCGGACCCGGAGCTTGCCCCGGTCGATGTGCAGCAGCCAGTGTGTCGTGTGCGCCCCCTCGTGCAGGTCGAAGCGCAGGGTGCCGCTGGTCTTCGCCAACAGGGGCTCGTACCCCCGCCGGTCCAGGTCCTCGAAGAACCTCGTGGTCGCGTCCACCATCGGGTCCACTCCTCCCGCGATCCGCGGCGTTCGACGTCCGAGAAGGGGTGCCCATCGGGTACGAGGTCAATCTCGCCCGGTTCGGGTGAGTCGCCGCCTCGGCGACGTCGGACCCGGGCGGTAGCCTGCGGGCGGCGGACGAGGAGGGAACATGGCGGCGGCGCCGGAGATCGGCCGGGAGCAGGTCCTCGCCTACCGGGTGGCGGCCCAGCAGCTCGACCGTCCGGGTGCCGGGCCGGCCGGCCTGGACGTGCTCGACCTGGGCGCGCAGGACACCCCGTACGGATCGGCGCGGCTGGCGTCGGCGGCCCGCGTGCCGGCCGGGGTGGCGCTGGACGACGACCGGCTCGAGCTGGTCTGGTCGTGCCGGGGCGCCCCGCACCTGCACCGGCGAGCCGACCTGCCGGCGCTCGCCGCCGCGACCTGGCCGCTGAGCGACGCCGACGCGGCCCGGCGGCTCCCCGCGCAGATCCGTGCCGGCGCGCAACTCGGCCTGGCCGGGTTCACCGCGGTCGCCGAGGCGTTCCGGGCGGTGGTGACCGCCGAGACCGACAAGGGCGAGGTCAGCCGGGCGGTCACCGACCGGATCCCCGCCGAGTTGAGCTACGACTGTGCCGGGTGCCACGCCCGGCACGTCTCCGGGGCGCTGTTCCAGCAGGCCGCGCTGGCCGGCGGCGTACGCCTGGTGGTGTCCGGCCGGGCCGCCCGGCTGGCCCCGCTGGCGGAGCGGCCGCCGGCGCCCGCCGCGGCGGCCGGCACGGACGCGCTGGTCCTGGCCTACCTCCGGCTGCTCGGACCGGCCACGGTCGGCGACGCGGCCGGCTTCCTGGGCGCCTCCGCCACCGAACTGCGCCGCGTGTGGCCGAGGGACGCGCTCGCTGAGGTCCGGGTCGGCGGCCGGTCGGCCTGGCTGCCGGCGGACCGCCTCGACGCGCTGCGGGCCGCCGAGCCGGCCCGCCTGGTCCGGCTGCTGCCGACCGGCGACCCGTACCTGCAGGCCCGCGACCGCGCGCTGCTGGTCCCCGACAAGGCCCACCAGCAGCAGCTCTGGCGGATGCTCGGCAACCCCGGCGCGCTGCTGGTGGACGGCGAGGTGGCCGGCACCTGGCGCGTTCGGCAGGCCGGACGGGGGCGGCTCGACCTGAGCGTCACGCCCTTCGGGCCGCTGCCGAAGCGGGTGGGCCGGGAGATCGAGACGGAGGCGGAGACCGTCCGGGCGGCCCGAGCGGCGGCCGAGGTGCGGGTGACCGTCGAGCCGGCCTGACCGCGCCCCCACGACGCCGCCGCGAATCACGACCGCGCCCAGGGAGTCTTGACCGCGCGAAGCGGGGCAGCGAACGCCGGCCCCCCGGCGGACCGGGGGCCGGCGTCACCGCGGCGGACGGGTCAGTTGTTCGGCTCGTCGGCGCTGATGTCGGCGAGCACCGACTGGGGCTCCCGCTCGACGGCGAGGTCACCCATCGACACCAGCCCGATCAGCCGGCCGTCGTCGACCACCGGCAGCCGCCGGACGGCGTACGTCCGCATCAGGTCAGCGGCCGCCACCGCGTCGTCGTACTGGCTCACCGTCACCACGTCCTTGCTGGTGATCTGGTTGAGCCTGGTCGTGGCGGGGTCCATGTTCTCGGCGACGCCCCGGACCGTGATGTCCCGGTCGGTGACGATGCCGACCACACGGTCACCATCGGTCACCACCACGTCGCCGATGGCGCTGTCGCGCATCTCCTGCGCCGCGGCGGTCAGGGTGTCGTCGCCGTCCATCGTCACCAACCGGGTCGTCATGAACTCTCCGACCGTTGTCATGGTGCTCCCCTCTCGGTGTCGGCACCGCGGTCTACCCGCCGCCCCGGTCGGGGTAACGCGCGGGTTCAGGGGCGCGGGGGCGCGCCGTAGACCCGCTCGACGTGCAGCCGCAGCACGAGCCGGCGCTCGTCGACCATGGCCCGCCGGAAGTCGTCCCAGTCCGGGTGTTCGCCCTGCACCGCCCGGTACAGCCCGACCAGTTCCTCGACGGTCGGGTCGTCCGGTCGCTCGGCCACCGGGGTCAGCTCGGCCCGCGCCTCCGCCACCGCGTACGCCCAGCCGTCCGCGCTGCTGACCTGGAAGCTGGCCCGGGGGTCCCGGCGCAGGTTGGCGGTCTTCGCCCGGTCGTCGGTGACCGAGATCCGGATCACGCCCTGCCCCCGGTCGAAGGCGTGGACCACGTTGGACAGCTGGGGTCGGCCGTCCCGCTTGATGGTGGCGAGCACCCCGATCCGGCGGCTCGCGAGGAGATCGGTCAGGGCCTGCTGGGTCTGCGCATCCGCCATGGGGCCTCCCGGGTCGGCTGGTCGGGGTCGGCCTCCATCTCACCGCATTCCCGGCCGGCGTGCCCGACGCACCGGCCGGGCACGCCGGGTCGGCTCAGCGCCGCTCGGCGGCGACCAGCTCGGCGAGCTGCACCGCGTTGAGCGCCGCGCCCTTGCGCAGGTTGTCGTTGGCGCAGAAGAGGGCCAACCCGTGCTCGACGGTCTCGTCGCCCCGGATCCGCCCGACGTACGTCGGGTCCTGGCCGGCCGCCTCCAGCGGGGTCGGCACGTCCGACAGGGCCACCCCGGGCGCGCCGTCGAGCAGCTCACGGGCGCGGGCCGGGGTGATCGGCCGGGCGAAGCGGGCGTTGATCTGGAGCGAGTGCCCGGTGAAGATCGGCACCCGGACGCAGGTGCCGGAGACCTTCAGCCCGGGAATCTCCAGGATCTTGCGGCTCTCGTTGCGCAGCTTCTGCTCCTCGTCGGTCTCGAAGGAGCCGTCGTCGACGATCGAACCGGCCAGCGGGAGCACGTTGAAGGCGATGGGACGGGCGAACGAGCGCGGCGCCGGGAACTCGACGGCCGTGCCGTCGAAGGTGAGCCCGGCGGCGTGCTCGGACACCTTGCGGACCTGCTCGTCCAGCTCCGCCACGCCGGCCAGGCCGGCACCGGAGACCGCCTGGTAGGTCGCGACGACCAGGCTGACCAGCTCGGCCTCCTGGTGCAGCGGGCGCAGCACCGGCATGGCGGCCATGGTGGTGCAGTTCGGGTTGGCCACGATGCCCTTGGGCCGCTCGGCGATGGCGTGGGGGTTGACCTCGGCGACCACCAGCGGCACCTCGGGATCCATCCGGAACGCCGAGGAGTTGTCGATGACGACCGCGCCGGCCTCGGCGACCCGGGGGGCCAGCTCCCGGGCGGTGCCCTTGCCCGCCGAGAAGAGCACGATGTCCAGCCCGCGGTAGTCCGCGGTGGCCGCGTCCTCGACGGTGACCTCGCCGTCCCGCCAGGGCAGGGTGCGCCCGGCCGACCGCGCCGAGGCGAACAGCCGCACCTGCTCCGCCGGGAACTCGCGCTCCGCCAGCACCTGCCGCATCACGCCACCGACCTGGCCGGTGGCCCCCACAATGCCGATCCTCATGCCCGCGAGGCTACCCAGCCGTGCGGCCGGACCGGGAAGGCTTTCCCATCGGGCGGGCCGCCGGCCGGTGACCCCGCCGGCCTGCCGGCGGGCCGGTCCACCTGCAACGACAGCGCTCCGGGACCGCTCGCCCCGGAAGATCGCCCGCCGTCGGCCGGTCCCGCCGGAGCATCCGCGTCCCGCCCCGGGCGCCGGCGGCGGCCGGACGCGACCGGAATCACACCCCGCCAGCGGGTCCTGGTGCGAAGGCACCAGGACCCGGCCGAGGCGGGGCGTGGGCGGATCAGGGTGTGTGGTCGACGACCTCGCCGAGCCCGGTGGCGACCAGCTCGTCCCGGATGACCGCCGCGTCGCCCTCCACGACCAGGGTGAGCGACTCCGGGTGCAGGTGCGCCGCGGCCGCCGCGGAGACCTGGTCGACGTCGGCGGCGAGCAGCGCCTCGCGCAGCCGGGCGTGGTAGTCGTCCGGCAGGTCGTGCACCACCAGCGTGGCCAGCGCCGAGGCGATGGCCCGCGGGGTCTGCAGCTCGACCGAGAGCTGGCCGGCCCGCCAGAAGCGGGCCACCGCCAGCTCGTCCTCGGTCACTCCCTCCGCCCGGGTACGCGACACCTCGCCGACCGCCTCGACCAGGGCCGGGGCGGTCACCGCGGTCTGCACCCCGGAGCTGATCGCGAACCGGCCGAACCGGCGGGACGAGGCGAAGTCGCCGCGGATGCCGTACGTGTAGCCGTGCACCTCGCGGAGCAGGTGGTTCAGCCGGGAGGTGAACGCCCCGCCCAGCACCGTGCCGGCGAGCGTGGTCGGTACGTGGTCGGGGTGGGCGCGGTGCGGGGACGGGTGCCCCAGGCGGAGCGTGGACTGCACCGAGCCGGGACGGTCGACCAGGATGATCCGGCGCCGGTCGTGCCGCGGCACCTCGATCGGGCCGCCCTTCTCCACCGGCCCACCCCCGGCGCCCGCGAACGCCGTCGCGCCCAGCGCGTCCAGGTCGACCCGGTCCAGGTCCCCGACGACGATCAGGGTGCCGGGGCGGATGAACCACTCGGAGTGGAAGACCGTGACGTCGTCCACGTCCAGCGCGGCCACGCTGTCCGGGTCCCCGTACATCGGGCGGCCCCAGCGGTTGTCCGTGCCGAAGATGTCGCCGCGCAGCACCGCGTCCGCCCGGGGGCCGGGGTTGGCCCAGTCCATCCGCAGCGCGGTCGCCTCGTCGTCGCGGACCCGCAGCACGTCGGCCGGGTCGAGCTTCGGCGTCCGGACGGCCTCGGCGAGCAGCTCCACCGCCGCGCCCAGCCGGTCCACCGGCACCTGCACGCTGACCTGGAAGGAGTCCCAGTCCAGCCCGGTCACCAGCTCGGTGCCGAGCGCCTCGATGGCCAGCGCGTACGCGGTGGCGTCCCGCTGCGCGGTGCCCTCCTCCAGGGCCTTGGCGAGCACCGCCCCCAGCCCTTCCTTGCCGACCGGCTCCCGGCCGGCGCCGGCGTCGAGGAGCAGCAGCGCGACCGCGAGGTTCTGCCCGGGCAGGTGCGCCGCGACGACCTGCCCGCCGGCGACGGCCCGGCGGACCACCTGCGGGAACCGGTACGGGCGGGCGGCGCCGGGGCCGGGACGTTCAGTGATCAGCGTCATGCGGCCTTCTCCTCCGGCACGTAGATCAGGGTCACCCGGTCGTGTTCGGGACGGAGCAGCTCGGCGGCCTGTTCGGCGATCTGCTCGGCGGTGACGGCGAGCCAGGCCGGCAGCCGCTCGCCGGCCTTGGCCGGGTCGCCGAACTGGGTGGCGTACCGGCCCAGCGTGTCCGCCCGGCCCTCCACCGTGGACATTTGCCGCCACCACGTGGTGCTCAGCAGGGCCTTGGCCCGGTCCAGCTCGGCGGCGGTCACCGACACCGTGGCCAACTCGTCGACCACCTCGGCCAGCCCGTCGCGCAGCCGCTCGGCGGTCACCCCGTCCCGGGCGGTGGCGGTGGCGATCAGCGGGGCGGGAGCGTGGGCCAGGTCCACCCCGTACGCCCCGATCAGGTCCGGCTGGGCGATCCGCTCCCCGTCCGCGAGGCGCTGGTAGAGCCGGCTGCCCCGGCCGCTGCCGAGGACGGTGGCGAGCACCGTGGCGACGTCGTAGCCGGGGGTGCCGAACGGCTCGCTGCGGTGCGCCACGTACACCCGGGGCGCGGGAACGTCGGCGGTGACCGTCTCCCCGGCCGGCCGCCCGGCCGTCGGCACCGTCCGGCCGTCCGGCGCGGCGGGGATGTCGGCGCGCGGCGGGATGCTGCCGAAGTACTTGTCGGCCAGCGCGAACACCTCGGCCGCCGTGGTGTCGCCGACCACGGTGAGCACCGCGTTGTTCGGCGCGTAGTAGGTCTGGTGGAACGCCTGGAAGGTGGGCAGGCCGGCAGCGTTCAGGTCGGCCATCGACCCGATCGTGGCGTGGTGGTACGGGTGCCCCGGCGGATAGAGCAGCGGCAGCAGGCGCAGCCACGCGTCGCCGTACGGGACGTTCTCGTACCGCTGGCGGCGCTCGTTCTTGACCACCTCGCGCTGGTTGTCCAGCGTCTCCTGGGTCAGCGCCGGCACCAGGCCGCCCATCCGATCGGCCTCCAGCCAGAGCGCCAACTCCAGGTGCTCGGCCGGGACCGTCTCGAAGTAGTTGGTCCGGTCGGGGTTGGTGGTGGCGTTCAGCGAGCCACCGGACCCCTGGATGAGCTTCATGTGCTCGGTCTTCGCCACGTTCACCGAGCCCTCGAACATCAGGTGCTCGAAGAGGTGGGCGAAGCCCGTCTGTCCCTCCGGCTCGTGCCGGGAACCCACGTCGTACCAGAGGTTTACGGCGACCGCGGGGGCGGTGCGATCCTCGCTCACCACCACGCGCAGGCCGTTGTCCAGTCGGGTCGTCTCGATCGGCCAGGGGTAACCGCTGTCGGGCATGGCACGACGCTATCCGATCTCACGGGCGGAAAGGGGACGGGCGGGGGCATCGCCGCCGCGCGGCGGGGTACCCACCGGACATGCCCGACCCCACGTCCACCGCCGTCGAACGCGCGGCCGCCGCGCTGGCCCGCCGGCGGCACGCCCGGCTGCTGCATCCGGCCGGCCGCACCTTCTCCGCCGAGGTGATGATCTGGGGTACGCCCGGCCCGCCGACCGGAGTCCCGCTGTTCGACCGGCCCGGACGGTGGCCGGCCACGGTCCGCCTGTCGAAGGGGGTCGCCACGCCGGGCAGCTGGCCGGACGTGCTGGGGCTGGGCGTGCGGCTGCACCGGGAGGCGGAGCCGCCGGTGGATCTGCTGGTGAGTTCCAGCGCCGCCCCGCCCGTGCTGCGTCACCTGCCGCTGCCCCGGCGGCGCTTCACCGGGACGTACAGCTCGATCATGCCCTTCCGCGCGGGCAGGCGCCGGCTCCTGCTGGCGGCGCTGGCCGACCCGGACGGGCCGGAGCTGGGCCGCAGCCTCGCCGAGGTCGCCGCGGCGGTCGGCGCCGACCCGCCGCGGCTGGTGCTGGCGGTGGCCTCGGCGGTCGGGCCGTGGCGGCCGTTCGGGCAGGTCTGCCTGGACGGCCAGCGCGGCGCGCGCGAGGACGCCGCGCTGGCCTTCGATCCGATCGGCAACGTGCCGGCGGGCCTGCGGGCGGAGGGACTGCTCGCCTGGCTGCGCGCGACCACCTACCGCAGGTCCCGCCGGGCCCGGGGCGCGTCCGCTCAGTCCGGGGGCTCGATCGGGCCCACGGTCTGATCCGACGTGCGCCGCTCAAGCATGGTGTCCGGGGCGACGTTCCGGTCCTCCCGGGTGTCCGATTCGGCGAGGATCGCGTCGGCCTGGGCCTCGGGGTCCTCGCTGCCCACCGCCGCCTCCTCGGGCAGCAGGTGGGCCCGGGACTCGATCCGCTCCTGGTCGCTCTGCTCCTGACTCATGCCGTCCCCATACCCCGTGCGGGGCGAGCCGGAACAACCTCCGCCCGACCCCCGCTTCCCATCATCCGGAACACGCCGGAACTTTTTCGAGCTGGTTTCCCTCCCGCGATACGGGACAGCCGGACGGCTCGCCGCCCAGATCCGGCGTGGGCGGGCCGGTGAGCGCATCACGGAAGTTGAGCGGGGGGTCCGGGCGCGCGGACGATGGAGTGAGCCCAGCCCGTCGCGTCGGGTACGCTGGCTGGCGTGACGCGGTCGTATCGATGGTTTAGGCAGCCGGCTGGAGGAGCCGGTGACTCGACCATGATCTGACGTCACTCCTCTTCGAGCCGGCCGGGCAGGGATGATTCCCTGCCCTTTCGCGTACGAGCAGCCGGCTCGACCTCGGGCGCCGGCCCCGGGGCACGGTCGGCGGAAGGAACCCCACCGTGACGACCCCGGACGCCCATCGGGTCATCGACCAGCGGATCGACCGTGTCGTACCGCTGACCACCCCGGCCCTGCT
Organism: Micromonospora sp. MP36; assembly: GCF_008119785.1. Lineage (GTDB taxonomy): Bacteria > Actinomycetota > Actinomycetes > Mycobacteriales > Micromonosporaceae > Micromonospora. The sequence goes on along the minus strand of NZ_VSFA01000013.1, from coordinate 15,626 downwards.
GCACCACCACCTGCCCCTGGATGCGGCGCTCGCGGACGCCGTGGTGGCCGGCCGCCGCGCCGTCGGTCGGGTGCTGGACCGTGCCGACGACCGGCTCCTGGTCGTGGTCGGCCCGTGCTCGGTGCACGACCCCGCCGCCGCCCTCGACTACGCGGGCCGGCTGCGCGAGGCCGCCGACCGGCTCGCCGACGACCTGCTGGTGGTGATGCGGGTCTACTTCGAGAAGCCCCGCTCGACGGTGGGCTGGAAGGGCCTGATCAACGACCCGGGGCTGGACGGCTCGGGCGACGTCAACACCGGCCTGCGTACGGCCCGGGCGCTCCTGCTCGACGTGCTGCGGCTGGGGCTGCCGGTGGGCTGCGAGTTCCTCGACCCGATCACCCCGCAGTACATCGCCGACACCGTGGCCTGGGGGGCGATCGGCGCCCGGACCGTGGAGAGCCAGGTGCACCGGCAGCTCGCCTCCGGCCTGTCCATGCCGATCGGCATGAAGAACCGCCCCGACGGCAGCATCTCCACGGCGGTGGACGCGATCCGGGCGGCCGCCGTACCGCACGTCTTCCCCGGCATCGACGTCTCCGGCACCCCGGCGATCATGCACACCCGAGGCAACGCCGACGGTCACCTGGTGCTGCGCGGCGGGGGCGGGCGGCCCAACTACGACGCGGAGTCGGTGGCCGGAGCGCTCGACCTGCTCCGTACCGCCGACCTGCCCGAGCGCGTGGTGATCGACGCGAGCCACGCCAACAGCGGCAAGGACCACCGCCGCCAGCCGCTGGTCGCCGCCGACGTGGCCGCCCAGCTGGCCGCCGGGCAGCGCGGCATCGTCGGCATCATGCTGGAGAGCTTCCTCCAGCCCGGCCGCCAGGACCTCGACCCCACGCGGGAGCTGGAGTACGGCAAGTCCGTCACCGACGCCTGCATCGGTTGGGACACCACCGCCGACGTCCTCACCGACCTGGCCCAGGCCGTCCGCACCCGCCGCGCCACCCTCCCCACCCCCGCCTAACCCCGTTGATCATGAAGTTGTTGCCGCGACACACCCCGCGCCGCAGGGCAACAACTTCATGATCAAGCGGATGAAACAGCGCCGCCCCGGCCGGGAGGGCCGGGGCGGCACTGGGTGTCGGTGTGCAGGTCGCCTCTCGGCGAAGTGGCACGACGCGGCTCCAGCCGGACGGTATTCCGCGAAGGCAGATGGGGTGAGGCCCGGGGACACTGGACACACCGACGCTCTGCACAACCACCGGTACGCGTCCGGTGTTCCAGCCGGTGCGGTGACCGCCGTCACCGCACGCCGGGCCGCGACCGGCGACGTTTGACCGATTCGGCCCGGGGTAGCTGACCGGGGTGACCGACGAAGCGCCCGTGACCGAGCAGCCGGACACCCGGCAGCTCGACGAACTGCTGGACGACATCTACCACGGCCAGGAGCGGATCACCCAGGCGGACATCTACCGCCGGGCGGTCGCCGCCGAACTCCCCGCGGAGCTGCTCACCCGGATCGCCGCGCTCCCCCAGGGCGAGTACGCGGTCGACGAGGTGGCCGACCTGCTGGGCGGCACCGTGGCCTGAACGGCCCGCCGGTCGGGTAGCCGCCGCGCCGGACAGCCGCAGCGGGCCGGGTACGCGCCGCAGCGGCCGGCGCGTAGGCCGCGGCGTCGGCCGACTGCACGACGGAGAGGACAGTGGGATGACCGACCGGGACGAGGGGCACCGGGAAGCGCTCGGCCAGCCGCCGACGGCGGCACCCCCCGACGCTGATCCGGAGTTCGCGGAGGAGCACGAGGAGACCGCGGTGGACGAGGACATCATCACCGGCGAGGACGACGGCCGACGCGAGACCGAGTCGCCGCGCGGCTGGGCCGGCGAGGACCACGGCACCAGGGCCACCTGAGCGGCACGGAAGACGGGGCGGGCACGCCGTGCCCGCCCCGTCGCCGGGCGGGGTCACTTGTCGCGCTGCCCACCCTGGGCCGCCTGCTGGGCGACCGCGTACCCCATCTGGAGGAAGTCGGAGGCGGCCACGGCGGTCAGCGCGGTGGCGACCAGCCGGGTCAGCCGGGGTGCCAGCACCAGCCCGCCGGTGAGCCCGGTGGCGACCCAGACCGCGAGGCAGAACGGGCAGCTCAGCAGCTCCCCGACCGCGTGCCGGGTCGCGCTGCCCTGGTCGCGGACCTGCTCCATCACCTCGCCGCTGCCGATCGGGTGGTCGTAGCGGGTGAACGGCGCGCGCAGCGGGCTGGTGATCGCGTCCTTGGAGAGCAGCCGGCTGAGCTTGTGGGTCGCGATGGAGAGCAGCACCACGTCCGCCGGGGACGGCCGCTCCGGCACCGGCCGCCCGGTCACCCGGACCAGGCCCACCAGCGACGCGGTGACCGTCGCGTAGGTGCCCATCGCCGCCAGGTAGCCGCCCAGCGGCCGGTGCTCGTGCGGCGCGTACGCCTGGCGCAGGCGCGCCACCTTCTGCTTCAGGCCACTCCCGGTCACCCGGCCTCCTCGGTTCTCGTGGCGCCGCCGGGTCAGCCGGCGGTCAGGTTGTCGGCCACCTCGCGGGCGAGGTTGGCCAGCGTCTCCTCGGCCAACCCGGGGCCGTCCGCGCCGGCGAGGTCCAGCTGTACCCGGGCGCCGCCGGCGTCGACCGACTCCACCCGGATCTCCGCCGACCAGTCGGGCGCGGAGTCGCTGTACCAGGTGGCCCGCATCTGCTCGATGCTGATCACCTCCGGGCGGCGGCTGCCGTCCTCGCGGAGCGGCTCGGGCAGCCACGCCGCCGCCCGGTCGGGGTCAATGGCCGTGTTGAAGACCACCTCGGGCGGCGCGGACATCCCCCGCTCGGCGTGCGCCGCCATCAGGCGCCCCGCAACCGGCTCGGGTCGACCTCCCGGCCCGGGTGCCGGGCGAGGTACTCCGTCTCCAGCTCGGCGGTGCGCCGCAGGTGGTTGGCGAGCGCGGAGTCGGTGGCGTGCCGCAGGGTGTCCAGCCGGGTCCGGTGCAGGCTGGACATCTCCCGGATCAGGTCCTCGTCGCCCAACTCGGCGGGGTCCACCCCGAGCAGCTCGCCGTCGACGTCGCTCAGCGTGGCGTCGCCGCGGGCGTGGTCGCCGTCCCACTCGGGCATCCGCTGCTCCGGGCTGGCGTCCCCGGGCCGGCGTACTGATTCGGTCATCGTCGCCCCCTCGTCTCGTTCGGGCTGGCGTCTAGACGGATGCCCACCGGGGATGCCACCAAACCCCGCCACCTACGACACCGCGTCGGAGACGGCGGCCGGTCCCGGTACCCTCGAAGGCATGAAGCGGCTCTGGACACCGGCGTGGATCGCCCGCCACGTGGCCATGGTCGTGCTGGTCGGGGGTTTCCTCGGGTTGGGCTGGTGGCAGGTCACCCGGGCCGCCGAGGGCAACACGCTGAGCTTCGGGTACGCGATCGAGTGGCCGGTCTTCGCCGGTTTCGTGATCTTCCTGTGGTGGCGTGAGGCGCGTCACGCGCTGCGGGGGCCGCGGGCGGACGAGCCCACTCCGGCGCCGCCGGCGGCCGCTGGGCCGGAGCCCACCCCCACCACCCCCGTGGTACGCCGACCGGTGCGGGTCAGCCGGGGGCCGGCGACCCCGGTCGAGGCGGTCGAGGACGGCGACCTCGCCGCGTACAACCGCTATCTGTCATGGTTGAACGCCAACCCGGGCGCGCGGCCCGGCGACTATCCCGGCTGAGGGCCGGTTCGGAAGGACGGACGACGGTGGGCGGAGCGCTTACCCGGTACCGCGTGATCGCCTGGATCGTGGGCGTCGCGCTGGCGGTGCTGGTCCTGATCGGCATGCCGCTGAAGTACGGCTTCGACAAGCCGACCGTGGTGGCCGTGGTCGGCACCGCGCACGGCTGGCTCTACATGCTCTACCTGGCCGCGACGTTCGACCTGTCGCGCCGGGCCGACTGGCCGCTGAAGCGGATGCTGCTGGTGATGCTGGCCGGTACCGTGCCGTTCGTCTCGTTCTACGCCGAGCGCCGGGTCAGCAACTGGCAGGCGGCCCGGCCCCGCACCCCGGAACCGGTCGCCGGCTGAGTCACCGGTTCGGCCGCCACGGGTCGGCCGAGGCCACCGGGTCCGCCCAGCCGGCACCGTGGCGGATCCCTTCCCGGGCCCGCTTCAGGGCCCGGGTGACCTGGCCGAACTGCCGCTCGTCGTCGCTGCTGAACAGCAGCACCTCGGCGCCCCGGTGCAGCCCCCACAGCTCGTACGCCGGCGGCCGCCAGCGGTCGCCGATCAGGACCAGCACCAGCGGCAGCAGGCCCACCGCGCCCAGCGCCAGGTACGCGGACGCGGTGAGCCGTTGCAGCCCGCCGGTGAAGCCGAGCAGCACCCCGACCGCGCCGATCAGCGCGGCGGTGACCACGACCGCCTGGACGGCCAGCCGGTCGTGCGGCCCCCGGGTGGTCCAGAGCTGGGTGAGGTCGGCGACCCGCCAGCTGTTGCGGCCGACGGTGAACCGTTCCGCGGTGACGACGATGCCCGGCCGGGCGTAGAGCAGGGTCGGGGCGGTCGCCTGTGGCGATCGGGGCGGGCGGGTGGTGGAGCCATCGCTATGCACGGCGTCCTCCAGGGGTCGCGCGCCGGGTCCTCCGCGCCAGCCCTGACCTGTGCCGATGCCGCTGACGGGAATCCCGGCTCCGCGCTTCATTGTGTTGGGGCCGCGCCACCCCGGCCCGGCGTTTCCCTGTTCCCCCGGACCCGCACCGACGGGGATTCGGTCAGGAAACAGAAGCCATTTCGGTCTATGTCATGACTTCGCGACGGGGTGCCTGGCGACATCCGCCGAGAACGACGAATGGGGCGAGCCCCCACGATGCGGCCATCCGGCGCGGGGGTCGCGACGCCCGGACGGCAAATCGGTCACAAAGCGTCACGGTCATCAGCATCACTTCCTGACACTTTGCCAACATTCGTCCCTGCTTCAACTGCCGGCCACTCCTGTCCCGGGTTAGGTTGGGCAGGCCGGTCCGGTCGACCGCCATCCACCCGGATGGCCCCGGGCCGGTGTCGCCGGGTCGCCCAGCGCCCCGGTCGACCGTGGGAGAGGAGCTTTCCGCTCTTGTCGTCCTTACGGATCCTGCTGCGCTCGCTGGTGGTCGCCGGCCTCTCGGCCGTGCTGATCGCCCCGGCGTCGGTGGCTCGGGCCGAGCCCACCCCCGCCGAGCTGACGAAGCAGATCGAGAAGTCCTCGACTGAGCTGGAGCGAATCGTCGAGTCCTACAACAAGCTCAACGAGGACATCAAGGCCAACCAGGCGACCGCGGCCGCGTTGGAGGCCAGGATCGGCCCGTTGCAGGCGCAGGCCGAGCGGAGCCGCGCCGACGTGGGCGTCCTCGCCGTCACCGCGTACAAGACCGGTGGGCTGCGGGCCGCGCAGGCCCTGCTGGAGCCGAGCGGGCCGGCCTCGCTGCCGGAGCGGCTGGGCACCCTGGACCAGCTGACCCGCCAGCGCCAGCAGACCATCGCCGGCTTCACCGCGGACCAGCGCCGGCTGATCGACCAGAAGACCCGGCTCGACGCCACGCTGGCCCGTGAGGCGGCCCAGGCAAAGCAGCTCGCCGCGGCCAAGAAGAAGATCGAGGCCGACCTGGCCCGCCTCTACCAGCTACGGCGGCAGGCGTACGGCCGGGCCACCGAGGCGCCCGCCTCGTCCAGGTCCGCCGGCAGCCCGCCGGCCGTCTCCGGCTCGGCCGGGGTGGCGGTGCGCTACGCGTACGGCGCGGTCGGCAAGCCGTACGTGTACGGGGCCGACGGCCCGGACGGCTACGACTGCTCCGGGCTCACGCTGGCCGCCTGGCGGGCGGCCGGGAAGTCGTTGCCGCACAACGCGGCGATGCAGTGGAACGCCACGGCGCGGATCAGTCGCAGCTCGTTGCAGCCCGGTGACCTGGTCTTCTATTCGGGGCTGGGGCACGTGGCGCTCTACGTGGGCAGCGGCCAGATCATCGACGCGCCCAGCGCCGGCCGCAACGTCAACAAGCGGGACATGGACATCATGTCCATCGCCGGCTACGGCCGGGTGCGCTGATCCTGCGGCGCCCGCGCGGGCTCCAGTACGGCGAACGGCCGGCGTCCCCCTATCGGACGCCGGCCGTTCGTCTTGTCATTACTACCAGCTCAGGCCGCCTGCAGCCCCTCGGCCCGGGCCAGCTCGCGGAGCCGGCCAAGGGCCTGGATCTCCAGCTGGCGGATCCGCTCCCGGGACAGCGAGAACCGCGACGCCACCTCGGTCAGCGAATGCTCCCGGCCGTCCTCCAGGCCGTAGCGGGCCCGCATGATGCCGGCGGACCGGTCGTCGAGGTGGTTGAGCAGACCCTCGATGCGCTGCCGCTCCAGCCCGGTGAGGACGATGTCCTCCGGCGACGGGGCGTCGCTGTCGGCGACCAGGTCGCCGAGGTTCGTGTCGCCGTCGTCGCCGACCGGGGTGTCCAGCGAGACCGTGTCCTGCGACCAGCGGACCAGCTCGTTGACCCGCTCGACGGTCACGCCGAGCGCCGTCGCGATCTGCTCCGGCTCCGGGTCGGTGCCCAGCTCGCGGGTGAGCTGCCGGGTCACGTTCCGCATCCGGTTGACGTCCTCGACCAGGTGCACGGGCAGCCGGACGGTCCGCTCCTGCTGCGCGATGGCCCGGCTGATGGCCTGACGGATCCACCACGTCGCGTAGGTGGAGAACTTGTAGCCGCGCTCGTAGTCGAACTTCTCGACCGCCCGGACCAGGCCGGTGTTGCCCTCCTGGATCAGGTCCAGCATGGGCATGCCGGACCGCACGTACCGGCGGGCGATCGACACGACCAGTCGCAGGTTGGCGCGGATGAACAGGTCCTTCGCGCGCTCACCCTCGACGATCAGCCGCTCCAGTTCCTCCCGCTCGACGCCGACGGGGACGCGGTCCTCGCCGAGCAGGTGCTCGGCGTAGAGGCCGGCCTCGATCGCCTTGGAGAGGTCGACCTCCTTGGCGGCGTCCAGCAACGGCGTCCGGGAGATCTCGTGCAGGTAGACGCCGACCAGGTCGCGCTCCTCGGCGACCTCGTCGGTACGCATGCCGATGTTCTTGTCCACGATTGCCACGGTCCCCTCGCTCGCGCCGGTTGCCCGGTTCCTTGCCATCCCCACGTTCATCAGCCCTCCCCGTAACCTCTGCTGTGCCCGTAGGTGCTGACACCTACACAACAGTTGAGACGCGTCGGGGATTCCATGTCGTGAGTCGAAACTGTCACGAATGCCTGAGTAGTAGCTGAGAGCCCGGTCCATGTTTGCTGTCAGGACCCCTGCTCGGGTGGCTCACGCACGCCCCGGTCAGAAGGCGGTCGGAGCAGCGGAATCGTCGTCCGCCCCGGAAATCGCACCATTGCGAATTCCATGAACACAGCGACCCGCGTCACCGCGACATTGCGATCCTGGTCACTGCGAGATACGCGTCCGCGCGCCGGGCGGTTCAGCCACGGGTCAGGATTACCCCACGCTTCGATGAACAATCCGCAGCGCGCAGGCCGTCCCGGCCGCGGCGTGACGTGCGTCGCAGTCGCCGGAGCGAGTCGGGTGGACGGGCCCGCCGGGGCGGGTCAGGAGGCGAGCAGGGCCAGCGCGCCGCGCACCTGGTCGGCGGAGCGGGCCAGGGCGGCCCGGGCGGCGGCGACCTCCGCGCCGGAGACCAGGGAGACCAGGGCGGTCTTGAGGTCGCCGTCGGCCTCGTGCAGCACGGCCTGGCAGACCTCCTCGGCGCAGCCGGTGGCCTCCATCAGGATCGAGATCATCCGGCCGCGCAGCTTGGCGTTGGTGGCGACCATGTCGATCATCAGGTTCGAGTAGACCCGGCCGAGGCGCACCATGACGGCCGTGGAGAACGTGTTGAGCACCAGCTTCTGCGCGGTGCCCGCCTTCATCCGGGTCGAGCCGGTGACCACCTCCGGCCCGGTGTCCACCCCGATGAAGACGTCGACCGACGAGGCGGCGTCGGCCTCCGGATTGGCGCAGAGCAGGACGGTTGCGGCCCCCTGCGCCCGGGACGCGGCGAGCGCCCCGAGGACGTACGGGGTGCGGCCGCTGGCGGCCAGCCCGACCACCAGGTCGCCGGGGCGTACGCAGTCGGTGGCCTCCGCGGCGCCGGTGCGCTCGTCGTCCTCGGCGTCCTCCACGGCCCGCCACATGGCCTCCGGACCGCCCGCCAGGTGGGCGCAGAACCAGTGCCGTGGCGAGTTGAAGGTGGGCGCCAGCTCCGCGGCGTCCAGCACGCCGAGTCGGCCGGAGGTGCCGGCGCCGAAGTAGTGCACCCGGTGCCCGCCGCGCAGCGCGGCCACGGCCAAGTCGACGGTCTCCGCGATCTCGTCGAGGACGGCCGCCACCGCGCCCGGCACCCGCCGGTCCGCCTCGTTGATGACGGTGAGCACCTCGCGGGTCGACATCAGGTCGAGGTCGAGGCTGTGCGGGTTGCGCCGCTCGGTGGGCGCCCCGACCCGCACCACGGGCCGCGCCGCGGCCACCTCGTCCGGCTCCACTCGACCGGTCGTCATCCCCGCCTCCGCCCGGAGCCCACCCGGTGCGACTGGACGGCCTCGGCGGTCGCCTCCAGGGCCTTCCTGGCCCTGGCCCGGTTGCGCGCGGCCACCCCGACGAAGAGGCAGTCCACCACGGTGAGCTGGGCGAGCCGGCTGGCCATCGCCCCGGAGCGGTACGTGGTCTCCCGGGCCGCGGTGGTGAGCACGAAGTCGGCCACCTCGGTGATCGGCGAGCGGGGGAAGTTGGTCAGCGCCACCGTGGTGGCGCCCCGCGCCCGGGCCTGCTCCAGCACCTCGATGACGTCGGAGGTAGTGCCGGTGTGCGAGATGCCGACCGCGACGTCGCCCCGGCCCAGCAGGGCCGCCGAGGTCAGCGCGGTGTGCACGTCCGGGAAGTAGAAGGCGGTCCGGCCGATGCGGTGCAGCTTCTGCTGGAAGTCGGAGGCGACGAAGCCGCTGGCGCCCGCGCCGTAGACGTCGATCCGGCCGGCCGCGCCGATCGCCTCGACCACCTGCTCGCAGACGGCCGGGTCGAGCTGCTCGGCGGTCTCCTCGACGGCCCGTGCGTCGTTGAACGCGATGGTCGCGATGATCTGCGCCAGGTCGGCGCCGGGCGGGATGTCTCCGCCGACCACCCGGGCGTCCGGGGGCTCGACCCGGCGGGCGGCCTCGGCGGCGAGCCGGATCCGCAGCTGGGGATAGCCCTCCATGCCCACCGACCGGCAGAACCGGATGACGGTGGCCTCCGAGGTCTCGGCGGCGGTGGCGAGGTCGGTGATGGTGCGCCGGGCGGCGTCCGCCGGATCGGCGACGACCAGCCGGGCGACCCGCTGCTCGGCCGGCGACAGCGACGGGAGCAGGCCGCTGATGTGGACGATCAGTCCACCGGGCTCGTGACTCGCAGAAATCTTCGGACTCTTCGCCACGGATGAAACTTACTTTCATGAAGGCGTGACCGTCAACCATGACGGCGCGTATCGGGAAAAGTACCGCCTTCCGCGCCGGATCATCGCCGCAAGGGTCCCATTCCCGCTGCCCGCCCGCCTCCCCCGCTCCGGTCGAGTCGGCCGCGCCGACCGACCGCCGGATCGGCCTTCGTGCAGGTCATGCCGACCGGACGGCTCGGCCCGGACCGCCGGACGGACGGCTGGCGGACGCCGGTCGGCATCGACCCCGCCGGATCGCGCCCCGCCCGCCACGCCGGCCCGCGGGCGGCTAGCGTGTGCCCATGGCGGAACGCACGGTGCTGGTGACCGGAGGCACGGGCGGGCTGGGCGGTGCGGTCACCGCCGCCTTCCTCAAGGCGGGCTGGCGGGTGGTCGTACCCGAACGGGAGAGCGATCCGACGTCCGGACCGGTCCGGGTCGAGCGACAACTCCAGCCCGGCGCGGCTGACGCCGCGCCGCGACCTGGCGCCGTCGTTGAAGCCGTCACCGCCGACCTGCTGGAACCCGCCGGCGCGGCGCGGGCCGTGGCGGTGGCGGCCGCCGAACCGACCGCGCCGCTGCGCGCGGTGGTCAACCTGGTCGGGGGGTACGCCAGCGGTGGGCTGGTGCACGAGACCCCGGTCGAGGAGTTCGACCGGATGCTGCGGATCAACCTGCGCCCCACGTACCTGGTCACCCAGGCGGCGTTGCCGCACCTGATGGCGGCCGGCGGCGGGGCGGTGGTCTGCGTGTCGGCGCGGGCGGCGGTGACGCCCTTCGCTGGCGCGGCCGGCTACGCCACGGCCAAGGCGGCGGTGCTCGCCTTCGCCAACGCGGTGGCGGTGGAATACCGGCAGCGCGGAGTCCGGTGCAACACGGTGCTGCCGAGCGTGATCGACACCCCGGCCAACCGGGCCGCGCAGCCGGAGGCCGACCACCGGCGCTGGGTGCCGCCCGCCGAGATCGCCGCGGTGATCCGTTTCCTCGCCTCCGACGAGTCCGCGCCGACCAGCGGGGCGAGCGTCCCGGTCTACGGCCGGGCCTGAGCGGGCAGCGGGTCATCCCGACCCGACCCGCCGGACGGCGGGCGGGTGCCGCCCGGCGGCCCGCCCGTCGACGCGGGCGGGTCACCGGGCAGCCACTCGGTGAGGTGGGCGCGGATCCGCCGGGACACCTCATCCGGCGAGCCGTTCGCGTCGACCACCACGAAGCTGGGGTACTCCGGCAGCGCCTGGTAGGCGGTGGCGGCGGTGGTCAGCCAGCGCATGGTCTCGTGGTCGGTGCCGCGCCGCTCGATCCGCCGGTACGCCTCGGCCGGGTCGACGCTGAGCAGAAAGGTGACCCGCGGGGCGGGGAAGATGCGGTAGCCGGCCCGGGCCAGCCGTTCCCAGCGCTGTCCCCCGTGCGCGCGGATGCTGGCGTACTGGCAGGGGGACCAGCGGTCCATCACCGCCGTGCGGCCGGTCACCAGGCAGCTCAGCAGGGCGAGAGCGATGGCGAGCCAGCGGAGCACGGACTCGACGGCGAGCAGCCCGTCGCGGCCGACGAGCCGCTGCGCGTCCGGGCGGCCGAGCCGCTGGGCGAGCCGGCCGAGCCAGCGGCGACCGCCGGCGTTGCGATGGTAGGTGGCGGGATGGCCGGCCGCGGTGAGCGCCTCGGCGAGCCGGTGAGCCTGGGTGGTCTTGCCCGAGCCGTCGATGCCGATCAGGGCGACGGCGCGCAGTCGGGCCCTGCCGCGCCGCCCCCGCAGTGACCTGGCCACCTGCCCCAGGCTAGCGGAGCGGCGCCCGTCCCCGGCAGTTTGTCCCATTCCGCTCCGTCCCGCCCGTGCCGCGCCGACAAGAGGTGTGGCCGACCGGTTCGCCGGGTACGCAACTTCATTCCCACCGCCACCCACGACGACGGGAGAACCCGATGGCCGAGCGCGGGGACGAGACCCTGGTGCACACCCTCAAGAAGGTCGCCGCCGTGCTCAAGCAGTCCGAGATCCCCTTCGCGCTCGGTGGCAGCTTCGCCGTGTACGCCCACGGCGGCCACTCCAGCGAGCACGACGTGGACTTCCTGATCCGGGAGCAGGACGTCGACCGGGCGCTGGAGGCCCTGGTCGAGGCCGGCTTCACCGCCGAACGCCCGCCCGAGGACTGGCTGGTCAAGGTCTATGACGAGGGGCGGATGGTGGACCTGATCCACCGGCCGATCGAGACCCCGGTGACCGAGGAGACCTTCGCCGACACCATCGTGCGGCCGGTCGACGCGATCCACATGCCAGTGCTCTCGGCCACCCAACTGATGGTGCACAAGCTGCTGAGCTTCTCGCAGCACTACTGCGACTTCGCCCGCGCCCTGCCGCTGGCCCGCTCGCTGCGGGAACAGATCGACTGGGAACGGGTACGGAAGGAGACGCAGCACTCGCCGTACGCAGAGGCGTTCCTGGTGCTCCTCGACCGGCTGGACGTGCTGCCGGAGAGCGGCACCGCAGAGGGAAGGGAGACACCGTGACCGAGCAGCACGGCGACGCGCCGCCCGACGAGTACGTGGAGGCGGAGATCCAGCGCCTGTTGGCCGAGGACCCGGCGATCGCCGAGCAGGGCATCACCGTGGTCCGCCTGGAGCGGGGCCTGGTGCTCTACGGCGAGGTGGAGAGCCCGCACCGGCGGGAGGAGATCCTGCGCCGGGTGGCCGAGCGCTTCCCGGACGTGCCGATCACCAGCGACATCGGCGTGATCCGGACACAGGCGCCCACCCAGGTCGAGGAGCTGCCGTGAGGGAGGTTGGACCGTGATCCGGATCGCCGCCGTCGGCGACGTGCACATGGACGAGGACGTGGTCGGCCGGTTCCGGCCGGCCCTGGACGAGCTGCCCGACTGCGCCGACGCGCTGCTGCTCGCCGGCGACCTGACTCGGCACGGCACCGAGTCCGAGGCGCGCTGCGTGGCCCGGGAGTTCGGCAACCTCGGGGTGCCGGTGATCACCGTGCTCGGCAACCACGAGCACCAGTGCGACGAGGTGCCGCAGCTGGTGAAGGTGCTGGAGGACGTCGGCATCACCGTGCTGGAGGGGACCGGGATGGTGCTGGAGTGCGCCGGCGGGCGGCTCGGCGTGGCCGGGGTGAAGGGCTTCGGGGGTGGGTTCGCCGGGCGCTGCGCCAGCGACTTCGGCGAGCCGGAGATGAAGTCCTTCGTCCAGACCACCAAGGACAGCGCCGACGCGCTGGGCCGGGCGCTGCGCGGGCTGGAGTGCGACGTGCTGGTGGCGCTGACCCACTACTCCCCGGTGCCGGACACGCTCGCCGGCGAGCCGCTGGAGATCTATCCGTTCCTCGGCTGCTACCAGCTCGGGCAGGCGATCGACTCGGCGCCCACCGCGCTGGCCCTGCACGGGCACGCCCACCACGGGTCGGAGCGGGGCACCACCCCCGGCGGCGTCCGCGTCCGCAACGTCGCCCACCCGGTGATCAAGCAGGCGTACAGCGTCTTCCACCTGGGAGATCAGCTCGACCGGGCACAGGTTTCTCGGATCTGACGGCCGGGTACTGCCCGAGCCATGGAGCTGATTCTCTGGATTATCGCAGTCGTACTGGTGGTCGCCGGCATCCTCGCGCTGTTCCGCCGGCAGATCCTGTGGGGCATCGTCCTCATCATCGTCGGCCTGCTGGTCGGCCCGGGCGGCGTCAGCATCTTCAGCAGCTAGCCGCCGCATCCCTCAGCACCCCTGACCCGCCGGGGTCGTCGGGTCCGCAGGCTCCGTCCGCCCAGATCGGAGCGGGCGGGCGCGACGACCCCGGCGCTTCGCGTTCCGGCGGTCGTCCGGCCGACCGCGTCGCCGGTCCGGCGGCCGGACGCGGGGCCCCGATCCGGACCCCGCGTCCGCTGCCGGTCAGCAGCGCGGTACGCCGGGGATGTAGCCGTCGTAGCCGGTGTAGACGTACGCGTCGGAGATGTACCGGCCGGTGCCGATCCGGTCCCAGATCGAGCTGGTGCCGTAGGTGCCGGTGACCGTGGTGCCGCTGGTCTGGCAGTAGATGGTGACCTTCGCGCCGTCGGCGACCGAGCCGACCGCGCTGTAGTTGGTGCCCGGGCCGGAGCGGACGGTCAGGCTCACGCCGGAGGTGGTGTTGACCGTGCCCTCACCGGTGTTCGAGCCGGAGCAGCCGTTGTCGCTGGTGTACGTCTTGGTGCCCCAGTAGAGGGCGAGCGCCCCGTTGAACCGGACCTGGATGTCGTTGCCGTTGAGCCGCTGCTCGTAGTGCAGGTGCGGGCCGGTGGAGCCACCGGTGCTGCCCACGTACCCGATCACCCGGCCGTAGCCGACGGTCTGCCCGACCGAGACGTTGAAGCCGCTCAGGTGGGCGTAGTAGGTGGTGTAGCCGTTGCCGTGGTCGATCCGGACGTACTTGCCGTAGCTGGTGCCGCCGAGGTCGGTCACCCGGTCGACCGTGCCGGGCGCGCTGGCCACCACCGGGTCGCCCAGGTCGTCGGTGCGGTTGAAGTCGATCGCGTAGGCCGGGCTGTGGTCGGACCGGGTCTGGCCGGACCAGGACTGGTTACAGGGGAACGGGACCTTGAAGGTCGGGGCCGCCATGGCCGGGGCGGCCGGGACCAGGGTCGCCGCGAGGACGGCGCCCACGGCCGCGAGACTGAACCACCGCTTGCGCATCCATCTCCTCCTATGTTGAAAGTTTTCGATTGGCTGCGCTTAGCGTGACAGAAAGTTCCATCGATGGGAAGGGTCGCCCAGGGGCCAGATCGCCGGAGGGTGGGAGCGCGCCCACGAGCGGTGAGGAGGGTTTCGAGATTGTTACCTGGCCGTGTCCGGCAGGGGGGTGGACCGGGTGAGATGCAAGCGCTTACATGTGGGAACGACCATCGGACCGGCGCGCGTTCGATCCCTCCACGCGCCGGCTAGGAAGGAGATCGGCATGGCGTTTGCCAGATCGCGCCAGGCTCTCGCGATCGCCGGCGTACTGGGGCTGGCGCTCGGCGTCACCGCCTGCGGCACCGGCAACGACAAGAAGAGCAGCAAGGCGAGCTCCCCCGAGTGCGCCCCATACGAGAAGTACCAGGGTCACGACGGCAAGAAGGTCACCATCTACTCGTCCATCCGGGACATCGAGGCCGACCGCCTCGCGGAGTCCTGGAAGGAGTTCGAGAAGTGCACCGGCATCAAGATCGACCACGAGGGCTCTCCCGAGTTCGAGGCCCAGCTGCCCGTCCGGGTGGACGGCGGCAACGCCCCTGACCTGGCCTTCATCCCCCAGCCGGGTCTGCTCAAGCGGTTCGCCGACGCGGGCAAGCTCAAGCCCGTCGGCGCCGACACCAAGGCCATGGCCGAGGCCAACTACTCCCCCGACTGGCTGAAGTACTCCACCGTGGACGGCAAGTTCTACGGCGCCCCGCTGGGCTCCAACGTGAAGTCCTTCGTGTGGTACTCGCCGAAGATGTTCAAGGAGAAGGGCTGGACCGTCCCCGAGACCTGGGACGACCTCATCAAGCTCAGCGACACGATCGCGGCGAGCGGCATCAAGCCGTGGTGCGCCGGCATCGAGTCCGGTGACGCCACCGGTTGGCCGGCCACCGACTGGATCGAGGACCTCATGCTGCGCATGACGTCGCCCGAGGTCTACGACCAGTGGACCACCCACGCCATCCCGTTCAACGACCCGCAGGTCGCCGGGGCGGTCGACAAGGCCGGCCTGATTCTCAAGAACGAGAAGTACGTCAACGGCGGCATCGGCAACGTGAAGAGCATCGCCACCACCGCATTCGGCGAGGCCGGTCTGCCGATCACCAAGGGCAAGTGCGCCCTGCACCGGCAGGCGTCCTTCTACGCCAACCAGTGGCCGAAGGGCACCAAGGTGGCCGAGGACGGCGACGTCTTCGCGTTCTACTTCCCGGCCGTCGACCCGGCCAAGGGCAAGCCGGTGCTGGGCGGTGGCGAGTTCGTCACGGCCTTCGCCGACCGGCCCGAGGTCCAGGCCGTGCAGACCTACCTGGCCTCCGGCGAGTACGCCAACAGCCGCGCCAAGATCGGCGACTGGGTGTCGGCGAACAAGAAGCTCGACCTCGCCAACGTCCCGAACCCGGTGGACAAGCTCTCCGTCCAGATCCTCCAGGACCCGAAGACCGTCTTCCGTTTCGACGGCTCGGACCTGATGCCGGCCGCGGTCGGCGCGGGCAC
>NZ_VSFA01000129.1 GCF_008119785.1 Micromonospora sp. MP36 | reverse complement strand
CATCCCAATTCAGCAACAACCCACCACCCAACTCGACCACCTGATGGTCCAGCCAGGCCTGTGGGGTCTGGGAGAGCATGTAGTCGGGGTCGCCGAAGGTGTCGCGGACGTCGGCGTCGATCAGCTCGCCCATGCCGATCGCGCTGGTGAAGACCACCGGCGCGAAGCTGGTGGTCTCCGGGTGGGCGCGGGCGAGGTCGCGGAGCACCTCCACGGCGGAGTACTCGCGGTGCCGGACGTCGGTGCGGAAGCGCTGTTGGAGCCGGCGGGCACGGTCGGCGAAGCTCTCCGGCGCCGAGGCGTCCACCTCGAGCAGGATCAGGTTGGTGAAGTCGCCGACCATCGCGCCGACGGCGGGATGGATGCTCTCCCGGTCGAACAGCGGCAGGTTCAGCAGGAACCTCGGCTCCCCGCTCCACGCCGCGAGGACCTCGGCGAAGGCGGTGGCGAGCGCCATCGGCAGGGTCACCCGCTGCTCCCGGGCGTGCGCCGCCAGGGCCGCCCACTCCTGGGCGGAGAGCCGGTGCTCGTACCGCTCGATCCGCGGGCGGCCCAGCCGGGCCGGCTCGACGGCCAGCGGCAGCGCCGGGGCGCCGGGCAGCTCAGGCAGTCGCTCACGCCAGTACTCCGCCGCGCGGCGGTGCGCCTCGGCCCGGCGCTCGGCCTGCCGCGCGAGGTAGGTGGCGAAGTCGAAGTCCAGCGCGGGCAGGTCGCCGCCGTCTCGGGCGTACAGCCGGCTCAGGTCGGTGAGCAGGATCCGGATGCTGGCCACGTCGGCCACGAGCAGGTCGGTGTTGACGTGTACGGTGGTCGCCCCGTCGGGCAGCAGGGAGAGCTGCACGTCCAGCACCTCGCCGCGCTCGACCGCCAGCCGCCGGTGGGACAGGTCGGCGCGGATCCGCTCCAGCCCGGCCCGGGCCGCTGCGGCGTCGACCGTGGACAGGTCGTGCACGGTCAGCCCCGCCCAGCGGCTCTCCGGCTCGATGCGCTGCCGGCCGTCGTCGTCGAAGACCGCCCGCAGCATGCCGTGCCGGGCGAACAGGAACCGGACCGCTGCCTCCAGCCGCGCCGGTTCGATCCCCTTGCCGTGCAACTCCAGGTAGAAGTGGCAGCCGACGCCGCCGAGCGGCTGGTCGTCGCGGCGCCCGATCCAGTAGGCGTGCTGCACCGGCGTCAGCGGGAACGGCTCGCCGACGTCCGGGGTGCCCGGGCCGGCCGGGGTGGCCGCCGCCGGGCCGGTCCGGGTGGCCGTGGCCGGGTCGGCCGGGAGGTGGCCCGCCCGGGCCAGCAGCCGTGCCCAGTCACCGAGCACCGGCCGCTCCATCAGGTCGGCGAAGCTCACCTCCAGGCCCCGCTCGCGCCAGGCGTTGACCAGGTCCATCGCGCGGATCGAGTCCATGCCGAGCTCGATCAGGTCGTCCTCGAGGCCGATCTCGTCCGGCTCGACACCGAGCAGGTCGGCGATGTCCGCGCGCAGTTCGTCCAGCGGGCTTTCACCGTCGTGCGACGACGGGCGATCGCCCGCCAGCGGGGACGGTGAGACGGCGGCGGCGCGGCCCGTCGCCGGGCCGGCGGCGGCAGCCGTGACGGGCCGGGTCGGCGCGGCAGGGGTGGCCGACGTCGGCGCGGGGCGCCACAGCGGGGCGGGCGGGGTGAGCCGGTCCACGGCGCGGACGTCGAGTTCTCCGCGCCGGTAGGCGGTCAGCAGCTCCGGCGGGGCCTGCGGACCGTCCAGGCCCGACGGCAGCGCGCCCGGGCGTACCAGTGCCACGTCCTCCGGCGGTACGGCGCCGGCGGTGACGAAGGCCGTCCGGACCCGCGCCGCCACGATGGCGGCGTCCTGCGGTGTGGCTCCGGTCGACTCGACCAGCGCGGTCAACGGGCCGTCGTGGTAGGCCCGCCCGACCAGCAGGCGGCCGGTCTCCGGCTCGGCCGGTTCCCGGACGGCCGGGGTGAGCCCCTGCTGACCCGTCTGTCCGGAGATGGCGGCGAATCGCTCGGCGTCCATGCGTGTGTTGCCTCCAGATCAGCGTCCGTCGAATCCCTTTTCCATGGCGGTCGCCGGCCCAAACCGGCGGATCACCGCTTCCCCACCGGCGGCCGGATCGGTTGCCGTCCGGTTGCCGTTGTCGTACGTTCCGTTCTGCCCACGCCCCGGGACGCACGTCGATTCGGTCGGCGCCCGCCGCCCGTGGGCGCGGGCGCGAACACCGTCGACGACTGATCGGACGGAGCGCGATGCCAAATTCCCAGGACCTGTACGAGGTTGATGCGGTCCGACCCGCGGGCGCGGACGCCGCGACGCCGGACCGCAACGTGGCCGCCAGGCTGGCCGGGCTGGCCAGACAGCGGCGGTGGTGGGACCGGCCGGCGTACCTGGACGACGCCGGCATGTGGACCCACGGCGAGCTGCACGACTGGGCGGCCCGGGTAGCGACCGTCCTCGCCGGACGGGGGGTGCACCCCGGCGACCGGGTGCTGCTGGCGCTGCCCGACCGGGCCGAGTGGGTCGGCTGTTTCCTGGCCGTGGCCCGGCTCGGCGCGGTGGTGGTGCCGATCAACCCCGCCCTCACCGCCGGCGAGCACGCCACGCTGGTGGCCGACTGCCGGCCGGTGGCCGTCATCGCGGACGCGGCGGCGGCCGACCATTTCGACCCGGCCGTGCTCGTCGGGCCGGAGCAACTCGGGGTGTCCGCCCAGGACGCCGCAGCGGCCCCGCCGTGCCCGGTCGACGACCGCACGCCGCTCTACATCCAGTACACCTCGGGCACCACCGGGCAGCCCAAGGGCGCCGTCCACCGGCACGCCGACTTCCCGCACTACCATCGGGCGGTCGGCGAGACGATGCTGCGGTTGCGGCCGGAGGACGTCAGCTTCTCCATCTCGAAGCTCTTCTTCGCGTACGGCCTGGGCAACTCGCTGGTCTACCCGCTGCACTCCGGGTCGGCGGCGGTGCTCACCGCGCAGCGCCCCGGCCCGGCGCTCGTCGCCGACCTGATCCGACGGCACCGGGTCACCGTGCTGCACGCCGTCCCGTCCGCGTACGCGAACCTGGTGGCCGAGGTGACCGACCCGGAGCCGTTCGGCAGCGTACGGGTCGCGGTGTCGGCCGGCGAGCCGCTGGCGGCGCCCCTGGGCGAGCGGGCCACCGCGCTGCTCGGCGCGCCGGTCCTCGACGAACTGGGGTCCACCGAGATCGGCGGCGCGTGCTGCGCGAACCGGCTCGACGACAACCAGCCCGGCACCATCGGGCGCCCCCTGCCGGGGTACGAGCTGCGGGTCTGCGACAGCTCCGGCCGACCGCTGGCCGGTCCGGCCGAGGGCGAGCTGTGGGTACGCGGCCCGACCCTGTTGACCGGCTACCTGAACCAGCCGGAGGAGACCGCCCGGGTGCTGGTGGACGGCTGGCTGCGCACCGGCGACCGGGTGACCCGGCTGCCCGACGGCCGGTACCGGCACGGCGGCCGGCTCGACGACCTGGAGATGGTCGGCGGCATCACCATGTCCCCGGTCGAGGTCGAGCGGCTGCTGCTCACCCACCCGCTGGTACGGGAGGTCGGCGTCGCCGCGGTGCCCGACGATCGGGGCGCCACGAAGCTGCGGGCGTACGTGGTCTGCGCGGTGGACCCGGCGACGGTCCCGGGCCTGGCGGATGAGCTGATCGGGCTGGTCCGCTCCCGGCTGGCGACGTTCAAGGTGCCGCGCAGCGTGGAGTTCGTCCCCGCGCTGCCCCGCACCCCGACCGGCAAGCTGCGACGCTTCGTGCTGCGCCGCGGCCTCGAACGGCTCTCCTAGCATCACGCTGCGCCCCTGCCTGGCCGGCCGGCGGCACTGCCGGCCGGCTCGGGCACCCGCTGCGGGAACTCCAGCCCGAGGACCGTCATCAGCCCGCTGGCCTTGACGGCGGTCTCCTCGAACTCGGCGGCCGGCTCGGACAGTGCGATGATCGCCCCGCCCACGCCGTAGTAGGCCTGCTCCCCGGCGACCACCAGGGTGCGGATCACCATGCTGAGGTCGGCCGCCCCGGTGAGGGAGAAGTAGCCGAGCGCTCCGGAGTAGATCCCCCGGGGACCGTCCTCCAGCTCGTCGATGATCTCCATCGTGCGCAGCTTCGGCGCGCCGGTCATGGAGCCGCCCGGGAAGGCCGCCCGGACGCAGTCCACCGCGGAGCGGTCCGGGCGCAGCCGCGCCCGCACGGTGCTGACCAACTGGTGGACGGTGGCGTAGCTCTCCACCACGAACAGCTCCGGCACCGTGACCGTGCCGACCTCGGCGACCCGGCCGAGGTCGTTGCGGACCAGGTCGACGATCATCAGGTTCTCCGCCTGGTCCTTCTCGTTGTGCAGCAGGTCCGCGCGCAGCGCCGCGTCCTCGGCCCGGGAGCTGCCGCGGGGGCGGGTGCCCTTGATCGGTTTCGACTCCGCCACGCCGGCCGCGCTGATCCGCAGGAACCGTTCCGGGGAGGAACTGAGCACCGCCACGTCGCCGAACTCGAGGAACGCCGCGAACGGTGCGGGGGTGGCCCGGCGCAGCGCCCGGTAGACCGGCCAGGGTGACAGCCGCCCCCGGACGGTGAGCATGTTGGTCAGGCAGACTTCGTAGCTTTCCCCGGCGACGATCGCGCGCTGGCAGGCCGCGATCAGGTCGAGGTACTCCTCCCGCTGGTGGCGCAGTTCCACCGGGTGCCGGACGCGCTCGGGCAGCCGGGGCGCGGCCGGTGGGAGGGTGCGGCCGGCAAGCGCCCGCATCCGTGCGGCGGTCTCGTCCTGCCAGCGGCGGGCCGCCGCGGTGTCGTCGCCACGGGCGAGGGCGAGCAGCCAGACCGAGTCGTCGCGGTGGTCCACCACGACCGCGCGGTCGGCGAAGACCAGCATGGCGTCGGGGGTCGGCGCGCGGTGCGCGAGCCGCGCCCCGCACTCGGCCTTCAGCTCGTAGCCGAGGTAACCGACCCAGCCGAGGGCGAAGTCGAAGGGCAGCGGGACCTCCGGCTCCGCGCGGTGCTTTCGCAGGTCGGCGTCGAGCCAGTCGAGGAACGGGCCGGGGTAGGTCCGCTCCCCGTCGGCGCTGGTCTCCGTCACCGTCCCGGCCGCCACATCGGCGCGGACCACCCGGGCCAGCGGCCCGGAAGCGTCGCCGAGAACCGAGATCCCAGCCCCGTACGCGCCGCCGCGCTGGTTGTTGTCCAGCCAGAACGCGTACGGGCTGCCGCGGAACTGCGCGTCGAAGAGCGCCTCGGTCTCCACCGCCAGCCGCAGCCGGCGGACCAGGACCCGGTGCCGCGGCGCGGCCGGGCCGGTCGGGGCGGCCGAGACGGCCTGGGGCGTCGCCGCGCGGTGCGGCCGGCGGGCGGGCGCGGCGTGGCGCGGGCGTTCGGCGCGCCACCGCCACGTCGCCTCGTCGAAGTTCGCCAGCAGCCGCCGCCCGTGCTCGGTACGGATCGACTCCGGGTGGAACTGCACCCCCCAGACCGGCCGGTGCCGGTGCCGGACCGCCATCAGCACGCCGTCCTCGGACCGGGCCGAGGCGACCAGCGACGGCGGCAGCTGGTCGACCGCCAGGGAGTGGTACCGCACCACCTCGAACGGTGACGGGATGCCGGCGAACAGTTCGCTGCCGTCGTGGTGGACCCGGGAGAGGCGACCGTGCCGGGGCTCCGGGGCCGCGGCCACCCGGCCGCCGAGCAGGTGACACAGCCCCTGGTGCCCGAGGCAGACCCCGAGCACGGGGAGCCGGCCCGCCTCGAAGACCTCCCGGCAGAGCCCGAAGTCGCGGTGCCGTTCCGGGCGGCCCGGGCCGGGCGAGAGCAGGACGTTGTCGAACTCGTCCAGCCACTCCGGCTGCCAGCGCGGGTCGTCGTTGGTGATCACCGTCGGCTCGGTGCCGGTCACCTCGGCGACGTAGTGGAACAGGTTGTAGGTGAACGAGTCGTAGTTGTCGATGATCAGCGTCCGCATCCGGTGACCTCCCGTCCACTGTGCTGCGGAGCCGCGCCGAGGAGGGCGGCGTACCCGGCCACGATCCGTCGGGCCTGGTCGGCGTCGAGTCGGGGATCGCACGCCGAGCGGTACCTGGGCAGCCGGGCGGCACGGGCCCGAGCGGCCGGCCCGGCGTAGCACTCCGTCACCTCGTCCGCGGTGACCTCCAGGTGCAGCCCGTTGGGGGGCACCCCCTCGGACCGCAGCACCGCGACGAAGTCGGCCACCTCCTGCTCGATCCACTCGAGCGGGCGGGTCTTCAGACCGTCCCGGGTGCGGACGGTGTTGCCGTGCATGGGGTCGCACAGCCAGAGCACCGGTACGCCGGTGTCGGCCACGGCGGCCACCAGCGGCGGGAGCAGCGCGTGGACCCGGCTGGCGCCCATCCGGGCGATCAGGGTGAGCCGGCCGGGCATCCGGTCCGGGTTGAGGGCCCGGCAGAGCGCGGCGATCTCCTCCGGCATCGCGCCCGGGCCGACCTTGACCGCCACCGGGTTGCTGATCGAGGCGAGCAACGCCACGTGCGGGCCGCCGGGTTGCCGGGTGCGGTCGCCGACCCAGAGCAGGTGCCCGGAGGTGGAGTGCCGCTGCCGGCCGGTGCGGACCAACGGCTCCTCGTAGTCCAGCAGCAGCGCCTCGTGGGAGGCGTAGACCCGTTCCGGCTCCGGCCGGCCCGCCCAGGTCTGACGCAGGCCGGCGAGGGTCCGCCCGCTGTGCTCGTAGGCGGCGAGCAGCCGGCGGGGATCGGGCCGGCGCGCCCACGGCTCGGGCGCGGGGTCGTTGACCGCGTCGCCCCGGTAGGCCGGCAGTCGCCGTCCGTTCGGCAGGACTTCCCAGGGAGACGACCGAGGCTTGCCGTACTGGCCGGCCAGCCGCCCGATCCGCACGGCCGGCCGGCCGGCGGGGCTGCGCAGCAGTTCGGCGAGGGCGTCGAGCTGGGCGATCTTCCGGGTCACCGTCGCGGGTGAGCTGTCGGCGAACCGTTCGGCGCAGTCGCCGGCGTGCAGGACCTGCGTACCGGTCCAGGCCAGGGCGAGGGCGGCGGCCAGGTCGGCGCACTCGTCCTCGGTGACCAGCCCGGGCCGGCGGGCGAGCTCGCAGCGGACCGCCTCGATGCGGTCCCGGGCCGGCCATGGCGGCTGCTGCTGCCCGCCCCATGGCGGAAACTCGGCCGGTTGGGTCAGGGCGCTGAGGCCGGCCGTGTCACCCACGGGCGGGATCCCGCCAGGGGGACGACCTCCGGGCCGACCACTGCGCTCCCATTCGCGGTGGGGTCGCGACGGACCGGGGTACGCGCCGCGAGTCCTCGACCGGTGGCGGCGAAAGGCATGGTGACATCACGGTTTCTCCATCGGGAGCGGCGTGACACGGGCCGCGCGGCGTGGGCCGGCGGCGACGGCGCTGGAGTCCGTCCGGCTCGGCTCAGCCGGGGACGGCATGCCCGGACGGGTGGAGGTCCGGATACCGCCGTGCGGCGGGATGGATCAGCGGGACGCCGGGCTCATCGGGCGGGGCGCGGGTGAGCCGGCGGGCGACCGAGCCGGGCAGAAGGGTGTCTCGGGGTCAGGATCGGGATGGTCCACATGCTGCTTTCCACCGTTTCCACGTCCGGGGTCCTTCGCTGGCGACGCCCCGGCCCGACCGCTGGGCATGATCGGAGGTGACAACGCCAGCCGTTCGACTCAGGAAAGGCTGCCACAGTGAGGCATGCACGGCAACCGATAGGTTGATTGACAAACCCGACTTTGTCGGCATGAAAAGCCAGGTATCGTGGCCGGTACGGTCTACATTGCTCCTATTCGCCAGCCCCTGCGGGGTGTGGGCGGTCAGAAGGGCTCGGGCGGGATCGCCTCGTAGCCGGCCCTCGGCCGCTCCAGCAGCGCCCGCTCGGCGGCGAGCGGCCGGTCGTCGATCGCCGCCACCGGCCGGATACCGACGCCGGCGCTGGTGACGAAGGCCGTGCACTCCGCAGGCAGGTCGCCGACCCGGATCGGCTCCCGACGCACCGGCGTGCCCATCCCCGCCAACACCCCGTCGAGCAGGCGGGCGGTGACCCCGGGCAGGCAGTCCGCCGCGGGCCACCACACCTCGCCGACCATGACGAAGCCGATGTTCCAGGTGGCCCCCTCGCTGACCCGGCCGTCAGAATCGACGAAGAGGACGTCGTCGAAACCGGCGCGCTGCGCCAGGCGGCGTTGGCGCACCGCGCCGAAGAGGCCGACGTGCTTGACCTCCGGCAGGTCCCGCCGGTGGCACACCGCATGCAGGCGCACCGGGGACGACGCCGGCGGCTCGGCCGGCCGAACGCTGACCAGCACCCGGGGCCGTGCCTGCGCACCGGGGCGGACGACCGTGAGCCCCGGGTCGAACACGGTGATCCGCAGCATCGCCGGCGGGTCCACCCGGGCGGCCAGGCGCCGGGCGAGCCCGCGCACCCGATCGATGTCGAGGCGTACGTCGAACTGCGCCGCGCAGTCGCGGGCCAGCCGGTCGAGGTGCAGACCCAGCCCGCGCACCCCGCCCCGCTCCAGCCGGACGGTGGTGAAGTGTCCGTAGTTGACCAGCGCCAGCGCCGCCAGATCGTCGGCGGACGCGGGCACGCCATCGGGCCTGGGCGCGCCGAGCGACGATCCCGGGGCGCCGCTCACGCCGGCGTCGGGCTTCGCTTGGCTACAGCCGTTCCCCGACGCGCGATTCGATGCCGACGCGCGGACCGACCTGCGGCTGGCGCTGGTGGCGGCGATGCAGACCTTGTCGGCACGCCAGCGGGCCGCGCTCCTGCTCCGCGACGTACTGCAGTGCAGTGCCGCTGAGGTCGCTACGCAGCTGGGCACCACGATCCCGGCGATCAACAGCGCGCTGCAGCGCGCCCGCGCCGCTCTGGCCGAGACGGGGGATGCCAGCGAGGTCACCGAGCCGGACGATCCGAAGGTACGCGGCGTAGTCGACCGGTACGTCCGGGCGTTCGAGACGGCCAACGTTCCCGCGCTCGTGCGGCTGCTCATCGACGATGTTGTCTTGGAGATGCCGCCAGTGCCGGTGTGGTATCGGGGCAGCCGCGACTACGGCCGGTTCATCGACCGGGTCTTCCAGATTCGTGGGACCGGCTGGGCCATGACACGGCTTACCGCCAACGGGCAACCGGCGCTCGCTGCGTACGCGCCGCAGCCCGGCGACGGCCACCGGTTGCACACATTGCAAGTCCTCACCGTCACCAAGGGTCTCGTCGCGCACAACGTCGCGTTTGCCGATCCGGCCGTGTTCGAGGCGTTTGACCTGCCCCTTCAAATTTCTCCCGACGAGTCTGCCCGGACGCGATGAGTTCCGCCGATACCGCTGGTATGTACCGGCGAGTATCGACCGAAGGGACATCCATCATGAGCGTCATCGTTATCCAGTTCATCACCCTGGACGGGATCGTGTCCGATCCGGACGGATCCGGGGGCACCCCGACGGGCGGTTGGGCGTTTCGGCACGGCCCCGAAACCGTCGCCGGAGACAAGTTCCGCCTCGGGAACCTGCTCGACGAGGGCGTCATGCTGCTGGGCCGCACCACCTGGCAGCTGTTCTCCCGGATCTGGCCCGGGCGCGATGACCCGTTCTCCGCGCGTATGAACGCCGTGCCCAAACTGGTGGCCTCCCGCACGCTGGCCGACGCCTCGGCGTGGGCGAATTCCCGGCTCATCGACGGTGGCTTGGTCGAGGTGGTCAAGCACGAGCGGCGCGATGTGATCATCACCGGCAGCGTCAGCGTCGTGCACACACTGATGGCCGAAGACTTGATCGATGAATACCGGATGCTGACCTTCCCCACCATCCTCGGCAGCGGGCGGAGGCTCTTCCCGGCCGACGGTCCGCCCGCCTACCTGGAAACCCTGTCTGCGGAGCGGGCCGGTGCCGCCGTCCTCACGCGATACGGCAGAGCCACTCGGTGACGACTCGTTCCTCGTCCTCTACGAGACGCCGGCGGACCCAGAACGTTCGATCGGCACTACCGGCAGCTCCACGACCCGCTCGGATAGCGGTTGCGAGGGGCCGCGGCGATAACGCCCCATGTCAGCGCGTTGCTCCGACCAGGCCCGCCAGGCCCCCAGGATCGGCAGCCCGCCGCCGCAGCGTTGATCGTGTCGGCGATGGCCAGCGCCCGACCGGCGCGGCCACGAAGCACCGCCGACTGCCACCTCGCGCCCAAATGCACCCGAGCAACGCACGCTCATCGGCAGAAGCGGATGTCGTTGCCGACTGATCTCGGCACGTGGCACCCGGGCGACGCGGAGCGGTCAGAGGGCCCGGTCGAAGACCATCATGTCCTTGCCGGGCCCGTCATAGCCCACGATCGGTCCCGTCACCGCGAATCCCATGCTCTTGTGAAAGGCGATCGACCCTGCGTTCACCGGCGAGGTGATCGCCCCCACCGAACTGCATCCGGCCGTCTTCGCTATTGCGAAGAACTCCTGGTAGAGACGGCGGCCGAGCCCGGAGCCGCGAGCGGCGGGCGCGACGCCCACGAAATGGATGTAGGCCCGGCCGGGTTGCGAGGGTGAGAGCACGCCGATGAGGAACCCGGCGAGCGCGTCGTCGTGGTCGCGCGCGACCAGGCTGGTTCGGTGAAAGTGGTCGAGGAAGAGGCGGGGTAGCGAGCCGGCGATCGCGCGTCCCCACCAGTCGTCGACGACGGCGATGATTTCGTCGTAGTCCGCGGGTCGCGCGGGGTGCAGCTCCGGCTCCATGACCCGATCATGGCCGCGGGTGGGTCACCTTGTCGAGCGCTGTCGGGCCGCGCGGCTCCGTGCTCCTGAAGCGATCGCACATCGGCACGTGCGTGCACGCGGATCGAGCCGATGCCTACGCCAGATATCTACGGAGGGTGACGGAGTTCCTGCTTTCCGGCGCGCCCGGTCGGCGATACGTGCGGATGGCTGGTCAGGCGTCTGGCGCACTCCCGCGCACCGCCGTAACCGCCGAAACGACTAGATCCTCCAGCGACTGGCGGCCGTCGCTGCGGGTCCATGCCTCGCCGGCGACGTCGAGGCAGGTGAGCATGCAGGCGACGATCGCGTCGGCGCGCAGGTCATGCTCATCGTTCAGGGCAACGCCGAGGCGGCGGCGGATCTCCGGAGTGAGCAGTGCCTGCCAGTGGAGGTGTTTCTCGATGCTGCGGGCACGCAGCGACGGTGTTCTGTAGAGCATCTTGGAGATCTTCAACATGGTCGCGTCGTCCTGGCCGAGCCGCGGCGCGTGGCGTAACGCATTGAGCAGGGCGGTCCACGCGTCCTCAGCGGCGGGCCGGGCCTCCAACTCTTTGCGAATCAGCTCCCCCTGAGCTGCTAGGTCACCCAGCACGATGTCCTCCTTCGTGCCGAAGTAGCGGAAGAAGGAGCGCCGGGAGATGCCAGCCGCCGCGGCGATGTCGTCGATCGTCGTCGCTTCGAAACCGCGCTCCAAGAACAGATCCATCGCGGTCTGGGTGATCTCCGCATAGACCGCCTGGCGGGTGCGGGTCCAGAGCTTCTGATCAGAGGCGGTCGGCATGGTCACAGCCTAGCACCTCAGTGACTGGCTGGCACTGAGTGCCAGACAGTCGTATAGTGACACCGTCTTCGTGAATCGGCCCTTTGGAGGCGCCATGCCAGCCGTGGACTACCGCGGTCAGACCACCCTCATCACCGGCGCCAGCGCGGGCATCGGCGTCGAATTCGCCCGGCAGCTCGCCGCCCGCGGCTCCGACGTCGTGCTCGTCGCCCGGCGGCTGGACCGCCTGAAGCGACTCGCCGGCGAGCTTGACGCCGCCTACGGGGTCACCGCGACTCCGATCGCCATGGACCTAGCCGTCCCCGGCGTCGCTGCGGCGCTCGACGCCGCAATCACCAAGCGCGGCCTCACCATCACAAGCCTGATCAACAACGCTGGCTTCGCCACCAACGCCGCGTTCCACCACGCGGACCCGCAGCGGCTGGGCGCCGAGATCGCCGTCAACGTCACCAGCCTCGTCGACCTCAGCCGCGTCTTCATCGAACGGCTGCGCGCATGCGGCGGCGGCGTGCTGGTCAACGTCGCGAGCATGGCGGCCTACCAGGCCACCCCAACCATGGCCGTCTACGGCGCGTCCAAGGCATTCGTGCTCAGCTTCACCGAGGCGCTTTGGTACGAGTCGCGCGGCACCGGGCTGCGGGTGATGGCGCTGTCGCCAGGCGCAACCGAGACCGAGTTCTTCGACGTTGCCGGCACCCAGGCCGACGGCGGCACCAAGCGGATGCGCCCGGACGAGGTCGTCAAGATCGCCCTGAACGCCCTCGACCAGCGCACCCCACCGCCCAGCGTGATCGCTGGCGCCAGGAACCGACTGATGACACACGCGGGACGACTGGTCGGTCGTCGCCGGATGACCATGACGATCGGCTCGATGATGGACCGGGCCGCAGCCGCTCGCTGACGCCATGCACGAAACTCGCGTGCTCGTGCGCGTCAGTGGCGTCGCTCGGCGGGCCCTCCGGCCCACGGCGATGTCGGTCAGCCATGGGGGTCCACGGCCGGCGCTGGCCGATTCGTGGAGTGCACGCTCATCGGCAGAAGCGGATGCAAGCGGCTCGGGCTCAGGCGGCTGTTTGAGGCGTGCTGCAGCGCATCCGGCAGCACTCGCGGCTCATCAGCAGACCCACGGGCACTCACCCCAGGTCGCCGAAGTAGCCCTCCTCCTCGCCGAGCAGCAGCGGTACGTCGTACACCGACATGTCCGGCCGGTGCCGCGCGTAGCGCACGCGGTGGCGCCATCGTCCGTGTTCGAATGCCACGTCGGCGTCGATCTCCGCCACCACGCTGGGTTCCACCTGCACGTACGGCAGCGGCTCTGGCCGGTCCAGTTGGCCGGACCAGGACGCCGGCAGTGGATTCGGCCACGGGTGTGCGATCGCGCCGCGGCGCGGCATGCGTGGCGGCGACAGCTGTGCGGCCAGCGCCGCCCGCTGATCGGTGGTCAGTGGGTGGGAGCGGCCGGTGTACCGCAGCCGTTCCCGCCGGTCGAATCGGCCGAGTAGCAGGGTCTCCGGGCGGCTGATGCTGCCGGTAACCCCGCCGATGACGGCCTCCGTGACGATGCGGGTACGGAACTTCGACCAGCCGCGGCGGCCGGGCTCGTACCGGCCATCCAGGCGCTTGCTGACCACGCCCTCGATCCCCACCGCGATGGTCCAGTTCAGCAGCCAGTCCGACACCTCCCGCATGTCGGCCGTCTGCGGGGTCACGGTGAGCTGCGCCGGGGCGCCGGCGAGCAGCCTCTCCAGCCGGGCCCGGCGCTGCGCCAGCGGCAGGTCCAGGATCACCCGGCCGCCGACGTCGGCGAGCAGATCGAACAGCACGTAATGGGCAGGGCACTCGCGCGCCACGCGCAGCACAGCGCGGCCGGCGGTGACGCGCCGCTGCAGCTGCGCGAAGTTGGTCCGGCCGCGCTCCCAGACGATCAGCTCACCGTCAAGGACGGCACCGGGCGGGATGGCTGCCCGGATTGCCCGGGTGATGTCCGGGAAGTAGGTCGTCAGGTTCCGGCCGGCCCGCGACTGCAAATACACCCCGTCCGCCTCGCGGAAGGCGATCGCTCGCCACCCATCCCATTTCGGCTCGTGTACCAGATCCCGGCCCTCGGGCACCGCATCGACCGGCGCGGCGAGCATCGGCGCAACTGGCCGACGCAGCACCGGTTCCGCCGCACTCGCCCGTGCGCGGCCGGAACTCACCTGCAGCCTCGCCCATGAGCCCTTCTCATCTCCGCCCCCCACGTCATCGTGGGAGGGAACCGGCTCGCCTTGGGCAGAGATCTGCGACAACGAATGCCGCGGTGGTCACGGCACTGCTGTGGCAGGACCATCCAGCGAAGGGGGATGCGCTCCTCCTGTTCAAGGCACGTCGGACCAATCTGTGCGGACTGGTCGGGTCACCTATCACCGCTGTCAGCTTTGAGGGTGCCAGCGGTCGGGGGGCCGGATGGGGTCCAGGCAGTGCTCGCTCGTGAATCCCGGTCGGCATACCGCGGCGGCAACCGCCTGGTCGTGGAGGGTGCTAGCACGTTCGGTCATGATCAGGGCTTTTTCCACGGCGGCCAAAGTTCTTTACAGCAGGCGATCCCGGGCTGGCGAGCGACGGACGTCGGCGGCGAACCTGATCCGGTCGGCGGGGTCACCGCTCGGCTGCTGGCCACGCAACGTGGAGGTGGAGCAGCCTCGGCCGCAGGCCACCGACGACCGGTCCCCGCAGCGGACAAGTTGCGGGGACCGGCTCCACCTCAAGCGCCCATCCGAGTCCGACGGCAGAACCTCGTACGCCGCGCCCTGCCTTCACCAGGCACGTACCGTCGGAGGGTGGACGTGCTGCTACGCGGCGGGCCAGGTGACGGCCAGGTGGTGCCCGGCGGCGGGGAAGCCGTCGTGTGGCAGGCCTGCCTGTACGAGATCACGCCCGACTACGGCCACCGGCACGGCCGCGATCTACGGGTCTACCGGCACCGCCCCGACTGCTGCGAGCCGTACGGACGGGGCGCCGAAGACCGCTGCGAATGACCCGCTCCCACCGCTGTACGCGGGCTTGGTCGTGTCACCCCAACTCGCCAGCCGATCGAACATGCGTACGATCATGGTGTGGAAGAGGTGGCCCGGAGGTGGTGGAACGGGGTCTGGGGGCGCCTGGCGCGCCGCGACGTGTGGCTCGTCCGCGAGACGCGCTGGAAGGTGATCGGCCGCGCCGGGGACACCGAGACGGGGAAGGTGCTGCGGTGGGAGTTCGAGACGGAGCCGGAAGCCATGCTCATGGTTGATCGCCTTCTGCGCGCCGAGACCGCCGGGCAGTGGCGTGAACAAGAAGCTGCGGCGCCACCCGGGGTGGCAGCGACGGATACGAACAGCGCTGCGGCCCGGCCCGCCCGTAGAGGCAGAACAAAGCGTCATAACACGTGACAGAACCAGCGCTGGCTGAGGCCAGGGGCCCCGGTTCCGTGTGCGACGGCCGCCGGTTTCCCACCCGGGTTCGCTTCACCGGCGCGAGATCCCTTACCAGTGCTGTCCGGGCGGAACTGCGGGCCTGAGGCCCGGGCCTGGCACAGCAGCATGGACAAACGGCAGGATGGTCGCCGTGACCGCCGCCCCGACTCGTCCTCCGCTGGCCACCCTCGAGGCGGTGCTGGAGCGGTTGACCTATGTCAACGAGGAGACCGGCTACACCGTCGCCCGGGTCGCCACCGACCGCAGCTCGGACCTGCTGACGGTGGTCGGTGCTTTGTTGGGTGCGCAGCCGGGGGAAAGCCTGCGCCTGCACGGACGCTGGTCGTCGCATCCGAAGTACGGCCGGCAGTTCGAGGTCGACTCCTACACCACGGTGCTGCCGGCCACGATCCAGGGCATCCAGCGCTACCTCGGCTCCGGGCTGGTCAAGGGGATCGGGCCGGTGTTCGCCGAGCGGATCGTGGCGCATTTCGGCCTGGACACCCTGCGGGTGATCGAGGAGGAACCGGGCCGCCTGGTGGAGGTGCCTGGGCTGGGGCCGAAACGGACGGCGAAGATCACTGCGGCGTGGGAGGAGCAGAAGGCCATCAAGGAGGTGATGGTCTTCCTCCAAGGCGTCGGGGTGTCGACGTCCCTGGCCGTGCGGATCTACAAGCAGTACGGCGACGCGTCCATCGACGTCGTGTCGAAGGAGCCGTACCGGCTGGCCGCGGACGTGTGGGGCATCGGCTTCAAGACCGCCGACACCATCGCCCAGGCCGTCGGGATCCCGCATGACAGCCCGCAGCGGGTCATGGCGGGCCTGCAGTACACCCTGTCCGAGGCCACCGACAACGGGCACTGCTACCTGCCTGAACCTGAGCTGGTCGCCGACGCCACGAAGATCCTCGACGTGCCCGGCGACCTCGTCGCCCGCTGCCTCGACGACCTGGTCGCCGACGAAGGCGTCGTCCGCGAGCTCCTGCCCCGCGGCGATGGCGAGCCCGTGCCGGCGGTGTACCTGGTGCCGTTCCACCGCGCCGAGCAATCCCTCGCCAGCTCCCTGCACCGTCTGCTGAACACCTCGGCTGACCGGCTGCCCCACTTCACCACCGTCGACTGGGAAAAAGCCCTCGCTTGGCTGAAGGCGCGCACCGGCGCGGACCTGGCCCCTGAACAGGAACAGGCCGTCCGCCTCGCCCTCACCTCGAAGGTAGCGGTGCTCACCGGCGGGCCAGGCTGCGGCAAGAGCTTCACCGTCCGCTCGATCGTCGAACTCGCCGCCGCGAAGAAAGCCAAGATCACCCTCGTCGCCCCGACCGGCCGCGCCGCGAAACGCCTGTCCGAACTCACCGGCCACCCCGCCGCCACCGTCCACCGACTCCTACAGCTTCGCCCGGGCGGCGACCCCTCCTACGACCGGGACAACCCCCTCGACGTCGACCTGCTCGTCGTCGACGAAGCCTCCATGCTCGATCTCATCCTGGCCAACAAACTCGTCAAAGCCGTCCCACCCGGCGCCCACCTGCTCCTCGTCGGCGACGTCGACCAACTCCCCTCCGTCGGTGCCGGGGAAGTCCTGCGTGACCTGCTCGCCGCCCCCACCATCCCCCGGGTGCGGCTGACCCAGATCTTCCGCCAGGCCGCGCAGTCCGGTGTCGTCACCAACGCCCACCGCATCAACGCCGGCCGCCCACCCGTGGTTCAGGGGCTGCCGGACTTCTTCCTGTTCGCCTGCGACGACACCGAGGCCACCGCCGCCCTCACCGTCGACGTCGCCTGCACCCGCATCCCCGCCAAATTCCGGCTCGACCCGCGCCGGGACGTGCAGGTCCTCACCCCCATGCACCGCGGCCCCGCCGGCGCCGGCGCGCTGAACACGCTGCTGCAACAGCACCTCACCCCGCACCGCGACGGGCAGCCCGAGCGGAGAATGGGTGGGCGGGT
>NZ_VSFA01000128.1 GCF_008119785.1 Micromonospora sp. MP36 | reverse complement strand
GGGCCACGCGGTGGCCGGCCGCCCACGTTCCGCCCGCACCGCTACCGGCAACGCAACACCATCGAACGGCTGATGAACCGGCGCAAGCAGTTCCGCGCCGTGGCCACCAGGTACGACAAGCTCGCCTGCCGCTACCGCGCCACCGTACAGATCGCCGACATCCTCATCTGGCTACGCGCAAAACCGGACCGCCCCAAGCCATGATCCGGGAGACACGGCCTAGATGCGTTCGTGGAGCCCACCATCTTTGACGTCGCGCAAGCTGCCGGCGTGGCCGCGTCGACGGTCTCCCGGGCGTTCAACAAGCCCGGCCGGGTCAACGAAGCGACGCGACGGCGGATAGTCGCTGCGGCCGCACAGCTCGGCTACCAGCACAGGCCGCAGAACCGCGCCCTTCCGGGTCCACGCCACCGCACCATCGCCATGGTGCTGTCCGACATCACCAATCCCCACTTCTTTGAGCTGATCCGCGGCGCGGAGCAGCGCGCGAAGGCGTCCGACGTCACTCTGGTGATCGTCAACGCCGAGGAATCCCGGCGCATCGAAGAGAACCAGATCCGGGACCTGGCCGCGGGCGTGGACGGGTTCGTGCTGGCCTCCAGCCGACTCGGCGACGAGGTCCTGCGCGACCTCGCCAAACTGCACCGGATCGTCCTGTTCAACCGAGAGCTGCCCGGGTTGACCAGCGTGGCGTTCGACACCGTCGCAGGCTGTCAGCAGATCCTGGAACACCTGGCCTCGCTCGGGCACCAGAGCTTCACCTACTGCGCCGGGCCACCCAACTCCTGGATGGGTGCGGCGCGCTGGGCGGCACTGAGCGCCGGGGCCGAAGCGCACGGCCTGACGGCGCACCGGATCGGTCCGTACACCCCCAACGTCGCCAACGGCGGGGCCGCCGCCGACGGAGCACTGCGCACCGGTGTGACGGCCGTCGTAGCTCACAACGACCTCCTGGCGATCGGCATCATCCGACGCCTCGCCCAGCGCGGTGTTCGAGTCGCGGCCGACATCAGCGTGGTCGGGTTCGACGACATCTTCGCCGCCGATTTCGTCCATCCCTCGTTGACCACCCTGGCTGGGCCCGGCTCGCACGCCGGCCGGCTCGCGGTGGAGCTCTTGATCGAGCAGTTCGCCGCACGATCACAACGCGACGGCGAGGCGATCCGGCTGCCTACCCAGCTGGTGCTGCGCGAGTCGTCCGGCCCAGCGCAACGCCGCGCCTGAGCGGCGCGGCCGCAGCGAGCGTGCTGACCCAGCCGGCGTGCAACAACAACTGCGCCGGCTGACGCCCGGCGCGTCACCGCCGAGGGCGGAAGTAGTTATTGATCATGTACGCGGTGACCTGGCCGCCGATCTTCGCGCCCTCGACGTCGGCCGTCCGGGTGTGGATGCCACCCCAGATGCGGGCCTCGATGACCTCGGCGAGGGCCTGCGAGAAGCCGCTGAAGTACCGGGTGGTGCCCGAGGCTTCGCTGTAGGCGCTGAACGGGATGTCGTCCCGGCCGAAGAAGTGCCTGAGGGCCGACATGCTCGCCGCGGTGAAGCACGTGTGCCCGGACGTGTAGTCCGGGTGTGGCGGCGTGACGAGGAGCGGCATCCAGGTGGAGTCGGCCTCGGTGGCCGGGTTGCCGTCGGTGTCGGCCAGTTGGATCGCGGTGACCGGCCGCCAGAACGTCCAGGCGCCCTTCTCGTTGTAGCAGGCGGTCGTGGCGTCGGCTTCGGCGAGGTCGACCATCGCGAACATCCGCGCCGTCTGCAGGGTGTTCAGCCGCTGCGTCGTGGCGAGCTGCCGTTTGATCTCCCATTCGCCCAGGTGCCGGTCGTG
The DNA here is from genome assembly GCF_008119785.1 of Micromonospora sp. MP36. GTDB lineage: Bacteria > Actinomycetota > Actinomycetes > Mycobacteriales > Micromonosporaceae > Micromonospora. The sequence goes on along the minus strand of NZ_VSFA01000128.1, from coordinate 15,200 downwards.
CCACCAGATCGCGGCCTGCGTCTGGTCGGCGGTCCGGGTCGGACTGTCGGCCGCGCCTATCGCCTTGACCTCGTTGAAGTCCCGGGCGTACTGCTCGCTGGTGAGCGCCGGCGGGCCGGACGTGCGGAACATCGACGCGCTGGGGATGAGGAACGGTTTGAGATTCGCCACCCATGCCCCGTCGTTGGCGTTGGTCGGCGGGGTGGGCCGCCATTGGCCCGGCCCGGTGCCGACCGGCCAGGCCGTGTCGCCGAACGCGCCGTCGTTCTGCCGGGCGCTGATCATCGCGGCGGCGGTCTGGTTGCCCACTGAGATGCCACGCCGCTTCGCGCTGCCGTTGGGGATGGTCGCCAGCCATTCGTCGTACTGCGTCCGCAGCCGGGTCTGCTGGGCCGGGAACAGGGAGCTGAGCACCTGGAACGCCGCGCTGCCGACCGCCGCGTTCACCGACTCTCGGCCGTTGGTGGCCGGTGCGGTCAGGTAGGGCTGGTAGGGCCGGCCGGCGATGGCGTTGATCGCGTCGTAGATGGCGCCGTGCACCATGGCGAAGCTGCGCGCCTGGACCTGGGGTTGTTGGCCGGCCACGTCCCAGATCGCGGATTGCGCGTTGCGGTCCCAGACGATGACGGCGTTTTCGGAGGTGTTCGCGTCCGCTGCCTGTGCCGGTGAGAACGCGACCGGCGACCCGGCGGCGAGGATTCCGGCGACGAACGCGCCCACGACTCTTCGGCGGGTGCGAACCTGATCTGTCATGAGTGCTCCCTCGCTGGCGTCCGGTCGGCTCATCAGCCCATCGATGTGAGTTACTGCCAGGTCGGAAGTTACCGCGCCGCCTGCGGCCTCCACAGTGGCCGAAAGGTTGGAGGAGTCGTTGTCCCGCAACTGTTCCGGGCACGGTCAACTCCGCGACACCCGCTGTGGCCTTGCGCGACCCGCCGCGTCCTCGGTCAGCGACGGCAGTGCCCAAGATCGCCGCTGAGTACCGGCCAGGTCGCGGCACATGACGCAACGGGAAGACTTCGCCCGCAGGAAACGGCCGAACCACGGCCGCCCCGGAACCGGCGCGCCTTACGACGAACGTATCGCCTGGCGACGTCGCGAGCCGCTCAACGACAACCCGGCCGCCTGACAGCGGCGCTCATGGGATGCCTGTCGACGCCCGCCCGGGGACGACTCGTCGCGGCCCCGGGCGCGACGTCAACACTGTCCTGCTCAGTCCCGGGGCCGGTCAGCTCGGGGCGCAGCGCCAGGATGACGCCCAGCGTCGCGTAGCCGAGCAGCAGGTGCCCGCCGCCGATCCAGTTCGACAGCGGCTCGCCGAAGATCACAAACGTGAGGACGGTGACGACGGCCCAGCTCTCCGCGACCGTCGGCCACACCCGGGCAGCGCCCTTCCAACGGCCCGTGAAGAGGATCTTGAGGCCGATGACGAACATGCCGAGCATCGACAGCGGCCAGAACGCGTCGAGGATCATGATCAAGGGTGCCGAACAGGAGGAGATCGTCCGCGCGATCCAGACCGTGGCATCGGGCGGCGCGGTCTTCGGCGCGGCGCTCGCCCTGCGGATCCCGGAGTTCTTCGCCGCCGGCCGCCGAGCGCCGGCACGGCCTTCCCCGAGTTGACCGCTCGGGAGCGAGAGATCCTGGAGTTGCTGGCGGCGGGGCGGTCCAACGCCCAGATCGCCCAGGCGCTGTTCCTGTCGCAGACGACGGTCCGCAACAACGTGTCCAACGTGTTCGCCAAGCTGCGGGTCGCCGACCGTGCCGAGGCGATCGTGCGGGCAAGGGAGGCCGGCCTCGGCCGCTGATCTTTCAGCTGCGCTTCCGGCTGCGCGTCGATGGATCCAATTGGCGCCCGGCCCGCTCGCCTGCTCGAGGGAATCACCGGCTGGCCGTGGGAGTTCGCCGCGGGCAGTTTCGGCGGCCGCGCCCTACGCGCAGGACACGAGCAAGTTCTGCGGTCCGGGGTCTCCTGGTCATGCCGGCGCTGCCGCCCATCCCTGACAGCAGCGCCGGCATCCGGCTCGAAGGCTCGGAGGCTTACCAGATGATCGCGGCCACCACCGCACTGACGACCAGCCCGGTGACCACGGGCAGGAACAGCTTGCGGGCGAGGTCGACCACGGACACCCCGCAGAAGGTGGCAACGGCGATCAGCGAGGACCAGATGACCAGAGTGCCGCCGCCGGTCCACGACGCGCCGTTCTGCGCGATGGCAGCGAGCGTGGCGGTGTCGACTCCGGCATGGGGGCTGAGCGCCTCCGACAGGGAGCCGGTGAGCGGCAGGCCCGCCCACCCTGATCCGTCGAGTCCGACCGTCATGCCGGCGAGCAGGACGGCGAACATAATGACGAACGGGTTGTGCGGGATGTGCTGCTCGACGCTGCGGATCGCGTCGAACAGGAAACCGGGCGCGGTCGTCCCGTCCGCCAGCCCCATGATGCGGCCGGAGAAGTCCGAGATGCCGATAAAGACGAACCCGGCGATGGGGATGACGACGCCCATCGCCTTGAACGCGAAGGAGAGGCCGTCGACGATGTGCTCGGCGCAGCTCTCCAGGGAGCGGACACCGTCGCTGGTCAACGCCACGGCGAGGAGCAGCAGCGCCGCCAGGCCCCCGACCAGCGGAGCCCCGGCGCCGTCGTCGACCGACACCAGGTGGGTGAAGCGCCCGAGCAGCATGTAGATCAGCAGCGCGCCGAAGGAGGCGGGGACCAGCACGGCGAACACCTTGGCGCGACGGTCGCGTCGGCCGGAAGGATCGCCGTCGAGCACGGCGTCGGTGAGTGCCGGCTGCCCGTCCGCCAGCGCCTCCCGCGGCGGCTGCTTGGTCGCCAGGGCTTGGCCGAGCTGCTCAGGTGTGCCGCCCGAACCGCCGCCCGTGGCACCGCCGGAGGTGCCGCCTGCGGCGACCCCGGCGGGGGCGAGTTCGACCTGCGCCCGGCTCGCCGCCAGCTCGGCACCGGCCTCGCTGGCGGCCGCCAGGCCGGGTCGGCGACGGCGTACGGTCATCAGGTAGCTCATGCCCAGCGCGACGATCCCGACGACCCACGACAGGATCAGGGCCCGATCGGCGATCAGATCGGCCGGCACCTTGGCGCCGCTGGCCGAGAGAGCGGGCGCCACACCGATGACGTAGTCGGAGGCCAGTGCCATGCCCTGCCCGGCGATGGCGATCGCGATCGCGCCGGCCATCGGGGACAGGCCCGCTCGGATGGCGGCCGGGAGCAGGATCGCCGCGATCAACGCGAGGGTCGGCGTGGGCCAGAAGAACAGCGCGAAGACGTACGTGACGATGAACAGGACGAGGTAGGCGATCGGCCCGTTCACCATCAGCCGGCGAAACGGCGCGACCATCCGGTGTTCGGCCCCGATGGCTCGCAACGCGGCCAGCATCGCGGTAACGAGCGCGATGATGAGGAAGATGTTGAACAGCTCCGAGGCGGCCACCAGACTGGCGCGGAACACCGACGCCACTCCCCCGGGCACGCTGCCGGTGAAGGTCACGGCGGTGAGGAAGGTCGCGGCGATGGCCGGCACCACGACGTTCTTCCGGGCGACCATGACGATGATCAGTGAAGCCAGACCGGCGAGGTACACCCAGTGCGCTGGGGTCATTTCCATGGTTGTCTCCTAGCTCGCTTGCTCGGAGTGGCTGAGGGGTGTTGCCGTCGCGGCGACGCGAGTGCGTACGGCTTCGGCCCGTGGCAGCAGATGCTCCTGCGCCATCGTGCGCCCGTACGCGCGCAGCGGGCCCGTGCCCACCCGGTTGATCGGGATCGAGACGACTCGGTCCCGGAACAGGACAACGTCGACGTCGGGCAGCAGCGCGGACAGTCCGAACGCCAGCGGGAGTCCGTTCTCGAAGATCTCCGCGGCGTGGGTGCTGCCCACCAGTACGTTGAGTCCGCGCGCGGCCGCACTGGCCACCACGGCCGAGTCCGGGGCGGTCGCGCTGATGCTGAAGATGACCGTGGAGATGGTGGGGTGTTCGGCGAGCAACTGGGCGAGCTGCTTCTCGCCGAACCCGGTGTGCGGGAAGGCGTGCAGGACGACCTCGCCGAGCGGGTCGTCGAGCGCGCCGGCGAGCACCCGCATCCCGGGGGCGGTGGCGCTGTCCGTCAGCTCGGCGCACTGGCGGACGGCGCGTTCGCCGTCCAGGATGCGCCGGTCCAGGGACCGCTCCAGGCCCGTGTCGAGCCGGGCGAGCACGTCACCGACCGTGGCGACGCCTGGCAGCGGCCGGCCGACCATGACCACCAGTCCGTGCACCCCGTCGTAGGCGGGGTTGACGTAGAAGGGCCGGTGGCCGTGGAGGTGGGCCATGCCGGGGTGCAGTCCGTGGAAGGCTTCGTGGCACTCCAGCACCGCGACCCCGTAGAGGGAGAGGTAGTCGGCGAGCGCGACCCCGCCGGAACTCGCCGCATCCGCGATCGGGTGGTGCGCGACGATCGCGTCCACGCCACTGGCATGAGCGAGTTCGATGTGGTGTTCGGTGATGGTCATCGCGACCGCCAGCCGCCGCACGGTTTTTTCGGTGGCCCCCCAGACCAGGCCGGGCCGTTCGGTCACCGCCTTGCCGGGTATTCCCGAGTCCTTGCTGATCACCCACGGGTTGCGGCCTCCGTCGGAGCTGGTGATCCGGCCGCCGGTCAACCCGTCGAGGGCCGCGACCACGTCGGCCACGGTCGGACAGGTCTGCGACACCGCCTTGTTCGTCACGCGTTTCGTCCGCCTTTCCGTTGACGCCAGTGCGACACGCACTGGATCTGGTGCGGCGGAAGCAAAAGAGCTGCCACCGCTCGGATTCGGCGGTGTGCGCGAAGCACGCGCAGACCGCCAACCGCCATCGGCGACAGCTGTCGGGCTCTTCGGGACGGAAGCTCCCTCGACCGTTCGTCGGCTCTGTGTCACGACGTCCTCGTCGGCCCGTACCTGTGGGAACGGCGCTTCAGAGGTTTGTGATATATAACGGCGCTCGCCGCGGCGTGTCAAGGTCTCGACCGCGCCGTCAGACGATCACTACAGTCGCGCCATGGATCACTCAGGCAGCACACCGCCCCGGACGCCTGGAGAGCTCAAGCAGGAGATTCTGCGCGTCTACAACGCCGTGAACCAGGGCATCGCGGGCGTCGGTGTGAGCCGGCAGCGGGTCGACCTGTTGGACGACCGGATTCTCATCCTCGCCCAGCACCAGCGCGTCAAGGCGCTGGCGGCGCTGGACTCCGCGCACCGCGACATCACCCGCGAGGTGGACGTGGCGCTGCTGGACGAGGGCAAGCGGCGACTCGCCCAGGAGTTCAAGGACAAGATCGGACTTCCGGTACGGGTGGTCCTCAAGGATTACGACCCGGATACCGAGATCGCCGCGACCGTGGTGGTCCTCGAGACCCCGTTGGCTCTCGAGGAGTCCCGGCGTCACCACTAGGTGGGGGCGCCGGGTCGATCCGCACGTCGGCGCCGGCGTGCCGGGGCGGCGGCACGTCGGCGGCGACGGCGTGTTCGACCGGGGCTACCCGCCGAGTCCCAGTTCCGCGGCGTGCTTGGCGAACGCCTCCAGTGCGGCGGCGCCGACCGCCTTGTCCTGCTCGCCGTTGCCGCCGCTGACGCCGACGGCACCGACGATCTGGCCGTCGTACTCGATGGGGAACCCGCCGACGAAGATGGCGAACTTCCCGGGGTGCATGTGGCTGATCCCGAACGCCTCGTTGCCCGGCAGCGCCGGGCCGTTGGGCGGCTCGTTGAACTTGTGGGTCGCGCGCTCGTGGCCGGCCGCGGTGAACGCCTTCGCCATCGCGATCTCGACGCCGGTGAGGCGGGCACCGGGCATCCGATGCAGCGCGAGCACGTGGCCGCCGTCGTCGCAGACGCAGATCGTCTGCTTGACTCCGATCTCCTCCGCCTTCGCTCGAGCTGCGGCGAGCACGGGAAGCGCGTCGTCGAGGGTGATTCGGTAGATCCTGTGCACGTTGCCTCCTCTGCCCCACTACCGGGCGGTCCGTGCGACCAGCCTGCCCGGGCGCGGAGACCGCCAACAATGGCTAGACTGCCGCGATGCGACGGGGGTAGGTTGTGCAACCTGTCCAAGGAGTGGTCATGACGGACCCATCAGCGATGGCATTCGACGGCCGGCCCGACCCGGACCCGCAGCACCTGACGGTGGGCCGGTTGTTGCAGGAACGGTTGCTTCGTCAGGCGCGTACGGCGGCGTCCGCTGACCTGCTCGACACCGCGGTCAGCTGGTGCCTGCCCTTGGACGAGGTCCAGGCCAGTGACGACCCGCTGCCCGGGGTTGTCGTCCATGCCCGGGCCGACCAGGTCCGGTCGGCGCTGCTACCCGATCTCGGCCGGCGCAACGCCGCCGCCCTCGTCGTCGCCGGCGAGGCCGATGTTGTCGCCGACCCGAGCTGCGGCCTGCCGGTGATCCACGTCGGCGCGCACGTCGCGTTCCGCCAGCTCAGTGAACTGGTGGCGGAGCTGGTCCTGGCCCGGGACACGCACGTCCTCCGCTACGGCCTGCGGGTGCACCGGGCGCTGGTGGAGTTGCTGTACCGCGGGGCCGGCCTGGCCGCGCTCGGGCAGCAGATGGCCCGGTTGTCCGGCTGCACGGCGGCGATCCTCGACCCGCAGTACCGGGTGCTGGCGTTCGAACGCAGCCGCGACCGGCTGTTCGAGTCCGCGTCGGTCGCGGACGCGCTGCGCGGGGAGGCGCCCGGCGAGGCCGCCGACCCGCGACCCGCCGCCCGTGGTGCGGCGGGACTGGATGTCGTGGCGCAGCCGCACGCCGGGCCCCAGGTCCGGCGGCTGCTGATCGACGGGATCAGTGCGACCTGCGTGCTCAATCCGATCCTCCTCGGCGGTCGCCACGACGGCTGGGTGCTCATCGTGGAGTCGGCCGATCCGCCCAGCCCGCACGAGATCGCGCAGCACCGGGTGGTTGTCGAGCAGGCCGCCACCATCGTCGGTACGGAGATGCTGCGCATGCGCAGCGTCGAGCAGGCGCAGGAGCGGGCGCGGGGCGACTTCGTCCACGCGCTGCTGCACGGCCGCTTCTCCAACCAGCACGAGCTGGAAGCCCGGGCGGCGCACTACGACTTCCCGGTCGGGGCGACCTACGGCGTGGTCGTGGCGAACGGGCTCGGCTCGGTCGGCAGCCCCGACTCCCCCACCGCCCTGTTCCAGCTGGCCCGGCACGCCGCCCGGCTCGACGCCCGGCCGAACGTGCACACGTTGGCGACGGTGGTCGGCGACGTCCTGGCGGTGGTCCGGCAGGTCGACCCCGCGGGCCGCCGGGACTCGCCCGACGCGCAGGACCGGGCGCTGGCGGACTTCGCGCGCGCCCTGCAGGCGGACCTGGAACGCCGAACCCAGCGCCGGGTGGCGGTGGCGTACGGGCGCTGCGTCGGCGGCGCCGGCCGCATCTTCGACAGCTACCGGGAGGCGCGCATCGCGCTCGGGATCCGCAACCGCCTCGGCATGGACCAGGTGTGCGGCTTCCAGGACCTGCGGGTGTTCGCCGCCCTGGCGGAGCTCGCGGAGAGCCCGCAGGGGCAGGCGTTCGCCCGGGACCTGCTGGCCCCACTACGCGGCTCCCGCGCCGGTGGGAACGGCCTGGAGGAGGCCGTCATCGCCTACGTCGCCTCCGGCGGGAACCTCAACGCCGCCGCGCGGGAACTGCACATCCACCGCAACACGATGCTGTACAAGCTGGATCGGGCGTCGCGGCTGCTGCAGCTGGACCTGCGGGATGCCGAGCATCAGTTCGCGGTGTGGCTGGCGCACAAGCTCAACCTGCTCGCCGAGACGATGACGGCCGTCGACCGGGATCTCAGCCCGACGTAGTGGTCGGCGACGGTGCATGGACGTCGAGCGGGGACGGGTCGGGTCCGACGAAGCTGACCACGAGCCCGATGGCGGCGACCGCCGTGCATCCGGCGAAGAGCAGCGGCAGCGCGCCGTGCGGATAGACGACGGCCACCCAGGCCGCGCCCAGCGCCGACCCACCGAAGCGCATCATGTTGAACAGTCCGAGGGCAGCACCCGACCGGCCGGCCGGTGATCGGGTCGCGCCGGCGGCGGACGGTGTCTGGACGAGGGCCACGCCCACACCCACGGTGAGAAGCAACGCGACGAGCAACGGCGTGCTACGGCCGCCGCTGCCCGTGTAGAGCCCCACCAGCAGTTCCGCCACGCCGAGCAGGACCAGACCGGTACGCAGGATCAAGCGCGGCCTGCCGCGTTCGCTGAGCAGGCCGACGACGGGAGCCAGCACGGCCATGGCGGCGGGCAAGGCCAGCACCAGCAGGCCGGTGACGGCGGTGGCCCGCCCGAGGGTGCCCGTGAGGTACAGCGGAACCGCGACGAGCGTGGCGGCGAGACAGAACATCTGGGCGGCCGCGGCCACGGCGCTGCGCAGGAACCGCGACTCGATGATGAGGCGCGGCCGGATGATGGGCGCCACAGCCTTGGTGGAGGAGATGGCGAAGACGGCCAGCAGCGCCACGCCCGCCACGGCGAGCGTGCCGGTGGCCCAGGGCGGCATCAGGTGCTGCGGGACGGTGGTGGCGGCCGTCATCAGGAACGCGGCGCCGAGGGTCAACGACAGCGCACCGGGCCAGTGCAGCGCGGCGCCGTGCCCGCGGTCGTCGGGCACCAGCAGCACGGTGGTGACCAGCAGGATCGCGGCCACCGGAGCGAGGCACCAGAAGATCGCCCGCCATCCGGCGAGGTCGGCCAGCAGGCCGCCCAGCGGGGGGCCCATCGCCTGCCCGATGCCGTTGGCGGCCGCCCAGGCGCTCATCGTGCGGGTCCGCTGGCTCGGCCCGTAGATGCTGGCGAGCATGCCCATGACCGCCGGTGGGTAGGCCGCGCAGGCCATGCCCTGCAGGGCGCGCATCGCGACGAGGACGGGCAGCGACGGGGCGAGCGCCGCCCCCACCATGGCCACCGCCATCAGGGCCAGTGACGCGATGACCGTACGGCGTCGGCCGAACCGGTCACCCACCCAGCCGCTCAACGCCATGCTGGCGGCGAGGACCAGGACGAAGCTGCTCACCACGAGCACCCCGGACGACAGGGAGACGCCGAGGTCGGCGGTGATGTCGCGCAACGGCACGTTGAGCACGTTGTTGATGACGGTGCCGAGCAGCGTCGCGCCGAGCAGGGTCAGCAGGACACCGAGCCCTGCCCGCGTTCGCCCGGGCAGCGTCTCCCGGCCGGCCGGCGTGGCGAACGCGGTGCCAGCCCCCGGCCGGGTGTCCCGCACGTCCCGTCCTTCCCGTCGTATCCGCAGGTCACGTACGGTTTGAGACTGCGTCGTCACCGAGGGGCGGCGCTACGGCAGCCTGCACAATCTTTGACCGCCGGCCTGTGCACATCGCTGGTAGACGCTGGATACGCCGCACGCGGACTCTGACCTGCAATCGACTCCCTGCAAGAGGCAGTGAGGTGGCAGATGCAGCTAATGGCGGCCCATTGGGTCTATCTCGTCGGCGTAGTCGTCATCATCGCGACGATGATCGCCCGGAAGAACATCGTGGTACCGGCCGTGGTCGCGACGTTCGCGACCGCACTGGTCTTCTCGCACAGTGTGATCCGCGGGCTCTCCGCGGTGTTCAACGCCAGCCTCGTGGCGGCGACGGCTCTGTTCAACATCTTCCTGATCATCGCGCTCGTCACGGCGATGCTGCACTCGTTGCAGGCGATCGGCGCCGACCGAAAGATGGTCGCCCCGTTCCGAGGCGTGATGCGCAACGGCCACCTCGCGTTCTGGACGCTGGTGGTCGTCACGTACTTCATCTCGCTGTTCTTCTGGCCGACCCCGGCGGTGCCGCTGATCGGCGCGGTGCTCATCCCGGTGGCGATCCGCGCAGGTCTACGGCCGATGGCCGTCGGACTGGTCGTGGCGATCGCCGGCCAGGGCATGGCACTCTCCTCCGACTACGTCATCCGGGTGGCGCCGGGGCTGTCGGCGAAGGCGGCGGGGGTGGACGCGAACCTCGTCGCCGACCGCGCGATGGTGCTCTCCCTCGTCGTCGGCGCCGTCGCCCTCGCAGTCGCCTACCTGATGGAGTTCCGCGCGATGCGCCGACCTGATCCGGCCCTGCTCGCCGAGTGGGAGTTGACGGCGGACGGCAGCGGGCAGCGCGCGAGGGACCTGGCGGTCACCGAACGCGAGCGTGAGCTGGTCGGGGCGGGTGACCGGTCGGCCGGTGGCGGGGAGGTCCCGTCCCTGCGGGGCGGGCCACCGACGAGCGGCCACGGCGTCGCGCTGCGGGAGGAGTACGACGAGGAACCGCACGACGGCACGGACGACACGAACGGCTACCGCGGCAACCCGCTGGTGCCGACCTTCTTCGCCATCTTCGTGCCGGTGGCGTACCTGGCGCTGATCGTGTACATGGTGGTCGCCACGTTCTCCGACAGCGTGCCCGATCTGCGGGGCGGTGACGCCGCCGCCCTGGTCGGTGGCATCGCGGCGCTCGTCGTCTTCCTGGCCGCCCTCGCCGGTGACGGCAAGGCCTTCCTGGAGAGCTCCGCGACGCACGTCGTCAACGGACTGGTGTTCGCGTTCAAGGCCATGGGGGTCGTGCTGCCGATCGCGGGCTTCTTCTTCATCGGCAACGGCGACTTCTCCGGGCAGATCCTCGGCACCGCCGACCCGGCGAAGGGCCCCGCGCTGCTGTACGACCTGGTCACGGCCGCCGAGAACCACATCCCGCACAGCGGCTTCGTCGCCGCCTTCGGCATCCTGATCATCGGCATGATCGCGGGCCTGGAGGGGTCGGGCTTCTCCGGCCTGCCGCTGACCGGCGCGCTGGCCGGCAGCCTCGGTCCGGCTGCCGGGATCAGCGCCGGCACCCTCGCCGCCGTCGGTCAGATGGGCAACATCTGGTCCGGTGGCGGGACCCTCGTCGCCTGGTCCTCGCTCATCGCCGTCGCCGGTTTCGCCCGGGTGCCGGTGATCGCCCTCGCCCGCAGGTGTTTCATCCCGGTGGTCAGCGGGCTCGTCGCGGGGACCGTGTTCGCGGTGGTCTTCTTCGGTTAGGGCGCGCCCGAGTCGATCTCGTAACGGCGGTCGTTGACGAAGTGCCGGTGATCTCGCCCGGCGCCGGAGCTGGGTGGTTCCGGGGTGGCGGCGGGATCACCGGCACACCCGTTGCGGGTGTTTATTCCCCGCGCCTCAGGGCCGAGGACCTGTACTGTCCCTGGCGTGACTCGTGGCGACACGCTGAACTGCCCTGATCGGACGAGGACGTCTCGGTGAGCAACACACCGCACCTCGGTCCCGTTCCCCAACGCATCGCCATCGATGCGGGCCTGGTGCGTCGGCTCGTCGCCGACCAGTTTCCGCAGTGGGCCCACCTCCCGGTTCAGCCGGTAGCCAACGGCGGCTGGGACAACTGGACCTTCCACCTCGGCGCCGGGATGTCGGTGCGTTTGCCCAGCGCCGCCGAGTACGCCTTGGCGGTCGACAAGGAGCACCGCTGGCTGCCGGAACTCGCCCCCCGGCTCTCGCTGCCCATCCCCGTCCCACTGGCCAAAGGGGAACCCGGCGCAGGCTACCCGTACTCGTGGTCGATCTACTCCTGGCTCGACGGCGAGCCGGCGAGCGCGGACCGCATCGCCGACCCCATCCGATTCGCCATCGACCTGGCCGAGTTCCTGTCAGGACTACAGAGCATCGATCCCACCGGCGGCCCCCTCCCCGGGCTGCACAACTGGTTCCGGGGCGGCACGCTGCGCACCTACGGCCGCGAAGTCCAGCGCGCGCTCACGGCGCTGGACGGCCACGTCGACGTCGACCTGGCCGGCGAGATCTGGCAGAACGCACTGGACGCATCCTGGGACGGTACGCAGACCTGGTTCCACGGTGACGTCGCCCAGGGAAATCTCCTGCTCAACGACGGGGAACTCGCCGCTGTCATCGACTTTGGGACGTGCGGCGTCGGCGACCCGGCCTGTGACCTGGCGATCGCCTGGACATTGTTGACCGCCGAGGGCCGGCAGGCGTTCCGAGAGCGACTGTCCGTCGACGGGGCGAGGTGGGCGCGTGGGCGCGGCTGGGCCCTCTGGAAGACGCTCACCGCCTGCGCCCGGACCTTGGGCAAGGCCGACGAACAGGCGGTGATCGCACTGCGCGTCCTCGGTGAGATCTTCGCCGAATACCTGGCGGACACCCGGCGGCAGCAGTACCAGACTTGATCACGTCGTGACGAGTCTCTGCCCCTCCCCTGGGTAGGTGCCAAGGAGGTTTGGGGCCAGTGAGGTCCGACAGCCGCCGCTCGGTGGCCATGGGGTGGTTCATACCGGTCCGTCCGGCATGCGGCGAACATCGTTTCGCGCTATCGATATCCGTCGGCGTGGGGCGGGGGTGATGCGGCTGCCACAGTTGGCGGGGTCAAATCGATCGGCATCTTGACGGATGGGGCGGGATGTGACGTAGTTGATCGAGCGGTTCGGGTCGATGCCGGATGGCCCGCAGCCGTCCGCGACGTCTAGGAGGCTTATCCGTGTCTATGTCTCGCCGCCAGTTCCTGTCCCGCTCGGCCGGGGCCGGTCTCGCTGTGGCCGTGGTCGGTTCGGTCGACGCCCTGTTCACGGAGGCACCCGCGCTGGGGGTGTCCGGCCCGGAGGTCGGCTACGGCCCGCTCGTGCCTGACCCGGCCGGCATGCTCGACCTGCCGGTGGGCTTCCGCTACACGGTGCTGTCGCGCGAAGGCACCGTCCGGCCGGACGGTGGCATCGTGCCGAGCCGGTTCGACGGTATGGGCGCCTTCGCCGACGAGGCGCGCGGCACTCGCCTGGTCCGCAACCATGAGTGCTCCCCGACCGCGAAGATCACGGTCGCGGCTCCGCCGGAGCGCACGTACGACCCGGCCGCCGGGGGCGGGACCAGCACGCTCGCCGTCGACGCGTCGAGCCGCGCCGTCTCTGAGCACGTCAGCCTGGGCGGCACGGCCATCAACTGTTCCGGCGGTCGGACGCCGTGGCACACCTGGCTGACCTGTGAGGAGACCGAAGACAAGGCGGGGGCCCGCGGGTACACGAAGGACCACGGGTTCATCTTCGAGGTCGACCCGTACGACGATGCTCGCAACACCGATCCGACACCACTGAGGGCGATGGGCCGGTTCCAGCACGAGGCGGTCGCGGTCGACCCGCGCACCGGCATCGTCTACGAGACCGAGGACGCGTTCGTGGCGCCGCTGGGCAGCTTCTACCGCTTCCTGCCGAACCGGCCGCTCGGCGGCCACGGAAGCCTGCGGGCAGGCGGCGTGCTGCAGGCCCTGCACGTCCCGGACCTGCCGGACCTGTCGGTGGTGACCGAGGCGGGCACGGCCTTCTCCGGCGTCGAGTGGCTTGACGTGCCGGACCCGCTGGCGACGACGGAGTCGGTCCGCGCCCAGGACTACCCCAAGCCGATCACCGGTGGATACAAGATCGAGGGCGCCTGGTGGGGGGAGAAGGACGGCTGCGCCTACTTCGTCTCGTCGTTCGCCCGGCGTGAGCTGGGCTCGGCCCGCGACCACGACGGGCAGGTCTGGCGGTACGACCCGCGAGCCCACACGTTGCGCCTGGAGACCATCTTCACCCGTCCGACGCCGGCGCCCGAGAACCCGGAGTTCGACGCCCCGGACAATATCTGCATGTCGCCGTACGGGGGGCTGATGATGTGCGAGGACGGGATCGGGGACCAGCACATCCTTGGTACGACCGCCGACGGCGAGGTGTTCGTCTTCGCGCGTAACCGGGTCAACATCGGCACCGCAGGGGACCCGGAGTACGGCGAACTGGCCGGAGCGACGTTCTCCGCCGACGGCCGGACCATGTTCTTCAACGTCTACAACCCGGGCATCACGTACGCCGTCACCGGGCCCTGGAACCGCCGCCAGGGCTGACGCCACAGCCACCGCGCGATGACGGAAGACCCAGGTCACTCCATCAGGAGCTCTGTGTGCGCCGACGGTGGACCGTTCGGTACTGCGTCGGCGAGATGCCGAACCATGCGCTGAACGCCTGGCGCAGGGTCTCGCCGGAGCGGAACCCGGTCGCCTTGGCGATCGACGAGACGGCCTGGTCGGTGGTGACCAGGGCGGTGGCAGCTGCCTCCAGCCGCACTTGACGGACGAGTCGGGCTGGGGTCTGCCCGGCGTGGGCGACGAGCAGCCGGGTGAGGTGCCGTTCGCTCACACCGGCCACCGCGGCGAGCCGGGCGGTGGAGAGCTCCGTGCCGGGATTGGCCGTGACGTGGTCGAGGACGCGCCGCACCACGGCGTGCTCGGGGCGCCGGGCACGCACGAACATGCTCATCTGCGCCTGGTTGCCCGGTCGCTGCAGGTAGGTGACCATGCCCATGGCCACCCACCGGGCCAACTCGGCGCCGTGGTCGGCCTCGACGAACGCCAGGGTGAGGTCGAGCGCTGCGGTGACGCCGCCGGACGTCCACACGTGATCGTCCCGCACGAAGATCGGCGCAGGGTCGAAGCGGACCGCTGGATACGCGGCGGCCAACTCGGCCGTATGGTGCCAGTGCGTGGTTGCCCGTCGACCGTCGAGCAGCCCGGCCGCGGCTAGCACGCTCGCACCTGTGCACACCGACGCCACGCGGCTCGCGCTCCGGGCCAGCCTCTGGACCTGGGCAAGCAGGCCGCCGTCCGCGGCGGCCGCGGCGTGCCCAAGACCGCCGGAGACGACGAGGGTGTGCGTGCCGCTCACGTCCTGCAACGCCACTTGGCTGGACAGCTCCAGCCCGGAGTCACAGCGCACCGCGCCGCCGGACAGCGTGGCGAACCGCACGGCGTACGCGGGCGTCGCGCCGAGCCGGTTGGCCATGGCGAGACAGCTGGTGACGCTCGCAACGTCCACCAGCTCGATGCCGTCATAGCCGGCGACGACCACACGCCGCTCGTGCATGGTGTCATCGTAGGAGCGCGTGACGCGGTCCGGCAGGACATGTTTTCCAGAATCTCGGACATGATGGCCGCCGCACCTGTTCCCGCAGGGTGCGCGGCGAATACGGTTCCACCTCGTGGAGCGACATCGAGCGCGCACCCTGCCAGAGCAGGCCGGGCAATGCGCTCGACCGTATCAACGCTCTCGCTGACGGATCGCGCGGCTTCGCGTGGCGTCTTTCAACACCCGCGCGTTCTACTGAAAGGGCCACACCGAATGGGCAGGCTGGTAGTGACCGAATACAT
>NZ_VSFA01000127.1 GCF_008119785.1 Micromonospora sp. MP36 | reverse complement strand
GGGGGCAGATCGCCCACTTCCAGCCTGGGGTGGTGGGCTTGTCGGGGGCTTTGCGATGCTGCAGCGGGGTCAGACATCCCAGGAGCTGAGGTGTCAAGCAGCAGCGCGTACGACAGTTCGGTGTGACCAGGCGGTGGCCTGGTCGTAGTGGGTGTGGGTCTTGAGGCAGCCGTGGAGGATGCCGACGAGGCGGTTGCCGATCTGGCGTAGGGCGGCGGGGTGGCTGACGTCGCGGGCGCGGAGTTCGTCGTAGTAGGCGCGTACGGCGGTGTCGTGCAGGATCGCGGCGCCCGCCTGCATGTGTAGGGCGTCGACGAGCCGGTCGTTGTGGACGAACCGGGCGTGCACCGTCTTGGTCTTGCCGGACTGGCGGGTGATGGGGGCGGTGCCCGCGTAGTTCTTGCGGGAGCGGGCGTCGGTGTAGCGGCCGGGAGCGTCACCGAACTCGGCGAGCACCCGGGCGCCGAGGATCGCGCCGATGCCGGGCTGGCTGAGGTAGACCTCAGCGTCCGGGTGCTGGCCAAAATGCGCCTCGACCTGTCCTTCCATGGTGCGGATCTCGGCGTTGAGAGTTTGCAGGATCGCCACCGTGGCGCGGACGGTTGCCGCGTACGCGCCGGTGACGATCTCGGGCTGGCCCAGGTGCGCGGTGCGCAGTGCCTGCTGGATCGCTGCCGCTTTGGCCGCGATGTCGCGTCGGCGGGCTCGTTTGAGCGCGGCACTGATCTGCGCCACGGTGAGCTTGGCCGCTGTGGCCGGGGTCGGCGCCTTGGCCAGCAGCGCCAGGGCGTCCGAGCCGGTGAGTGTCAGCACCTCGTAGGCCTGCAGCGCGGCGGGGAAGTACTCCCGCAGCGCCGCCCGCAACCGCAGCGTGTGCCGGGTGCGTTCCCAGATCAGCGTCTGGTGCGCGCGGGCGACGACCTTGACCGCCTCGGCGATGTCAGAGTCCGCGGCGACCTGCCGCAGCTGGTGCCGGCGGGTCCGCACCATGTCTGCGAGGGTGTGCGCGTCGGCCTTGTCGCTCTTGGCACCGGAGATCGACACGAGCTCCCGATGCCGGGCGGCCTGCTTCGGGTTGACCCCGTACACCTGATAGCCGGCCGCGACCAGCGCCTGCACCCACGGCCCGCGATCGGTCTCGATACACACCAGCACCTGCGCCGGCGTGGCATCCTCAGGCAGGAACCCGGCCACGAGGTCGTGGAAACGGGCCATACCGTCCACACCCTCGGGCAGCCGGACGGTCCGCAACGGCCGGCCGTGCTCGTCCTGCACCTCCACATCATGATGATCTTCTGCCCAGTCGTCACCGACAAACAGCACATCCGCCTCCGCTGCACCACAGGGACACCGTCGGCAGCCCGCGGAAGAGCCCGGCGGCCTAATGGACCAGTGCTCACGCAACGTCAGCGGGCACGACACCCCATCAGCCGTCGCGTACTTCGGGGAGCAGTCCGAGGACGCCGCTGTCGCCGCACGAGCTGCGGCAGAGCAGGGCCGGTTCTTCGAGTTCCTCAGCGCCGTGTACAAGGAGGCCCCCGAGCACAAGCACCCGGATCTGCCGCGCGAGCGACTGATCGCGTTCGCCAAGAAGGCCGGCGTGCCCGACATCGAGCGGTTCACCGCGGACCTGGACGACGCCGGCCTTCGCGCCGCGGCGGAGGCCAGCAACAGCGAGGCCGCGCAGTTGGGTGTCACCAGCGTCCCGTTCTTCGTCGCCGGTGACAACACGCTGTCCGGCGCGCAGCCGACCTCGGTCTTCCGCCAGTACCTGGACGCTGCGATCGCCAAGGCGAGTTGACCGTGGAGCTGGGACTTCTCGGCGCATCGCTCGGGGGCCTGCTGACCCTGCTGAGCCCCTGCTCGGCGATGCTGCTCCCGGCGTTCTTCTCGTACGCCTTCGCCAGCCCGGCCCTGCTGGTCAGCCGCACCGGGGTGTTCTATCTGGGCTTGATCACCGCGCTCGTGCCGTTGGGTGTGCTCGCCGGGACGGTGGGAGCGTTCGTCAGCCAGCACCGCGACACGTTCGTCACGGTCGCGGCCGTCGTGGTGATCGTGCTCGGCCTAATCATGCTGGCCAACATCTCTATCCCGGGTCTGTCCCATAGCGGAATGGAGGGCTCTTCGGCGGCATCCGTCTACGCGCTCGGCACGATCTACGGCCTCGCCGGTGTCTGCGCCGGCCCGTTGCTCGGCGCGGTGCTGACCGTCGCCGCGGTCGGCGGCAACGCCCTGTACGGCGGGATCGTGCTGCTCGTCTTCGCCGCCGGCATGGCCGCTCCCCTGTTGGTCCTGGCCCTGCTGTGGGGACGGCTGCCGTTCGTGCGCAGACTGGTCCGCCCCCGTGGGATCCGCCTCGGGGGATGGAGTAACACCTGGACCGGAATCTTCGGCGGCGCACTGACCGTGGCGATCGGCGTCCTGCTCCTGGTCACCGACGGCACCAGGGCGCTGAGCGGCATTCTCGGCGCCTCCGACCAGGCCGCGCTCGAGGACCGGGTACGGCAGGTCACCGATGGTGTGCCGGATCTTCTCGTGGCCGCGATCGTGATCGGCGGCGCCGCCGTGGCCTGGCTGTTCGTCCGCGCCCGAGCGGCCCGCCGGTGAAGGCGCCTAGGCGTGCCGGATGGATACTTGTGGCAGGTACGTCACGTCACCGTGGATGGGAGAGTCGTTGGAAGGCAGTGCAAGTGCGGCGGACCGGGCCTACCAGGCGATCCGTGACGGCATCCTCAACGGCGTCCACCCGGCAGGAACCATGCTCGGCGAGGAGACCCTCGCCACGGAGGTCGGGGTCAGCCGCACCCCGGTACGTTCCGCGCTCGCCCGCCTGCAGGACGAGGGCTGGATCGTCATCTACCCCAAGCGCGGCGCGCTGGTGCAGGGGCTCAGCGAGCGGGCGGTGGCCGACCTGGAGGACGCCCGCCTGATGCTGGAATCGACGGGGGCCAGCCGGGCAAGCGCCCCCGTCCGGGAACTGCTTGCCGAGCGGCTACGCCAGTCGATCGAACAGCAGCGCGCCGCGTTCGAGGCCAAGGACATCCGGCAGTTCATCGAGTTGACCATCGCCTTCCACCGTGCCTTCGTGGAGGCCGCGGACAACGATATCCTGCTCGAACTCAACGACCGGCTGTCCGACCGGCAGCGGTTCCTGCTGTTCAGCAAGGGTGACCGGCTCCTAGCGCGGTGCGACGAGATCCTGACCGAGCACGAGATCCTCGTCGAGCGCCTGCACGCCGGTGACGCCGACGGGTTCACCGACGTGCTCCGCCAGCACCTGGCCGAGACCTACATCCCGCCCTCCGCCAGCGGCTACCAGCGCGGATCCCACAAGACGAGATAGACGTCGAGTTGCCGGCCGCTACACGTGCCCTGACGCTGTGCACCGGTCAGGGTCTCCGCCAGCGCGGGCGGAGCCGACAGCCGGTTCGAACCAGGCGACGGCCACCGGCGCGGGTGCGATGGACTCGGCGTGGGAATCCACCACTGGCCGCCGGATGGATTCCGCGCCGTCTGACGGCTGCGCTACCCACCCAAAGATGATGCGGCAACTTCTTGCCGCCTGTGCAACAACTTTCCGCTGCTCGGCTGCCCTTCCGGTCTTCCGGGCGCAACATCTTGCGCCCAGCCGCTCGCCAGCCCGTTCACATTGACGCATTTAGCTGGTAGCTTTCTGGAATCGTTGCAAGATCTTGCATCAACCAGCCAGCCGGAGGGCGGCCCGCCCTCCGGCTTCCTCGCACCACCCCCACCCCCGCGAGGAGGCCTTCGTCATGAACCCCCGCCTGCGTTCCACGCTGGATTCAAGCGGGCTCGCCACGGGATTCTTTATCGCGAGCGCGTTCCAGACCCGCCACGACACGGTTCTGGACACTTTCCGTAAGCGCCTGATCGGGTCCTGCGGCCCGTTAGGCATCGAGGAAACACTTCTCCACCAGGCGATCACCCAGGCCCAGCAAGTGCTGGACGACGTCACCGAGAGCATCCGCACCGGACAGATCCAGGTCGACGAGACGGCCATCGCCCTCGCCTGGCAGGCCGGCGCCGCCCGCGCCATGGGCAACCTGCACCCGGTCGAGTCACTGCGAGCCGCGACCGAACTGTTCGAACCGGTACTCGACGCGGTGATCGAGACCGCCGCCGGCCAACCCGACGCCACCTGCATCATCCGCACCGCCACCCAAGCCCTGCAACGCAGCGTCATGACCCGGGTCCGCTGGGCCTCCGAGGCATACGTCGGATTCCTGCTCGACCGCGTCCAGCAAGCCCAACTCGCCGAACGGCACCGGATAGCCCGCGAACTGCACGACCGCGTCGGCGGATCAGCCAGCGTCGTGACCCGCAACCTCGAACTGGCCAAAACCTACGCCCACACCGACCAGCACCGGTCCCACGACAAGGTCGACGTCGCCTACCAGGCCAGCGTGCAAACCCTGGAAGCAGTCCGCGGCGTAGCCACCGACCTACGACTGGAATCCAAGTTCGACAACCTGGAACAAGCCCTACGCGGCTTCCTCGACGTCATGGGCGAAGGCAACGCCGCAGTCGACCTCGCCGTCAGCGGCGACGAAGGCTGGATCCCCGCCGAAGTGCTGGCCGAGGTCTTCCTCGTCGTCCGCGAAGCCCTACGCAACGCCTTCTGCCACTCCCAGGCCCACACCATCCTCAGCCACGTAGACATCGCACCACACGAAATCCGCGTCTGGGTCAACGACGACGGCGTAGGCTTCGACCCCGACCACACCGCCACCACCGGCGGCACCGGCCTGGCCTCCATGCGGGAACGAGTCGAACTGCTCGGCGGCATGCTCCTCCTACACAGCGCGCCGGGCCGCGGCACCCGCGTCGAGGCCTTCATCCCACTCCCGGGGACCGATCGATGACACTGTCTGCCCAGCCTCCCGCGCCGACCAGGATCCTCCTCGTCGACGACCACGCGCTGTTCCGGCACGGCCTGCGCGAGCTGCTGTCGATGGAGCCGGACCTGACCGTGGTCGGCGAAGCCAGCACCGGCGCGGAGGCGGTGGCGTTCGCCGCCGCGCACCGGCCCGACGTGATGCTGCTCGACGTCGGCATCCCCGGCGACCACGCCGCCACCACGATCGCCCGGACCCTGGCGGCGGCCCCGGCCACCCGCATCGTCATCCTGAGCATGTTCGACGAGCCCACCGTGGTGCGGGAGCTGCTCGGCGCCGGCGCCCGCGCGTACCTGCTGAAGAGCGTGACCCGCGACGACCTGGTCGCCGCGCTGCGCAGCGTGCGGACCGACGCCGGCCGGATCATGCTGTCGATCTCCCGGGAGAGCTTCGAGCAGGTCAGTGACGCCGGCGCCCGGATCCTGTCCGACCGCGAGGTGGAGATCGTCAGCCTGGTGGCCCAGGCGTACAGCAACTCGCAGATCGCCCGGCGGCTGGACATCACCGAGGGCACGGTCAAGCGGCACCTGCGCAACGTGTTCACCAAGCTGGGTGCGGTGTCCCGGATCGACGCGGTGAACAAGGCCATCGCCATGAACCTGGTCAGCCCGGAGAAGCCGGCCGTCCCGCGGCCACGTGGGTGACCGCGGGACACGGGTGACACCACTGGCACCCTCGGTCCGCGCGTCGCTGCCGGACCGAGGGCGCCGCTCGGCGGTCAGCCGGCGGGGACGAGGAGCCGGGCGGGCGTGCCGTTCAGCACCTGCCGCTGGAGCTCCTGCAGCTCCGGCGTCGGTTCCAGGCCCAACTCGTCGGAGAGGGTCTGCCGCAGGCTCCGGTACGCGTGCAGCGCCTCGGCCCGCCGGCCGCACCGGTTCAGTGCCGTGATCAGCTGGGCGTGGAACCACTCGTTGAACGGGTGTGCCGCGACCAGGGCCCGCAGCTCGGTGATCAGTTCCCGGTAGCGACCCAGCCGGGCGTCCGCCTCGATACGCAGCTCCAGGGCCCGCATCCGCAACTCGGTGAGGTGCGCGAGGTCGGCGGCCATCCAGTCCTCGACGTTCACGTCGTCGAGCACCGGCCCCCGCCACAGGGACAGGGCGGTACGCAGGCGCTGCGCCGCCTCGGCAGCCCGCCCGGCGTCCAGCAGGGCGCCACCCTCCTCGCAGAGGCGGGCGAAGACGGTCGCGTCGAGCTGCTCCGCACCGAGCGACAGCAGGTATCCGGTCGGTCGGGTGATCAGGACCTGGTCGGCGGAACCGGCGACGCCCACCCGCTCGAAGAGCGCCCGAAGCTGGTAGACGTAGGTCTGGGTGGTGGTGGCGGCGCTCCGGGGCGGCCGGTTGCCCCACAACCAGTCGAAGATGGTGTCCTGGCTCACCGTCTGGTTGGCCCGGAGCAGCAGCAGCGCGAGGACCGCACGGACCTTCGGCGCGGTGGGGGTGCAGTCCACGCCGTGGTGCCGGACTTCCAGGCTGCCGAGGATGTTGAAGCGGAGCATTTCGTTCCCTCTTCTCTACGCATCTGGCGTAGACGCTAACTGCCCGTGAGCCCGTCCCAAGCTCCACTGCGTCCAAGGTGGACCCCTGCGCAACTAATCGGACCTCATCGATACCACTTTGGTGGTACGCCGCTACTCCTCCAACGACCTTGACTTTTCCGGCATCGATGTCCCTGAGCGCGCCGAACAGTTTTGCAAACGGCCCCACGCCAGCCGCCGGCCACCAACAATGAACGGTTCGCAGCCGGAAATGCGATTGCGATTCGCGTTCACTCCCATTTCACCGACGCGCCCGCCGCCGACCGACATCCGCACATCCGCGGTTCATTCCGCCCCGGCGGTCTCCTCGGCGAGGGCTTTGATGGTGAGCAACTGCTTACGGCCCATGAGCGCGTCACCGACCGCCAGCGCCGCTCGGCGGGCCCGCTCGAAGACGGTGGTGGCACCGACGTCGAGCCGACCGACCAGCCGCGTGCCACCCGCGGTCGGCGCCACCCGGTAGGTGACCGCCACGTCGCCGTAGCTGCGCCGGTGCCGCTCGGCGATCACCCCGGTGAGGTGCTCGTCGGCAACGAACTCGACCACCTCGAAGATCAGGAACTTCTGACCCGGCGCCAACTCCTGGGCACCGGGGGTGAGGGTCCGGGGGCTGCGCCGGCCCAGGTTGTCCACCAGGTCGTAGCTGTACGGCGCCACCTTGAATTGACACAGCCACCGGTACACCACCGGGACGGGCGCCGCCACGTCGACGGCCCGCACGAACGAACGAAACGGCACCGTCATGTGGCGGTCGCACGGATAGTCGGCCGCCACCTCCTCGGGCGTGGCGTTCCACACCCGAGGGTCCCACCGCCGGGGTCTGTCTCGCAGCACAGCTGATCGCCTCTACTCCACCGGCCTGGCCACACCATCGCCGGACGTTGATCGGATGATCCTGGAAGCATCGAGGTGACCACGACCGGGTCGAGGCAGCATCGACGACCGGTCGGACCCCGTCCGTCACCGCCTCGGCGCCGCCGATCGCGGGTGACCGGACGGCGCGGCTCAGCCGCCGCAGCTCACGACCGCGCCGGCCCGCCCCTCGGTCGGCCGCTGGATCACCTGGATCTCGTCCACCCCGGGCAGCCCCCGGATCGGCACCAGCCGACCGCAGTCGAACTCCCGGCCCTCGGTGGTGAGCCGGTAAGACTCCGGCAACGCGTCGGCCGAGACCTGCCCGACCAGGTCCGGCCGGTCCTCCACCATCTCCTTGAAGTGCTGCCACGCCTGCTCACGGCTCTCGAACCGAATGCCCTCCACCGGTTCCAGGCCGGCCAGCGCCGCCTCGATCGCCGCCTTCTGCTCGGCGGTGACATCGTGGGTCAGGAACACGTTGACCGTGTACTGGTGCTGGTCGCCCCGGCCGACGACCAGGAAGACCGTGGTCGCCGCGGCCGCACCGACGAGCATCGCCACCGCGGCGACGACCAGGACCAGGACCCACCGCCGGCGCGGGGTGGGCGACTCCGGCACGACAGGCGGCGTACCCGTGGCTGACGGCCCGTCCAGGGACGGCGGGGGAAACGGCTCCGACACGGCGCACAGTAAACCAGCCACCGCCAGTCCGCGTTGCCCCGCGGAGCCGCCGCCCTCCGCGCCGACACGCAGCCGACCCGTCAACGAGCTGGCCAGCCCGGGGCGAGGCCGGGTGGCATCATCGGCCCATGCCGACAGTCGAAGTGGTGCTGGGCGACATCACCAGCGAAGACGTCGACGCCGTCGTCACCGCGGCGAACGAGTCGCTGCTGGGCGGCGGCGGGGTGGACGGGGCGATTCATCGGGCGGCCGGGCCGCAGTTGGCCCAGGCGGGCGCGGCGCTCGCACCCTGCGCCCCGGGCGACGCGGTGGCCACGCCCGCGTTCGACCTGGACCCACCGGTACGCCATGTCATCCACACGGTCGGTCCGGTGTGGGAAGGTGGCGGCCACGGCGAGGCCGGCATCCTGGCGTCGTGCTACCAGCGCAGCCTCGAGGTCGCCGACGAGATCGGTGCCCGCAGCGTGGCCTTCCCCGCCATCGCCACCGGCGTCTACGGCTTCCCGGCCGATCAGGCGGCGACGATCGCGATCGCGACCATCCGGGCGACGCCGACGAAGGTCGAGCAGATCCGCCTCGTCGCCTTCGACCAGGCCACGTACGACCTGCTGACCGCGGCCCTGCACAGCTGACACTGGCGCGGCCACCACCAGCAGCCCGGCCCGGAGGCACGCCTCGCGCCCCCGGGCGTCGCGAGCTTCGGGTCAGGCCACCAGTGTGACGGGGCCGCTGTCGAGGTCGTACCGGGCGCCCCCGCCCGCAGCGCGCGCCCGTGCACCCTGATGGGGCTGGCCTCGATCAGCCGCCGGAGTCAGCAGGCCGGCAGTGAGTGTCGCCCCGCTCGCCTGGTCCGGCTGTTCGGGTCGTGCGGCGCTGGTCCCGGTCCGGCACACTGCCTGGCATGTCTGGTAGGCACCGCCGTTGGGTGTGGCCGGCCCTGTTGATCTGGTTGGTCGGCATCGTGGGCGTTCTGGGCTACCTGTTCCAGGCCAAGGACCGTAGCCTCGCCGGCACGGTGATCCAAGCGGTCACGGCCGTGTTGGCCCTTGCCGTACCGGTCACGCTCTGGCTGTGGCGTGCCCGGACCGCCAGAGCACCGGCAGCGGACGGCCTGGACCGTGCGGCGGACGCGTTGGCGGCTGCGGTTCGGGCGGAGTGGGAGACGCAGGCCAGGGATCGCCTGCTGCGGTATCCGGCGCCGGTTCCGGTGCGCTGGCGCTGGTCGACGCTGCCGGTGACCGGATCGGTGGCCGATGCCGTGTCCAGCGCCAGTGGGCTCGGGTTTGCGCCGTTGCCCGGGCTGCCACGGGTCACCTCGGTCGACCTGGACGAGGGCGGACTGGCCGACCTGCTGGGAGTGTACGGCGGCGTCGACTCGGGCCGGCTGCTGGTGATCGGTGCGCCGGGGGCGGGCAAGTCGGGTGCGGCCGTCCTGTTGACACTGGACGCCTTGGCCCACCGGTTCGAGCTGGCGGACGAGCAGCGGCGACGCACCCCGGTGCCGGTGCTGTTCACCCCGCACGGCTGGGATCCGGCGACCCAACCGGTCGAGGACTGGCTGGCGGGCCGGCTGGGGACGCTCTACCCGTTTCTCAACGCGGCCGAGTACGGCCCCGATGCGGCGGCGGCGCTGGTGCGCCACGGCCGGGTGGCGCTGTTCCTGGACGGACTGGACGAGCTTCCCGAGGCGGTTCGGCCGGTGGCGCTGCGAGCACTGGATGAGCAGGTCACGGCGATGCGGCTGGTGGTGACGACCCGCAGCCGGGAGATGGTCGACGCCGCCGCGGAACGGCATCTGCACCGGGCCGCGGCGGTGCAACTGCAGCCGGTCCCGCCCAAGCAGGCGGCGGCGTATCTGGCGCGGTGCCGCGTGCATCCGGCGCCGGCCGCCTGGCAACGGCTTGTCGAGCACGTCCGGGACTGCCCGGACAGCGTGGTGACCCAGGCGTTGGACACTCCGCTGATGCTCGGCCTGGTCCGCGACACCCTGTCCGACGGCGAGCAGGTTGACGTCCTGCTGGATACGAGCCGGTTCACCGGACGGGACCAGGTGGAAGACGAACTTCTGGACCGGGTCCTGCCCGCCGCCTACGCGACCCGGCCGGGCCAGCCGCCATCGCGATACACCGTGGTGCAGGCACAGCAGTGGTTGGGCTACCTCGCCGACCGGATGCGCCAGGACGGCATGCGCGATCTGGCCTGGTGGCAGATCCCCACCTGGGCGCCCGCGTTTCCCCGCGTCATCACCACCATGCTCATGTTCGGGCTCGCGGGCGTCGTGTTCGGACTCGCACAAGGGCTCTCGGTGGGGCTCGCCGGCGGACTCGCCATCGGGCTCGTGATGGGACTCGTCGTTGCGCTCGTGTGTGCGCGCGGCGGCGGCGAGCCGGAACAGCTCGGGTCGGTCCGCTGGTCCTCCCTCGGCGCCCGCCGCTACCTGTGGGACTGTCTCCTCGGCGGACTCACGTCCGGGTTGGCGTTCGGGGTGATGGCCTGGCTCTTCGGCGGCCTCGTGTTCGGGCTCGTGGTCGGACTCGTGAGCGGTCTCGCGATCGGGCTCACCACCGTACTGGTGTTCGCCATCTCACGCTCTTCAGTGGAGCCAGGCAGTCCTATTGATCCGATCACATGCTGGCGGCGGGCCCGCCAGCACGGGTTCGGGCTCGGGCTGGTGCTCGGGCTCGGGTTCGGGTCCGTGTTCGCGTTCGTGTCCGGGCTCGTGTTCGGGCTCCGGATCGGGCTCGCGGACGGCCTGCTGTTCGGGCTCGCGTTCGGGCTCGCGGCCGGGGTTTCGTACTCGGAGACCTGGCCAGCCGGGCTGGCCTTCCTCCAGCTGCGTCGATCGGGGGTCGTCCCGGTGCGGCTGATGAGTTTCCTGGAAGATGCCCGCCCCCGCCACGTCCTACGTACCGCAGGTCCCGTCTACCAGTTCCGCCACGCTCGCCTACAGGACCGCCTCGCGACGTGGTACGGCGGCACCGCTGGGACTCCCGGCCCTGCTCCTGTGCCGTCCTCCCGTACGCCGTCGAGCCAGCCTTCGCGGAGCGGGCCGGCTCTGGGGCCGCCATGACGCGGTCGCCCTCAACCTACCGGCTGAACCGCGCGATGCGGCGGTCACACCTGCGTCCCGCCAGATGCTCGCGTAAATGAATCGGCACGCGGCGCCCAGACTCGTAGCGTCCCGAGGGTGGGCAGCAACGACGAGCGCGACCTGGTCCGACGCGGATACGACGCGCTCTCCTACCACTACCGGGCCGACGATGCTGGCGACGGCCAGTACGCTCCCTGGCTCGCCGACCTGCACCGGTGCCTACCGACCTCGGCAGCGGTCCTCGACCTCGGCTGCGGCTGCGGCGTGCCGGTCGCCCGCTTCCTCGCCGACGCCGGGCACCACATCACCGGCGTCGACATCAGCGAGGTACAGATCGAACGGGCCCGCCGCCTGGTGCCCACCGGCACCTTCCTGCGCGCCGACGCCACCCGACTCGACCTGCCACCAGCCTCGTTCGACGCCGTGGTCTGCCTCTACGCCCTCATCCACATGCCCCTGCCCGACCAGCCGCGGCTCATCGAGCAGATCGCCACCTGGCTACGCCCCGGCGGCTGGCTGCTGACCACCGTCGGCAGCAACGCCTGGACCGGCACCGAGGACAACTGGCTCGACGGACCCGCCACCATGTGGTGGAGCCACGCCGACGCCCCCACCTACCGGTCCTGGTTGCAGCAGGCGGGACTGACGATCACCTCCGAGGACTTCGTCCCCGAAGGAACCAGCGGACACGCCCTCTTCTGGGCTCAGCGCCCACAACGCTGACCGACTCTCTCGGCGACTCGCAGTCCACGGCTACCAAGGCCAATGCCCGACCAGGTGGGCCGGATCGACGCCTGGCGACACCACGAACGCGCGGGCGCCTCTGTCATCGAGCACCAGTAGCGGCCCGGCCTGCGACGCCAGCGCCACCACCGCGGCCAACACGGCACGGCCCGACGGCTTACGGAACCCGGTATCGGCCACAGCCTGGTTCAACGCCGCAGGCTCGCCACCGCTGGCACCGTCGACGCCAAGGCTGACCTCTCCCAGGTCCAGGCCACCCACCGACGGGCAGGTGGCCGGGTCCGGGCAGTCCGGATCCACCCCACCGCCCACCCGGTGAACTCCCGTAGCCCTGTCCCGCTTGGCCGTCACGTCGGTAGGGCGTCACCGATCGGATCGCGCAGTGAGGTCGGGGAGAGCAACGGCTGGAGTGGGCCATCGTCGACGATCCCCGGCATCCGCCGGGCCACCCCGGCGAGCAGGTCGGCGACCTGGACCCGCGGATCGTCCCGGGAGTCGACCGTCACCAGCCCGGCCAACGGCGACTCCCCAGCCGGGGGCAGCCCGGCGCCGTCGGCCAGCACCCGCTGGAGGCGACGCAGCCGGTCGGCCGTGAGGGCGCTCTGCTCGTCGTGGGTCACCAGCACCCGCCGCTTTCCGCCGCTCCAGAACAGGACGGTCTCGGCCAGCGCCGGCAGCATCGGCTCCAGCGGTGGCGGGATCGACCGGTCGTAGCCGTGCAGCCGGGCCTGGACGCCGGCCACCCGGGTACGGTCGAGCCCGAGAAGAACGGCCTCGGCCGGCGCGCCCAGCGCGTGTCGTAGCAGCCCCTCCCGTGCCTGGAAGAACCGTTCCACGCTGCGGTGATCCGGCCGATCTCGTCGTTTGGTCCGGAGCATCTCGACGAAAGCCGCGAGGAGGAGACTCCAATCGGGACCGGCCGAGCGTCCGGCCCGGTACAGGGCGAGGGCGGCCGGCCGGTGTTCCTGGGTCAGGCGGGTGCCGGCCGCGTACGACGGCTCGGTCAGCAACAGGTCGACGATGCGGGTGACGAGGAAGTACTGCTTGTCGACCAGGTGGACGTGTGCCCGGCCGCGCAGCGCCGCCAGGAACCACTCCAGCGCCTCACCCGCTTCGGGCCGGCGGAGGAACTGCCGGGACTTGAACTCGTTCGGCGAGAACCGGAAACCGGACCGCAGCGTCGCGACCAGCTCAGCAGCCTCATCGCCACAAAGGTCGACACTCGCGTGTGTGATCACCGGAGTGGCGGGATCAAGCAGATTGGTGCCGGAGAAACCTGACTCGTCACAGGCGATCTCCACGACAGCGCCGGACGTCGCATCCACCGGCGGCAGCCCGCCCTGAAGTGGCAGCCTCATGCCCGGTCCCTCGCCATGCCGACCATGGTCGCCGACCCATCCCAATCGGACCACCCAGTTACGCTCCACGGGCTTGCGCAGCATGCCGCGTTGACCGCGTGCGCACTCGACCGGAAGCTCCGCGCCGCAAGGGTCAGGCTTGCCACATGTCTTGACCGGCGGTCAAGGAGCGCTGCCGGACGGCAGGTGTACCGCGGCACTACGAGAGGATGAACGGCGCCAACCTGTAGCCAAGTAGCAGCACGGGCACCTCGGCCAGTTTTACGCCGGCGCCATGGTGACGAGCCCAGCGCGTCGACAACGACCTGTTCGTGCCTGCACTCCATGTCAGGTTCCCCCAGTAGCTCGGAGGCTTTGGGCCCCTTCTGACCCCGAGGGCCACCGGTGGTGCTGCAGACCGCACACGGTCGCCGAGGCCGAGTGGTCCGACCTGCTCGCGCAGCGCAGGGAACGTGGCGAGCTGAACCCCGAGGTGTGGCCGCCCCTCGTCGACGAGGAGCGGTTCGACGTCGGCCCGGGCGCCGACGCACCCGAGCCCGCGCTCGCACCGGCCCCCGACAGCCTGACCATGGACGACCTGGACTGAGCAGCCGTGACCATCACCTTCTCCACCCCCGCCGCATCGGCCAGCGACGCGCTCCACCACGAGGAGGCGGCGAGGGCAACATCGAGTCGGCCCAGCGCGCCATCTCCGCGCTCTCGGCGGCCCTCAGCGATGCCGAGGAATACGACAAGATCCTGCTGCGCGCCGCAGCCGGCGCCGGGAGGTCATACGCGCTGGTGCACATGGTCCGCGAGGCCCTGGACCACGCCAACTGCACCCGCGTCGCCGTCACAGCCTTCGCCAACAAACAGATCTTCCCGCTGGCCGGCGACCTCGGAAAGGCCCTCGGCGCGGCGAAGGTCTGCCTCTTCGTAGTCGACAACCGCCTACCCGAGGTGCCACCAGAGGTACGCGACAACGTCTCCGTCGCGACCACAACCACGCTCATCCCCAGCTCCTGCGAAGTTGTTCTCGGGACATCTCACAACTGGGTGCCCTGGGCGAGCCTCGGCGACTGCTCGATCACCTCGGAGCAGCCGGCAACGACTCGCTTCCCTTCGACGTGCTGTTCGTCGACGAGGCCTGGCAGCTGCCACGGCACCGCTATTCAAGGGTCGAAGGGGTAGCTCCCATCTCCGTGGGAGTGGGCGACGTAGGGCAGCTGCCGCCTATCGACCCCAGCCAAAACCCGTGGCGAGGGGATCCCGGCTACAACCCGTACCGCGCATGGCCCACCGCCTACGAGGGCAACGAGACGAGCTGCCTGAACGCTCGTTCTGTGCCCTGTCAATGACCGATCGCTCCTGAATCGACGATACGGTCGTCGCAAACGCGAATCGGGTCGGCTCGCGGTCCAGCGCCGGCGGCGACCGTCGACAGGCGTAGGAGCCGACGGCGGCCATCTTCCACAGGTGTCCGATGACCTGCCGCACGTCGGTCCGTAGGTTCGGCTCGACCGTTGTGGCGGCTGGCCCGTGTCTATGCCGACGAGGGACCTCGAGCCGCTGGTCGACGGGTGGTGTGGAGAGGAGGAGCACGCAGATGCGAAGAGGGAAGCTTGCCTGGCGCGGCTCGGTGCTGGCCTTGGCGGTCGTGGCCGCCGGCTTGCCGGCGACCGGCGCCCTGGCCAGGCCGGGGGCCGACGAACGCCCGGCCAGCGCGCAGTGGTCGTACCCGGAAGACTGCGCGCAGTGGTCGTACCCGGAAGACCCCGGCTTTGTCGCCACGAGTCCAGGGGAACTAGATGCCGCTAAAGCCAGTTGGGAAACGCCGGAATACGGTTATTACACCGGCCATAATCCTTCTACTCCTGGCACAGCGGTCAATTCCCCATGGCAGCTCGCCGCGGTAAACGCGTCCACCGCCTACGCCCTGGGATACTGCGGGCAGGGCGTCACGCTGGGCATGATGGATTCGGGCTACAGGCCTACACACGAAGCATTTCAGACCGAGCTGATCGATCCGGTGACAGGGGAGGGTGTCTACGGCACGTCCGGCTACGGATATCGTGGCGCGACCCCGACGAACCCTTTTACCGCGGGCGAGTGGTTCACTGTGGCCGGTGACCAGGCGAGAACAACTGACTACTCGCACGGGACCGGCATGCTTGGGGTCACCTCCGGCATGCGCGATGGTACAGACCAGCACGGCATCGCCTTTGGATCGAAGATGTATGTCGCCAAGACCGGCGGTTCCGATAGCCAGTCCCACGGCCCCTTCCACGATTACGTGTACTGGTATACAGCCAATAAGGCCCTGGTCGACGCAGGCGCCCAGGTCATCAACAGCAGTTGGGGCTCTTATGTCCAGACTCTTGACAGAACCCGCTATGACGGCTTAGGAAACGACCTTGGAGTCAACGGCAACCGCGCCAACGCTTACCAACTGACTGGCAAAGACAGCGCCAGCGCCACGGCAATGGCGACCATTATCCCCAACGAGCACCTGAAGGATCTGGAATACCAGTACTTCTTCTTCAAGAAAAGCTATTCGGAAGGCGGCATTCAATACAATCCGAAGTACCCCGGACGTTCCTTTATGGACGCCATCTGGGACGCCATCAAGGACAGCGGTACCGTCAACGCAAGGTCGGCCGGCAACAACGACTGGAGCAACCCATATTTTCGCCCGGCGTATCCCCTCTTCAATCCCTTGGCGGAAAAGCAGTGGATAGCCGTCGGCGGGGTGCAACCGCCCACTGCGACCAACCCCGAATACACAAAGCACTTCGGGTATAACGAGGCAGGGCTCGCCAAATGGTGGAACGTGTCTACCCCGTCAAGCAACGTTCGGACCACGAGCAGCGGTGGTGACACTAACTATTCAAACTCAAGCGGCACGTCACCGGCAACGCCCGTTGCGACAGCGGTGATGGGGGTTCTGCTCTCCCGCTATCCGAACATGGACGCCAAGCAGGTGCGTGAACTGATGTTCACCACGGCGAACAACAAGATGTCCGACGGCGTGAGATTCCTCGGCACCGGGCAAACCTCCCCCTCCGGGGAATCCATCGCCTGGACCGCTCCCGACGGCCTTCCGGACGAACGCTGGGGCTGGGGGATTCCCGATCTGGCCAAGGGCATGTACGGCCCCGGCCAACTCCTGAGCCCCATGACCTACAACATGGATAAAGCGCCCCTGGACGTCTGGTCGAACGACATCAGCCAGATCGCGATCAAGGAAAGGGAAAGGGAAGATCTGGAGTGGCTGGCGGGCTACAAGAAGCAAGGCATTGCCTACGCCGGTGAATTCAGCCCCAACGTGCTGAACCCGGACGGCACGCTTGACGAACAGGCCTTCATGCTTCAGGGCATCTTGGGTGATCCCCACATCCAAGCTATCACTAACGGCCATCCCGAGTTGTACGACAAGATCACCTATGAGGACGCCGTCAAGTGGCGCAAGGAATGGATGGACGAGCGCGCGGCCTACATTCAGAACAACATCGACAACAACCTGTACACGGCTTCTCTGACCAAGCAAGGCCCCGGGACGCTGATCATGACGGGCAACGCCACCTACGAGGGCGGCACGACGGTTGAAGGCGGTAAGCTTTCGATCACCGGCTCGCACGCAAGCTCGATCGACGTCAAGGGCGGCACGCTCGGCGGCAGTGGCCGCGTGGGTGACAGCGTCACCGTCACCAGCGGCGTGCTGCGGCCCGGGCTCGCGTCCGACGAGGCCGCGCAGCTCACCGGCACCTCCGCGGGCAACGTCCTGAACGTCGGCGGGAACGTGACCGTCGGCAGGCAGGGTCGCGTCGCCGTCACGATCTCCGGCGACCGGGACTACACGAGCGTCCGGGCGGCGGGCCAGCTGGTGCTGGACGGCGAGCTGGACCTGGACGTGCGGGGCACGCTGACCCCGGGCACCGTGTTCACGATCATGAGCGGTAGCTCGATCAAGGGCGCCTTCCACGCGCTGCCCGAGAACCGAGCCCTGAACGTGGGCGGTTACCTGTTCCGGGTGTCCTACAAGAACAACAGCATGACGCTGACCGTCATGCACCCGGTACCGAACAACGGGAAGTA
>NZ_VSFA01000126.1 GCF_008119785.1 Micromonospora sp. MP36 | reverse complement strand
GACGGCGACACGAGCGTGCTGCGGGTCGAGAACACGGGTCGCCGGCTCCCACCGGAACTGGTACCGACCCTCACCGAACCTTTCCAGCGCGGAACGGAACGTGTACGCACCGAGGAACACCCCGGCGTCGGCCTCGGCCTGGCCATCGTGCACAGCATCGTCCGCGCCCACGACGGGGCCCTCGACCTCGTGCCCAGCCCCAACGGCGGTCTTCTCGTCACGGTTCGACTGCCCGGCACGCCCTAGGCATCGCCCCTGAGCGGGGCCCGTGCGGGCTTGCGCCATTCTTGGCGGTCAGGTCGAGCGCCACGCCACGCCCATTGACTCTCATGATCATGGCGGATCCGCCAGTGCGGCCCGGCAAGATCATGAGAATCCGCCATCAGGATTGAGAACCTACAAGGGTCTGTTGCGGCACGCCCCTCCCGATTTGACAGCGTCATGGATAGCGGTTATCTATTGTCGATCTACGGAGGGTGTGCTGGGTGCAGGACGTGGTGCTGGCCATGCTGGCGAAGGAACCGGCGTACGGCTACGAGCTGCGTAGCCGGATGCGTGGCGCGCTCGGCCCGCTCGGCGAGGCGATGAACGCCGGGCAGATCTACGTGACGCTGTCCCGGCTGGCCAAGGCGGGGCTGGTGACCTCGCAGCGGGCCGAGGGACTGCCGGACCGGCCGGACCGGCGGGTGTACGCGTTGACTTCGGCGGGGCAGCAGCGGGTCGCCGCGTGGCTGGCCGAGGTGACTTGGCCGAAGCCGGACCTCAGCGAGTTCCATCTCAAGCTGGTGGCGGCCGCTGCCGCCCGGCTGGCCGATCCGGTGGCCCTGATCGATGCGCAGCGGCGCGAGCTGCTACGCCGGCTGCGGGATACCCAGCGGGCTGCGATGGAGCGGTCGGTGGATCCGGTCGTCGGGTTGTTGTTGGAAGGGGTCGTGCTGCGGCTACGGGCCGACCTGGACTGGCTGGAAGCGTGCGAACGGATGTGGACCGAACGCGACCGGACTGAACGGAAGGGGAGCCGATGACCGAGCGGAGCGAGGGCCGCGAGGACATGCCCGGTGGTGCCGCATGACCGGGTCGGCGCTGCTCAGGGCGCGCGGGGTGACCAGGTGGTACGGCCGAGAAAGCGCACTGGTCCGCGCGGTCGACGAGGTCGACCTGGACGTGCCCGCCGGGCAGACGCTGGCGATCATGGGTCCCAGCGGCTGCGGCAAGTCCACCCTGCTGCACCTGCTCGGCGGGCTGCAACGCCCGACCGACGGCGAGATCTGGCTGGCCGAGCACCGGATCGACGGGATGAGCGAACGCGACCTGGCCCGGCTGCGGCGCCACCACATCGGCTTCGTCTTCCAGTCCTTTCACCTCATGGACGAGCTGACCGCGGTGGAGAACGTCGAGCTGGCCGCGTTGCTGGCCGGGTGGTCTCCCCGCCGGGCCCGCAAGCGGGCCATGCACCTGCTGGACCGGGTCGGGCTCGCCGACCGCGCCAAGCACCTGCCGTCGGCGCTGTCCGGCGGCCAGCGTCAGCGGGTCGCCATCGCCCGCGCGTTGAGCAACGAGCCGCTGGTCGTGTTGGCCGACGAGCCCACCGGGAACCTGGACAGCGCCGCCACCCTGGAGGTGCTGCGGTTGTTCGAGGAGCTGCGTACGGCGGGGCAGACGCTGGTGGTGGTTACCCACGACGCGCGCATCGCCGCGGTCGCCGACCGGGTGATCTCCATGCGGGACGGGTCGTTCGCCGACGACAGCCAACTCGCCGAAACCGCCGCCGGCGCGGGCACGGTCTATGGCGGGTGGCGCTGAGGTGGCCGGACGTCTGTTGCTGGTGTGCCGGCTGATGGTGCGGGACCTGCGCCGGCGGCGCACCGAGACCGTACTGCTGCTGCTCGCGATCAGCGCCGCGACCGCGACGCTGACTCTCGGCCTCGCCCTGAACAATGCTCTCGCCCAACCGTACGAGCGGACCCGGGCCGCCACCGCGGGCCCCGACGTGGTGGCGATGCCGGGAGCGACGGGCCCGGAGGCCCTGGCCGCCCTCGCGCCGCTGGCCACCGCGCCCGGTGTCACCGCACACAGCGGACCGTACCCGATCGCCTATCTGATGCTGACCGCATGCGGCAGGACCGTGCCCGCGGTCGTCGCGGGCCGGGACAACTCCCCGGCGGCGCTCGACCGGCCCGCGGTGACCGCCGGCACCTGGGTACGCCCCGGCGGGGTGGTCGTCGAGCCCACCTTCGCCAACGCCCTCGGCGTGCACATCGGCGACACCGTCGACATCAACGGCCACCCGCTGCGGGTGGTCGGGACCGCGGTCACCGCCGCCAGGGCCGTCTACCCGCGCGCCGACTGGCGCGCTGATGAGGGCAGCCCTCTGACCGAGTTCGCCGGCCTGGTATGGGTCGACCGTAGCCAGATCAGTGCGCTGGCCGGCACGCGGCCGCTGTCGTACACGCTGAACTTGAAATACGCCGACCCGCACGCCAGCACCTCGTTTACCCACAAGAGCGTGGGCGGGATCGAATACACCAGTTGGATGGAGATCGCCGACGCGGACGGCAAGCTCGTCAAACAGGCGCGCCTGGCGCTACTGGTCGGCAGCTGGTTGCTCACCGTCCTCGCGGTGGCCAGCGTCGCCAACATCGTCGCCGGCCGCGTCGTCGACCAACGCCGCCGGGTAGGACTACTCAAGGCCGTCGGCGCCGGACCGGCCATGATCGCGGCCGTCCACCTCGCCGAATACCTCGTCATCGGGCTCGCTGCCGCCGGCACCGGCCTGGCCGCCGGCTGGCTCGCCGCACCCGCACTCACCAACCCCGGCGCCGGGCTCCTCGGCTCCACCGGCACCCATCCACCCGCGCTGCGCACCGTGCTCGCCGCCACCGCCCTCGCCCTCGCGATCGCCGCCGTGGCGACGCTGGCACCCGTGCTACGCGCCGCCACCACCGACACCGTCCACGCGCTGGCCGACGCCGCCACGCCACCCCGACGCCGCGGGTGGCGCGTCTGGCTGTCCCGCCGAATGCCCGCCGCCCTGCTGATCGGGATACGCATCAACGCCCGCCGCCCCCGCCGCGCCCGCCTCGTCATGGTGAACACCCTGATCACCACGACCGGGGTCGCCGCCCTGCTCATGGGCCTGGCGCAGGACCCGCGGGTCAAGCTCGGCGAATCGGAGCTGGCCAACCCCCAGAGCGCGCGGACCCTCCAGGCCATGTTCCTCGTCATCGTCGTGCTGTGCGTCCTCGCGCTCATCAACGCCATCGTGAGCACCTGGACCGCGGTCCTCGACGCCCGCCACCCGCTGGCCGTCGCCCGCACGCTCGGCGCCACACCCGGACAAATAACCGCGGGCATGGCGGTGGCGCAGCTTCTTCCCGCGATACCCGGCGTCGCCCTCGGGGTCCCGGCCGGCATCGGGCTGTATCTGGTCGCCAGTACGGGCGACCCGCAGTACGCACCCGCCTCCTGGATGCTGGCCCTGGTACTCGCGGTCCTGCTCACCGTCGCCGCACTCAGCGCCATCCCCGCCCTGGCCGCCACCCGCCGCCCGGTCGCCGACGCCCTCCAATCCACACCAACCTGACCGGCCGCCAATGGCCTACAGTCTGCTCACGGCACCGACGAGCGGAACCGCCGAGCGAGACGGCACTCGCAGCTGACACATCAACTACACAATGCACCGTTGGCGTGCTAGGCGTCCTTTGTGGATAGACGACTGGCGGAATCACCCCTCGTTACGGGGTCCTCCTGTTCACGCCGGGTGAGCACCAAGGGGGCGTCCTCGGTGATGGCGATCGTGTGCTCGGAGTGGGCCGTGCGTGAGCCGTCGGCCGACCGGATGGTCCAGCCGTCGGCGTCATAGACGATCCGGTCGGTCGTGCGGGCGAACCAGGGTTCGAGCGCGAGGGTCAGGCCCGGCCGGAGCGTGAGGCCGCGCCCTGCCCGGCCCTTGTTCGAAACATGGGGATCCTCGTGCATGGTGCGGCCGATGCCGTGGCCACCGAACTCGGTGTTGACCGGATAGCCGTAGTCGTTGGCTACCGCCCAGATGGCCGCCGAGATGTCACCAAGGCGGTTGCCCGGACGCGCCACCTCGATCGCCGCCTCCAACGCTTCCTCGGTGGCGCGGATGATCCGCAGGTCCTCTTCGACGGCGGTTCCGACGACGATCGTGCGCGCGGAGTCGGCCACCCAGCCGTTGACGCGGACCGCGAGGTCCGCGCTGAGTACGTCGCCGTCACGCAGCGTGTAGTCGTGGGGTAGGCCGTGCAGGACCGCGTCGTTGACCGACAGGCAGATGACGTTGCGGAACGGGCCGCGCCCGAAGGACGGCGCATAGTCCCAGTAGCACGACTCCGCCCCGCACCGCTTGATCATGCCGCGCACGTGGTGCTCCAAGTCCAAGAGGTTGACGCCCACCTCGGCGAGCAGGCCGACCTCGGAGAGCACCTCGGCGACGAAACGCCCGGCCACGTGCATGCGTTGGATCTCCGCAGGCGTCTTCAGTTCAATCACGAATACCTCGCGTCACAAGGTGTCGGTATAGTTATACCGGCACGCTAGCACTTGCCGGTATAGTAATACCAGTCATATCCTGGGAGCATGGTCCGCCAACCGCTCACACCTGAGCAGATCGAAGCCGGCAAGCGCCTCGGCGCCCTGCTGCGCCATGCGCGAGCGGGACGCGACCTAGCGGAAGTCGCGCACGCGGCTGGCATCTCGCCGGAAACCCTGCGCAAGATCGAGACCGGACGGCTACCCTCTCCCGGATTCGGCACGATCATCTGCCTCGGTGAGGCGCTCAACCTGCCGCTGCAGGAGTTGGCGGCCACCTGGCGCGGCAGCGACCTCTCGCTGGAAGCCGCCCTGTAGCCGCTGCTCCACCCGTCCACGGAACCGGCCGACAACATCGCAAAGTGACAAGTAGTACCTGTAGCTGGTGCCGGCCATCGCGGGAAAACCATGAGCAGAACCCCATATCGCGTCGCGCTAGTTGTAGTGCCGCTGCCCGCGTGGCACACGGTCATGCCGCTGACAACGGGCGGCCCCCGACGATCCGGCCAGCGGGGCGCGAGCCAGGCGCTGCCCGGAGGCGGGTGGGGGCACTATCGTTCTGGCGTGCACATCCGTTTTGACGTCCCAGCCGATCCCGCCTACCCCGGCCGCGTGGCCGCTGCGCTCAGCAGTGTTCGGCTGCGCAAGTACGGCTATATCGGCGCGGTGCTGGCGGCGGTCGGGGCGATCGGTTTCGCCGTCTCGCGGGGGTTCGCCTGGGGCGACCAGATCTCGCCGCTGTGCATGGCGATGGTCGTGGGTGGCCTGCTGTCGATGCTGTACGCGCCGTTGGTGCGGTTGCGCGCCCGGCGCCGCTCCAGTCGCTACGCTGTCGAGGGCACCTACGACATCACCGACGACAACATCATTATGCGCAGCGGCTCAGAGTCCGGTGGCATCGCCTGGGACGGGGTCGCCCAGGTTAAGGACACCCCTGAATTCTGGATCGTGTACGTCGGCCGGATGCCGGCCACCGTGATCCCACGCCGCTTGATGTCCGCCGAGGACGCCGAGACGTTGCGAGCGTATATGGCCAAACGTGGGCTGCTCCAGCCTCGGTGAACTCATTTTGCCGCCGCCCGGGCGTCACGGTGCGTCACGAGCATTTTTGGATTGAGGGCGCAGTGGTCTTTCCCCCCGTGCCGAGCGGTATTCGCGTGCGACCGTGGACGAAGTGGCGGCCAGCTCCGGACGGGACGGCAGCCAGACGGTCTGAATGCCGAGTTGCTCGTTCATCGCAGCGAGCTGGTACTCCTGGCGAAGGTCCGCGGCCCTACGTACGCCGCGGACGATGACCGTGGCGCCGCGGCGCACGCAGTAGGCGGCGGTCAGGCCGGTCCAGGTGTCCACCTCGACATTGCCCCAGGCTGCCGGCATGGCGTCGCGCACGCGTGCGGCCCTGACAGTGGCCTCGGCGGTTGGTCGCTTGTCGGCGTTCACCGCCAGCAACACGATGACCTGGTCGAACATCACCCGGGCGCGGGCCACAAGGTCGCGGTGCCCCGGGGTGAACGGATCGAACGTACCGGGATAGATCGCCAGCGAACCGTGTGCCGGCGCCACTCCAGGAATTGACGTAGCCGTCACCGCGTCTCCAACCACATGGCCACGATCATGCCAGCAGTGCAGGTGCCGGCCCGACTTTGGGCCTTGCCGTCACCGCCGACCGCCGCAGACTTCCTGATCTGCCGCTTCTAGGGCGCTCGTTGACCGGCGGAGACGTCAGGCTCCGCACGAGTCACCAGCTCGACAGACGCGAGGAGGCTTGTCGGGACGGTAGGCCGTTGGCCCTTCTGCCGGTCAGCGGTGGCTGACGACGTTGACCACCTTGCCGTCTGGGTCGCGGACGAAGAAGCGCCGGACGCCCCACTGCTCGTCGGTAATCGGGTGCACGATCTCTGCGCCCGTCGCGCGTACCGCCTCGTAGGCGGCGTCGACGTCATCGACCTCCACGCTGAGGTCCGGGTTTACGGAGGCCGCTGCATCTTCGGTGATGAGGATGACCTGGGCGGTGGGGTTGGACGGTGAGACCAAGTTGACCACCCAGCCTAGGTTCATCTCTTCGCGGAAGCCCAGAAGCTGGTAGAAGCTGCTGCTCGCGACCGGGTCGGCGGTGGTGATATCGGGCACGGCACGGCGAATCGTCATGCCGGATTTTGGCATGGAAGTACCGGCTCGTACGGGTGGTGGGCCCCGCTCACCAGGCGCCAGGGCGGACGCTGCGGAGCGCTCGAACCATGACGTGCCGGTCGCTACCTGACCGGTGGGCGGCGCATTGCGATGTGGGTCGGGCCGCCGGGCACGAGGGGCAACGCGTCGTCGACGACGGTGAAGCCGAACCGCTCATAGAACGCCACGTTGTCCGGGTCGGAGGTCTCCAGGTAGCAGGCGGTGCCGGCGCGGTCGGCATGTCGAAGTCCCGCGGCGACGAGCCGGGATCCGTGGCCGTGGCCCTGGTGGCTCGGACGTACTCCGAGCACGACGAGGTACCAGTGCGGCTCGGTGGGGTGTGCGCGTGCGGCGTTGGACCCAAGGCGCATGAAGGCGGGGAATGACCGGGGCGCGGCGATCATGGCCTGGATGAGTGCCGGCACGGCCCGCGCCTGCCGGGTGCCGGTCCAGGGGAAAGCGCCCGGAGGCAGCCAGACCGCGACGGCGGCCGTTGCGCCGGCATCGATACTGGCGTACACGGAGCCGAATGGGATCGCGTCGCGCACGGTGGCTTCGAAGAAGGGACGCAGTGCCTGCAAGCGGCGCCGAGGGTCAGGGAAGACGTGGCGGAATGCCGGGTAGGCGGCGTGGCTCGCGATCAGTACGTCCGCTCCTTGCCGGTGCTGTCCGCGGCGAAGTCTGATCGCGTCGGCGTTCACGACGCAACTTCCTCGCCGAGAACGGTAGGGATGGTCACGTTAGCGGTGCGGGGGGGGTGGGCGAGCCACTTGGTCGGCAGCGCACCGACCGCTTTTGGTATGAGCCAGCCCGGCCTCGCATACCAGGCCACGGCAGCTTCAGCGTTGTTGGTGCGACGGATCGGCGTGATCTGCTCGTTCACGAGCCCATGGTGGCAGACGAGGGCGCTGACTCGGGACGTCCGCGCATCCGCGATCCGCGCGCTACTGAAGCGATACGGCGAACCGGCGCGGCCGACGCTCGAACATGCCGACGAGCGGCCTGTGATGCTTGGAGCCGCCCAGGGCAAACCTTGCTGTGGCCGGGGCGGGTCTCCTTCGATCAGACGAGCGGGTCGAACATGATTTCCCGGACCTCCTGCGCGCAGCGGCAGGCGACAGCGAACTTGGCAGCCCACTCCAGCGCCTCCTCGCGTGAGCACGGGCGGATGCCGGTGAGGCGTCTGGCACCATGCTCCCGTGCGGCGGGATCCGACTTGGCCACCGGTCTCCATACTGGCGGGCGCCGACGTGGTGCTCGTTGGCCTGTTCTCTGCGAAGGATAAGGGGTTCGGCGCGAAGCTCGATCTGCTGTCGGCTTTGGTGAAGGCACATGGTGGGCGGGTAGTGGGCCGGCACGTCCAACGGCGGGGTGTCTCACACGGCGGCGCGGCCAGGATGACCGAGTCGTTCTCGCGGCGTACGCTGATCAGCCCCGGCAAAGCACGCGAAATCGCGCAAGCGTGCCGGGTCGCGGAGGTCGGGGTTGCGGTCTTCGTAAATCCGCTGGCGAAACACCAACGAGCTGTTCTCGAAGACATGTTCGGGTGCCTCGTGATCAGCGGCGAGGACCTCTTCACCGTTGAGCAGTGAGTCGTCCACAGAGGACGTCCGGTCCAGCCGCAGGACGTACTGTGCGGCCTCGACCAGGACCGAGCAGCCCGCCGCGAGCGCCAGAATCCGCGGTACCGACGCAAACGCCGCGAACCGCAGCGGGGCGAAGAACCCCAGCGCCGCGAACACCAGCAGGTTGCCGACGACCTGGACCGTCACCGTCAGCTGCGCCATCGCGGACCAACCTCCGGAAGCCCCGTCCGACATGCATGATTAGGCGTCCTCACTTGCCGCATGCCGCGCGTCGTGGAGCGCAGCCGGCTGACGGGTGGCGACGCGCGGACGTGTCGATGAGCGTGCACCTGATCATGCGGAGTGCCGCGGTCGCCAGCGGATGCAGCTTTCTCCGGGTTCTTGTAGCCGGTGCTTTATGTCGTCAGTCAGACCGGTGGGCGGCTTCTGCGATGGCGGTCGCGGACCAGGTGGCGAGGATTTTCAACCGCTCTTCGTGGATGGTTCCAGGCTCGGCGGTGTACACGGTCAGCTCGTGGACGGCGCGCGACGGTGCCGGCAGTACGAGGGGCTGGTAGGTCAGTTCGAGTGCGCCGACGACGGGGTGCTGCAGACGTTTGACTCCTTCGTGCCGGATGCGGATGTCGTGTGATGCCCACATCGCCCGGAATTCGGTGCTGAGGGTGCAGAGCTCGCCGACGAGTTCACGCAGCAGCCGGTCGTCGGGGTGTCGACCGGCCTCGGCGCGCAGTAGGGCGACGGTCGCGGCGGCGCCGGCTTCCCAGTCTGCGAAGAAGTCTTGTGATGCCGGATCGAGGAAGTGGTAGCGGGCGAAGTTCGCTCTGCCGTTGGCCGTGGTGGTGTCGCTGGTGAACATGGGTTCGTGCAGTGCGCGGGCGAGCGCGTTGCTGGCGACCACGTCGAGGCGTCCGTTGCGCAGGAATGCTGCCGACATCGTGATGGAATCGATCAGCCACTGCAGGTGGGGTTCGACCTTTGCCTCAGTGCGTCGGGGATTTCGGCGGGCTTTCGGCCGGGCGGCGTGGGCGAGGTCGAACAGGTAGGTGCGTTCTTCCTCGTCGAGGTGCAGGGCTCGGGCCACGGCGTCGAGGACGTCTTCGGAGATTCCGCTGATGTGGCCTTTCTCCAGTCTTGTGTACCACTCGGTGCTGACGCCGGCGAGGACGGCGACCTCTTCCCGGCGCAGGCCGGGCACCCGGCGCCGGCTACCGGCAGGCAGCCCTGCCTGCTCGGGGCTGATCTTGGCGCGGCGGCTGATCAGGAAGTCACGAATAGTGGTGCGATTATCGGCCGAGTCGGGCATGTTCCCACGGTAAGCCGGGCCAAGCCTGTTTGAGGGGGGAGAGGTTGTACCCCCTATAAACGCCACCTTTTTCATGCCCGGGTGCGGCGCTCAAATGGATGCGAAGACGCTTCCGAAGCTGCACAGGAGTTCATGTATGCAGGGCGAAACAACTCCCCTGAACGGCGGTTCCCGGGCCGGCGCAAGCGCGGCCCGTTCCGCCGCGCTGCCCTTGTTGATCTACGTTCTCGCGCTGGGGACGTTCCTGATGGGCACGACCGAGTTCATCGTGGCGGGTGTGTTGCCCAATATCGCCGGTGACCTGCAGGTCACTGTCGCCCATGCCGGTCTGCTGATCACGGTCTTCGCGATCGGGATGATCGTCGGTGCGCCGCTGATGGCGATGCTCACGCTGCGGCTGCCGCAGCGCGTGGCCCTGATCCTCGTGCTGGCGGTCTTCGCGGTGGGCCACATCGTCGTGGCAGTTGGTGACAGCTTTGCGGTGCTGCTGCTGGCGCGGTTGATCACCGCGTTCGCCACCGGCGCGTTCTGGGCGCTGGCCGCGGTGGTCGCGACCCGCGTCGCGGGGCCGGCGCGTGGAGCGCGGGCCATGGGCCTGGTGAACGCCGGAGGCATGCTCGCCACGGCGCTGGGTGTTCCGCTCGGCGCGTTCGCAGGGCAGCTCATCGGGTGGCGGGGCACGTTCTGGGCCCTCGCGGTGCTGGCGCTGGCTGCTACCGCTCTGATTGCCCGTCACGTTCCTCACGAGGAGGGACACACACGGTCGGTATCGGTGCGCGCCGAACTGGCCGGGCTGCGATCCAGCCGGTTGTGGCTGGCACTGACCGGCTGCGCGGCGACCACCGGTGGCGTCCTGGCCGCCTACTCGTACATCGCGCCGCTGCTCACCGACCAGGCCGGTGTGCCGACACGACTGGTGCCGCTGGCGCTGGTCGGGTTCGGCGTCGGTGCCCTGGTGGGCTCCCTGGTCGCCGGCCGTCACGGCGACGCTCACCCGCACGTGGTCACGCTTGTGGCGCCCGTCGCCACCGCGATCCTGCTTGGGATGATCTGCCTGGCATCGAATATGCCGTGGCTGACCGCCGGTGTCGTCGTGCTGCTCGGGTTCTTCGGGCTGGGCGCGAACCCGGTACTGATCGCCCTCGCCGTGCGTTTCGCCGGCAGGGCTCCCACGCTCGGATCCGCGCTGACCGTGTCGGCGTTCAACGCCGGTACCGCCGTCGGCTCCTGGATCGCCGGTCTGGCGCTGGCTTCCACGCTCGGAGCCGCCGGCCCCGCCGCGGTCGGCCTGGTCATCGTCGTCCTGGCGGTGGTCCCCGCGGTGGCGTTGGCGCTCATCGCGCGCCGCCGCGCCGCGCGTACGCCCGAACCGGGCGACGCCACGACGACCAACGCGCTGGCCCGGGCCGGCGTCGCCATCTGACAATCCCCATAAGAAGTCGAAGGAAGATGATGCGCGCAATCCTCATGCACGGTGCCGGCGACGTCCGCGTCGAGAACGTCCCGGACACCATGATCAAGCTGCCCACCGACGCGCTGGTCCGGATCACCGCGTCCTGCATCTGCGGCAGCGACCTGCACCCGTACCACTCGATGTCCCGCGAGGCCGGCCCGGCACGGATGGGCCACGAACTGATCGGCATCGTCGAGGACACCGGCTCCGAGGTGACCACCCTCAAGCGCGGAGACCTGGTCGTCGCCCCGTTCGCCATCTCCGACAACACCTGCCAGTTCTGCCGCGAGAACCTGCAGACCTCCTGCTCCCACCCCCAGGCAAACTTCTTGGACGGCATCCCCGAGGAAGGCGGGCAGGCCGAAGCGATCCGCATCCCCCTCGCCGACGGCACCCTCGTCAAA
Organism: Micromonospora sp. MP36; assembly: GCF_008119785.1. Taxonomy (GTDB): domain Bacteria; phylum Actinomycetota; class Actinomycetes; order Mycobacteriales; family Micromonosporaceae; genus Micromonospora. The sequence goes on along the minus strand of NZ_VSFA01000126.1, from coordinate 5,870 downwards.
CTGCCCGTCGCCGCAGACTCCGCGCTCATCCCGTCCCTGCTCACCCTCGCCGACGTCCTCGGCACCGGCTACCACGCCGCCGTCAAGGGCGGCGTACGCAAGGGCAGCACCGTCACCGTCATCGGCGACGGCGCCGTCGGGCTCCTGGCCGTGCTGTCGGCCAAGCGCCTCGGCGCCGAGCAGATCATCCTCATGGGCCGCCACCAGGCCCGCACCGACCTGGGCGTCGAGTTCGGCGCCACCGACGTGGTCACGGAACGCGGTGACGAGGGCATTGCCAAGGTCCGCGAACTGACCGGCGGCCACGGCACCCACGCCGTGCTCGAAGCCGTCGGCCACATGCCCGCCTACGAACAGGCCATCGGCGTCGTCCGCCCCGGCGGTGTGATCAGCCGCGTCGGCGTCCCCCAGTACGAGAACGCCCCCATCGGCTACGCCAGCCTCTTCCGCCACAACATCATCCTCGCCGGCGGCCCCGCACCCGTGCGCGCATACATCGAGGAACTGATGCCCGACATCCTCGACGGCACGATCGAGCCCGGCAAGGTCTTCGACGCCACCACCGACCTCGACGGTGTGCCCGCCGGCTACCAGGACATGGACGACCGCAAGAGCCTCAAGGTCCTCATCAAGCCCTGACGCCAGGTACGGCCCCGCCTTCGGTTCCAGCGCAACGACACGAGGGCGGGACCTTCGTCGTTGCGGCAACGCGCCCACGACACCCTGCTTGAAGGCGTCGCCGACGGAGACCGCACGTGCACACATCTAGCCGCAGGTCGTGCGCGCCGGTTGATCACCCCGCCACGGCTGCCAAGGGTGCCCCGATGGCAAGCCTCGATAATGACGACGTGAGTTCGATCATCAAGTTCTTCGCTGCGCGCGACAACACGATCGCGAGCGGTGTTGTCGGGAGCGGGCCAGGTGAGGATTTCGAGTCGGCGACTTACGGCAACTTCGACGTCTGGTCGACGCTCGAGGAGTGGGAGAGCCTTCTGACGGACCGGGAGCTTGAACAACCCACCGCTGCGGGAGGCCCGGACGTAGTCGCCGGCAGCGATAGCCCTCTGGTCCTGCTCGTCTCTCGCGATCTCACAGAGGCGTTGGCTGATGCTGACGCCGAGGCGCTTGGCGGACTGGCAGAGCGGTGGAGCGTGCTGCGGGCCGAGGAGGGTGAAGCCATCGACGACGAGCTTGCCCGTGAGCTCATCGGAGAGGTGGCGGCACTGGCGGCTGACGCGGTGCGGAGCAGGAACTCCCTCTACTGCTGGGTCTGCTGCCGCGGCACGCACCTCTACCGCGGATCGACACGTGAGTGATGGACGTGCCGAACGCTCGACGCGCGGGGGTGCCGATGCGAGTGTGTGGCGTACGCGGCCCAGACTGCAAGGCTGTCAGTCCCGAGTACGAGTGGCGCGAGACCGAGAACGCCACAATAGGCGCCGACGTACTGACGTAGCCGAGTTTCTTCGGTCGATCCGAGGCCGTCGAAGCGGCTTGCTGGCTACCTGGAGAGGTACGCCTTGATGCTTGTCGGGAAGCGCCCTGCAGCGCCCGCCATGGCGGTCCGCGCCTCGCCGGCCACCGGCACCAGAGTGGTCTGCTTGGGCGGTACGACTATCAGGTCGCCGACCGGTACGACCTGATCGGCCTGCTGGCGCTGGTCTCCCTCGGGATAGGCCCAGATGATGTAGACCAGCCGGACGCTCATTTGTTCGCTGTCGTCATTGCACAGCGACACGGCCGTGAACCGGCTGTTGCGGTCGAGCACATGGCCGGATTCGTCCACGGGGGTGACAACGGGCTCGACATGGACGGCTGGGGCCTTGACCGTCTCCGTGGCGCGCACGGACACGACCACATCCTCGGCCAATTGGGCTCCCTCGCCTGTGAAGATCAGCACGTCGACGCCACCGCCCGGTGGGACGACCAGCTTGCCCAGGTCGCTGCCGTAGACCGTGGTGACCTTTACTGTCGGTAGCGGGCTTCGGGTGGCGTCGAGCGCCGTGAACTCCAGTGTCGGGGCAAGCATTTGGGTGCTGTCGTTGTAGATGGTGAGCAGTTGGTTCATGTACCCGTCCCCGGTGGTGGCCGCGAACTCAAACCGCAGTGTGGCGGCGGGGCGGGGGCGAGCGACGAGCCCGCAGCCGGCGAGCAGCAGCGTGGCCAGGAATCCGGCGATCACCCTGAGGGGTGCTGGCTCTGCGTGCAGATGCCGGCGAGGGCGGGCCGCAGTTGAGGTGAGGAGCACGGAAGCAGAGTACGGGCGGACGCATCGCTGCGTTGACCGTGGTGGGTTGCGGCGGGCAACGGTCGATGCCGACGTGACACTCAACAAGTAGCCGAATTGAGTGTGCGGCGCCGGGCGCATCGGTCAGGGCATAGCCCCTGCGGCGCGCCGACCGGCGTCACTCCGTTCGCTCCGCGCCGTATCCATGGCGCATCCGGAACTTCATCGGATCGGTCCCGGTCGCCGTCACGTGCGCGATCAGCACAGACCTCAGCGACTCGGGAATGTCGGCGCGCTGCGAACCAATCCACTCAAGGGACGTAAACAGCTCTGCGGCCCCATCGAGTTGGCTCGGAGTCAACGATGCCGACGTCAACGCGTTGAAGATCGACTCGGTTGGCTCGGCCACCAGCATGCGCTCGGGTGCCAGCTCGTACCACGGGGTGCCACCCATCGTGGTCGTGTGGCGAGGCGGAAAGCCAGCCCACGCCACCAGCGTTCGGATGCGCTCGATGGCATCGGGGTATCGCCGGGCTACCAGGTCGGCAAGCCTTTCCTCCGCGCCGCTTTCTCGGCGCGACGCCGCCTCGGCGGCCTCGGCAAGAGCTGGCGGCGCTGCCTTCACCCACTGGACGCGGCGCGCCCCTTCCTCAGCCGCTTGACGGGCCAACAACTGCTGGACCTCGCGCGATCCGGTCAGCCCTCGGTCAGCCAGCCAGGCGGTCAGGCCAGGGCCATCACGGAGCTCCGCATCGCAATTTCCGAGGCCGCTAATAGCGGTCTGATGGTGCAGTGCCCAGCGGGCGATCTCGCGGCCGGCGGCATCCGACACGAGGATTGTCGGCCATCCCATGCACCGACAGTGATCTCCGGTGCCGCCGTCAACGACAGCCAGCAGGCGAGTCAGCTCTGCAACCTCGTTGCCCGACACCACAATCCGAGCCGCGTCGGGCCGGTCGAGCTCGTCAACGGACGCCTCGATGATCAGAACTTCAGCAGCCTCAGCCAGCACACGTTCTACCAGCGTTGTGCTGGGAGCCTCGTCACCGTTGCCGATTGTTGGCGCGTCAGTCACAGCGGCGAGCGTACCGGCCGGTCGACAGCCAGGAACGCCCAGCGCGTTTGCAGCGGCTCAGGACAATCCCCGCATTCATGGCCAAACCTCTCACCGCGGCGCCCTGACCTGCCGCAGACCGCGCTCGGGGAGCGCAGCCGGCTGACGGGTGGCGCGCGGACGTGCCGATGTGAATGCGTCGCCCGACCGCCGAGGTGAACGCATGCGTGTGTGCGTGCCAAGCCGTCACGCAGGGACGCCGACGACTGAGCCGGGCGGCACCCCGGGCAATGGACCGAGCGCTAATGCGTCGCCGAGGCGGCGATGAAGCGCGGTGTGCCGTGCTGGGAACGCGGATGCAGTGCCCAGGCTGCCCGTGCGGATGACGAAGCGGCCTTCTACTGCCCGCTGCCGCCTGAGCCGCTGCGCAACCGGACTTCGGCGCCATTCTGTTCGTAGCTCTGCTGCGACACCTGAACAAGCATCGCGTCGCGGTGAAAGTCCGGCAGCGTGATGGCACCGCAGCTGACCATGGTGGCGCGCAGTTTCGCGACCGTACGGGCAATGTTGGGGTAGAGGCTGCCGGCATACGGCACGTAGCCGTCAACGCCTTCCTCGAACGGCAGCTCGGTCTCGCCCTGGTCGTACCGGGCGACGTTCCGGGCCCGTTGGGACCCTTCACCCCAGTATTCCTTGAACATCTGCCCGTCGAGATTGACGAGGTTGGAGGGGCTTTCGTCGAATCGCGCGAAGTAGCGCCCGAGCATGATGAAGTCGGCGCCGAGGGCGAGGGCGATCGCCATGTGGTAGTCGGCGAGGAGACCGCCGTCGCAGCAGATCGGCACGTAGATGCCGGTTTCGTCTGCGTACCGGTCGCGTTCGGCAACCACGTCAATCAGTGCGGAAGCCTGCCCCCGGCCGATGCCTTTCTGGTCGCGGGTGATGCAGATCGACCCGCCGCCGATACCCACCTTGACGAACGCGGCACCGGCATCGGCGAGGTACCGGAATCCGCGGCCGTCGACGACGTTCCCTGCGCCGACCGGGACAGTGCCGTTGAACTCACCAACGGCGTACTGCAACGTCTTCTGCTGCCAGACCGAGTAGCCGTCGGAGGAGTCGATGCACAGCACGTCCGCGCCAGCCTCGACGAGGGCGGGGATCCGGTCGCGGTAGTCGCGAGTGTTGATCCCGGCGCCGACCCGGAACCGCTTATCGTCGTCGATGGACTCGTTGCGGAACTGTTTGTGCAGCTCGTAGTCGCGACGCAGCACAATCGAGGCGAGGTGACCGTCGGCGGTGACGATCGGCAGCAGGTCGAGGCGGTGGTCCCAGATGAGGGTGTTCGCGTCGGACAGCGAGATCGTCGGTGGCGCGGTGACCAGACCGTTGGCCGGGCGCATCCGGGACTCGACCGTGTCGTTGAGGTCGTGACGCTGGGGATGGAAGTCGGCGGTGGAGATCAGGCCGATGAACAGGCCACTCGCGGTGCCGTCGTCGGTGACGACCGCGACGTCCCGTTCGGCGGCCTTGAGCAGGCGGCTGACCTCGCCGAGCGTCGCGGATGGCTTCGTGTTGATGTCGGAGTGCCGGAAGCCCGCCTTGTGGCGTTTGACCGCGCTGACGGACTCAGCCTGCGCCTCGACAGTCTGGTTCTGGTGGATGAAGCTCAGCCCGCCGGTTTGCGCGAGCGCGATGGCGAGGCGGGGCGAGGAGACCGCTTGCATGATCGCGCTGACAAGCGGTACGGCGATGCGCAGCGGCGAGGACCCGCCGACCGGGTGCCGCACGATGGGAGTGGACAGGTCGACGTTGTCCGGGGTGCAGTCCTCGGTGGTGAGGTTCGGCACGAGCAGGTACTCGTTGAGGGTGCGGGAAACCTCGGGGAGGATCACTGCCACGCGTTGCTCCTAAACACTCCGCCACGGCGGGCTGGCTGGAATGCAAACACACGCTACCAGCGCCGCAGCAGCCGCTGCGGTCGGTCCCATAGCCGGGCAGGTCGGCGCCGTAGGTGAGGCCGGCCTCCACGCTCAGCGGGAGGCCCGTGTCCGCTTGCGCCTCTGTGTGAGCACCGCAACGCGCTCCGCCGCTGCACAATATGCGCCAGCCGTGCTCCGCGCGGACGTCCTCGCCGCTCATGGCCGCGGTCAGGACGCGCCGGTCACTCGACCGGGGCGCCGCCGAAGCCGATCTCGTTACCGTCGGGGTCGCGGTAGATCACCTTGCGCACACCGTTCCCGTACGTCTCGCGCGAGGCGGGTTTGATCCCTCGGGCGGCGATGCTCTCGACCCGCTGATCGAGGTCGTCGACGAACACGGTGTGCAGTGCATGGCCGGCGCGCTCGGGCAGCTCCTCGATGTAGAGGTATCGGTGCTCGGCAAGCTCCCACACCGCCTCCGTCGCGTTCGGGAGGAACGCGGGTTCGGAGCCCAGCAGCCGCTCGTACCAGGTGAGCGCGCGCTGGTAGTCGCTCACCGGGAGCCCCGCGAAGAGGTCGACCGTCACGCGTTCACCCTAACCCCGTAACCGCGTGCCTGCACACGGTGAAGAGCCGGCGCCTGCGGTCGATGCCTTCGAGCACGACA
>NZ_VSFA01000125.1 GCF_008119785.1 Micromonospora sp. MP36 | reverse complement strand
GTGTTGATCGCCGGCGACCGCGCCGAGGCGGGTAGGGCGGTGATGGCGGTGCGTTCGGGTTCGCCGATCGATCAGCCGAGGGAGTACTCGACTCGCCGGCCGCGTTTGCTGTCCTGCTCGTGGAGCCAGTCAAGGACGGCGTGGGTGGCTGCGGCGGAGTCACCGCGGATGAGCGGGTGGCGGCGGTGTTTCGCGGGTACCTGCGCGACGGCTTGGGCGAGCACGTCGAGGTGATCGGCGGCGGTGTTCGCGCCGGCGTTGCCCGGCCGCAGCGTGATGGCGAGCAGCTCGGCGGTGTTGTCGCAGGTCACCAGGATCGGGTGGAAGCCGTAGCTGTGCTTGCAGGTGGCTGCGACGCCTTCCTGTCGCTGTGCGCGATCACGATCGTGGAGTCCACATCGAGGACCACCACGCCGGTGCCGATGTCCCGGCCCGCCGCCCGTGCCGCCGGTGGGCCGCCGAACAGTTGCCACATCCGGGCGCGTACCTTCGCCCGGGCCTTGGCGATGCGCCGCAGTTGCACCGCGCCGATCTCGTCCAGGGCCCGCCACACCGTGGTGTCCGAGGCCACCGATCCGAACACCTCCTGCTGGTGGCGCAGCACGTCGATGTCCGCGATCGCTTCCCCGCCGTCAGCGATCATCACCGCGAGGTCGACCAGCACCCGACCCCGATCATGCACCGGCCACCAGCCGGCCCAGGCCAGCCCCGCCGACAACGCCACGGTCAACCCGGCCCGATCAGCCAGCAACCGCAGCAACGCCGCACCGACGTGCGACACCACACCCGAACCACCCGCGGTGACCCGCAGATCCCGCGACCACGCCGTAAGCTGCACCTCGGAAGTGCCTCCCCCAGAGAGAAACCTGTAGATGTCGCAATCACAAGTTTCCCTTGCAGGGCAGGCACTTCCGCTCATCTACAGCCGACGAACAGCGCATCTTGGCGATCACGGTGAATCACCCAGGCTAGCTACTCCTCTGCGCTGGGCTCCTCGCTGTGTCCGGCCGTAGCGTCGCTTGCGGATTCTGCGCCGATCCGCGCCCACGCTTCCTGCAGTTGGGTATGGAAGTCCCGCGGCAGATCAGTCCGTGCCGCAAGTAGCTTGATGTCGTCGCGAACACCCCAGCTGTTTAAGGCTTTCGGATCACCCGCGCGTTCTAGCGCGGATGCGAGCCTTGACCGTTCGTCGGGATCGAGTTTTTCAAACTCTACTGCCGGGACATCAGACAGCCGGTCGGCAGTCCACTTGGCCGCCTGCAAGCTCCAGCCGTTGAAGACGTCGAGAATCGCGGGCAGTAGCTCCTTGAGAGGCGGCGCCGACGCGTACGGCCAGTCGTGTAGGGGGAGTTCTCGGATCTTTTGGAGCAGCATCTCACGCCCCTCGACTTCGATGCCGCTATGAAGAATTCGCACCATGGCAGGCCACAGTTCAGGCTCGTGCTTCTGCGCGGCCCCCAGCACGCGCGATCGATAGTCGGTAGGGACAAGCGACCACACCTCGGGGTGGATCAGGACCTTGGCAGCCATAGCGGGGCTTTCTGACAAAAGCCTGTCGAGATTCCACCCTGCGGCGACGCCGAGATCTGGACGCCATGTCGCCAACATCTGTCGAGCGACGTTCACCACACGTGCAGTGAGGTTCCGATTGAGCTGGCCGGTCTCCTCACGGCTTTGCAAAAGCTCCTTTAACATGACCGCACGGGCCGAGCGGTGCACTCGGGGCGCGACTTCAGCAACAAAGCGCTTCTCAGCATCGACCCCAGGAGGAAGCCTGTGAACATCCGTTGCAAGTTCTCTCGCTAGTGCCCGTGCTCGTCCCGGCAGAACCTGTGACGGCCGCGCCAGCACGAGATCCACGACGGTACGCACGGCGACCTCGACCTCATACGCCTTCGGAGACAATTGACTGGCGTGGGCGTAGTCGTTCCGCATCTCGCGGACGGCATGCAGACGCTTCTTCTCGTTATCTGTCAAGAACTCGTGCTTTGCTGCCAGGTCGATCAGGCTTGCCTCCTTAGAACTCGGAGACTCTCGGGCCTGACGAAGGCCCCTGCCTAGCGCTGCATCGCCAACCGCCATCTCGTCGATGCGTCGTTCCAGTCCCTCCATTCCGGCAAGGAAGGCCATTATGTATGCCGCGCGCCAGGCGCCGGCCTCGTAGCAAAGGCGGCACTCCTGAAGAAGGATCAGGTCATCTTCCTGGAGAACCTGCCTCCGGACCTCATCCCAGATCACGCGGCTGCAACCTCTACAGAGACGGTGCTGGCCTCATTGCTCCTATAGACCCAGAGTGACAACTATTGCTCCTTAATCGTCACTGCACGCGAATACTCGTCGGCACGGTAGCCGCCAAAGGACAGTTCGGAAGCTTTCGTTGGGCGAGATTCACCTCTTTCGGGTGACCGCCCCGGACATGCGCAGGCGTCAAGCCGATGCGCGTTGAGCGACATAGTGCGGTGCCATCGCCTCCATCTGCTCGATGACCAGGCGAATCGCCTCGGGCTGCTTGTCCGGCGGGTACTTGTACCGCACCAGTAGCCGCTTGATCGAAGACCGCAGCTTGGCGCGCACGTCGTCGCGTACTGTCCAGTCGGTCTTCACGTCGCGCTGCATGATGCCGACCAGGTCGCGGGCGATCTGCGCCAGCACGTCCTCGCCCTGTAACTGCACCGCGGACTCGTTGGCGCTGACGGCGTCGTAGAACGCCAGCTCGTCGTCGGAAAGCGGCGGGGTGAAGTGCGCCCCTCGGTTGCGCTCGGCGGCAACCTCCTTGGCGAGCTCGACGAGCTCGGCGATGACCTCGGCAGAGGTGAGCTGCTGGTTGGTGTACTTGCGCATCAGCTCGGCGATCCGCTCTGAGAAGGCGCGCTGCCGGACCAGGTTGTGCCGTGTCACTCTCGTCGACTCCTCGACGAGCAGCGCTCGCAACGCCTCGATCGCCAGGTGCGGGTTGGTGGCTACCTTCGCCTTGGCTTGGAACTCGACACCGAGATCGGCAAGGGATGGCTTGGGGATACCAGCGGCCTCGTAGATATCGATGATCTCGCCGGAGGCAGTCGACGATGCCACCAGCGCCGACAGCATCCGCTGAATCTCCTCCGGTACCGGCTTGCCTGCGGCCTGGCGTTCCTGGGCGTCGAACTTGCCCATCCACACCCGGACCTCTTCGTAGAACCGCGCGTCTCGGCGCCGCAGGTCGTCGAAGGTATCGCTGCCCGACGACAGTGCCCAAGCGCGGGCGAGCTGGTTGGACAGCTTGCGATAGCGTTCGGTAAGGCTTTCCTGACCCTCTGCAATCTGGTTGCCCGGGGTCTGCGGGGAACGCAGGTAGTTGGTAAGGCCCACTGCAGCCTGGATCCAGCTCCTCGGCCCGCCATCGAGGCGGGACCGCCAGTCGAAGCCCGCACATGCCTGGTCCAGTGCGGCCATGAGTGCGACTGCCAGGTCGACGGCCTCGTCGACGTTCTTGCCCACGGGTTTGGCGGCCTGGTCGTCGTCGGTGTATTCGGCGAGCGCGTTAGTGAGGTTGTCGATCAGCGGTGCGTAGGCGACGAGCAGGCCATCGGCCTTCCCGCGGAAGGTTCGGTTGACGCGGGCAAGGGTCTGCATGAGTAGGGCACCCTTGAGCGGCCGGTCAAGGTAGAGCGTGTGTAGCGGCGGCGCGTCGAAGCCGGTAAGCATCATGTCCTTGACGATGACGAGTTGCAGGTCGTCGTCGGGGTCGCGCAGCCGTTGCTGGATCGTCTTGTTCTCGGCGGACCGACGCACGTGCTGGGAGACCGGAGGCTTGTCCTGGGCTGTCCCCGAGTAGACCACCTTGATCTTTCCCTGATCGAGGGCATCGCTGTGCCAGTCAGGCCGCAGATTGATGATTTCCTCGTACAGGTTTGCGCAGATCTCGCGGGTGCCGCCGACAATGAGCGCCTTGCCGGGGGTACCGATGAACTTGACCAGTTGCGCTGACCGGTTCTCCCAATGCTCGACCAGGTCGGCGGCAAGGGCCCGAAGGCGGTCAGGGGCGCCGTACACGGCGTTGATGACGGCGACAGACTTCTCGATCCGGGCGCGCTCCACCTCGTCGAGTCCGATAGTGGCCTCGTCAGCGGCCCGGTCTAGGTCCTCGTCGGTGACGCCACTCGTCAGACCGACCTTGATCAGGCGTGGTTCGAAGAACACCGGCACCGTCGCACCATCCCTCACCGCCCGGGTGAGGTCGTATGTGTCGATGGTCTTACCGAACACCTCCTCTGTGTCCTTCTCGCCACGAATCGGTGTACCTGTGAAAGCGATGAAGGCGGCGTTCGGCAGGGCGTCGCGGATGTGCCGGGCGTACCCGTCGAGGTCGTCGTAGTGGCTACGATGCGCCTCGTCCGCAATGACGATGATGTTGCGCCGCTCCGACAGCAGCGGATGGTCGGCGCCGGCCTCGCGCTCCTCCTTGGTGCGGCCGAACTTCTGCAAGGTTGTGAAGAGGATGCCGCCGGTGGTGCGGTGAGTCAGCTCATCGCGCAGCTGGGCGCGGCTGGTCACCGCCACCGGCTGCTCGGCCAGCAGCAGCGACCGGACAAACCCTTCAAACAACTGGCCGTCGAGTTCCTTGCGGTCCGTGACGACGACGAAGGTCGGGTTACGTAGCTCGGGACGCTGGCCCGCCAGGTGGACGTACAGCTCCATCTCCATGGACTTGCCGGACCCCTGGGTATGCCACACCACGCCGGCGCGGCCATCGCTGTTCACTGCCGCGACGGTCGTACCGACGGCTTTCGTGACGGCGAAGTACTGGTGGGGCTTGGCGATTCGCTTCGCGTACCCGTCGGCACCGCCGTCGAAGGCGGTGAAGTTCCGCTGGAGCTGGAGGAACCGCTCAGGGTTAAACACCCCGTCGATGAGGAACTCCAGCTCGGTGCCCAGGTGGCTGTCGTCCTCCACCTCGCCGAACCGGACCGGCTTGCCGTCGTCGTTGACGTTCCAGGGCGAATAGTGGTTCAGCCGAGTGAACGGGGTGCCGTACCGAGCGGTGATCCCGTCGCTTATCACGGTCACGACCGCGAACCGGAACGCCATCGGGAACTCACGAAGGTACGTGCCGAGCTGGGCGTGCGCAGCGGGTAGGTCGCCCTTCTCAGCCGCGGCCCGCTTCAGTTCGAAGATCGCCACCGGCAGGCCGTTGAGGTAGAGCACGATGTCAAATCGCCGGTCCACCTCGACCGAGCGGACAGTCACCTGATTGACGGCCAGGAACTCGTTCTCCCAGGGCCGGTGGCTGACCAACCGGATGGTAGGGTTCTGCTCCACCCCGTCGGAGTCGGTGTAGCTGATACCTCGGTAGCCCTTGGTCAGGATCTGGTGCAGCCGATAGTTTTCTGTGATTGCATCCTGCGACTTCGGCTCGACGATCTCGGCCAAGGCCTGCGCCAGGTAGTCACCCGGAACGTGCGGATTCAGCTCACGCATCTTCGCCAAGGTGCGGCTAGGTAGAACAACGTCCGCCCAAGAGGCACGGCCGCCTTCGGTGCCCGGTGCGATCGCCGTTCCCGGCAGCGGCTCCCACTCCTGCTCGGCCAGCGCCGCCAGCGCAATCGCCTCCCAGTGGGCCTCACTGACTCCCGACCGCGCCCCCACTCAGACCACCTCCTCCACAACCTTCTCGGCATCCCGCACTCGGATCCGACCCGACATCAGCAGTGGCAGTAGCTCGTCTCGGGCATTTGCAAGTGCTCGGTTCTCGCGCATTGCGGCTCCTACTCGCCGACGAATAGGTAAGGCTACTGACTCGAAATCGTCCCAGACTTCCGGCGCCAGCCTAGGAATAGGCGCGTCGAGAAACCTTTCGCCGCGGACAGCCGGGTACGCACTACCCTCTGCAACGCTCTCAAGATATTGAACGAATGTGTCCGTCCGAGTGCTCTCGTAGACGCCAGCGACGCGTCCAGCGGCCGGCGATATGACCGCTAAACCGGTGGAGCCGATCAGTTCCTCGGATTCGTCTAGCACGAGTGCATGCGACCGCCGATTGGGGCGAACGGTTGACCACACCGTGTCTCCGTCCCGAACCACTCGGCGCGCCCGACCCGGGGCCTCGTCCCAGCTCATTGGCGCTGGCATCTCGTAGCTGCCGACTGAGACAGAACTGATGTCCAGATAGCGCAAATGCCCGCCGGACTTCGGTCGCGTTGTTGCAACATTAACCTTTGCAATTTCGGCTAGACGACCCAGCGGCGCGGCAGCGCTCATCCGCGCAAACATTCCTGAAAGCAGCCCATCAGCTAGACGGGCGATCTGGCGATTGGCAGCAATCTTGTCGTCAAGCGCCCCAAGCACCTCCGCGATCGATTCTCGTTCCCCACGAGGAGGAACAGGAATCTGAAGACGCTTGAGGTCAGCAAGATTCAGCGTCGCCTGCACAGTGGTATTGAGGGCCGCTTCGAACGCATTCCTGACGGATTGCGTCTGGAGGCAGAGCCGTATCCACTCAGATGAGACTTCCGTCGGACGGATTACAGCGATCGCTCGGGCAACATTCCAACCGGCCATCGAGGAAGGTGCGACGGCAGCCTCACCAACCGTCCCCACAATAGAAACCAGCAACTCCCCACCACGGAGAGTTGTCCGACTATATTGCGCCGCGATTTCTGGCGCGACGCGAAGCGGATCAGAAACATCTACAACCCCGTTTCGGACGTCCTTGACGCGAACAATCGGAACGCCACCTGGGGTCTCGTTTCCGGGTTGGACGATCCCGTAAGAGATCTCGCCATTGTCCACCAAATCAGAGAGGCGGCGGGTCGGCCAAGAACTGCTCATGACAGTCGTCCCAACTGCTCTAGCACCAACTTTTCCAGACGGGCCGACTCACCGAACGCAGCCGCCAACTCCTGCGACAGTCGCTCGATCTTCTCATCGAGCGGCTCGCTGTCCTCCTCTGCGGCCGCCATGCCGACGTACCGACCGGGGGTGAGGGCGTAGGCGGCGTCCTTGATCTCTGCCAAAGTGGCAGATTTGCAGAAGCCCGGGATGTCTTGGTAAGTCAGGCGCTTGCGGGCGGCCGAGTCAGTCCCCCGCCAGGCATGGTATGTGTCGGCAATCTTGGCGACATCATCGTTCGACAGCGCCCGTTCCGCGCGGTCGACCATGTAACCCAGGTCGGTGGCATTGATGAACAACACCTCGCCACGCCGGTCCACGCCGGCGTTCTTGCCGGCCTTCTTATCCTTCGAGAAGAACCACAGGCAGACCGGGATGCCGGTACTGCGGAACAACTGTGTCGGCAGTGCCACCATGCACGAGACCAAGTCGGCTTCGACGATCCGAGCACGGATCTGACCCTCGCCGTTTGAGTTCGACGACATCGACCCATTTGCCATCACCACGCCAGCGCTGCCGCCGGGCTTCAGTTTGGCGATGATGTGCTGGATCCAGGCGTAGTTGGCGTTGTTGGCTGGCGGCACTCCGTACAACCAGCGGGGGTCGTCCTCCCGCCTGGTCCAGTGCTTGATGTTGAACGGCGGGTTGGCCATCACGTAGTCCATCTCGACGCCCGCGTGCTGGTCGCGGGCGAACGTGTCGCCCCAACGCGCCCCGAGCCCGGAGTTGTCGATGCCGTGAATGGCGAGGTTCATCTTCGCCATCCGCCAGGTCTCCTCGATACTTTCCTGCCCGTAGATGGCGACGTCCTTCGGGTCGCCGTCGTGCTCGTAGATGAACTTCTCCGTCTGGACGAACATGCCGCCGGATCCACAACACGGGTCGTAGACGCGCCCTCGAGACGGCTCCAGCACCTCGACGATCACCTGGACCACGCTGGGTGGAGTAAAGAACTCACCGCCACGCTTCCCCTCTGCCCGGGCGAAGTTGCCGAGGAAGTATTCGTATACCTCGCCCATGAGGTCCCGCGCGCGGTGCTCACCCTGCCGACTGAACTTGGCGCTGTTGAACAGGTCGATGAGCTCACCGAGGCGGCGTTGGTCGATGTTGTCCTTGTTGTAAAGGCGAGGCAAGGTGCCGCCCAAGGCCGGGTTGGCGGCCATGACCGCGCTCATCGCCTCGTCAATGAGCTGACCAATCGTATTCTCCGGCTCATCGCCCACCGCCGGCTTACCCTTGGCGTTCTCCGCCAGGTATGACCAACGTGCAGCAGGTGGAACAACGAACACCCCGTATCCCTGGTACTCCTCCGGGTCGTCGATGAGCTCCTCAACCTGGCTGTCGTCCATGCCCTCGGCAGTCAGCTCGGCACGGATCTGCTCGCGGCGCTCGTCGTAGGCGTCGGACACATATTTGAGGAAGACCAGGCCGAGGATGACATCTTTGTACTGGCTGGCAGACAACGACCCGCGGAGCCGGTCGGCAGCCTTCCACAGGGTGTCCTTCAACTCCTTCATGGTCGACGGTGTCGCTGGTTCCTGCCTCTTACGCGGTGGCATTCTCTACTGTCCTTCCTCGGTGTTGCCGGGCAAAACAACGCTGACCGCGCCCGCGGCCACGCCGTCGATCAAAGCGGTGATCAGATCATGCAGGGCGTCCTGCCGCTGGCGTAGGGCCGCACCGTAGGCGCTAGCATCGACCAGCGCACTCTCTAGCGCCGCTCCCGACGCTCTGTCGAGAACTGGGATGCTCCACGTCCGCCACTCGCTGGTCGCGGGTTGGTGGTTGATAATGGCGGCAAGGGTGTGCGGGCCGACCCCTGCGGCCGGGCGTAGCCGCAGAAGCCGCGATGGGGACGCCACCAGTGAGTTGCCGTGTTCGTCGACACGTGCGCAAGGCCGAGAGCCTTCCATGAACACCACATCACCTGGTTCCGTACGGTGTGCGCGCGGGTAGAGACGCGCGGCGTCGAACGGATCCAGAGCGACGCCGTCGGCTGAGCCGTCAGCGCTGAGAACCAGGATCGAGCCGTCCGGCACCGCGTGTTGGGGATCGATCCGGCAACCACGCCGCATCAGCAGGATGCCGGCCTCATGCAGCTCGCCCAGAGACCGTTGCCGCAGAAGGATCGCGCCCGGAGCGGCGGTTAGAAGGACGTCCAGCGGTGGCAACGGCTCGGCGACGACCAGCGCCGCCGATTGGGCTCGAGTGAGGTGGTTGTCGGACGACGTGCTCAAGCGGGCTGCCCGCACGCCTGCCGGCACGATCGGCGAACCGGTCAGGATGACGGGCAGGTCGGTGCCTCGGAGGTAGCGGAACGCGCGGCTGGTGTCGCCGGATAGCGCGGCCGAGACATCGGCGGCGAGGTCCTCCATGGATAGGTCCGCTGACGGATGCGCGCTTAGGTCCCCGACCATCGGTCGGTTCGCTGTGAGGCCGCCCGCGCAGACCCACAAGCCGAGCGCTTGGCGGTGTGCCCGCCGCCACATTCCGCGTGGCAGACGGACCGCAGCAACCATGTGACCCAGCCGCAACATCGTGGCGCGAAACCGTTCCGCATCTCCGCGCAGCCGCTCACATAGGGTTCCGGCCGGCCCGATCACCACTGCCACTTCATTCGGGCCGAGGTCGAGCAGCAGATCGTCGACCCGTTCCAGGGCTGCCTCACCCTCCAGTTCGAGCACGGCCAGCACGCGCAGCAGTGCTCCGTCGGCCCGGTTCACGACGTCAAGCTCGTTGAGGAACGCACGGCGACGCAACGCCCGTTCGGCCGCACCAGTACCGCTGATCAGCAGGCGATTCCCGGAGGCGATCGCCAGGGCAAGGCTCGACGGACCGTCGGCAAAGGCGATGGGTACGCCGTTCGGATCGAGGTGCAGGATCCCTGCCTGCACGATGGCACCGACGAGCGCCATCGCCTCTACTGTTAGATCCCGCCGGCCGAGCTCTCGGCCCGCGGGCCCGTCGTCGAGTCGGGCAAGCGCCTCGGGCAGGCCACGGGACGCCTCGACCAGATCGTCAACGAACCGCAACATCTCGTCGGTGGCCGCCAGCCGTTGTACCTCGGTCAGGAGGAACTCGTCCCGGGGGTCACTGAGCTGAGCCAGCCTCTCCCGCTCGGCAGAAGTCAGGTCCGCGAGGTCGCTGTCGCCGTGGGCGTGGAGGCAGAGCAGGGTCACGAGATCTTCCAGTGATGCGTCCGCCGGGACGCTCAGCGCCGGCGCGTCCAGGCGGTGCTCTGGGTTGTTGCCTCGGCCGGTGCGCGTCAGCCAGTCGACGATCTCGTCTCGTGCGAACCGCTCCACGGCGCCGGCTGGTGTCACCGGATCGGGGAAGGGAATGTGGCGGCCGCGGACCTGGGGTCGACGCCGCCACATGCTGACCACGGAACGCTGTACGCCGGCGAGCTGAGCGACATCACGCAGGCTCAGGGTCGGCCCCGCCTCAGTCATTCACACCTCCTCTACCGTGAGTCCCCGAACCGTAACGGCACCGCACGTCGTTGCAGTATCCACTACTCCGATAAGCCGGCTTATCAGTAGTGGTTGTGGCGATGATTCCGTCCGTCGGCGACTCTCGATGCTGCACTCCGTGGCCGAAGGGTTGCGCATCCGAGACGAGTCGGATTGGCGCAGATGCCTTGGCCTACGTCGTCCTCTGACAGAAGGTGCATGCATGATCGATTCGCCCACTACCCCGGCGTGGCTGCCGGACCCGCACATCGCGGTTGCGCAGCTCGCCAGCGGGATCCTTGGGTACGCCCAGCAGGCCGCATCGGGTGACGCGTTCCGGCTGCCGTACCCGGCGAACCTGCAGCTCGCGCTGGACCGGCTGACCCTGCTCGCCTGGCATCAGGGCGCGCCCGCGCCGGCCAGCGTGGTGGAACTACTCCAGCTTGGGCAGGAGCCGTTCGGCGACTGGAAGATCGACCTCACCGGCGCCGACGTCGACCCAGACGAGTCGCTGCTGATCTATGGCCGCCCGACGGCGACCTGCGAGGAACTCGGCAGCCTCCGTGGGGATGTCGAAGGCGAAATCCGTGAGAACGCACTGTTGCGGGCGGTGATGGACAAGGCCCGGGCCCACAACGCGCCGCAGTCCTACGTCGCATTCCGGGAACTCCTGATCCGACAGCCGGCGATCGCGGCGATGGAGCTCGACGCGCGGCTGGCCGATCCTGACCTGGCGCTGCTGTCGGATGAGGTGCGGCAGGCATACGTGGAGGCGCCGCCGGAGGCGATGGCCGACGGAGTGATCCGGACCTGTGGCGGATGCCGCGGTCTTCGATTGCCACTGGATGACGACCGGACCTGGATCTGCGAGGACGCGACCTGCCCGGCACCCGCGGCGGCCGGGACAGATCACCCCGCCAGCGAGGGCGTGTGGTGGTTGCGGCGCGAGCTGCGAACCTTCATCACCGCGCCCGGTCGTGCCGAGCTGCGCATCGCCGACGCGATCGGGAAGCTCGGCGTACCGGTCGCTTTGTGGCCGGACTTTGACGCCTGCGACATCTCGGTCTTCGAGGAACGACCTTGGGTCGCCGACATCAAGGCCTGGCGCAACCCAGTACGGCTCGCCCGACGGCTGCGGGAGCGGCTGTTCACCGTGCCACCGGAGGCGGAGAGGGCCTACGTCGTCATCGGCCAGGAGCAGGTCAAGGCACATCCGCGGTACGTGGCACGGCTGCGGAAGGCGTGCCCCCAGGTGCGGCCGGGCCAGCGAATCGTGGCGGTCTCCGAGGCGGAGTTCATCGGTGCCGTGAAGCGGCGGGTGGAGGCCGAGGCATGAGGCAGATCAACACCATTCGCAACCGCTTCACCCGCGCACTCCGCGGCCACTACACCCCGACCAGCGACCAGCCTTCACCCTCCCGGCTGATGGACACCGAACTGTGCCTGTATCTGCTGGAAACAGTCGCCGCCGACCAAGCCGCCAGCGGAGTACCCGCGTTGCTCGACGGCTACCGGGCGCTGTGGGACGCGGTGCCGCGCCCACCAGCCGACGCGGCGGTCCGGCTCGCCAACGCGCGATCCCTGCTGTGGCGCAGCCAACGCCCCTACGGGTGGGACGAGTTGCTGCGGGCTTACGGGTCCGCCCCTGAGGCAGTGCGGGGTTACCACTTGGACTCGCTCGGCCGACCGGTACGCCGGCAGTGCAGCGTGGCGGCCAACCGGTGGGACTGGTACGAGCAGCTACTCACCGAGCCCCTGCCCTTCGCCACCGCCGGCGTCCGGTTCGCCGAACCCGGCCGATACCGCATGAGCTCGACAGCGCGTGGTCACGGCGTGACGGTACCGGACAACCTTCCACCCGCGCCGGCGCCGGCTCTGCATGACCTGGCCGTCCGGACCCGGGCACCGATCGAGGCCACGTGGCAGGAGTTGGTGGAAACCGCCCGAGGTATGGACGCCGCCGACCTGGAAGCCGGGCGTTCCTCTCACCGATGGGGGGAGCGCCTGCTGGACGTCACCCTGCAGGTCCGGCTGGCCGACGACACCTTCGGCGACGCCACGACCCTTCGCATCGACCGGATCCTGCACATGGTCGGCATGGTAAGCGTCGGCAAGAGCACCCTCGTGGCCATCCTGGCGACCTGGGCCGCGCAGCATGGCCTCCGTGTGACGATCGTGGTCGGCGATAACTCGGCAGCCCTACGCATGGCACACGAGCTGTCCTGGTACGACAGCGTGGTGGCGGCACCCGTCATGGGGCAGAACCGAACCCGGCATGCGGAGCGGCTCCATCGGCTCCAGCCGCCGGCGCCTGGCCGGCTTCTGCCCTCCGAGCCGTACGGGTTCGACCTGGTCAGCACGGCCTGCCCACTCGATGCCGTCCGGGGCGCCCCCATCCCCCTCGAGGTACGCGAGGCACCCTGCCAACACCTGATCGAGACCGATCCGCACGCCCCGGTGGATGGCTGGCGGGACGGAGCCCGTCGCACCTGTCCCCTGTGGTATGGCTGCCAGCGGCATGAGGCCGCACGTCGACTGGTCACGGCGAACGTGTGGATCGCGACGCCGTGGAGTCTTGTACACACCCCTGTGCCCGGGCCGTTGAGCCACGAACAGATGCGGTACCTGGAGGCAGCGTGGCGACGCAGTGACCTGATCCTGGTCGACGAGGCCGACCAGGTGCAGGCAAACCTCGATGAGATGTTCGCCAGTGCCCAGGTACTGCTTGGCCCGAGCCAGGAAGCGTGGATCGACGAGATCGGAGCGCGGGTGGCGGAAAAGCTTCGCGCGACGGGCCGAGCACCGGTCAGTTCCCGGCAGATCCGCCGGTTCACCACGGCACTGAACCAGGCCCGCTCCGCAGCCGACATCATTTACCAGTTGCTGCAGCGAGACCGGGTCCGGGCCGGCCGGCCGGTGTTGAACTGGCTCGACGCCGACTACTTCACCGCTTGGACCCTCTTCAACAACCTTGCTCAGAACTGGGCCGGCTACACCGTCGCGAATGGCCGCAAACCGGACCCCGGCTGGGACAACGATGAACTCTACAAGCTGCTGCGCGAGCAGTTCAACGCGTTCATCGACGACCCGACCGGAGCATCCGGCGAGGTTGCCGGGGGTCTAGCCACCTTGGCCGAGGCGCAGCTGTCTGACACCGAGGAAGAGACGCGGGAGGATGCCGTCCGGCAGTGGCTGACCGAGCTGAGTGATCGAGAGCTGGTCGAAGGTAGGAAGATCGCGCCCGCGGAGCTCGACCGCAACGTGTGGCGGCTGGAGCTGGCGGTCGCCGTAGCGGTGATGGCACACCGGCTCAACCTGATGCTCGCCATTTGGCCGGAAGTCGCGGCCGAGCTGGACATGTTCGACACGCTTCCGGCGGAGGTACGCCGCCCGCCCAGCGACCTCGCCGTCGCGGTGCCAGAGTCTCCGATGGGCAACGTGCTGGGGTTCCAGTACGTCGAAGACGAGACCGACCGCCGCGATGGACAGCTGGGCGAGTTCCGGTTCTTCCGCTATACCGGCGTAGGGCGGGCCCTGCTGGTTGGCCTGCCAGACCTGTTTCCCGCCGACGGGCCGGGCCCGAACGTACTGCTGTTGTCCGGGACCAGCTGGGCTGGCACCTCGCCTCGGTATCACATCGACGTGCTGGTCGAGGCGATCCTGCGCCCGTCACCGCAAAAACTCGCCGCCATCTCCGAGACCACGTTCGCCCTGGACATCCAGCACCAGGGCGAACGGAGTACACCGATCTGGGTGTCCGGCCGCTACGGGGAGGAGCGCGCGAGTGCCCTGCGGCAGATGGTCGCGGCCCTGACCCAGCCAGGCGCGGGCCGTGGCCAGCCGAACCGCCTGGAGCGGGAACGAGCCGCCCTGCCGCCCGGCCGGCAGAAGGTCATGCTGCTGGTCGGCAGCTACGCCGAGGCTCGCACCGTCACCAACGAGTTGCTTCGGCGCAAGTCCTCCTGGCAAGGGCAGGTCCGCTGCCTCATCGGCGACGACGAGTTGGAGACCGGCTGGGACGACGGCCATTTGCTACGCCGCGGAGATGTCGCGGACTTCGGCACCGACGACGCGTGGCTGCTGGTCGCCCCCATCCTGGCCGTCGAGCGGGGGCACAACATCCTCAACAACGACGGCGTGGCCGCCATCGGCGCCGCGTTCTTCCTCGTACGCCCGCACCCACGACCGAAGGATCTCAGCTACGTCACCCAGCGGATCAACCAATACGCCCTCGAACAACTACGCCCGCACCCGCTCGACGACGACTGCCCGGTACACGAACGCCTCGTAGGTGCCGGCAGCCGGCGACGCCGAGCCGCGCAGCGCCAATGGCGGCGGTTGCTACACGCCCTGGTCGCCTACAGCCAGCTCGGCACGGACGAACGCCAACGCGTGGCCTGGACCCAACTCGTAACCATCTGGCAGGTCGTGGGCCGGCTCCTACGCGGCGGCCAGGCCGCGAAGGTCTACTTCTGCGACGCCGCCTTCGCACCGGTCACCGCCCACAGGAGCGATACCGACACCGACCTCGACGATGCCAGCACCAGCCTGCTGCACGGCATGCGCGAGGTGCTCACCCCGTACTTCGAACACACCGGCGCCAATACCGATCGGCATCTCGTCCAGGCGCTCTACCAGCCCCTGTACCGCGCCCTCACCAACATGGGAGACCGCTGAATGGCACCCCGCTACGACAACCTTGCAGTCACCGTCCTGCGTCTCGATCCCGCAGCCCCGATCGAGCGCACCTACCACCTCATGCGGTTCCCTGGCCGCTGGAAGGAGCCGCTGCGCCGGCTCGCCCAGGCGCAGCGCGGTGGCGATGTCGCCAGCATCCCGATCGCCTCGCTCAACGACGCGATCACCGCCCTCGTTCCCGACTGCGTCGTCACGCTTCCGTACGCCGGACGTGGCGACGACGACCAGGACTGGCTGCTCGCATATCGTGCGGTAAACCCGGCAGCCATCTTCAACCTGGTCGCGGCGTGGGTACGCGCGCAGAAGGGCACTCCGGAGCAGATCTCCCTGGCCCTATCCCAGCTGCAGGCCAGCCACCTCACCTGGTCGCCGGTTCACCTCAACCTGACCGCGCCCGAGGAACGGCAGCGAGCCATGCGGCTGCTCCCGATGGAGATCGCGGCGACGTTGTCCCGCCCGGACGCGACTTGCCCGCATAACGAGTTGCGGTTCCTGCGCTGCCCGAGTGCCGACGGTGCAGAGGTCATGTCCTGGCCGCCAGAGCGGATTGAGGATCAGACCCCGTTCTCCGTCAAGATCGGAATCAGCGTGCAGACCCTGCCCACCAGTGATGAGCTGCTGGTCTATCTGTCGTACGGCGTGCGGCGCTGGATGCCCGTGCGGGGCAAACTCGCCTTCGACCACGGCCACTCGGTGTACCTGGCGCCGACCGTGCCGTATATGGCCGGCCTGGAAAACTCTCGTCACTTCGGCACGGCGCGGATCAAGCAGGTCAAGGTGACGGAGAGGGACGGCTCGAACACCTATGGGCCACGCTGGGACGACGCCGTCGCGAGGGTGCTGAAGGAAGTCGGTTGTCTCGACCGCCTGCCCGACCCGCAGCAGCTGGTCGACAAGCCACTGGACTACCTGCAGCGCCACAGCGACGCAGCTGCGCTGGTCTACAGCACCGGCATGCTCTCAGCTGAGAAGGTCAGCGCTGGGCTGTCGGTCGCCGATCGCCAGCCGTTGATGGACTGGGTCATCAGCGAGCTCAGCCCACACCTCCGTCCGGCCGCGCCGCTTTCCCGCGAAAAGTGCACTGTGTACAAAGGGCTTGGTGGCATCAGCGAGAGCCGGGTTTCGGCCACCTATCTCGGTGAGATCGTCGGGCCGCGCCTGGACATCGAGTTGCTCACCGACACCGACCGCGCCACGCAATACGCCCTCGACCGGCTCGCCACCCGTCTCGGTGTCCCGATGCCCTGTGCCGAGCAGCTTGACGAGGCCGGGGCTCACATCGACCTTGGCGCGGTAACCGTCGAGATTCGGCGGCTGGCGGCACCGACGATCCGCGCCGACCTTGACCGGGTCGGACGCCGGCCCCAGGCCGCGGTGGAGGCCCGCATCGAGCACATCGCCGACGCGCTCGGCCAAGCGGCAAACCCGACAATCGCCCTGGTCGAGATCGCCCACCCCGACGCCTATCAGGGCCGGCGACGCGGCGACGATCCCAAGTTCGCCATCCGGCATGGCCTGCTGCGGACGGGACGGCTCAGCCAGTTCGTCACCCCGGTTGCCGAGCCGAAGCGCCCCCCGCGCAAAGAGTCGTCCGACCCGAACCGAGAACGGTTCGCCGCAGCCGTCGATGACCTGTTCCGGCAGCTCGGCGTACGCCCCGAACCGCTGCCTGAACCGGCGCGCGATACCCTTCTCCGCCAGCCTGCCCTCCTGGCCATCTGGATGATTCGCCAGAACAAGGGACGCGTCTGGGGGCTCGCCCGGCAGCTCCCCGTCGCCGTGCTCATCGACCCCACCGGTCAGCATGTGCAGGTCCGCGCGCCCAAGGTGCCCTGGCAGCCTCTGCACACCGGGCTACTCGAAATCGGTAAGCGGTACGTCAACGTGGACCTCAAGTGCGGCCCCGACGACGTGATCCGGTTCGCCAAGGATGTCATCGATGAGGCCAGCACCGCATTCCCCGACACCCTGCTGCTCACCCATGCACAAAACCTGCGCGGCGTCTGGAACACCCTCACCAACGGCCGCATCCAGCTCGACAGCCTCGGCTTCGGCGCCGGCGAGCCTCAGCCGATCAGCAAGCTGCCCGGCCTACGCCATGTGCGCGTTCGCACCGCTGAAGGCGGCGAGACACCGGAGTGCTACGGCGTAACCGATGACGAGACAGGCCAGCCCAAGGGCCTGTGGCGCTTCCTGGTCCATCGGGTATACGGCAGCACCACGGGCAAGCCCAGCACGCACTCCGGGGCGCTGAAGGGCGTGTCGAAGCTGATCCCCGGCGAGCACAACGGCAAGCTCACTGCCCCAAAGCCGAAGGCCCAGGTCTGGAACCCGCAGTTCATCGAGCTGCTCGTGGCGGGAATCCAGGACGGCGACCAGCCCGAGCAACGGGCGGCGCTGGCGCCCCAGCTGCGAGATGCAGCACCGCACGGACGGGGC
>NZ_VSFA01000124.1 GCF_008119785.1 Micromonospora sp. MP36 | reverse complement strand
TCCAACTTCCCGGCTGCCTGGAGTTCGGCCAGCAGCAGCTCGTGCAGCCGCTGCCACACCCCGGCCCGGTTCCCACACCCGAGGTCGTCCCGTTCCTCATCTTCGCCCTCTCCGGCGGAACGGTCCCGCTACCGCTGACCGTGCTGCAGATCCTCGCCATCGACCTCGGCACCGAAACTCTCCCCGGGCTGGCCCTTGGCCGCGAACCCGCCGAGCCGGGACTTATGAACCGACCACCCCGCCGGCGCGGCAGCACCATCATCGACCGGCACATGCTCATCAGAGCCTGGGGCTACCTCGGCATCATCTCCGCCGCACTCGTCAT
This sequence comes from Micromonospora sp. MP36, assembly GCF_008119785.1. Classification (GTDB taxonomy): domain Bacteria; phylum Actinomycetota; class Actinomycetes; order Mycobacteriales; family Micromonosporaceae; genus Micromonospora. The sequence goes on along the minus strand of NZ_VSFA01000124.1, from coordinate 17,201 downwards.
GGCCGGCTTCCTCCTCACCCTCTACCGGGCCGGCTGGCGACCCGGCGCCCCCACCGGCCCCGGAAGCCCCCTACACCACGCCTACCGGCAGGCCACCACCATGACCTTCCTCGGCATCGTTGCCTGTCAAGTCGGCACCGCCCTCGCCGCCCGCACCGACCGGGCCTCACTACGCTCCGTTGGCCTGGCGAGTAACCGGCTCCTGCTGTGGGGAATCGCGTTCGAACTCGCCTTCGCCGCCGCGATCGTCACCGTGCCGCCGGTACAGGCGATCTTCGGCACCACCCTGCCCGACCCCGTCATACTCGCCATCCTGGTCGCCTTCCCGATACTCGTGTGGGCACCTGACGAGATACGGCGAGCAGTACTACGCCACCGCACCAAAGACGTTGACGTCCGTTCGCTGTAGCTTCCCAAGGGCGACGGACAGCCGGGCAGCATCCCGGCAGTAGAGGCCGCCGAGGATGGCAGGCGATGGTCGTCTATCACCAGCAGCCGCCGGATCTGGTGCTGCTCCATCAGCCGCAGCACCTCGTCCTTGCCGGCTGGGCACGCCCTAGCCGCCCGAGCGGCCGCTGTGCATAGCAGATCAGGGCAATCTGCCCATTTGGCGCCGATCGCCTTCGAAGCGGACATAGTTTAGGTGCAGGGGCAGCGGCGCGCGGGGGACGGTGTGATGGGTGAGCCGCGGGAGGCGTTCGTCGAGTTGCAGGAGCGCCTGGGCCGTTCGGGCACGCGGATGCTGGATCGGCTTCGGCGGGCGCAGGACGAGGACGGGCGGGTCGATGCCGAGGATTTGGCGCGGGCCGCTGGCGAGTTCGGCTGGCCGGTGGCGGCCGTGACCGGTTCGGCGACCTACTACGCGGACTTCGCCGAGGGTCGGCGGGGCCGACGGCACGTTCGGGTGTGTGAGGGGACCTCGTGCTTTGTGAGCAGCCAGGGCCAGCACATCGCGCGGCTGGAGCGGGCGCTGGGCGTGCGGCTGGGCGAGTGCGCCGCGGACGGGGCGGTGTCGCTGCAGGGCGTCCGGTGCCTGGGCTACTGCTACGACTCACCTGCCGTGCTCGACGGGGAGCTGCCAGCCAGCGGGGAGACGCTGGGTGGGCTGTTCGGTGACCCGCTGGCCGCGCAGCGGCGGACGAGGCCCGGTTGGGTCGAGCCGTTGAAGATGCGGGCGGCGGAGATCCCGTACGCGAGCGCGGTCGAGCGGCCGGTGGTGCTGGCCGGGCTGGTTGGTGGCGAGGAACCGTGGGCGGTGTGGCCCAGCGTGGTGACGGCCGGTTCCCGCGAGAAGATCATGAGCGAGATCGCCACGTCGGGCTTGCGCGGGCGGGGCGGGGCCGGCTTCCCGGTGGCGAAGAAATGGTCGATGACCGCCAGCGAACCCGCACTCCGGTACGTGGTGGGCAACGGCGACGAGGGTGACCCTGGTTCGTACGGGGATCGGCTGCTGATGGAGCACGACCCGCACCGGATCCTGGCGGGTTTGGCGTTGGCCGGGTACGCGGTGGGCGCGCGGCACGGGCTGATCCTCGTGCGCTCGGAGTACCCGACGGCCGTCAAGCGGCTGCGTGCCGCGGTGGCGCAGGCGCGGGAGGCCGGTCACCTGGGAAAGGGGGTGCACGGGTCGCCGGTCGACTTCGACGTGGAGATCGTGGTGGGCGCCGGCTCGTACGTCGCGGGGGAGGAGACGGCGTTGCTGCACGCCCTGGCCGGGTTGCGGGCGGCGGTCCGGGCGCGCCCCCCGTACCCGACCAGCCACGGCTTCCTCGGACGGCCGACTGCGGTCAATAACGTGGAGACACTGGCGGCGGTGCCGTGGATCGTGCGGCATGGTGGGGCGGCCTACGCCCGGCTGGGCCACCCGGACGAACCCGGCACCAAGCTGGTCTGCCTGAGCCAGCGCTTCCGCCGGCCGGGCGTGTACGAGGTGGAGTTCGGTGTGCCGCTGCGCCGCCTGGTGGAGGAGCTCGGCGGCGGGCTGCGGGAGCCTTACCAGCTGCGCGCGGTGCAGGTCGGCGGACCACTCGGCGGCTTCCTCACCCCAGACCAGCTCGATCTGCCGCTGCTGTCCCGGCCGCTCACTGCGGCCGGCGTCGCGCTGGGGCACGCCAGCCTCGTCGCGGTCGACACGAGGGTGCCGGCCGCGGCGATCCTGCGGCACGCCTGGGCGTTCGGGGCCGCGGAGAGCTGCGGCGCCTGTACGCCCTGCCGGGTCGGCACCCGCCGCGGCGTCGAGCTTGTCGAGCGGCTCCGGGAACCTGCCCAGGCCGCGGCGGCGCTCGCCGCCCACGAACCGCTGCTGGAAGTCCTGACGGTGGCGAGCCTGTGCGCGTTCGGGCGCGGGGTGTCCTGCGCGGTACGCAGCCTGCTTCGCGTGTACGCGGACGAGCTGCGCCAAGCGGCGCCGCCGGCCAGCACGAGCATGGCGGGCGAGTAGATGCGGCTGTCCGTCAACGACATCGCCGTCGAGGTGGCCGATGGAGCCACCGTGCTGGACGCCGTACTGGCGGCCGGGGCGGTGGTGCCGACCCTCTGCTACGACGAACGGCTCACCCCGCAGGGGTCGTGTCGCGTCTGCCTGGTTGGTGTGGCCCGACGAGCGATGCCGGCCTGCACGACACCGGCCGCCGAGGGCATGGTCGTGCGCACCGACGACCCGGCCGCCCGGACATCGGCGCAGCTTGCCCTGGAACTCCTCGTCTCCCAACTGCCCGCGCGGGCACTCGACATCCCCGCCGAGCGCAGCGAGCTGGTCCGCGCCTGCCAGCAGTTCGGCGTCACGGAAGGCCGGTTCGACGGGGCCATGCGAACCGCGGGCGTCGACCACTCCCACCCGTACGTGAAACTCGACCGGGACCTGTGCATCGCCTGCAACCGGTGCGTACGCATGTGCGCCGAGGTACAGGGCACGTTCGCGCTCTCCCTGGCCGGGCGCGGGTTCGACACCGTCGTCGCCGCCGGCACCGGCGGACCGTGGGTGTCGTCTCCCTGTGTGGCCTGCGGCGGCTGCGTCGACACCTGCCCGAGCGGCGCGCTGTCCGAACCAGGGCTGCTCGACCCGCGCCCGATCAGCCGGACAACCACCACGACCTGCGGGTACTGCGGCGTGGGGTGCAGCCTGCAGGTGCACGTACGCGACGGGGCCGTCGCCGCGATCACTCCGGTGCACGGTGCCCCGGTCAACCGCGGCCACGCCTGTATCAAAGGACGGTTCGCGCACGCCTTCACCCGATCCCGGGACCGGCTGACCACGCCCCTCATGCGCCGCGACGGTCGGGATTCCCCGCTGGAACCCGCATCCTGGGAAGAAGCGCTCAGCGCCGTGGCGACCCGGCTGCTGGCGATCCGGGACCGGCACGGGCCGGACGCGATCGGGTTGATCTCCTCGGCCCGGGCGACCAACGAGGAGAACTATCTCGCCCAGAAGTTCGCTCGGGTCGTGATCGGCACCAACAACATCGACAACTGCTCCCGGCTCTGTCACGCCCCGTCCGCCGTCGGGCTGACCGCCTCGTTCGGCCATGCCGGCGGCACCAACTCCGTGGACGACCTCGACGACACCGACTGCATCCTGATCGCCGGGGCGAACCCGACCGAGGCCCACCCGGTGATCGGGGCCCGGATCAAGCAGTTGGTGCTGCGCGGTGCCCGGCTCGTCGTCATCGACCCGCGGCGGATCGACCTCGCCGAGATGGCCGACGTGCACGTGCAGGCCAGACCCGGCTCCAACGTCGCCGTCTTCAACGGCATCGCCCGAATGCTGCTCGACGAGGGGTACGCCAACGAGGCGTTCCTACGCACGCGGGCCAGCGGGCTGGCGGAACTGACCGAACTGCTGCGCGACTATCCGGTGGACCAGGCGGCGCGGCTGGCCGGGGTGCAGCCCGAGACGCTGGTCTCGGCGGCACGCCTCTACGGGACCGCGCGACGGCCAGCGATCGTCTACGGCCTCGGCATCACCGAGCACGCCCACGGCACCGACGGGGTCCGGACGCTGGCGAACCTGGCCATCCTGAAAGGCGCCGTCGGCACCCCCGGCTGCTGCGGCGTGCTGTCAATGCGCGGGCAGAACAACGTCCAAGGGGCCTCGGACATGGGCGCCCTGCCGGACCTGCTGCCCGGCTACCAACACGTCACCGACGCCGAGATCCGGGTCCGGTTCGCGCGCTCCTGGGGAGTGGACGTGCCCGCCCGGCCCGGGCTACGGATTCTGGACATGTTCGCCGCGGCGATCGCCGGCCGGGTACGGGCCATGTACGTCATCGGCGAGGACATCGCCCAGACCGACCCCGACAGCGGCAACGTACGCCAGGCACTCGCCGCCTGCGATCTCGTGGTCAGCCACGACCTTTTCCTCTCCGGCACCGCTCAACTCGCCGACGTGGTGTTCCCGGCCGTGTCGTTCCTCGAGAAGGACGGCACCTTCGTCAACTTCGACCGGCGAGTGCAGCGGGTCCGTCCGGCGATGAGCCCGCCCGGCCAGGCCAAACCCGACTTCGACATCCTGCAGCTGCTCGCCCGTGCGATGGGGGCCGAACTGGGCTGCCCCACCCCGGCCGACGCGATGGCCGAATGCGCCACGCTGACCCCCACCTTCGCCGGCATCTCGCACGCCCGACTCGACCGGGACGGGCCGCTGCACTGGCCGTGCCGCGCCGCCGACCAACCCGGCGAAGGACACCTCTACCTCGACTCCTTCGCGACCCCCGACGGCCGCGCGGCGCTGGCCGCGCGACCGTACCTGCCGCCGGGCGAACAACCCGACACCGCTTTCCCGTACGTCCTGATCACCGGGCGCCGGCTGGTGCACTACAACAGCGGATCGATGAGCCGCCGTACGCCCAATGGTGAGCTTCGCCCGCGCGAGGTGCTCGACCTGCACCCGGACGACGCCGCCCGGCTCCGGCTCACCGACGGCGACCTCGTCGAGGTGACTAGCCGGAGGGCGACCGTGACCTACCCCGTGCACCTCACCGACACGGTCACCCCAGGCCAGATCTTCACCGCCTTCAACTTCCCCGACACCCCCACAAACGCCCTTACCTCCGACGCCACCGACACCGAGACAGGCTGCCCTGAATACAAGGTGACCGCGGTATCCCTGAGCCCCGTACGAGTAGGGGGTCGAGCCGGTGGCCGGGCAACGTCGGCGCGGCTGGCCGGTCCAACCCGGGTACCGCGGCCCTAGCCGGCACGCCCAGAGCGCGACTGGTGATGGCGAGGGCTTCCCGCCGCGGACGGGGCGAGATCCAGCAGCTGCGGTGGGAGTGGGCACTGCTGGTCACGGTCACGGCCGTGGTGCTCGCCGGGCGGCACTCTGGTTCGCCGACCGGCGGGGGGTGTCCCTATGGGTTTCGTCAAGCAGCGAGGCGGGGTTCGTCCGCCGTTCTGGGCTGATATGGGGTGTGGGTTCGGAGCATGGCGTGGAGGACGTCGACCCGGCGGCGGGCGAGGCAGATGAGGGCGGCGTTGTGTTTCTTGCCTTCGGCGCGTTTCCGGTCGTAGTAGGTGCGGCTGGCCGGGTCGGCCAGCGCGGCGAACGCGGACAGGAAGAACGCGCGTTTGAGCTGCTTGTTGCCGCCCTTGGGTGGGTGCTCGCCGCGGATGGAGCTGCCGGAGCGGCGGGTGACCGGGGCCAGGCCGGCGTAGGCGGCCAGGTGACCCGGGGTGGGGAAGGCGGTGCCGTCGCCGACTTCGAGCAGGATGCCGGCTGCGGTCCTGACACCGATGCCGGGCATCGTGGTCAGGACCCCGGCAAGAGGGTGCGCATCAAGCATCCCCTCGACCTGTTCGGCGACCTGGTCACGCTGGCGCAGCAGGTCACGCAGGCTGTCAGCCAGTCGGGGCAGAACGGTCTCTGCGGCCGTGGTGCCGGGCACGACGACGGTCTGCGCGTCGAGCGCGGTGAGGATCTGCTCGATCAGGCGGGCGCCCATGCGTGGTGCTCGGGCCTTGACGATCTCGAGGAGTTTCGCGCGGCCGGCCTTGCTGATCCCGGCGGGTCCGCCGCACCGCGACAGCAGCTCCAGCACGGCAGGATGCTGCAGTTTCGGGCCCAGTACCCGCTCCAGGGGTGGGTGGATCTGGGTGAGCAGACCGCGGATCCGGTTGGAGATCCGGGTGACCTCGCCGGCGAGGTCGTCGTCGTAGCCGACCAGGACTTCCAGCTCAGCGAGGGCCTCGTCGCCGGTGTCGACCCGGCGCAGCGTATGCGGCAGGGTCCGGGCGGCGTCCGCGATCACGTACGCGTCTCGGGCGTCGGTCTTGGCCGTGCCCGGGTGCAGGTCAGCCAGGCGGCGCATGACCAGACCCGGCAGGTAGGCCACCTGATGCCCGCACGCGCGGGCGACAGCCACCGGCAGCGCGCCGATCGAGGCGGGCTGGTCGACCACGACCAGGATCAGGCCGTGCCGGCCGAGCTTGTCGAACAACCTGCGCAGCCCCGCCTCGGTGTTCGGCAGCGTGGCGTCATGCAGCCGCTTACCCTCGCGGCTCAGCGCGACCGCGTGATGCCCTTCCTTGCCGACGTCGAGTCCTACAAAGACGCCGAACCCGTCGTGCACTCCCCGCCTCCCCACCACCTCGTCGTGGCTCGGCCGCAGGTCAGACGCCGGACTGCCGGCATCCACGTTACGAAGAGACCTACCCCAAGCACAGGGCGGCCGGGTCCCTATCAGCGGTCCGCCGACGCCACCCGACCCGGCGACAACACCCCCCGGATCATGCGTACGACAGGGGCAGAGAGTCATACCGGGCCGGGCGACCGAGCAGTCCCCGGCTGGGGACGATCAAAAAGGTAACGGGGCGTTCAGGGGAGTGGTGTTGTCGACCTGCCCGTGAAAAGGCCGTTGATGTCCGTCCGGCTCGGTACCCAAGCCCTCGATTTCGAGCTGGAGGAATTCACGGGATCCGCGCCACGCCGCGGCGACGTCGGTCACAGCCGCCGCTCCTGGCCGTGCTGGCGCAGGATCCGCGTGAACTCGTCGGCGCTGCGCCGCCACGGCACACCTATGCCCATCGCCGGGTCCTCGGCTGCTTCGGATGCAGGTACGCAGCGATAACGGCGTGCCGCCGGACGTTGCGCCAGCTGCCCGCTACGCCGTCAGGACTCTGCGCAGGCTGCGGACGGTGTCGAAGGCCGGGTTGACGTCCGCGGCGGCGTCGTCTTGCCACAGGTCGCGCCATTCGCAGTCCGCGGCCATGACCCGGTCGAGGGCCCTCACTGCGAGTACCGCAAGGTCGTCGGGCAGATCGAGCCGGCCGCCGTCGCGTAGGAAGTCCGGCGCGTACGGGGAGGTGATCGGCTGCCCGCCGGGCAGCTGCGCGGCCACGATCGCGGCAGCGGCGATCGCCTCACAGGCGATGTCGGCGTCGGGGTAGCCGTCCTCGCCGGCGGCCCGGCTCAGCGCCCCGCGGACCAGCGCCGGGCGCTGGGCCACGTCGGCGTCGTCGAGGTCACCACACCAGTCAGCGGCGGTGTCGTTGTCGAACGGTCCGCTGTCCCAGGTCCCCACGAAGCCTCCCAAGATGGGTTGCGCGGCATTCTCGCACCGGCATCCGACAGGTTGAACAGGAAGGCGGCTATGGTGCCCGGATGGCGATCGGCAGGTCGGGGCAGCGGCGGCCGGAGACGGCAGCGGCCGAGCTCGACGCGTACCCGCGCGAGCTCCGGGCGGGCGGCCATCCGGTGGCCCGGGCATTGCGGCGGGTCGGAGTTCGGGGTGCGGGTCGACGGCGAAGTTGGCTACGCCGACCGTACCTGCCACTTGTGCGCGGCACTGCTTTGCACGTGCCAGGGCGAGCGCCACGACGATCGGCACGACCGGCACCGCCGCCACCGTACCCGCGTCTCGAGCAGGGCGGCCCGCACCGTGTGTCTGCATCTGCTGTTCGGCGCTGGCATGGCATCGTTCGCAGTCGATGGGATGGCGTGGGGGTTGGGATCATATGGCTGTCCGGCGCCGGCCGATGGCGCCGCTGACCAGGGCATCGTTGCTCATCCTCGCTCTGCTCAACGCATCCGAGCCATGATCAACTGACTTTTCTTTGACTCTGGGTCGGTGGGACAATCGGCTCATGTCCCTTGACGAGGTACGCGACCTGATCGCCCGGCACGTCAGGCCCGATCTTCGTACGGCCATAGATGGGGTACTGATCTTCAAAGCCGACAAGCCGTTTCCCCCCAAGCCAACAACATATGGGAAAGTCTTCGCATTCGTCGCCCAAGGGGCGAAGCGTTTCGGGCTCGGCGACCAGATCTACGAGTACCGGGCAGGTCAGTACCTCGTCGTCTCGGTGGATCTGCCGGTCACGGCGCACTTCAGCGCCGCGACCCCGGACAAGCCAGGGCTGGGCGTGGGGTTGACGCTCGATCCCATTGCTATCGCTGACCTGCTGCTGCAAGCGCCAGCCGACCTCTTGCGCGACAGCGACGAGGGCACGCCTACCGGGCTGGCCATCAGCACGGCCTCCGCCGACATGCTCGACGCGGTGTTACGGCTGTTGCGGCTGCTCGACACCCCACGCGACATTCCCGTGCTGGCGCCGATGATCAAGCGCGAGATTCTCTGGCGGCTGATTACCAGCGAACAGGGCCCGACAATCCGGCAGCTCGGGCAACCTGACGGCACTTTGAGCCACATCACTCGCGCTGTCCGCTGGATGCGCGATAACTACCGCGAGCCGTTCCGGGTAGAGATGGCGGCACAGCAGGCGGGAATGAGCGTCTCGGCTTTCCACCGCAACTTTCAGGCGCTCACCTCGCTGAGCCCGATCCAATATCAGAAGCAGATCCGGCTTCATCAGGCACGGCTTCTGCTCGCCTGCGACGCCACGAACATCGCGGGAATCAGCCGCCTGGTGGGCTACGACAGCCCGTCGCAGTTCAGCCGCGAGTATCGGCGCCAGTTCGGTGCGCCGCCGAGACTCGACGCGATCCGCCTGCGACAGCCCGTGCCGGCTCACTGATGGACCGCCCCGAACCCTGCTGGGGCGGTTCCTCGCGGCATCGCCTGCCACCGTCCGGGGGAACCCGAGAGGATTAGGCAAGAATGCGAGAGGAATGTCGCTTCCACTCGCATGCTTGATCGTGTTGCCTGAGGAGTAGGCAACGTGAGGTGCATGTGGATGATATCGGGCTTTACGGCCGAGATGCTGAGCTAGAGCAGCTTTCGACGTTTCTGGGCCAGGCAGGGCGCGGAGGCGCCGCACGGCTGCTGACGGGTGAGCCCGGTGTGGGCAAGTCCTCGCTCATGGCCGCTGCGGCGGAACGTGCCCTCGCAGAGGGCATGCAGGTGCTGCAGGCCTCGGGCTCCGAGTTCGAGGCCGATGTCAGCTACTCGGCCCTCAACCAGTTGCTGCTTTCCGTTCAGGCTGACATATCACGGCTTCCCACCGGCCCGCGCAAAGCGCTGGAGGTGGCGCTGGGATTCGGGGCCGGTACGGCACCGGACGCCCTGCTGGTCTGCAACGCCACCCTTCTGCTCGTGCAAAGCCTTGCCGCCGAGGCGCCGGTGGTGCTTCTGGTCGACGACGTTCATTGGATCGATCGTGCCAGCGCTGTCGTTCTCGGCTTCGTGGCTCGTCGTCTGGCAGGCTGCCGAGCCGGTCTGCTGATGTCGACGCGAACAGGTGCGGCCAGCTACCTCGACCGGCGCGGGCTGGCCGAGGTCGTGGTGGCCCCGTTGGACCAGGCCGCCGCAGAGCAATTGGTGGACGCCACCTTTCCCCAATTGCCGTCGCGTATCCGGCGGCGGCTGCTGGATCTCGCCCAAGGCAATCCGCTGGCATTGATGGAGTTGCCGTCCACGTTGTCAGGCGCCGTCCAGCGAGTGGCGGCTCAGCCCGAGGTTGTTCCGCTCAACGACCAGCTGCAGGAGTTGTTCGCGAAACGCATCGCGGAACTACCGGAGCCGACCCGCCGTCTGCTGCTGCTGGCCGCATATGAGGGCACTGGTGACGTGCGGGTGCTACATGCCGCCTGCGCCGACCGCGGCGGGTTGGCCGACCTGGCTCCCGCTGAGCGGACGCAGCTGGTGCATGTGGACGACGCGACCGCCCAGATCGCATTCCGGCATCCGCTCATCCGATCAGCGATCGTGGCAATGTCAACGCACGAGGAGCGGCGTACCGCGCACGTCGCCCTGGCCAAGGTGTTGGTCGACGACGAGGAGCGCCGGGCGTGGCATCTGGCCGCAGCCGCGGTGGCTCCGGATGAGGCCGTCGCGCAACTGCTCGAAACCGCCGCACACCGTGTCATGCTGCGCGGCGATGCGGTCGCAGCGATCATATCCCTGGTACGCGCCGCTGAACTGAGCGTGACCAGCGCCGACCGGGGCCGGCGGCTTGCCGAGGCCGCCTACATCGGCGCGGAGGCGGGCGGAACGACCGCGGACGCCCGCACACTGCTGGCCGATGCCCGCCGGGCGGTGCCGGACTCGACTGGGTCGCTGCACGCGGCCAACGCCGCCGCGTTCCTGATGCTAGACGGCGAGGGTGATGTGCACACTGCGCATCGTCTGCTCGTCGGCGCCATCGAGGCCGGCGATCACGGGTACCGCGCCGACGATCCGGCGTTGATCGAGGCAATGCACACCCTGCTGCTGGTGAGCTGGTACGGCAGCGCACCGCAGTACTGGGAGCCGTTCTTCCGCGCCCTGCGGCGGCTGCGGCCAAAACCGCCGCAGATCCTCGACCTGGCCAGCAAGACCTTTCCCGACCCCGTACGCACCGGCATGTCCGCCCTCGCCGACGCGGAAACGATTCTGGGCGCCCTCGCCGAGGAGACCGACCCCACACGCGTCATGCGGATCGGCACCGCCTCGGTGTATCTGGACCGGCTCGGTGACGTCCGCGAAGGGTCGTGGCGGCTTGTGCATCAAGGACGCGACGGAGCGGCGGCTCGCAGGCACATCGGTGCGCTGATGCACCTGTGCCTGGACGACTTCCTCATCGGCCGATGGGACGAAGCGCAAGAGCTGGCATGGGAGGGCCAGCGGATCTGCGACACCGGCGGCTTCCCATTCTTTTCGTGGTATTTCTGGTACAACAGGGCGATCGTGGCCGCCGGGCGAGGCCAGGCCGACGAGGCGTACAAGCTGGCCGATGAAATCACCAACTGGGCGCATCCTCGGGGGGTATCGGCTGCTGTCCTGTTCGCCCACCATCCGCGTACCCTCGCCGCCGCCGCGGCCGGCGACTTCGACGCCGCATATGTCCACGCCGCCGCCATGAGCCCGCCGGGGACCTTCGCCCCGTTTGTGCCCCACTGCACATGGGTTGCATTCGACCTGATCGAGGCGGCTGTGCGGACCGGGCGGACGGTGGAAGCGCGGGCACACGTCGAAGCGATGCGCACGGCCGGACTATCGCGGCTGTCCAGCCGGATGGCGCTGATCCAAGCGGGTGCCGAGGCCCTGGTCTCCGACGACCCCGAGCCCGCGGAGAGGCTTGAACAGTTACTCGGCGACACCGCTGTCGACCGGTGGCTGTTCGACGCGTCCCGCGTACGGCTGGCGTATGGCGAGAAGCTCCGGCGAACCGGACACGTCACGCAGGCCCGCCTCCACTTGCTCGCCGCGCGTGACGGGTTCGCCGCGATGGCAGCCGGGCCGTGGCTTGACCGCGTACACGGCGAGCTGCGCGCCGCGAAGTACCCGCTGGCCGACGCTCGCGCCACCGGCACGGCCGTATTGACAGCGCAGGAGGCGCAGATCGCTCAGCTGGCCGCCAGCGGCCTGACCAACAAGGAGATCGCCCACCGTCTGTTCCTCTCGCACCGCACCGTCGGCGCGCACCTGTATCGGATCTTTCCCAAGCTCGGTGTGACGACCCGGGCCGGTCTCAGGGATGCCCTCTCGTCACCTCCTGATCCCCAGTGATCTGCTCGGCCGGACGGTCCGGAGCAGTCTCGGCTGCGAGCACGCAAGCCTGCGCCTCCTTCGCTTCGAGCAGCCGTTCCAGCAGGCGGCGGGTGGTCGGGTCCGCGTCGCCCACCCAGCGCACGGCCTCCTGCAGGGTCTGGACGAGGATTCGAGCCGCCACGAGATTCTGCGCCACGATCCCGGTGAGGTCGCCGGCGGCAAAGCTCTGAAAGCTGATACGTGACCGTCCGGCAAGGTGCCGTGGATCGTGGTCGGCGGCGAACCCGAGGTCGCGGATGCGGGCTGCCAGCGCACGGGCCTCGGCTCGGTCGTCGTCGGCGCAGGTGAACAGATAGTCGGCGACCGGCTGCGCCGACAGGCCCCGCACCAACAGGGCGTGGTGTTCGTACTGCAGCGACGACACGATCACGCTCGACAGCAAGACGTTGAGCAGACGCGCCAACGCGCTCAGGTCGGCCCGGTTCGATGGCGTGATCGGCCCGTCGTCCGGGTCCCACACCGCACGGTCGCGTACCTCGCGTCTGCGCAACCCCGGTTGTCCTGACATACACCCATGGTCGGTCAGCCGCCCGCCGGGGCACATCTGTCAATTGACTTAACGATCGCCGCTGAGGCGCGGTCCGGCGGCGGCGTCACCGGTCCCCGTGCGGGCTTTGCCCAGAAGGGCTGCGCGTGCCATTACGTCATCGACGGCTAGGTAACCGGCCACAGCTAGGCGATGACCTGGAGGTCGTATGACAGATGTGCCGCCCCTGTCGCTGCGACGAGATTGTTCTCGTCCTGAACGAGCACGACCCATCAAGGGGCGCACACCATGAACATCGGACACGGCTTCCACGCCACGATGACCGCCAAGCCCGGCAAGGGTGACGAGGTCATCGACCTCCTGCTCCACGCGCCGTCGCTGGCCAACAACGACTGCGTCGTGTTCCTGGTCGGCCGGTCCGCGGCCGACCCGGACACGATCTTCGTCACGGAGGGCTGGACCAGCCCCGAGGCACACAGCGGCTTCTTCACCAGTGAGCCCGCGCAGACCCTGGTCGCCCGGCTCCAGGCACTGCTGGCCGCCGAGTCGGCCTACACCGACGAGATCCCCGTCGGTGGCAAGGCCGCCTTCTGAGAGGACGAACTATCATGATCACCACCACATCGCGTCCCGGCGTCGATCCCGAACTGGCGGCGCTGCTCGCCGAGATGCCGCTGACATCCATCCTGAACGCCGACGCCCTCGCGCAGGTACGCCCATACTCCTCGGCTCCGGTCGAGCCACTGCTGGACGGCCGTCCCATCGACCGCAGCGAATTCATCACCCGCGCTGACGACGGCACGGAGATCGCGCTGTCGGTCTTCCGCCCGACCGGTGACCGCACCGCACTCGCGCCATGCATCTACTGGATCCACGGCGGCGGCATGATCATGGGTGACCGGTTCGCCAACATCGACATCCCGCTGGAATGGCTCGACCGGTTCGGTGCCGTGATCGTCACCGTAGAGTACCGACTGGCTCCCGAGGCTCACGGCCCGACGCTGGTCGAGGACTGCTACCGAGGCCTGTTGTGGACGGCCAAGCACGCCGACGCGCTCGGCGTCGATCCGAGCCGCATCATCGTCGCCGGCGCCAGTGCCGGCGGCGGCCTGGCAGCCGGGGTGACGCTGCTGGCCCGCGACCGGGACACCGTCCCGATCGCCGCGCAGATCTTGATCTGCCCGATGCTCGACCATCGCAACAACACAACCTCCAGCCGCCAGTTCACCGGCGTACCCGGCGTCTGGACCGGGCAGACAAACGAGTTCGCCTGGCGGTCGGTCCTCGCCGAACTGCCCGCCAGCGTTTCCGCGTACATCTCGCCGGCGCTCGCCGAGAATCTGTCCAACCTGCCAACCACCTACATCGACGCCGGAACCGCTGAGGTCTTCCGCGACGAAGATGTCGACTACGCCAGCCGGATCTGGGCTGCCGGCGGCCAGGCCGAGCTGCACGTTTGGGCGGGTGGCGTCCACGGGTTCGACGCGCTGTTCCCACAGACGCGCATCGGTGCGATCGCTCGGCGGGCCCGCACTGAATGGTTGATCCGCACATTGGACGGCATGTCCGCCGAACGCGGGGGCAGGCGATGACCGTCGACTACCGCGGCCAGTTCCTACGTGAGTTCATCCGCGATCCGCTCACAGTCGCGTCGGTCGCGCCGAGCAGCCAGGCACTCGCCGACGCGGTCGTCGCACCGGTTCCACTCACCGGCGACCCCGTCGTGGTGGAGCTTGGCCCCGGCACCGGAGCGTTCACGCAGGCCATCCAGCGGCGGCTGGCCGGCCGAGGCCACCACCTGGCCATCGAGATCAACGAACGGTTCGCGGACCTGCTCGCTGCGCGCTTCCCGGGCGTCGACCTCGCCATCGCCGACGCCCGCAACCTGCGCGAGATACTGACGGTACGCGGGCTCGACCACGCCGACGTCATCGTCAGCGGGCTCCCGTGGGCGGCCTTCACACCAGGACGACAGGACGACCTGCTCACCGCGGTCACCGCAGTCCTCGCCCCGCACGGAGCCTTCACCACCTTCGCGTACACCCACACGCGCTGGATGCCGCCGGCCCGGCGGCTCCGACGCGGTCTCGGTGAACGGTTCGAGGAAGTGGTACGCGGCCAGACGGTGTGGGCCAACATGCCACCCGCGTTCGTCTACGTCTGCCGCAGGCCGCACATACCAGCGCGCCGAGGGACGACCGGGATGGCTCCGTACCTGTCGTGGCGCCGGCCCACACGGACATCGCAGATTACCCGACCACCGAACCGCTGAGCGCAGGCCGCGCGGCAACCTCGCGCGGCCCCGTCGCTCTCGCACTACCAAACGATGGGGACACCATGCGTACCCATGCTTTCACTTCTGACGACGCTAAGGCCCGGCGCCGCGGCAGACATGTCGTCATGAGCACCGAAGGCGACCGGGTCACGACGCTGGAACTGTTCTTCGACCTCGCATACGTCTTCGCATTCATCCAGGTGAGCATGCTCATGATCGAGCATCACGACGCCACCGGCATCCTGCAAGGGCTGGCCGTCCTCGGGCTGCTGTGGTGGTCCTGGACGGCGTACAGTTGGCTGGCCAATCAGGCCCGCGCGGACGAAGGCCTAGTCCGCATCGCGATGATCGTCGCAACGATGGCCGTCTTCGCTGTCGGACTGGCCGTGCCGGAGGCCTATCATGACCGCGACGGAGGGCTGTTCGGGCCGATGGTGTTCGTGTGCGCCTACCTGGTCGCCCGGTGTACCCACGGCGCGGTGTACATTCTGGCAGCCGTCGGCGAGGAACGGGCCCGGCGTGAAGTCGTGCTGACGGTGCTGGCATCCATGCTGCCGTCCGGCATCCTGCTTACCGCCGGCGCTCTGCTCGGCTCGCCGGCGCAGGTGTGGTGTGTGTCCGCCGCGGCCGCCATCGAACCGGCCATCGCCTATGTCACGACCCGGGGCCTACAGGGACGCATCAACTCGGCCGCGCACTTCGCCGAGCGCCACGGGCTCGTCGTCATGCTCGCTCTGGGCGAATCAATCACCGCACTCGGATTCGGTGCCACCATCGGACCTATCAGCCTGCCGATCCTCGCTGGGGTGATCCTTGCGGTCCTGATCGCGGTCGCCATGTGGTGGGCGTATTTCGCCCGCCTCGCCCGCACTGCCGGACTTGCGCTCACCCGCCAACGGGGCCGGCGACGCGCGACGACCGCCCGCGACGGATACACCTACCTGCACTTTCCGATCATCGCCGGTATCGTCCTCGCCGCTGTCGGAGTTGAGTCCGCCATGGTCCACATCGGGCAGGGGGACGCGTTCGGCCTGCTGGGCTCTGGAACGCTCACCGGTGGTGTGGCCGGCTACCTCGTCAGCACCGCCCTGTTCGCCGGCAGAGTCATCGGCGGCTGGCGCTGGTCAAGATTGTGTGCGCCCGTGATCCTGCTGGCGGCCGTGCCCCTGTTGGCGACGCTCTCGCCGCTGGCGGTCCTCAGCATGGTCGCCGGGACGATGGTGGCGGCGCTGCTGGCTGAGTGGCTCCTAACCAGCGATGGCCTGCGGCTGACCTGGCCAACCCGGCAGGCAGATGAGTGCCCACGGCAGCGTCAGCGCATCGGGGCTGGCGACATTGACGAGGAACCGTCCGTGGGCGTCGGTGACGTCCATCGACGGCGCCGGACGTAGCCCTTGGCATGGGGGAGCGACGCGTGGACGAGCCTTGCGGGCCAGTCACCGTTCGTCGACGTCGTATCCGGCGGCCACGTCGCCGCATTCGATCGCGGCCACGTGGGCGGCGTGCCGGCGTAGGTATGCGCGCGCGCCCTGGTCGCCACGCACGGTCGCGGCGATCTCAGCCCAGTGGTCACGGCCCAGTACCACCGGATGGCCCGGCTCGCCGTCGTAGCAGGCGCGAGTCAGGCAGCCCGGGTGTGCCTGCGCCAGCAGTCGGGCCACCGCCGTCGCAGAAACCCCGGGCATGTCCACCAGATGCACGCACACGGCCGAGACCCTCTGTATGCGGGCGGCTGTGGTCATTCCGAGCCGTAACGATGAGGCCATACCCTCGGCCCAGCCCGGATTCTCGACCACCTGAACACCTTCAAGATCCACGGCAGCCCGGGTCTGGCGGGCTCCGGCACCGAGGACCGCGATGATCGGGGCGCAGCCGCCGTCCCGAAGCACGCGGAGCGCCTGCCCGAGAAACACCGGTGCCTTGGGGCCGCCGTAGCGGCGCCCTGCCCCGGCGGCTAGGACCAGGCCGGCGACGCGGTCTGCCGCAGCGTCGAGAGAACTCATCGCGACCCGCCGCATGATCTACGCCCAAGCCGGGCGCGCGGGGACGCGAGATCAGGGCGCCGTTGCGGCGGCGGGCCACTTCCCTCCGTTGGGCAGCAGGGCCGCGACGAGAAGACCCGTGACATCGCGAGGGCCTGGGGGTGAGGCGGGATCACCACCGCAGTCTGCACGATTCTGCCCACCTGTTCTGTCGCCCGAAATGATGCGCTGCCCACGAAATCAGGAAAGCTCGGGCCAACGGCGAGACCCGCCGGCTGGACGCCGACCACCGCCACGTTGCTCGACGCGTTGCGCGCCGGCCCGCTTCCCCAACCCCTTCACCGTCATGCATAGTCGCCGCCGGTCCACCGGACCGTCTCTCGTTTGCACCATCAGCGTCAGCCGGCCGAGACGTGGCGAGCCTCAGCTGCGGACGGCTTCGGAGCTCCCGATGGCCAGTCACGGCGCCGCCGTGCCATACGACGCCGCGGAGATCGCGAACACATCAGCGCTGGCCGCCCACCACGGGCCGC
>NZ_VSFA01000123.1 GCF_008119785.1 Micromonospora sp. MP36 | reverse complement strand
GCTGGAATCGCTTATCACTACGTGGACGTCGAGGAGGACCCCGCCGCGACGAAACTTGTCCGCCGGCTGCAGCGAGGTCAACGTCGGATTCCCACCCTGGTGTGGCCCGACGGCAGCTTCCTGGTGGAGCCCACGGATGATCAACTGCGGGCACACCTGATCGATATCGCCGCGAAGCCTGGCGACGTCAGCGACTGAGGGCCGACCGTCCGCGCCAACCTCAGTTGGTTGGCCCGGGCCCGGGCGTCACGCGGGTTCCTCCGCGCGGGCGTTCTCGGGATGACCGGTCTGCTCCGCGCCCGGTGCCCGGCCCTGAGTCACTCCCCCTGCTGCACCGCGGCCAGCTCGTGCACCACTTCCCGAGTCGTCCGGTACAGCGACTGGAAGTTCCCGAACAGCCGGTCGTACAGCTCCGATGTGCTCCCGTCCGGCGTCACCGTCCGTGCCACCCGCGACCAGTCGGTCTCGGGCGGGACGAGGTCGGTGCCGATCGCGGCGAGCAGGGCGTCGCCGTAGCTGGCGCCGATGGTCTGGGCCGGCAGGATCTGCTCGCGGCCGGTGATGTCGCTGACCACCTGGGTCCACAGTCCGGCCCGCGCTCCCCCGCCGACCGCGACGATCCGGTCGGCCTCACCGCCCGCCGCGTCGAGCAGGTCGATGATCTGCCGGACGCCGTAGCCGATGCCCTCGTACACCGCGCGGAACAGGTGTCCTCGGCCGTGGCGCAGGCTCAGCCCGGCCACCACCCCCCGTGCGGACGGGTCGAAGATCGGGGTCCGTTCGCCGGCGAAGTACGGCAGCAGGAGCAGCCCGTCGGCGCCGGGCGGGGTCGCCTCGGCCTCGGCGATCAGCTCCTCGAAGGGCGCTCCCCCGGTCAGGCGCTGCACCCACTCGGTGAGCAGGCCGGAGGTGGACATTCCGGCGGCCAGCGTGTACGAGTCGGGTTCGACCCCCGAGGTGGTCCAGAGCAACGGATGCGTGCGGGGCTGCGACAGCACCTGGACGAAGAACATCGTCGAGCCGTACATCAGCATCAGGTCACCGGGGTTGCGGACGCCGGCGCTGAACGCCTCCGCCCAGGCGTCCACCGTGCCGGCGCAGACGGGGGTGCCCTCCGGCAGTCCGGTCTCGGCGGCGGCCGCCGCGTGGATCGTGCCGGCCACCTGCGCCGGCCAGAGCAGTTCCGGGAAGCGCAGCTCGGGGGCGAGGTCGGCGATCCGGTCCGTGCTCCACCGGCGGGCCGCGATGTCGTACAGCGGGTCGCACTGGCTGGCGCTGTGCTGGTCGAGCACGTACTCGCCGGTGAGCCGGGCCACCACGAACGAGTTGGAGTTGTACCAGCGGGTGGCCCGCGCCCACGCCTCGGGCTCGTGCCTGCGGACCCAGAGCATCTTCGGGCCGACCGCCTGCGACGACAGGGCCGAGCCGCCCCGGGCGACGATCTCCTCGGCGCCGTACCGCTCGGTCAGCTCGGCGATCTCGGCGGTGGCGCGCATGTCGATGCCGTACAGGATGGCCGGTCGCACCGGCCGGACCTGTTCGTCGCAGAGCAGCAGGCAGGGGCCGACGCCGCTGACGCACACCCCGGCGATGCGTCCGCCCGCCGCGGCCGCGGTCAGCTCGCGGCTGATCGCCACCACGTCGGCCCACCAGACCGCGTCGGCGTCCACCTCGGCCCAGCCGGGGCGGGGGTAGGAGACGGTGTGCGGCCGGGTGGCGGTGGCCACGATCGTGCCGTCCGGCCGGGCGAGGACCCCCTTGCTGCTGGCGGTGCCGAGGTCGATGCCGATCAGGTAGTCGCTCACGGGCCGCACCTACTGTCCGGGAATCAGGGACACCTTGACCGACCGGGTGCCGTCGGCGACCAGGTCGAGTCCTTGCTGGAAGTCGACGAGCGGGAGCTGGTGGGTGCAGATCCGGTCCATCGGCAGCACGCCGGACTCCAGCATCCGGATCGCCGCCGGCCAGCAGTGCGGGCCGAGGTGGGCGCCGCGCACGTCCAGTTCCTTGTCGTCGCTGATGATGCTCCAGTCGACCGTGACGTCCGAGCCGAAGACGCCGTACTCGACGTAGGTGCCGAGCTTGCGCAGCAGGTTCAGGCCCTGGAGCACGGCGGCCGGGTGGCCACTGCCCTCCAGGTAGACGTCGGCGCCGTACCCGTCGGTCAGCGCGCGGACCACCTCCAGCGGGTCCTCCCGGGCGATGTTCACGGTGACGTCGGCGCCGCACGCGGCGGCGAGCTCGAGCCGCTCGTCGGACATGTCCAGGGCCACCACGTGCGCAGGTGACTTCGCCCGCGCCCCGGCCACCATGCCCAGGCCGATCGGCCCGCATCCGGCGACCACCACCACGTCGTCGAAGGTGATGCCGCCGCGTTCCACGGCGTGCAGCGCGCACGACAGCGGCTCGGCGAACGCGGCGTGCGCCGGCGGAAGGTCGCGGGAGACCTTGTGCACCAGGGCGCCGGCCGGGAACACCATGTAGGACGCCATCGCCCCCGGGGTACGGCGCTTGAAGCCGTAGATGTCGTGCGGGGCGCACATCCAGTACTGGCCGCGCCGGCAGTACCGGCACTCCCAGCAGGGCACGATCTGCTCGGAGACCACCCGGTCACCGACCTCGACGCCCCACCGGGCGCGGGCGGCGTCGTCCAGTTGGACGATCTCGCCGACGAACTCGTGGCCCGGGACGACCTCCGTCTGCGCCCACGCCGGGCGGGTCTGGTCGCCCCAGAACTTGGTCGCGCCGTGGTAGCACTTCAGGTCGCTGGCGCAGATGCCGACGGCCTCGACCCGGACCAGCGCCTCGCCGGGGCCGGGCACCGGGACGGGCACCTCCTCCAGCCGGTAGTCCTTCGGTCCGTGGCAAACCACCGCTCGCATCGTCTCGGGCATGCGTCCTCCTCGGGGTGGTGGGGTGGGGGTCATCCGACGATTCCGTAACGCGCGTCGGCCTCGGCGAAGTGGCAGGCGACCTGGTGTCCGGCCGCCCGGTCGGTGAGTTCCGGCTCGATCTGGGCGCAGCGGTCCTGCGCCTTGAAGCAGCGGGTCCGGAACCGGCAGCCGCTGGGCGGTGCGAGCGGTGAGGGCACCTCACCGCCGAGCACGATCTCCTCCGGTCGGTCGTGCCGCCAGTCGTCCACTGCCGGGGCGGCGGACAGCAGCGCCTGGGTGTACGGGTGGGCCGGCGCGCCGAACACCTCGTCGGTGCGGCCCTGCTCGACGAAGCGGCCCAGGTACATGACCGCGACGGTGTCGGCGACGTGCCGCACCACGCCCAGGTCGTGCGAGACGAAGACGTACGACACGCCGGTCTCGGCCTGCACGTCGCGCAGCAGGTTGAGGATCTGCGCCCGGATCGACACGTCGAGCGCGGAGACGGCCTCGTCGCAGACGATCACCTTCGGTCGCACGGCGAGGGCACGGGCGATGCAGATGCGCTGCCGCTGGCCGCCGGAGAACTGATGGGGTCGCAGCCCCCGTTGGCTGGACCGCAGTCCGACCAGTTCGAGCAGTCGGTCGACCTCGGCGTCCCACCGCTCGCGCGGCACGATCCCGGGGTGGATCTGCCAGGGCTCGCTGATCAGGTCGCGGACGGTCATCCAGGGGTTCAACGACGCGTACGGGTCCTGGAAGACCATCTGCACGTCGGGGCGCAGTCGGCGGCGGGTGGCCCGGGAGGCGGTGGCCAGGTCCACGTCGCCGAGCAGCACCTGGCCACTGGCCGCCGGGAGCAGTCCCACGATGGTCCGGGCCAGAGTGGACTTGCCGCAGCCGGACTCGCCCACGATCCCGACGGTGCTGCCGGCCGGGACGACCAGGTCCACCCCGGCGACGGCCCGTACCCGCCGGCCCCGGGAGAACAGCCCGCCGGAGAGCCGGTAGTCGACGTGCAGGTCCTTGACCCGCAGGACCGGCGTGGACTCAGGCATGTCCGCTCACCTCGCTGGCGTCGTTGGTCTCGGGCAGGTTCGCGCCGTCCCCGACGACCTCGTCGGCGAAGTGGCACGCGCTGGCCCGGGCCGGACCGACGGGTCGCAGCGCGGGCACCTCGGTCCGGCACCGGTCCCGAGCCATCGGGCACCGGGGGTGGAAGGCGCACCCGGATGGCACGGTGCGGGGATCCGGCGGCTGGCCGGGGATGGCCTCCAGGGCCGCGCCCGGCCGCCGGCGGTCGGGCACCGAGCGCATCAGTCCGACGGTGTACGGGTGGGCGGGCCGGGTGAGGACCTCGCGGCTCGGCCCGGACTCGACGACCCGGCCGGCGTACATGACGACCACCGAGTCGGCGGAACGGGACACCACGCCGAGGTCGTGGCTGATCAGGATCATGGTGAGCCCGCGGGCCTGCTTGCGGGCGACCAGCAGCCGCATGATCTGCGCCTGCACGGTGACGTCCAGCGCCGTGGTGGGCTCGTCGGCGATGAGCAGCCGCGGTTGCAGCGACAGCGCCATGGCGATCATGACGCGTTGCCGCATGCCGCCGGAGAACTCGTGCGGGTACGAGCGGGCACGCCGTTCGGCGTCGGGGATGCCGACCTCGACCATCGACTCCACGGCCCGGTCGCGGGCCTCCCGCCGGCCCAGACCGGCCCGGAGCCGGAACATCTCGGCGATCTGGTCGCCGACCCGGATGCACGGGTTCAACGCCGACAGCGGGTCCTGGAAGATCATGCTGAGCTGCCGGCCGCGCAGCGGCTGCCATTCGCGTTCGGTCAGCCGGGCCATCGGGGTGCCGTCGAAGACGATGTCGCCGCCGCCGACGGTGACGCCGGGCGGGAGCAGGCCCATCATCGACAGCGCGGTGAGGCTCTTGCCGCTGCCGGACTCGCCGACGATGGCCACCGTCGTGCCCTGCGGCACGTCGAGGCTGACGCCGCGGACCAGGTCCACCGTGCCGGCGCCACGGCCGAGGGTCAGGCGCAGGTCGGTGAGGCTGATCAGTGGTGCGGTCGGGGTACCGCCGTGCGGCGGTCGGGTGTCGGTCACAGTGCCGCCCTCGGGTCGGTGTGGTCGCGGTAGGCGTCGCTGACCAGGCCCACCGCCACGACCACCAGGGCGAGGGCCACGCCGGGCAGGGTCGAGATCCACCAGGCCGAGGAGAGATAGTCACGGCCGTCGGAGATCGTCGCGCCCCAGGAGGCCTGGGTGACCGGGACGCCGAGGCCGAGGAAGCTCAGCGACGCCTCGGCCACCATGGCGAGCCCGATCTGGGCGGTGCCTGCCACCAGCAGCGGCGCCCAGCAGGACGGGAGGATGTAGCGGACGAGGATCCGCAGGTGACCGGCGCCCACGACCCGGGCGGACTCCACGTACTCCAGGCCCTGGACGGTGAGCGCGGACGCCCGGACCACCCGGGCGAAGATCACCCACCGGGTCACCGCCAGGGCGATGATGATGTTGGTCAGGCTGGGCCCGAGCACACCGGCGATGAGGATGGCCAACAGCACGCTGGGGAACGCGAGCTGGGCGTCGCCGAGGCGGGAGATCAGGGTGTCGATCCAGCCGCCGAAGTACCCGGCCAGCAGCCCCAGGACCAGGCCGGCGAAGCCGCCGATCAGCACGGTGGCCAGGCCGACGATCACGGAGACCCGGCTGCCGGCGAGGATCTGGGCGAGCAGGTCGCGGCCGAGCTGGTCGGTGCCGAGCAGCGTGACGCCCCCGTCCGAGAGCCGCGCTCCCGGTGGCAGCAGCCGGTTGGGCAGGTCGGTGTCGGTGGCCGAGTACGGCAGCAGCAGCGGGCCGACCGCGGCGCCCAGCACGACGAGGGCGAGGAAGCCCACGGCGACCCAGGCGCGCGGCGGCATCCGGCGGCGGGCCGGGGCCGGTACGGCCGGGTTCACGTCGGGGGCGGGGGTTCCGGGGCCGGCGGCGGCGCGCTCGGGGGCTTCCGCCGGGGATGCGGGGTTGAGGGTCATGACATGTGCTCCGGATTCAGCCGCGGGTCCAGCTTGACGTAAAGGAAGTCGACCAGCAGGTTCAGCAGGACGTACGCGACGGTGATCGTCATGATGGCCGCCTGGACCACGGAGTAGTCCCGGTTGGTGATCGAGTCGATCATCAGTGAGCCGACGCCGGGCCAGGCGAAGACGACCTCGATGATCACGGCGTTGGCGATGAAGTTGCCGACCAGGAGCCCGAGCAGGGTCACCACCGGGATCATCATGTTGCGGACGACGTGCCGGTAGAAGACCACCCGGCTATCGACGCCCTTGGAGCGGGCGGTGCGGACGTAGTCCTTGCCCAGTTCCTCGAGGACACCGTTGCGAACCAGCCGGGCGAGCCAGCCGAGGAACGGCAGCGCCAGCGTCACCGACGGCAGCACGAGGGAGGCGACGGTGCCGTCGGCAGTCGCCGGCAGCACGTCCAGGGTGCGGGAGAAGATCAGGATCAGCATCACGCCGACCCAGAACGACGGCAGTGCCTGGCCGAGCAGCGTCGGCACGGAAATCAGCCGGTCGATCCAGGAGCCGGCCCGGCGCGCGCTGACGACACCGAGCGGGAAGCCGACCACGAGGGTGACCACCAGCGCGCAGGCGGACAACTGGAGGGTGGCAGGCAGCCGGTCCAGCACGTTGGCGAGGGCGTCGCCGCCGAGCCGCCAGGAGCTTCCGAAGTCGCCCTGCAGGACGCCGTGCAGGAAGGTGACGTACTGGCTCAGCAGTGGCTCGTCGAGCCCCAACTCCCGGCGCAGGTCGGCCAGGTCGCTCGGGCTGGCCGACGCGCCGAGGATCAGCGCGGCGGGGTCGCCGGGGGCCACCCGGACCACGAGGAAGACCACCGTCAGCGAGGCCAGAATGATCAGCAGGGCCTGCGCGAGGCGTTTCAGGACGAACCTGAGCATCAGCTGCTCCCGGGGTCGGCGGCAGTGGGCTGCCGGTGGGTGGAGGAGTCGCGGACGATCAGCTCGCCGGGAAAACTGATCCGGGTCCGGGGCGCGGCGGCCCCACGCCGGCCGATCCGGGCGACGAGCTGGTCGACGGCGGCGGCGCCGACCAGTTCGGCGGGGAGTCGGACGCTGGTCAGGCCCGGGGTGAGGTACGCGGCGAAGGGGTGGTCGCCGAAGCCGACGACGGCGACCTCCTCGCCGATCACCCGCCCCGCCTCGTTGAACGCGCGGTATACGCCGAGGGCGAAGGAGTCGTTGCCGACCAGGATGCCCGAGCGGGGCGGCACGTCGGCGGCCAGGCGCTGGGCCAGCTCGTACGCCTCGGCCGGCTCCCACGGCAGGGTGTTGGCGGCGCGCCGCCGGGTCGGTACGCGCAGCTCGCGCACCGACTCCGGCGGCACCCCCCGTTCGGCCAGCGCCCGGTGGAACCCGTCCACCCGCGCGCGCACCGTGGAGATCTGCAGGTCTTCCTCCAGGAGGTAGACCTGCTCGACGCCGGTGTCGAGCAGGTGCAGAGTCGCCTCGTAGGCGCTGCGCTCGTAGTCGATCCCGACCAGGTCGCAGTCGAGTTCGGGCAGGTCCCGGTTGACCAGCACCAGTTCCGTGCCGGCAGCCATCAACCGCTGCCAGTGCTCGGCCCCGGGCTGCACCGGCACGACGAGGGCGCCGTCGACGCCCCAGCGCCGCATCGAGTCCACGGCCCGCAGCTCGTTGGTGTGGTTCTCCTCGGAGACCACCAGCAGCACCGAGTAGCCCAACACGCTGCCGCGCTGCTCGATCGCGCTGATCATGCGGGAATAGAACGGGTTCGAGGGGTTGGTGATGACCACCCCGATGGTCATGGCCTGGCCGAGGACCAGTGACCGGGCCATGGTGTTCGGGACGTAGCCGAGCCGGTCGGCCTCGGCCTTGATCATCGCCCGAGTCGCCTCGTTCACCGCGCTCTTGCCGGCGAGCGCACGGGAGACGGTGTTGACCGACAGCCCGACCGAGGTGGCGATGTCTTGCAGCGTGACGCGTCGAGGTGGAGTCATGGTGACGTCGAGCGGCTTGCGGGCAACCGCTCAGCCTCCCATCAGCACTGTGGACAGATCCGGTTGGTTGCTGGGTACCGGCGTGAAGCCCCGCACCGTGTCCCGCACCGCGTAGGCGGTGGTGATGGTCGCCGGGAAGATCCCGACCGCATCGTCCCAGATCGTCTTGCACGCCTGCGCGTACAGGGTCTTCCGCTCCGCCTGCTCGGAGGAGCCGCGCGCCTTGGCCAGCAGTTCGTCCAGCGCCGGATTGTGGTAGCCCATCCGGTTGGCCTTGGAGGTGTAGAGCCGGCCCAGGGTGAAGTCGGCGTCGCCGGTGGTGACGGTGTTCGTCTGCAGGTCCATGTCCCAGTCGAGCTTGTTGAGCCGCTCCAACCAGGTCGCCTTCTCGACCTGCTGGGCCTCGACCTTGATGCCCACCTTGGCCCAGCTGGCGATCATCGACTGGGCGAGCTGGGAGATCAGCGGTCCGCTGGTCGCGAACCACATCATCGAGGTGGTGAACCCGCCGGCCAGGCCGGCCTCGGCGAGCAGCTGCCGGGCCCGGGCCGGGTCGTAGGCGTACGGCTGCTGCGGCGCGGCGCCGAAGACGGTGGACGGGATGGGCGCGTCCATCACCTTCGCCGACTCCCCGTACAGGTCGCGGACGATGCTCTCGATGTCCACGGCGTGCCACATCGCCCGGCGGACCCGCGGGTCGGTGAAGGGCTTGCGGGAGCAGTTGAACCAGTTGAGGAAGTACACGTAGCTGGGCACCCGCTCGACCTTGACGCCGCTCTTACCGGCCACGTCGCGCACCTGGTCCGGCGGCACCGGCCAGAAGGCGTCCACGTCGCCGGTCAGCAGCGAGGTGATCGCCGTGGAGGTCTCCGGGATGTACGGCAGGTCGATCGCCGGGCTCTTCGCGGCCTCGCCCCAGTATTTGTCGGCCTTGACCAGCCTGAGCTTGGACGACGGGGCGAAGGAGTCCACCCGGAAGGGTCCGCTGCCGATCGGCTTGCGGAAGAACTCCGGGTCGTCGAGCCGCTTTCCGGGCGGGATGAACAGCAGGGTGAGGTTGACCAGCAGGGTGCCCAGCGGCCCGTCGGTGCGGATGGTGACGGTGGTCGGGCTGGTCGCCTCGGCCGACTTCACCGATCCCCACAGGGCGGAGAGGTTGGTGGTCTTGCTGATCGCCTTCTTGATCGAGGCGACCACGTCGTCCGCGGTCAGCTTGCTGCCGTCATGGAAGGTCACGTCGTCGCGGAGTTCGAAGACCCAGGTCTGCGGGTCCGGCCGGGTCCAGGACTTGGCCAACGCCGGCGCGTACGCGTCGCCCTGGCGGCGCACCAGGGTGTCGAAGATGAGCCGGCGCGCCATGAGCGCCGGCTCATCGACGGTGGTGTTGGCGCTGAGCGGGTCCAGGTCGGTGATCGGCTGCGCGAAACAGACCTGGAGGGCCTTCTTCGCCTTCTCCGCGTCGCCGCCGGCCACCCCACAGGATGCCAGGAAGGCGCTCGCCGCTCCGATGCCGGCGATGCTCAGGAAGCGCCGGCGGTTGATGGTGGTGGTGTGGTTGTCCATCGCCTTCTCCTCCAGGGGTAGGCCGTCGGCGACGCGGAGGGCGTCGTCAGGCCTTCAGCGCGAGATAGATGAGGGTGGGAACCTGGGTGTCGGCGGCGTCGCCGTGGACGGTGACGCGCAGCCGCAGCCAGCCGCCGAACTCACGGGTGACCCAGGTGAACACCCCGGTCGTGTCGACGGTCGTCGCCGGCTCGTCGAGGTCGCACCAGTACAGCCCGTCCGGGGAGACCTGGACGGTGCAGTCGAACTGCCGCACGCCGGCCGGCAGGTCGAGCACCCGCAGGAACCAGCGGGCCTCCCGGGCCCAGGCCACTTCGTACGGTTCGGTGGTGTAGTGCGGTCCGGTGATGCCGTCGCGCTCGAGGACCGCGGTCATGGAATTGTGCATGGAATTGGCCTACCAATCCGTCGAGATGACGACGGAGTCGAGGTACACGAAATTGCGGACGTTGGTGTGCGTGCGCACACTCACGTAGAAGTTCAGAAGATTGTTGAGCGAACCGTAGGTCTCGCTGTACGGCGGAACGGGGATATCGGACAGATCCATGACCCTGTCATTGACCTGAAGTTCCACGTTCTTCCGGGTGCTGGTGTCGATCACCCAGCGCAGGTAATGCCAGTTGACCTTTGTCGGGACCTCGTTATAGCACAGTTCCTGCGGCTCGCCGACCGGGCTCCAGTCCTCCGGGTTCGGGGCGGTGAAGTCAGCCAGTCGCGGAAGCTTGAGCTTGCCCTCGAAATGCTCTCGCGGGGTCGGCTCGGGAACCGTCGGGTACACCCACTGCCGCTTCAGGTTGTTGTCCAGGTCGGTGTTCAGGTAGCGCATCACGGTGTGGTACCGGGTGCCGTCGCAGATGTCGGTGGCGACGGTCAGCGCGCCGAACTGCGTCTCCGACGGGTGGAAGTTGGCGTCCCACCCGGCACTGCCGGCCTGCTCATCGGCCCGGTTCTCGGTCGACGCCGCCTCGGCGTTGTAGGAAAAGTACGTCTCGAACTGGACCTTTCCGCGACCGGCCATGGTCAGCCGACGGATGGCCACACCGGTGTGCCCGGCCAACGGCTTGCTGGCCACCTTCAGCGCGTAGGTGCCGGACATGGCGCCGTGGGTGCCGATGTCGAAGAAGTTGCACGCGCTCAACTGCGGCGGGCGGAAGTCGCGCATGTGGTCGTCGACAACCGACAGGTCACCCTTGTGGTCGTGGTTGCCGATCAGTTCGGTCCAGCCGTGGGTGCCGGTGTTGAAGTCGTCGTAACAGAGAATTCTCGGCAGCGGGTTGAATCGGGACAGCCGAACATCCGAGGCCAGATTGGCCCGGCGGATCTGCTCACCGATGTCAACGGTTTCAGGTGCCTGGGTCACACTAACTCCGCTCGTCACCATTAACGTTAATGTAGCTCCTCCCGTCGGAGGAGCATTAACGTTGAGATTGCCCGTAGGTTACGACTGCCGAACAGGGGTGTCAAGGGTCGGAAAATCCTGCCCGAGACCACCGGCGGCGCGTGCGGTCACCGTCCATGACACCACCGGGGACGGTGCGTGAAAAATCAGCCCGACTCATCGCCGGGTGTCGGATTCGCCCGCCCGTCGGGCCCACCTTGAAAAGTGGTCGGTTCCAGCCCCCTGAGCGCCGGCCGGAAGCCCGGGATCCGGGACCGGCACACGGCCCCGAACCCGGACCAGGCCGACACCTAGCCGGCGACGGCGTACATCGCCTCGAAGCTGGCCCGGTACTGCTCGTACACCGACTTGATGTTGGTCTTCACCATCGCCTCGTCGTTGCGACGCAGCGAGGTCCGGTTGAAGTTGGGGCTACCCGTGATCACCCAGCGCCCGCCCTGCCCGCTCTCCAGCAACAGGTACTTGGAGTGGATGCGGCCCGGCAGCGTCGCGCCGTTGAGCTCACGCAGGGAGATGTTCGGGTGGGCCGCGAGCAGGGCGTAGACCTCGTCGTCCATCAGGCCGTGCACGATACGGACCTGGCAGCCCTGGTCGGCCAACTCCACGATGCGCTCGGCGATCCCGATCCGGTAGCTGTCCCACTCCGACATGCCGATCCGGATGGTCGCACCCGCACCACACCCGATGCCGGCCAACTGCTCCACGATCGGGTCGCCCTCGGCGCGAGGGTAGAAGAACGCGGTGACCGAGCCACCCGGCATGCCGGTGGCGATCGTGCGGTAGTAGTCGTCGTCACGCCGCTCGGCCGCCAGGTCCTCGAAGTACGCGTCGTAGGCGGCGTACAGGCGGTGGTTGCCGACCAGCGTCATCGCGTTGTTCCAGTAGGTGGCGGAGTTGACGTCGGTGAAGTTCGCCGAGGACTGCACGACGACGTCGGACCGGCCGCCGGTCTCGGAGAACAGGTAGAACTTGTTGTGGTTGCCCTTGGTGCCGATACAGGCTGCGGTGTTCCCCTCCGGGGAAAGGTTGCTGCAGACGTGTAGCCACGACGCCCGCGACCGGTCGCCGCCGAGCTCGTCCCGCAGCATCCGCACCGCCGGGTTGGTCACCTGCCACCCGTCGAGCACGACCTGCACGTCGACGCCCCGCCGGCGGGCCGCGACCAGCTCGCCGGCGAAGTCGAGACCGGCGGCGCCGGAGATGACGAAGTGGGCGATCCGGATTCGGGAACCCGCGGGCGCCTGCCGGACAAGACCGCAGATCTGGCGTACGACGGCGGTGGGGTCACCGGCCGCCGGGTTGTTGAACACCGCCCCGGTGCTCACCGGATTGATCGGCGCCTCGCGGCAGGCCGAGTCGGCGGTCGCCGCGGAAGCGGGGGCCACGGGCAGCGCCGACAGCAGCACCGCGGACAGGGTGGCCGCGACCATTGTCTTGGTTCGCACAGCGTCTCTCCATTCGGGAAGCAGAACGGAAGGCTCGGCAACGACGGCACGAGCCGGGGACGGGCACCTCACCGGTGCTCACGTCCGGATCTCGCGACAGCTAACCACGCCCGGGAGACGCCGCCGTTAACGTTAATGTAACGACTTGTCCGAGTAACGGGGCGATGGGCCAGAGTCGGCACATCCCTACGCTTGAAGCAATCCTGGCCGTGAGCAACCGCTCGCTGACCGCGATCCCGGCAGTGCGGCTGGAAAGGCTGTCGAAAAAATCCGGCCGCCGATGTCGAACTTGGCGTCGCCAGGTTCGACCCCTGGGCAGAGACGGGCCGGCCGGGTCACCGGCGGGCCTACGCAAACCGAGGAGTGGATCGATGACGAAGGTTACGACCGGGGCGACCATGTCGTTGGACGGCTACATCGCCGACGCGTCGCACGGCGGGTTCGAATACCTCTTCCAGTGGTACAACAACGGCGACGTCGAGACGCCGACGGCCACGCCCGGCATGACGCTGCGCACCTCGGCGGCGAGCGCCAAGCACCTGCGCGACCTGAACGAGCGGACGGGTGCGCTGGTGGTCGGCCGGCGGCTGTTCGACATGACCCACGGCTGGGGCGGCCGGCACCCCATGGACGTGCCCGTTGTCGTCGTCACCCACACCGTCCCCGAGGGGTGGGAGCGGGAGAGCGACTCGTTCGTGTTCGTCACCGACGGCATCGAGCACGCGATCGACACCGCCAAGGCCATCGCCGGCGACAAGCAGGTCGGCGTCAACGGCGGCACCATCGCCGCCCAGGTCCTCGAAGCCGGCCTGCTCGACGAGGTCCACGTCGACCTCGTCCCCGTCCTGCTCGGCGACGGCATCCCCCTGTTCGCCAGCCTGAAAATCACCCCCGTCCAACTGGACGGGCCCACGAGCGTCGTCGAGGGCAACGGCGTCACCCACCTCGCCTACCGCGTACGCAAGGCAGGCTGACATTCGCCGGTCCGGCGATCCCGCGGTGCGGCCCTCACCCGAAGCGCCCCCACCAGAGGTGGGGGCGCTCGCGGTGACGACTGGGGCAGGGCCGGCTATCGGGCCAGGACAACCACGACTGTGGCGATGCATCCGATCATCACGGCCGTGCCGCCCAAGGCGGCGTACGGCAACCAGTCACGCGGCCGCTGCGGTACCTCTGGTAGGGGACGCGTCGGCTGGTTCCAGCCGGCAGGTGTCGGCCGGACGTTGTTGACCGGCCAGCGGGGCGGCGGCGTGCGGGTGGTCGATTCGACGATCATGGGGCCTCCGGCAGCGTCAGGGGTCGCTGTTTCGGGTCAGACATGGCGAAGCCGGACGGGACCATCGGGGGGTGTGGGGCCTGTCCTCCCGCTCGGCGAGGGGCTTGGCCATGGATCGCGGCCATCCCATGTGGCTCAGCGTTGGCCCTGTCTCCGCCGTTACAACTACCGGAAGCTCCTGCCCCTTCCGAGCACCGGTTCGCCGCCCGTTCCGCAGCACGCGGACCGTACCGATCAAGCAGTCAGCGTTCGCAGCCTGTCTTCACGTCGGTGGTCTTACCCAGGCAGAGGTCCCCGGCCACGGTGTCGTTCGGGCCGCCGTCCAACTTGTCGTTGCCGAGGCCGGCATCGAGGGTGTCGTCGCCGTAGCTGCCGTACATGAGGTCGTCGCCGGCTCCGCCGAAGAGAGTGTCGTTGCCCTCGCCGCCGGACACCCGGTCGTTTCCGGCATCGCCCGACACCCAGTCGTCGCCGCCGAGGCCCCACAGTTTGTCGGCGCCGTCACCGCCGATCAGACGGTCGTTGTTGCCTCCGCCGTTGATGATGTCGTCCCCGGCGCCGCCGTCGGCGGACATCGGGGAGTACGAGTTGTTCGTGATGGAGTCGTTGAAACCCAACGTCGCGACGTTGACCCTCGGCACCAGGTCGAGCACGTAGCAGTTCACCCGGGTCAGATCGCCCGGGACCTGCTGGCAGCCTATGCCGGGGGTGATCGGGAACGCGTCGTCGATCGTGATCACCCCGCCGCCGCTGCCGGTGATGACGACCTGGTTCTCCCGCCCGATGCCGGCGGTGAACGTCACCACGCTTGGGCCTCCCATGTTGTCCTCCGCGGTGGCAGTGCCGTTGGTGGCGGCCTCGGCGGGCGTGGCCACCACGGCGCCGAAGAAGACGGTAGTGAGCAGGGTCAGTCCCATTCCGAACATGCATCGCGAACGTGGCACGGGCATCTCCCCACAGACGACGAACCGGAATCGCGCCCAGAATAGAAGTGCCGCCGTCGTACCGCCGTCGGATCACCGTCAGTTTGCCGCGCGCCAAGGGATCCAAGCCGACCTGCACGCCGTGTCCATCATGCCTGGCCGCCGGGCCGACGCCGGGTGTCGGCCCGGTGTCGGCCCGGCGTCGGAGCCGGTCAGGCGACGTCCACCTGCACTCCCGGCCGGCCGTTCTCCACCACGAAGCTGGCTCGGGTGGACACCGGAGCGCCGGGGTCGGTGACGTACGGCAGGACGCGGTATTCGGTGCGCCACTGCTGCTGGTCGAGCTGGCAGCGGACGTACCCGCGCCGGCCGTTGTAGAACCGCATGTGCGGGTTGCTGGCCAGCCACTCGGTGCCCCGGGTGTCCATGTCCGAGCCGTTGCCGCCGGAGGTGATCGAGGTGCCGAGGAACTCGACCCCGACGGTGCGCGACGACTGGTCGTCGAAGTTCTGCTTCAGGTCGGCGACCATGCTGCAGTGCGCGTCGCCGGTGACCACCACCATGTTCTGCACGCCGCGCTCGACCACACCGTCGAAGAGGCGCTGCCGGGCCGCCGCGTAGCCGTTCCAGTTGTCGTCCGACAGCTTCTTGCCGGGGCCGGGGTCACGGTCGGCTTCGGCGATCACGGTCTGGTTGCCCAGCACGTTCCACCGCGCCGTCGAGGCGGCCAGGCCGTCGAGCAGCCACTGCTCCTGCGCGCTGCCGAGCATGGTCCGGGACGGGTCGTCCATTCCGGTCGGCACCTGGTCCGAGCGGTACTGCCGGCCGTCGAGGATGTTGAACTCGGCGAGGTTGCCGTAGCGGAGCCGCCGGTACAGCTGCATGTCCGGCCCGTGCGGGATGCTCATCCGGCGCAGCGGCATGTGCTCGTAGTACGCCTGGTAGGCGACCGCCCGGCGCTGGCGGAAGCTCTCCTGCGACTGCTTCCGGTCCTCGGAGACCTCGTCGGCGTAGTTGTTCTCCACCTCGTGGTCGTCCCAGGTGACCGCCCACGGGAACCGGGCGTGCGCGAGTTGCAGGTCGGGGTCGGTCTTGTACTGGGCGTGCCGGATCCGGTAGTCGCTGAGCGAGAAGATCTCGGTGGCGGGCAGGTGCGGGCGACCGATCGCGCTGGCCCCCGGCCCCTCGTAGATGTAGTCGCCGAGGTGCAG
Source organism: Micromonospora sp. MP36 (assembly GCF_008119785.1). GTDB lineage: Bacteria > Actinomycetota > Actinomycetes > Mycobacteriales > Micromonosporaceae > Micromonospora. The sequence goes on along the minus strand of NZ_VSFA01000123.1, from coordinate 1,877 downwards.
GACCAGGTCCAGGTCCTCCTCCGCCAGGTGACGGTAAGCGGTGAAATGCCCGGCCGGCAGGTTCTGGCAGGACACGAAGCCGAAGGCGAGGTGCCGCCGGTCCGCGTCGTACGCGGGCGCCGTGCGGGTCCGCCCGACCGGGCTGAGCCGCGTGCCCACCCGGAAACGGTAGTAGTACTCGCGATCGGGGCGCAGGCCGGTCACCTCGGCGTGCACCGAGTGACCGAGCTCCGGCGTGGCGAGTTCCTCGCCGGCGCGGACCACCTGGCGGAACTGCTCGTCCTCGGCCACCTGCCAGAGCACCGGGACGACCCGCGCCGGCATCCCGCCCGACCCGTCGACGGCGAGCGGGTCCGGTGCCAGGCGGGTCCACAGGACGACGCCGTCAGGGTGCGGGTCGCCGGAGGCGATACCGAGGGTGAACGGGTTGTCGGCGAAACTGGGGTCGGCCCACGCCGGTGCCGAGGAGAAGCCGGCGATGGCGGCGGCGACACCCGCGCCAGCCGCGCCGGTCAGCCCGAGGAATGCGCGCCGGTGGAGAGGGGGCATGCGACAGTCCCTTCAAGGGTGGTGAAAGATCACCACCGATTCTTGGGACCAAGATTGCCGGCGGGTGGCCGCGCGAAGACCGACGGCGAACATGTCCGCAGACATCAGCGGGGCCAGGGGTGGACGCGCGAGGGTAGCCGGCGTGGTTCAGCCCCGGGCGGCCGTCGCGCCCGGGGTACGCCCGGAACCTCAGTCCTCGGTGGAACCGGCAGCCTCGACGATCGAGACGGGAGTGCCGAGCTCGACGGTACGGGAGACGGTGCAGAGCCGGTCGTGCGACTGCTGCAGCGACCGGGGCAGCGCCTCGCGCGCCATGTCGCCGTCCGCGCCCTCCGGGAACGTCACGGTGAACTCAACCTTGAGGTTCTGCATCCGGTTTCCGCCGGCCTCGTCCCGGATCTTGTCCCCACTGACTTCGACGGAGAACTGAGTCGGCTCGGCACGACGGCTGGTGATGTGGTCCACGTCTATCGCGGTGCAGCCGCCGATGGCCGCCAGCAGCAGCTCCACCGGCGTGAAGCTGGCGTCCTGGCCGCCCGTGCCCATCGACATCGATCCGCCGCGGGCGTTCCGCACGACGTACTTCCCGACGCTGGTGCGCTCGATCTCCACCGAGCGGAAGGTGTCCTCACTCATGACAGGGAAGCTACCCAGGCCTGCTGGTCCCCGAGCCACCGGCCTCGCCGGCCGATCGGCCGTCCTCAGCGGCGCAGTGGGACGAGTGGGGTGACGGGCGACAAGTGGACGACGATGCGGCGGGTCAGCGCTCCGCCGGCACGAGGGCGCCCGACTCCATCGCGACCCAGATCCTGCCATCCGGCCCCACCGTCAGGCCGTGCGGTTCGGCGCCCGCGAGCGGATACTCCTCGATCGTGCCGTCGATGGTGATGCGTCCCAGCTTGCCGGTGCCCCACTCGGTGAACCAGAGGGCGCCGTCAGGGCCAGCCACGATGGCGTGCGGGCGCGCCGCCCGGTCCGGCAACGGATACTCGGTCACGGCGCCGGCACCGTCGATGCGGCCGACCTGGCCCGCGCCGATCTCCACGAACCACATCGCCCGGTCCGGGCCGGCGCAGATACCCACCGGCGCCGCGGCCTCGGTGGGCAGCGGATGGACCCGGACCTCGCCATCCACCGTGACCCGGCCGATCGCGTTGCCCTGGTTGAGGGTGAACCAGAGCGCCCCGTCCGGCCCGGCCGCGATCGCCGACGGCATCGCCTTCTCGGTGGGGAGGTCGACGAAACGCATCTCGCCGGCCGGATCGATCCGGCTCATCCGGTACGTCTGGAGCTGGGTCAACAACATCCGTCAGTACGGACACTGGCGG
>NZ_VSFA01000122.1 GCF_008119785.1 Micromonospora sp. MP36 | reverse complement strand
CTGCTGGCCCCCCGGCCGCCCCCCCCCCACCGATACCAGCAGCGGCGCCGCAACCGCCGACGACCGTCAAGACAGCCTTGACACCAAACCGTGCCCCTACGCCGGGCTGCGCCGCTGGGCGCACATGCTCGGCTTCGGCGGCCACTTCCTCACCAAAGCCCGCCGCTACTCCGTCACCTTCGGCCAGCTCCGCGACACCCGCGCCACCTACCGCCGCACCGAGGACGATGACCCGGCCGACACGCTCACCGTCGGCACCCTCACCTACATCGGGTCCGGCTGGCTCACCGATGGTGACGCACTGCTGGCCAACACCGCCGCCCGGCAGCGACGTGAGAGCAGGCGCGTCGGCCGGGAAGAACTCGCCCACGAAGCCTGGCTCGCCGGGGCCGCCGCATGAGCCACGACCTCACCCCGCGCTGGTACTCCCCCGCCGAGGTCGCCGTGCTGCTCGGCTTCGGCATCTCCAAGGTCAAGATGAAGATCGCCACCGGCGAGCTGCGCTCCATCAAGGACGGCAAGTACCGCCGCATCCTCCCCGAGTGGGTCGACGACTACATCCGCGAACAGGTCGAACGCCAGGAGGCCGCTTGATGCCCGCCCACGCACGAGCTAACGGCGAAGGATCGATCTTCCCGTACCGCAACGGCTTCGCCGCGTACGTCTGGGTCACCAAGCCCGACGGCAAGCGCACCCGCAAGTACGTCTACGGCAAGACTCGCGAGGCCGTCCACGACAAGTGGATCAAGCTGCACCAGCAGGCGAAGCAGGGGCCGGTGGCGACCAGCGTCCCCACGGTCGGCAGCTTCCTGACCTACTGGCTGACCGAGATCATCCAGCCAAACCGGGCACCGTTGACCTACGCGACCTACGAGACGTTCGTCCGCCGCTACATCGCCCCCGGCCTCGGGGCGAAGCGACTCGACCGGCTCCAGTCGCGGGACGTTCAGACGTGGATCAACCAGGTGGCCCGGACCTGCCAGTGCTGCGCCCAGGGCAAGGACGCCGCACGCCGGAAGGAGAAGCGTCGCTGCTGCGCGGTTGGTCGCTGCTGCCAGGCCGTCCCGTCAACCCGCACGGTCAGCGACATCCGAGCCGCACTGCGGGCCGCGCTCACCCACGCCCAGGCCGAAGACCTCATCACCAAGAACCCGGCCGTGCCGGTCACCCTCGCCACGGTCCGCCGCCGCCGGGGCAAGTCATGGTCGAGCGATGAGGCGCGGAAGTTCCTTGAATCTGCCCGCGCCGACGAGGACCTGCTCTACGCCGCCTACGCCCTGGTCCTCGTCACCGGACTACGCAAGGGCGAAGCCCTCGGCCTCACCTGGGAGGACGTCGACCTCGACGCCGGAGAGCTGACCGTCGGCCGCCAACTCCAACGCGTACGCGGGCAACTCCTCCACCGCGACACCAAGACCCAGGCGTCCGACGCCACACTCCCCCTACCCGGCATCTGCCTGACCGCTCTCAAGATCAGGCAAGAACAACATGACGAGGCACGAGCAGCCGCCGGCAACGCGTGGCACGAAACCGGCCTCCTATTCACCACCCGCTATGGCACGCCAATCGAGCCGCGCAACTTCCAACGCTCCTGGCAGACCCGGTGCGAGAAGGCCAAGGTCAAGCCGATCACCGTCCACGACGCCCGCCGTACCTGCGCCACGCTCCTGGCCGACCTCGACGTCCACCCGAGAGTCGCCATGCAGGTCCTCCGGCACGCCCGCTTCTCCGTGACGATGGAGATCTCACACAGGTATCGACGAAGGCGACCAGAGACGCTCTCAAACGCCTCGGTGACTCACTCGGCCGCTGACGGGACTGCTGTACAAAGCTGCTGTACGCAAGCAGAAAGGCCACCTCCCGAACCCGGGAAGTGGCCTTTGACCTGCGTGGGCGATACTGGGATCGAACCAGTGACCTCTTCGGTGTGAACGAAGCGCTCTCCCGCTGAGCTAATCGCCCTCAGCGCCGATGACTCTACCTGATCGACAGTGCGGACCAAAAACCCGGGGGTCAGTGCGTCGCGAGGTAGTGCAGGGCCCGGGCGACCAGGTCGATGCCGAGGCTGTACTTGAGCGACAGCCACACCACCACGCTCACGAACACCAGCCCGACGGCGCCGAGCACGAACCGCACCGGCAGCGACTGGCTGGTCGCCCAACGTGTCCAGGCCTGCACGTTGCGTCGAGTGAAGGCGAGCAGCTGGCGGGCCCAGTGGAACTCGACGGCCCAGACGCCCAGACCGGCGATCACCAGCAGCCAGCCGGGGCCAGGCAGCGGGATCAGGGCGATACCGACGGTGACGATGATCGCGCCGACGATCGCGATGAAGACCTTGAGGGTGATCCGACCGGTGGGGTTGGCGCGGATCAGGTCGAGGGTGGTGTGCACCCGGGTCCGCCAGCCGCTGCGGCGCCGCTCGGCGACAGCGCTGCCGGCACCGCCGCCGGGGGCGTCGCCGGTACGCCGCGGACCGCCCTCCACTGGCACCTCGTACCCCCGCCTTTCGGCTGCTCGGGCCGCTCCTTTCGGCGGGTCGGCCGTGGTCCTCGGCTCCACCGAGGAACCCTTCGTGACCATTTCCACCCCCAGTGTCGCGCGCGACCGTCACCCCTGCTGAGGACTGGACGTTACCGGAGTAAGTCGACGACTGAACCACCCGTTGCCGGGCGGGACGACGGACTGGGCAGAAGAGGGAATCCTACAAGAATTTTCACATTCTCGGAGGCGTTTCCGACCCCCTTCCCACCACTGGGTGAAGTCAGCGTATGGCGGAGCGTAGCCAGGAGTAGCGGCTGAGTATGGGAAAAGCGGGACACGCGCGTTCCGCAGCGGTGCCGGGGGGAGAACGTCCATGAGTGTCATCCGACCGACGACCGTAGAGGTCGAGACGTCGCTAAGGCTCGTCGCGCCTGACGCCACCGCCTTGCCGGTGCGTGCCAGCTTGCGTTACGACCCTGCTGACCCGTATGCGGTCCATGTCCTGTTCCACGCCGAATCTGCCGGCGGCGAGGCGGTGAGCTGGTCGTTCGCTCGCGAACTGCTGGTCACCGGGCTCGACGAGCCGGCCGGCATCGGCGACGTTCGGGTCTGGCCGTGGGCCACGCCACGCGGCGACTTCGTCGCGCTCGCGCTGTCGTCCCCGGACGGCAACGCCCTGTTCGAGGTCCCACGCAGCGTCCTCGTGCGCTTCCTGCGCCGGACCTACGTCGTCGTCCCGCGCGGCCGTGAGGCCGAGCACCTGGACGTCGATACGGCGGTCAACCGGCTGCTCGCCGGCCGCTGACGACGCACGCCGGGGCCGCGCGGATCTGCCGAGTCCGCGCGGCCCCGTCCGTCCCCATTCGGGTACGCCGTCCGGCCTGCCCGATTCAGCCGTGGGTGGTGATTCCGCCGTCGACCGGGATAACCGCGCCGGTGAGGTACGCGCCGGCGCGCGACGACAGGTAGATGGCGGTGCCCGCCATGTCCTCGGGGCGGCCGATCCGGCCCAGCGGCACCTGCTGCTCGATCGCTGCCCGGGAGGCCGGGTCGTCCAGGGCGAAGGCCATCATCTTGCTCTCGAACGGCCCCGGGGCGATCGCGTTGACGGTGATCTGCTCGCCGGCGAGCTGGTGGGCGAGGCTGCGGGTGAGCATGTGCACGGCTGCCTTGGTCGCCGAGTAGGCGTACACCTCCATCCAGGGCACGCGGAGGCCGTCGATCGACCCGATGTTGATCACCCGGGCGGGGTCGTCGGCGCTGGCTGCCGCGCGCAGCGCCGGCAGCAGCGCGGTGGTGAGCCGGAAGACGGCCTTGACGTTGACCGCCCAGAGCTTGTCGAAGGCGCTCTCCGGGTACGCCTCCAGCGGCGCGCCCCAGGTCGCGCCGGCGTTGTTGACCAGCACGTCGAGTCGGTCGGTGCGCTCCCGCACGGCGGCGGCCAGCCCCAGCGCGCCCTCGTCGTGGCTCAGGTCGGCGGGGATCGCCTCGCACTGCCCGGCGGCGGACAGTTCCCTGGCCACGGTCTCGCAGACGTCGGCCTTGCGCGAGGAGATGATGACCTTCGCGCCGGCCTCGACGAAGCCTCGGGCGATCATCAGCCCGATCCCTCGGGAACCGCCGGTGACCAGGACCGTCTTGCCTTCGACCGAGAACAGATCCGTCATGCCCATCCCATCGCGAGTCGGCGGGGCCGCGGGGTCGTCCGTCGACCCAGGCGCTACCGATCGGTAACCTAACCGCCCCGCCTTCCCGGCGACAAGACCCGCCCGGTCGGGTGAAACCGCCGAGGTGCAAGGTGCGCCGGGCGGGGTTAACGTCGGGGACGATGGTCACTACCGGTCAGCTCTCCTCGGCAACCCGGACCGACCTGTCCGCCTCCGGGTACGCAACCGACGACATCCGCACCGGGCCTCTCGCCGACCTCGCGCCCGGGTCCGGCTGGCCCCGCCCGGTCCTGCTGGACACGGATCTGCTGATCCTGGTCAACAGCGGTCACGGCACGGCCGAGCTGGACTTCCGGGCCCTGCCCTGCCGGCCCGGCACTTTGCTGCACGTCCGCTCCGGCCAGGTGCTGCGTTGCCTCGGCCCGCACCTCGACGCCACGGTGGTGTGCTGGGGCGCCGGGACACTGGGCGGCCTCGACGTCGACCCGGACGCGGTGCCGGCCTACCGGCAGCTCGCCGGGGAGGACGAGGACGCGGTGATCAGCGAGGTGACCCAGCTGGCGGTGGACGCCGAACGGCACGCCGGGGTGCCCGCCGCCGCCGCGCTGCTCCGCCACCAGCTCGCGGTGCTGCTGCTGCGGCTGAGCCTGCTGCCCGCCGGGGCGGAGCGGCAGCCGCCCCGGGCGGAGACGGCGACCTTCCACCGGCTCTGCCGGGAGGTGGAGCGCGGCTACCGGCACACCCGCCGGGTGGAGGACTATGCGGCCCAGCTCGGCTGCTCCGTGCGTACCCTCACCCGGGCCTGCCTGGCGGTGACCGGCCGTAGCGCCAAGCAGGTGATCGACGAGCGGGTGGCGTTGCAGGCCAGCCGGCTGCTCGCGGCCACCGACGAGCCGATCGCCCGGATCGGGCGTCGGCTCGGCTTCCCCGAGCCGACCAACTTCGGCCGCTTCTTCACCCGCGAGGTCGGGGTGAGTCCCGGCGCGTTCCGGGCCGCCCGGGAGCGGCCGCTGCCCGTCCGGATGGTGCGTCCCCGCCCGCCCGCCGACTCCCCCGCCCGCGCAAACCGGGCATGATGGCAGCGTGCAGATCTCCGCGCGCGGCGACTACGCGGTCCGGGCCGCACTGAGTCTGGCCACCGCGTACCCCACCCTGCTGTCCACCCAGGCCATCGCGGCCGAACAGGACATGCCCCGCAAGTTCCTCGAAGCCGTCCTGGCCGACCTGCGCCGGGCCGGCATCGTGCGCGCCCAGCGCGGCGCCGAGGGCGGCTACACCCTGGCCCGGCCGCCGCGGGACGTCACCATCGGGCAGGTGCTGCGCGCCGTCGACGGCCCGCTTGCGGGGGTACGCGGGCTGCGCCCCGAGGAGACCCGCTACGAGGGCGCGGCGGAGAACCTGCCCCGGCTCTGGGTGGCCGTCCGCGCCGCCGTGCGGCAGGTCGTCGACGAGGTGAGCCTGGCCGAGATGGCCAGCGGCAAGCTGCCCAACCACGTCCGCAAGCTGATCGCCCGCCCCGACGCCTGGGAACCCCGCTGACCGGCGCCCGCGGGTGGCTCTTCGCGGCCTCGGCGGGTCGCTCTTTCCGCGGATCTGTTCGCGACCATGTGGGCGGGTGCGGTCACCACGGGGACGGCCACGGCCCGTACGCGGTGGTGCAGCCGCCGCGGTGGTGCGGCAGCGGGTCGCCGTCCGGTCCGGCGCCGAAGGCCAGGGGCGCGCCGAGCACGATGGTGTGATCGCCGGCCTCGATCCGGCGGACCACCGTGCAGAGCAGCACGGCGAGGGCGTCGCCGATCAGCGGCACCCCGAACGGGCCGGTGTCCCAGCCGGGGTGGGCGGCGAACCGGTCGATGCCGCCGGCGGCGAGGATCCGGGCGGCCTCCTGCTGCTCGGCGGCGAGCAGGTGCACGGCCAGGTGCTCGGCGCGGGCCATGGTGGGCCACCTCGACGATTCCCGGCCGAGGCGGAACGACACCAGCGGCGGATCCGTTGACACCGAGGTGAACGAGGTGGCGGTGAAACCGGCGGGCGGCAGCGACGGCAGGTGCCGGCCGGCGGACAGGCCGGGCGCGGTGACCACGGTGAGCGTGGACGCCTGCCGGCGCAGCAGGGCACGGAGCGAGTCCTGGTCGACGGGGCGTAGCTCGACGGCGCCGGGCCGGTCCACGGTGGTCACGATCAGCGCCTCCAGTTCGTCGGCGAGGGCCTGGTCTTGGGCTTGCGTACCCCGATCAAAGGGGTCGTTACTGGGCAGCACCTTGACCAGGTCGGGTCACGGTGCGCCGGCGACGGGAGGTGGCTGAGATGCGACGGCAAGCGGAACCGGAGGAACGGGGTCAGCTCAACAGAGCGCGCTCGCGTGCCGGACCAGGTCGACGTGCACGCGAGCGGTGAGCAGAAGCTCGTCCCGCTGCGACATGACCTCATGTTGCCGACCGTTCTCCGGGCCGGTCAACGCCCTTCCACACAGTGAGACCCACGTCGCCTACATCGCCAGATGCAGCCTCCACCAGCATTTACCACTCCGTAACACCTACCGCTTGGATAGAGATTTTGGCGGGCGGGAGCCCTACCGTCCAGTGCGGATCCGGGCCGGTTTCACAAACCGCCGATCCGGGCATGTTCCAGCCCGCAGAGGCAGGGATGGAGGGAGCCAACGATGGGCATCGTGTTCCGCAAACGGCAGAAGTTCGGCCCGCTGATCCTCAACTTCACCGAGAACGGCTTCTCCTCGTGGAGCATCAAGATCGGCCGATGGTCCTGGAACTCGCGTACCCGGGCACACCGGGTGGACCTGCCGGGGCCGCTGTCGTGGAAGCAGGACAAGTCGCGGGCGTGACGCCCCGAGGTCGAGCGGGGTGCCGGTGAGCCACCGGCACCCCGCCCGGCGTCCGGGCGCCTTTTTGCGTTCGTTCCGAGGAACCGGCCGCCGTCGCGGCGGAGAATCGCGGCATGACGGACGGGGCCTATCGGCGGGAAAGACTGCGGGCGCTGCTCGCCTGCCTGCTGCTGGTGGTCGCGTACTTCCTCGTGCCGCTGGCTCCCGACCCGAACCCGGCCCGGCTGGCGCTGCGCGCGGCGGGCACCCTGCTGGTGGTGGGCACCGTCGCCACCCTGGTCACCCGCCAGGTGCGCCGGCAGCTCACCACCCCGGCCGGCGGCCCGCAGGCCCGTACGCTGGCCCAGCTCGTCGTCGGCCTGGTCGCCGGCCTGCTCGTCTTCGCCCTGGCCGACTACATCATCGCGGCCAACGCGCCCCGCCAGTTCTCCGGCCTGTCGACCCGGGTGGACGCGCTCTACTTCGCGCTCACCACGCTGACCACCATCGGCTACGGGGACGTGCACGCGCAGGGCCAGGTCGCCCGGGTGGTGGTCTGCGTCCAGATGCTGTTCAGCATCGGCGTGATCGCCACCGGGGCGTCCATCGTGGTCCGGCAGCTCACCCAGCTGCGCCAGCCGAAGCGGTGACCAGCACGTCGCCGCCGAGCCGGCCGTGTTCGGGCTGCCGGGTCACCGCCCCCGTGGTGAGCAGCGAGGCCAGTGCCCGGTTCGCGTCGGCGGCCCGGTAGACCGTCGAGGTGGCCGCGAAGCGGCGCAGCTCGGTCACCGTACGCGGGCCGGAGCGGGTGAGTTCGGCGAGCAGTTCGCGGCGCAGCGGGCCCGGCTCGGGTTCGAGGGTGATGTCGAGCAGCCGCCCCGCCGGGTCGGCCGGGTCGCGGTAGCGCACCCCGGCGTACTCGTCGACCGCCCAGAGCGCGTCCTTCACCGCCTCCAGGCTCCGGTCGGAGGCGGTGGCGTAGCCGAGCAGCCGGGCCGGCGTGTCGTCGGCGGGCACCAGTTCCACCTCGGTGACCAGCGGGAACCCGGCCGCGGTCAGCGCCGGCCGCAGGGGCCGGCCCGGCGTGGTGATCAGGAGCAGCTCGGCCGGGCGGCCGGACGCGGCGGCGGCCAGCACGGCCGGGTCGGGGTCGCCGCCGTCGACCACGGTCAGCAGCGGGGCGCGCGCCGCGCCGGCGGCCTTGAGCGCCACCGGCAGCCGGTCCGGATGCCCGGGCACCACGTGCACGGCCACGTCGGCCGGCAGGGCCGCCTCGGCCGCGCCGAGCCGGGCCGGCAGCTCCGCGCCGCCGTCGGCGAGCACCAGCACGGTCAGCCGCCGGCCGCGCAGCCGGTCGGCGAACTCGGCGACCACCCGCAGCGCCTCCGCCGCGCCGCTGGTGTCGCCGCCGGCGTACGCGAGGGCGAGGGTGGCCCGCCGGGAGCGGTGCAGCGCGGTCGGCAGCCAGTGGTCGAGCTGCCGGACGAGCAGTTCGCGCAGGACGACGTCGATCGACATCCTGCCGTTCTACCGCATGGACGGCTCAGGCCGGGATGGAGATGCCGACCCCACCGCGGGTCTGGCCGCCGTAGCGCTGCCGCTCCCGGTCGAGGTCGAGCCGGCCGATCCGCTTGCGGGCGGCGAGGGCGCCCTCGTCGAGCAGGTCGGCGGGGACGATCCAGACGATCTCGAACTCCAGCCCGTCCGGGTCCCGGCCGTAGAGGCTCTTGGTGGTGCCGTGGTCGGAGGCACCGACCAGGGCGTCGGCCGCGGCCAGCCGCTCGGCGGTGGCGGCCAGCTCGTCCAGGGTGTCGAGCTCCCAGGCCAGGTGGTAGAGGCCGACGGTGGCCCGGCCGGCGGGCGACGGGCCGGCGGCCGCGCCGATCTCGAACAGGCCGAGGTCGTGGTCGTTGGTGGAGTCGGGCGCCTGGAGGAAGGCGGCGCCGCGGAAGCCGTCCGGGGTCATCGGGACCGGGCGGAAGCCCAGCACGTCGCGGTAGAAGGCGACGCTGCGATCGAGGTCACGGACGTAGAGGACGGCGTGGTTGAGGCGGTGGATTCCCATGACCCGACGGTAGCGCGAATTGGTTGAGCGTTCAACGGTCGCGGTATGATGCTCATCATGACCCGGTGGCTGGACCCCGACGAGCAACGGACCTGGCGCGCCTTCCTCACCGCCTCCCGGGCGCTGATGGACACCCTCGACCGCGAACTGCAACGCGACGCGGGCATGCCGCACGCGTACTACGAGATCCTCGTCCGCCTCTCCGAGGCCCCCGACCGGCGGCTGCGGATGAGCGAACTGGCCGACGCCACCGGCTCCTCCCGCAGCCGGCTCTCCCACGCCGCCACCCGGCTGGAGGCGGCCGGCTGGATCCGCCGCGAGGAGTGCCCCACCGACCGGCGCGGACAGATCGCCGTCCTCACCGACGCCGGCTTCGCCACCCTCGCCGCCGCCGCGCCCGGCCACGTCGAGGGAGTACGCCGGCACCTGTTCGACGCGTTGAGCCCCGGGCAGGTCGACCAACTGCGGCGGATCAGCGAAACCCTGGCCGACCACCTGACCGAATCCTGACCAAACTGATCCACTTCGGGACTTGTACTTACCGTCGCCGGATGAGCACGATGGGGCGTGACCTCCGGCTTCGCTGACCTGACTGTCCAGGCCCACCACCTGGTGTCCGAAGGCGACCTCGCCGGTGCCCAGCGGCTGCTCGCCGACGCGCTGACCGACGCCGATCCGCGTCCCGCCAACGCCTCCCCGGAGCTGGCCGAGGCCGCCGGCCTGCAGGCCCGGGTGCTGATCGCGCTCGGCGAGCCACACTCGGCGCGGGGCTGGGCCGCCTTCGCGTACGCGGCGGCCACCCGGCTGTACGGCCGCTCCGACGAGCGCACCGTCACCGCCGCCGCCACCCTGGCCGCCGTGCTGCACCGGGTGGGCAGCGAGGCACGTGCCGCCCGGCTCTACTCCGAGGTCATCATCGAGCTGACCGCCCGCAACGGGCCGGAGTCGCAGCGGGTGCTGGCCGCCCACGCCGACCTGGCCACCGTGGAATACGCGCGCGGCCAGTGCGACGTCGCCCGCGACCGGCTGCAGGACGCCTGGGAGCTGCACCGCGAGGTGTACGGCGACGCCCACCCCAGCAGCATCAAGATGCTGGCCAAGCTCGGCGCGATGGAACGCGACTGCGGCCGGTACGCCGAGTCCCACGAGCACCTGGCGCTCGCCGAGGAGCTGTGCCTCCAGCACCTGCCCGCCGACGACCCGCTCGCCGCGCAGGTGGCCGGGCTGGCCCAGGCCGCCGCCGACCCGGAGCACGTCTGCGCCGAACCGGAACCGCCCGCCGGGACGCCGCCGGTCGTGCCGGCCGCCCGGGTCCCCCCGCCCGCCGAGGGGCCGCCCGAGCCGGCCCTGCCCGAGCCGCCGCTCTACCACCCGCCGGACCGCACCGAGGGCGGGCGCCCGAGCGTGCCGACCCCCCGGACGCCACCCGAGGCCGCCGACGAGCCGTTCGACGGCTACCCGTGGCCGCCGGACCAGCCGGCCGAGGAGCCCTGGCGGCCCGGGGAGAGCGCGCTGCCCCCGACCGTGGTGGGGCTGACCGACGAAGAACCCGAGGGCGTACGCCGGGTGCCCCGGGCCACGGAACCGGAGGCGCCGTCGCGCCACCTGCCGGTGCACGTGCCGCAGCCGCCCGCCCCCGAGGGCCGGAACATCCCGTGGCTGCCGCTGGTGGTGGCCGGGGTGATCGTGGTGCTGCTGCTCGGCACGATCGCGGTGGTCGCGGGCGTGTCCCGGATGGACCGGTCGCGGGAGACGCCGGGCCCCTCCCCCACCACCGGCCGCGCCCCGTCCGGCGGCACCCCCTCCGGTACGCCGAACGCCGCGCCCGCCGCCTCCCCCGGCACCCCGCCACAGCAGTTGCGGCTGACTGACCGGCGGGACAGCATCCTGCTGAGCTGGACGTACCCGGCCGGGGCGGAGGGGCCGGTGGTGGTCGCCGGGGGCCGCACGGGGCAGCCGCAGCACACCTTCGTCGAACTGCCCGCCGGCACCGACAGCTACATCGCCTACGGGCTCAGCCGCAGCACCGACTACTGCTTCACCGTCGCGCTGGTGTGGTCCACCGACACGGTGGCCCGGGCCCCCTCGGTCTGCACCCACCGCGGCTGACCCCGCACGGGCAGGTCGGTCAGTCCGCCTCCGGGTCGAGCAACGCCGGCAGGCGCACCGTCACCCGCAGCCCCGGCCCGGCGTCGGTCGCCGGGTCCGCCGGCCCGGCATCGGCGAGGTCGACGCTGCCGCCCGCCCGGCGGACCAGTTCGCGCACGATGGCCAGGCCCAGTCCGGCGCCGCCGGCGTCGCGCGCCCGGGCGTCGTCCAGGCGGGTGAACCGGGCGAAGACCCGCTCCCGGTCCGCCGCCGGGATGCCGGGTCCGTCGTCGGTCACGGTCACCAGGTGGTACGCCCGTTGCCCCGGCCCGGCCCCGCGCTGCCCCGGCACCGGCGGGTCGGGGTGCGGTCCGGTGACGTCGAGCCGCACCTCGCCGCGGGCGTGCCGCAGCGCGTTGTCCACCAGGTTCGCCAGCACCCGGCGCAGCTCCCCCGGGTCGCCCTCGGTCCAGAACGGCCCGGGCGGCGGCGCCAGGCGTACCGGCGGGGAGGGGTAGCGGTCGGCGACCGTGCCCAGCAGCTCGCCCAGTTCCACCGGGCCCACGATCCGCGTCGGGGACCCGTCCCGCCGGGTGGCCTGCTCGTCGACCCGGGCCAGCAGCAACAGGTCGTCGACCAGCCGGCTCAGCCGGTCGGTGTCGGCGAGCAGGTCCTCCGCCACCGCCGGCCAGTCCGTCCCGCTGCCCAGCCGGCGGGCCACCTCCAGCTCGGTGCGCATGTTGGCCAGCGGACTGCGCAGCTCGTGCGCGGCGTCGGCGACGAAGGCCCGCTGCCGGGCCCGGGCCGCCTCCAGCCGGTCCAGCATGTCGTTGAGGGTGACCGCCAGCCGCTGGATCTCGTCCCGGGCGGCCGGTACGGGCAGCCGCCCGGGCCCGGCCCGGCCGGTGATCTCGGCGGCGCCGCGGCGCAACGCCTCGACCGGGCGCAGCGTCGCGCCGATCACCCGCCAGGCGACCACGGCGAGCCCGGCCACCAGCAGCGGGAAGCCCACCAGCAGCAGGGTCCGTACGACGTGCAGACTGTGCCGGACGTCGGTCATCGACTTGGCGACCAGCACGGTGAGCGGGTCGGCCGAGGTGCCCGCCGGCACGGTCACCACCCGTACCGGGCCGGTGAGCCCGACCCGCCGGCCGTCCACAACGAGGCGCTGGCGCTGCCCGGCGTGGAGCTGGTCGGGGCGGAGCATCGGGACCAGCCGGTCGGCGTCGATGGAAGCGGCGCGGACCCGGCCCTGCCCGTCCACCACCTGCACCCGGAGCTGCCCGCCGGCGACCGGCAGCGGGTCGGGCAGGGCGGCGGAGGCGCCGAGCAGCGCCACCGCGTCCGCGGTCCGGAACGCCTCGGCGTCGACCGTGCGCTGCAGTGTCCAGCCGAGCGCGCCGAGCAGCACCATCCCGCCGAGGGCCAGCCCGACACTCAGCCCGGCCACCCCGATCACCAGCAGCCGGGCCCGCAGGCCGAGGCTGGGCAGCCACCGGCGCGGGGCGGTCATGTGGCGAGCCGGTAGCCGGCGCCGCGGACGGTCTCCAGGCGCTCGCGGCCGATCTTGCGGCGCAGGTAGCCGACATAGACCTCGACGGCGTTCGGGGCCGTGTCGAGGCTGGCGTCCCAGACGTGGTCCAGCAGCTCGGTCTTGGAGACCACCTGGCCGGGGCGGCGCATCAGATAGTCGAGCAGGGCGTACTCGCGGGTGGTCAGGGCGACCTCGGCGTCGGCCCGGGTCACCCGCCGCCGCGCCGGGTCCAGGCGCAGGTCACCGACCGTGAGCACGGTCGGGCGCTCCGGCGCGCCGCGGCGCAGCAGCGCCCGCAGCCGGGCCAGCAGCACCACGTACGAGAACGGCTTGGTGAGGTAGTCGTCCGCCCCGCAGTCCAGCCCGTCGGCCTGGTCGTACTCGCCGTCCTTGGCCGAGAGCATGAGCACCGGCAACCAGTGCTCCTCGGCCCGCAACCGGCGCACCACCTCGTACCCGGACAGGCCGGGCAGCATCACGTCGAGGATCATCGCGTCGTAGCCGCCGTGCCGGGCGGCGTCCAGCCCGGCCGAGCCGGTGGACTCGACGTCCACCGCGAAACCCTCCGCCTGGAGCCCCCGGCGCAGCGCGGACGCAAGCCGCGTCTCGTCCTCCACCACCAGCAACCGCACGGTCCAAGGGTGCCACCCGGGTGACACCCCTAGGTAATCTCCTCAGCGCCCTCACAGCGACCGTCCTGCACCATTACGGTCAGGAGGTGTCCATGATGTCCGTACTGAAGAACCGTGCCGTGCTGCGCTGGCTGGTCCCGGTGACCGCGGGGGTCGCCGTGGTCGGGGGCGGCGCCGCGATCGGCACGTTGGCCGCCGGGGCCGACCCGGCCCTGCCGCCGCGTACCGCGGCGCAACTGCTCGACGACCTGCGCTCGTCCCGCCTGGACGGGCTCTCCGGCACCGTGGTGCAGCGCGCCGACCTCGGGCTGCCGCCGATCGCCGACCTGGCCGGCGCGGCCAGCGGCAACGAGCTGGCCAGCCTAATCACCGGCACGCACACCGTGCGGGTCTGGTACGCGGGCCCGGACCGGCAGCGGCTCGCCCTGGTCGACACCCTCGGCGAGCGGGACCTGCTGCGCAACGGCCGCGACGTGTGGTCGTGGAGCAGCCGGACCAACACGGCGTCGCACCGGACGCTGCCGGCGGACGAGAAGACGCTGCCGTCCGCGCCGGCCACCCCGGCGGACGCCGCCGACAAGGCGCTCGCGGCGATCGACCCGACCACCGCGGTCACCGTCGGCCGCACCGCCAGGGTCGCCGGGCGGGACGTGTACGAGCTGGTGCTGACCCCACGCGACAAGGACTCGCTCGTGCACCAGGTGCGGGTCGCGCTGGACGCGAAGGAGCACGTGCCGCTGCGGTTCGAGGTGCTCGCCGACGGCGCCGACGAGCCGGCGTTCGAGGTGGCGTTCACCCAGGTCGACTTCCGCACCCCGGACACGGATCAGTTCCGGTTCAACCCGCCGCCGGGCGTGACGGTCACCGAGGAGAAGGCGGATGCGTCCGGCCCGAGCCGGCAGCACCGGCCGGACGGCGACCGGCGACCGGACGGCGCGGACGTGCGTACGGTCGGCACCGGCTGGACCACGGTGGTGGTGGCGAAGCTCGACGCGGCCGGCCTGGCCGGCGGCCGGGCAGCCGACCCGGCGGCGCGCGGCGCGGGCCAGGGCGGGCCGGCGGCCGGCGCCGACGCGGTCACCGGGCTGCTGGGCGGGCTGCCGAAGGTGAGCGGCGACTGGGGCAGCGGCCGGCTGCTGACCGGAAAGCTGTTCAGCGTGCTGCTCACCGACGACGGCCGGGTGCTGGCCGGCCTGGTCACGCCCGAGCGGCTCTACCAGGCGGCCAAGGGCTGACCGGGGAGGGCGAACCCTGATCAGGGGTCCGGACGGCGGAAGCCGGCCGGGCCCCTGATTCGTGTGCGGAGGAAACGCGATGTGACGCGGCCGGGTTCGCTTGGCCCGGCGGCGGGCCAGGCAGTATCTTTCTCAGTTCAAACACAAAAAGGAACGGCCCATTTGAGCCATTCCTGACGTGATTTTAGCTAATGAGGAGCCGGCTTGTCAATGCACTCCGACGTATCGGGTGAGCTGGATCAGGGCGACGAGATCGGGCGCGAGCAGGAGTACGTCTCGATGCTCTACGACCGGCTGGACGGCCTGCGCGAGCAGGCCGCCCGGCGGCTCACCGAGGAGCTGCGGAACACCGGCGGCACGCAGCAGGCCCGCTCGCAGCGCGACTCCACGGTCCGGATGTACGCCGACCAGGTCGAGCAGTACTCCGCGGTGGAGGCCGGCCTCTGCTTCGGCCGCCTCGACGGCGACGACGGCTCCCGCCGCTACATCGGCCGGATCGGCATCTTCGACACCAGCGGCGACTACGACCCCCTGCTGATGGACTGGCGGGCCCCGGCGGCCCGGGCGTTCTACCTCGCCACCGCCGCCAACCCGCAGGGCGTACGCCGGCGCCGGCACCTGCGGACCCGGGAGCGGAAGGTCACCGCGCTCAACGACGAGGTGCTGGACATCGCCGCCGCCTCCCCGACCGCCCACGAGGAGCTGACCGGAGAGGCGTCGCTGCTGGCCGCGCTGAACGCCGGCCGTACCGGGCGGATGCGCGACATCGTCGAGACCATCCAGGCCGAGCAGGACCGGATCATCCGCGCCGACCTGCCGGGGGTGCTGGTGGTGCAGGGCGGGCCCGGCACCGGCAAGACCGCGGTGGCGCTGCACCGGGCCGCGTACCTGCTCTACACGCACCGGCAGCAGCTCTCCACCCGCGGCGTGCTGCTGGTCGGCCCGAACGCCACCTTCCTGCGCTACATCTCCCAGGTGCTCCCCGCGCTGGCCGAGACGGGTGTGCTGCTGCGTACCCAGGCCGACCTCTTCCCCGGCGTGCAGGCCCGGCGCACCGAGCCGGCAGAGACCGCCGCGCTGAAGGGCCGCCTGGTGATGGCCGAGGTGCTGGCCAACGCGGTACGGGACCGGCAGTGGGTCCCCGACGAGCCGCTGGAGATCGAGCTGCCGCAGCGCGAGATCCTGACCCTCGACCCGACCGTCGTCCGGGAGGCCCGCGACCGGGTCCGCCGCGCCGACCGGCCCCACAACCTGGCCCGGGCGCTGTTCGACATCGAGATCGTGCACGCGCTCGCCGACCAGGTCGCCGAGCGGATCGGCGCCGACCCGCTCGGCGGGGAAAACCTGCTCTCCGAGGCCGACCGCGCCGAGATCCGCCGGGAGCTGCGGGAGGAGCCCGAGGTCCGGGCCACGCTGGACGAGCTGTGGCCGGTGCTCACCCCGCAGCGACTCCTCGCCGACCTGTACGCCACGCCGGAGCGGATCGCCGCCGCCGCGCCGATGCTCACCGAGGCCGAGCGGGCGATGCTGCACCGCGAGCCGGGTGGCTGGACGCCGGCCGACGTGCCGCTGCTGGACGAGGCGGCCGAGCTGCTGGGCGAGGACGAGCGCGCCGCCGCGGCCCGCCGGGAGCGGATCCGCTCGCTGCAACGCGAGTACGCCGAGGGCGTGCTGGAGATCGCCCGGGGTTCCCGCTCGATCGACGTCGAGGACGAGGCGGACGGCGGCGAGATCCTCGGCGTCACCGACCTCATCGACGCCGACCGGCTGCTGGAACGGCAGGAGGAGTCCGACCGGCTGACCACCGCGCAGCGGGCCGCCGCCGACCGGAGCTGGGCGTTCGGGCACATCATCGTCGACGAGGCGCAGGAGCTGTCACCGATGGCGTGGCGGCTGCTGATGCGCCGCTGCCCGAGCCGGTCGATGACCATCGTCGGGGACGTGGCGCAGACCGGCGCCCTCGCCGGCACGCCGTCCTGGTCGGAGGCACTGGCCCCGTACGTGGCGGACCGGTGGCGGTTGACGGAGCTGACGGTCAGCTACCGGACGCCCGCCGAGATCATGGCGGTCGCCGCGGACGTGCTCACCGCGATCGACCCAGCGCTGCGCCCGCCCCGCTCCGTACGCGCCAGCGGCGTGCCGCCGTGGGACCGAACCGTGGACGCGGATCGGCTCGCCGCGGAGCTGGTCGCGGCGACCGCTCGGGAGGCGGTGGGGCTGGCCGACGGGCGGCTCGGGGTGATCGTGCCGGCCGGCCGGGTGGCGGAGCTGGGCGGCGCGGTGACCGCCGCGCTGCCGGAGGCCGCCGTCGGCGAGCAGCCGGAGCTGGCGAACCGGGTGGTGGTGCTCACCACCGAGCAGGCCAAGGGCCTGGAGTTCGACTCGGTGCTGGTGGTGGAGCCGGAGCGGATCATCGCCGAGTCACCGCGCGGCCACAGCGACCTCTACGTCGCCCTCACCCGCGCCACCCAACGCCTCGGCATCCTCCGCACCCCCTGACACCCGCACCACTCTCCGGTTGATCATGAGGTTGACGGCGATCTCGATCTCCACGAGTGCCGCCAACCTCATGATCGACGGGTGGTGACGCTGCCGGTCAGCCTGGGTGGGGTCGTTCGTCGGTGAAGTTGCCGACCTGACTGCCGGAGCTGGACGCGTCACTGGTGGAGCCGCCGGCCGGGGTGCTCAGGCCGCCCGTGGTGGCGTCGCCCGTGGTGGTCGGGGCCACCGTCCCCCGGTGCCGCTCGGGCTGCCGGGCCAGCCGGCGGGCGCTGGCCGGGCCGGCCGTGCCCCCGGTCGTGGTGACCGCGCCCTGACCGCGGGTCGGGCCACCGTCGCGCAGCACGGTCGGGTCGACCGGGACGTGCGCGGGATCGTCCGGGTCTTCCTCCTGGATCACCCGCAGCACATCGGTCTGCGGCACGGTGACCTCGTCGACCGCGCCCTTGCCGTACACACCGCCGGCGATCCGGTCCTCGGCCCGCCGGGCGGCCTCCTGCCGCATGTCGTCCTCACGCACGTGAACCACCTCGCAGCGTTCTCGGGATCTTTGTTGCGTGCCCGGCGGCCGGCCGTCCAAACCCCGCCCCCATCGTCCGCCCGGCTTCACCGGAGCGTCGCCCGCCTGGCTCCGGCAGAACCCGGCATACTGCCACAGGCCGGACGCCCGACCCTGCAACGTCGGTACGGACTCAGCGTGGTCCCGTACACCGCCAACGACGCGGCGGTGATGCGGCGGGTCATCGACCTCGGCGTGGACGGCCTCAGCGCCGACCCGAACCTGCTGATCCCGGTGGCCACCCCCGAACGCCTGCGCTGATGCGACCCGGCCCCGGGAGACGCCCTCCCGCCCCCGGGCGGCGGTTCCTCCCCCGGGGCCCCGGGAGACGG
>NZ_VSFA01000121.1 GCF_008119785.1 Micromonospora sp. MP36 | reverse complement strand
GCCCGGATGGTGCCTTTGTTGGTGGTGGCGGTGTGGATAATCCGTTCACCAATGGTGACCCGGGTAGTGCCTTTACCGGTGGTGGCGGTGTGGATAACCCGTTCACCAATGGTGGCGCGGATGGTCCACCTGCCGCGGGCGTTCTTTCTCCACAAAATCTGGTCTCCAAGTCGGTCAAGCCGTCTGCTGGCGGCGGAGTGGACAATCCGTTCACCGGCGGCCCGGGCAGCCGCTTTCCGACCAGCGGTTCGCAGGCGAAACTCGGGCTGCCCGAGCCGCAGGCGTTGGGTGATCTGACGCCGGCCCAGTTGCGGCAGCTGGATTCGGCCGGGCTGTTGAACAACGTGCCGCTCACTCCTGAGCAGGCCGCCTACCTGCGAAAGAACGGTCTGGCGGCGCCGAACGGTACGAAGACGCTCGGTCAGCTCAATCCGGATCAGCTTGCCGCGCTGCAAAAGGGCGGGCTGCTGGACCGGACCCCGATCACCGACGCCCAGCGGGCAAACCTCGGGCTGCCCGAGCCGCAGGCGTTGGGTGATCTGACGCCGGCCCAGTTGCGGCAGCTGGATTCGTCCGGGCTGTTGAACAACGTGCCGCTCAGTCCTGAGCAGGCCGCCTTCCTGCGAAAGAACGGTCTGGCGGCGCCGAACGGTACGAAGACGCTCGGTCAGCTCAATCCGGATCAGCTTGCCGCGCTGCAGAAGGGCGGGCTGCTGGACCGGATCCCGATCAGCGACGCCCAGCGGGCGGACCTCGGGCTGCCCAACCCGTCGGGGCAGTCTGGCGGGGGCGGATCCGTACCGGGGCTGAGGGAGCCGGGCAAGCTGCAGTGGCCTGACACCGGGCCGACGGCGCCGGTGGACAGAAATTTGTTCCCGACCACGGTCGACGGCAAGGCTGTGTTGCCCACGCCGGGCGCGAGCGGGAGCATCACTCCCCCGGTGCTCGGCAACGTCACCAAACCCGGCGCGGCCGTATTCCCGCACATGCCTGGGGTGCAGGTCGGTACCGGCGGCCTGTCGTCGGTGCCCGGCGTGTCCGGCTCGGCCGGGGCGCTGAGCCCGGACAGGTTGGGGCTGCCCGTCGGCGGCCCGGGTGGGGCCGGTTCGGGTGGGGCCGGCTCGGGTGGGGCCGGCTCGGGTGGCGGCGTGCCCACAGGCACGGTTGCCGGCGCTGCTATGCCGCAGCCTGGCTCGGGCGGTATGCCGTTCATGCCCCCCATGATGCCGGGCATGGGCGGCGCCCCCCATCAGGGGAAGGACCGCGATCGCCAGCGCAGCACCTGGCTGAAGGAGGACGAGAAGGTCTGGGGTACCGATCCCGACTGTGCGCCCGCGGTGATTGGCCGGCGCGGTCGTGACACCCGGGTCGAGGACGACGAGTTCGACACGCCTGACGAGCGTCCCGGCAACCCGGACGAACGCCGCCGGTACCGGGGCCGTTGAACATTGTTTCGCCAAAGTGAACCGGCTGCCACGGCCAGCCGTGAGATGGCAAAGGAGGTAATGGGATGAGCATGTTGGGCGACGAGGAACTGTTGGCCGAGATGCGGGCGGCCCTGGATGAGGCTGAGGCCGCGGCCGACCGGGTGCGCCGGCGCGTGGCTCGGTCGAAGACCACTGTGGAGGACAAGAAGAAGCTGCTGTCGGTGACCGTGGGTGGGCAGGGCGAGCTGACCCGGATCACTTTCAACGGGGACGCCTACCAGCGACTCGCGCCGGCCGAGCTGGCCGACCTGATCGTGGCCACGGTGCGTACCGCTCGCGAGGGCGCCGAGCGGAAGACGATGGCCGGTACCGCCAAGTTGCTGGCTGACCATGCCGGGCTCGGCGACGTCGCGCGGTCGGCCACGAGCATGGAGGAACTTTTCGAGGGCATCATCGGCCTGGCTTCCGGCAAGGATGACCGGCAGCGTGGGCGGGCGGCGTCATGAGTGCAGAAGTGATCACCTTCAACGGGGATGCCCTGGCCCAGCGGGTGAAGTTGCTGCAGGAGTTCGTGAAAGAGCTGACTGGGACGGCAATGTCGCTGGAGGAGATCCTTCAGTGCCGGTGGGCGGGGGACGACGAGCAGAGCCAGTTGGTTCGCGCGGCCGTGATGTACCTCCTCGGGGATCTGGTGCTCGGGGTCTTCGGCCAACTGGCTAACGCGGCCGGATTCCAGGGCGAGAAGGTGGGCATTTATCACCAAGTCGGGGACAACACGGAGGCAACCAGCACCGAGGCGGTCCCGGAGATCGGCGGCGGTTACCGCGGCTGATCCGCACTGGAACGAGATGGTCGGAAGCGGGGGTGGCGGTCAGCGCGGCTGACTGTTCCGCGCGGGGTGCCCTGATTCGGGGCGGGGAAGGAGCGTTGCGCGTTGGCCGGCGCCTTTTCGACCGTTGAGCTCGACGAGAGTGCGTTGCGGGTTTTGGAAGGCTTCACCGGGCTCAAGTTGTCCCGGGCGAAGCTGCCGCTGTTGTGGAATGACATCGGCACGGCCGAAGTGCTGGAGCATCGGGTGCGTACGGTGCTGGTTCCGTTGCTGGAGCAGACGATCAAGGCGGTCGGGGAGGCGGGGGAGGGGGAGGTCTTCGACCGGTTCGTGGCCCAGACCGTTCCGTTTGTGAAGAAGCTGGCCGAGACGGCCGGCCTGCTGCTCGCCGTGATCGAGGCGGAGAAGAAGTTCTTCCTCGAGACGGAGCGTGGCAAGCGTACGGCGGTCGCCATGTTCAGTTTCATGATGGCCGAGTTCGCCAGCATTTTCGCGATGTGGTTCTTGAATCCCGTGGGGGCGGCGGCACGCGTCGCCCAGACACGGTCGATCATCCAGACGATCCTGCGTTCGACGTTGGTCCGGTCGGCGGCGAGCGGCACGGCTATGCAGATGTTGTTCATGCCGGGTTCCGCGCTGCTGGCCGAGGTGTCGATGATGACCGACGGTCTGCAGTCCGGGGTGAACTGGGGTGTGGTCGGTAAGCAGGCGGCGTTCGCGGGGGCGGTGGCGTTCCTCAGCACGGTGGCGGGGCCGGCGTTGGGTAAGGTCGCCGGCGCTGTCGCCGGCGCTGTCAGCAAGCTGGGCGTGTCGGATGCCACCAAGATTCTGTTGACCGATGTGCTGACGCGGCCGGTGACGGAGACCCTCGGGGAGGGGCTCTTCGGTATCGGTGCCAGCTTGATGATCGAGGGGTACTACGACTTCAGTAATCTCCCTGCGGACCTTACTTCCGGGGCGGCCTCGGGGGTAATGGGATCGCTCGGGGCCGCGGCCGGGGCCGCGGCCGGTCGCGCGGCCGGTCGCGGGGTGAAACAGCCCCAGGTGCAGGTGCCTCACATCGGTCTCACGTCGGACGGAAGGCCGGTCCTGCCGGTGGTGTCGACACCGGGTGTGGACCCGTCCACGGGGGACCAGACCGGGGTCGACGATCCGAAGGCTGTGGGTAGCGGCACGCAGGCCCTGCCGCCCACCCCGCCGCCCACCCCGCCGCTGCCGGCGTCGAACCTGCCCACGCCGCCCACGCCGCCCACGCCGAACCTGAACCTGCCCACGCCGAGGGACCTGTCGGTGCCGTCGTGGTCGGTGTCGTGGTCGATGCCGGCCGCGCCGGCGCCGGAGTGGGTCGCGGCAGCTGGTGCGCCGGTGGTCGAGCAGTGGCAACGGTTCCAGCAGGAACTGGTGGACCGCTACGGTGGGCTGCTGGCCGGGGTGGCTCAGGCGGAAAAGAGCATGGCCGCGCTTGCCGTGCCGATCGAGCGGGTTTTCGCCGAGTGGGTCGACGCCCGGCAGGGTGATCCCGCTGTTCGGGCTTTCCTGTCCGCGGTCGGTCTGCCCGACACCGCGCTCACCGAGGGGTATCCGACGGGTGTCCGGGAGCGGGCGGTGGCCCGGATGGCCGAGGCGTTGGCGTCCGCGGGCGAGCAGATCCCGGACGAGGTGCGGTCGGAGCAGGTGATCGCCGCGCTGCCGGCGGCGTTCGACCGGGAGGCGCTGGGCGCGGGCGCGCACCTGGCCGCCCAATACCACATCGACCGGTACCTCGCCGCTGGCACGCCGTCGGCCGCTGGCACGCCGGGGGGCGCCGGGGCGGGGGTACCGTCCGCCGCCGCGATCGAGGCGGTCAAGAGCGCTGTGCGGAACCGGGTGGACCGAAGCCTCGATGCGATCCTCGGTACCTCCGTGCTGCCGGCCGTGCTGCCGGCCGTGCTGCCCGCTGTGGTGGCCAGCCCCGACGCCGCGCAGGTCAACGCCGTGGCGAACGTGGTCCGACAGGTGATCACCGACCTGCCCGCCCGTTTCACGGCCGCGACCATTCCCGACACCATCGCACCGCACACCATCCCGTCCCCCGTGGACACCCCGGCAAACCGGCGTACCGACGTGCCGACGGTGCCGGTGAGCCCTGAGCACCTGGCAATAACCCAGTTCGACAAGCTGGCCGAAAAGTACCGCCTCAATCCGGCCAACCACGACACTTTCGCCGAACCCTTTAAGCGGGATTGGGTCAACAGATACCACCAGGTACTCGCCCAGGCCGCCGGCAGCGCCACGCCGGTCACCCCCAGCGTGCCGGTCACCCCCAGCGCGCCGGGCACGTCCGGGGTGCCGGTCACCCCCAGCGTGCCGGTCACCCCCAGCGCGCCGGGCACGTCCGGGGTGCCGGTCACCCCCAGCGCGCCGGGCACGCCGAATGCGGCTGGTGCCCGCAGTACGGTGCCAGGTGACGCTGCCCCCGGCACCGACGGCACGCCGAACCACCACAACACCAGCGACGCGGCGTCGGACAGGGACTCGTCCGTCTCCAGCGTGTTCAGCGGCGAGGGCAGCTCCAACGACACCATGACGGTCAGTCACCTCTCCTCGCTGGACGAGTCGATCAGCCGCGACCCGGTCAAACGCGACTTCAACGACGGGGATGCGGTCAGTGGCGTCTCGTCGCTCGACGAGTCGGACAATGGTGAAGCGGCCAAGCGTGAATTCAGGGACACGGACCCGTTCAGGGACGCCTCTTCGCGGGACGGCGGACGCCGCGAGCCGGCCATCACGGCACCGGAGCCGGCGGTCGCGGCGGCCGGGCAGGCGGTCGCGGCGGCCGAGTCCGCGCGGCGGGTCGCCGACTGGGTCGATCAGACACCGGTGGGCTCCGACAACAGCCGCGACCCGTGGTTGTGGTGTGTGCAGGCCACCCTCGACGCCTACACCACCGCGTACGGACGGCCCGGCAAGCGGAGGGTACTCGACGACCGAATCATCGGACCCGACGGCCGACCCGCACCCACCAGGAGTTGGCCGCAACTCCTGGACATCCTCGGCGCGACAGACGAGCGCGTCGCCCACCCCGACGGAGTCAGAGCGGAGGACGTACTCGCCGCCCTGCGAGCGGCACCGGGATCGATGGTCGTGGTCAGGGACGCACCACCCAACGAACCACAACACGTGTTCGCCCTCCACAGCCAACCACAACCATCCGGACCACCGACCATCAAGGTGCGCGACGGCCTGGTGCCCGGCGCCGAGGACCGACCCGAACCGTCCGATCCGGAAGGCGACCCGTGGCTCCGACACCTGTTCGCATCGAGCACCCGAATCGCCGTGTTCGACAGCACCGGGCGACCCACCACCATCACCGACCTTTTGCCCGACCGCACCACCGCACACCCGCGGCCGATCACCACGACCCGCGTCGACCCCAGCGCCATCCTGCTCGCCTCCACCAGCACGCCACGCGGCCCGTCCCAAGCCATGCAGGCGGAGCGCATCTTCCCCGAGCTTCCCCTGGTCCGGTTCGGCGTGCCCCGCGACGGTCTCGACCTGCTGTACGCGTTTATCGCCTCTAATCCGGCCCTGGTCCGCACCGCGCTGGGCACGCGGCTGCCCGCCGATCTGCAGGCGTTCCTGTCCGATCCGGTTAGGGTGCGGGCCGCTGTTGCCGAGTCGGTTCGTACCGGGGTGCCGCAGGGGTCCGAGCTTGGTCGGGTGGCCGAGTTGTTGCCGGGCCACGTGTTGGGCTATCTGGAGGAGAACGCGGGTCGGTTGCCGGCGGACGTGACCGCGCAGCGGCGTGCCTTCCGGCGGCAACACGAGCTGGATGTGGCGGCGCTGAGCCCCGATCAGGTGCTGCGGCGTCTCGCTGACCTGATGGACGCCGGTCTCCTGGACCCGGCGGCTCTCCGGGCACGTCTCGACGAGATACAGGCGAATCCGGCGGACGCCGGCCGTCACCTGTTCGAGGTGTTGATTGACCCCGATCGCCAGCTCGACTCCGGGGAACTGGCGGCGGTGAAGGCTGCCGTGAACGACTGGGCGAACCTGTCGGCCACCCCGGCCGGCCAGTTTCTGGCACCGTTGCTGGCGCATGCGACCGGTGCCGGGATGCAGATTTCCCAGGTCGCCCCGGACGGGGTGCGGCCGGTGGGCGGGTACGGCCCGGCCGGGGGCGCCCCGGTCGGTCTGGCCCGCGTGACGGCCGACCCGGAGCGGCCGGGCGTCGACAACCACTTCGACGCGCTCGTACCGGAAACCCCTGCGGCGGTTGAGCAGTCGGCCGTACTCCCGCAGCAGGTCGCCCCGACCCCGCAACCGCCGACGCCGCCCGCCGACGGCACTCAGCAGCAGGTTGTCCGGCCGGCGGCTCCGTCCGCGGACGCGCCGCTGGTCGTGATGGCCAAGGGGTTGCCGGAGAACCTGCGGCTCCAGCGTGCGGTGGGCGGCGTCCTGCTGCACGACGGGGGCATCGCGCCCGGCCCGATCAGCTCGCGGGTGTTGGCCCCGACCGGCCCCGGCCCGGCCATCCTGCTGCACTCCTCGGTGCTCGACCCGGACAGCCTCGGTGCCGCGCTGGCCGGGCTGCGGGCGCAGGACGCCACCATGGCTGTCCTGCATTGGCCGCAGGACCAGCCGGTCGGCGTGGCTCGGGCGCTGGAGGTCACCGCGCAGGGGCTGGGGCCGCAGGCCATGTTGTCGGTGCCGCGGTCGGCGCTGCGGGACCGGCCGACGCCCAGTCCGCGGATCGTCCCGTTGGACGCCAACGGCGAGGTGACGTTCTTCAGTGGGCGGCCCGAGCGGTATCTGTTCCTGCCCGAGGTCGCGGGTGTACCGCCCCGGCCCGCCCCGTACGGGCTGACCGAGCAGTCACCGGGGGTGTATGGGCTGGGTGACGGTTGGGTGGTGTGGGACGGCGGTAGCCATCTGTGGATCGGGCCGGCGACTGAACTTGACCGGGTACGGCGGTTGCTGCCGGGCACCGGTGGCTGGTTGGCCGAACCGGCGGTGTTCCTGGGCTGGGGGGCGGCTCCGCTGCCTGCCGGGGTGCGTCACCGGGTGGGTCGGATCTTCGGGGGTATGCCGGCCGCGCCACCGACGCACCTGATCACCTCGGGGATGGGGCTGGACCGGCGTACTGTCGTCCCGTCGGAGGTGTCCGGTCTGCCGGCCAGGGTCCAGTTGAGTCACGTTCCGGGTGGGGTGCTCGCCCATACCGGTCCGCGGCCGTCGGCCGGTGCCACGACGCTGCACTGGTCCGACCTGACCAGCCCGGACCGGCCCCGGCTGGTGGTGGACGAGTCGGTCGGCGACCCGGTCGCCGTCGTGGAGGCCGTGAGCCAGGCACTTCCCCCGGGGGCCGATTCGCTCCAGGTGTTCGTGGCGCCCCCGGCCGCCGGCGCCCCGGGCACGCCGCCCGATGCCGCCGCTGCGCAGGTGGCGGACCGGTTGCGGGAGCGGTTCGGCGGGCGGCTGGAGTTGGTGCTGCCGGTCTCCGTGGTGGGCCGGCAGCCGGCCGGTGTCGACGAGCTGATCCCGATCGACGCCCGGGGGCAGGAGACCTTCCCGGCCGCCGCGCATGCCTGGCGGGTGCCGCTGCGTTCAGCGCCGCCTCGGCAGCCTGGGCCGCTGGGCTTGAGGCCGGCTGCCGCGGGTGGGTTCGAGGTGTACCGCGGCTGGACGGTCCGGGAGCACACCGGGGTCGTCCTGTTCGCCCAGAACGGCACCAGCCCGGACATGCTGTCCCCCGACGCCCTGGCGGCCCCTGCGACCGGGGTGGCGGTGGTGGTCCAGTCTCGGGGTGGTCCCATCCCGCGCGAGGTGGCCGACGCGGCGGCCCGGCTGCTGTCCGGTGTTCCCGAGGCCGACCGGGATGTCCGGGTCTTCGGCAACGAGGCCAGCGCCGGCCCGGCCGCACCCGACGCCGACGGGTCGGGTGGGCAGGCGTGGACGCCGCCGGCCAACCCGGACCGGCGGGCGCTCGCGCTGGGTGATCCCAAGGCGGAATTGCCGGACCTGGACCGCATCGAGCAGGGGCTGCGCGCCGACGCGGCCCGGCGGGGCATCACGGTGCCGGCCAGCGAGTGGGAAATGCTGCACGAGCTGCTGCTCAACAACTACCGGCAGGTGGTCTCCGAGGACGGGTACCTGTTCTCGTTGGGTGGCATGGAGGTGCTCGCCCGGCTGCGACCGGGCGGCCCGCGGCTCGTCCCGAACCCGGCCGGCTCGTTCGACACGAAGACGCCCGGGTTGTCGCCGGATGGCACCGGGGGTGGGACGAGCGCCAGCGACGACTTCCACGCCAACCAGTTCACCCAGGGTGTTTTCCAGACCGGTGCGCACAGCCAGGCGGACGGCGCCAACACCCGAGCGGTGCGGCTGCGCGGCGGTTTCAACGTCGACGTGCCGCTCGGCCCGACGACCCACGGGGGACTCGGCGCCAACGCCACCCTCAACAAGGTCGACCAGAAGACCTCCCACCTGGTCGACGCCGAGAAGGGCCGGGTGCTGGACACCCGCGCGGATTCGACGTTCTACGAGTACGCCGAGCCGGGGTGGTTGATCGAGACGCGCGGCGACGGGCAGCCGTGGCAGGCGCTGGACCTGCCGGAGCCACCGGACGGTCAGCAGCCCGCCCCGCTGCTGGTGGCGATCCCCAACCACCTGCTGAAGACCGCTGGCGAGCAGGTGGTCGCCGACCTGCCAGACGACATGCGGGACAACCTGACCCGGTTGCCGGAGCTCTTCTCCGCCAGCAACATCACCGGCCTGAACGAGTTGTACGACCACCTGATCGCCGAGCTGCGCGCCGACGGCTTCGACATGTCCATCGAAAGTCCGATGCGTAAGGATCTGCAGCGCAAGCTGTGGAACCTGGAAGTCCACCTCGACGTGGCGGTGAACGACCGGCGTACGCCGGCGGCGGACGGTGATGCCGGCGCGTCGACCCAGGGCTTCCAGTTCACCGTGCACGACCGCGGGTTCGCGGCCGCCAGCATCCGGGTGTACGCCCGCCGGGTCGGCGACTCCCTGCAGGTGGGCGTCGGCGACGGTGACTCCACGCCGGTGGGCGATGCGGGCGTGCCGCTGGGCGAGGCCAGCGACAAGGCCCACATCGAGAAGGTACGTACCGGGATCGTGGGGCAGGGCGGCGAAGTCACCGTCCAGCAGTCCGGTGGGCTGTCGGTGGGTGGCGCGGCCGATCTGCCGTTGGCCACGCGCTGGAACGATCCGCAGGTGTACAAGGAGAAGGCCAAGCTCGGTGTCTCCGCTCGCGCCGGGATGAGCTGGACCAGCAACGACAGTGGTGGCGTCACCCGGGCGTCGCTGAACGTGGTGGTCGAGCGGCACACCGGTTACACGGTCAGTCGGGAGACTCGGCTCAAATTGCACGCCGAGGTGGCCACCTCGCGCCGGCCACGGGACGGGCACCGGCGGACGCCCGAGGTGGACGGGTCGGCGGTGGTCCGGATGTCCGAGCTGGACGCCTACGACCACGGGTTCAGCGTCGACGCGGCCGCCTTCCGCCCCGATTCCATCCCCGGGCTGGCGGATGGTGTCCCGGCCCCGGTTCCCGCCACGGGCGGGCGGCCGCAGCGGGTGCCGCACGACCAGTGGCGGCAGCGGCTGCGCAACGTCGGCCCGCATCCGGAGGACACCGGCGGCAACCTGGTGCCCCGGCACGTTCTGGAGGGCAGTGGCAGCCTGGGCCAGTCCCTGCCGCAGGTCGACAAGCGGGCGGTACAGCAGATCCGCGCCGGTCTCATGCAGGTGCTGGCCGACGAGGGGTTCCTTCCCGCGGACGTGGACCGGCCGTGGGCGCATGCGGCGCAGAGCCGGCCGGCGACCCCGGATCCGGGTACGCCCACCGAGGAACAGCCGCTGCTGGGCAGGGCGATCGAGGGAGCGCGGGACGCCTACGACGAGGTCGTCCACCCCGACACCGACGCCGCGATCGACAACCTGAACCTGCTCAGAAAGATGGTGAGCGGCGACGGTCTGGAGTCGCACTTCCCCGCGCTCACCCAGGGCGGCTCTGCCGTCCCCGAGGCCCCGGAGGGCGAGCCGGCCCCGGCGGCCGCCCCGGAGGGTGAGCCGGCCCCGGAGCGGCCAGCGGGGATGACCGTCACCCTGCACAGTTGGCGTAACGGGGTGATGCAAACCGCCGTGGTGACCATCCACGCCGTCCCCCGGATCACCGTGGACGTCGACGCGGACGGCAACTCGGTGCACTTCGACCGGCTCACCGACGAGTTGAGCGTGGTCACCCTCGCCATGGCGCTCGGCATCGCCGGCCAGGGCGCGAGCGGCAACCAGGGCTGGTCGGGGGAGGGCGGGCTGGGGGTCGCGATGCCGCCGGGCGTCGAGTGGCTTCGTTCCGTCGGACTTATCGGCGGGTCGGTGAGCCGCAACGTCGGCGCCGCCGAGCGGTTGACTCGCATCGTCAACCGCCCGGAGCTGAAGGAGTACGGCGGCCGGGTGATGCTGTTCAACTTCCCGTACGACTTCTTCTGGACGGTCGAGATCAGCGACCGGGACGCCCTGATCACCTCGCCCGAGCCGGTCCGCGGCAACGTGCGCGCCGCGCTGCTGCCCCTCAACTCCGATCCGGCCACCTTCAGCGAGGTGGCCCCCGTCGACACCGAACCATCGGTGCTCAACCAGGGCGTCGTGTACTTCCTCGACACGCACGGGCTGCGCACCGCGGTGCGCAACCAGTTGCCGCCGGACCTGACCCGGCCCGGCCGACCGATGGCCGGGCCGGTGGACGCCGTGGCCAACCCGATCGCCGTCGAGGCGAACTTCAAGGAGATCCTGGACGGCAATTACGCCACCACCACCCTGGTCGAGCCCGGTTTCGTGGCGAACACCGAGGCCGCGATGTCGATCGGCGTGTCCCACATCGGGGGGGCGCAGTTCGTCGGCGCCACCCCGGACCAGTACGTCACCGGCCTGATCGAGCTGTACCTGGCCGAGGCCGGCAACGCCGCCATCGAGTCGTTCGCCAAGGCGCTCAACCTGCCCAACTTCGGCCTCGAACGCAAGTTCGGTCCGCTGACCATCAGCTTCGGCGGATCGGCGGGCGTGAAGGTGAGCGAGAGCAAGATGGCCGAGATTAAGCGCGTCGGCGGCCTGGAAATGCTCAAGCTGGCCTTCGGCCGGGGGTACGCCTTCGTCGCGCCCTACGACATCAATGTCCGCGCCGGCCTCCACAAGCAGGTCGGGTTCGTCGTCAGCCAGATCAGCGTGCCGCGCGGAGCCGACCTGCAGGGCCGCACGATGCTGTTCATCCTGCCGGAGGCGGAGGCCCTGGCGCAGTACGCGGCCGGGAAGCTGCCGATCAGCGATTCGCAACTGCTCGACGCGATGGGCCGGTGGTCCCGCGGTGAACTGGTGCTCAGCGGCAACACCGTGGCCGGGCTGCTCAGCCGGTGGCGTGGCGAGCTGGGCGGCCGCACCGTCGCCGGGGTGCCCGACCTCGGCGCGTACCTGGTCCAGCACCGGATCCAGACGTGGGCGCACACGCTCGCCGACCGGCACGTGGACCTGGCCCAGCGCGGCGCGGTGCTCGACCCGCGCCGCCGCGGGCAGTTCGCCGCCGACTTCGGGATCGTCCTGGACCCGAACGTCAACCCGTTCAGCGCGCTGACCATGCCGCCCTACCTGACCCGTACCGGTGACCGGACGCTGGGCCACGCGGGCGTCGACGAGGTGGCGCTGTTCACCGGGCCGGCTCCGGCCGACGGCGGGCCGCGCCCCACCACGACCATGCTGGACGCGGTCCGGACGCTGATGGACACCGTCAGGCCCGGGCTGCTCGGGGCCAGCCACGCCAACTGGCCGGAGGCGGGGACCAGCTGGGGCGTGCTGATGTTCTCCCCCGACGAGTCGGTGGTCGGCGCGCTGCCCGGCAGCCTCGAGTCGCTGCAGTCCACGCTGGCCGGGCAGCGCGCCAACATCGTGTTCGCCGACATGCTGAACCGGTACAACGGCGTGACGTTCTACTTCGTCCACCAGCGGGGCCGGATGGCGGCCCAGGTGTTCAAGTTGAAACTCTCGGCCATCCTGGACGGCCGGCCGCAGTACACCGGCTGGGAAGACGCTTACGGCATCGAGAACTATGCGCACTTCTACGACGAAACCGCTGAGATCCTTGGGAAGGCGCTGGGCTGGAACCTCATGCCGGGCAAGTTCGGCTTCTCAGTCGACGGCAGCCCGGTGGCCGGCGCCGGGTCGCTGTCGTTCGCGCCGGGTGGGGCACGCGGCGCCAAGGCCGGCAGGAAGACCATCCGGGAACGGACCGCCTACGACTGGTCGGGGCACTACCGGGCCAGGGGCAAGGTCAAGATCTCCCTGGAGCTCAGCCGGTTGCACATGCACGGCTGGCAGCCGAGCTACCTGCTGAACCACATGATCACGGCCCTGAGCAGCGCGACGGACCGGGCGTTGCACCACGCGCCCGCCGGTTTCGCCGACTGGATCTCCCTCGCGCCGGTGGAGCCGGTGCAGACCCATCACTACGAGGCGCGGATCGACTTCAAGGTCCCCCGGGGGCAGGCCGAGGCCACCCCGATGCCCCGGTCGCCGCGGCTGGACCTGCGCGCGCTGCCGAAGCTGGCCGGCGACGCCTACGTCAGCGGCGTCATGGCCGACGACCTCTACCCGGCCGCCCGGGAGCTCATGGCCAAGGTGCTCGGCTCGCACGCCAACGACCCGGCCTAC
The DNA here is from genome assembly GCF_008119785.1 of Micromonospora sp. MP36. Classification (GTDB taxonomy): domain Bacteria; phylum Actinomycetota; class Actinomycetes; order Mycobacteriales; family Micromonosporaceae; genus Micromonospora. Next base: position 5,396 of record NZ_VSFA01000121.1, on the reverse strand, counting down.
CGGGGCAGCATGGCGCTGGACGGCCTGCTGTCCCGGCTCAGCGTCGACAACCTCCTGTCCGACGCGCTGCGCGACTCCGGATTCCTGCTCGGCTCGCACCTGTTCGTCGGGGGCGAGTCCAACAACCGGGTGGCCATGCGGTTGTTCGTCGAACTGCATGATGTGCTGATCATCAGCAGGCTCGGCAAGACCACCGGTACCGGCCGATACGACAAGTCCCTGCACGTCACGTCGGCCAGCCAGTCGCGTAACCGGTGGCGGTCCAACCTCGACGGGGAGGTGTCGTACGCCAGGCCGCTCGGCGCGACCGACATCGGTGTGCAGGAAGACAAGACCGTCAGCGGCAAGTTCACCACCGGCGCGAACCGGACCGCGCCGGCCAGCCACAGTGCCACCTTCGATAACACCAAGCGTATCGAGGACCACCTCAAGACGGTGGAGGGCGATACGTACCTGGTCCAGATTCGCACCTCATCCCGTCTCGTCGCGGTCCCGCATCGGCACAGTGCGTTCCACCGCGACGCCGGCCTGGCGCCGATCGGGCCGGAGCGGTTCGCGGCCGACGACGCCCGCAGCACCGGTTGGATAAGCGGCACGAGTTTCCACGAGATGCACGCCGGCGAGGTACACGACCTCCTGCGCGCGCTCTCCGAACCGCACGACTGGAAGGCGAACAATCCGGCCGGCTGGCCCGCGCCGGCGGCCGACGCGCCCACGATCGGTCTGGAGGGCCTGCTGCAACGCGCCACCCCGGCGGGCATGGCCGCCGCCCCGGTGGCCGGCCGCATCATCGAGGCCGGCACCTTCGACCCCGACCAGGCGCCCCAGCACGCCGCCCTGCTGATCCGCGACCAGATCGGCAACCACTACGACCCGGTCAGCCCGCTGCGGCTCACCGCCAGCGCCGCCGAGCAGGCCCGCCGCCGGTACGAGGTGGTGCTGGACTGGGCGGTGGGCCACCTCCAGCGGCTCAGCCCCGCGCAGCAGGCCACCGCCAACCTCGCCGAGCTGACCGGCTGGAAGAACCAGGTCGGCAAACGCGCGGTCGGCGCCGCGCTGCCCGCCACCGACGTGCGGCAGTTCAACGAGCGGATCCCTGAGATCGTCGACCGGGTACGGGCGGTGCAGCCGCCCGGCTCCGCGCCGGTCACGCCACCGGAGGAAGTGGAGCTGCTGGCCCAGGACCCGCGCACTGTAGCCCGGGTGGTGGCGTTCGAGCTGAAAACCCACCTCGACCTGACCGTCACCGACGACCAGGGCACGGCCAGCCGGTACCGGATCGACCCGCAGGGCTGGATCGTCGAGCTGCGGGAGGGCCAGGACGGTACGTTCGCCCCGGTCACGACCGCCGAGGTGACCTCCCGCCTGGATCGTGATCTGAAGCTGCGGGCCGACGCGGCCGGGATCCTCCTGCAGCGGCAACGCGAGATCTACCGGGAGCTGCTGGGGCGTACCCCGGTGCAGATGGACGCCGCCGCGGAGCTCGGCCTGGAGCTGGAGACGCACATCCGGCAGGCACGCGCCGACGCCGACGACCGCGCCCGCGAGTGGATCACCGAGGGCCTGCCCGCCCGATCGGCGAACCCCCTCGCGGCCCACACCACCCGGCACGACACCGACACCCCGCAGACGCGGGCCGGTCAGGCACGGCGGCTGCTGGCCCCCGCCCTGCCCCCGGGATGGACCACCACCGGGCCACTACCCCAGGCGCCGGACACGCTGCGCCCCGGCACCCGACTGTGGATCACCCGCCCCCAGGGCGCCGCCGCGGCACGTGTCGATGCCGACGGCACCTACCGGCTCTACGACCCGTTCGCCCTCGAAACGGCCGAGCGGACCCTCGACGCCCAGCAGTTCCAGGACGTACTCGCCGGGGCGCAGGCCGTCACCCTCGTCGAGCCCGACGCGCTGACGAGCTGGCTGCTCCACGACGGCAACTGGGCGGCGTCACGACAGTTCGCGGAAGCCAACCTCGAGGCGCTGCGCGCCGACCCGACCGCGGCACGGCTGACCCGAGACCAGCAACAGACCCGCCCGACACCACCGGCCGCCCCGCCGGCCCAACCCGACACGACCCCACCCGACACGACCCCGGCGCCTTCCGGGAATCCGGTCCTCGACCGGCATCGTGCGCTGCTCGACGCGATCCGTGCCGGACAACTGACGGCCGCCTTCGACTACCTCGACGCCGCCGACGCGGCGGCCCGGCACCGCGTGCTCGCCGACGCGGTGGCCGCGGTGGCACCCACCGACCCGACCGACCCGATCGACCCGACCGTCCCGGCCGGGCTGCGGGCGCTGGCCGACCTCGTCGACGCCGACCCCCGGGTCACCCGACCCGGGCCGGAACGGGAGGCCGTCTCCGACGCGGGCATCCTGCGGGCCGTGGCCGACATCCTCGACCCGGCCGTCGGCGCACTGGACACCTTCCGGGCCATCGCCTCCGCCGCGTGGACCATCAACCCCCCACAGAACTGGCCGGACACCCTGCAAACCCTGACCGAGCTGCCCACGGCCGGCCAGGACGTGGCGACGCTACTCGGCGCGCTCGGCGTCATCGAACGGATGCACTACCGACACGTCGCCAAGCTGCTCCACGAGCTGACCCCGGACGCCGCCAGCCAGGTCGCCGCCGCGGTGACCGCGTCCGGGACGACCGCCACCGACCTGGCCAACGCGTGGCGGGACGCCTCCACCCCCACCGACCTGATCCCGGCACTACCCGCACCGGCCGTCACCTGGACCGGGACAGCGGACACCCCACTACCGCCCGCCCACGTCGTGCATCATCCGATGCCTGCGGCATCCGCCTCCCTCGACCGGTGGCTCGCCATCGGCGACTGGCGCGACTCCCGCGCCTTCCTCAACGACCACCGCACGGACCTGCTCTCCGACCGGGCACACAGCGCCCTTCAGATCCGGCAGGCGAGACTGCCCCACGACGTCGACCTCGCCGCCCGGGATGCGCTGCTCACCCTGGCCCGCTACGGCCACCTCGACGACGGATACCAATACCTGCTCGGCCCCACCCCACCCACCCCGGCACCGGCCGGGACCCCGGCCCCGGTGCCTGCCCCGGCACCGGGGGCGCCGACCGGGCGGCAGGAGATGCTGACCAACCTGCTGGCCCGGCCGGACCTGGCCGACCCGGCCGCCGTGTCCGCCCTCGGCAACCTGGCCGCCACCCTCGACGGCCCCGTCGATGCCGTCGACGCGGCGATCCTGCACCTCACCGCCGACACCCTCGCCGGCCTGAACGTTCCCGACACCGCCGTCACCACGCTGGTGCGCGACGCCCGTCAGGCTCTCTCCGCGCCGCAGCGGCAACAGTGGGCCGAGACGATCGGCAACCTCGCTGCCAACGCCACCGGCACCCGTGGGCCGGCACTGCGCCACCTCGCCGATCGGCTGTTCACCACGGCACCGGATCCCGATCCGGCCCCGGCCGCCCCGGATGCCGAGGCTGCCCGGGTGCGGCAGGTGACGCGGGAGCGCCTCCAGCAGGCCACCCAGGAACTCCAGCGTGCCGTCGACGACCTCGACCAGGCCCGCCGGGACGAACGCGACGCGCAGGGTGCCCGGGACGCCGCGGCGGAGTCGCTCGACGCCGCCAGGACCGCCGTCACCACCGCCGAGGGCGAACGTGCCCGGCTCGAGGAGAACATCGACCACCTCAACCGTGCGATGCCGGAACTCGAAGCGGACGTGACGCGACGAGAGGGGCTGGAGTCAGCGGCCCGGCAGACGGTCGACGACCTCGCCACCAGGCAGGACGAGCCACGGCGGGCCGCCGCCCAGGCACAGCTTGACCAGGCGCGGCGGGAACTGGACGAGGCCCGCACGGCGCTGGAGAAAGCCACCAGCGACCTCCGGGACGCCGGACAGGACCTCGACCGGGTCCGCTCGGAGCTGCCGGACCTGCGTCGGCAGGTCGAGGTCGCGGGGGAGGAGTTCCGGGCCCGAGACATCTCCGCGCAGGCGCACACCAACACCGTCCGGGTGCTCGACGAGGCCAGGACCGCCCGCGAGGCCGCCCGGGACGCGGCGCAACATCAGGTCGACGCGATGGCGTTGCCGGTCCCACCGACCCCGCGCGGCATCCCCGTCATGGACATCGACGCCGCGCTGGCCGACATCGCCGGATCCGGCCACGGCCGGTCCGTCGTCCAGGAACTGGACCGCCGGGTACGCACCCAGCACGGCGGCACGCCCCCGGCGCGGGTGGTGCTGCGCACCGACCCAGCCAGACAGGCCGACAACGCCGCGACCGCCCCGGCGGACGAGACGGCCGTACACGAACTGGACCGGGTGCAGCTCGCCCGGGACCTCGCCGTGAGCCTGGACACCCCGGTCGAACTGCGGGTCTACGGTGGTAGCACCGCCGAGCCGCCGTACCTCGCCTACCCGGGCGGGGAGGTGGTGCGGCTGGACGCCACCGGCCGCCCGGAGACCCTCGACGACGCCGTGCGCCGGCTGCCGCCGCCCCTCCAGGCCGCTCTGGCCCCGCACCGGGGCCGGCCCGATGTGGAGTCCCGGCTGAAGATCCTGCACGAGGCGGAGATCGAGTCGCGGCACGACTTCGCCGCGGCCGTCGCCGCCCTGGTGGAGCACCTGAACCGGTACCAGGGGTACCTGGCCCACCGGTGGTTCACCCAAGCCGTTCCGCCGGTCGACGCCGCCGGCCTACGAGCATTGGCCAGTGGCCTGGACACCGCGGCCTGGCCGGCACCCACCGGCACCCCGCCGGCCGGGCCGGTGGAGACCGGCCACCCCGACGACATGGCCACCGCCTGGTTGGCGTACACCCCGCAGCGGCGTGCCGAGATGATGGCCGACCTGCTGGACGACGCCCCCGGGCTCGGGTTCACCGTGGGCAGGCCGACCCGCGACCTGCCGGCCGACCAGCGCCCGGGTACCCGGGTGCTGGCCGTGGCCGGGTCCACGGCCGCCGCCGGCGTGGTCCTGCCCACCACGCAACTGCACTGGTACGAACCCGCCCGCAACCAGATCCACACCGGCAGCATGCAGATGCTCGGCACCTGGGCCAAGGCCCGGGCCGGCGAGGACGCGGGACCGGACGACATCTGGTACATCGTGCTGACACCGAACGGGACCGACAACCCGCGCGACCCGTCGGCCCTCGCGCGCCACGTGGACATGGCAGCGCGGACCACGTCGACGTCGACCCCGCCGGTCGAGCCAGACCCTTCCGCGGACGTGGCCGGTGCGGTACGCGGTGATGTGTCGTTGCCTGGTGGTGCGGCGGCGTCGTCGCTTGGTGGGGTGCCTGGCAAGCTTGGCGAGCCGGCCGTTGCGGCAACTGGGCCGGCCGTCGCGATGTTCGAGTCCGGGCAGCGGGTCGCCAACTGGGCCGCTGCGGAGCAGGTGCGCCCCGG
>NZ_VSFA01000120.1 GCF_008119785.1 Micromonospora sp. MP36 | reverse complement strand
AGACTCCCGGCCCTTCAGGGCCGGGAGGATGTCAACGCTGGGTATCTTCGACACACCCGCTTCACCGAGCTGGTCGGCATGCCGCCCAGCGCCTACCGGCGCGCAACGGGCGCTGCGGCGGGGGTGCCCCCGCGTGTGGCAAAGCAGGTGACGAGACCGATCAGGATTCACGAAGCGTCGGTCGCCGAGCCGCAACTAGCGTGATCTCCTTGACATCCATCGAATCCGTCACCCTCGACGTGGGCCCGGGTCGGGTCACGTCAAGCTGACGCTGTACCGGCGCCGTGCCCTCGCCAAGGACGTCGGCGTCGCTCCCGACGGCACGGATCGCACCGGCTCATGGTCGGTGGCGATGCCGGGCCGTTCACCGACCCGGACGGGTTCGCCTGGGAGGCCGTATCACCGGCACCCACACGCCGTGACGTGTCGCTGCCGGCTGCGAGAATCCGGTACCCGCAAGGCCAAGCGCTGGAGACCGTGGCGTACGCGAAGCCCACGGCCCGCTGAACCAACCGATGACCGACGGAGCCCGCCCCAGACCGGACGGGCTCTCCACGAAGTGACTGGAGGAAGTATGACGGGCGCGCCGCCGCGTGGACTTGACGAGAGGCTGCGTGACACTCGCGCGAGACTGGAGAGCGACGTTGATCTCTGGGTCGCGACGTCGGGCTCCCCGGGTGGCGTCCACCTCATCCCGCTCTCGTACCTCTGGGACGGGACCGCGTTCCTCATCTCCACGCCGCGCGCCTCGGTCACCGGCCGCAACCTGCTGGCGGACGGCCGGGTGCGCCTCAGCCTCGGGCCGACCCGCGACGTCGTCATCGTCGACGGCACCGCCGAGCCGGTGGACATCGCCGACCTCGCCCCCGGGACGGGCGACGCGTTCGCCACCAGAACCGGCTTCGACCCGCGCGAGCTCGACGAGCCCTACCAGTACTTCCTGATCCGGCCGCGGCGCATCCAGGCCTGGCGTGAGGCGAACGAGCTGCGGGGACGCCACCTCATGCGCGACGGGCCGCTGGCTCGGCTGACCGCCGCCCGGGAACCGCCAGCCCCCGTCAGGCGGCCAGCCGGTGGCGGCGCAGGTATGCGCCGCCACCGGCACTGCCATCTGCCGCCCAGCTCGTATGTCTGAGACCCTGAAGCGCAACTGATGGTTGCGTGATGCCGATCTTCCGGGTAACGTGATGCGCAACCAAACGTTGCAGGAGGGTGTCATGGAGTTCGGAACCATCGAGCGCGAGATCTACGTCGAGGCGTCGCCCGAGATCGTCTTCGAGGTGGTGAGCAGTCCCGACCACCTCAAGCAGTGGTGGCCGGACGACGCCCGGTACGACCCGACGCCAGGGTCGGCGGGGGAGATCGTCTTCGGCGACCCCGAGGCCGGCGGGGGAGTGGTGCCGTTCACCGTCGTCGACGCGCGACCGCCGCGGACGTTCTCGTTCCGGTGGACCCACCCGGCCGGTGAGACCGCGGCGGAGGGCAACTCGCTGCTGGTCACCTTCGACCTGACCCCGTCGCGCGGCGGGACGCTGCTCAAGATGACCGAGACCGGCTTCCGCGAGATGGGCTGGGAGATCGCTGTCCTGGAGCAGCAGTACCAGGAGCACGTCAAGGGCTGGGATTTCTTTCTGCCGCGGCTGGCGCCGTACGTCGCGACGCTGCGGGTGCGGCCATGAGCGCCGCGGTGGCCGAGAAAATCGACGACGACCTCTGGTCCGCGATCGGGGACCCGACTCGGCGTCGAATGCTCGACCTGCTGCTCATCGACGGGGACGGCACCGCGACCACGCTGAGCCAACAGATGCCCGTCACCCGTCAGGCGGTCGCCAAGCACCTCGGCGTCCTCGACCGGGTCGGGCTGGTCCGGGCGACGCCGGCGGGTCGGGAGAAGCGGTACCGCGTGGACGACGCCCAGCTCGCCCGCGCGGTAGCTCAGCTGTCGTCAGTCGGTTCGGCGTGGGATGCCCGGCTGCAGCGGATCAAGCGGATCGCTGAGGCGATCCAGCGCACCCAACAGGACTGACAACGAGACTGACGAGATCAGGGAGAGCCGAGATGGTGGACATTCTGCACCGGGTCGGGGTCACGACCCCGACGCCGGAGAAGGTGTACGACGCGCTGACGACAGTCGAGGGTCTCGCCGGCTGGTGGACCGACGACACGAAGGGCAGTGGCGAGGTCGGCGGCGTCCTCGAGTTCCGGTTCCCGGTCGGTGGCTTCGACATGGAGGTCGTCGAGCTACGGCCGTCCGAGCGGGTGGCGTGGCGGGTGGTCGACGGGCCCGAGGAGTGGATCGGGACCACGATCGACTGGGACCTCCGCCAGGACGGCGACTACACGATCGTGCTGTTCAAGCACCGGGGCTGGAAGGAGCCGGTGGAGTTCATGCACCACTGCAGCACCAAGTGGGGCACATTCCTGATGAGCCTGAAGTCGCTGGTGGAGACCGGCGAGGGCGCACCGGCGCCGCGGGATGTGTGGATCAGCGACTGGCACTGAGTCGAGTCAGCACACTCAGCTTGCCTTGGCGGCAGCGCCAGTGCGTTCGTAGGCGCGGATCACTCGAAGCGTGGGATCCGCGCCTACTGGCGTGCGGAGCCGATCGGTCAGTATGAAATCGGGCAACGTGAACCCGGCTGCATGCTCGTGCTCGGACAGGAAGAACGTTCCGCCCCGTCGCTCGGGCTCCCATCCGTGCTGCAGGGCGTAGCCGATGACGGCTCGCACGTCGCCCGACGTCGGGTAGGCGCCGTCGGTCGCGCATGCTCCCCACGGTGCCGGCCAGGTGATTGACAGCAGATCCGCCTGGACTGGCTGGCTCGTCTTTCCCGCGCCCCAGACCCGTAGCCGGATGCACCGGTGGCAGTCTCCGCTGCCCTGCACGTGATGGATCTCCGCGCGCCACACGAAGGTGCGCGCATCGATTCGCAGCTGCCGGAGTCGAGTCCGCACGTGATCACCTCGCGGTCGATCCTTCCCGATCCGCAGTCGGCAGCCAAGGCATTTGCTCGAGGATCAGTGCTTTGGCGCGTTGCAGGGCAGCGATGGTGTGGTCGATGGCCGTGGGATCGAGTGTGGCCCCACCGTCGCCGTTGACGACTTGCAGGTAGGCGGTGGGCGGTTCCGGCCGTCCGCTGATGCTGATGTCGATGGTGCCGAGGGTGTTGCCCGTCGCGAAGGGGATGCTGCCGACGGGGCCGCTGTGCGCGAGGTGGTTCCCGGGTCGCCGAGCTTCGATGATCTCGCTCTTGCTGTGGCCCTGGCACCAGTGATGGCGGTGCGGGCACGGGAACAAGGGCTCCCCGTTGCGGGTTTCCCCGCCGTTTGGTCTCTTCTGCCCTGCCGCGCCGTCGGCGGCCGCCGCGGTGAGGATGAGCTGGCTGAGGTGACGGGCGAGGGTACGGGCCTCCGCCGGGGTGAGTTGCAGTTCGGTTCGCTCGGAGCGGACGAGGTGTACGGCCCCGACAGTTGATCTGTAGTGGTGGGCGACGACGACTTCGAGCTGTTCCGGGTGCCCCTTCACGGCCGGTTCGAGCAGCAGATCGATGACGCCTTCCCCGTCCGGGAGCAGGTCGCCCTGGTGCACCCGGTTCTCGTAGCAGTCGTCGGGCTGGTGACGGGTGGTGCACCAGTCCGGGCAGGCGGTCTGCAACCAGAACGGCGCTCCGGGCGCGGCGTCGCCGGCCGGGATCGGCTCCTCGGCTCGTGCCGCGGCGAGGACAAGCAGGTCGGCCAGCATTCCGGCCTCCGGCACCCGGCAGGTGGCCCAGGCTTCGGCGAGTTCCGGATCCCGGTACACGCACAGGGTGGGCAGGACGTCCCGCAGCGGCTGCACGAGCCGCAGGGTCAGATACGCCGGCTCCCACCGCTGTGCCGGCGGCAGATCCGTACCTCGATCGACAGCCTCGGCCAGCGACAGCCGCATCATGACCTCGGCACCCACGTGACGACGGTCGACGAGCGGATCTTCCTCGAAGTGACCCTGTACGCACCAGGCCGGCTCGGCATCCTCTCCCTGGGCAGGGTGGCTCTCGGCAGCGTCAACCGAGTCGTCTTCGACACTGGCGCGGACCGGAGCCAGGCCCGACCCGTCGGTGGTTTCCGCACCGTCGCCGGCCGCCGGATGAGAAGCAGTCTCGGCATCTGGTGGTGCGGACAGGTCGGGGAGCGGGTGCGAGGCCATTGTCGAACTCCTCTTCGCGGCACGGCGACCAGCTGTCAGGGACAGGCGAGCGCCAGTGTCAGGGGAAGACGAGCAGCCACGGCGGACCCGGTGTGTGCCCCGGGCTATCGGGCGGCGCGGATCAGAAGGGCCACCGCTGCTGCGAGCCGGCCTCGATGAGCGGGATCATCGCGAACGCGGCGTCGGACAGGCCGCCGAAGGTGTGCCGGTTGCCGGCGGTCGGGGCGTGCCCGACCCGGTAGCCGGCCAGGTTCCATGTGTACACCGGGACGTCCGCAGGCACCCGGGCCGTGACGTCCGCCGCGCTGTGCCAGTGCGCCTGCTCGTCGGTGAGGATCACCACCCGGTCGTGCCCGTCGTAGTGCTCGCGGACCGCCCGTTCGGTCGCGGTGCCGCTGCCGAAGAACCAGCCGCCATCCTTGAAGCGGCGGACCGCCGCCAGCACGGACTCGCCGTCGACGCCGGGGAACACCCTGTTCTCGTCGGAGAAGGACACCACGGTCGCGTCCTGCGCGCGGGCGGCCAGCGCGAGGCCGAACACCGTGGCCGCGTCCCAGCAGCGCAGGGTGCCGTCCTTGCTGAACGCGCTGTGCATCGACCCCGATGTGTCGATCAGGATCAGGGTATGCCCGTCCAGGGCGGGCACGTTCGTCAGCGCGTGCTGCAGCGCCCGCTCCAGTGGCGTCGCCCACCGCGAGCTCGCCGCGTTGTACGCCGACAGGAAGCGCATCGGCAGCACTCGTGACGTGGCAACCTCGCCCGGGTCGGACAGCTTGGCGGCCACCGCCTCGGCGACGCGGTCAGCGACCCCCGCCTGGTCGAAGTTGCGCAGGTTGCGCAGCAGGGCCAGGTAGCCCATGGTGGGGATCACTCCCTCCCAGGCGGCGGCGTCCATCGTGGTCTGCCGCCAGCCGGCGAGCGCCTCCCAGGTCATGCCGGCCGTGCGCAACACCGCCGGGTCGGTGATTTCCCGGCGCTGCATGACCGGGAGCGCCATGAGCTGCGCCCGCGCGGCGAGCATGGTCAGCGACGCCGGCAGCGGTTTGTCCCGCCGGTGGCGGCGGTCCAGGGTGTGCCGGAACAGGTCACCCTGCCGCTCGTCCCTGGCGACCGGGTGGGTCAGGTCGATGACGTCGCCGAAGCGTACGGCGCTGCCGTCGGCGTCGTACTTGAGCAGGCTCCGCTCGTGGTACAGCCGCACGGCCGCGTCGGCGATGCCCCGCTTGACCGGCTTGGGCAGCCGCCGGCCGTACCGCCGCAGCCAGTAGGCGAGCGCCTCGCCCGGCTCGTCCGCGCGCTGCAGCGCCGAGTCCACCACAGACCGGGAACCGGGGATGCCCGCGGCGACCTGGGCGCGGGCGCCCTCGAGGGCGGCCACGACGGACGCCGAACGCAGCATCGCGCCGGTGCGCAGCCACGGTACGAAGCGCGCGAACCAGTCGGGGTCGGCGACCGCGACCACGGCGACCAGTTCCCGGAACCGTTCGTCCCGGGCGGCGGCACCCTCGTAGAAGGTGTCCTCGCCGACCATGTTTGCCGCGCCCAGCAGGAACAGCTCGGTACGTGGCTCGCGGGTGAACCCCGGCGCGCCCTCCGCAGTGGTCAGCTCGTAGTCCGCTTCGTGCCGGTTGGCGCGCAGCTTGAGGTTGAACTTGCCCATCCCGTCCCCGTTTCGGTCGAGCGGGCGGACGCGCCCGCACCGCACGCCCGAGATCGGAGTCGGCGACGGACCGTCCGCCGCTCTGTCCGATTGAGCTATCCCACCCGAGGGTGTTCGGGGGACTCGAACCCCCAACCTGCGGATCCCAGAAGTAACCGTCACCTGCGCACCGGGCGTGCGGTGTGGTGGCGCCCGCCGAGATCAGAGTCGGCGACGGACGGACTCTTCACCGGGGCCGCGGCCCCTCCAAGGATGTAACCGTCACCTTCGCACCGGCAGGTGCGGCATGACCGTAGCGGCGGCAAGGCCGGTCGGGCAACGGGATTTGCCGTGTTGTGATCATGGGCTGTGCTGGGGCCGGCGAAGGGGTGGGCGCTGCCCGAGACCAGGGATGGCGACGGACGTTTGTCGAAGAAGTAACCGTCACCTTCGCACCGGGAAGCGCACGGCGACGATAGCCGTGGCGACCCGGCGCGGCAAGGGGTTTTGCCGGCCTCCCGGTGCGTCGACGTCGCTCAGCTCTTGACCGAGCCGGCCATGAGACCGCCGATGAACCAGCGCCCCAGCACGATGTATACGAGCAGGGTCGGCAGTGACGTGATGAGTGCCCCCGCCATCGAGGCCGCGTAGTCCGGGGACTGGGCACCGGCCAGCGCGTTCAGCGCGATGGTGATGGGTCCGTTGCGGGTGTTCGACATGAAGATGGCGAACAGGTAGTCGTTCCAGGCCGAGGTGAACTGCCAGATGATCGTCACCACGAAGCCGGGCGCCGACAGCGGCAGGATCACCGAAGCGAACGTCCGCAGCATCCCGGCTCCGTCGACCCGGCTCGCCTCGATGAGCTCGACCGGCACGGTCGTGGCGTAGTAGTTGCGGAAGATCAGCGTGCAGATCGGGATGCCGTACACGCAGTGGACGAACACCAGCGTCGGGATGCCCGGCGGCAGGCCGATCTCCTGCACGATCTGCCGCAGCGGGATCATGACCGCCTGGTAGGGGATGAACATGCCGAACAGGATGAGCGTGAACACCACGTCGGCGCCCGGGAACCGCCACCGCGACAGCACGAAGCCGTTGGCGGCGCCCAGCGCCGAGGAGATGAGCGCCACCGGGATCGCCAGTTCGAAGGTACGGATGAACGACGGCCGCAGCGCGGTCCATGCCTTTTCCCAGGAGGCGAACGTCCACTCCGTCGGCAGGTTCCACTGGCCGTTGACGCCGATCTCTCGCCCCGACTTCAGGCTGGTGGCCAGCAGGACGTACGCGGGCATCAGCACGATGACCAGGAAGACGACCAGCAGCGTGTACGTCGCGGCGCGGCCCGCCGGAGAGCGGCGGTTGGCTCCACCGCGTGGCCGGCGGGTCAGCGGCTTGCTGTTGACCGACGCCTGCGGCGCGGGCGTGACGGTGCTGGCGCTCATGAACGACGCTCCACCCGGTTGTTGTAGATGAGGTAGGGCACGATCACCAGGGCGATGAGCAGCAGCAGGATGATCGAGATCGCGGCGGCTTTCGCGTAGTCGCTGGTGAGCAACGTCTGCCAGACGTAGACGGCGGGGACCTCGGTGATCCACTGGGCGCCCGAGACCGACATGATGAGGTCGAACATCTTCATCGACATGTGACCGAGGATGATCATGGCCGACAGGGCGGTCGGCGTCAGCTGCGGGAAGATCACGTGCCGGTACAGCTGGTAGGTGCTCGCCCCGTCCATCGCCGCCGCCTCGCGCAGTTCGGCCGGGATGCCGCGGAACCCGGACAGGAACAGCGCCATCACGTAGCCCGCAAGCTGCCAGATCGCCGGCAGTGCCATGGCTGCCATGCCCCAGTCGGGGTCGGTCCACCACGGGTTTTCCAGGAAGCCCAGGTGCAGGTCGTGGAAGATCCGGTTGAGGCCGCCGGCCTGGTCGCCCGTGCCGGAGTTCATCAGCCAGCGCCACACCACGCCGGACGCGACGAACGACACCGCCATCGGGAACAGGTACACGGCGCGGAAGAACCCTTCCCCGCGTACGCCCCGTTCCAGCAGGAACGCCCACAGCACGCCCATGAGCAGGGCCCCGACCATGAACACGACGGTGAAGATCAGCAGGTTCTTCAGCGAGTGCGTGAACCGGCCGTTGATGTCCTCGGTGAACAGGGCGACGAAGTTGGACAACCCGACGAAGCCCTTGTTGCCCAGGGCGTCGTGCTCGTCGGACAGCGACAGCTTCGCGGTCCAGCCGATCAGCCCGTAGACGAAGACGGCCAGCACGATCAGCGACGGGGAGAGCAGCAGCAGGCCCGGCAACCATCGGCGTATCCTGGCCCGCCGTGCCCCGGGGCTCGGTCTCGGTCGGGTCCGTGGCGGCGTCGGCGGTGCGGTTGTCGTGGTCACCGGTCCTCCCTCAGGGACGCGCGTTGGGACAGGTCAGGGACCTGTCCCAACGCGGCCGTCGGTTCTACTTGCCCGCGTACTGCTTCGCGGCGGCGACGAGCGCACTCTGCAGCGCGGCGACGTCACCGTCGCTGGAGAACTTGCCCTGCGCCGAGGCGACCGCACCCTGCCAACCCTGCGAGCAGGCCGAGCCGTGCGGGCACGACGGGACGGGCTTGCCCTTGGCCCAGTCGGCGATCGCGGCCTGCTGGTAGGCGGGGTAGTCCGTGGCGTTGGCGTCGGTCCGGGCCGGGATCGACCCCTTCTTGGTGTTGAAGGCCTTCTGCCCGGCGGCGCTGCCCAGCGTCTTCAGCCAGCACTTGGTGCCCTCGGGGTTCTTCGCGTTCTTGGGCAGCACGAACGAGTCGGCCAGCCACTGGTAGGCGTCGCCGTTACCGGGGAAGACCGAGTAGTTGTAGTCCTTGAAACCCTTCGCGTCGAGGTCCGCGGCCTCCCAGTCACCCATCAGCTGGTAGGCGGCCTTGCCCTCCATGACGAGCTTCTCGGCGTCGGTCCAGTCGAAGGTGTCGCGGTCCTTGTTGGAGTACGACAGCAGCTTCTTGTAGTCGTTGATGGCGTCGGTGATGTCCGCGCCCGCCCAGTCGGTCTGGCCGGTCCAGAGGCCGCTGAACTTCTCCGGCCCCAGCTTCGAGATCAGCACCGCCTCGAAGAGCATCTGCTGCGTCCAGTCCTTGCCGAGCGCGAGCGGCGTCGCCACGCCCTTGGCCTTGAGCGTGTCCAGCTGGGTGAAGAACTCCGGCAGCGTCGTCGCCGGGGCCGTGATGCCGGCCTTGCTCAGCACGGACTTGTTTCCCCACAGCACGTTGGCGCGGTGGATGTTGGCCGGCACAGAGTAGATCTTGCCGTCGACGGTCAGGCTGTCGACGAGACCCTTCGGGAACGCCGAGTCCAGGCCCCACTCCTTGTACTGCGCGCTGAGGTCCTCGATCTGACCGGCCTTGATGTAGTCGGACAACTCGGCGCCGGCGTGGGCCTGGAACGTGTCCGGCGGGTCGCTCTGCTGCAGCCGTGAGGCCAGGACCTGCTTGGCGTTGGATCCGGCACCGCCGGCGACCGCGCCGTTGACGAACTCGTACTGCGCGCAGTCGGTCTTGAACTGGGCTACCAGGCCGTCCAGGCCGGCCTTCTCGCCGCCGTCGGCCCACCAGGTGAACACCTCGACCTTCTTGCTGCCGGCTCCGCCGTCGCCGTCGTCGGCGCCGCAGCCGCTCGCCAGCAGGGCGAGCGCCATGCCGGCCGCGGCAACGGCGGTGCGTGTGCGCGAGCGCATACGTCCTCCATCAGGGTTCTCGTGGGGTGTCGGGATGTGATGGAACATGTTCAAGCTTGGTAGAAAGGTCTACTGTGACCCTCGCGCCATCACCCAAGTTGTGTCAACTATTGGCAATCAAGTTGTGATCTGTCGGCAATACCCCGCCCTGGCCGACCAATTTCGTCCATTCTTGACAGAACTCGGGCGCGCGCAGCAGCATCGCGCCATGGCGACACAGCGGATCGACCCGCGGACCCTGTCGCGTCCCGGCGCTTCGACCCTTGTGGACCGGGTGGCCAGAACCCTGCGCCTGTACGGGCCCAGCACCCGCGCCGAGCTGGTCGCGCTCAGCGGCCTGTCCCGAACCACCGTCTCCGCCGCCCTCGCCGACCTCGGCGCCGCCGGTCTCGTCGGTGAGCGCACCGGCGCGCAGGGCCGGCCCGGCGGCGGACGGCGGGCCTCGATCGTCCGGCTGACCCGGCGGGCCGGGCTCGCCGCCGGCGTCGACATCGGCCGCCGCCACGTCCGGCTCGCCCTCGCCGACCTCGGGCACGACGTGCTCAGTGAGCACGAGACCCGCACCGGCGTCGACCTCGACGACCGGCCGGACGAGGCGCTCGCGGCGGCCGCCGACCTGTTCGACGCCGCGTTGGCCGGCATCGACGCCCGCCGCGACGACGTCGTCGCCGTCGGTCTCGGCGTACCGGCCCCGATCACCCGCGACCGACGTGTCGGCTCTGCACCGATGCTGCCCGGCTGGGCCGACCTGCGTCCGGCCGACGCGTTCGCCGACCTGCTCGGCGTGCCCGTCCGGGCCGAGAACGACGCCAACCTCGGCGCGCTCGGCGAGTACGTCTGGGGCGCCGGTCGCGGCTGCACGGACCTCGTCTACGTCAAGCTGGCCACTGGCGTCGGCGCCGGCATCGTGCTGGACGGCCGGCTGTATCGCGGCGCCGCCGGCACGGCCGGAGAACTCGGTCACGTCACCCTCGACGCCAGGGGCGCGGTCTGCCGATGCGGCAACCGTGGCTGCGTCGAGCTCGCCGTCGGCGGTCGGGCGCTGCTCGCCCACGCCCGACAGGCCAAGCCCGAGCTGGCCGACCTCGCCGCGCTCATCGCCGCCGCCCGGCACGGCGACCCCGGCTGCCGCCGGCTCGTCGCCGACGCGGGGACGCAACTCGGCTACGCGCTGGGCAATCTGGTCAACCTCATCAACCCGCAGCGCATCGTCCTCGGCGACGAGCTCGGCGCCGCCACCGACCTGCTGCGCGAGCCGTTGCAGCGCGGCCTCGCCGAGACCGCGTTCGCCGTGGCGGCCGAGGCGGTCGAGGTGGTGCAGAGCGACCTAGCGCTGCGGGCGGCGGCGTACGGCGGAATCGCGCTCGCCCTCGGGGTCGACACCGTTCCGTTCGCCACCCTCCGCACGGCGGAGCCGGCAGACCGATCGGTGGCCCGGTAACACATGTCGCCCCGGTCGACCGGCCACCGGGCGAGGTCGGTGGGCCGGTGCGCAATCCCTGCTGAACACACCGGCTCGCGTTGGCCCGCGGGACTGCGCCGACCCCGAGCGCCTTGGACGGCTGCGATGATGGCGGCATGCAACCACCCGCCTCGGGGACCGAGCAGGCCGCTGTCGAGGCGCTGATGGCGGCCAGCCGCGCGTTCGTCGGTCTCGCCGCCCGCTCGCTGGCCGGCCTCGACGCCGAGGTCACCCTGCCGCAGTTCCGGGCGCTGGTCGTGCTGGCCGCCCGCGGACCGCAGCGTGCCGCCGACATCTCCGCCGAGCTCCAGGTCGCCGCGTCGACCGGCACGCGGATGTGCGACCGGCTGATCCGCAAGGGTCTGGTCCGCCGGTCCCGCTCCACCAGCGACCGCCGGGTGGTGCGGCTGCGGCTCACCCCCGCCGGGCTGGCCCTGGTGCAGGAGGTGATCCTCCGGCGGCGCGCGGAGCTGTCCCGGATCGTCGCCGCGACCTCCGTCTACTGGCAGCCGGCGGTGACCGAGGCGCTGGCCGCGTTCGCCACCGCCGCCGGCGAGGTGCCCGAGCAGGAGTGGTGGCTGGGCTTCACCACGTCCGACGGCCAGGCGGAAGCCGAAGCCGAAGCCGAAGCCGAAGCCGAAGCCTGACATCCCGCCAGCTGGTGCGCGGGAAGCCCTGGTCCAGGTGCTGGCACAGTGCAATGATGGGAGTATGCAAGCGACGGTGTGACGGCACCGCCGAAGAACGTCACCATCAGTGACGGGAGGCACGCCATGGACCGCGACGGACACCACGAGGTCGCCCGCATCGACGACACGGTCACCCCGGACACCCTGCACGAGCGGGCCGAGCGGGTGGCGGTTCCCGACTTCGACTACCTCACCCAGACCATCGAGGCGGTCGCGGAAGGACTCACCCCCCACCCCGGCCGGGCCCGGCGGGGCTGACCCCCGTCCGCTACGCGGGGGTGTGCTGCTCCGCGGCCGAGGCGGAGGTCCGCGTGCTGGCGCCGCTGAGCTGGCGGGCCGAGTTGACCAGGCCGACCAGGCTGAACGCCTGGGGCGTATTGCCCAGCTGCCGGCCGCTGACCGGGTCGTACTCCTCGCTGAGCAGGCCGACATCGTTGCGCAGGTCGAGCAGCCGCTCGAAGATCCGCTGCGCCTCCGCCGCCCGACCGATGTTGTGCAGCGCGTCGACCAGCCAGAACGTGCAGGCCAGGAAGGCACCCTCGCCGCCGGGCAGGCCGTCGACGTGGTCGTCGTTCTCCGGCCGGTAGCGCAGCAGGAAACCCTCCCGGCACAGCTCCCGCTGCACCGCCTCGACGGTGCCGATCAGCCGTGGATCGGCCCACGGCAGGAAACCCACCCGGGGTATCAGCAGCAGCGCGGCGTCCAGGCCCCGCGAACCGTAGAACTGGGTGAAGGTGTGGCGGGCCAGGTCGAACCCGCGGGCGCAGACCTCGGCGTGGATGGTGTCGCGGACGTTCCGCCACCGGTCCACCGGCCCGTCGAGGCCGTGCCGCTCGACGGCCGCCACAGCGCGGTCGAAACCAGCCCACGCCATCACCTTCGAGTGCACGAACTGCCGGCGCGGTCCGCGTACCTCCCAGAGACCGTTGTCGGGCTGACGCCAGTTGCCCTCCAGGAAGTCCAGCAGGGCGCGTTGCACGTCCCACGCCTCCTCGCTGGTGGCGATGCCGGCCTCGCGGCTGAGATGCAGACCGTCCAGCACCTCACCCCACACGTCGAGCTGGAGCTGCTCGGCGGCGGCGTTGCCGATCCGCACCGGACGGGAGCCGGCGTATCCGTCGAGCCAGCGCAGGGTCTGCTCCGGGATGCGGCGGGTCCCGTCGAGGGCGTACATGATCTGCAGGTCGGCGGGGTCCCCGGCGATCGCCCGCAGCAGCCACTCCCGCCACGCCTTCGCCTCGGCGACGTAACCCGTGCCGAGCAGCGCCTGGAGGGTGAAGGTGGCGTCGCGCAGCCAGCAGTAGCGGTAGTCCCAGTTGCGCGGCCCGCCGAACTGCTCCGGCAGGGAGGTGGTGGCGGCCGCGAGGATCCCGCCGGTCGGGGCGTAGGTGAGCGCCTTGAGAGTGATCAGCGCCCGGCGGACGGCGTCCGGCCAGCGCCCGTCGTACGCACAGCGGCCGATCCACTCCCGCCAGTACCGTTCCGTGTCGGCGATCGCGGCGTGCGCGTCGACCGGGGTGGGTCGGGGCAGGTGAGAGGGCTGCCAGGTGAGCACGAACGGCACCCGCTCGCCGGCCGCCACGGCGAACTCGGCCACCGTGGAACGGTCCTGCCCGCGCAGCGGGACGTCGGTGCGCAGCCACGCCGCGTCCGGGCCGGCGACGACGCCGAGGTCCCGGCCGTGATGCCGCACCCAGGGCACGATGTGGCCGTAGTCGAAGCGCAGTCGCAGGTCCATCCGCATCGGGACCCGGCCGGACAGACCCTCCACCACGCGGACGACGTCGGGTGCGTGGCCGCGTGGTGGCATGCAGCCCACCACCCGCACGCTGCCGTCCGGGGTGTCCCACTCGGTCTCCAGGATCAGCGTGTCGTCGCGGTAGCGGCGCCGGGTGGCCGGTTCGCCGGCGGCCGGGGCGAGCCGCCAGCGCCCCGCCTCCTCGTCGGCGAGCAGGGCGGCGAAGCAGGCAGGCGAGTCGAAGCGGGGCAGGCAGAGCCAGTCGATCGACCCGTCCCGGGCCACCAGCGCGGCGGTGTGCAGGTCGCCGAGCAGGGCGTAGTCCTCGATCGGACGCGGCACGGGGACCTCCTAGTCGAGGGTGAGCACGGTCTTGATGTCGTCGGGTCGGGGGATGAGCGCCTCGGCGAACCGGCTCAGCGGCACCCGCCGGGTGATCAGGCGCTCCAGCCAGTCCGGGTCGGCGGCGGCCAGCGCGTCGGCCGCCGCCGCGTAGTGCCGCAGGTTCGCGTTGACCGAGCCGACCACCACGTCGTTCTCCAGCACGAGGTCCCGGTTGGTCGCGCCGGCGTCGACGGGGATGGTCCGGCCGCCGGAGGAGACCCCGGTGAGGCAGACGATCCCGTAAGCGGCGGTGCCGTTCATCGCGTCGACGACCACCCGGCCGACGCCGGTGGCCTCGATGACCAGATCCGGGCGGAGCTTCTCCGTGAGGTCCGCCAGCGGCTGGCTGTGGTAGGTGGCGCCGAGCGCCGCCACCGCGGCCGGTTTCGGGCCGTCGCTGACCAGGTCGAGCACGTGCACGTCCAGGCCGCGTTGCACGCCGAGCAGTGCGGCGAGCAGCCCGATCGGTCCGGCGCCGGTCACCAGGGCCGTCTGGGGCGCGTACCAGGAGCGGGCGCCGACCCGGTCGACCTGCTCCCACGCCTTGGCCACCACGCTGGTGGGTTCCAGCAGCATGCCGACCCGCTCCAGCCGCGGGTCGAGCTTGACCGCGTAGTCGGTCTCGACGGTCCACAGTTCGCTGCCGTAGCCGTCGCGTTCCTTGATGCCGCGCTCGGTGTAGCGGCCGTTGCGGCACATGTCGAACTCGCCGCGGGCGCACGCGCCGCACGGCACCGGGTCGGGGCGGCGGACCACGCCGACCACGAGGTCGCCCTCGGCGAGGTCAGCGCCGGCCGGGGCGCGGCGAACCCGGCCGAGCGACTCGTGGCCGAGCACGAGCCGGTCCCGGCCGGGCGGGGCCCAGCCGTACCGCCCCTCGATGATCTCCCGGTCGGTGCCGCAGATGCCCAGGGCGATCCCCTCGACCAGCAGTTCCCCCTCCGCGGGGGTGGGCTCGGGCAGGTCGGTCAGGGCGGCGGTGCCGGCGTGCTGCGGGGTGACAGTCAGGGCGCGCACGGCGTCTCCCTTCAGGCGTGGACGGTTTCCGGGGACGCGGTCTCCGGGGGGAACCGCCTCCGCACGATCGGGCACCGTCAATGTCGCTACCCCGACCGAACCTGAGGTAATCGGCACGACGTCGAGATTCCCCGCACAGGGCAACCGTCGATCGGTGCCCGGTGCGGCGCTACTCGAGGCTGGCCAGCTCGTCGGCGGACAGGCGGAGCGCCCCGGCGGCCACGTTCTCGACCAGGTGATCCGGGTTGCCCGTACCCGGGATGGCCAGCACGTGCGGCCCTCGGCTCAGCGTCCAGGCGATGCGGACCTGCGCGGGCGTGACGCCGTGCGCATGTGCGACGGCGCGGACCGCCTCATCGTCGGCGACACCGCCGGCCTCCCGTCCGTCACCGGCGATCGCGAAGAAGGGCACGAATGCGATGCCCTGCTCGCCACACGTACGGAGGGTTTTCTCGCTGATACGTTTGTCGATGCCGTACGCGTTCTGCACGCACACGACGGGGGCGATCGCCTGGGCCTGTGCGAGATGTTGCGGGCGGACATTGGAGATGCCCAGGTGCCGGATCAGGCCCGCGTCGCGCAGTTCGGCAAGCGCACCGAAGTGTTCGGCGATCGACTCGAGGCCGTGCTGGCGCAGGTTCACCACGTCCAGGTGGTCGCGGCCGAGCTGGCGCAGGTTCTCCTCGACCTGCCCACGTAGCTGATCCGGCCGGGCCAGCGGCAGCCACTCGCCGGACGGATCCCGACCGGGGCCGACCTTCGTGGTGATCACCAGATCGTCGGGGTACGGCGCGAGCGCCCGGTTGATCAGCTCGTTGGCCGAGCGCAGCGAGGAGAAGTAGAACGCCGCGGTGTCGATGTGGTTCACACCCAACTCGACCGCACGGCGCAGCACACCGATGACCCGGTCGCGGTTGCTTGACGTGCCGAGGCCGAAGGCGGCGCTGCCCGTCAACCGCATCGCGCCGAATCCGATCCGGTTGACGGTCAGGTCGCCGAGCGTCCACGTACCCGCCGAAGCCGCGGTGATCTCAAGAGGAGGCATCGGGCGACCATAGCCATGGCCGCTGAGCTGCGCATTCGGTCGGGTGCCCGATGGTGCCCCGCCAAGATCCCTGTTACGTTATTTATGGTCAGGGAGCATGGTGCCGCCGGGCACACCAGCCATGGGGTGGCCGTCCGGTAGCCGTGGTTCCGCCAAGCGGACCAGGTCCCGGAGTGGGTCACCCGACAGAAGCGGCGGGCAGCGGGTGCGGCGCCGGCGGCAACCGTCATGATGAGCCGGTGAAGATCCTGTCCATCCAGTCTTCGGTCGCCTACGGCCACGTCGGCAACTCGGCGGCCGCCTTCCCCCTTCAGCGCCTCGGGCACGAGGTCTGGCCCGTCGTGACGGTCCACTTCTCCAACCACACCGGGTACGGCGCGTGGCGCGGGCCGCTGCTGGCGCCGGCCGACGTGGCCGAGGTGATCGCGGGCATCGCGGACCGCGGGATCCTCGGCGACGCCGACGCGGTGCTGTCGGGCTACCAGGGTGACCCGGCGATGGGCGCGGTGATCCTCGACGCGGTGGACAAGGTCAAGGCGGCCAACCCTGACGCCGTGTACTGCTGCGACCCCGTGATGGGCGACGCCGGCCGCGGGATGTTCGTCCGGCCAGGCATCCCCGAGTACATGCGGGACGTCGTCGTCCCGCGCGCGGACATCATCACCCCGAATCAGTTCGAGCTGGACTTCCTCGCCGGCCGTACGACGAACTCCCTGCCCGAATTGCTGGAAGCGGTCGACGTGGTGCGCGCGACCGGGCCGCGGCACGTCCTGGTCACCAGCGTGCTCCACGGCGACCTCCCGGCGGGGTCGCTGGAAGTGGTGGCCGTCTCGGACGAGGGCGCCTGGGCGGTGACCACCCCGCTGCTACCGATCAGCCCGAACGGCGGCGGCGACGTCACCGCTGCGCTGTACCTCGCGCACCTGTGGACGAGCGGCTCGCCCGCGACGGCACTGGAACGCACCATCGCGGCCGTCTTCGCCGTACTCGAGGCGACCCTCGCCGCGGGCACCCGGGAGATCCAGCTGATCGCGGCCCAGGAGGCGATCGCCGACCCGCCGGCCAGCTTCGCCGCCCGGCGGCTGCGCTGACGCGACTCCCGTTCGGGCCCGTCACGGACGCGGCCATTGCCGGAGCATGATCTCCCCCGATCGCCCGGCGGCCGGGTCCGGTAGGGGACCGGCCCGGGATCCCACCAGCTACGCCAGCACGTAGCGGACAGCTCCGGCATGCCGGTCGATCGTCAGGAGCCGAGATAGCTCAGGATCGCCAGAACACGGCGGCTGTAGCCGGCGGCTCCCGACAGATCGAGCTTGTCGAAGATGCTGTTGACGTGCTTCTCCACCGCGCTCTGCGAAATGTGCAGCCGCCCGGCGATAGAGACATTGGTGTATCCCTGTGCCATGTGGTGCAGCACGTCCCGCTCCCGAGGCGTGAGACGGCTGAGCGGGTCGGCGTGGCTGGTGGCGGACATGAGTTGGCGGACGACCTCGGGATCGAGCGCGGTGGCGCCGGCGGCGACGCGGTCGAGCGCGTCGAGGAAGTCGTCGACCTGCGCGACGCGGTCCTTGAGGAGGTAGCCCACGCCTTCGGAGCGGTCCGCGAGCAGTTGGGCGGCGTAGCGCTTCTCGACGTACTGGGAGAGGACCAGCACCGCGATACCGGGCCAGCGGCGACGGATCTCGACCGCTGCCCGAAGCCCGTCGTCGGTATTGGTCGGGGGCATGCGCACATCGGTGACGACGGCGTCCGGGCGGTGCTGTTCGACGGCGGCGACGAGTTGCTCCGCGTCCGCGGCGGCGGCAACCACGTGGTGGCCCTCATCGGCGAGCAGGCGGGTCAGCCCGTCCCGCAGGAGAGTGGAGTCTTCGGCGAGGACTATGCGC
Source organism: Micromonospora sp. MP36 (assembly GCF_008119785.1). Classification (GTDB taxonomy): domain Bacteria; phylum Actinomycetota; class Actinomycetes; order Mycobacteriales; family Micromonosporaceae; genus Micromonospora. Next base: position 600 of record NZ_VSFA01000120.1, on the reverse strand, counting down.
ACGGCAGTGCCGCCCTGATGGTGGTGGGGCCGCCAGGTGGGCTGTGCACCTCAAGCCGCCCGTCGAGGGCGCTGACCCGACGGGCGAGGCCCTGCAGACCGCTGCCGTGCGGGTCGGCACCGCCGACACCGTCGTCGTGCACCAGCATCTCCACCCCTTTCGCCCGAGGGCTGATCTTGATGCTGATCACGGTAGCGCGAGCGTGTTTGGCGGCGTTGGTGATCGCTTCGCAGGCGACGAAGTACAGCACGGTCTCGATGGGCCGCGGCGGCCGGACCGGCACGGTGTAGCTGACCTGGACGGGTATCGCCGAGCGTTGCGCCACCAGGGCCAGCACCTCGTCAAGGCTGCTGTGATCGAGCGCCGACGGGTATACCCGCCACGCCACCTCCCGCAGGTCGTCGATGGCACGTTGGATGTCACCGTGCGCCTGTACAAGGAGCTCACGTGCGGTGCCGGGATCGCGGCTGCGGCGGGCGCGGCCGAGCAGCATGCCGAGCGCCACCAGGCGCTGCTGGAGCCCGTCATGCAGGTCGCGTTCGATGCGCTGTCGCTCGGCGTCCACGGCAGCGATCACCCCGGCGCGGCTCGCGGTCAACT
>NZ_VSFA01000012.1 GCF_008119785.1 Micromonospora sp. MP36 | reverse complement strand
GACACTCCCTCGCACGAATCGCCGAAGCCACCTGCTCATCAGGCTCGGGCCACGGCCGCGGTTGCATCGACATCACACGACCAGTTTCCGCGGCTGCAGAGGGGAAGGAAGCCGCAAAACCGATCATGCATCCACGGTGAGGCAGCAACCGCCGCAACACACCCAATTAGCCAGCAGGATCCATCTGGCGTACGAGCGGTGCATGACCAAGGTGCCGACCGGCAGTTAGCGAAAGACGGAGGCTAGCGCGGCATGCGTTGCCCAGACTTCCGGTGCGGACAGTCGGCGTCGGGCATGGAGGCATGATCAGCCCGAGGCGGCAAGCGTTTGTGTTCTGGTTGCCAGTCAGCTGGTGGGGTGGCTCAGCGTCCTGCGTACGGTGAGGAATTCCGCGCTGCGGCCGCCTTGGGGTCGGGAGGATACGAAGGCCACCACTCCCACTGTTTCTCTGTCCGCCCAGCCGCACGTTGTCAGGTAACTGTCGTCCTCGGTGCGGCCTCGCCCGCAGCGGGCTTCGCCACCGAGTTCGCCGGCGTCGACCGTCTCGAGCTCGCCGATTCGATATGGCTTGAGAGCACGTTCGACTGCGCCGGCGGGGTCGGTGATTGTTCCGGACGCGCCGCTGATGAACACCATGTCCGCGTCCGGTGTTTCGCCTCCGTAGGCATCGCCGACCGCGCTGGTGGGTTGGCCGACCTCGCGCTTGAGTTGGTCAAGTTGTGAGCGTGCCTCGTTGTACGGACCTCTGATTTTGGTCTTGGGCATGCCGAGGAGGGTTTCCGGCGTGTACAGCTTCCGAGTCGGCGACGGGCCGGCCTCGGCAGGTCGAGGGGAGGCCGGCGACGTGCATGCGGAGGCTGCCAGAAGGGTGGTAACTGTCAGCAGCGGGGCTGCCGCGTGGATGGCGCGGGTCGTCCACGTACGGCGAGTCGTCGTCATGCCGCTCCTCGATTGGGTGATCGAGCGGAAGCTTAGCGGCAGGGTGTGTCGCGCCTTGTTGGCGCCGCTGCACTCCTCCGCAGCGGTCTGCGGGCTCGTTGTCTCAGGGACGTGCCGGTCCAGCGGCGACCGGGCCTTGCCTGCGGCCTGTGGGTAGCCGCTGTTGTGAGCGTCGCGGCCGACCGGCGCGGACAGTGAGGGTGCTGGTGGTCTTGTTGCCGTCTGGGCGTTTTGTGCTCACCAGTTGTAGTGCCCTCTTTACAGTCACAGGATTTGATCTCTACCGTCACGTCGTCGCGTAGATGATCACGGGGGACCTTTGTGGGCGGTTGGCAGGTCGGGGTGGCACCTCGCGTGTGCTGGCCCCGTCATGTGGCGCGTGAACCGTGGTGCTCGACGCCGTTACATCGGCGGCGCGGGTGACGCCGACGGGTCCACCCATCGAAATAGCGGGAACCGCTGACGCAGGCACCTCGGTCGCGGCCGGTCCGGACCGGCCCTTCATTCCCGGCGACACCAACGGCTGGTGGTTGCCGGTGTGGTCATGCCCCGCCGAATCGGCTCGAAGCCCCTTGCGTCGACTGGCGATACCCCCTGTGTCGTGCGGTGCACTGTTAGAAGGAGTTTCTGGGTGAAGAGATACCGTTTTGCCCTAAGGGGGCGGTGGGGCGGCGGGTTCGCCGCGGCCTTGATGTCGGTAGCCCTCCTGGCGGCCAACGCGGCCGTGGGAGCGCCGGCAGCTGATGCCGCGTCCACCCCTAGTCCTCCTCCGGATTCTGGCCTGAGTGAGGCTGATGCCCTCACGGCGGCTAGGAGGCTGGGCTCGCCTGTCGAAGTGACGAGTCTCAGGAGTGAAAGCTCCCGGGTAATCGCGAATCCGGCAGGCAGTTTGGTGTTGGAGTCCTACGCGGTGCCGCGGTGGGCCCGTATGCGTGATGGTCGCGGTTGGCAGCCGATCGACACCCGGTTGCAGAAGAATTCGGACGGCAGCGTCGCCCCGATCGCCACGCTGGCCGACGTGACCTTCTCGGCGGGTGGCTCCGCACCCGCGGTGCGGCTACCGCTGAACGGTGGCCAGGTGTCGCTGACCTGGCCGGGAGCGCTGCCGGCGCCCCGTATCGAGGGTGACTCGGCGGTCTACGAGTCGGTACTGCCCGGGGTGGACCTGCGGCTTCGCGCGCTGAGCGACGGGTTCACCTGGGTGCTTGTGGTGAAGTCGGTGGAGGCCGCCGCTAACCCGGCGCTGGACACCCTCCGGTTCGGCCTCGACACCACCGGCCCGCTGAGCAAGCGCAGCCGCACCGGTGGCGGCTTTGAGGTGGTGGACGCCTTGGGGACACCAGTCCTCTCGGCGGGCAGCGCGGCGATGTGGGACTCGTCGGGTCTCACCCCGTCGGCGCAGGCCGCGAAGAACGCCGCGCTCTCCGCGTTCGCCGCCAGGGAGAAGCAGGACGTCGTCCGGGCGGCTCCCGACCTGGCGCGCAAGGCGGAGCTCTCCACCGCCGTCCAGGGCGAAGACCTGGTCATCCGGCCGGATCTGTCGCTGCTGCGGGGGAAGAACACCACCTACCCGGTAGTGATCGACCCGTGGAGCACGATCGGCAAGCTCCGGTGGGGGTATGCGAACTCCACCAACTCCACCCGAGACGATGGCGTCCCTCGGGCGGGCCTCGACCCGTCCGGCGACGGCATCTTCCGGTCGTACTTCTCTTTCAGCCTCACCAGCCTGTCGGGCAAGACGATCCGGTCGGCGAAGTTCCTGACGGAGATGACGCACTCCTGGTCGTGCACGTCCACGCCGATCAACCTGTGGCGGACCGCGGACCTGACCACGACGGGTAAGCAGACGTGGTCGGGGCCGAGCTTCAAGCTGTGGATCGAGGAGCGGTCCGGCCACGCGCACAAGCCGTCAACCGGGGCGGGCTGCTCGGACGACCCGCAGCCGGACCTGCCGATGGAGTTCGCCAGCAGCAATCTGAAGACCGACATCAGCAACAACCGGGGCCAGGAGATCTACACGCTGGCGCTCGCCACGCGGCAGTCCGACGGCTCGTCCGAGTCGACCAAAGAGTGGTGGAAGAAGTTCGAGGCGGCGGCGACGAAGCTGTCGGTGGAGTACAACACCAACCCGAACACGCCGACCGCGGCGCAGCTTTCCACCCATGCCGATTACACCGCCCCGGCGCAGGCGTGCGTGACGGGGACGTCCCGGCCGGCGGTGCGGTCCGACTACCCGTGGCTGAAGGCGACGCTAACGGACCCTGACGGCAGCAATGGCGGCAGCCTCTCCGGTGTCTTCACCTTGCAGAAGCTCGTCAACGCGACGTGGACGGCGGTGACCGGCTGGCCGAAGACCGACGCAGGGGTCGCCCCAGGGGCGAAGGCGGAGGTGCAGGTGAGTCCCAAGGCCGTCGACGGGGACATCTATCGGTGGCAGGTGCAGACCAAGGACACCCTCGGTGGGGAGTCGGACGGGTCACCGTGGTGCGAATTCTCCGTCGACAACTCCGCACCGAAGGTCGAGCCGAAGGTGACCGCGGCCGACGGCCTGTACCTGGAATCGCCGCCGCTGGGCACCAACCAGGACCCGCACGGCTCGGTCGGCTATTCAGGCAGGTTCACCTTCTCCGCCAACGGCGCCGCCGACGTGTACGACTACGTCTACCAGGTCTCGGGCGGACCGCAGATGACGGTCAAGGCTGACAGTCTCGGCGGCTCGGCCACCGTGTGGGTCACCCCGAACATGCGCCTGGAGAATGTGCTGACCGTCTTCAGCCGCGACAAGGCCGGTAACTCCTCCGACCGGTACGACTACGTGTTCCTCGCTGGCGACCCGTCCGCTCCGACGGCGCACTGGGCGATAGACGAGGGTGCCGGCACCACCCTGAGCAACAAGATCGACGCAAGTGCTGCGGCCACGCTCACGCCCGGCCCGCGCTGGCAGGACTCACGAGTGCTGGGCACGCACCAGACCAACGGTAAGGACTGGTCCGTCAAGTTCGACGGCACCGACGACGAAGCCAAGACCCCGGCGTCGGTCATCGACACCACGCGCAGCTTCTCCGTCGCCGCCTGGGTGCGTCCCGACGCCGTGACGGGTGTGGTCGTGTCCCAGCCGGGAACCAACAAGAGTCCGTTCGAACTGCAGTACTTCCCGACTAAGCAGCGCTGGTGCTTCGTTGCCTACGGCTCTGACACCGTGAACGGGGCGGCAACGGTCTCTCCGGCGTGCACCCTCGACCCGGTGCAGCTCAACGTCTGGACACACCTCACCGGCGTCTACGACGCCGGGTCGAGCACCCCATTGAGCCTCTACGTCAACGGTGTTCGCAAGGGCACCGGCACGCTCTCCGCACCCGCCTGGGCCTCCACCGGTCCGCTCACTATTGGCGCATCCCGCAATGGCACAGCAACCGGGTTCTTCAACGGCGCGATGAGCGAGGTCCGGGTCTGGGACCGGGTCATCGACCCCGATCTCGACCTCGCACCGATCGTGGCGCCGGTGCTGGTCGGGCAGTGGGAGATGGAGGACTACGACTACGAGGACCCCCGGCAAGAGGGCGACACCTCCAGGTACGAGCGGCCTCTGAACCTCAGCCCCTACCCCAGCGTCGACTGGTCCGACACCGCCGGATTCGACTCCAGCGGCCTGCACTTCGACGGCGTGTCCGGCTACACCGAAACCAGCACGCCGGTGCTGCGCACGGACCAGTCGTACACCGTGTCCGCCTGGGCGCGGTACACCGGCGGAACGGGGCTGTCCCGGACGGTCATCGCGCAGGACGGCTCAAACATCTCCGCCTCGTTCCTGAGCTGCCGGACCGACTCCGGCGTTCCCAAGTGGTCGGTGATGTACCGCAACGTCGACTCCACCAGCAGCTCGCCCGTGTACGCCCACGGCAGCGAGTGCCTCCTCAACACCTGGGTGCACCTGGCCGCGGTACAGGACCGTGCCGCGCAGACGATCAGCCTCTACATCAACGGCGCTCTGGCCGCACGGTCGAGCCTGGCGTACACGCCGTGGCACGCCAACGGCCCGCTCGCGGTCGGGCGGGCCAAGTGGAGCGGCAACACGGACTTCTTCCCCGGTGACATCGACCGGGTGCGGGTCTGGCAGGGCGCGTTGAGCGACGCCGAGATCCAGGCGGTGTACGCGGGCGCCTAATCCCCAACCACCAGGTGGCCGGAACGTGCCAACGCGTGGCACGTTCCGGCCACCTCCCAGCAACCGGCCGAACCGGGTGCCGCCGGAGGAACTGCGTCCGCACCGGACCGGCCCGCGCCGCCACAACCCCGTGCGCGGTGCAGACACCTCTCGGAAAGGGAGCGATGAAAACGGTCAGAAAGGGCCGCGCGTACCGCCCAGGGCGGCGCCTACCGGCTGACGGAATTCGGCAACCGAGCCGGAAGCTTCTTGCCGCCGGTCTCCTCGCGGTGCTCGCTGGAACGATCGGTGGACAGGTGCCCGCCCAGGCGCAGCAGGCCGCAAAGGCCCCGCGCCTCGAGCCGCAACGCTACGCATCCGCACCGGTTTACCCCGTCAAGACCACCAAGCCGGGACCTGACCCCGAGGAGGCCGCGGCCAAGGTCAAGCGTCCGGAGCCGGTGTGGCCAGCGGCTGGTCACGCCGAGGTCACCCTCACGCCGAACGCCGCTGGTTCCCGATCGGCCACCGCCTCGCCGGTGCGGGCCGGGACGCTGCCAGTGACGGTACGTCCGGTGACCAGCCCGGCAGCAGCTCGCAGCACACCAACCCCTCCTGCGAAGGTGCGAGTGGAGGTGCTGCCTAAGGCCCAGGCCCAAGCCGCCGGCGTCAACGGCCTCCTGGTGCGAATCGGGCGTACCGACGGGGCAGCCTCGGCCGGGCAGGTCGAGGTGAACGTCGACTACTCCGCCTTCGCCACCGCGTACGGTGCCGACTGGTCGTCGCGGCTGCGCCTGGTCCGCCTGCCGGACTGCGCCCTGACGACGCCGGGTGCCAAGGGCTGCGAGCCGACACCCCTGGACTCGCAAAACCATGTACGGATGGGCACCGTGTCGGCGACCGTGACAGCGTCCCCCGTCCGGGCCGCGGTGTCGCCGACCGACGCCAAGCGGCTGGGCGTCTCCTCCACCGCGGCGAGTGCCGGCACGCTGGTCGCGCTGACCAGCGGCCCGTCGGGTGGGGCCGGTGACTTCACCGCCTCCAGCCTCGCGCCCGCCTCGTCGTGGGGCCACAGCGGCGCCACCGGCAGCTTCCAGTGGTCATACCCGATGCGCACGCCGCCGGGACCGGGCGGGCCATCGCCCAGCCTGGGCCTGAGCTATTCCTCTCAGTCCGTGGACGGTCGGCAGGCGGCCACGAACAACCAGCCAGGCGCGTTCGGGGAGGGCTTCGACTACTCCCCAGGCTTCATCGAGCGCAGGTACAAGCCGTGCGCCGACGACATGGGCGGCAACGCCAACAACACCACCAAGACCGGTGACCTGTGCTGGGGCCCCGACAACGCCCTCCTCTCCCTCGGCGGCTCGTCGGTCGAGCTGCTCAAGGGCAGCGACGGGAAGTGGCATCCCCGTAACGAGGACGGCTCGAAAATCGAGCTGCTCACGACACCGGACTACGGCAACTACGACAACGACAACGAGTACTGGAAGCTGACCACCACCGACGGCACCCAGTACTGGTTCGGCCGGCACCAGCTGCCTGGCTGGTCATCCGGTCGCCCGACGACCAATTCCGTGCTCACCGTGCCCGTCTACGGCAACAACCCGGGCGAGCCCTGCTACGCCAGCACTTTCGCCGCCTCCGACTGCGGCGGCAAGAAGCAGGCGTGGCGGTGGAACCTGGACTACGTCCAGGACATCCACGGCAACACCATGTCGTTCTGGTGGACCAAGGAAACCAACTACTACGCCAAGAACAAGGTCACCGCGACCCCCGTCGTCTATGACCGTGGCGCCTACCTGAAACGCATCGACTACGGCACCGACAACCGGGACAACACCGAGTACGCGGCCACCAGCCCGTACATCGAGAACGTCCCGGTCCGGGTCGACTTCACCAACCTCGACCGCTGCCTGGCCAACTGCACCACAAAGAACGCCACCACCTGGCCCGACACCCCGTGGGACCAGGAGTGCACCGCTACCACCAACCCGTGCCTGAACGCCGCGCCGACCTTCTGGTCGGCCAAGCGGACCACGGTCATCACCACCAAGGTGTGGAAGGCCGCCACCTCGTCGTACCAGGCGGCGGACTCCTGGACCTTCCGGCACAGCTTCCTCGACCCCGGCGACGGCACCCGCGCCGGCCTCTGGCTCGAAGGAATCACCCACCGCGGCCTTAACGGCACCACCGTCACGGCGCCCGAGGTGACCTTCTCCGGCATCCAGATGCAGAACCGGGTCGACGCCTCCGGCAGCGACTGGGCACTGGCCATGAACTGGTGGCGCGTCAACTCGATCAAGCTGGAGACCGGCGGCGAAATCTTCGTGACCTACAGCCCCCGGCAGTGCGCCGCGGGCAGCGTCATTCCGACCGCACTGGACAGCAACACCCTGCGCTGCTACCCGGTGAAGTGGACCCCGCAGGGCTACACCGACCCGATCACCGACTACTTCCACAAATACGTGGTGACCGAGGTCCAGCAGATCGACCACACCGGCGGCGCGCGTCCGTTGCGCACCGCCTACGAGTACGTCAACACCGGCAATGAGCCGCTGTGGCACTACGACGAGGACACCGGCATCACCCCCGACAGCCGCCGGAGCTGGTCGCAGTGGCGCGGCTACCCGACGGTCATCACCTACGTCGGTGAGGGCGCCGAGCGGACCAAGACCGAAACCCTCTACTACCGGGGGATGTACGGCGACAAACTCGCCGCCGGCGGCACCCGCACCACTCAGGTGCAGGGCCGTGAGGGCGGCGCGACGAACGACTACGACCACTTCGCGGGCACGCCCCGCGAACGGATCCAGTGGCTCGGCTCGACGGTGATCGCCGCGACCGTGAACGACATGTGGCGCTCCAGCCCAACCGCCACCCGCTCCGGAACGCCGATCGCCGAGGCGCGGTACTCCCGGGTCGGTGCGGTCCACAGCCGGGCCGCCACGGACACCGTCGTGCGCCGGCGCACGACCACCTACACCTTCGACAGCTACGGCATGCCGACCAGCGTCGAGGACGGCGGGGACGACGCCAAGACCGGTGACGAGGGGTGCGTGCAGACCGAGTACGCCCGCAACACCGCCGACTGGCTCCTCACCCCGGTTCGGCGGGTCCACGGCTGGGCCGACCGCTGCGCCACTGCCCCCACGGCGGAAAACCAGATCACCGCTGACACCCGGTTCAGCTTCGACTCTCTCGGCTATGGGGCCGCGCCGACGGACGGCCTGGTCACCGCCGTCGAGACGATCAAGAGCTTCAGCGGTGGAACTCGCGCATATCAACAGGTGTCGACCACGAAGTACGACCCGTATGGCCGGGTGAAGGAGACCACGGACATCGCGGGAGAAACGACCACGACGGACTACACACCGTCGGCCGGCGGACCGGTCACCCAGATGGTCACGACCAACCCGCTGCTCTGGAAAAACACCGTCGACCTCGACCCCGCGTTCGGCGTCCCGGTCAAGACCACCGACCCCAACGACCGGATAACCGAGATCAGCTACGACGCCATGGGCCGGGCCACCTCCCTGTGGCTGCCGAACCGGCCGAGGGCCACCTACCCGTCAGCACCGTCAACGAGCTACAGCTACAACCTGTCCAAGACGGCGCCATCCTCGATCACCACGACGTCGTTGAACTCCAACGGCACATACGACACCTCCTACACCCTGCTGGACGCGCTCGGACGACCCCGGCAGACACAGGAGGCCGCGTACGGTACCGGCCGAATCCTGACCGACACCTTCTACGACGCCGCAGGCCGCATCTACAAGGCCAACGCGTCCTACTACGACTCCGGCGCAATCGACACCAGCATCATCAAGTCACGCCTGGACCAGGACGTGCCCAGCCAGACGCGGACCCTGTACGACACCGCCGGCCGGCCGATCCACTCGATCCTGTTCGGAACCCAGGCGAGCGTGCAGGTGGAAAAGGCCCGCACATCCACCACATACTCCGGCGACCACACCACCGTGGTGCCGCCCGAGGGTGACTCGGCGAGCACCATCTGGACGGACGCACACGGCCGCGTGGAAAAGCTGCGGCAGTATCACGGTCACGCGGCAACCGGCACCTACGACGAGACCAGCTACACCTACCACCCCGTCGGACAGCTGGCCACCGTCAAGGACGCCTCCGGCAACACCTGGTCGTACTCCTACGACATCCAGGGCCGCCTCATCTCGTCCAGCGACCCGGACAACGGCACGTCAACGCTGCAGTACAACACGTTGGGCGACCTGGAGAAGACAACCGACTCCCGGCCCGACACCCCGGACCTCTGGTACACCTACGACCGCATGGGCCGGCTTGACACCGTCCGGGAAAGCAGCCTCACCGGTGCCAAGCGGATCTCATACACCTACGACCTACCGGTCAAGGGCGTCACAAAGTCCGCCTCCCGATGGATCGGCAACGACGAATACCGCAGCGAAACCATCACCGTCGACACGCTGTATCGGCCGACCCAGACAAAGCTGACGCTGCCATCCTCCCAGGCCGGGTTCTGCGGCATCGGCGCGGCGACCTGCAGCTTCACCTCCAAGGCCAGCTTCCTAGCCGACGGCTCACCCAACACCGTCACCCTGCCCGCTGCCGGCGGGCTCAGCCAGGAAATCCTGACCTACAAGTACGACTCGACGTACGCAATGCCCGACAAGCTCGCCACCGACTACGGAGACGCCACCCACTACGTCGTCCAGTCCGGCTACACCAACCTGTACGAACTGAGCACCCTCACCCGGGCGACCGCACTGACCGGTGCGAAGTCCGTTCAAACCACGAACCGGTACGACGAGAGCACCGGCCGGGTCACCAGCAGCGCGATCATCCGCTCGACGTCCCCGGCGTACATCGCCAACACGTTCTACGACTACGACGCCAGCGGCAACATCCTCAAGATCGACGACAACTCCGGTGCCCGCCCACGGGACACCCAATGCTTCACCTACGACCACCAGCGCCGGCTCACCGAAGCCTGGACACCTCTCTCCTTCGACTGCAACACGAAGCCGCAGACCGAGGAGGACCTCGGCGGACCGGCGCCGTACTGGCAGCAGTGGTCCTTCGGCGCTCCCGACGATCCGAAGGGCCGGATCGGCAACCGGTTGACCCAGACCGAGCGGGGCACCCCGACCGGCACGGTCACCACCACCTACTCCTACCCGGCGGCAGGAGCGGCCCAGCCGCACCGGCTCGACGGCTGGAGCCGAACCGACGACATCGGCACCACGACCGGCTCGTACACCTACGACGAAGCTGGCAACACCAAAACCCGCCCCGGAAAGTCCGGGCAGCAAACCCTGACCTGGGACGTCGAAGGACACCTGGCGTCGGTGACCGACAGCACCGGCACCAGCTCCTACATCTACGACGCCGCCGGTAACCGGCTCATCGCGACAGACCCCACCGGCAGCACCCTCTTCCTCGGCGACCAAGAGGTGCGCAAGAACGCGAGCAACGGCCAGGTCGACGCCACCCGGTACTACTCGTTCAACGGCGAGACCATCGCCCAACGAACAGTCACCGGGATCACCTGGCTGGCCAGCGACCACCAAGGCACCTCCCTGGTCAGCGTCGGCACCGACACCAACCAGACGATCACCCAACGCCGACAAACCCCCTATGGAACGCCACGCGGAGCAGCAGTCAGCTGGCCCAACCAACAGGGCTTCCTCGGCGGCTACCAGGACCCCACAGGCCTGACCCACCTCGGAGCCCGCGAATACGACCCAACGATCGGCCGGTTCATCTCCGTCGACCCGATCAACGACCCAGGAAACCCGCAACAGATGCCGGCGTACACGTACGCCGCCAACAACCCGGTCACCTTCAGTGATCCGAGCGGCGAAATCATCCCCGAGTACGCCAACCCGTCCGACCTGCAAAACCTCTCGGCGCCGTGCTGGGCGGCGGGAAAGGGCGGCTACGCCTGCCAGGATTACATGGAGGAGGGAAACCTCGTCTCGACGCGAGTTGACCCGGGCCTGTTCAACAACCCGGCCCTCCACGACATGGCTGGCTACGTCTCCGCGGTTCCCATCATCGGAACCCCCGCTGACATCGCAGACGCCGCTCTCTACGCCTACGAGGGCGACTGGAAGATGGCAGCGATCGCCATCCTCCCTGGCCCGCCAATCTGCAAGTTCGCAAAGAGTCTCTGCAAGGAGACCGTGCAACAGGGCGCCAAGAAAGCAGAAAGGGCACTCGGCGAAGAAGCACTCGAACGCCTCACGCCCAAGATGAACCCGCGCAAGGAAGCCGAGGAATTCGCCAAGATCAAGGCCGATGCGCGGGCCAAGGAGCGAGCGGCGGTCAACCCCAAAACCCCACCCACGCCCGAGAAAAAGCCGGATCCCGGCACCAAGGGCAAGCCCCCCACAAAGAACGTCGAAGCACCCCCCAAGAAGTCCGGGTGCGAACACAGCTTCGACCCATCAACCCACGTCCTGATGGCCGACGGAAGCACCCGCCCCATCGCGAACGTGGCCGAAGGCGACAAAGTCCTGGCGCACGACCCCGAGACAGGCGACACCACTGCCGAGACGGTGGAGGCGCTGCACATCAACCAGGACGAGGACCTGACCGACCTGTCCGTCCGAACCAAGGACGGCAAGTTCGTCACCCTCAAGACCACACAGCACCACCCCTTCTGGAGTGACAGTCGGAACGAGTGGATCAACGCCGGCGACCTTCAAGCAACTGAGTGGCTGAAGACCGCATCGGGCGAATTCGTGACGGTGGCCAAGGTCCACAACTACCGCGGCTACAAAACCATGCGAGACCTCACCGTCTCCGACATACACACGTACTATGTGTTGGCGGGCGGCACCCCGGTCCTGGTGCACAACTGCAACAAGAATCAGGGCGTTTATATTTTTGACGATGCGAGTAAGCCAGGTCACGTGTATGTGGGGCAAACCAACAACTTCACCAGGCGCTTCGGTGAGCATATGGGCAAGGGGCGACTGAATGATCCCAAGGATGCCGTCTGCATTCATGTATGCGGCAGCGCGGACGATCTCAAGGTCATGGAATACATCATCAAAGATCAACTGCAAGAATATGGATTCAAGCTCAGTAGTCCAATTGAGCCGAACACCAGGAACGTTTACAACAGCCTTCGGCGATTTGTTCAGAAACCTCTTTTCCGCTTGCCGGAAGGGGAGAGCTGATCACCATGGTTACGATCTTTCTGCCGACTGTCGTAGGTGCATGTAGTGGGTAACTGGGGCGAGCGCATATTCGATGATGACGACGCGGCGAACTTCTCCTATCAGCTCGATGACCTCAGCGAGGAAGATCGGTCTGCCTGCTTGAAGTCCGCGCTCGAGATGGTTGTCTCGAAGGGGCATCGCTTCGACGGCCGCGATGGCGTCTATGCCGTTGCTGCAGCCGCCTTGGTGGCCCGCGAGTTGGAAGGTGGTGATGACTTCAAGTCGGTCATTTGTGGTCCATCAAATCCAATTCCCCCTCCCACTCGTGAGCTTATTGAAATCGCTGAGCGGGCTGTCCTGGTTTTCCTCGACGAGAGATCGAGTACCGATTGGTGGTTCGGTCATGATCTTGATGACCGGTCGTTTAGATCAATGTTGAATCAGTTGCGGACGGTTCTTTCAGGGGGTTTATCAGGCAACCCAGCTGCACTTTGGTAGCAATCCAACGGCCTTCTCGTGAGCCCGACCCATCCAATCTGCGGTCCTCTGGAAGATCGTAGGGGCGCGCCCCGACCACAAATGCACGATGCAACGAATATCATGAACCGAGCCCTACGCCCTGACGACCACGGCCAGGACGACGGCCCCCAACCCACCGACGACTGACACCCAACTAGCGGCGCCCCGACCAGAGCACGATCCCTGGCCGGGGCGCCGCTAGTGGCCGTGGGCAAGGTCTAAAAACTCTTCGATCACAAGACCGCGGGATGTCACCGTCCCGACGTCCACACGTAAAATGTGGTAGCCGGCAACGAACCAGTGTTGGTCCATAACTGCGGAGGATCGGTACGAGGTCATGACGCCGTATGTACCTGTGCCACCGGTGGCCCGCCGGTCGGTCCGATCAATGCGCACCTGGCTGGTAGTACCCACCCGGTGACGGGGATTCCATTCGCCGCGCAGGGATTCCCGGATTTCTCGGCGTGGACGGACCCGACTGTGCCGGACGTCCGCATTACGCTGACCGGCGATCGGCAGAAGGATTTCAGGCTTGCCGACCAGGCTGCCGGCATCAACGCGGCCTATAGAAAGGGCAGGTGGACGTGGAACCATCACCAGGACTGCGCGCCCATGCAATTGGTGGATGTGGCGATTCACAGCAAGACTGGCCACACCGGCGGCCACTTAATCCGGCCACCGTCGGCGCGGGCGGTTGCGACGCGCAGCTGGGCGACGAGATCATGCGGGTCTGGAAGGACAACTACGAGGTCTACGGCGCGTTCAGGATCTGGCCCGAGCTCAACCGGCAGGGTATCCGGGGCGCCCGGTACACGGTCGAGCGACTGATGCGCCAGCTGGGCATCGCCGGCGTCCGCCGCGGTAAGAAGGTCCGTACCACCGTCGCCGACGGCCGCCACGAGCGGGCCGCCGACCTGCTGCACCGCGACTTCAGCGCCCGGCCCCGAACAGGCGCTGGGTAGCCGACTTCACCCACGTGGCCACCTGGGCCGGCATCGTGTACGTCGCGTTCGTGGTCGACCTGTACTCGCGGGCGATCGTGGGTTGGTCGGCGGCTACCAACAAGCGCACCAAGCTGGTGCTCGACGCGCTGCAGATGGCCCTGTGGCGCCGCGACCGGGCGGGTCACACGGTCGAGAAGGGGCTGATTCATCACTCGGACGCCGGCAGTCCAGTGCACGTCGTTCCGGTTCACCACCCACCTCGTCGTTGCCGGCATCGACGCCCTAGACAACGCACTGATGGAATCCACGATCGGATCGCTTTGTTGATCTGAATCCACCGAGCGCAGCAATCGCCTGTTGCGACCGACGCGTCGGGGCTGGAGAGAGAGAAGCCGCAGGCAGGCGGCCCGGTGGAAATCGATAGACCAGCGTCTTAGGAAACCGTTGCTCTATCCCCTGAGCTACGAGGGCGCGAGCGCTCAGTCTAGCGACCTGCCCGTCGACCCGGGATGCCAGGGAGTGGCCCGCCTTGACCTGCGTCGTCCCGCTCGGCTGGCCTGGGCGATGACCACAGTTGGACCACACGAGGCGCCTACGGCCGGCTGTCAGGTCCGGGCGGCCACCTCACCCGACCACTCCCACCAGCGCAGGCCCGGTCACCAAGCCAGCCGAAGCTTGAGTTGCATTGGGGGACAAATCTCGATATTTTTCGCGGCTTGCTTGCCAGACTGGCCGTGTGCCGAGGCAGGTAGATCCGATGCGACCGGACCGGATGCCGCGAGGGGTGTGGCCCCAGCAGGGTGGGCGCCCCGATCAAGTAACGGCGACAGCACTGGGCCAGGACGGGAGGCGCCCGCGATGAACGGGCTGTGCCACGATCGGCCTTCGTGCCCGCACGGTCGCGCCTCCCGTCTTCACCGCCCCTTGGTGCGTGCCAGCACGGCCCGAGGGTCAGCGGGCCGCCTGGCTGGGCGGCGAGCCCGCCAGCGGTGTGCTGTCCTCGTACCGGACCTCGTAGACGCGCTCGGCGAACTTCCAGCCGTCGCTGGTGCGCTGGTAGCGGTCGTGGTAGATGGCGTAGTTCAGCCCTTGGCGGCCGTCGCGGGTGCGCCCGAGCTCGGACATGTACGCGCGGCCGGTTGCGGTGTCGCCGTCAAGAGCGATCGTGCCCGGGTGCGTGTTCTGCACCAGGAAATCAACGAAATCCGGTACCCGCTCGCCCCAGGCCCGGATCTCCGCCTGGCCGATGAGCTCGGCCGGGATGTTGGGCATCCGCAGCGCGCCGTCCGGGGTGAACAGCGACGCGAGGCGGTCGTAGTCGCGCATCATCACCGCGTCGGTGAACTCCCCGCGCAGCGCCTCGATCTCGACGCGATCCGCGATGGTCTGAAAGTCACTCATTGGTTTCTCCTTTGTCACATCGAACAGGTCACGGTCGCAGGGACCTGCTGTTGGTCGAGCCGTGCCAGCAGCGGCGGTCAGACGCCGCGCCGGGTCAACCGGTGAAGGACTCGGGGCCGAGACGGCCCATACGAGGAAGGCGGCCAGGGCGAGATAGACCAGGTCGGGCACATCGTTACCTTCTCGCCACGGCGGAGGCGCACGGCCGCCGCGCCGACGAACAGCAACGCCACACAGGTAGTGGTCACGGGCACCAGGACCGGCGCGATGTCGAGTACCGAACTGCTCGGCGGTCGCGCGGCCGATCCCCTTGTTCGCTCCGGTGATCAGCGCGATCTTCCGGTGTGTGGTGTGCGCATCCATACCAGCCTCCCGCTCGTGGAGTTGCGCCGCGTGCATCGTTCGCGCGGCCTCCTGTCGAACATGGAGATGCCAGCGACCCGATCCGTGTGACAGCGCGGTCATGTGGCGCGCACCACCGATCGCGGGGCGTCAGCTCGTCATGGGGACCGACAGGGCGGCCCGGCCTCGTGCCAGCCGCTTTCCTTCTCGCGCTTCGTTGAGTATCTATTCGTCGGTGTGTCGGCGGGTGTCCGTGCGGCCACAAAGGCAGAATTGAGGCCTTGGCGTAAGGATGAGGCGTTCCGCTCGGAGGTGTCCGTTGTTGTGGTGTCGAGGCCGACTGGCTCGGTGGACGCTGCACGGGGCATTCCTGATTGGCGGCGCGTTCGTCGTGTGGGGCGTGCACGAAGCGGTGGTGGAGGACGCGGCTCATGCTGTCGAGCCGGCCCAGCCTTGCCCGCTCGGTCAGCTGCTCGACGCCGGCGGAGCGATTCTCGACGGTCCCCTGATCACGACACCTTCCGCCGCACCCGCTGGTTCGCCCGCCCACGGTCAACCAGCCCTCGCCGGCGCTGAGGTGACGGTTGCGAACCTGGGCCAGCCGCTGACAGTCGTGGCGACACCGGCAAGAACACCTACCGGCAAGCCGTTGGCGGGGGCGGAGGCACACCGAGCGGAGGATGCCGCGGCAGCGCCGGGCGTGGCGAGGGACGCCGAGGCGCTCATCCCGGTGACGCGTCCGGTCGTGGACCTGGCATCGCCGCTGGTTGAAAAGATCGCCGAGACACGGCTGTTGGAGCCGGTCGGGGAGGTCGTCTGGCCGGTGGCGGAGCCGATCGTTGACGTTCTGCCTCCCGCCTTGGCCCCGGTTCTCGAACTGACCCAGCCGATCATCGGCGCACCCGCTGCGCCTCCGGCTTCTCCCGGCGCTCCGGTCGATGGCGCGCCGACTCCGGTCCGGGGCGCGTCGACGGCCGCCACCCCTGCCGCGATCGTCCGCCCCACGCTGCCGGTCGTTGCTGTCGACCCGCAAGCCCCGTCACCGGAAGTTCCGTCCAAGCTGGCAGGCCGCGATGAGGTGCCAGCGGGCGTCGGCGAGGTGGTGCAGGTGCCCTGGCCGGGCGACCCGCGGGGAACCGCCGGCGAGACGCCTGCCGCCCCGGCCAGCACCGCCGGAACCGGCTCCGCCGTCCCCGGGACGGGCATCCCCGTGGACGCGTCACCTCGTTCCTGGTCCCCAGACCTGCACCTCGTCGGCTCCCGCCTCTGCCAGTGCGACAAGCTGGCGCACCGGTCGAGCCAACCGGACACCAGACCCGCCTGAGAATCCCGGCCGCCCGGGCGAGCGGCGGAACGGCACGGCTGGTGTGCACGGCGCGGCCTGCCCGGGCAGCTCCGGTGCCGGTTTCCCCACCCGCCGGATGAGCACAGCCGCGATGACCGGTCATGCCGCTGGCAGGAGGCGCAATCGTCGCTGCCGTCTGCGGCCCGGCACCCGCCCGCATGGCCACGCCTGACCATGGCTGGCGCCGTCCCTGGCCACCCGTCCGCGGTTGCCAGCGGGGCCGGCCGAAGAGCAATGACGTACCCGCCCGAGCCAGAGCGCGCATGAACCCCGCAACGACCGCCGTCCGGTGACCGGTCACGCCCACAATCAGGAGAGGTCCGTGAGCAACACGCTGCCCGTTTGCCGTGCCCGATGGGGAGACATCCCCGAGATCGTCGATCTTGTCGTCGGCCCCTTCGCCGAGAGCGCCGTCGGCGCGTGGCTCGTACCCGAGGGACGACGCCGGCGTGACGTGCTCGCCGCCGTCATCCGCGTCTGGACCGAGCACGCTCTGCTCTTCGGCGAGGCATACCTCTTGCAGGATCATTCCGCCGCCGCCGTGTGGCTGCACCGATATGGTCCCGTCCCACCGCCGAAGGGCTATGGGGAGCGGCTCGCCGTCGCCTGCGGCGACTACCTGGCCCGGTTCCTTCACCTCGACGACGTCCTGCGCGCCCACCGGCCCGCCGATCCCCACAACCACCTGGCGTTCTTCAGCGTGGCACCCGTTCCCCATCGCACCAGGCGCGCCGCCACCCTGCTCGCCACCAGCAACGCCCGCATGGGCCACGCTCTGCTCCCCACCTACGCCGAGGCGACAACCAGTGCCGAGCTGGACCTGTACACCCGGCACGGCTACGTCCCCCACGAACCATTCAGCCTCCCCGGCGGCACCACCACCTACCCCATGTGGCGCTTCCCGGGGCAGCGGAAACCCGGGCGCCGTTCATCCGCCAGAGCCAGGCATCCGGACCAGCCCGTCCGCACCCGCCCGCTGAATGAGCGCTCCATCCGGGTCATCCTCGACACATCCGCGATGCTCGCGTTCGCCAACGGCTCGCTCGCCGTGGGTGAAGCGATCGCGGCGGTTGCCGACGAGGGCTGCCTCTTCGGGCTACCCGTGGCGTGCCTGGCTGAGGCATCCAGGTCAGGGGCTGACCTCACCCGGCTGGACCTCCTGGTCAACCATCCGGCTGCGGCGGTGCTGACTGTTGATCCGTTCAACTGGAGGGCGCTCGCCGTCAGCTGCCGCGAGACCGGCCAGCTCGACACAGCGGCCGCGCTGCTCGCCGCCGCCGACCACGACTGCGCCATCCTGAGCGCACACACCTGATCCCGAGCACAGCAACTGGCCATGGCGACCGGCGAGCGCCGAGGATTCCGGTCCCGTGTCCACCGCTGCTCGCCGCCGGGCCGAAGCACGGCGGACACCGATCGGCTTCCGCGCGGGTGGGAACGGGTTCAGCTCGAACTGGCGGGCTGGTCAGCGTAGACGCCCTGCAGCATTCCGGTGGCCTGCCCGATCTCGATGAGATAGCCGTCGGGGTCGCGCAGGTAGCAGCGGAGCTCGGCCTTGCGGTCGAGCGGTTCGGTCAGGAACTGCGCGCCCCTGGCTCGGGCGTCGGCGTAGAAGGCGCCGATGTCGGCCACCCGGACGTTGAGGAACGCGGACACCGGGTCGCCCGGCTCGGGTGGGGTCAGCGTGATGTCGGGCTTGTCCGGGGTGGGTCCACCGCCGGGGTTCATGATGAGCCAGCTGTTGGCGATCTTGACGATTGTCGGGTTCTCGGCCAGGACCACCTGCCCACCGAAGATGTCGGCGTAGAACTTCCGCGAGACCGCGATGTCGCGGACGGTCAGAAAGTGCGTGACAACCAGCCCTTGCCGTGGCGCGGGAAGGTCGTCGCGATCCACCATCGGTGTCTCCTCACGGTTGCTGGCCTGCCGGCCCGGTGCTCTCCGCCAGCCTTCCAGCTTCGCGGCGGCCACGCGGGCGCTCTCCGGAACTTCGACCCGATTCGACCGCGTGACGCCGATTGCCTGCTGACCCGTCGTCCGGGCCCCCGACCACTCGATCGCTGTTACGCTCCGCGAGGGAGGACTGCGTAGCGTCACGTTCCGGACTCGCGGCTCGCGGAGGGTGTCACCGTCGGTACCCTGCTAGTCCTGGCCTGCCCGCGACGACATGGTGGTTGTTGATGAACGATCTTCGAGTGGTGGCGTTCGATCTGGACGACACGCTGGCGGTATCCAAGTCGCAGATCGATCGTCGGATGGCGGAACTCCTCGGCCACCTGCTCACCGAGGTGGACGTCCTGATCATCTCCGGTGGCCGGTTCGAGCAGTTCGAGGCGCAGGTGCTGGCCCACCTCGAGCTGACCGAGGAGCAGTTGGTCCGGTTGCACCTGATGCCGACCTGCGGCACCCGTTACTACCGGTGGCAGGACGGTGACTGGCGGCTGGTCTACGCCGAGGACCTCAGCGAGGCGGACAAGGCCCGGATCGTCGCGGCGCTCACCGAGTCGGCGCAGGCGCTCGGCCTCTGGGAGGACCGGACCTGGGGCGACATCATCGAGGACCGGGGCAGTCAGATCACGTTCTCCGCGCTCGGTCAATCCGCCCCGCCAGCCGAGAAGTACGGCTGGGACCCGGACGGCAGCAAGAAGAAGCGGCTCCGGGACGCGGTCGCCGAGCAGTTGCCCGACCTGGAGGTACGCGGCGGCGGCTCCACCTCGATCGACGTCACCCGCAAGGGCGTGGACAAGGCGTACGGCATGCGCAAGCTGCTGGAGTGCCTGGACCTGAAGCACGACAACGTGCTCTTCGTCGGTGACCGGCTGGACCACGGCGGCAACGACTACCCGGTGAAGGCGATGGGCATCCAGTGCCACGCCGTCACCTGCTGGCAGGAGACGGCCGACTACGTGCAGGTGCTCGTCGACGACCTGGTCCGGCGGCACGCCCAGCGGGCGTAACCGCCGAGCCCGGAAGCGGGGCCCAGCGCGTGCTGAGACCCCGCTTCCCGAGCACCTCAGAGCGCGGCGCGGATCGCCTCGGCGAGGGTGGTCGGGTTGCGGCCGAGCAGCTTCGCCAGGTCGTCACCGACCTGCAGGTCGCCCTGGCCGAGGCCGCGGTCGCCGTCGGCGAGCACGGCCGCGTACCCCTCGGGCACGCCGGCCGCGACCAGCAGCTCGGTCAGCTTGTCGACCGGCAGGTCGAGGTATGACACGGTGTTGCCGCTCTGCCGGGAGACCTCGGCGGCCAGTTCAGTCATGGTGAACGGCGCACCGCCCAGCTCGTACACCCGGTTGGTGTGCCCCTCGGTGGTGAGGACGATCGCGGCGGCCTCGGCGTAGTCGGCGCGGGTGGCGGCGCTGACCAGGCCGTCGCCCGCCGCGCCCGCGACCCCGTGCTGGAGGTAGGTGGGGAGCTGGGCGGTGTAGTTCTCCAGGTACCAGCTGTTGCGCAAGAAGACGTGGGGCAGGCCGGAGTCCAGGATCAGCTGCTCGGTCGCCTTGTGCTCGGCGGCGAGCACCAGGCTGGAGGTGTCCGCCTTGGCGATGCTGGTGTAGACGACCAGCCCGACGCCGGCCGCCTTGGCGGCGGTGATGACGTTGCCGTGCTGCAGCACCCGGCGGCCGACCTCGCTTCCGGAGACGAACATCAGCTTCTCCGCGCCGGCGAAGGCGGCCTGCAACGACTCGGCGTCGTCGTAGTCGGCGCGCTGGGTGACCACGCCGCGCTCGGCGAGGCCGGCCAGCCGGTCGACGTCGCGGCCGAGGGCCACGATCTGGTCGGCCGGTACGCCCCGGTCGAGCAGCGACTGGACGATCAGGCGGCCGAGGTGGCCGGTGGCGCCGGTGACGACGATGGACATGGGAACCCCCTGTGTGTGCTGAGAACACTGTCTTCGCACAGCAACGGGAACATCGCAGCCTTACTTCCCGTTGGAGAGTAAGCACCTTGAAGTTCGATACGCACTGAGAGAGAGTGAAGCCGTGCAGGCGGACCCGTTCAACCGGAACTGCGGCAGTCGGAAGGTCCTCGACCGGATCGGCGACCGCTGGAGCGTGCTGATCGTGCTCACCCTCGCCGGCGGGGAGCGGCGCTACGGCGAGCTGGCCGAGCGGATCGACGGGATCAGCCAGAAGATGCTCACCCAGACCCTGCGCGGGCTGGAGCGCGACGGCATCGTCACCCGTACCGTGCAGGCCAGCGTGCCGCCTCGGGTCGACTACGCGCTCACCGACCTCGGTCGCAGCCTGCTCGACCTGGTCGCCGGCCTGGAGGCGTGGGCCACCACCCACCTCGACGAGGTGGAGGCCGCCCGGGCCCGCTACGACGCCCGCTGAGAGTTCCGGAACCGGCGCGCCCTGGCGCGATCGACGTCGATGGGGTAGGAACAGGACCGTCCGGCGGGAGAGCGCTCTCACGGCTCTCCCGGTCGGTCCCCCACCCCACCATCGACAGGGCAGGCAGATGAGACCACTCGATCCCTCCCGCCGCCGCTTCCTCACCCTCACCGCCGCGTCGGCCGCGTCGCTCACCGCCCTCGGGCTCCCGGCGCTGCCGGCCGCCGCGGCGCCCGACCATCCCGACCACGCCGAGCCCGATTTCGGACCGAACGTCTTCGTGTACGACCCGACCACCCCGACCGCCGAGATCCAGTCCACCCTGGACCGCCTCTTCGCCGTGCAGGAACGCAACGAGATGGGCGCCGACCGGTACGCCGTGCTGTTCAAGCCCGGCCGGTACGAGGTGACCGCGACGCTCGGCTACTACACGACCGTCGCCGGCCTCGGTGCCCACCCCGACGACGTGGAGGTCCACGGCGCGGTACGCGTGATCGGCCAGGCCGACCCGAACTCGCCGGCCGGGATCTCGGCCCTCACCAACTTCTGGCGCTCGGTGGAGAACCTCGCCGTCACCCCGACCGACTGGTCGAACCAGTGGGCGGTCTCCCAGGCGTCCCCGATGCGTCGCGTGCACATCAAGGGCATCCTCTGGCTGGAGCCGGGCAACGGCGGCTACTCCAGCGGCGGGTACATCGCCGACTCCAAGGTCGACGGGATCACCATCAACGGCTCCCAGCAGCAGTGGCTGACCCGGGACAGCGAACTCGGCGGCGACTGGACCAACGGGGTCTGGAACCAGGTCTTCTCCGGCGTGCTCGGCGCGCCCGCGCAGGGCTTCCCGAACCCGCCGTACACCACCCTGCCCACCAGCCCGGTGACCCGGGAGAAGCCGTACCTCTTCGTGGACGGCGCGGGTCGCTGGCGGGTGGCCGTACCCGGGCTCCGGCACGACACCGCCGGCACCACCTGGGGCGCGGGCGGCGGGCCGGTGCCGTCGCTGCCGCTGTCCGCCTTCTTCATCGCCAAGCCCACCGACTCCGCGCGGCGGATCAACCAGGAGCTGTCCCGGGGCCGGCACCTGCTGCTCACCCCGGGCGTCTACCAACTCGACCGGGCGCTGTGGGTCAAGCACCCGGACACCGTCGTGCTCGGCCTCGGCATGCCAGCCTCGCCCCGACCACCGGCGACGCGGCCCTGCGCATCGAGGACGTGGACGGCGTACGCATCGCCGGGGTGCTGGTCGACGCCGGGCCGGTCGAGTCGACGGTGCTGGTCGAGGTGGGCCGGCGGAACAGCGACCGGGCGCACGCCACCAACCCGATCTCACTCCAGGACGTCTTCTTCCGGATCGGCGGTCCGTCGGCCGGCAAGGCGGTCACCAGCGTGGTGGTGAACAGCCGGCACACGCTGATCGACAACATCTGGGCCTGGCGCGGCGACCACGGGAAGGCGGGCACCATCGGCTGGACCGTCAACACCGCCGGCACCGGCGTGGTGGTCAACGGCGACGACGTGACCGCGTACGGGCTCTTCGTGGAGCATTACCAGCGGTGGCAGACCGTCTGGAACGGCGAGCGCGGCCGGACCGTGTTCTACCAGAGCGAACTGCCGTACGACCCGCCGAGCCAGGCCGCCTGGCGCAGCCCGACCGGCAACGGCTGGGCATCGTACCACGTCGCCGACCACGTCCGCGCGCACGAGGCCTGGGGGCTGGGCGTCTACTCCTACTTCAACCAGGGCGTGGACATCCGCTGCGACCGGGCGATCGAGGCGCCGCGCCGGGCCGGCGTGCGGTTCCACGACGCGATCACCGTCTTCCTCGACGGCAGCGGCGGCATCGAGCGCACGGTCAACGAGGCCGGCACCCCGGTCGTCGGCTCGTACGGCACCAGCCCGGTGGTCAGTTACCCGTGAGCCGGGCGCGGGCGTGGCGCACCCGGTGATGTAACAAAATTTCGCCGGAAGGCGCTGCGCCCGCTCCACCGTGCGTGGACGCCGTCCCGCCCATAGGCTTCGATGCGCATCGAGGACTGGCACATCGCGGCCACCCACGACGGGTGTCGGACGCGATCGAGGGGGCGTGTCCGACGCCGGCCGTGGCCGGTCGCCCGTGCCGGCCGGCAAGCGTCAAGCGGTGAGCTGCTCGGCGCTGCTGACCACCTGGTCGATCAGGCCATACTCGCGGGCCTCCTCGGCGGTGAACCAGCGGTCCCGGTCCCAGTCGCGCTGGATCTCCGCCAGCGTGCGCCCGCTGTGCCGGCCGATCAACTCCTGCATCGTCCGCTTCACGTGCAGCATGTTCTCCGCCTGGATGGTGATGTCGGCGACCGTGCCGCCGAACCCGCCGGACGGCTGGTGCATCATGATCCGCGAGTGGGGCAGGGCGAACCGCTTCCCGGCCGCGCCGGCGCAGAGCAGGAACTGCCCCATCGAGCCGGCCATCCCGAGCGCCAGCGTCGCCACGTCGTTCTTGACGTACTGCATCGTGTCGTAGACGGCCATCCCGGCGCTGACCGAGCCGCCCGGCGAGTTGATGTAGAGGAAGATGTCCCGTTCCGGGTCCTCGGCGGCGAGCAGCAGGATCTGCGCCGAGATCTGGTTGGCCGAGGCGTCGGTGACCTCGGTGCCGAGGAAGATGATGCGCTCCTTCAGCAGCCGCTCGAAGACCCGGTCGCCGAAGGACGGTTGTCCCTCGTCAAGCATCCAGATGCCGTACCCCATGACCTGACCACCCTCCGTGCCACCGGCAGGCGACGGACCGCCCCGGAAACCGGCGATCTCCAGCGTCCGGCGGACGGTGGCCGGAGACCCAGGGTTTCTGCCCCCGGCAGATCCGCCGTGGGCAGAACCGGCCGAAGCTAGGCGGCGGTCAGCCGCCGCCGGCCGGACCGGACCCGCCGCCTGGCCAGCGTCGCCGAGGTACGCGGACGACGGCGCGCCTCGGCCGGCGTGGGGATCAGCCAGATCCGGGTGCCGGACCCGACGTTCATCGGCGCCGGGTGGCCGAGGCCCGCGCCGTTGAGCGGGAACGCGGTCTCGGGCAGCCGCAGCGACCCGCCGAGGAGCGGCGCCGGCAGGGCGGGACGCCGGGCGTGCAGCCGAGGTCCACCCCCCACCCGCAGGTGCGGGCCGGTGCGTGAGCCGTGCGCGGCCGGCACCCGGTCCAGCCGGGCCAGCGCCACACCGGAGGTCACCGGCGTCCGCCGCTCGACCCGCCGCAGCTCGTCGCGGGCCTCCTCGAGCAGATCGGAGAGGTGGATCCCGAGGGCCCGGCAGATGGCCGCCAGCACCTCCGAGGAGGCCTCCTTGCGGCCGCGCTCCACCTCCGAGAGGTACGGCAGCGACACCCCGGCCGCCTGGGCGACCTCGCGCAGCGTGCGGCCCTGCCGCAGCCGTACCCGGCGGAGCACCCCGCCGATCACCCGTCGCAGCAACGACATGCGGGCCTCCTCGCGGTCGTCGTACCGGGACGTCCCCATCATGCCCCGTCCGGCGGCCCGCCAGCGCACGTGGGCGTCCACGGCGACGACCCGAGAGGCCGGGACGCGCCGAAACCGATATCTTGTGCTCGTGCAGGCGACGGTGGCGGGGCGGGACCGACGGTGATCCATTTTCCCGCGCAACGGCGGGGGCCGCTGAGCGCGCTCAGTCTGCGCCTGCTCGCCGCCCTGGGCCTGGTCTTCGCCGTGGTGGCCGCGGTCTGGCTCGACCGCGACGGCTACCGCGACGTCAACGAGGACGGGCTCAGCCTCCTCGACTGCTTCTACTACGCGGTGGTCTCGCTCTCCACCACCGGCTACGGCGACATCACCCCGGGCACCCCCTCGGCGCGCCTGGTCAACGTCCTGTTCGTCACCCCCGCCCGGGTGCTCTTCCTGATCATCCTGGTCGGCACCACTCTGGAAGTCCTGACCGAGCAGTACCGGACCGGCCGTCGCCTGTCGCGGTGGAGGAGGACCGTGAAGGACCACGTGATCATCTGCGGCTACGGCACCAAGGGCCGGAGCGCCGTCTCCGCGCTGCTGGAGAACGGCACGGACAGGTCCCGGATCGTGGTGGTGGAGCGGAACGGCGCCGCGCTGCGGCAGGCCACCTCGGCGGGGCTGGTCGCCATCGAGGGTTCGGCGACCCGTTCGTCCGTGCTGGAGGAGGCGCACATCCGGACGGCCCGAGCGGTGATCATCGCGACCGACAGCGACGACGCCTCGGTGCTGGTGGCCCTGACCGTCCGGCAGCTCACCGCCGGCCAGGTCCGGATCATCGCGGCGGTACGCGAGGCGGAGAACGCGCCGCTGCTCAAGCAGAGCGGCGCGCACCACGTGATCGTCTCCTCGGCGACCGCCGGCCGGCTGCTCGGCCTCTCCACCTCCGCCCCGCCGCTGATCGACGTGGTGGAGGACCTGCTCACCCCGGGGCAGGGCATGGCGCTGGCCATGCGCTCGGCGGAGCGCGACGAGGTGGGCAGGTCGCCGCGCGAGCTGGACTCGCTGGTGATCGCGCTGGTCCGGCGGGGCCGGGTGGTGACGCTCACCGATCGGGCCGGCGCGGAGATCGAGACCGGCGACATGGTCGTGTACGTCCGCGACGACCGCCCGCAGGCGACGGCCGCCCCCCACTGATCAGGTGAACGGTCGGACATCCATGAACAACCACTTGGATCTTTATCTTTCCGTGGTTGCTTGCTAGCGTTTGGCCGCTTGGAACTGCCAACGGAGGCGCGGCAACCAATCGGGTCGCCGGCGCCACTTCCTTGGCCCGGGCACGGGGGATTCACTGTCACGCGAGCTCATCGACCTCGTGTGTCTCGTTCGCGACCTCCCAGGTGCCGTGCCAGGACGGCAGTTTCGAGTGCCTCGGTAACCAAACGACGGGATAACTAGTGGCTCAAGAGGCAGAAACTGCAGGAACCCGACGGCGGCGAGCGGCCGGAATCCTGGCCGGCATCGCGCTCGGCGGCGCGGCGGTCGTCGCGCCGGGCACCGCCGTCCAGGCGGCCCCGGCCGGCGGAGCGTCCGACGCGCGCACCGTCCAAGCCGAACGGCCGACGAAGCTGCCGCACTTCCGGGAGGGGAAGTTCACCCCGCCCGCCCCGGGCGCGTACGGTCCCCGGTTCCAGTCGAAGGGCACGGGCGCGACTCCGCGGATCGTCGGTGGCACCACCGTCAGCGCGGCGGACCACCCCTACATCGTCGGTGTCGTCACCTACCTCGACACCGGCATCGGCTGGTGCACCGGCACCGTCGTCGCCCCCAACAAGGTGCTGACGGCGGCGCACTGCACCGCTGACGGAGCGGGCACGACCCGGGTCATCGCCGGGCACGACCAGCTTCTCGACGCCAACGGCAACATCATCACCACCGCCGGCTACGTCGCGGAGGTCGGTTCCACCTGGACCCACCAGGGCTGGAACATCGCCGCGCAGTACGACCAGACGGCTGACACGATCCTCGACGACGTCTCGGTCCTCACCCTCAAGAAGGACCTGCCGGTCGAGTACACGCCGATCACCTTCAGCGCGCAGGGCGAGACGGCGTACGCGCCCGGCGACATGGCGGACATCGTCGGGTACGGCGTCACCAGCTCGGACGAGAACGTCGACCCGGGCGACACCCGGCTGCGCAGGGCGTCGGTGCCGATCCAGACCGACACCTACTGTGCCGCCGACGCCAACCAGGCCCGCATCGGGTACGACGCCAACCGGATGCTCTGCGCCGGGAACGGCACGCCCACCACGCCGTCCGCCGACACCTGCGGCGGCGACTCCGGCGGCCCGCTGCTGGTGAACGGCAAGCAGGTCGGCCTCACCGACTGGGGCTACGGCAACTGCGGTGAGCACCCGGGCTTCTACGAGGAGCTGGGCTACTACTCCGACTCGATCAAGGCGGACTTCACCCGGCCGCCGCTGGTCAACGCCGACTGGACCGGCGACGGCCACACCGACCTGATCGCCCGGGACTCGGCCGGCAAGCTGCGGCTCTTCGTGGGCAGCGGGTTCGGCAACGACGGGTACGGTGGCTTCTGGTCGAACGACCGGATCCTCGGCACCGGTTGGGGCAGCTTCAAGCGGGTCTTCCGGGTCTACAACTGGAACGGCGACAACAAGCCGTCGATCATGGTGGTGAACACGGCCAACGAGCTGTGGATCTACAACACCGACGGCGCCGGCAACTTCGCCGGTGCCCCGAAGCTGATCGGCACCGGCTGGGGCAGCTTCACCGCCCTGATGGTGACGAACAACTGGCTGGGCAACAACCGCCCGAGCCTGATGGTCCGCCGGGACAATGGTGACCTCGTCCGCTACACCAGCAACGGCGCGGGCGGCTGGGACAACCCGAAGGGCACCCTGATCGGCACCGGCTACAACTCGTTCAACCTGTTCCTCACCCCCGGCGCCTGGAAGGGTGACGGCCTCGAGGTGCTGATCTGCCGCACCACCACCGGCGACCTGAAGCTTTACCAGTCGGACGGCCAGGGCGGTTGGACCAACCCGAAGGGCACGGTCATCGGCACCGGCTGGGGCGGGTTCAAGAACATCCTCACCCCGGGCGACTGGAACGGCGACAACATGGTGGACATGCTGGGCGTCAACAGCGTCGACGACATGCGCATGTACACCACCGACGGGTACGGCAACTGGATCGACGCCCGCGGCAAGACGATCATGGGCGGCTGGGGCGCCTACAACCTGGTCTTCTGATCGGGATCGCGCCACTGCGAACGAAAGGGCCCGCGACCTGTGGTCGCGGGCCCTTTCCGTGGTCGCCGAAGCGTCGACGTCAGCCGATCGTCCAGGTGTCACCGCTGGCCAGGAGGCCGGCGAGCTGCTGCTCCGGGGTCTCGTCGACGCTGGCCTTCGCCGCGGCGACCTGCTCCTGCACCACGCTGTCGTACGACGGCCGGGTCACCGAGCGGAACACGCCGATCGGGGTGTTGCGCAGGTCCGCACCCGGCAGCCGGGACAGCGCGAAGGCGTACGCGGGGTCGGTGACGCCGGCGTCGTGCACCACGATCTCCTCGGCCGGGGTGGCCGCGGTGTCCCGGACCTCCAGCCCGAAGCCGCCCGGCGGGTGGACGACGCAGAACTGCCCGTCCTTGCCGAACGTGATCGGCTGCCCGTGCTCCAGCCGGATCAGGTAGTCGTCCCGGGTGGCCGGCTCCTTGAGCTGGTCGAACGCGCCGTCGTTGAAGATGTTGCAGTTCTGGTAGATCTCCACGAACGCGGAGCCCTGGTGCTCCGCGGCGGCCCGCAGCACCGACTGGAGGTGCTTCCGGTCGGAGTCGATGGTCCGGGCGACGAAGGTGGCCTCCGCGCCGAGCGCCAGCGACAGCGGGTTGAACGGAGCGTCCGCCGAACCGACCGGGGTCGACTTGGTGATCTTGCCGATCTCCGAGGTCGGCGAGTACTGCCCCTTGGTCAGGCCGTAGATCCGGTTGTTGAAGAGCAGGATCTTGAGGTTGACGTTGCGGCGCAGCGCGTGGATCAGGTGGTTGCCGCCGATGGAGAGCGCGTCACCGTCACCGGTGACCACCCAGACCGACAGGTCCGGCCGGGTCACCGACAGGCCGGTGGCGATCGCCGGGGCGCGGCCGTGGATCGAGTGCATCCCGTAGGTGTTCATGTAGTACGGGAAGCGGGACGAGCAGCCGATGCCCGAGATGAAGACGATGTTCTCCCGGGGGATGTTCAGCTCCGGCATGAAGCCCTGCACGGCCGCCAGGATGGCGTAGTCGCCGCAGCCGGGGCACCAGCGCACCTCCTGGTCGGACTTGAAGTCCTTGGCGGTGAGCTTGAGGGCGATGGGCTCAGACATTCTTCAGGACCTCTTCCAGCATCGTCTCCAGCTCGGCGGCCGTGAACGGCAGGCCGCGGACCTGGTTGTAGCCGATCGCGTCGACCAGGTACTTCGCCCGGATCACGTGGGCGAGCTGGCCGAGGTTCATCTCGGGGATGACCACCCGGTCGTACGCGCGCAGCACCTCGCCGAGATTGGCCGGCATCGGGGCCAGGTGGCGCAGGTGCGCCTGGGCGATGGAGAGCCCGCGCTGCCGCAGGCCCCGGCAGGCCGCCCCGATCGGGCCGTACGTCGAGCCCCAGCCGAGCACCAGCACCCGGGCGTCGCCGTCCGGGTCCTCCACCTCGACGTCCGGCACCGGGATGGTCTCGATCCGGGCTGCCCGGGTACGCACCATGAAGTCGTGGTTCGCCGGGTCGTACGAGATGTCGCCGGTCTTGTCGGCCTTCTCCAGGCCGCCGATCCGGTGCTCCAGCCCAGGGGTGCCCGGGATGGCCCACGGCCGGGCCAGGGTCTCCGGGTCCCGCAGGTACGGCAGGAAGGTGGTGCCGTCCTCGCCGTTGGGCCGGGAGGCGAAGTCGACCCGCAGGTCGGGCAGGCTCGCCACGTCCGGCAGCAGCCACGGCTCGGAGCCGTTGGCCACGTAGTTGTCGGACAGCAGGATCACCGGGGTGCGGTAGGTCAGCGCGATCCGGGCCGCCTCCAGGGCGGCGTGGAAGCAGTCCGCCGGCGACTTGGGCGCGATCACCGCGACCGGGGCCTCGCCGTGCCGGCCGTACAGCGCCAGGTTGAGGTCGGCCTGCTCGGTCTTGGTCGGCATGCCGGTGGACGGCCCGGCGCGCTGCACGTCGACGATGACCAGCGGCAGCTCCAGCGCCACCGCCAGGGAGATGGTCTCGCTCTTCAGCGCCACGCCGGGGCCGCTGGTGGTGGTGACCCCGAGTGAGCCGCCGTACGACGCGCCCAGCGCCGCGCCGACCGCGGCGATCTCGTCCTCGGCCTGCATGGTGACCACGCCGAACCGCTTGTGCTTGCTCAGCTCGTGCAGGATGTCCGAGGCCGGGGTGATCGGGTACGCCCCGAGGAAGACCGGCAGCCCGGAGCGGACGCCGGCGGCCACCAGGCCCAGCGACAGCGCCGCGTTGCCGGTGATGTTCCGGTAGGTGCCCGGCACCATGCTGGCCGGCTTGACCTCGTAGCGGACGGAGAAGTCCTCGGTGGTCTCGCCGAAGTTCCACCCGGCCCGGAAGGCGGCCACGTTCGCCGCGACCAGCTCCGGACGGGCCGCGAACTTGCGCTCCAGGAACCGCAGCGTCGACTCGTACGGGCGGGAGTACATCCAGCTCAGCAGGCCGAGCGCGAACATGTTCTTGGCCCGCTCGGCGTCCTTCTTGGACACGTCGTGCGCGGCCAGCGCGCCGATCGTCATCGAGGTCAGCGCGACCGGGTGCACCACGTACCCGGTGAGCGAGCCGTCCTCCAGCGGGCTGGTCGTGTAGCCCACCTTGGCCAGGTTGCGCTTGGTGAACTCGTCGGTGTTGACGATGATGTCCGCGCCGCGCGGAAGCTCGGCCAGGTTGGCCTTGAGCGCCGCCGGGTTCATCGCCACCAGCACGTTGGGCGCGTCGCCGGGGGTCAGGATGTCGTAGTCGGCGAAGTGCACCTGGAAGCTCGACACACCCGGCAGGGTGCCTGCGGGGGCCCGGATCTCGGCCGGGAAGTTGGGCAACGTGGAGATGTCGTTGCCCAGCTGAGCCGTCTCGGAGGTGAACCGGTCACCGGTGAGCTGCATGCCGTCGCCGGAGTCGCCGGCGAACCGGATGACCACCCGGTCCAGTTGACGGATCTGCTTGGTCACGCCCGCACCTCGCTTCGCTCAGCGCCGTCACACGGGCGGCTGAACATGATGGTGACCCCGCCTTGCCCGGCCACGTGCCCTCCTTGACGCGCTGCTGCCGCGAGCCGTCCGTAGCCCGGTCCGGCCCGCTCCATTTCTCACGTCAGAGCCTACGTCGGCCCCTTAGGGCCACCTTGGTGGAGGTCCGACGTATGGGACCCGATCCGCCCGCCGTATGCCCGGTTTTGCGGCGTTTAGTACCGTCACCGTAACTCAGATCACCGCAGGCTCGAAGGGGTCCGGCGGATCACTCCCGGGTGGGGTCGGCGGCCGGACCGGCGCCCGTCCGGCGGCGCAGCGAGGTGGTCGCCAGGACCAGCGCGAGCACCACCACGAGGCCGGAGGCGGCGATCAGCACGACGGCGGTCCGAACCGGGCCGAAGCCGTCCTCGTCGGCGGCCCGCCCCGCGTGGGCCAGCACGCCCTCGGAGCCGGCCGCCACGGGCAGGGCCAGTGCGGCGGCGGAGGTGATCCGGAAGCTCATCTGCACCTGCCGGTCCCGCCCGCTGCGCGGCTCCAGCCGGCCGGCGACCGCGCCGGACAGCGGGGCCCGGCGCTGGGCCTCCGGCGTGGCGGCCACCGGCAGCCGCAGGGTGGCGCTGCGCCCCGCCGGCACCGTGCCCAGGTCGCACCGGGTACGGGTCGGGGCGACGGCGGTGCAGCCGGCGGGCGGGTCGGTGGGGGTCACCCCGGCGGGGAGGACCACCTCGACCCGCCCGGCCGCGTCGGCCTTGCCGGTGTTGCCCAGGCGTACGGCCAGGGTGGTCGGGTCACCGCCGACGCCGAACAGCACCTCCTCGGCGTGGAGCGCGATCCCGGGCGCCGGCGGTCCGGGCGGGAAGAGGACGGCGAAGCCCTCGTCGTCGGTGGCCGCCCCGCTGGCCCCGGGTGCGGTGGCGGTGACCCGGACCGAGCCGCTTAGCGGCATGGACCGCCAGGCGGTGCCCGCGACCCGGATCCGGATCGAGCTGCGGAACCGGGTGCCCGGCGCGGTGGTCCACCCGCCACAGCGGTAGGTGCCGCCACCGGCGGGCGCGCAGCCGGCGGTTCCCGCGTCGGTCAGGCCGGCCGGCAGCGTGTAACCGAGCCGGACCCGCGCCGTGGCGCCGCCGGTGTTGGTCACGGTCACCCGCAGCGTGGTCACCGTGCGGTCCGCGTTCCAGTAGGCCGGGGTGAGCGTGACGTCCTCGGTGGTGACCCGCACGCCGAGCCGGCCGCCGGCCGACTGGCCGGGCGCCGCGGGCGGGGCGGCCGGCGGGGGAGCCGGGGCGGTGGTGGTCGGCGCGGTCGTGGTGGGCCGGGGTTTGCCCGGGGTGGTGGTCGTCGGGGCCGGCGCGGTCGTCGTCGGTGCCGGCGGCACGCTCGTCGGGGGCGCGCTCTCGGTCGGCGGCGCGGTGGTCGGCGCCGGCTCGGTCGTGGTGGGGCCCCCGGTGGGCGTGCCGTCGGTCGGGTCGCCGCCGGGGTCGGTCGCCGGATCGGTGGCCGCGCGAGCCACGCCGGTCACTGTGGGCGATGCCGTGGCCCACCCGGGCGCCAGCCCGACCGCCGCCGCGAGGCCGGCGGCCAGCGCCGACGCGAGCAGCACGGAGGTACGTCGGTGCCCGGCCCGGCGAGCGGGCCGTAGGCGGGGGCGCGTCATCTGTCCTCCGTGAGGCTCACTGGGTTCATTCTTTCGGCCATAGTTGTCATCGGGCGTTAGGTCAAAAACGAAACAAAGTCGCGCGGACCGCCTGGACGGGCGGAGCGGTAGGCTCCCGACCGTGACCGGATATCTCGGCTCGTACGCCACCCTCGGTCTCCTGCTGCTCGCCGCCGTGCTCTTCTTCGTCACGGCGTTCTCAGCCAATCGGGTGTTACGTCCTGGCCGTCCGGCTGACCCCTGGGGAAAACGGGCCAGCTACGAGTGCGGCCTCGACCCGGTCGGCGGCGACTGGGCGCAGATGCAGATCAGGTACTACGTCTACGCGTACCTGTACGTGCTCTTCGCGGTCGAGGCGGTCTTCCTCTTCCCCTGGGCGCTGGTCTTCGACCGGCCCGGGTTCGGCGCGACCACGGTGGTGGAGATGGCCGTCTTCGTCGCCGTGGTGGCGCTCGGCATCCTCTACGCCTGGCGGAAGAACATCCTCCGCTGGACCTGACCGACGGCTCCAGGGCGCTGCGCGGCGTCAGACGCGCCGCGCTGGAGTTGTCGTAGGCTCAGGCCAGCCCGCGACGGGTCAGGGTCGGCGGCCGGTCTCCCTTGATCGAGGCGACCATGTCCAGCACCCGGCGGGTCTCGCGCACCTGATGGGCGCGGAACACCCGGGCGCCCAGCCAGGCCGAGACGGCCGTGGCGGCCAGCGTGCCCTCCAACCGGTCGGGCACCGGCAGGTCCAGCGTCTCGCCGATGAAGTCCTTGTTCGACAGGGCCACCAGCAGCGGCCACCCCGTGTCGGTGAGCTCGGCGAGCCGCCGGGTGATCTCCAGGGAGTGCCGGGTGTTCTTGCCGAAGTCGTGCGCCGGGTCGATCAGGATCCCGTCCGGACGTACGCCGAGGGCCACCGCCCGCTCGGCGAGCCCGGTCACCGTCGCGGCCACGTCGGCCACCACGTCGTCGAATGTGGCCCGGTGCGGCCGGGTGCGTGGGGTGAGCCCGCCCGCGTGCGAGCAGACCAGCCCGGCGCCGGTCTCCGCCGCGACCCGGGCCAGCGCCGGATCCGCCCCCGACCAGGTGTCGTTGAGCAGGTCGGCGCCGGCCGCCACCGCCTCCACGGCCACTTCGGCCCGCCACGTGTCGATCGAGATGACCACGTCGGGGAAGGCGGCCCGGACCGCCGCGATGGTGTCCACCGTCCGGCGGATCTCCTCGGCCACGTCCACCTCGTCGCCCGGGCCGGCCTTCACCCCGCCGATGTCGATGATGCCGGCGCCCTCGGCCACCGCCCGGTCCACCGCCCGCAGCGCGCTGTCCTGGGCGAAGGTGGCGCCCCGGTCGAAGAACGAGTCCGGGGTGCGGTTGACGATCGCCATCACCACCAGCTCACCCGGGGAGAAGGTCCGTCCACCGAGCCGTAGCGCCCCGGCCATGCCCGCCTCCTGATCTCCGCCCCGGCCCCGGTCGTCCGCCGGCCGCCCCCGACGCTATCCGGTCGATCGCCGATCGGCCCGCCCGGTACGCGGGGTTTCGAATCATGGTCGGAGCGGGTGGAGGGCTCGCCCGAGGCGCGCCCGCATGCCACGATCTCCCCATGGGTGAGGTTCTGCTCCTCTTGGTCGTCGCGCTGACCGTCGCGGCGGTGGTGTTCGGGGTGACGGTGCTGGTCTCCGGGCGGGACCCGGGCCTGGTGCCGGCCGAGCCGGACGGGCGGGCCGTACCCCTGCCGGGCAGCCGTCCCCTGGACGAGTCGGACGTCGCCGAGGTGCGCTTCGACACCGCGCTGCGCGGCTACCGGATGGCGCAGGTCGACCAGGCGCTGCGTCGGGCCGCGTACGACATCGGCTACAAATCGGAGCTGATCGGCGTGCTCGAGGCCGAGGTCGCCGCGCTCCGGGCGGGGCGGACCGAGGAGGCCGACGCGCTGCGCCGGACCCGCGAGGAGGCCGCCGGCACGAACCCGGCCGACGCCCCGGGCGACCCGGGCGACGAGAGCACGGGTTTCTCGGCCGACGCCCCGGCCGCCGACACCTCGGCCGCGGAGGCGACCGACCCACCGGCCGCCGAGTCGGCTGCCCCGCTGACCGCCGACGCGGGCCTGGCCGCCGCGCCGGCCGCCGCCGCGGTGGAGGACGAGGCGACACTCCCCTCGGACACCCCGACGCCCGCCGGCCCGGCGGCCCCGGTCGCGGCGCCCGCCGACGAGGCGGCAGCCGACCGGGCGGCCGCGGGTCGGGCAGCGGCCGAGCCCACCCCCGCCCCGGCCGACGACTCCACCGGCACGGGCGCCCCGGCTGACGACGGCGAGCGGAAGCGCGGTGCGGTGGTCCGCTCGGAGTCGGCGTGACCGGCCCGGAGGGCGACGGACTCGACGATGCCACCCAGCCCGGCGCCGCCGAGGTCACCGCGACGGTGATCGTCGACGCGCCGGCCGAGCGGGTCTTCGCCGCGCTGACCGCGTGGGAGCGGCAGTCCGATTGGATCCCGCTCACCACGGTTCGCGTGGTGGAGGGCGACGGCGGCGAGGGGAGCCTGGTGGAGGCGGTCACCGCGTTCGGCCCTGCCGTGGTGCGGGACGAGATGCGGGTGGTTCGGGTGGACGCCCCGTACGAGGTCGGGGTGGTGCACTGCGGCAAGCTGCTGCGCGGGCCCGGGGTGCTGCGCTGCACCCCGGTGGAACGGGACCGTACGCAGGTGGTCTGGCACGAGTGGTTCCATCTGCCCGGCGGGACCGCCGGCCGGGTGGCCTGGCCGGTGCTCTGGCCGGGCTCGAAGTTCGGCCTCACCCAGGCGCTGAAGAAGTTCGCCCGGCTGGTGGAGCAGGGCCGGCTGCCCTGAGCCCGGTCGTGGTCGGTTGTCGGTGGGCTGGCCTACCGTTTACGCCGTGACTGACCTGGTGACCGGTGCCGACGGCCTGCCCCGCTGCGCCTGGGGAGCGAGCACCCCGGACTACGCCGTCTACCACGACCGGGAGTGGGGCCGGCCGCTCCGTGGCGACGACGCGCTCTATGAGCGGCTGACCCTGGAGGCGTTCCAGTCCGGCCTGTCCTGGCTGACCATCCTGCGCAAGCGGCCGGCGTTCCGGCTCGCCTTCGACGAGTTCCGGATCGAGAAGGTCGCCGGCTACGGCGAGGCCGACGTGGCCCGGCTGCTGGCCGACGCCGGGATCGTCCGCAACCGGGCCAAGGTCGAGGCGGCCATCGCCAACGCCCGGGCCGCGCTGGAGTTGCCCGACAGCCTCTCCGCGCTGCTCTGGTCCTACGCGCCGCCGCCCCGCCCGGCCCGGCCCGGGTCGTTTGCCGACGTACCGGCGCTCACCCCGGAGTCGACCGCGCTGGCCAAGGCGCTCAAGAAGCGCGGCTTCCGCTTCGTCGGCCCCACCACCGCCTACGCGCTGATGCAGGCCACCGGCATGGTGGACGACCACCTCGCCGGCTGCCACGTCGCCCTCGACCCGGCCGGGACGTGACGCCGGCGGCGTCCGGCGGACGTGCTGGGGCCGGCAGCGGCGCGGCGTGGTGGGATTGACCCATGACCGACACCGAGCTCCGCACGAGTGGGACGAGCGAGACCACCGCGTCCGGCGCCTGGGCGGTGCTGCTGCCCGCCGAACGGTACGAGGCCGAGCGGCTGGTGCACCACGACACCCTGGAGCTGACCGGGCTGGAGGGCGTCGTCCGGCCCCGGCCGGGTGACCCGGTCGCGGTGCTGGTCGACGAGCCGCTGCGGCTGGTGGCGCTCGGCCGGGTCGCCCTGGCCACCGCCGAGACCCGGGAGGACCCGGACGACCCCCAGTCCGAGGCCGGTCCGGGGGAGCTCGTGGTGACGTACACCCGGCGGGTGCTCGACGAGCCGGTGCCGGTGGACGACCTCCTGGCCCTCGACGGGCCGGTGACCGGGTTGGACCTGGCCGCCTGGCGGGAGCTGGCGGCCCGGCTCGGCCCGCCGCCCGCCCGGCGGTCCTGGCTGGTCAGCCTCGACCTGCCGATCGAGGCGGCCTCGCCCGCCGAGGCGGTCCGGCTCTTCTGGTCGTACGTGCAGGAGCTGGGCCCCCGGGAGCTGCCCGCTTTCGTCTCGCCCAGCGGCGACGAGCTGGCCATGCAGGCCTACGTGCTCGGCGTGGTGGCCAACCAGGATCCCGAAGAGGACGACTGACGCCTGCCGGCCGTCCCGGAGCCGCGGGGCCGGCTCAGCGGCCCTCGAAGACCGGCTTCTGCTTGTTGACGAACGCCATGGTGGCCGCCCGGTGGTCGGCGGTGGTGCCGCAGATCGTCTGCGCCTGCGCCTCGGCGGCGAGGGCGTCGGCGAGCGTGCCGGCGTCGGCGATGGAGAGCTGGCGCTTGATCGCCCCGTACGCGACGGTCGGGCCGGCGGCGAGCCGGGCGGCCAGCTCCTGCGCGGTCGGCAGCACCTGCTCGTCGTCGTCCACCAGGCGGGTGAGCAGGCCGAGCCGGCCGGCCTCGTCGGCGCCTACCGGCTCGGCGAGCATCAGCAGCTCGACGGCCTTGGCGTGGCCGACCAGCCGGGGCAGCGTCCAGGAGGCGCCGGTGTCGGCGGCGAGCCCGACCCCGGCGAAGGCCATCAGGAACTTCGTCTTCGGGCCGCCGATCCGGAAGTCTGCGAGGAACGCCAGCGAGGCGCCGGCCCCGGCGGCCATGCCCCGGACCGCGGCGACCACTGGCTTGGGCAGGTTGGCCAGCCGGGCGGCGATCGGGTTGTAGTGGGCCCGCACGGTGCCCAGCGGGTCGGTGTCGGCGGATTCGAGGGTCTGCACGTGCTCCCGCAGGTCCTGCCCGGCGCAGAACGAGCCGCCCGCCCCGGCCAGCACGACCGCCCGGCAGGACCGGTCGGTCTCCAGCTCCGCGAGGGCGTCGCGGAGCGCCTCCTTGAGCGCCAGGTCCAGCGAGTTCATCGCGTTCGGGCGGTTCAGCGTCAAGGTGACGACGGCGTCGGTGCGGTCGACGAGCAGCGGCTCGGTCACGTTCTAACGACCCTTCTGTCGGGCGAGGCGGTTGCTGGCGTCGAGGCACTGCTCGACGTACCGGTCGGCGGCCGGCCGGAGCCGGGCCGCGTGCCGGTCGAAGAAACCGGCCGCGCTGGTGCCCGGCCAGCGCTCGGGGAGCAGCGCCGGGGGCAGCTGCGGATCCTGGAAAAGGAAGGTACGCCACGCGTGCACGAGCCGGAACCGGGCCGCGTACGCCTCCTCGTCGCTGCTGCGCACGGTGACGCCGGACAGCAGGGGCTTCTGCTCGGCGACGAACCGTTCGTACGCCCGGCCGATCTCGGCCAGGTCCCAGGCCCGACGGACCACCCCCATGGCGCCGGGGTTGCCGGCGGCGTGGGCGGCGGTGAACCGCTCGTAGCGCACGCCCGCCTCGGCGAGCAGGACGTCGACGTCCTCTCCCGGGCGGGTGGCCACCCAGGTGCAGTCGTCGAGCGGGCCGTAGCCGAGGAAGGTCAGGTTGGCGGCGAGCCGCTGCCGGTCGCGCCGGGAGGCCGGGGCCTCCAGCACCAGCATGTCGAACCGCCCGTCCCAGCTGTGCCGCCCCGTCCGGTAGATCCGGGAGGCCGCCTCGTCGAGTCGGCGGCCCGCTTTCGGCGTGATCGAATAACCGGGTCCGGTGGCGAGCCGGAGCGGTTCGAGCCAGCCCTGGCGGACCATCCGGGAGACCGCGGTGCGGACGGCCGGAGGGGCGATCCCGAGCGGCGCCAGCAGCTTGACCAGGGCGGCCACGGGTGCGCGCCCACCCCTCGCCCGGAGGTGGTCGCCGTACAGGTCGAAGAGTGCCGA
Source organism: Micromonospora sp. MP36 (assembly GCF_008119785.1). GTDB lineage: Bacteria > Actinomycetota > Actinomycetes > Mycobacteriales > Micromonosporaceae > Micromonospora. The sequence goes on along the minus strand of NZ_VSFA01000012.1, from coordinate 83,158 downwards.
CCGTGCCTGCATGACCGCACATTGTGACAGGCCTACCCAAGATAAGCTAGATGCTGTTACATCAATGCTGCTTCGGTTTGGGTCCGGCGGTGTTCATCAGGGAAAATCGTTGGTCGACACCCCCGCGATGGTTGCGGGTGGTTATGGCGAAGTGGCTGTGGGGCAACCCACCGACCCTGGTGTAGGTCTGAGGGGAGACAACATGGCGGCGATGAAGCCGCGGACGGGCGACGGTCCGCTGGAAGTCACCAAGGAGGGCCGGGGCATCGTCATGCGGGTCCCGCTGGAGGGTGGTGGCCGGCTCGTCGTCGAGATGACTCCCGACGAGGCCACCGCGCTGGGTGACGCGCTGAAGGCGGCCGCCGGCTGAGTTGAGGAGCGGTCCGCGTGACGGCTGTCGCGCGAACGGTTCGTTCTACCCTGAGCCACCGGCACCAGCCGGTGGCTCAGGGCCTTCGTCGACTCGATTCGGCGAAGTATCCCGCTTTGAGAATTTTCCGGAGGTACGGTCCAGCGTGCTGGCCATTCGTCTGGTGCGCGAGCCCGAGCGGCTCGACACCCTCGTCCTGCCCGTTCGTCCCGAGGGGCCGGACAGCCCGCCCGCGCTGGTCCCCACCGCCTCGCCGCCCGCCGACGACGTCCGGGCCGAGGCGGCTTCGCTGCTGCCCGCCGCCCGGCTGACCGGTGCCGCCGGAGAGGTGCGGGAGCACCTGCGCCCGGGCGGCACGCCCGCGCGGCTGGTGCTGCTCGGCGTCGGCGACGGCGACGAGCACGGCTGGCGGGGCGCCGGCGCGGCGCTCGCCCGCGCCGCCAAGAATGAGACGTACGTCACGGTCGCCCTCCCGGCGGACGCCGCGGTGGCCCTGCGTGGCCTGGTCGAGGGGCTGCTGCTGGGCTCCTACCGGTTCCGGCTGACCGAGGCCGGCGGGACGCCCGCGCTGGCCGAGGTGGACGTTGTGGTGAGCGATCCGGACGGGCTCGCCCCGACCCTGGCGACGGCCCGCACCACCGCCGAGATGACCCGGCTGGCCCGGGACCTGACCAACACCCCCTCGTCGACGAAGAACCCGGGCTGGTTCGCCGCCCAGGTGGCGGAAGCGGCGGCCGACCGCCCCGACCTGCACCTGCGGGTACGCGGGCCGGAGGAGTTGGCGGCCGAGGGCTTCGGCGGCATCCTCGCCGTCGGCGGCGGCTCGGCCAGCGGCCCCCGCCTGGTCGAGCTGGACTGGCGGCCGGCGGACGCGCGTACCCACGTGGTGCTGGTCGGCAAGGGGATCACCTTCGACGCCGGTGGCATCTCGATCAAGCCGGTGCCGGCCATGAAGCTGATGCGCAAGGACATGGCGGGCGCCGCCGCGGTGGTCGCCGCGACCCTGGGCGCCGCCGCGCTCCGGCTGCCGGTGCGGGTCACCACGCTCGCGCCGCTCGCCGAGAACATGGTCAGCGGGTCGGCCTTCCGCCCCGGCGACGTCATCCGCCACTACGGCGGCGTGACCAGCGAGAGCACCAACTCCGACGCCGAGGGCCGGCTGGTGCTGGCCGACGCGATGGCGTACGCGGAGCGCGAGCTCCGCCCCGACCTGCTGGTCGACCTGGCCACCCTGACCGGCGCGAACGCGGTGGCGCTGGGCAAGCGGCACGGCGCCCTGTACAGCGAGAACGACGGACTCGCCGCCGACCTGCTGGCCGCGATCGAGGCGGCCGGCGAGCGCGCCTGGCGGATGCCGCTGGCCACCGACTACCTGGACTACCTGGGCAGCGACGTGGCCGACCTGCACAGTTCCCCGGACCGGGGCGCCGGCTCGATCGTGGCCGCGCTGTTCCTCCGAGAGTTCACCGGCGACCTGCGGGACCGCTGGGTGCACGTGGACATGTCCGCCCCCTCCTGGTCTGAGGACGAGCAGGCCGAGCTGACCCGGGGCGCCACCGGCTGGGGCGTACGCGGGCTGCTGCGCTGGCTGGCGACGCTGGGCTGACGGCGCGGGCGGTCCCCTGCCGGGCGCCGTCGCAGCCGCGGCGGCGCCGCTGCGGCGGTCAGGCCTTCACGGCGACGAGCAGGCCGTGCCCGACCGGCAGCAGCGCGGGGATCCAATGCTCCGACTCCCGGATCGCCTTGATGGTCTCCCGGACGGTGACCGTCTCCACGTCCCGGGCGGCGGGGTCGCCGATCCGGCCGCCCGCCAGGGTGCCGTTGAGCGCCAGCACCCCGCCGGGCCGCAGCAGCCGCAGCGCGGCGTCCACGCAGGCGGTGAAGCCGGCCGCCTCGGCGTCGACGAAGATCAGGTCGTAGGCGCCGTCCGCGAGCCGCGGCAGCACGTCGAGGGCCCGGCCGGTGATGATCCGGGTACGCCCCGACGGAAAGCCCGCCTCCACGAAGAGCCGCCGGGCGATCCGCTGGTGCTCCACTTCCACGTCGATGGTGGTGAGCACGCCGTCGGGCCGCATGCCGCGCAGCAGCCAGACGCCGCTGACCCCGGTGCCGGTGCCGATCTCGACCACCGCCCGGGCGTTGCCGGCGGCGGCGAGCAGGCGCAGCGCGGCCCCGGCTCCCGGCGTCACCGCCTCCACGCCCACCTCCTGGGCGAGGCTGCGGGCGGTCCGCAGCACGAGGTCCTCGGTGACGTACGACTCGGCGAACTGGAGCGCCTGGGCCGTCGAGTTGCCGGAACCGGCGACCGTGGCGATGGGACACCTCCGGGCGGTGGGAGTGGTGCGAGGGGTCGTTGGCGGTACGAGCCTAGAGGCGAGATCCGACGCGCGCAGCCGCGAGTGTGCTCCGCAACGATCACGGCCGGGCAACCCCTGACTCCGTTCGGGGCATTCGTGTAATCCTGGACGGTGTCCCCGTGCGGCACGGCCGGCTCCGTCGGCCCCAGGCGCGGGACGTGCGGGACGGACTGGGAGGCACCGACGTGACCGACGGCTGGGACTGGCGCCAGCCCGGCGGGACCCCGACACCGGCGGGAGGGCCGGTGCCCGGGAGCCCGCCCCAGGGCGGACCGGGCGGCGGGGGCGGCACGATCCCCGGGAGCCCGCCGCTGGGCCCCCAGAGCACACCGGGCGCCGGAGGCGGCGCGTTCCCCGGGAGCCCGCCGCTGGGCCACCCGGGCGCACCGGGCGCCGGAGGCGGCATGACCTTCGGGAGCCCGACCCAGGGCGCTCAGGGCAGCCAGGGCGCTGGGGGCGGCGCGACGTCGCCCTGGTGGTCCGACGCGCTCGCCGACCCGTGGCGCGACCCCTACGCGCCCGCCGCGGTGGTGGTCCCCGCGCCTCTGGTCGGCGCCGGCGAACCGGAGCCGGTGACCGACCCGGACGCGCCCGACCGGCCGAAGCTGCGGCAGGTGGTGCTGATCTCGCTCATCACGGCCCTGCTGGCCGGCTCGCTCGGCAGCGCCCTGACGTACGCCTTCCTGCGTGGCCACGCCGTGACCACCTTGGGCGCGCCGTCCCCGTCGGCCCCGGCGCTCGCCCAGCGCAAGCCCGAGTCCCTGGCCGGCGTCGCCGAGAAGGTGCTGCCCAGCGTGGTGACCATCCGGGTGGCCAGCCTGGGCGGCACCAGCGAGGGTTCGGGCTTCGTGGTCAGCGCCGAGGGGCACATCGTCACCAACGACCACGTGGTCGCGGGCGGCCCCGGCAAGGCCACGGTGATCTTCAACGATGGCAGTTCGGCCCCGGCCACGGTCGTCGGGCAGGACCCGGAGTCGGACCTTGCGGTGATCAAGGTGACGCGTACCGGGCTGCGGCCGGTGGAGTTCGGCGACTCGGACGCGCTCGCCGTCGGGGACCCGGTGCTCGCCATCGGCTCGCCGCTCTCGCTGGCCAACACGGTCACCGCCGGCATCGTCAGCGCGGTGGACCGGACCATGCAGGCCGGTGAGCCGGGCGGCCCGACGCGCTACTACGCGGCGATCCAGACCGACGCGGCGGTCAACCACGGCAACTCCGGCGGCCCGTTGGTCGACTCCGGCGGCCGGGTGGTCGGGGTGAACTCGACGATCAAGTCGCTGGTGGCTGACGGGCAGGAGGCCGGCAACATCGGGCTCGCCTTCGCCATTCCGATGAACCAGGCGAAGCGGATCACCCAGGACATCATCGGCACCGGCAAGGCCCGGCGTACGGTGATCGGCGCCCAGGTGGGCGGCACCGGCGTGACCGGCGGGGGCGTACGCCTCAACGCCGTCGAGCCGTCCGGGCCGGCGTCGGCCGCCGGGCTGCGCACCGGGGACGTGGTGCTCCGGCTCAACGGGCACCCGATGACCGATCCGGCGGATCTGGTGGCGCTGGTCCGCAAGTACGCCCCCGGCTCGGTGGTGACGGTGGAGTACCGGCGGGGGTCGACCCGGCAGAACGCCTCGGTGACGCTCGCCGCAGACGCGAAGTGAGCATCCCTCTCCCCCTCTCCCCCTCCCGGACTGCCCGGTGACGTGCGTAGTCTTGCCGTGGACACGGACGAGGAGGCCGGAGTGTTCGAGAACCTGAACTGGTGGGAGATCGGCGCCCTGCTGCTCCTGGCGCTGCTGATCTTCGGCGACCGGCTGCCCGCCGTGATCAACGACGGGCTGCGGATGGTCCGCAACCTGCGCAACATGGCCCGGAACGCCACCGGCGACCTGAGCCGTGAGCTGGGCACCGACATCCAGCTGGAGGACCTGCACCCGAAGGCGTTCATCCGGAAGCACCTGCTCAGCGAGGAGGACGAGCAGGCCATCCGGAAGCCGCTGCAGAGCATGTACGACAACATCCGCAGCGACGTCAGCGGCGTGCGTGACGACCTGAAGGACGTCGCGAAGGCGGCCGACCTGCGGGACGCCGCCCGCCCGATCACCGCCACCGGCGGCACCCCGAGCTCCGCCCCGGCCCCCCGCCGCAGCTACGACGACGCCACCTGACCCCGCCCCAGGGCGCCGTCGATCATGAGGTTGGCGGCGCACGGACCGGCGTGTCGCACCGCCAACCTCATGGTCGACGAGGCGGGGCCGGGACGGGACGACCCTCCCGGCCGGGGCCGGGAGGGTCGGTGAGGGGGTAGGGGTCAGCGGCCGGCGGGCTTGAGGCCAAGGGGCTTGCCGAGCAGGGACTCGCGGCGGACGGCCAGCCGGTCGGCGACCTGCATGAGCGCCCTGGCGGCCGGCGCGTCCGGCTGTGCCAGCACGATCGGGGTGCCGGCGTCGCCGCCCTCGCGGACCCGGGTGTCCAGCGGGATCTGCCCCAGCACCGGCACCTGCGCGCCGATGGTCCGGGTCAGCGACTCGGCGACCGCCTCGCCGCCGCCGGCCCCGAAGAGCTCCATCCGGGAGCCGTCCGGCAGCTCCAGCCAGGACATGTTCTCGATGACGCCGACCACCCGCTGGTGGGTCTGCAGCGCGATCGCGCCGGCCCGCTCGGCCACCTCGGCGGCGGCGGTCTGCGGGGTGGTGACGACCAGGATCTCCGCGTTCGGCAGCAGCTGGGCCACCGAGATGGCGATGTCGCCGGTGCCCGGGGGCAGGTCCAGCAGGAGCACGTCTAGGTCGCCCCAGTAGACGTCGGCGAGGAACTGCTGCAGCGCCCGGTGCAGCATCGGACCGCGCCAGACGACGGCCGCGTTGCCCGGGGTGAACATGCCGATCGAGATGACCTTCACGCCGTGCGCCTGCGGCGGCATGATCATGTCCTCGACCCGGGTCGGGGCGCCCTCGGCGCCGAGCATCCGGGGCACCGAGTGGCCGTAGATGTCGGCGTCCACCACGCCGACCGAGAGGCCGCGGGCGGCCAGCGCGGCGGCCAGGTTGACCGTGACGCTGGACTTGCCGACGCCGCCCTTGCCGCTGGCGACCGCGTAGACCCGGGTGCGGGAGCCGGGCTGGGCGAACGGGATCACCGGCTCCTGGCCGCCGCCTCCGCGCAGCTTCGACTGGAGCTCCTGGCGCTGCTCCGGGCTCATCACGCCGAACTCGATCTCGACGCCGGTCACGCCGGGCACCGCGCCGACGGCGGCGGTGATGTCGGCACGCAGCTTGTCCTTCAGCGGGCAGCCGGCCACGGTGAGCAGCAGCTCGACCCGGACGACGCCGTCGTCGCCGACCTCGGCGGAGCGGACCATGCCGAGCTCGGTGATGGGCCGACGGATCTCCGGGTCGTTGACGGTGGCCAGGGCGGCCTGGATCGCGTCGGAGACGGTGCTGACGGGTGCTGACATGCCCGCAATGCTACGTCGCTGGTCATCGGCGTCCGCCGTTGGCGGGGGCCGGTGTGAGCGAATCGATGGCGCGACCGAGGGGTGGACGGGTCGTGCCGCGAAGTGGGACGATCGAGACGAACGCCGCTCGCCTGGCCCCTTGAGGCGCGCGGCGTTCAAAGCTTTCGCTGCCCGGTTCAGCCCTCCGGGCGACGGTCCCGGGCGTAGTCGCCGTCCAGGTCGTCGTGCGGTTCGTCGAGCGGCTCGCCGCCGCCGTGCCGCCGGACCTCCCGCCCCTCCTGCTGCCGGCGCTCCAGCCGCAGCCGCCGCTGCGCCGCCTCGTCCAGCTCCTCGGCCAGCCGGGTCAGCTCCGAGCGGACGAAGTCCCGGGTGGCCACCTCGCCCAGGGCGATCCGCAGCGCGGCGATCTCCCGGGCCAGGTACTCCGTCTCGGCCTTCTGCATGGTGGCCCGCCGCCGGTCCTCCTCCAGCGCGATCCGGTCCCGGTCCGACTGCCGGTTCTGCGCGAGCAGGATCAGCGGGGCCGCGTACGAGGCCTGGATGGAGAGGATCAGCGTGAGGAACGTGAAGGTGTACGGGTCGAAGCGCCAACTCGGCGGGGCGAGGGTGTTCCAGGCGAACCACGCCCCGATGACCAGCGTCATGTAGACGATGAAGTTCGCCGTGCCCATGCCGCGGGCGATCCCCTCGGACCACCGGCCGAAGGTCTCCTGGTCGACCCGGGGCAGCCGGACGCCGCGGGGCTCGCGCGGCTGGTCCAGCCGCTCGGCCCGTCGCTGGTCAGCCATCGCCACCGTCCAGGGTCTCCGCCTCGGCGGCGACCGGGACCGGCACGTCCCGGTTCCGCCAGTCCCGGGGCAGCGAGTGGTCCAGCACGTCGTCCACGGTCACCGCACCGACGAGGCGGTTGTTGCGGTCCACCACCGGCATGGCGACCAGGTCGTAGGTGGCCATCCGGCGGGTGATCTCGGGCAGCGGGGTGGTCGGCCGCAGCGGGTCGATGTCGTTGACCACCACCCCGCCGAGCAGGTCGGCCGGGGGCTCCCGGAGCAGCCGCTGGAAGTGGACCATGCCCAGGTAGCGGCCGGTGGGGGTGGTCATCGGGGCGCGGGTCACGAAGACCTGGGCGGCCACGGCGGGGGAGAGCTGCGGCTCCCGAATCCGGGCGAGCGCCTCGGCCACCGTGGCGTCCGGGGGCAGGATGACCGGCTCGGAGGTCATCACGCTGCCCGCGGTGCCGGAGGCGTAGCGCAGCAGCTGGCGTACCGGATTGGCCTCGTCCGGCTCCATCAGGTCCAGCAGCACGTCCTGCTCCGGCGGCGGCAGCTCGTTGAGCAGGTCGGCGGCGTCGTCCGGATCCATCTCCTCCAGCACGTCGGCGGCGCGTTCCCGGTCCAGCGCGGCCAGGATCTCCACCTGGTCCCGCTCGGGCAGCTCGCTGAGCACGTCCGCGAGGCGCTCGTCGTCCAGCGCCGCCGCCACCTCGTTGCGCCGGGCGTCGGGCAGGTCCTGCAACGCGTTGGCCAGGTCGGCCGGGCGCATGTCCTCTAGGACGGCGAGCAGGTTGGCCGTACCCCGGGTGTCGCCGACCCCGCCGAGGCCGCGTACCCGGTCCCACTCGACCTGCTGGAGGTGGCCGCGGCGGGTGAGCCGGCCGGTCTGCTCGCGGACGGCCACCCGGCTCAGCGACCACTCGCCGCCACGGCTGCGTTCCATCGCCACGTCGACCACCGTGCCGGGCTGCCCGTTCTCCAACTGCACCCGCCGGTCCAGCAACTCCTGGAGCACCAGCAGCTCGTTGGGGCGCTTCTCGAAGCGGCGCAGGTTGAGGGTGCCGCTGCCCAGGACGACGGCGTCCGGGTCGATGGAGGTGATCCGGTTGATGGAGAGGAAGATGCGCCGGCGCATCGGCATCTCGGCGACCAGCCCCACCACCTCGGGCGACTGCGGGCTCGGCCGCATCCGGGCGACCGCGTCGCGGACCCGGCCCACCTGGTCGCCGTTCGGGTCGAAGACGGCGACTCCGGCGAGTCGAGCGAGGTAGACCCGGTTCGGCGTGCTCACAGGCACCAGCCTAAGGGCCTAGTGTCTATCAGCATGTCGACCTTGGCCTACGAGATCGTGGACGTCTTCACCGACCGCCCGTTCGCCGGCAATCCGCTGGCCGTGGTGTTCGGCGCGGAAGGGCTCGCCACCGAACAGATGCAGGCGCTCGCGCTGGAGTTCAACCTGTCGGAGACGGTGTTCGTGCTGCCGCCGACCCAGGTCGGTGCGACGTACCGGGCGCGGATCTTCACCCCGGCCGCGGAGCTGCCGTTCGCCGGCCATCCCAGCGTGGGCGCGGCGGTGACCGCCAGTCGACGGGGCATGTTCGAGGCGGGCCGGGTCAGCCAGGAATGCGGCGCCGGGGTGCTGCCGATCGAGGTGACCGGGACGGGCGCGACCCTCACCGGCGGCACGCCCACCCTCAGCCCCGAGCTCGACCCGGAGCCGCTGCTGGAGATGGTCGGCCTCACCGCCGCCGACCACGCCGGCCCGGCACCGCGGGTGGCCGGCTGCGGCCTGGAGTTCCCCTACCTTCCGGTACGCCCCGACGCGGTGGCCCGGGCCAAGGTGAATCCGGCGGCGGCGGAACGGTACGGCGTGGAACACGTGAGCGTCTTCTCCTGGGACCCGGCCACGCAAACCGCGCACGCCCGGGTCTTCGTGCCCGGGCTCGGCGTGCCGGAGGACCCGGCGACCGGCTCGGCCGCCCTGGGCCTGGGGGTCTGGCTGGTCGCCAGCGGGCTGCTGCCCGGGGAGGGGCGCTCGACGTACGCGGTCCGCCAGGGCATCGAGATCAACCGGCCGTCCTCGCTGGCCTGCACGGTGACCGCGGCCGGCGGGGTGGCCGTGGGCGCGACCGTCTCCGGCCAGGTGATGCCGGTGGCCCGCGGCGAGATCGCCGTCCCGCCCTTCGTGGGCTGACCCCAGACGCATGCGCGTACGAGAGGATGCCGGTGTGACGGACGAGTTGGACAGCCGCGAGGTGCCGGCGCTGGTCGACGAGGCGATGAAGAAGGCGGCCGTCTGCTGGGTGAGCGTCGGGAACGGGCCGGCGGTGGCGCTCTGGTGCCTGCCGGTGGAGGGGACGCTGGTCGTGGTCAGCGGGCCCGGCGAGCAGTCCGCCCCCGGCCTGGCCGACGCCGACGCGGCGCAGGTGACCCTGCGCGGCGACCACGGTGGCCGGATCGTCACCTGGCCGGCCCGGGTGACCCGGCTGCAACCGGGCACCGAGGAGTGGGACGCCGTCGCACCGCTGGTCGCGGCGAAGCGGCTCAACGCCACCGGGCCCACCGCCGATCTGGTGGGACGCTGGGCCACCGGGGGCTGCGCGCTGAACCGGCTGGCCCCGGCGGGCACCCCGGTCGCCGGCGCCGACCTGCCGGCCGACTCGCTGGCCGAGCCGCCCCGGGAGACCCCCGTGGTCCGGGCCACCCGTAAGCCGTTCCGGCTGCACAAGGTGCGCCGCCGCTGAGCCTCAGACCGGGACGACGCAGGGGACCGGATCGAGCAGGTCGAGCACCTCGGTCAGCGAGGTCAGCACCCGGCCGTCCCAGCACCGGTCGGCGTTGAAGACCATATGCCCGGCCAGGTCCGGGGCGGCCAGCCGGACCGCCGTCATGCCGGCCCGCTCCGCACCGGTGAGCTCCTGACTGCCCCCGTCGCCCACGTAGAGGCAGTCGGCCGGGGCGAGGTCGAGCCGGCGGCACGCGGCCAGGTAGAGCGCCGGGTGCGGCTTGCAGCACCCCACCTGCACCGAGAAGACCCGTACGTCGAGCAGCGGCGCGACCGCGAGCTGGGGCAGGAACGCGGGCAGCTCGTGGGTGCAGTCGCTGATCAGCCCGGTGCGTACGCCCCGCTGGCGCAGCGCGGCCAGCACCGGGACCGCCTCGTCCCGCAGCCGGGTGTCGGCGCGGACCGCCCGATGGCGGGAGGCGACGGCGGAGCGTACCGCCCCGTCGGAGGGGTGGACGCCGACCTGGTCGCAGACCCAGCGCAGGGTCGCCTCGGCGTTGCCGAGCCGCCCGCTGGCGCGCTCGTAGTAGGTGCGGTCGAGCACCTCGGTCAGGGTGTCGGGCGGGCAGCCGAGCAGCTCGGCGGTGGCCTGGTGGGCGGAACCACGCTGGACGCAGCGGGTCAGGGTGCCGAAGAAGTCGAACAGCACCGCCTGATAGCTGGGCATGGGGGAGCGCGCCTCCGGACGTCGAGGGGGAGTCGCCGGGACGCCCATGATCGTAACGGAGTGTTGACTGTCCGTGGTGTCCCCTGTTCGTGTGAGGATTGCTCTCCGTGTCGCCTGCTCCGTACCGCCCCCCGGTTGACGCGCTGACCCTCAGCGCGCTCGTCCTGGCGGTCACCGCCGTCTCGTCGTCGGCCCCGCTGGTCGCGTTCGCCGCCGCGCCGGCCCTCGCCGTCGCGTTGTGGCGGAACCTGCTCTCGGTGGCCGTGCTCGGCCCGTTCTCGCTGGCACGACGGCGGGCCGAGTTCCGCACGCTGATCGTGGGCGCCGGCCGGCGCGAGGGGCTGTACTGCGTACTCTCCGGGGTGGCGCTGGCCGCCCACTTCGCCACCTGGATGCCGAGCGTGCAGCTCACCACGGTCGCCGCGGCCACCGCGCTGGTCGCCACCCAGCCGGTGTGGCAGGGGCTGATCGCCCGCTGGCAGGGCCGCCGCCTCCCACCGGCGGTCTGGGCCGGGATCGCGGTGGCGGTGCTCGGCGCGGTGCTGGCCACCGGCGCCGACTTCGCCGTCTCCGGCCGGGCCTTCGCCGGTGACCTGCTCGCCGTCGCGGGCGGCCTGTTCGTCGCGATCTACACCGCCTTCGGCGAGCGTGCCCGGGCCACCATCAGCACCACCACCTACACCACCATCTGCTACGGGGTCTGTGCGGCCGTCCTGCTGGTCGTCTGCCTGCTCGGCGGGATCCGGCTGCACGGCTACCCGCCGGGCACCTGGCTGGCGATCCTCGGCCTGGTGGCCGGCGCCCAACTGCTCGGCCACTCGATGTTCAACTACGCCCTTCACCGGGTCTCCGCCACCACGGTCAGCGTGCTGATCCTGCTGGAGGCGCCCGGCGCGGCCCTGATCGCCTGGGTCTGGCTCGGCCAACTGCCCCGCCCGCTCGCCCTGCCGGGGCTCGCCCTGCTGCTGGCCGGCGTGGCCGTGGTCGTGCTCGGCGGCGCCCGCGCCGGCCGCCGCATCGAGCCGGTCCCGGTCCCCGCCGACCCCGCCCCGCTCGCCGACTGACCCCGACCGCCCGTGGCGTGGCGGCCACACTTTCCCGGGGAGTGTGGCCATTCCGCCTCCCGAGCCGCCGCTTTCGATGAAAGTGCGGGGAGTGGGGGCGCAGACGGAGCGGCAGGGCGACGAGCCCGATCGGGGCACGCTCGTCACGCCCTCGGCTGAGTTCCCGCCACTGGGCCCCGAGGAGCGGGCGGCGCTGGGCCGGATCGGGGAGCGCTGGCACACCCCGCGGCACGCCGACGAACTGCCCGTCGACCCGGCCCTGGGCCGCAACCGCCCCGGCCCGACACCGACCCGGTTCGGGCGGCTGACCCCGATCGACATGTTCACCGTCGAGGAGCCGGGCGAGCTGTGCGCCACCGGGCCGGCCCACGAGCCCGGCTCCCGGACCGGGCGGGCGCTCAGCCGGCTGCGCCGGACGCTGTTCGGCCCGCCGCTGTCCAGCTCCGCCGTGCTCTACGAGCGGATGCGGAAGCTGGTCGCCCTGCCGATCCTCTCCTCCGACCTGCTCAGTTCGGTGGCGTACGGACCGGAGGCGCTGCTCGCCGTGCTGGTGCTGGCCGGCAGCGGCGCGCTCGGGCTCTCCCTGCCGCTGGCCGCAGTGCTGGTGGTGCTGATGATCGCGGTGGGGCTGTCCTACCGGCAGACCATCCCCGCGTACCCGCACGGTGCCGGCTCGTACATCGTGGCCGGTGACAACCTGGGCACGACGGCGGGACTCGCCGCGGCGGCCGGGCTGATGCTCGACTACGTGCTCACCGTGTCGGTGTCGATCGCGGCGGGGGTGAGCGCGATCACCTCGGCAATGGCCGGGCTCACGCCGGTCACCGTGCCGCTCGGGGTGCTGGTGATCGCCGTGCTGCTCGCCGGGAACCTGCGCGGGGTGCGTACCGCCGGCAACATCTTCGTGCTGCCCACGTACGCCTTCGTGGCCGCGGTCCTGCTCGTGCTGGTGGTCGGCTACGCGCGGGCGGCGGGCCGGGGCTTCGCGCCGGCGCCGCCACCGCCCGTGCCGGCGACCGAGGGGCTGGGCCTGCTGCTGGTGCTGCGCGCGTTCTCCTCCGGCGCGGTGTCGATGACCGGCATCGAGGCGGTGTCGAACGCGATTCCGGCGTTCCGCCCCCGGGAGTGGCGCAACGCCCGCACCACGCTCGGCTGGATGGTCGGCATGCTGGTGGTGCTCTTCGCCGGCCTGATCGGCCTGATCCACCTGAACGGCCTGGTGCCCCGGCCGGACCAGACGATCCTGTCCCAGCTTGGCCGGCTTACCTTCCCCACCGGGCCCTGGTACGCGTTCCTCCAGGCCACCACCGCGCTGATCCTGCTGCTGGCCGCCAACACCGCCTTCAACGACTTTCCCCGGCTGCTCTTCTTCATGGCCCGCAACGGCCACGCGCCGCGCCGGTTCCTGCACCTGGGCGACCGACTGTCGTTCAACAACGGCCTGGTCGCGCTCGCCGTCGCCGCGGCGGTCATCTTCGTCGCGTTCGGCGGGCACACCCAGTCGCTGATCCCGCTCTACGCCGTCGGCGTGTTCCTCGCCTTCACGCTGTCGCAGGCCGGCATGGTGGTGCACTGGCGCCGGCACCGGGACCGGGGCTGGCGGCGCCGGCTGGCGCTCAACGCGCTTGGTGCCACCCTCTCCGGGCTGGTGCTGGTGATCGCCGCGATCGGCAAGTTCAAAGAGGGCGCCTGGCTGGTGGTGATCGCGGTGCCGACGTTGGTGCTGCTCGCCCGTGGGACCCACCGCCACTACGCCCGGCTGGACAGCGCCCTGGCGCTGCATCCACCGCCGCCCCCCGGGACCGCGCCCGGTGTCGCGCCCGGAGGACGCGGCGGCGCCACCGAGGGCGAGGAACTGCCCCAGGAGGTACGCCACCTGGTGGTCGTGCCGGTGGCCCGGCTGAACCGGGCGTCGCTGCGCGCCCTAGCGTACGCGGCGTCGCTGGGCCAGCCGACGCTGGCCGTGCACATCGCCCCCGAGGACGCCGAGGCGGACCGGTTCCGCGACCAGTGGCGGGCCTGGGGTGACCACCTGCGGCTGGAGACGATCGTGTCGCCGTACCGGGCGGTGATCGGGCCGCTGGCGCACTACCTGGAGGCGCTGCACGCCAGCCGGCCGGAGCTGACGCTGACCGTGATCGTGCCGGAGGTGGTGCTGCGCCACCGCTGGTCTCGGCTGCTGCACAGCCGCGCCGAGCAGCGGCTGCGCGCCGCCCTGCGGGCCCTGCCCGGCGTGGTGGTCACCAGCGTCCCGATCCACGTCGCCGAGTGAGGGTCAGACGTCCTGGACCTCCAGCGCCCGGGCGGTCGGGACGGCGTCGCCGAACTCGGCGCGGAGCGCGGCCCGGTCCGGGTCGGCCAGGAACCCGTCGTAACCCGTCCGGGCGGCGAACCGGATCACGTGCACCTCGGTCCGCCCGTCCCCGGTCCGCAGCCGCCGTTCCAGCCGTCCGCCGTGCCGCCCGAGCAGGGCGAGCACGCCGTCCTCGTACCGCCGGCCGGCCTGGGCGTCGGCGCCCAGGCCGACCAGGGCGACCACTCGGAGCACGCCCGCCGGGTCGTCGACCAGCGACTTCCAGAACTGGTGGTCGACGTGGCCGCCCGGGATGCCGTCCCGGATCCCGGTGTCGGTGTAGCCGTGCCGCCGGTAGAACGCCGGCGCCTGGAACGAGAACGACGCCACCGAGATCTCGGTGCAGCCGCGCCGGCGGGCCTCCTCCTCGGCGGCCCGCAGCAGCCGGCCGCCCCAGCCCTGGTGGCGGCGGTCCGCCCGCACCCACACGGTGTTGATGCCGGCCCGGCCGCCCCAGGTCCAGCCGGTCAGCCCGCCGACCAACTCGCCGTCCGGGTCGACCACCCGTACCGACAGGCCGGCCTCGTCGTCCGCGCCGGTCGCCGCGTTGTTGAACACGGTCAGCTCCCGCCCGATCCGGGCCTCCAGGTCCGCGTCCTCGCCACCGACCTGAAGAGTGGCGCCCTCGGCAGGGTCGGTGTCGCTGATGCCCGTGTCCTTCGCCGTGGTCATGGCGCGGAGTCTGGCAGCACGCCGCCGCCCCACGCCACCCGAATGCGCGGTGGTGTCGCCTGAGCCCGCCGGGGCGATCCCCGTTCGCGCCGCTCAGTCCGGGAGGCCGACGGCCCGCGCGCTGGCGGCCCAGAGCCGGGCGGCGAGCGCAGAGTCGGCCGCCTTCGGCAGCGGCCGGCGGAGCCGCCGGTCGTGGTAGTAGCCGCCGTCGACCAGCCGGGACGGGTCCTGGTTAGCCAGCCATACCAGCGTCTCCGCGCCCCGCTCCGGGCTGCGGAACGGCAGCAGCCGCATGCCGAGGGCGACCAGCGGGCTCTCGTTGCCGAACCGGGTGCGCACCACCCCCGGGTGGAACGAGTACGCCGGCACCTCCGGCCAGCGCCGGGCCGCCTCGGCGGCGAAGAGGATGTTCGCCTGCTTGCTGGTGCCGTAGGCGCGCATGGGCCGGTAGCGGCGCAGCGCCACGTTGAGGTCGTCCGGGTCGAGGACGCCGCTGCGGTGGGCGCCGGAGGCGGTCACCACCATCCGGCCGATCCGGTCCCGCAGCAGGTTGCTGAGCAGGAACGGGGCGAGGTGGTTGGCCTGCACGGTCAGCTCGAAGCCGTCGACGGTGGTGACCGGCTGAAGCACGATCGCGCCGGCGTTGTTGGCGAGCACGTCGATCCGGTCGTACGCGGCGCGCAGCTGCTCCGCGAGCCGGCGTACGTCGTCCAGCACGGCGAAGTCGGCGCGGAAGAGCTCGGGCCGCTCGCCGCAGCACTCGCGTACCCGGTCCCCGGCGGCCCGGAGTCGGGCCGGGTCCCGGCCGACCAGCACGACCTGGTCACCGCGACGCGCCAGGTCCACGGCCGCGGCCAGCCCGATGCCCGAGCTGGCGCCCGTCACCACCACGGTCCGACGCTCAGTGAGATCTTCCACAGGTCCATTCACCCCGGTCACGGCACGAGGTTACCGTGGCGTCACTACGCCCTTTGGGATCGTTAAGTTCGCCGTTTTCCGTCTGGTCGCGTCGGCGCGTCCGCCGCACGCTGGAAGGAGCACATCCATGGCCGCTGTCGGTCGCCCCCGCCGGTCCTGCCTCGCCGTGCCGGGTTCCAGCGTCAAGATGCTCGGCAAGGCCCAGGGCCTGCCGGCGGACCAGGTCTTCCTCGACCTGGAGGACGCGGTCGCCCCGCTGGCCAAGCCGGACGCCCGGAAGAACATCGTCGCCGCGCTGAACGAGGGCGACTGGGCGGGCAAGACCCGGGTGGTCCGGGTGAACGACCTGACCACGCCATGGACCTACCGGGACGTCATCGAGGTCGTCGAGGGAGCCGGCGCCAACCTGGACTGCATCATGCTGCCGAAGGTGCAGGACGCGGCCCAGGTGCAGTGGCTGGACCTGACCCTCACCCAGATCGAGAAGACCCTCGGCCTGGAGGTCGGCCGGATCGGCATCGAGGCGCAGATCGAGAACGCCGCCGGGCTGGTCAACGTGGACGCCATCGCGGCCGCCTCGCCCCGGGTCGAGACGATCATCTTCGGCCCGGCCGACTTCATGGCCTCGATCAACATGAAGTCGCTGGCGGTCGGCGCGCTCATCCCGGGCTACCCGGGCGACCCCTACCACTACATCCTCATGCGCATCCTGATGGCCGCGCGGATGCACGACAAGCAGGCCATCGACGGCCCGTTCCTGCAGATCCGGGACGTGGACGGGTTCCGCGAGGTGGCCAAGCGCTCGGCCGCGCTGGGCTTCGACGGCAAGTGGGTGCTGCACCCGGGCCAGATCGACGCGGCCAACGAGGTCTACTCGCCGGCGCAGGCCGACTACGACCACGCCGAGCTGATCCTCGACGCGTACGACTGGTACACCTCGGAGGCGGGCGGCAAGCTCGGCGCGGTGATGCTCGGCGACGAGATGATCGACGAGGCGTCCCGGAAGATGGCCCTGGTGATCGCCGCCAAGGGGCGCGCGGCCGGCATGGCCCGTACCTCGTCCTTCACCCCGCCCGCGGCCTGACCGCCGGTGTGCCGCCCCGGGGAGCGGGGCGGCACCGCGCCGGTCAGAAGGTGGGCGTGCTGCCGCCCGTGTCGGCGTTGGAGATCGCGAAGATGATCGCCCCGACGTACACCACGATCAGCACCAGCATCAGGGCGGTGAGGATCCACCCGACGATGATCGCGGCCTTCGCCATGCCCTCGCCCTGCTCACCGGTCTCCCGGATCTGCTTGCGGGCCACGTGCCCCATGATCGCGCCGATCGGGGCGGTGATGCAGGAGGCGAAGCCGACCAGCGACAGCACCAGCGCCACGATGGCCAGGGTGTTGGTCTTGCTCGACGGGTGGCCGTACGGCGGGTAGGCCGGCGGCGGGTAGCCGCCCGCCGCGTACGGGTCGCCCCCGGTGGGCGGGTAGCCGGGCGCCGCGTACGGGTCGCCCCCGGCGGGCGGGTAGCCGGGCGCCGCGTACGGGTCGCCCCCGGCGGGCGGGTAGCCGGGCGCCGCGTACGGGTCGCCGGCCGGCGGGGCGCTCGGCGGCTGCGGTGCCGCGTAGGGGTCGGCCGGGCTCGGCTGGCTCGGGATCGGGCTACCGGCCATCGGCATCGTCGGGTCGGCCGGCGGGCTCGACTGCGGACCCGGCCGGGACGGGTCGTGCCAACCACCGGACGGTGGGGGATAGCTCATC
Organism: Micromonospora sp. MP36; assembly: GCF_008119785.1. Lineage (GTDB taxonomy): Bacteria > Actinomycetota > Actinomycetes > Mycobacteriales > Micromonosporaceae > Micromonospora. Next base: position 65,999 of record NZ_VSFA01000012.1, on the reverse strand, counting down.
TGGATCATCTCCGTAGACGTGGTGTGGTCAGGGTAGTCAGTGGCCCGCCGCACCGAGGACCCCCTTTCCGGGTGCCGCGTTGCCCGCAACGTCCACAACGGGCAGGATCTCGGCATGGCACTTGACGCGCGCGGCGGTCGGTCGCGACGGGACGTGAGCCGTCCAGGGCTGGTGCGGCGGCAGCGCGGCAGCGCCCCGGCCGGGCCCGCCGACCAGGATCAGCCGGCACCGCTCGCCGAGCCGGTCACCATGCGCCTGGACGGCCGGGTCGCCCTGGTCACCGGCGCCGGCAGCCCGGACGGCATCGGGTACGCGACCGCACACCGCCTCGCCGACCTGGGCGCCCGGGTGGCGATCGTCTCCACCACCCGGCGGATCCACGAGCGCGCCGGCGAGTTGGGCGTGACCGGGTTCGTCGCCGACCTCACCGACGAGGCCGAGGTGGGCGCGCTCGCCGACGCGGTGGCCGAGCAGCTCGGCGACGTCGAGGTGCTGGTCAACAATGCGGGCCTGGCCAGCCGGGCCAGCCCGGAGGTGCTGCGGCCGGTGGCCCAGCTCAGCTACGACGAGTGGCGCGGCGAGATCGACCGCAACCTGACCACCGCGTTCCTGTGCAGCCGCGCGTTCATCGGCGGGATGGCCGAGCGGGGCTGGGGGCGGATCGTCAACCTCGCCGCCACCGCCGGCCCGGTCAACGCGCTGCCCACCGAGGCCGGGTACGCGGCGGCGAAGGCGGGCGTGGTGGGGCTGACCAGGGCCCTGGCCATGGAGATGATCGCCGACGGGGTGACGGTGAACGCGGTCGCGCCCGGCATCATCCACACCGCGGCGTCCACCATGGCCGAGATCAAGCAGGGGCTGGGCACCCCGGTCGGCCGCCCCGGCACGCCGGACGAGGTGGCCGCCGCCATCGCCTTCCTCTGCTCGCCGGCCGCCTCGTACATCACCGGGCAGATGCTGGTGGTCGACGGCGGCAACAGCGTCCGGGAGGCGCAGTTCCGCTGACCGTCAGCGATAGCTGTGGTTGTCGGAGTTCGCCCAGATGGCCAGGCCGATCCAGCCGCAGCAGGCGAGCACCCCGAGCGCAGTGAAGACGTAGCTGAGGATCAGCCCCCAGGTGGCGAGCTGCTCGCCCTCCTCGCCGGTCTGCCGGATCTGCCGCTTGGCCAGGTGACCGAGGACGATGCCGGCCGGCGCGAAGACGAAGGCGAAGACCAGCGACAGGATGGCGAGCACGTTGGGCCCGCCGCCGCGCGGTCGCGTTGGTCCCTGCCCGGGCGGCCCGTACTGCCCGTACGGGGGCTGCGGAGCGTACGGCGGCTGTTGGCCCCACGGTGGCTGCTGCGGGTGCCCGTACGGCTGCCCGTAGGACGGCGGCTCGTACGGCGACGGCGGCTGGTCCGGCTCACCGGGTGGTTGGCTCACGCCCGCTCGCCCCCTCCGTCGCAGGTGAACTGCCCTCTCTCTTGCGGACGCTACCCGCAGCGGTGAACCTTTTCACAGCGGTTGTGTGGACTGGTCACCTTGGCTCCCGCCGGTCGCGGGACCGATACTGACCGAGCGTTCAGTTACCCACGAGTAATGCGCCGATCCCCCGGAGGCTGAGATGGCCCGACTCGCCCAGACGCCCGGCCTGACCGATGTGCAGCGGTCGATCCTGGAGACCGTCCGGGAGTTCGCCGACAAGGAGATCATCCCGCACGCCCAGCGGCTGGAGCACGCCGACGAGTACCCCACCGACATCCTCGACGGGATGCGCGAGATGGGGCTGTTCGGCCTCACCATCGCCGAGGAGTACGGCGGGCTGGGCGAGTCCCTGCTCACCTACGCCCTAGTGGTCGAGGAACTGTCCCGGGGGTGGATGTCGATCTCCGGCATCGTCAACACCCACTTCATCGTCGCGTACCTGATCTCTCAGCACGGCTCGGCGGAGCAGCAGGCCCGGCTGCTGCCGCGGATGGCCACCGGCGAGGTGCGCGGCGCCTTCTCGATGTCGGAGCCGGAGTGCGGCTCGGACGTGTCGGCGATCAAGTCCAAGGCGGTCCGCGACGGCGACAACTTCGTCCTCAACGGCCAGAAGATGTGGCTGACCAACGGGGCGTACTCGTCGGTGGTGGCCACCCTGGTCAAGACCGACACCGGGGCCGACTCGGTCTACGGCAACATGAGCACCTTCCTGCTCGAGAAGGAACCCGGCTTCGGCGAGACGGCGCCCGGCCTGACCATCCCCGGCAAGATCGACAAGATGGGCTACAAGGGCGTCGAGACCACCGAGATGGTGCTCGACGGCGTCACGGTCCCCGCCTCCGCCGTCCTCGGGGGCGAGGAGAAGGTCGGCCGGGGCTTCTACCAGATGATGGACGGCATCGAGGTCGGCCGGGTCAACGTGGCCGCCCGCGCCTGCGGCATCTCCATCCGGGCCTTCGAGTTGGCCGTCGCGTACGCGCAGCAGCGCCGCACCTTCGGCCAGCCCCTCGCCAAGCACCAGGCCATCGCCTTCAAGCTCGCCGAGATGGGTACGAAGATCGAGGCCGCGCACGCCCTCATGGTCAACGCTGCCCGACTCAAGGACGCCGGCCAGCGCAACGACGTCGAGGCCGGGATGGCCAAGCTGCTCGCCTCGGAATACTGCGCCGAGGTCGTCCAGGAGGCGTTCCGCATCCACGGCGGCTACGGCTACTCGAAGGAGTACGAGATCGAGCGGCTGATGCGGGAGGCCCCGTTCCTGCTCATCGGGGAGGGCACCTCCGAGATCCAGAAGACCATCATCTCCCGCGGCCTGCTCAAGGAGTACAAGCTCTGACCGGTGCGCCGGTCACCCGCCGGCCGGCTCCGGCGCGGTGACCGGCAGGCCCACCGCCAGCATCTCCGGCCGCGACCGGAAGTGCTCGATCGCGGCGACCAGCCGTTCCTCGGGCACCGCCGTGTCCCGGCCACCCACCACCGGCGCCGGCTCCAGCGAGACCCACCTCGCCGGACGCAGCCGCACCCCGTCCACCTGGCCGTCCCGCTTGTGCGGGACGACCAGGTCGATGTTCGTCCAGCCGTACGTCCGGCGGCCGTGCCGGATGCCGGTCGCGGTGAGCGCCAGCCGCCCGGTGAACCGGACCTCCTCGTAGACCACCCGCCCGATGCCGGCGGCGACGCCGACCGCGAGCAGCGGCCGCAGCAGGCCGGCCCACCCCGACTCGTCGGGAAGGGTGCCGATCAGTCCCGACCCGATCGCGGCCATCGCCACCGTTTCGGCCGTCAGGTCGGCCCAGCCGGCGAGGGACCGCCGTGCCACCAGGCCGGGTTCGACCGATGCACGGCCCGCCACCTGCGGCATCCACACCAGACGGCCGTCGCGTCGGGGCCACCAGCGCTTCGTCAGCCACCGCGCCCCGGCCGGCAGCCAGATGGCACAACTCGCCGCGAGCGTGTCGACCGGTGGCAGCCGGAACAGCCCGGCGGCCACCGGCGCCGCCACGGCCGCGGCGGCCGCGGCGGCGAGCAACCGGCGCGCCCAGAGGCCGTCGCCGGGCGAGGGCCGCCGGCCGGGCAGGGGGAGGGGCATCTGCGCAGGGTACGACCCGCCGCCACCCTTGTGGGGCGCCGTCAAGCGGCGAGCAAGGCTGCCGACGGGGTGGCACCGACGCCGTACCGTACGCCCGTGCCCATCCCGCCCCGCCGGTCCCCGCTGCCGCCCATCCTGCTGGTGCTCGTGCCGTTAGCGCTGCTCCAGATCCTCTGGCGGTCGCTCCCGATGCCCGACACCGACGCGCCGAGGCTGGTCAACGGAGTGCTCGTCCTCTCGCCGCCCGGCTGGCTGGAAGTCGCGGTTGTCGCCGTGGCGTGGACCTGGGCCGTGACCGCCGGAGTGGCCGCTCTGGCCGGCGCCGACCGTCCGCTGCGGCGGGCCCTGCGGCTGCTCCCCACCGTCGGTGCCGCGCTCGCCGCCGGCGTCGCTACGGTGCTCGCCGCCCTCTTCCTGCTCGGGCAGGTACTGCCGGCGGACGTCGGGCTGGTCTGGTTCGTCGGCGTTCTGCTCGCCGTGCCGGTCGTCCTGCTCCTGATCCGACAGGCCCTCGTGCTACCCCTGGCCGTGTTCGAGGACCTGCGCTGGGCGGCCGCCCGCCGAAGGGCGTTCTCCGGCGTGGGTAGCCACCTGGTGCACATCGCGATCCTGCTGCTGATCGGTGTACTCGCCCCGGCGGTGCTCACCGCCTGGGCGGTGGTCCAGGGTGAGGCGCTGGTGGCGGGACGCTTGCCGGGCCTCGCGTTCTGGCTCGGTCGGGATGCTCTTCTGGTGCTGCTGGCCGTCCTCCAGGCGGCGACCTTCGTCGGGGTGTACCGCAACCTTCCGCAGCCCCGATTGGCGCTGGCCCACGCGGTATCGCGCCGTGCCGCGCCTGGCTGGCACCGGGCGGCCCGGGCGCTCGCGCCACTGACCCTGTTGCTGCCGATGCTGTTCGCCGGCGGCCTGGCAGCGGCGGGGCAACTCGCCGAGGTCTCCGTGCAAACCCGGCCGGAGCACGGCACGTTGGTCGCGCTGGCCTGGCCGGCCGGGCGCCACCCCGTTCTGGTCACCCAGGCCGCCGTGGAGGACTGCCTCGACGACCAGTGCCATACGACGAGGCGGACAAAGCTGCCGGTCATGCTCTCCGGAACGGAAAGAGCTGCGGTCGCGGCGGACGGTTCCGTCTACCTGCTGACCGACGACCGGCTGGCGTACTGCGACCCGCAGCGCGTCTGCCAGCGGGCCCCGAATCGGCTCGACGCCATCCCGTGGCCGCCGAGGGGTGCGATCGCCCTGGCGCCCAACGGCCAGATCCTCATCGCGGTCGCCGTACCCGGGTCGGGCGCGGAGAAACAGCACGGCACGGTGCGGGAGGACAGCGAGTTGCGGCTCGTCCGCTGTCGTGACGTTCGGTGCGCAGACCCGACCGTCACCCGGCTCGGAACGGTGCAGGAGGATCTCGCTCGCCCCTCCTCCCCTTACTACCGGGAGCTGCTGGTGGTCGTGGACCGGAGTGGCCGGCCGGTCGTGGCGTACCGCCCCGCGGGCGGCTCGACGGTGTGGATCGCCAGCTGCGAATCGCCGGCCTGCACCAGCGCCCGCCTTGGCCCTCAGGGGGAGCCGGCCACGCCGAGCGAGGAGGAGCTGGCTGCCCTGCACTTCGACCGGCTGGTCCATCCCTGCCAGCAGTGCACCAGCGCGGTCAGCGCCACCGCCGCTCGCCCCGGCGGGGGCAGCTACGCCGTGGCGGTCATGCCCGGCCCGCCCGGTGCCCGGCTTCAGGTGGGATCCCAGGTGTCCGGGCCGCGCCGTGCCGTGCTCTGGGTCTGCGCGGACTTTCGGTGCCTGGCACCCCGCGAGATCCCGCTGACCGCAGTGGAGCCGTGGGCCGGCGGGGTTTCTCCGCTGTCCCCCAGGGACGTCTTCCTCGTCGCGGCCAACCCGGACGGCCGAGTGGTCGCGGCCCGACGGCTGTGGTCGGACCAGATCGTCACCGTCCGGCCCTGACCCGGGCCCGCGCCGGCCTCGCCCACCAGGCTGCCCGGCTCGCGATCAGGCGTTCGAGCCGGGCAGCCGTGCCGCGAGGTGCTCGCGGGCCCGGGCGACCAGGGCGGCCGGGTCGTCGGCGTAGAGGCGGATCTCGTGCACCGGCCCGCTCGGCCCCTTGGGCAGCCGGACCGACAGCGGCTCGCGCAGCACGATGTCGACGCTGGTCTGCTTGCCGGTGGCGACGTTCAGCACCACGCCCGCCTCGTCCGGTTCGAGCTGCACGCTGCGGCCAGAGGGCAGCGAGCGGTAGCGGGCGTCGACCCGGGCGACGGCCGTCCACGGCAGCCGGAAGTCCACCGAGAAGCCGTTGCGGACGCGTAGTCCCTCCGCGTCGGCGGCGTGCGGGTGGATCCGCAGGGCGGCGAAGAGACCGATCATCCAGAGCAGACCCCAGATGCCGAGCGCGAGCACGGTGTGCCGCACCGACGGCCACGGCAAGGTGTGCCGAAGGATCAGGTCGAAGATCGGGATCTCGATCGCGGAGAGCGCGATGAAGGCGATGAGGATGGGCTTCACCACGCCGACGTAGCTGAACGCCGCCGCCCCGGGCTCCAGCGCCGGGGGCCGGCGGAGCAGCCACCGGCCCAGGCTGACCCACATCCCCACCTCGTACGCGATCACGCGACGCAGCATCGCGACGGCCTGCTTCGGCACGGGTCACCTCACCTTCCCCGTTTGCATTGCAGTTGCAACGTAAACGCTGGGCAGGGAATGTGTCAATGCAGTCGTATTATGAAAGCATGGGGGCATGCCGAAGCGGGTCGATCACGGGGAGCGGCGCAAACTGATCGCCGACGCGCTGATGCGGGTGGCCGCCGAACGCGGGCTGGAGGCGGTCAGCCTGCGCCACGTGGCGGCGGAGGCCGGGGTCTCCTCCGGGATGGTGCAGCACTACTTCCGCACCAAGGACGAGATGATGACCTTCGCGCTGGCCGTGGTACGCGAGCGCAGCGAGGCCCGGGTGACCCGCGCCGTCGCGGCGCTGGGTGACGACCCGTCCCCGCGTACGCTGCTGCGGACCATGCTGGCCGAGTTGCTGCCGCTCGACGAGGCACGCCAGGCGGACGGCCGGGTGGCGTTGGCGTTCCTCGCCTACACCGCGGTACGCCCCGAAGTCGCCGCCGGGCTGCACCGGGAGACCGCCGAGCTGCTGGCCTTCATCGCCGGGCAGATCCGGGCCGCCCAGGCGGCCGGTGCGGCGCAGGCCCGCGTCGACCCCGGCCGGGCTGCGGTGGCGCTGCTCGCCGTCATGGAAGGGTTGGGCGTCTATCTGCTCGGCGGCCACTACCCGCCGGAGACGGCGCTCGCCGCGCTGGACGCCCAGTTGGACCTGCTGCTCGGCGCTGCGCCGCCGGCCCAGCGCGGTCGTGCGGTGCCGCCCCGGCGCCCGCCGAAGCCCTGACCGGGCAGTTCAGCCGAGCCGGGTCAGCCCCGCCGCGGCCCGCTCCACGATGAGGCAGCGGTCCTCGACGTAGTCGATGCCGGCCTCCTCGGCGATCCGCCGTGCCTCCGCCGAGACAATCCCGAGCTGCAACCAGACCGCTGGCGCGCCGATCGCCACCGCCTGCCGGACCACCTCGACCGCGTCCTCGGCGGGACGGAACACGTTGACCAGGTCGACCGGGTGCGGGATGTCGGCCAGCGACGGGTACGCCCGCTCGCCGAAGAGCTCCTCCACCGTCGGGTTCACCGGGATGATCCGCCAGCCGTACCGCTGCATCTCGGCCGGTACGCGGTGCGCGGCCTTGCGCGGATCACGGGATGCGCCCACGACGGCGATCACGGCGGAGTCGGCGAGGAGTTGCTGGGCTGAGCGCACGCTGCGAGCCTAACCCGGTCGTTCTCCGGCCGCTGCTCAGAGCAGCGTCAACTGTTCCGCCGGGGCCGGCGGCGGCTCGGGCAGCCTGCGGTTGTCGCCCCGCTCGCCCCGGTGCAGCCCGTGCCTGCGGGCCGCGATCCGCACCCGCGCGGTCAGCTCCCGCTGGTACGCCTGCGGCGCGTACGCGCCGGCCCGGTAGAGCTGGCGGTAGCGGGGGACCAGCTGGGGAAACTCCCGGGCCAGCCAGTGCGCGTACCACTCGCGGGCGCCGGGGCGCAGGTGCAGCGCGAGCGGCGTCACGCTGGCCGCCCCGGCCGCGGCGATCGCCGAAACGGTCGCCTCGATCGACTCGTCGTCGTCGCTGAGCCCCGGCAGGATCGGCGCCATCAGCACCCCCACCTCGAACCCGGCGTCGGTGAGCTGCCGGACGGCGTCCAGCCGGCGGCGGGGGCTGGGAGTGCCCGGCTCGACCGCGCGCCACAGTGCCTCGTCGACGAAGCCCACCGAGTAGGAGAGCCCGACCCGGGTGACCTCGGCGGCCTGGCGGAGCAGCGGCAGGTCCCGCAGGATCAGGGTGCCCTTGGTCAGGATCGAGAACGGGTTCGCGAAGTCGCGCAGCGCCTCGAGGATCGGCGGCATCAGCCGGTAGCGTCCCTCGGCCCGCTGGTAGCAGTCCACATTGGTGCCCATGGCGAGGTGCGCGCCGCGCCAGCGCGGGGCGGCCAGCTCGCGACGGACCAGCTCGCCGGCGTTGACCTTGACGATCACCTTCCGGTCGAAGTCCGCGCCGGCATCGAGGTCGAGGTAGGTGTGGGTGTTGCGGGCGAAGCAGTTGTGGCTGACCACGCCGTTGGCGATGAAGTCGCCGGTGCCCGTGGTGATGTCCCACAGCGGCAGCTCCAGCCCGAGGTCCTCGATGCTCACCACCCGCAGCGCCGCCTGGCACTTGAGCGCCGCCCCCTCGATGGAACGCTTGCGGGTGATGGCCGGGTCGGTCAGGTGGAAGAAGCGCAGCCTCTCGGGCAAGCCGCCCGTCAACCGGATCTGCCGCACTTGGTTCGGCAGACCAGGATCCTTGAGCACCCAGGTGAACCCGAAGTGGTTCATGGCGGCGCCGGTCTCCTCAAGGATCCGGTCGTCGCTGTTGCTGATCCGGAAGATGCCCCGGCTGCAACTGCCCTCGGCGTCGAAGATGCCGGCGAGAAAGCCCAGCCGCCAGTCGTCACCGGGAGCGTCCGGCCACCGGATCAGCTCCGTGATGGCCTCGATGTCGCGCTGCTCCGACGTCCGGACGGCGGTTACCGCCCGCCGGGTTGCACTGGCAGGGGCGAAGGAGAAGCGCTCGGTCTCGACGCCCGCGTCGGTCAGGAATCGCTGCGTGCGGTCCAGCGCCTCGCCGTTGACGAGGGCCAACCGGAATTGGTGCACCGTCCCATGGGCGTACGAGTGGGCACCGAGGTGGGCGTCACCCCGCACCATTCCGCACAGGTAGCCCCGGCGGTAGTCGGCCGAGTGCTTCGGCGGGGTCGCGAAGCGGCCGGTGCCGATCAGGCGGTTGTTGGTGGTCAGGTAGGGACGTCGTCCACCACCGTTCATCGCGCCGGTCACGTACTTCCAGCCCCGGTCGGACAGGAAACGGTGATCGCCGCTGGCGGCCAGCGTGGTGCCGTCCTCCAAGGTCACCCGGTAGGCCCGCTTCACCGTCGACCACTTGTCGAGAACCGTCGTAACGACGTACCGCCGGTAGGCGCCCCGCCGCTCGGTGCCGTAGATCCGGTCGCCCGGCTCCAGCTCGCTGATCGGCTTCGTCCGCCCGTCCGCCATCAGAATCGGGGTGTCGCCGGAGATGCAGTAAACACACGCATGGCTGCAGCCACGGTATGGGTTGATCGTCCACTCGAACGGCACGCGGGACGTGCCGGGCACCCGGTTGATGATTGACTTCGCCTGCACCTCGTAGAAGGTCATCCCGGCGAAGCCGGGGGTGTCGAAGGTGCGGGCAACCGCGCCGGGTAGCGCCAGCGGCAGGGGTGGAGTCGCTGGCGCTGCCCGACCGGGGACCCCCTCATCCGGGGGAGCGGAAAGGTTGTCCCAGCGCACGGGCACTATTCGAACACGTGTACGAGGAGAGTGCAAGTGACTCGCCGGACACCCGGGTCCGAACGCGGGGCGGCGGGTGCAGGATGGGGGGCATGGAGACGTCGACCTTCGTCTACGACGGCGACTGCGCGTTCTGCACCCGCTGCGCCGAGTTCATCGAGCGCCGGATCCCGACCCGGGCCCGGGTGCTGCCCTGGCAATTCGCCGACCTCGACGCGCTCGGCCTGACCGAGGCGGAGTGCGAGGAGGCGGTCCAGTGGGTCGGCGCCGACGGCGTACGCGCCGCGGGGCCGGATGCCATCGCCCGGCTGCTCGGCGACAGCGGCCCGCTGTGGCGGATCGCCGGGGCCGGTCTGCGGTTCCCTCCGGTCCGGGCCGCCGCCTGGCCGGCGTACCGCTGGGTGGCCCGCAACCGCCACCGCCTGCCCGGCGGCACCGCGGCCTGCGCCGTGCCGTCCGCCGACCGGCCCTGACCACGTCGCCGAGCCCGCCGCCGACCGGGACCGCCGGTCGTGCGCCCGCCGCCGGGCGGACCTGCCCCCCGGCGCCGGGCCGGCCGGTCAGTTCGGCAGGCCGGTGCAGGCGACGCCGTCGATGGTGCACGACCTGGGCGTGGCGCTGATCGCCGCGCCGTTCACCCGGAACGTCACCCGGGCCGCGCCGCGGCCGGGCACCGCCCCGGCGCTCCCCTCCGGCACGAAGGTCCACGTCGCGCCGTCCCGGCTGGCCCGGGCCCCGGTGACCGAGCTGACCTCGAGCGACTCCCGGGGCAGCACGATGACCAGTTGCCAGTCCGTCGCCCCGGCCACGCCCGGGTTGGTGATCGTCACCGCGGCGCCGTAGCTGAGCAGGGCGGTGTTCTCAACGGCGAAATCGGCGCGCAGCGCGACCGGCGTGGGCGGGGCGGCGCTGGTCGCCGACGGGGCGCTGCCCGACGGCCGGCCGACCGGCGGTGCGGCGGGCGGAGCGGTGGTCGTGGCGTGTGCGGACGCCCGGGGCGTGGCGCTGGTCGGTTCGGGCTGCTCGCCGGGCGTTCCGGTGGCCGGCGCGTCGGCCACCGCCAGGTCCGGTGGCGGCTCGACGGCCACCGGGGTCAGCCGTTCCGGCGTACGCAGCACCGTGACGACCGAGTACGCCGTCGCCAGCAGCACGCCCAGCGAGGCGAGGATGGCCACCTGGGCGAGGCGCGAGCCCCCGCCCCGGCCGGCGAGGGCGCGCCGGGCGGTCCGGGCCGCGGCGACGATCCCGTCCAACAAGATGATCGCCACGGTCCGCCGTGGCTGGGACGGTGGTGCCGGCACTGCGCCCTCCCCCTTTGAGATCGTCCCTCGGACCGGCGTCCGCGTCCTCCGGTCCCGCTGGCTCAGAGCGCGCGGAGCCCGGCGAGGATCGCCTCGAGCAGTTCCCGCGACGGCCTCCCGGACAGCGTCGGCGGCTCGTGCATCTCGATCAGCCCGGCCCCCAACAGATCGCCGAGCAGTACCCGGACGGTACCCAACGGCAGGTCCAGCCCGGCAGCTACCTCCGCCACCGACAGTGGACGCCGGCACCGCTCGACGATCCGGGCCTGTTCGGGAAACAGTTGCGCGGAGTCGGGCACCGCCCGTCGGGCGACCACCAGGGAGATGACGTCCAGCTGGCCGTGGTCGGACGCGGTCCGCCCGCGCGTCATCGTGTACGGGCGGGCCACCGGTCCGGCGTCGTCGTCGTACCAGGCCTCGTCATGGCCGCCAGTGGTCCGCACCGCTGCCCCCGACTGTCGCCGCCCGAGCCGGAAGGTACACCGGCAGGTCCCGCTCGGCCTGCGCCGCGAAGAGCGCCACCTCGTACGCCATATCGCCGACGTCGGCCTCACCGCCCATCCGGACGGTGAGGATGGCCCCGCCCCGGGTGGTGGCGACGAACACGAACGCGCGCGACATCTGCATGACCACCTGCCGCAGCGCGCCGGTGGCGCACACCCGGGTGGCGGCCAGGCCCAACGAGTACATGCCGCTGACCACGCTGGAGATCTGCTCGGCCATGTCATCCGTCACCTGTCGGGACCGGGCGAGCAGCAGGCCGTCGGGGGAGAGGATCACGGCGAACTCGGCCCCGGGCACTCGGTCGACCAGGCCGTCCAGGGCGGCGGTCAGGCTGTCCACGGTGGCCACTGGATGTGTCATCTCGTCCTCTCGCTGCGTTCCCCGAGCGGGATCCCGGCGGTGTCGGGGCCGGTGGTGCCGGGTGCGGGCCGGCCGACCCCGGGGCGGCGCACCCGGGTGGGCAGCCCGCCCCCGTGGACACCCTCGGCCGACGTCCGCGGGTGCGGTACGCCGGCCGACACCCGAGGCCGCGTCCCGGCAAGAGTGCCATCCTCGGGCCCGGTCCCGGTGACCAGGCCGACCGGAAGCAGCACGACGGCCGCGGTCCCGCCGCGGGGGCCCGGACGCAGCGAGACCCGGGCGCCGCAGCGGGCGGCGAGCAGGGCGGCGACGTACAGCCCGGCCCGGCCGGCGGGCGGGCCGTCCGGTGGCGGGTGGGCCAGCAGGTCGTTCGCCTCGGCCAGCGCGGCGGCGGTCAGGCCGGGCCCGTCGTCGGCGATCACCACCGAGCAGCCGGGCGGCCCCGGCTCACCGGCGACCCGCACGCTGGTGTGCTCCGGTGAGCAGGTCAGCCCGTTCTCGATCAGCTCGGCCAGCAGGTGGACGACGTCCGTGACGGCGGTCCCGGCGAGCGACCACGGCCAGTGCGGTGCGACCAGGACGCGGTGGTAGTCCGGCACCTCGGCGACCGCCCCGCGTACCACGTCGAGCAGCGGCACCGGCCGTCGCCAGCGGCGGGCCGGTGTCGCGCCGGCGAGGGTGACCAGCTTCTCGACGTTACGCCGGATCCGGGTGGCAAGATGGTCGAGCCGGAACAGGTCGGCGGTCTCCTCCGCCGCGCGATCGCGCCGCTCCATGGCGTCGAGCAGGTTGAGCTGATCGTGCAGCAGGGCCTGGTTGCGCTGGGTGAGCCGCAGGAACAGCTCGCGGGTGGCCGCCTCGGACGCCGGGTCGCGCCGGCCGGCGGCATCGGAACCCGGCAGGTCGCCGGGGCCGGCGGGTGGAGCGCCGGCGGGCCCGGCTTCGACCGGCCGCATCCGGATCGTCGGGGCCTGGGTGAAGGGGAGCGAGGCCGGCCGGTCCGACCCGCCGGCCAGCCGGCGCACGGTGCCGGACCAGCCGAACAGCACGACGAGCACCGCGACCAGCCCGAGCCCCACCACCGCGCCGGTCCGCGCGACCACCAGGGCGGCCCCCGGTGCGGCCCGCTCGACGCTGGTGCGCGCGGTGGTGATCACCAGTTCGCGCAGTCCGCTCAGCGCCGGGTCGACGGCGGCCCGCCAACTCTGCGCGCTGATCCCCGTCGTGGCGGCACCGGCCGTCCCGAGCAGCCGGTCCTCCAGTTCGCGCAGACCAGCGAACCGGGGACCCTCCACCAGCCGCCGGTGCTGGTCCTGGCCGGCGGCCGGCAGCTGCGCGGCCGCGGTGGTCCGGGCGTAGCGCTGGTTGGCCACCAGCTCGGCCAGCCGATGGCGGTCGTCGGCGCTGATCCGGCCGCCGATCAGGGCGGCGGTGAGCAGCGTGTCCTCCCGGGCGAGCAGTTCCCGCGCGCGGGCCAGCGCGATCACCGCGCTGGTCTCGCCGGCCAGCGTGGTCTCGCGCCCGCCCCACTCCGGGCCGTACACGGCGAAGGCGGCGTCGATCAGCTGGTCGTACCCGGCCACCGCGCCGGCCCGGTCGAGCCGCCGGTCGTCCACCGCAGCCCGGAGGGTGGCCAGCCCGGTCAACCGGCGGACGAGTTCGCCGGCCCGGTCCCGGACCGCGCCGGCGGTGAGCAGCCGCAGGTCGCGGCCCTCGGGGAACGCGCGTACCGGGTCGGCCGCCCGGTCGGTCCGGTCGCGCGCCGCGGCCAGTTCGGTGCGGGCCCGGCCGGCCACGGCCAGCGCCTCGGCGGTGAGCCGGCGCTCCGCCTGCAGGTTGAGGATCAGCAGGTCGGTGGGCTGGCCGAGGGTGTCCGCCAGGGCCCGGACCCGGACCAGATCGGCGGCGTCCCGACCGGTCAGGAACGCCGCGTACGCCCAGAGGGTCAGCAGCACGGTCGCCAGCGTGGCGAGCTTGAGCCGGATCCGCCGGTCCGCCGGCGCCGGCTGGCTCACCGTGCGGCCCGTTCCGGCCACGGCTGCCGGCCCGCGCTGCTCGAGCGGTCGGCGACGACGGTGCGCAGCAGCGCCAGCAGCTCCGCCCGGTTGGCGCAGTTCAGCCGGGTCCGCATCCGCGCCACGTGGTGCTCCACCGTCTTGGCCGAGATGAAGAGCCGGTCGCCGATCTCCCGGTAGGTCAGTCCGGCCAGCACCAGCTCGGCCACCTCGTGCTCGCGGTCGCTGAGCCGGTGCTGCGCGGGGTCGGTGACGGCGTCGGCGACCGGTGCCGTCCCGTCGCCCGTGGGTGGCTGCCCGCCCCGGGCCGTGGCGGGCCGGCCCTGGAGCACCCGGGCACACTCCAACAGGCTGGTCATCGCCCGTCGGTCGGAGGTGCGGATCGCGGCCTGCCCGGCGAGGCGGGCGGCGTCCCAGTAGAGCCCGGCGTCGTGGAGTCCGCGGGCGGCGGCCTCCACCCGGACCGGGTCGACCACGCCGCGCAGCACCTCGACCCAGTTCGCGGCGGCGGCGGAGACCACCGCGGCGTACCGGCTGTGGTCGGCGGCGGCGAGTAGGGCGGCGACGTGTTCGTCGGCGACCGCCGGTTCCTCGGCCAGGATCGCGGCGTGCAGCCCGGTCCAGTGCAGCGGCGCGCTCCACAGTGCCGGGCCGCCGAGCCGGTCCAGCAGCAGCCAGGCCTCCCGCAGGTACGGCTCCAGCCGGCCCAGGTCGCCCAGCCGGGCGCCGACGACCGCGAGTTCGCCCAGCGGCAGCAACGTGAACAGGTCGACGGGGTGCCGGACCACCGCCTCCAGCGCCGGTCCCCAGCCCTGATGCAGCGCCCCGAGGTCGCTGTTGCGCCGGGCGATGCCCAGCCGGAGCGCACTGGCCAGGAGCAGGTCGCGGGACTCCAGCGGGCGCTGGTCGGCGGCCACCGCGGCGAGCCCCTCGGCGGCGGCGGTGTGGCCCCGGACCATCAGGATCCAGGCCTGCAACAGCCGGTGTCGGCGGGCCATCAGCGGCCCGCCGATGCCGGTCGAGACGGCCCGGTCCAGCACCCCCTCGGCGATGTCCAGCTCGGCACAGTGGATCGCGGTCAACGCGGCGAGCGCGGCCGGACTGTCCGGCAGGAGCACCGCCCGCCCGTCCGGCTCCAGCAGCGCGGCGGCCTGCACGAGCGTGGAGAGGGCGGTGGTCGGCGGGCCGGTGAGGCTCTCCCGTACGCCCTCGGCCATCAGCCGGGCGGCGCTGGCGTGCAGGGTGGGCGGTCCCCCGGCCCGGTCGTCGCCGGGCATGTCCGCGGCGGCGGCCGGGCGGCCGACGGCGAGCGCGCCGACGGCGGCGAACGCCGCGGCGGAGGGGCTGCCCGACCACTGGTACAGCTCGACGCTGCGGCTCACCTGGCCGCGGTGCGCGAGCGCCGTGGCGGCCACCGTCGCCGCCTCCACCCGGTCTTCCGGGTCGGCGGCGGCGAGCAGCCGGTCCGCCAGCCGCAGGGCGGCGTCCAGGTCGCCGGCGAGCGCCGCGGCGACCGCCTGGCGGGCGCCGGCCGGCAGTCCCGCCGCCGTGGCCGCGGCGAACAGTTCGGCCGCGAGGGTGGGCTCGCCGCTCAGCGCCTCCTCGGCTGCGGCCTGCAGCGCGGGGGCGGGGCAGTCGCCCAGTACGCCGGCCGCGCGCAACGACAGGACCAGCGGGAGCACCGCGGCGCCGCGGCCGAGCTGCAGCTCGGTGAGCCGGCGCCAGACCGCGGTGCGTTCGGTGGCCGGGCTGAGCGCGATGACGGCCCGTCGCACGATCGGCGAGAGCCGGCCGTCGGCGCCGAGCAGGCCGGCCGCCCGGGTGGCGGTGACCAGCTCCTCCACCGCGTGGGGCGTCCGGTCGAGCAGCACGCCGAGCAGGTCCGCCGGCAGCGGTACGCCCGCGGCGACGGCCAGCAGCAGCCGCCGGACGCCGGATGCCAGCTCATCCAGGTCCGGCCCGAACTGGAGGACGGCCGGCCGGGGCGGTTCGGTCGAGACGGTGACCGGCTCCTCCTGCCCGCGCAGCCCGCGGACCAGCCGCTCGACGTCGCGCGGGACGCCGCCGGTCTGCGCGTGGACGAAGGCGACCAGGTCGTTCCGCCGGCCCAGTTCGGGCACGCCGGCGAGGTACGCGCCGGTCTGCTCGGGGGTGAACGGGGTGAGCACCACCTGCTGCCCGTCCCGCTTCAACGCGTCGGTCAGCTCGGCCAGCGCCGCCGACCGGGGCCACGGGCGGTAGCCGACGAGCAGCCGGTACCGGCGGGCGTCCACCAGCCGGCGCAGCGTCTCCAGCCGCGCGTCGTCGAGCAGGTGCGCGTCGTCGACCAGCAGCACCGCCTCGGGGTCGACCTGGCCCGCCCGGCTCGGGACACCCTCCAGCACGGTTGCCCCGGCTCGCTGGTGGGCCCGCGCCAGCTCGGTGAGCAGAGCCGTCTTGCCGTGGCCGCCGGGACCCGTCACGCCGACGGCGAGGGGCGTACCGGGGTCTGCCGCGACCGCCCCGAGCAGGGCCGTCGACCGCTTGCCCAGCACGAGCCGGGCCTCCGCCACGCTACTCATGATCATGGTGGTCATCCTTCGCGCCCGCGCCCCCGGGCCAACGCCAGGCGGGACGCCTTCGGCAGGTTCAGCGGACTGATCCGGACCGGGGGACGGGGTGGTGGCTCGCCGTGGCGGGCGTGGTGGTGCTCGTGGTGCCGCGCCGGGACGGCCGGTGCCGCCCCGGCGCCGCTCACCGGCGTGGCCGGGGGCGCCGACACCGGCCGGCGGGGGCGCGGGGACACCACCTGGCCGGCGGCGAGCGCCGCCCCGGTGGCGGCGGTCAGCTGGGGATCCGGCTCCACCTCGACGGGGACGGGGAACGCCGCGGCGACCAGTTCGGTGACCAGCGGGATCCGGGCGGAGCCGCCGGCGAGCAGGACGCCGTCGAGCTGCGCCGGTGTCAGGCCGGCGGAGTGCACGGTCCGCACCAGCAGGTCGACGGTCGCCCGCACGGCTGGCCGGATCAGGTCCTCGAACTGCGTCCGGGTCAGCGGCACCCGGACCGGCCCCGTCGGCAGGGTCAGCATGACGTCGGTCTCCGTGGCGACGCTCAGCTCGCGTTTGACCCGGTCGCACTCCCGCAGCAGCCCGCGCAGCGGGTACGTCTCCGGTCGTGCGGTGCCGGTGAGCTCCCGCCCCAGCAGGGTACGGACGTGCTCGGCGAGCGCCTCGTCGAAGTCGGTGCCGCCGAGCGGGTCCAGGCCCTGCGGCAGGCCGAACGCCTCGTACGTGCCCCGCGGGGTGCGGCGGACCAGCGCCGCCTCGAAGGTGCTGCCACCCAGCGCGTAGACGGCGGCCGTGGTGCCCGGGAAGCCGCGCGCCGCGTGGCTCTCGGCGACGGTGACCGGGCGGGGCAGCAGCGTCACGTTGCGCAGGTCGAGGTGCCACAGTGCCCGGTGCAGCAGATCGCGTCGGTGTGCGCCCCACGCGGCCGGGTGGCTGAGCACGATGGCCTCGGCGAACTCGCCCTCCCGGGCGGAGACCCGCTCCACCACCCACGCCGTTAGTTCGGCGACCAGGTTCTCGGGCGGGCACGGCTCGCCGCCGAGCAGCAGGGGCACGTCGTCGCCGACCCGGCGGACGAAGTCGCGGGTGGTGCGGCCGGGGTCGTCAGTGGTGGGCTCGCCGACCGTGAGCGACCCGTCGGGCAACAGGTGCAGCACCGACGGTACGGCGGGCGACCCGGCGTCCAGCGGGACGACCTCGGGGCGGGCCCAGGTCTCGCCCCGCCGCCGGGCGACGGCTGCGACCGTGCTGGTGCTTCCGATGTCCATTCCCAGGACGTACGGCATGTGTTTCTTCCTCCACCGAGAGTGGCCCTGGCGACGGTGTCGACACCGTGGCGACCCACCCCGGCGAGCCCTGTGAGCTCCTACTTTCGTACCAGAGATGGCTCCCGTCCCGGTACCCTAACTCTAGCCGGACCGCCTCCCCCTCTCCCCCTAACGCACGAGGGGGAGAAGGCCCTAATCCGTTCCCGCTCGTTGCGGGTCGCTCCCCGATGACCACAGCGCGCCCCCGGCCATAGCGTCAGTGTCGAGGCACGACGGTGCTGACGCTACGTTCGAGGAGAACCGGCCCATGGATTCGCAACAGAGCCTGCACGTCAACTCGCAGCAGTCGGTGGATTCGTCCCAGACGCTGCACGATTTCGTGCTCAACCTGCTCACCGACCCCGACGCGCGGTCGGCCTTCGACCTCGACCCCGAGGGCGCGCTGCAGGCCGCGGGGCTCACCGACGTCACGGCTGCCGACGTGCAGGACGTGGTGCCGCTGGTGGTCGACTACGCCGCCCCCGGGGCGGGGCTCGCGCCGCTGGCCCCGGTGGCCGGGCAGCTCGGGCTCGACCCGCTGGCGAGCGACACCAGCGACGTGGTCGGCCAGCTCGCCGCCGTGCCGCAGCAGATCAGCGTCAACAGCTCCCACGCCGGGGTGGACGCCTCGGCCGGCGCGCTGGGCGCCATCGCGGTCGACCCCGCCGGCCTGTACGCCGGGGCGGCCGTGCTGCCGGGCATCGGCCTGGGCATCGGGCCGGGCGGCCTCGCGACCGACCTGACCGGGGCGCACGACGTCGCGCACACCCTCGACTCCGACGTGGTGGGCACGGTGGACAACGCCGTCGACCCGATCGTCGGGGACCTCGCCGGTACGGCCGGCGACCCGCTCGGCACCACCACCGACGCCGGCACCGGCCTGCTGCACGGCGACGGTGCCCTCGGCGGTGACCTGGGCCTCCTCTCCGGCACCCAGGCCCAGGTCAACGGCGTGGTCGGTTCGCTCGGCGTCGACCACACCCTGGGCGGGCTCGGCCTGGGTGACGGCGCCGCCGGCGTGGTGCCGCCGGTCCACGTGCCGGCCACCGTGGACGGCGTCACGCAGCACGTGAACGGTGCCGTGTCCGGCGTCACCGGCACGGTCGACGGGGTGACCGGCACGGTGGGCGGTCTCACCGCCGGGGTGACCGGCGACTCCGGGGTCCACGGCAGCGCCTCGGTCGACGGCGACGTGCACGCCTCCACCGACGGCGGCCTGCTGGGCGGCCTGCTCTGACGGAGTTCCAAACAGGAGCGGGAGGCCGGCTCGACGGCCTCCCGCTCCTGTTCCGCTTCGGGGCCCTCTTGATAATTGAGCCGAAATCCGCACACTTGGTGCAGTGATCGCGGCGATCTGGCTGGACGTGCTCGACGAGATCGCCCGTACGTGCAGCGCACACGGGCGAGGTGACCTGCTTCAGACGGTGCGCCGGAAGCGGGTCCAACTGCTGGACCCCAGGTTGCGGGTGCTGGTCATCGGCGAGTCGCACCAGGGCAAGAGCCAACTGATCAACGCCATCATCAACGCCCCGGCCTGCCCGGTCGGCGACGGCCACACCACGATGCTGCCGACCGTGGTGCAGCACGCCGAGGTGCCGTCGGCCGCCGTGGTGCAGACTCCGCCGGCGACGCCGGCCCGGTCCGCCGGCAGCGCCGTCCCGGTGACCACCGAGCGCATCCCGGTACCGCTGGACCGGGTCGCCGCGGGGGTGGCCGGCGCGCTCGGCCGCCGGGCCGGCGGTGGCCCCGCCCATGTCGAGATCGGACTGCCCCGCGGCCTGCTCGGCGCCGGACTGGTGCTGGTGGACACCCCGGGCACCGACCAGGTCGCCGCGCTCGGCGCGGCCGGCCCGACCGCCGCGCCGGCCTGGGCGGACACCGTGCTGCTGGTCTCCGACTCCACCCGGGAACTCTCGGCCGGCGAGCTGACCATGCTGCTGCACGTGGCGCGGTCGCACCCGAACGTGGTGGTGGTGCAGACCAAGACGGATCTCGTACCGGACTGGCGCGCGGTCGCCGAACGCAACCGGCAGCACCTGGCCGACGCAGGCGTGCCCGCCCCGGTCATCCCGGTCTCGGCGGTCCTGCGGCTGCGCGCGGCCGTCGGCGACGACCGGGAGCTCAACGCCGAATCCGGCTTCCCCGTGCTGATCGCCCGGTTGCAGCAGGACCTCGCCGGCAAGTCCGACCGCCTGGCCCGGGCCGCGGTCGGCGTGATCGCGCGGACCGTGGTGGAGCAGCTCGCCGCGCCGCTGCGCGCCGAGTTGGCGAGCCAGGAGGCCGAGGAGCAGTCCGGGCCGATCTCCCGGTTGCACGCGGCCCAGCGCGAGGTCGACGAGCTGCGTCGCTGCTCCACCCGGTGGCAGAACACGCTGGCCGACGAGATGGGCGACCTGCTCTCCGACATCGAGTACGACCTGCGCGACCGGGCCCGGCAGATCCTGCGCCAGGTCGAGGAGGCGTTCGACGAGGCGGACCCGCTGGTCAGCTGGGACGCCTTCCAGGAGTGGCTGGAGCGCAGCCTGCTGGAGGCGGCGGCGGCGAACCACGAGTGGCTGGTCCAGCGCTGCGACTGGGCCGCCCGCCGGGTGGCCGACACCTTCGCCCGGTACGGCGATGACGTGCTGCCGCCGTGGTCGCTGACGACACCGCCGGATCTCGACGACCGGCTGCCGGAGATCGAACGGCCGCAGATCGACCGCTTCACCCCGAGCCAGAAGCTGATCACCGGCATGCGTGGCTCGTACGGCGGCCTGCTGATGGTCGGTCTGGCGACGACGCTGGCCGGGATGCCGATGATCAATCCGCTTTCGATCGGCGTCGGCGCCCTGTTCGGTGGCAAGAGCATCCACGACGAGAGCAGGCAGCTGCTGCGCCGCCGGCAGGCGACCGTCAAGACGGCGATCCAGCGGCACGTCGACGACTTCTTCGTCCGGATGACCAAGGAGCGCCGGGATACCGCCCGGCAGGTGCAGCGGATGCTCCGCGACCACTTCACCGCGCTCACCGAGGAGCTGCAGGAGGCCATCATCCGGTCGTTCCGCAGCGCCAAGCAGGCCGCCGACACCGACGCGGCCGTCCGCGACCAGCGGCAGCGCGAGATCCGGCTGAAGATGACCCGGCTGGCGGCGCTCTTCGAGCAGGCCCAGCAGCTGACCGGCGGGCGGGCCGCCCCGGCGTCGCTGGGGCCCCGGGCATGACCGTCGGGCTGCGGCTGGACGAGGCGGTGTGGGGGTTGCTGCACCAGGCCCTCCAGCTCTACCGGGACAATCCGCGGGCCACCGACCGTCTCCGGCACCAGTTGGCCCGGCTGGAGCAACCGCTGCGGATCGCGGTCGCCGGCCCGTGGCGGTCGGGCAAGTCGACCCTGCTGAACGCGATCATGGGCGAGGAGGTCGCGCCGGTCGACGGGGTGGACGGCAGCAGCGTCTTCACCTGGTACGAGGACGGGCCGCAGCCGAGCGCCACGGCGTACTCGACCAGCCATCCGCCGCAGGAGCTGGCGATCGCCAAGTCGGCGACCGGGATGCGGGTGGACCTGGTCGGCTGGCGGGCGGGCGAGCTGCGGGACATCGTGGTGCAGTGGCCGACCCGCACGCTGCGCCAGGTGACGCTGATCGACACGCCGGCCACCAACCTCGACGAGCAGGGCCGGGCGCCGGTGATGGAACGGGTGCTGCGGGACGCGGACGCGGTGCTCTACCTGACCCGCGACGGCCGCGACAGCGACCTGCGGGTGCTGGAGACCAGCCGGGAGAGCGCCGTCGGGCAGGCCGCCGCGGTGAACGTGGTCATGGTGCTGTCGCGGGTGGACGAGACCGGCGGCGGACGGATCGACGGCCTGCTCACCGCCCGCCAGCTCGCCCGGCGACTGCAGCGCGACCCTCGGGTGAACGCGCTCAGCGTGCTCGTCGTCCCGTGCACCGGCCAGCTCGGCCTGGCCGGCCGGATCCTCAGCGAGTCGGACTACGCCGTGCTCGCGGAGCTGGCCCGGGTGCCCCGCCCGGAGCTGGAGCCGCACCTGCTCTCCGCCGACCGCTTCGTCCGCGGCGAGCTGCCGGTCCGGCTGGACGCCGGGGTACGCGCCGCGCTGCTGGACCGGCTCGGGCTCTTCGGGCTGCGGCTGGCCACCACGCTGATCCGTACCGGCTGCGACAGCCGGGCGAAGCTCTCCGCCGAGCTGATCCGGCGCAGCGGCCTGACCGAGCTGCGCGAGTCGATGGCCCGCTGCCTGATCGACCGCCGGGACACGCTGAAGGCGCGGTCGGCGCTGGCCGCCGTGGAGGCGCTGCTGCGGGCCGAGCCCGGCCGGGGTACGGACGAGCTGCTCGGCCGGGTCGAGCAGATCCTCGCCGGGGCGCACGAGTTCCGCGAGCTGCGCCTGCTCGCCGCGCTGCGCACCAGCCGGCTCGGGTTCGACGTGGAGTTGGCGGCCGAGGCGCAGCGGCTGGTCGGTGGCGACGGGGTCGGCCTGGCGGCCCGGCTCGGCGTCGAACACGACGCGACCGTGCAGCGGCTCTGGGAGGTCGCCGCCGAGGCGCAGTGGCGGTGGCGGAACCGCGCGGAGGACCCGCTGCTACGGCTGGCCCAGCGGCGCGGCGCCCAGGTCGTCGCCCGCAGCTGCGAGGGGATGATCGCCGAGCTGGCCGAGGGCGGCCGGTGACCGCCGGCGGCGGAGCAGGCTGACCGGGCGGACCCGCTCCAGCGGCAGGAAGCTGGTCATCGCCACCAGGTGCGGCGCGAACGAGATGGTGATCGTCGCGATGGTCACCAGGTGGAAGGAGTAGAAGAAGCCGACCGCGGCCAGTCGCCACCGTTCCGGGAGCACGAAGACCAGCGGGCTGAGCAGCTCGAAGGCGAGGATGCCGAACTGGGCGACGATCAGCAGGTGCGGCACCTGGGCGACCAGGTCGGCCAGGTCGGTGCCGCGCCGGATGATCGCCCGGGCCAGCACCGAGCCGGTCGCCCAGTCGAGGCCGCCGAAGCGGAACTTGGCCCAGGCGGCCAGAAAGTAGGTGCAGATCACCGCGATCTGGGTGACCCGCAGTGCCCAGCCGCCCGCCTCGGTACGCGTCGGGTCGCCGTGCCGGGCACGGCCGGCGGTGGGCAGGGCGGCCAGCGCGACGAGGAGCCCGAACCGGTCGTGGTCGACCTTGCCGTAGCTCATCGCCACGATCATCCACTCGAAGTAGAGGGCGAAGACCGCCCAGCCGAGCAGCCGGGGTGCCCGCCCGGTCGCCGCGAGCAGGGAGAGCGCCAGCAGCACCCAGAAGATCACGCCGACCAGGGCCGGGGTGGGGGTGGGCAGCGGGAGCAGCCGGCCGACCAGCAGCGGCTGGTAGAGGTCGCCGGGCACGTCGACCCGGGTGCGTACCCAGGGGGTGAAGACGACCAGGTCGGCGGCGACGAAGAGGTAGACGAGGGTACGGAAGGCGGCGACCCGGCCGCGCGGGACCGCCTCGGTCAGCCAGCGGGTCACGGGGTGGCCTGCCAGCGTACGGCGGTCCGGTCGGTCCAGCGCCCGGTCGGGCGGCCGCCCTGGATGTCGTACCAGCGGACCACGATGCGGACCTCGACCAGCGCGGGGGCGGCGGGGTGCCGCTCGGCGTACGCGTCGGCGACCCGGCGCAGCAGGCTCGGGTCGGCGGTGTAGCGGTCCTGCTGGCCCTCGATCTCGGCGCGGCGGATGCCGGTGGCGTCCTGGCCGAGTGGGACGAGCGCACCGGTGCGGTCGACACCCTCGACCCGGGTGTCCGGGGCGGGCGCGTCCGGCGGGTCGGAGGTGGAGTACATCCGGAACGGACCGAACGGGAAGTCGTCGTCGGTGCCTCGGACGGTGCCGGCGAGGAGCAGCGCCAACCCGAGCACGGTGGCGCCCAGCCGGACGCGGCGCCCGCGGGTGGTCAAGGTCTCCATCGGCTGGTCACGATACGGGATCGGGACCTGCCCACGGCCTCCTTCCGTCGTCCAGTACTCGCTGGCCGTGTCGCTTGGTCCCGCCGGCCGGCCGGCAGCCGACGCGGCCCGCGGGCGAGCCCGGCCGGGCGGCGGAGCTGGGCGCGGCCCGGTGCCCGGGAGACGACGACGGCCGGCCCCCCGGAGCGGGGACCCGGCCGTCACCGGAGTCGTCAGTGGGTCAGTGCTTGTGCTCGGCCAGCTGCTTGCGGACCTCGTCCATGTCCAGCTTCTCGACCTGCTCGATCAGGTTCTCCAGCGCGGACTCGGGCAGGGCACCCGGCTGGGCGAAGACGATCACGCCGTCCCTGATCGCCATGATCGTCGGGATCGAGCGGATGTCGAACTTGGCGCCCAGCTCCGGCTGCGCCTCGGTGTCGACCTTGCCGAAGACGATGCCCGGGTGTTTGTCGGACGAGCGCTCGTAGACCGGGGCGAAGCGCTTGCACGGGCCGCACCAGTCGGCCCAGAAGTCGACCAGGACGATGCCGTCCTTCTCGGTCACCTCGTCGAAGTTGGCCGTGGTCAGCTCAACCGTTGCCATTGCTCTCTCCGATCAGCGCGGATTGCCTACGTCCGATGGAACCAGGGCGGACGTCCTTCCATTCCCGTGACGTACGCGACGAAACGCAGCGCAGTGCTGCGGTGACGCTGGGAGGTATCGAGCGAAATCTGTCTCATCAGGCGTGCGGATCGCAAGTGCACGTCGCATTTGCGTGACCGCCCGTGATGGGAGCGCTTCCAAGGAGATCGACACGATCGAGTCCGGTGAATCAGCAATCTGACGCTTGACAAGGAGGTATCCGACGTGCAGAGATCGCTTCCTGCGCGGGCGTTGGTCACGCACCGTATTGTTACAAAAGGATAAATGTGATGTCCGTCTCTGTTGGTGGGGTGTTGCCGTGCGGCAGAATCATGGGCATCAGAGCGTGGGCGGCGGGTGCCGGGGAGGGCCCCGCCGCTCATTGCGTCTCCACCCGGATCGACCCCGGTGTGACATTTCCGCATCGCCAGCGCCCCTGTCGCCGCCTTAACAAGCGGTAAGGCATGCTGTGCCGAACTCCATCGCCGTCCGTCGAAGGGGACAAGGATGCAGTTCGGCCGCTACTACGAGGAGTTCGAGGTCGGTGCGGTCTACCGGCACTGGCCGGGCAAGACGGTCACCGAGTACGACGACCACCTCTTCTGCCTGCTCACCATGAACCACCATCCCCTGCACCTGGACGCCCACTACGCGGAGTCGGCGACCCAGTTCAAGCGGAACGTGGTGGTCGGCAACTACATCTACTCGCTGCTGCTGGGCATGTCGGTGCCGGACATCAGCGGCAAGGCGATCGCCAACCTGGAGATCGAGTCGCTGCGGCACGTCGCCCCGACCTTCCACGGCGACACCATCTACGGCGAGACCACGGTGCTGGACAAGCGGGAATCCTCCTCGAAGCCGGACCGCGGCGTGGTCGCGGTGGAGACCCGGGGCTACAACCAGGACGGCACGCTGGTCTGCGTGTTCCGCCGCAAGGTCATGGTCCCCAAGAAGGAGTACGCGGCCGCAGCCGTGCCCGAGGGCGTCGACCCGGAGCGGCCCAGCTTCCCCGAGCCGCGCTGACCTGCCCACACAGGGCGCGAAGGACCCCTTTCCGATCCGTGGGGAAGGGGTCCTTTTTCTGTTCCTCGGCATATGCTGACGCCGGAGGTCCCGCGATGAGCGAGCGGAGCGAGCGAATCATCAGGCTCAGCGCGTCGATGCCTCATGCCACCCCCGAGCGAAGCGGGGCGGCGGCATGAAACCCTCCGTCGCTGGGGAGCCGCCCCCTGCCGGACGCCGCGTCGCGCCCCTGACCACCGCCGTCTACTCCACGGCGGAGTGGGATCTGTTGACCGACCTGCCGGGTCGGGTCCTCGTCGCCGCCGCCTCGCCCGGGCCCGGACGCCCGCCGCGCGGGGTCGCCGCCGGGCTGGCCGGCCTGGACGCCGTAGCCGCCGGCCGGGCCTTCGACAGCGACCTGGTCCGGGCCGTGGTCTCCGCGATCTACGCCCGCCACGACGGCGCCACCGAACGGGACGAACGCCTCACCGACCTGGTCGACCTGCTCGCCGCCTGCCGGGCCGCGGTCCGGGTGCTCCGGCGGCGGGCCGACCCCGCCGACGCCGCCGCCTACCGGCAGTGGGTGGAGTCGGTCGCGGCCCGGGTCTGCCGGGCCGGGGAGGCCGGGGCGAGCCCCGGCGACCGGCGCTTCCTCGACCGGCTCGCCGGCGCGCTCGACCTGCGCTGACCGGAGCCCCGCCCGATCGGCCGCCGAGCCGGGCGGTCAGCCGTCCCTCGGCACGTACCGCGGCTCGGCGAGCACCAGTCGGGCGATCACCTTTCCGGACTGGTCATAGAGGGTGCAGACCCCGCGCCGCCCGGCGGGCAGGTCCGCGGTCAGGGGCCGGCCCGCCCGTGCGGTCCAGAACAGCGTGTCGCCGGAGCCGCCGCCCCAGGGCGCCAGGGTGAGGGTGGCGGTCGGGTAGCCCGGCTGGGCGATGGTCGCCCGGGCCACTCGAGTCGAGGCGAATCCGTATGTGATCAGCCGGCCGTCCGGGGCGGGGCGCTCGCGTACCTCGAAGAAGGGCAGGGCCTGGGTGTCGCCGTAGGCCGAACGGAAGTTCTCGTCCTCGGGCATGCGGGGCAGATAGTGGCCGGTGCGCGTGTCGAACCAGGCGATGTCGATGAAGCGGCCGCTGGCGGCGGGGCTGAGCACCAACTCGTCGTCGCCGATCCGGATGCCGGTGCGCAGCACCCGGTCCGCCGGCTGGGCGCTGGGATTCGGCCACGGTCCCGGAGTCGGCCCGGCGGTGCCCGAGCCTGACGAGGGGGCTGTCGGCGTCGCGCCGCCCGGCGCGGCCGTCCCGCTGGTCGGGCCGCAGCCCGCCGTCACCAGGCCGGCGAGCAGCAGCGACGTCGCGGTCCGCCCTACCCGTGTCCTCATCCCGCACCCCCGTCGATGGCCGAGAAGCGTAGGCGACCGGAGACCGCTTCGGGGGGCCGTGCGGTGACGGACACCGGACACCGGCCCGCCGAACCCTCGCCGCGGGCGGCGCGGACCAGGCCGTACGCTCTGGAAACCGTGACCGACGACCAGCTCGACGTGGGTGTGGGGCCGTGGCCCGGCGACCCGCCGGACGACCCGCGGTACGACCCGGAGCTGCTCGCCGCGGGCGACCGGCGCAACGTGGTGGACCGCTACCGCTACTGGCGCCGGGAGGCCGTGGTGGCCGACCTGGACCGGCGCCGGCACGACTTCCACGTGGCCATCGAGAACTGGCAGCACGACTTCAACATCGGCACGGTGGTCCGCAACGCCAACGCCTTCCTCGCCGCCGAGGTGCACATCGTCGGGCGGCGGCGGTGGAACCGGCGCGGGGCCATGGTGACCGACCGCTACCAGCACGTTCGGCACCACCCGACGATCGAGGAGTTCGTCGCCTGGGCGGCGGCGCAGCGCCTGCCGGTGGTCGGCATCGACAACCTGCCCGGCTCGAAGCCGCTGGAGACCAGCACCCTGCCGCGCCGCTGCGTCCTCCTCTTCGGCCAGGAGGGACCGGGGCTGTCCGACGCCGCCCGCGCCGCCTGTGACCAGCTCTTCTCCATCGCCCAGTACGGCTCGACCCGGTCGATCAACGCCGGGGTGGCCAGCGGCATCGCCATGCACGCCTGGATCCGGTCGTACGCCGGGCCGCCGCCGGACTGACCGGTTTCCCGGATCCCGCCGCTCCGCTTGACGCCCCGCCGCCCCGGGGCGACGGTGGAAACGTGAGCGTCGCGGTGAGTTGTCCGAGGTGCGCGGGCCCGGTCCGGGAGCCGGACCTGATGCACGGTGAGTCCCGATGCCTGCGCTGCGGTCCCGTGCCGCCGCTGCACGTTCCCGAGCGCATCGGTGCCGGGATCCTGACCAGCGTGGTGGAGCGGGTGGCCGCCGACGCCGAGCCGCCCGACCGGCGGGGCGTGCCGCTGTGGTGCCCGTGGCCGCTGCCCGCCGGGTGGACGCTGACCGGGGTGGCCTGGGCGGGGGACGACCGGAGCGGGGTACGCGCCACCGCGGTGGCCTGCGCCGGACCGGCCCCCCTCGACGGTGGACCGGCCGACCTGCTCTTCGTGGCCGAGGAGCCGGGCGTCGGGCTCGGGTCCCGCTTCGCCGGGCTGCCCGGTCCCGACCCGGGACCGCAGGTCGCGGAGGCGCTCACGGACCCCGGCCCGGGTCACCCCGAACGGGTGCCCCACGCCAAGATCCGGGTGGGCGGCCACCCCACTCCACTGTGGCTCGTGAATTCACCGGCGGATCGAAGTGCGTACGCTGGCGAGGCTCGGGGAATGTGGCTGCATGCGATAGCCTGGCCGGCGAGTGCGGGTCACCTCCTCGCGGAAGAAGTCGTGCTGCACGACCTCACCGAGTGGACTCCGCCCGAACTCGTGTACGGCGCACCATCCCCGTACCTGCACGGGCGGGCCTGACCGGCCCGCACGGACGGGTCGGGGAACGTGCGCAGATATTCACTGTACGACACCATACTGATACTCTGGGTGCCACTGCGGTAAACCCGGCGCCGCGCGAGAGGATGGCCCGCTATGGTCAAGAAGGTCCTCACCTGGGCCGGCATTGCATTCTTGATCTTCTTCGTTGCGTACCGGCCGAACTCCGCCGCCGACGTGTTCAAGTCTCTCGGCGGCGGCATCATGGACATTGCGCAGGGCTTCGGCGACTTCTTCACCAGCCTGGTCGCCTAGCCGCCGATGGGAAGCCCCTCCGGTCCACCGTTCGACCCCGACGACCCCGATCGCGAGCGCCGGGAGCGCGACACCGAGCCCATCCCCCGGATCGAGCCCGATGAGGGCCCCGGCTTCGCCGCCGGAGCCGGCTACGGCGACGGCCCCTCCCTTTCGGACGACGCCGCCTTCGGTGACGGCCCCGGCTACGCCGGCGAGGGCCGCTCCGGCCGCGCCTGGATCCGCGACCCCGAGGGCGGCTACCAGCCGCCGCCGATCAGCGAGGAGGAGCTGGCCGGCCTGCGGGCCGACGCCACCGGCGGGACGCCCCGTCGGGTGCTGCCGCTCGAGGACGAGCCGAGCCCGCTGGCCGCGCGCTACCTGTTCCCCACTGAGCGGTTCCGGGGCGAGTGGAAGCGGCACTGGGTCTACATCGCCAAGCCGCTGATCATCGGCATCCTGGCGACGTTCATTCTCGGCTACCTTTCCGGCTTCCTCGCCGGACGGCAGACCGGCGCGCTGACCACCGTCGCCGTCCTGCTGTGGTTCCTGGTGATGGGCTGGGTCGCCTGGCAGGTCGCCGAATGGTGGTACAACCGCTTCATCCTCACCAACAAACGGGTGATGGTGGTGGACGGCATCGTCACCCGACGGGTGGCCATGATGCCGCTCGTCCGGGTGACCGACATGAAATACGAGCAGTCGCCGGCCGGCCGGGCGCTTAACTACGGCACCTTCGTGCTGGAGTCGGCCGGTCAGGAGCAGGCGCTCCGCGAGATCAAGAGCCTGCCCAACCCGAACGAGCTCTACCTGCGCGTCGTCGAGGAGATGTACGAGCCGCAGGCCGTCGAGGCCCGGTTGGGCAAGGAGGCGGACGAGGCCAAGGCCGACGACGGCGCCTGAAGGTTTTCGTCCGAACATCGGAGAAACTGCACACCATTTGCCGTCGACCCGACACCCCGGCACGTGGCAACCTGCGAAACAGGACGGGGCGCGGAGGTGAGCGGTGGCGAGCAGGGACCCGCTGGAGGAGGAGTTCCGCGAGTTCGTCGCGGCCCGCTCCGGGGCCCTGCTGCGCACCGCGTACCTGCTGACCGGGGACTGGGCGACGGCCGAGGACCTGCTCCAGACCGCGCTGACCAAGACGTACCTGGCCTGGAAGCGGCTCGGCGGGATCGAGGCCATCGAGCCGTACGCCCGCCGGGTCATGGTCAACACGTCGACGAGCTGGTGGCGGCGGCGGTGGCACGGTGAGCGCCCGACCGAGGTGCTGCCCGAACGGGCCGGGGTCGACGAGATCGAGCAGCAGCTCGACCGGGACGCGCTCTGGCGACACCTGCAGGCGCTGCCGGCCCGGCAACGGGCCGTGCTGGTGCTCCGGTTCTACGAGGACATGTCCGAGGCGCAGACCGCCGCGCTGCTGGAGATCTCGCCCGGCACCGTGAAGAGCCAGACCTCCCGCGCGTTGAACACCCTGCGCCGCCGGCTGGGCTCCGAGGCCGCCCTCGGCCTGCCCGCCGAGCCGGCGGCGGCCGCGCCGGCCCGGCCCGCGCGGCCTGCCGCCGCCCCGCCGGCGCCGCCGTCGCCACCCGTCGCGCCGCCGGCGGCCAGCCGACCGCCGGTGGTCCGGCCGACCGCCCTCTCCGGCGGCCCAGCCGCCGTCCGCCGCGCCGCCACCGTCCCGGTGGAGACCCGATGAGCGAGCGGATCATCAAGCTCAATGCGTTGGTGCCTCATGGCGGTCCCGAGCACAGCGAGGGGGGCGTCATGAGCCGCACGCCGAATACCTGCGACAACCGGACGGGCGACCCGGAGCGTTCATTCCCTGTGACCGAGGACGAGCTGGAGCGGGCGCTGCGGGAGACGTTCACCCGTCGTGCCGAGACGCCACGCCCGCTCGCCGCCGACCCGGCCGGGGTGGCCCTCCGGCGGGCCCGGCGGACCGGCCGGCGCCGGACGCTGACCGGCCTCGCCCTGGCCGGGATGGCCACGGCGCTGGTCACCACCGGCGTGGCCCAGCTCGGCGGGCCGGCCGGCCAGGGGCGCACCCCCACCGTGGTGCTCGGCGATCCGCGTGGCTTCACGCCCTCCCCGCTGCCCACCGCGTCCACCGCCCCGTCGCCGATGCCGGACCCGGTCCGCGCCGAACTGGACCTGGTCATCGGCTCCTGGCTGCACACCAGTGGGGGCGAGCGCCGGGAGCTGGCCGGTGCGGGCCCGATCGAACGAGCGCAGCGCGTCCCCGACTACGGCGGCTGGTTGATCACCTCGGCGGCCACCACGGCCGGCCGTACCCTCTGGTGGGTGCCGCCCAACGGCAGCCCGCCCCAGGTGCTGCTGGCCGGCGCGGACGCCGTCGCGGTCGCGGTGGACGGGCGGCAGGTGGCGTGGCGCGACGGGCCGGAACTCCACGCCGCCGGCCTGGTCGGCGGCCAGCTCGTCGCGACCACCCGGGCCGCGGCCCCGCAGGGGGCGGTGCCGGTCGGCTTCGCCGGCGACGCGGTCCTGATCCGGCAGCCCGGCCGGGGCGGGTTCAGCGTCTGGCGTCGGTCGGCGGGCGGGTTGCCGGGCGCCGCGAACCGGGACGTGCTCAACGTCTACGGCGAGCTGCCCGACGGCCGGGTGGTCGGCCAGGTCTCCGCCGGCACGCCCCGGCGCCCCTGCCTGGCCCTGCTCGACCCGGCCCGCGCCCTCGCCACCGTCCGCACCGGCTGCGGGCCGCAACTCGCCACCGACGGCCTCGGCGGGGTCTCCGGCGACGGGCGGTGGCTGCTGGTGAACGGCACGCGGAAGAACGCCCTCCTGGTCGACCTCGGCACCCTGGGCGCGACCGTCGCGGCCCGAGCGGCCGGACCGGCGGTGACCGGTGTGGTGGCCTGGAGCCGCGGCGGGGTCGCCCTGCACGTCGACGCCGCCAGCCAACTGGTCCGGGTCCGCCCGGACCGGGTGCTGGCCGGCGAGCGTCCCACCGGGTCGCCGGTCGACGGGGTCGACCCGGGCGAGCGCCCGGTGGTGGTGGCCGACATCCGCTCCTGACCGGCGTGCCGCCCGCACCGGCGTGGGGCGTGGCCGGGCGGTAGCGTCGGCGGGGTGACCTCGGCCGCCCGGATCGACCTGCACGCCCACTCCACCGCCAGTGACGGCACCCTCAGCCCGGCCGAGCTGGTCCGGGCCGCCGCCGGGGCCGGTCTCGACGTCGTGGCGATCACCGATCACGACACCACGGCCGGCTGGGACGCCGCGGTCCGCGCGCTGCCGTCCGGGCTCACCCTGGTCCGGGGCGCGGAGCTCTCCTGCCGGTGGCACGGCGTCGAGCCGGCGCTGCCGCTGCACCTGCTCGCGTACCTCTTCGACCCGGCGGAGCCGGAGCTGGTCGCGGAGCTGGCCCGGGTCCGGCGCGCCCGGGAGGAGCGCGGCGAGCGGATCGTCCGGCTGCTCCAGGCCGACGGGATCAAGGTGAGCTGGCGGGAGATCCTGGCCGGCGCGGCCGGCGGGTCCGTCGGCCGCCCGCACATCGCGCAGGCACTGATCCGGGCCGGGCTGGTCGCCACCACGAGCGAGGCGTTCGGGCCGGACTGGCTGGGGGAGCGGTACCGGCTGCCGAAGGAGGACATCGACGTGTTTCGGGCGGTGGCGCTGGTCCGGGCGGCCGGCGGAGTCCCGGTCTTCGCCCACCCCCGGGCCAGCCGGCGCGGCCGGATCGTGCCGGACGAGCTGATCGCCGACCTGGCGGCGGCCGGCCTGGCCGGCCTGGAGGCCGACCACGAGGACCACACGCCGGCCGAGCGCGCGCACGTCCGCGGGCTCGCCGCCGAGCTGGGCCTGCTGGTCACCGGGTCGTCGGACTTCCACGGGACGCACAAGACGCTCCGGCTCGGCGCGCACACCACCGACCCCGGGGCGTACGAGCGGATCGTGGCCGCGGCTAGCGGGGTGACCCCAGTCGCTTCAGGCTGAAGCCTCCGGACGGCGCGGCTACCGTGTCCGGGTGGATCTCAAGCTCTTCGGCGAGGTCTTCGTGACCCTGCTGGTGATCGTCGACCCGCCCGGCATGTTGCCGATCTTCCTGGCGCTCACCGGCCCGCTCCCCGCCCGGGACCGGAACCGGGCCGCCTGGCAGGCCGTGGCGCTGGCGCTCGGGGTGATCGTGGTGTTCGCCGTGGCCGGGCAGACGCTCCTGGCCTACCTGCACGTGTCCCTGCCGGCGTTGCAGGCCGCCGGCGGGCTGCTGCTGGTGCTGGTCGCGTTGGAGCTGCTGACCGGCAAGGCCGACGACCCGAGCCAGCCGACCACGTCCAACATCGCCCTGGTGCCGCTGGGCACCCCGCTGCTGGCCGGGCCGGGCGCCATCGTCGCCACCATGCTCTTCGTGCAGCGGGCCGGCGGGCCCACCGACTACCTCGCGATCGCCCTCGCGATCGTCGCGGTGATGGTCACGGTCTGGCTGGCGCTGCGCTTCTCCGGCGTGATCGTCAAGATCCTGCGGCCCGGCGGCATCGAGGTGCTCACCCGGATCGCCGGCCTGCTGCTGGCCGCCATCGCGGTGCAGCTCATCGCCGACGCGATCGCCGCATTCGTGACCCACTTCATCACCATGCGCTGACCCGCCGGCGCCTCGCTGCCGGCCGCGTCGTCGGCCCGCGGGCGGCGGGCTGTCGTACCGGGGTGGCAGGATCGCAGGCGTGCGACGACCCTCCCCGACCGGACGACCGACCGGTGGCCGCCCGCCCCGACCTCGCGCCGAGCAGGCCGAGCAGCTCGGCTTCGAGGGCATGCCGGAACGCCTCTTCGTCTGCACCCCCAGCAAGCTCGGGGCGTATGTGGACTGCCCCCGGCGCTACCGCTACGCGTACGTCGACCGGCCCGCGCCGCCCAAGGGTCCGCCGTGGGCGCACAACTCGCTGGGCGCCAGCGTCCACACCGCTCTGAAGAACTGGTACGCGCTCGCGCCGGACCGTCGCCGCCCCGAGGTGCTGGCCACCCTGCTCAAGGGCACCTGGGTGCGCGAGGGCTACCGCGACGAGGAGCAGGAGCGGGACGCCTTCCGCCGGGCGCTGGCCTGGCTGGAGTCGTACGTCGCCGGCCTCGACCCGGCCGACGAGCCGGTCGGGGTGGAGCGGGTCGTCGCCGTGAAGACCGCGGTGCTCGCCCTGAACGGCCGCGCCGACCGGATCGACTCCCGCCGGGGCCCCGACGGGCGGCCCGAGCTGGTCATCGTCGACTACAAGACCGGCCGCGCCGGGCTGGACGCCGACGACGCCCGCGGCTCGCAGGCCCTGGCCCTCTATGCGTACGCGGCCGAGCGGGTGTTCCGCCGGCCGTGCCGCCGGGTCGAGCTGCACCACCTGCCCACCGGCACGGTCGCCGCGCACGAGCACACGACCGAGTCGCTGCAGCGGCAGCTGACCCGGGCCGAGGAGACCGCCCGGGACATCGTGGCCGCCGAGCGGGCGGTCGCCGACGGCGCCGACCCGGACGAGGAATTCCCGGCCACCCCGGGGCCGCGCTGCGGCTGGTGCGACTACCGGCGCAGCTGCCCGGCGGGTGCGCAGACCCCCGGCAAGGACCCGTGGGCGGCCATGGACCGGCCCGCCGAACCCGCCTCCGACCTGGGCTGACTCCTTCTCGCCCGGTTCCTGGGCCAACCCCCCGCGTCGCCGGTGGCACGCACTTCGATCTGCCAAGATCCGGGCACGTCGGTTTGGGTGGGTGCCCCGGCCAGGGCTGCGGGACGCGGTATCCGGGGCTGTCCGGGCGGCCGGATGGCGCGGTTCGCCGCAGCCGGACCAGCGGTCTAGGCGGCGATGCCGAGACGGGCGGCGCGCTCCTTCGCGGCCTGCTGCAACGGCCCCTCCCGGTAGCGGCGCGGCACCGCCGTCAGGGCGAGCCGCAGTGCCCGGACGCTGAGGTCCGCGGAGAGCGCGGTGGTGGGTAGGCCCAGGCCGCCGTACAGCCGCCGGGCCCACGCCGGCAGCAGCGCCAGCGCGGTGCCGGCGATCCCCAGGTACGCCCAGCGCGGCGGGCCGAGGTGCAGGCCGAGCTTCACCGGCAGGCTGAGCTTCCACGGGATCGGCGGGGCGGTCAGGAAGAGGGCGGTCTCCGCCGCCTCCTTGGTCATCCGCAGGTCAGCACGGATGCGCCGGTAGTAGTCGGCCACCTCGGCGGCGGTGCCCGGCACGTCGGCCGGGTCCAGCCCGACCAGGGCCGCCGCCCGGCGCTGCTCGGTGTAGTAGCCGTCGATCTCGGCGTCGGTCAGGGCGAGCCCGGCCCGGCGGGCGGTGCTCACGAAGGACTCGACCTCGGCGACGTGCACCCAGCGCAGCAGCTCCGGGTCGTCGATCCGGAACTCCTCCCCGGTCACCGGGTCGGTGGCCCGCATCCGGGCGTGCAGCGTACGCAGCCGGCGGCCGGCGGCTTCCGCCTGGGCCGTGGTGCCGTAGACCGTCGTCGCCACGTAGGTGGCGGTCCGCACCAGCCGGCCCCACGCGTCGGTGCGGTAGTTGCTGTTCTGGGCGACCCCGGCCATCGCCCTGGGGTGCAGCGCCTGGAGGTAGAGCGAGCGGAGGCCGGCGACGATCAGGACCGGCTCCTCGTGCACCTTCCACGTGACCGATCCGGGACCGAAGAGGCCGAGGTCATCCGAGTCCACGGCCCAAGAGTGCCACGCCTCCGGCCGCCCTCGCGTGCCCTGATGGCAGCCGCCGGCGGGCTGGTCGGGCGTGGCGTGGCGCGCCGAGGCGACGGGCCGGCGTCCCCGACTTCGCCGAGCAGTCAGTCGTCGGCGGAGCGGCGGGTTTGGCAGGCGGGGCAGAGACCCCAGAAGGTCACTTCCGCCTCGTCGACCTCGAAGCCGTGCGCGGTGTTCGGGTCCAGGCAGGGCGCGTCGCCGGTCGCGCAGTCGACGTCGGCGATCTCACCGCAGCCCCGGCACACGACGTGGTGGTGGTTGTCCCCGGCCCGCGCCTCGTACCGGGCGGGGCTGCCGGCCGGCTCGATGCGGCGGGAGAGCCCGGCTCGGGAGAGCGCGCCGAGCACGTCGTACACCGCTTGGGTGGAGACCGAGTCGAGGCGCTCACGGACGCGACGGGTGATCTCGTCGACCTCCAGGTGGCCGCCGGCGGCGAGCACGTCCAGCACGGCGAGCCGCGGTCGGGTGACCCGCAGGCCCTTCGACCGGAGCAGTTCCTCGCCGCTTGACATGCAGCAATGACAGCACGGGCGCCGTTGACCGACAAGTGACGCCTGGTAAGGGTGGCCCCGACCACAGGCCGGGCGGGGCGTGGCCGGGGCGGACTGAACCGGCGGGACATGTTGCGCGTGGTACTGGTTCGTCAGCTGCGTCGTGCGCCTGCCATCGACGTACCCTGACTGCCGCGGAAGGCGCATCCACTGCCGGAGGTGTCGGTGTTCAAGGAAATCAACGGTCTACCGGGCCACGTCCTGATCGTGCACGCCGTCGTGGTGTTCGTACCGCTGCTGGCGCTGCTGGCCTCCGCCTACGGGCTGCTGCCACGGTGGCGGTCCCGCTTCGGCTGGGCGGTCGCCGTGCTCGCCGTGGTGACCCCGATCGCGACCTGGCTGGCCACCGAATCAGGCGAGGCGTTCGAGGAGGTCCAGCGGGAGAGGGGCGCCGGCGGCGAGTTTCTCGACAAGATCCACCAGCACTCCGAGTACGGCGACAACCTGCTCTGGTTCGTCCTCGGACTGGCCGTGGCGGCGCTCCTGCTCCTGCTGGTGACCGGTGGCTACCCTCGGGCCCGCAGCCTGCCCCGGTGGCTGGCCCCCGTCCTCACCGGCGTGGTGGTCGTCCTCGCCGTGTTCGCGCTGGTGTACGTCTACCTGACCGGCGACAGCGGTGCCCAGCTGGTGTGGAGCGGTCAGGTCTGACACCGGACGGCCGGCTCAGAAGATCACCCGCGAGCAGAGCAGGCACGTCAGGATCACCAGCACCACCCCGGCGACCGCCCCGATGCCGTAGGTGAGTCGCTGGGCCTGCTGCTCCGCCTGGTCCATGGCGGCCATGTCCTGGGGAGGCAACCGCCGGGGCGGCGCGGGCTGCACGTGCACCGGAGGTCGCCAGCCGGGCGGGGGTGGGGTGGTCGGCGGCGGCCCCGGGTAGCCGCTGGCCGCCGCGTTGCTCGCCGCCCAGCCGCCCGCACCGGGCTGGCCGCCTGCGCCCGGCCAGCCGCCCGCGCCGGGCTGGCCGCTGCTGTCGGCCGGTCCCGGGCCGGCTCCGGGCGCGCTGGTCGGCTCCGGCCGGGCCCACGGACTCTCCGACGCGCCGGACCAGTAACGGTCGGCCTGGCTCATGCCGGACCGGGAATCGGGCGATGCGTCGGCCCGGGGACTGCCGGACTCGGACGGGTCGGCCGCGGCGGGCTGCCCGGAACTCGACGCCGGACCGCCGGACTCGGCTGCGGCGGCGACTACCTCGGCCGCCCGCCCGCCGCCGTTGACGTGGCCGGTCGCCTGGTCCGGCGTCGGGCGTCGCCAGAACTCGTCCTCGGGGCTGCCATCGCTCGACGTCGTCACGCCGTCCGACGCTACCAACGCCCCGGCCGCACGGCCCGCCGGACGCGACGGGCGAGCCACGCCGAGCCGGCACGCGGGCTGGTCGAGCTGGTGCCGTTCGCCGGTATCCTTGCCTCTCGTGGACGATCCCGGGATGCGTGGCGCACGCGGCGACGACGACCGCGTGGTCGACCTCAGCGACGACTTCGCGGTGCTGCCCGAGCAGACCAGCGACGACACGGACCATGGCTGGGGTGAACGACCCAGCGGCAACAACGACGACTGGCTGCTCGCCGAGCGCCCGCCACACTGGGGCTGACCGCCCACGGGTCGCGTCATCTGGCGTGACTGCTGCCGGTCATCCGCGTACCACCACCGCGAAGCGGCTGCCCTCGGGCACGCCGACGGCCTGCTGCGCCTGCTCGGGCCGGAGCGCCAGGTAGAGCGCGGAGGAGCCGTCGACCGCCCCGCCGCCGACCACGTCGAGCACCAGCGCCCGCGGCGCGAGCAGTCTCGCCTCCTTGCCGGCCGCACCGGCCGGTACGACCAGCAGGTCGACCCGGGCGCCCGGGCGGAGCACGGCGAGCGCGGCCGGCTCGGCCAGCCGGACCGGCACGCCGACCGAGCCGCTGGGCAGGGGCAGCGCGGCGGTCGACTGCCCGGGGCCAGGGCTCGCCGGACTCGTGGCCGGGGTGGGGCCGGCCGGGGCCGTGCTCGGCGGACAGCCGGCGGGTGTCTGGAGGACGGCGGCGGCCAGGCCGAGCAGCACGGCGACCACCGCCACCCGGAGCAGGGTCCCGCCGCGCGGCAGCCCGCGCCAGCGCACCGGCTGCAGTGATCCCTCGCCCGCCACCCGCGTCCCTCCCGCCCCGACATCCGCTCAGACGGGTAGCAGGCTAGGAATCCGGGGTGAAGTGGCGCTGTCCCGGCAGGCCGCCCTGTGGAAAACCCGCCCGCCTGTGGACAACCTCCGGCCGCCGCCGGCCCGTGGTAGCTGCTGATCACGGATGGGCAGCGGGGCGTGCTGCTCGGCGGTGGGTCTGAGCCGGTCGGCCGGTGCGGGGCGTTCCCAGGGTCTGCGACAGCGGGGCGGGCCGGACGAAACGGGAAATCGGCGCTTGCCATGATCTTGCCCAAACGCCCGCGCCAGGTGTCAGGTTGAGCTAGCCGGCCGGGCGCCCGGCGTACGCCGGGCGGTGCAGGAAGGACCGCGTTGTCATACCCTCAGCCACCCCAGTCGTTTCCGGGGCCGCCGCCCCCACCGGGTTATCCCGCGATGCCACCGTCACCGGCAGGAGCGTCCCCGTACGGGATGCCGCCCGGTCGCCTGCCGGCGCCGCCGGTCAAGCGGAAGGGGACGAAGCGCAAGGTCTTCGGCATCGTGTTCGCGGCGCTCAGTATCTTTCCCCTGCTGCTCGGCGGTGTCGTCGTCCTGCAGGCCTACAAGAACCACCAGATCCAGGTCTCGAACGATGCCTTCGCCCCGGTGGCCTGGCACAACCTGAAGGCCGACCAGATCTTCCCCGACTACCTCGGCTGGCCACGTGGCGACGAGGAGACCCGCGCGTGGTCGCGACAGGGGATCGCCAAGGAGGCGTCCTGCAACGAGGCGCTTCGGAAGGATTTCGCGAAAGCCGTCGCGGCGAAGGGCTGCAAGACGGCACTGCGTGCGACGTACGTGCACATCGGCGGGGATGTAGCGGCGACCATCGCGCTCGTCGTGCTCGATTCCTCCGGCGAGGCCGAGGCCGTCGCTGAGGAGTTCTCCTGGGCCAAAGACCCCGGACCGCTGGTCTTTCCCGTAGCGGTTCCCGGCACGCTCGCCGCGAAGTGGGTCAAGGAGCGGGCCCTCGCCGGCGGCGCGAGCGGGGTCGGGGGTGATCTGCCCTACGTGGCGGCGATCTCGGTCGGCCCGGCCGACGGCACCCGGGACATCGGGGTCCTGCCGGGGGAGTGGCGGCTGGACGGCGAGGAAGAGACGCAAGGCTATTCGAACACGTCCGACATTCTGCTGCGAGGGTTCGCCCACGAGCTGGACAGCACGATCATGGGGCGGGGTCAGTGAGCAAGCTTTCGTCACGGGTATGCCAGTTGGTCGCCGTCCCGGCCGTGCTCGCCGCGACCGCCGGCGTCGTCGCCGTCGCTCCGAGCCCGGCCCTCGCGGCGCCGAACGGGTGGGAACTGGCGGTGCTCTCCGTATCGGCCGCGCACAAGATCAGCAAGGGCGAAGGGGTCACGGTCGCCGTCATCGACACGGGGATCCGCACGGATCACAAGGCGCTGCGCGGCCGAGCCACGGAGGGCATCGACTTCCTCGCCGAAACGGACCAGAAGGAGTCGTGGTACGGCCGCCACGGCACCTCCATGGCATCCAGCGTGCTGGATGTGGCACCGGCCGCCAAGGTGCTGGGCTTCCGCGCCATCCGCGACCGGGAGGATCCGGACTACAAGACCTGGCTGGAGGGGATCGAGTACTACGGCGAGAACCCGGAGCAGGAGGCGCGCGAAGGGGTGGCGGTGGAGCGGGCGATCCGTGCCGCAGCCGACCAGGGCGTGCAGGTGATCTCCTTGTCGCTCGGCAGTGAGACATCTCTCGGGGCCTACGTTCACCGCGAAGCCGAGGCGATCGCGTACGCCCTGTCGAAGGGCGTGGTGGTGGTCGCCGGCGCCGGCAACGCGGGTGACGAGCTCAACGAGTTGTCCTACCCGGCGGCGTACCCGGGGGTGATCGCCGTCGGCGCGGCCACCCCACGGGGCACGCGCGCGGAGTTCTCCCAGGTCCACAACTACGTCGACGTCGTCACGCCCGGGGTGGAGATCTACTCCGCCAATATCGACGGCGGGCGCAAGAAGGTCCAGGGCACCTCGTCGGCCACTGCGCTCGCCGCGGGCGTTGCGGCACTGATCGTGGCGAAGTATCCCGATCTGTCGCCGCGCCAGGTCGAACAGCTTCTCGAGCAGACCGCCTCGACCTACCGCAAGGGGCACAACCCGCAGACCGGGTACGGCGTGGTCGACGCCGAAGCCGCGCTCAAGGCGGCCGCCCGCCTCAAGCCCGGCAGCGCTGCCCTGCCGGTCGGCAAGGAGGGCGTGGGCGGCCACTTCGGCCCCGGCGACGACGGCACCCCACTGCGTATCGGGCAGCCGTGGGACACGTCGTACCTGGTCGTCGGCGGCATCGGCGGCGGGCTCGGACTGCTCGGTCTGGCCCTCGGCCTGATTCTGTTCCTCGCCGGCCGCCGGGCCGCGGCGCGCAGCGGGCCACCGGTCCCCGCGCCACGCTAGTCACCAGCACGGCAGAGGGGTGGGCCCGCGTTCGCGGTGCCCACCCCTCTGCCGTATAGGTCTGGTTCAGGAGGAGGTGCTGGCGGCCGGGGCCTTGGTGGACGAGCCGCTGCTCGAGTTGGTCGAGCCGTTCGACGAACCGGACGTGCTCGACGAGCCGCTGGACGACGACTCGGACTTCGCCGGCGTGTTCGTGGTGCTCGTGGCGGTGTCGGAACCGGACGAGCGGGAGTC
This sequence comes from Micromonospora sp. MP36, assembly GCF_008119785.1. Lineage (GTDB taxonomy): Bacteria > Actinomycetota > Actinomycetes > Mycobacteriales > Micromonosporaceae > Micromonospora. The sequence continues at coordinate 25,767 of NZ_VSFA01000012.1, read as the reverse complement.
GGTGCGGTAGAAGCCGGAGCCCTTGAACACGATGCCGACCGAGTTGAAGAGCTTGCGCAGCTGCCCCTCACACGCCGGGCACTCGGTCAGCGGCTCGTCAGAGAAAGACTGCACCGCCTCGAGCTGGTGGCCGCACGCGGTGCAGGCGTACTGGTACGTGGGCACGTTCTCCTCCGGATCTTGGCACGGCCGGTTGGCACTCGACGCTTCCGAGTGCCAATGGTGCGTCATCGGCGAGGATTCGTCCAGCGGAAGTGTGCCGTCAGACAACCGTCGCCGGGGCCAGCGTACGCAGGCCGTCGGTGGGGGTGATCACGGCGCGGACCGGTCGGTCGTGCGGCTGCGCGGGCACCACCTCGACCAGTTCACCGTCGTGCAGCAGCGCCACGGTCAGGGCCGTCGCCGGCACCCGGGCCAGCGCCCGGTCGTACGAGCCGCCGCCCCGGCCCAGCCGGATCCCCCGGCGGTCCACCGCCAGGGCCGGCACGATCACCAGATCGGCCTCGGCCACGACGTCCGGGCCGCGAAGGGGGCCGGTCGGCTCGCGCAGGCCCCGACCGGCGGCCCGCAGCGACCCCGCGTCGGTGTACGCGGCCCAGTCCAGGTCCAGGTCGTCGCGGAGCACCGGCAGCAGCAACTCTCCCGCGGGCGGCAGCGCGGCGCGCAGCACCGCCGGCAGGTCGCTCCCGCCCGGCTCCGAGCCGACCGGCACGTACGCGGTCATCCGGGCCGGGCGGAGCCGGCGTACCAGGGAGGTCAGCTCGGCCTGGACGCGCGCCGCCGCTGCCGCCCGGGACGGCGCGGGCAGCGACCGGCGGTGGGCGAGCAGCGCGACCCGCAACTCCCGCTTCGCAGCATGCGTCGCATCCGCTTCATCCGTAAATTCCGGCACGCAACACTCCTGACGCAACGCTTGTCTCCCCGTCGCTCTGTGTCAGCATCGCAGCAAGGGGCGCAGAACTTCCAGGGGGAAGCTTGACGCTACGCGGGCGGTTGACGGCGGCCTTCCTCGCGGTGGTGCTCGGCCCCGTCCTGCTCGGCGCCTTCTTCGTCGGATCCACGATGGCAGCGGTCGACCACAGCCGCTCCGCCGAGCGGCTGGGCCTGGCCGCCGCCGGGGTGCGTACCTCCGTGGACGCCCTCTGCCAGCAGTTGCGCGCGGCGGCCGACGCGGTCGCGCTGGTCACCGACCCCGCCGCCCGCCCCCGCGCGGCGGACCAGGTGGTGGGCCGCGGCCTGGCCGCCGCCGTGCTGGTCACCGACGCCGCCGGCCGGACCAGCTACGCCACTCCCGGCGGCCCGGGCCGGCCCTGGCAGGACTGCTCCGGCGCGCCGCCCGTCGCCGGCCCGGTCCGCGCCCTCGCCGCGCAGGTCCAGCTCCGCGACCCGGCCGGCGCCGACCTGGGCACGGTCGCCGCCGCGCAGCCCGTCGACCCGGCCTTCGTGGCGCGGCTCGCCGCGGTGACCGGGGTCGCGGTCACCCTCCTCGACGACCCCGCCGGCACCGACCGGGTCACCCACACCACCGAGACCCGGCAGGTACGCGCCGCGGTGCTCGCCGCCGCCCGCACGGTCGACGGGGACCAGGTCACCGAGACCGTCGACGGCCGGTACGTGCGGCGGGTCGGCCCGTCCCCGGGGCAGCCGCTGCCGCTGGTGCTCTCGGTGCCGGGGGAGCGCCCGCCCGGCCTGCACGTCGCGCTGGTCGGCGCCGTGCTGCTGGCCGCCCTGCTGGCGGTGCTGGCCGCGTGGCGGCTGGCCCGGGTGACCACGCGCCCCCTGGCGGAGCTGGCCGGCGCGGTGGACCGGGTGACGCACGGCGACCTGACCGCCCGGGTGCCGGTGCGCAGCCGGGACGAGATCGGGCGGCTGGCCGGTGCGTTCAACCGGATGACCCGGGAGACCGGCAGCTACGTGGCCGCACTGACCAGCAGCCGGGACCAGTTGCGTGGGCACCTGGCGGTGCTCGGCGACACCCTGGCCAGCACCCACGACCTGCAACGCATCCTGCGGGTGATCCTGCACAGCGCGATCGCCGCGACCGGCGCGCGGGCCGGTGCGGTGCTGCTGCTCGACGGCGAGGGGGTGCTCGTCGGCCAGTGCGTCGAGGGGCTGGACGACCGCTGGTCCGGCGACGACGCGGCGACGCTGCGGGTGCCGGCCGGGACCGGGGTGGTCGGCACGGTGGCCGCCACCGGGGAGCCGCTGTGCGGGCGGTGGGAGCCGACGGACGCCCCGACCGGGGAACCGACCTGCGAGACGTACATCGCGGTGCCGTTCGCCGCGCCGAGGGCGGCGGAGCTGACCGGGCGCGGCGACCCGGACCGGCCCGGGCACCCGCCGGCCGACGACGAGCCGGCGCCGGCGGGCTCCGGCACGCTGGGGGTGCTGGCCCTCTACGACCGGCTCGGCGCCGAGGAGTTCGACGACGACGACCTGTTCACCCTGCGGACGTTCGCCGCCCACGCGGCGGTGGCGGTGGAGAACGTCCGGGTGCACGAGGAGACCCAGCGGCTCTCGCTGACCGACCCGCTCACCGGGTTGTGGAACTACCGCTACCTGCGCGAGTCGATCCGGCGGGAGGTGGAACGGGCCAACCGGTTCGGCCGCATGCTCAGCGTCCTCGCCCTCGACCTGGACCGGTTCAAGGACGTCAACGACACCTGGGGGCACGCCGCCGGGGACGCCGTCCTCGTCGAGTTCGCCCGCCGGGTACGCGGCGAGATCCGCGAGGTGGACCTGGCGTTCCGGCAGGGCGGCGAGGAGTTCGTGGTGCTGCTGCCCGAGACCGACGCGCGGGGCGCGACCATCGTCGCCGAGCGGCTCGGCGCGGTGGTCCGGGACCAGCCGGTGCTGGTGGACGGGCACGGGGGCGAGCCGGTCCGGGTGGCGGTGACCGTCTCCATCGGCATCGCCGTCTACCCCGACCACGCCGCCGGCGGGCAGCAGGTGCTCGACGCCGCCGACGATGCCCTCTACGCGGCCAAGGCCGCCGGTCGGGACGGCTACCGGCTGGCCGAGCCGCCCGACCCGCCGCCCACCCGGGAGATCCCCGTGGTGGTCGCCACGGTTAGCCCGCCCGACGGGCTGCCCCGGGCCGGTGCCCCCGACGCCCCGGTCGGGGGTCAGGGCGGCGCGTCTTCCGGTCCTCACCCGCCGCGGCAGAGCCGTGGCCGATAGTCTCGCGACATGTCGGAGCACTCAGCGAACCCCTCAGCGGCCGCCGCGACCGGTCGCGCCCGTGCGGTCAAGGCCGTGATCCCGGCGGCCGGCCTGGCCACCCGGTTCCTGCCGGCCACCAAGGCGGTCCCGAAGGAGCTGCTGCCGGTCGTGGACCGGCCGGTGCTGCAGTACATCGTCGAGGAGGCCGCCCAGGCCGGCCTCACCGACGTGCTGCTGGTCACCGGGCGCGGCAAGACGTCGATGGTGGACCACTTCGACCGCCGGCCCGACCTGGAGGCGCGGCTGGAGAGCAAGCCCGAGCTGCTGGAGGCGGTACGCCGCCCCGAAGAGCTGGCCGAGATCTACACCTGCCGGCAGCCCGAGCAGCTCGGCCTCGGCCACGCCGTCGGGTACGCCGAGTCCCACGTCGGCGACCAGCCCTTCGCGGTGCTGCTCGGCGACGAGTTCGTCAAGATGGACGAGCCGCTGCTGCCGGCCATGCTGGAGCTGCAGGCCCGCACCGGCGGCATCGTGCTGGCGTTCTTCGAGGTCGACCCGGCCGACACCAAGCGGTACGGCATCGCCTCGGTCGAGCCGGCCGAGCCGGAGTTCAACGACATCGCCGACATCGTCAAGGTCACCGGCATGGTGGAGAAGCCGAAGCCGGAGGACGCCCCGAGCAACCTCGCCGTCCTCGGCCGGTACGTGCTCCCGGGGCGGATCTTCGACGCGATCCGGCGTACCGAGCCGGGCAGCGGCGGGGAGATCCAGCTGACCGACGCCATGGAGATCCTGCGCAACGAGGGGGTGCCGGTGCACGCCATCATCTACCGGGGCACCCGCTACGACACCGGCATGCCGCTCGGCTACCTCCAGACCGTCGTCCAGATCGCCGCCGAGCGGGAGGACCTGGGCGCCGAGTTCCGCAAGTGGCTCGCCGAGTTCGTCAACCGGGGCGACGAGACGGTCACCTCGGCGATCCTGGAGGGCGTGCGCAACGCGTCGGGCGGTCCCAATACATGACCGCGACGGCCGACGCCGAGGCGGCCGCGAACGAGCTGACGCCGCTCGCCGACTACCTGGGCAGCGTGCTGCGCAGGTTACGCGCGCTGCCTCCGCTCGACCTCGACCTCACCCAGGCGTACGGCAACGTCCTCGCCGAGGACGTGGTCGCGCCGCACTCGTACCCCGCCTTCGACCAGGCGGCGGTGGACGGGTACGCCGCGCGCTGGGAGGACATCTCCGGAGGGAGCCGGGGGCCGGGATACGTCCCGGCCCCCTCCGGTACGCGCGGTGGGCGCAGCATCCGGCTGAACGTGGTCGGTGACCTGGGCGCGGCGAGCTGGCGCCCGGTCCGGCTCACCCCTGGCGCGTGTTTCTCGGTGGCGGCCGGCGCGCCGCTGCCCATCGGCGCCGACGTGGTGGTCCCGGTGGAGTGGACCGACCAGGGCATGGCGGCCGTGGAGATCTTCCGCGCCCCCAAGCGCGGGTACGGCGTCCGCCGTGCCGGTGAGGAACTGCCGGCCGGCACCCTGCTCGCCCGCGCCGGCACGTACGTCTCGCCGGCTCTGGTCGCCGTCTTCGCCGCGACCGGCATCGGGCACGTGGTGGTCCGGCCCAGCCCGCGGGTGGTCATCGTGGCCACCGGCGACGAGCTGGTCGACGTCGGCCGGGGCAGCCAGCCCGGCCAGGTGGTGGACACCAACTCGCACGCGCTGACCGCCGCCGCCGCCGAGGCGGGCGCGCTCGCGTATCGGGTGGGGATCTGCGACGACGACCCGGAGGGGCTGCGCGGCCTGCTGGAGGACCAGACGCTGCGGGCCGACCTGATCATCACCACCGGCGGCACGGGCACCGGCCCCGGCGACATGGTCCGACGGATCCTGTCCCGCCGGGAGGGCGGCCGCGCCGGACCGGTGACCTTCACAGAGGTGGCCCTCTATCCCGGAACGGCCCTCGGATTCGGTACGGTCGGCGCCGAGGAGGTGCCGGTGGTCTGTCTTCCCGGTGAGCCCGGCGCGGCGCTGATCGGCTTCGAGGTGCTGGCCCGCCCGGCCATCCAGCTGCTCGCCGGCGCCGAGCCGGTGTTCCGGCCCAGCGTCCGGGCCCACCTGCTGGAGACGGTCTCGTCCCCGGGTGGGCTGCGCGAGTTCCGCCCCGCGCACGTGGCCGAGCGGCGCGGCGGCGGCTACACGGTGCAGCCGCTGGCCGGCGGGCCGTTCACCCTCTCCGGCCTGGCCGAGGCGAACGGCCTGCTGGTCCTCGGCGAGCGGGTCACCACCGCCGCCGCCGGCTCCACGGTGGACGTGCTCCTGCTGGACAGGCGCAGGTGAGCCTGTTTCGGCGGTCGCCCGGGTGGCCGGCGGTGCTGGTGGACGGTCCGGTGGTGCTGCGACCCTACCGGCGCTCCGACGCGGCCGCCTGGTCGGAGATCCGGCGCGCCAACCAGGCCTGGCTGTCCCCCTGGGAGTCCCACCTGCCGGGCACATGGGACGAGATGAACTCGCCAGCCGCGTTCCGCCTGGTCCACGCCGACCAGCGCCGCTCGGCGCGGATCGGCGAGGGGATGCCGTTCGCGGTCTGCCTGCGCGAGGAGGGGCAGGAGTGGCTGGTCGGCCACCTCAACGTGGGCAGCATCGTCCGGCGCGCGTTCTGCTCCGGCTACGTCGGCTACTGGGTGGACTCCCGGGTGGCCGGTCGCGGCGTGATCCCCACCGCGGTGGCGCTGGCCGTGGACCACGCGTTCGGGCCCGGCGGGCTGCACCGGATCGAGGTGAACATCCGGCCGGAGAACGCGCCGTCCCGGCGGGTGGTGGAGAAGCTGGGCTTCCGCGAGGAGGCGTACCACGTCCGCTACATGCACATCGACGGCGCCTGGCGGGACCACATCGGATACGCGATGACCAGCGAGGAAGTGGCCGCCGAGGGCGGGCTGCTGGCCCGCTGGCACCGCGTACGTGACAGCCGCGGGTGACGCGTCCGACCCGCCACGCCCGGCGCGGCGCACGGTCAACCCGGTCGGCGGCCCGTAACCTCAAGTAACTGCAAGCTGTGGGCAAGCGCGGCGGGCCTCGCACGATCTGCGTCGTGAACGACGTACGGCGGAACAAGGTGCGGTCGAGTGGCGCTCGCCCCGAATCTGGTGACGGGAGGGGTGAGGGTGCCGACCTCGGTGCTCCTCGCCGTCCTCGCCGCCGCCGGCCTGCTCGCTCTCGCGCCGGCGCTGGTCCGTCGGTACGACGCCACCGAGCGGCTGGTGGCGGAGCGGGCGCAGTCGACGGCGCGGGTGCTCCAGCGCCGCCGACGGAAGCGCACCGTGCCCGGACGGCGACCGGTGCGCCCGCCCCGTCACCTCGTGATTACGTTCAGTGAGTCTGCGGATACGGATCGTTCCGCTTCCCCGACCTCGGCCCCGCCGGCCCCGCGCCGGTCGAGCCGCCTCCGCTCGGTGCCGCCCGCCCCCGCGAAGTCCCGCCGGCGGCACCCCCCGAAGCGCCGCCGGCACACCCCGGCGATCTACCGCCGCCGCCGGGTGCTGGCCGCGCTGCTGCTGCTCAACTTCGTCGAGCTGATCGGCGTGGTGGCGGTCGGCCCCGGGTTCTGGATCAGCTTCTCGGTGACCGGCACCCTGCTCGTGACGTACGTCGTACACCTGCGGAAGCTGGCCCTGGCCGATCGGCGGCGGCGGCGCGCGGAGGCCCGGGAGGCGGCCTGGCTGGCCGCCCGCCAGGCCGAGGTACGCCGGGAGCAGGCGCGGCGCGCCGCGGCCCGCCGGGAGGCGCAGCGGCGCCTGGCCGCCCAGCGCGAGGCGGTCCGGCGTACGGCGATGGGGCTGGACCGGCCGGCGGACCTGCCGCCGGCGGCCAGCGGCGGCTCGGTCTCCTACCGCCGGGCGGGCGGCCTCCGCGGCCGCGCCTACGAGGCCGGCCGCGGCTCACACTCGGCCTGACCCGGCCGGCGCTGGTCGGCGTTGGTCGGCGTCGCGGTGTCCCGGCGCCACATCGCTGACGTGGCGGTGTCCGAGTGACCGGGACACCGCAACGTCCCCGATCTGGAGCGGAAAGTCTTGGACCCGGGTGTCGGATCCGGCGGAGGTCGTGCGACGCGTTGATGAGGGCCGGCGCAGGGCCGGCCACGAGTGACGTACAGGAGCGCACCATGGCCAAGATCGTGTCGAACTTCTTCATCTCGCTGGACGGCGTCGTGGAGCGGCCTGACCAGTGGCACTTCCCCTACTTCGACGACGACATGGGCGCCGCCGTCAGCCGCGGAGTGGAGCAGATGAGGGCGTTCCTGATGGGGCGACGGCAGTACCAGGAGTGGGCCGAGTACTGGCCGAACTACACCGGCGACGGCTTCGACGCCGACTTCGCGACCTTCATCAACTCGGTGCCGAAGTACGTGCTGTCCAACACGCTCACCGAGGCGACCTGGCAGAACTCGACCCTGCTGTCCGGGGACTCCGAGCAGGTCGCGGCGCGGCTGCGGGAGGTCAAGGAACAGACCGACGGGGAGATCGCCATGTCGGGCAGCGCCACCACGGTCCGGTGGCTGCTGGCAAACGGGTTGCTGGACGAGTTGCGGCTGCTGGTCCACCCGATCGCCGTCGGGCGCGGGCAGCGGCTGTTCGAGGAGACGCCGACGTACCCGCTGCGGCTGCTGAGCCAGGAGACGTTCAAGAGCGGCGTACTGAACCTCGCATACGCGCCGGCCTAGTGCCCTCTCCCGTCCTCACCTGTGGTGGCTCGGAGATCTTGGTAAATTTCGGCCCCTCTGGGGGCCTTTTCCTGCCAAGATCTCCTCGTCCGGTGGGGCGATTCGCACCGGGGGCCGGTGACCTGTTAGCCTTGTCGCCGGCCCGCCCGGTGCAAGCCGGGTGGGACCGACGCTGGTACGCCAGCGGAGGGGCTGTGGCGCAGACCGGTAGCGCACCTCGTTCGCATCGAGGGGGTCAGGGGTTCAAATCCCCTCAGCTCCACCAGTAACACAGATGAGCAGCGGAAACGCTGCCAGCAAGATCAGCGGGTACATATCCGGTACAAATCAGCGCGGATCTTGGCTTTTCGAGGATCGCTGCCGCTTGGCGTTCGCGTCGTGAAGCGCGCTGCTGATGATGTTGCGGCGGCGGTCTTTCTTGGGCCACCAGTGGACGTAGGTCTCCAGCGTGATCCGCAGGCTGGAGTGCCGTAGCGCGTTCTGTACGTCCGTGGGATCGGCACCCGAGGTGATCAGGCGGGTGGCGAAGTAGTGCCGCAGGGAGTGGAAGGTGCCTTCGTCGGGCCAGCCGGCCGCCTTGCGCCAGATCTGCCACAGGTCGGACCAGCGTTGGTCGTGGATCGGTCGGCCCTGGTCGTCGGTGAACAGCAGCGGGACAAAGCGTCGCTTGGGTTCCTTGCCGGGGTCTGGCGTGCCGGCCGTGACGTCGGGCAGCTCGACCAGGACGGGCGGGTACTTGCGGACGTGTTCCGCGAAGACCTCCGCGACGTGGTCGTCCAGGTCCACGTCGCCGACTGAGCCGGCCTTCGGTGGGGCGAGGTAGAAGCCGCCGTAGGTGGCCTTGTGAAACCGCAGTTGTTGAACCACGTGGACCTCCTGGCGTTCCGGGTCGATGCACCGCGTGCTGTCCTCCAGGCCGAGGACTTCCCCGAGTCTCATTCCCTCGCCCGCGGACCGACAATGGCCTGTGGGCGCTGCCGGGCGGCGCCCAGGACTTCGGCGAGTACATCGCCGAGACGGCCGTGCGCGAGACGCGGGAGGAGACCGGCGTCGACGTCGAGGTGACAGGCATGGTCGGGATCTACACCAACCCGAACCACGTGGTCGAGTACAGCGATGGCGAGGTGCGGCAGCAGTTCTCGATCTGCTTCCGTGGGCGCTACATCGGAGGAGAGCCAACGACTAGTGATGAGTCGTCGGCCGTACGGTGGATCGCGCAGGACGAGTTGGCAGCCTTATTGATCCACCCGTCGATGCGGCTTCGCATCCGGCACGGCTTCGAGCATCTGGTCGCACCCTACATTGGTTGAGCCGCTATGCGGGCCTGCGTTCGACGCACTACCTCCAAAAGAACCGGCTCAGCTCTCAGCCAGAACCGCGTTACTACGTCGTCAGGGCCGTATCGCTGTCGAATCTCGGCAAGTCTCTCTTCAACAGTGAGGTTTTGGCCGTCAGGGCCCGTCGTCATGTCTGCGTACCATAAGGCATCAGAGGCAGCTGACTGTTCCAGCGGGAACGCCGACACGAGATCGTCATACAGGCCCCGCTCTGCCGCCTCGTACGAAGCGCAGGAATGATTAGCCACAAGTGCAGCCAGGCGAAAGCTGCAACCTCTCCTTAGTAGCCAACGAGCGCCATCGAGAGAATGGAACCCGGTATCTACCAGCGCGGGCGAGTATCCAATGTCGTGAAGCCAAGCGGACGAGACTAATAGCTCTGCATCTTCTGCCGCGACAAATTTGATGGCCTCCGCCTTTGCGGCCACGGCTTGAACATGTCGCCACCTTCGGGGCAGCTGCAGAGCCAGCAGCTGCTGAGCTGTTTGACGGGCCTGGTCTGTCCTCACGTCCACAACATCAGTCTAGGCCAGCTTCGCCGGCCGGCCCTACACGTCAGCACCCGATTAGCTCAGTACAGGATGGTAGGCATCCAACCCGGTCACTTCAGCTCATTGAGGGCCCGAATCGATGCCTGGGTGCTGGGGTGATCTTCACCTAGGACGCGAATGCAAGCTTCCACGACGTCTTCGAGTTCCGATCTCGCCTCCCTCTTGCTGCCGGCTGCCTTAAGCGTGATCGCATACTCGTGTCGTATGGCAAGCATAAGAGGACTATCGGGAAGGTATACGGCTTGAGCCGCGGATAGGGAGGACTCCAGATATTTCAACGCCTTCATGAAATCTTCCGTCTCGCGGTATAGCCTACCCAATCGCAAGTTTGCCGTAACCGTTAGCTCGCTGTTTTCACCGAATGCGTTGGTTGACCGTTCGATGAGCTTTTTCAGTAGCGCTTCTGCTGGCCCCCATTCTTCCTTCTTTATCAGAACTAGAGCAAGCTCCAGTTGGACGCCTAAAATATTCCGATCATCGTCTGGCAGTCCGGCGAGCCGCGCATCGGAAAGGATGCCTCTGAATTCGCGCTCTGCATTATCGAGGTCACCCCTGTCGATCATGACGATGGCCGCCTCGTGCCGTACGCTGAGAAGGAACGCGACATCGGCGCCCCCGGCTGACACTTCCTGTTGAATTTCGGCAAGGTGCACAGAAGCTTCGTTTGCCCGGCCTTGGTCGATTAGAACTATGGCGAGCTCGTGGCGGAGGTCCAGTTTTGTGGTCCGATCAAAGCTTGTTGTGCCATGTTTCATGAACTCAAGGGCGGTCAAGAGGAGGACTTCCGCAACCCAGAGGTGGCCAATCACCCTTAATGCCTTGGCGGTCAACGAGGCAGTCGGCCCCAGTGCCGCGACTAATCTCGGATCCGGTTGGGCTGTTGAGGCCAGCTCGACTGCGAAGAAGATCGCATGGGGAGCAAGGAACTGCCATACTGGCCATTGAGCCGGGTCGGTAGCGGAGTCAAAGCCTTCATTGTTCGCCGCTACTGCCAAGAGCCCCGCAGCAAGTGCGGTTAGCCTCTCGTTGTCCGTGTCCGCAGCCCGGCTGACGTCGCGTACGAGAGGGTGCATGTACAAGAAGCTGATTCTCGCCACGCTCTGCGCACCGCTGCCGGAATTGTCGGACTCCAGATCGATTAGACCGACGTGGGAGAGTGATTTGAGGTGTCGGACCAGATCTTCCGGATTGATCCCTTTAAAAAGTGGATGGTATGCCAATACCTCCACTTCCAGGAGCATAGAGTAAGGAACTGGAGCATCGCTGAACTTGGCGAGCAAATGGATTAGTCGGCGGACGTAGACAAGGCCGCGCCTCTCCAGCAGCTCAATAGAAAGATTCCATGTCTGGGTAATCGTCTCGCGGGATTTGCTGGCCTCGGATTCCGTCCCATCAACCTGATTGTCCAGAATGTCGACGCGTCCCGCATCCAGGGCTTCGCAATAAGACCCGAACCCAGCAACTGCGCCGGCGACGGGCGTTTCTGCAGCGTCACTGATGTAAGATCCAGCAAGCTTTAGCGCGAGAGGCAAGCGGCCGAGCCTATCGGCAAGCCGTTCGGCATCCTGCCTGCTTCCGCCTTGGCCATCGCTGTAGTCGATCAACACCTCAGTGGCGTCTGACAGGCTGAGTCGGCTGAGAGGTTGAAGTCTGCACCAAGGGGCCCAGCGCCGCGGGCTGCCCTCCCTGCTGGTTACAAGAACGAGACCATCTCTAGTCGGAGGATTCCTTAACCATCCGGTTCCGTCGGCCACCTTGGCATCCGCGCTGGCGAGGATGCTGGGATCGTCCACGTTGTCCAGCACAAGAAGCCATTTGCTCTTCTGCTCTGCGAGGCACCTCCATAGTAAATCGCTTGCGCTTGTTACGCCTGCCCAAGCTCTATCCACCTCTGCCTGGGGTGCTCCGAGGTGGTATAACACCTGGCGCAATCCAGATTGCAGCTGTGCGTCGGATGACGCCGACACCCACCAGACCTGGGCGCCTTTGTCTCGCATCAGGTGGGCGAATACGGCTGCAGTTGCGGTCTTCCCACCACCGCCTAGGCCGTGCAGAACTAGCACTCTCTCTCGATGTCGATAGCGCCAAGAGAATGGCTTCGCTAGCTCCTTCACAAGCTTGTCGCGCCCACGAATCGTTTTCCCGTCTGGATTGTCCGACGGGATCTCGATGGATCCAGGACGTCTTGCCTCGTCAGGTTGCATAGGCTGAAGGGTGTGTGGCTCGGCCAAGCGGTTTGACTGGCGGTTAGAGACCCAGGCGAGGGCCGTCGATATCAAGGCAAGGCCCCAGGACGCTCGCTCGACCCATGTCCAGAATTTCGCAGCTCGACCGGGTTGTGCGAAATAGTCAGGGAGGTGGAGGCGGAGAGCCAGTGCGAAGGAGGCAGCACCAACTGCTCCAAAGATCGCGAGCTGCGCGGCTAGTCGCCAGCCTCGTCGCTGAGTCATGGAGGCGATCATCTCCGATCGCACGTCCAATTGCGAGCGTGTGAGAAGTTTCTGTACGAGATCAAGGCGGCCCGCTTCGCAGGCCGCTCACGCCGCCGAACCTGGGCCGGGCCGATGGCCCGCCGCCGCGCCTCTGGCCTTCGGCCGCCAGCGCGACGGTGACAGCCCGCCGGCGGCGCGACATACGAAGAAGCCCCGGGCCGCCATGAGCAATGGCAGATCCGGGGCTTTGATGTTCATCGGGCACAAGAGCTCTGCCTCCGGCGGGGTCCTCAGGCACTCCGGGATGGTGGCGCCATCCCGACAACCTCCGTCCGGGCAGAGCCGAGTGGGTGGGGCCTGCCCGGTCAAGGTCGTTCAGCCGCTGGGTGCTCCACCTTGACCGGGCAGGCCCCACCCACTCCACAGTGTGCGGACGAAGGCCGACGGGATGGCCGAAGGATGCGAGGGAGCGCCGAAGCCGGGAGGGAGCGGGGAAGGAGATGTTGCGACAGGAGAGAGGTTGGCGCTTTTACAAAGAGCTACGGATCAACTACGCTGCGACCTACGCGCCACGGACACGTCATCTCTTCCCCTCGGAGCCCTGGGTGAGCGCAGACTTCTTCCAAAAACGCAAGGCACCCGCCGCCTTCAAGCACGCTATCCTCTCGCGTTACCCAAAGGTGTTTGCGGCAAAGTTGGGCAGTACCTCACGAGATAACCAGGTGATTTTCCTTGATGGCTACGCCGGACGCGGCCGATACAAGGATGGTGAGCCAGGCTCTCCGCTGCTACTGGCTAGGAGTGCCGACGGCCTTGCGGGTAGTCGCCAAATTCGTGGCTTTTTTGTAGAGCGAGACGAGGAGAACGCCGCAGCGCTTGCGAAGGTGTTGGCCGAGAGTGGGACCGCAATGCAGTATGCAGTCATACCCGGCGACCTCGATGACCATTTAGGTAGCGTCCTCCAGCAATGCGGCGGTTCCCCGCTGTTCGCGTTTTTGGATCCCTTCGGCACGGCTCTGGCGTACCCAAGCCTGCGTCAGCAGCTTCTTCAGCGCAGGCCGGGAGTCACGGAAGTTTTGCTGCATTTCACCGCGAGTGGAGTGGCGCGGATGGGCGGGATCCTCCGGAAGGCCCGCGATAGACCACTCACCGGGACCGAAGAGAAGCAAGTTACTAGAGTTGATCGGTTCTTGGGCGGGCTGTGGTGGCGGGAATACTTCAAGTCCGAATCAGGAGACGTTACCGAGGAGCGGGCGACTCTTATCGCCATCCGGATTTCTGATCGTTTCGCACAAATCGTACGAGAGCAGACTGGCTTTCGGGCGGTTACTATACCCATACGCCCAAGGCCGGAACTGCTTCCGAAATACGTGCTTGCCCTCTTCACCCGCAGCCCGGAAGGACTTTGGGCCTTCGCGGACACTCTCGGTTCGGCTAGCCTGGATTGGCATGCTGCATGGATAGCCGAAGATGAAGGGCGGCGCTTGCAGCGAGACGGAAACCAGGGAGTCCTCGATCTATTCTCTAAACCGGACTGGCGCTTCCAGCCCGAGGATCACGAGCGAGCTGGAGCGCCAGGGTGGGTGAGCTGCATCGAGCTCAATATACGGACCCTTCTTGAGGATGGGCCCTTCCGACTGGCTGATCGTGTCGTTGAGGTCTATGGGACCGTCCTCGGCGTGGCGTGGGGGAAACACGTCAAACGAGCAATAAAGAACCTTCACGCGGCAGGCGTCGTCGAGAATTCGGGTATCGGATCGCACTACTATCGTGAGTTGGTTGTGCCTAGACAGAGATGAGGCGCGGCGGAAGCTCTCGCACGCGGGGCATCTCATCCCAGGTCCGCCCATCAAGGGTGCGTCCGCCGGCCTTTGGCGTGCGCCCGCCCCATTGCTTAAAAAAGAACGCTGCACCGCTCTCGTTGCAGTGATCCCGAAGCTCGCGAATCCAGTCCCTGTGCACCGGTCGGTAGCCTTGGCCTGACTCGCCACCAGCGATCACCCAGTGGATCCCTGCCAAGTCAAACCGGCCAAGCGGCCCGAGCAGCGGCTCAGCGGACAAGAACCTGACAGCAGCCGGAACCTCACGAAGGTGATCAACGCGTTCGAGACACGTGCGATCCTCCACGCTCACCCCCATCCAGAGGTTATCTGGCCAGTCCAATCTGGGAGCCAGCTTGGCGAGCCGGCTTGCCCGCTTCGTCAGAACTTGATAGGTGTGTCTCGGTGTACTGGCTATGACCGAAAATACGTCGCGAACAAAGGACAGCGGGACACGTGCGTGGAAAAGGTCGCTCATGGAGTTGACGAATACCACGCGCGGCTCTTTCCACCGAAGCGGAAGGGTGAGTTCGTGGGGATGGAGCGTGACGCCAAACCCGGGGCCGGAAGTCCGAGGATCGCCGTCAGCCTGATACTTTGGCGAGCCCATGGCCTTAAGTCTTTTTGCTAAGGTAAGAGCATAGCAGTTGTCACATCCCTTGCTTATGCGGTCGCACCCGGTTGTGGGGTTCCAAGTCGCCTCTGTCCACTCGATAGCGCTATGATCCGCCACGAATCCTCCCTCAAGTGTCCGACTCCTAATTATTGCCTATTCGCCCGCAAATTTGAAGGATTTCAGGCGGAATTTCTGAGTTCTCGGCTTTGCTGGCGTCAATCAGCGCGATCGAGTTCATCTGCCTTTCTCCTAGCCAGGAGCTCTTCACGTTCCTCGGGAGTCAAGGAGCGAAGGTATGTCTCCCATCGCAGTTGAACCTCGTTGCCCTCATGGCCGGGCAGCCACTCATGGATCCATTCATGAATGTGGTGCTGGCACCAGCGCAGCTCGGTCGCCAGGTCTTCAATATCATCCAGGCTGATCGGATGTAGGCCCTCCTCGAAGTTCCTTAGACGGCTAGTGGACACGAGGTAGCCTTCCGGTCCATATAGCCAGGTTCCGTGCACTAGAAGGTTCCGCATGCGGAGAGCGTCCCTGCACCGGGCCATCAGCTCTCTCAACTCTTCATAGGCGTAGTCTTCGATGTCGTCGTGTGCACGAGCGAGGGCCAGACTTGTATCGATCAGCCAGGATGCGGCCTGGCCTGCTGAAATAACGGCGCCATACTTGCTCGCTACCAGGGCTGAGCAAAGGCCGCGGAGGTGGTACTCCAGCTCGCTCGCCTCAGAGACCACCTGGCCGAGAAGGTAGCTCCGATCCTGGGGCGAGGCGTGGGGCCCAGCGAGGTCGTGAGACGGTTCGACAGGATCTTCAATGCCCATCTGAGCACTATCTCGGACATCGAAGGGCAGGACCAGATGGCGGAGCCGCTGACGGCTGAGCTTGCGTCGCATCAATCTGGCTCTTGCGGCCGTGGTGCCGAGCCCGGGTCGGGGCTCTGGACGATCCCTGCGATGTCATCGGGTACAAATCCACTACAACGGAGAGCGACCACAGGCGACAGGTGTTGGCAAGTGTCGGCAGCCTTTGTCCTGGTCGCACCGCCGGTCGGTCCGATTGATGATGTTCTCTCGCTACTGTGGGTGTAAGGGGTTCAAATCCCCTCAGCTCCACCCCAGTTCAAAGGCCGTTTCCGTCAGTCGGAGACGGCCTTTTGTTCAAGCATGCGAGCCAGGTGCTCCAATGGTGCCATCGCCCGCAGCGGCGTGGGAGCAGCGAAGCTTGTTCGGGTGGCTGCTGCCTCCCGTAAGGAGACGATCGAGCCTAGCTGGGCATCGGGTCCCACTTCCCATCGGACAGCTCTCGATCGACCGGCCGGGCGGGCATCTGGTCAGCGGTCGAGCGGAAGAGTGCCAGATTGATCGGACCGGAGGCGACCATGCCGTCGTCGTTGTACCGCAATTGCAGACTGAGTTCATGTATCGATGACCGATCCGCCGCGATGTTGATAAGGAAGCGGTCACTCTCGCCTGGTGCCAAAGAATGGGAAACCTGGACAGTCTCGGAATAATTCTGGCCATCGCTGCGGAGTTGCACGAGATACTCGTGCGAGGGCGGAAGTGGCGCCCCGGCCAGCGGATCGTTTAGGGAGATGAGGGATCGAATTGGATTGGCCCGGCGAACGCTTGATCCATCAATCTCGATCTGATCGTACTGCAGAGTCCCGATGAGCTCCACCCAGCCGCGGGGAAACGGCCCGAGAGCCCGACGTCGCAACGTCTCGTACTCGGCATCGTAACGTCCGTACCCGCCTCCCCGCCGGTTCAGCTCCGTTAGTAGCGGCACATCGACGCCCACCGCAAGGAATTGCTCCTCTAATGGCACGGTAGCGTGTCCCCCCGCCGGAACCTCGAAGTACGTCTCGAAGCCTTTCCCGTCCGTGGGGTCCGACGGTGGCCTCAGCTGGAAGTGCAGAGAGCAGTTGGTCATGGGGCCCCAGCCCAGATTGAGGAGCGTGAAAAACGTTCCATAGGTCACCCCGCGCAGCACCGGTATCGGGCGGAGATCTGGTCGCGACTCCCTGACGTGGAACACTGCCTGGTGGCACAGGACCGTCCTGTTGGAGTTGTTGACGATCTTGATGTCAAGAATCGGCCAGTGGAACGACCCTTCCCAAGGGCTGTGCCAATAGTCCAGGGGGGTCAGTTCGCCGCCGTCACGTACGCGGCTGATATAGGGAATCTGCGGCTCAATCAACAGCCGTGCGTCGTCGTGTCGAACTTTGTAGCGCAGGCTCACGGCGTCGTCATCCGGGTTGACGGTTTGATCCTCGATGCCGGACACAATCAAGGTTGGTGCCGCCGCGCTTTCGGCCGGTCGTCCGGCCAGCAAGGCGGCAGCCGCCAGCGCCAGGCTGCCGATGCCGGCTATCCAGCTCGCGAACTCTATGGCTTGGCCGCCCCAGACGAGAGAGGCGCCCACCAGGCTTACGGTTCCAATCGCCGCAATTATCGCCCACAGGTACCACGACCGGCGTCCCATGAAAGCATTTTCGTTGAGTATGGTGGCCGTGTCGAGGCTCTGTTGTGTCGCCCTTGAGTTGGCCGGAGCTGATCTGCTCGCGGGATCGCGGGCGACCTGTAGGTAGGCAGCTCAGGTACAGGTGACGCGCTCCCGTGACGCGTGTGGTGATCTACTCGGCGACGAAGACGCCCACGCCTGGCAGGGTTCGGTCATCCCCTTGATTCGCAGCACCTGTGGAACGAACGCCCCAAGGTGCGCCTCCGGCGCCTTGCCTGACGGCAGCAGTCGGGCCCGATGAGTGCCGGCGCACGCCTAGACACCCATACCCCCTAGGGGTATGGTGAGGTCGACGCAGGGAGGTGCGGACATGGATCTTCACAATCACCAGCAACACGACTCGGCAGCCGTGCACGTCGTGGGGCCGGCGGGCGACGCTCATGCCCACCACGGTCAGGCCGAGAAGCCGACGGCGACGTGGGCGATGGCTGCGGCGGCGACGCTGCACTGCCTCACCGGCTGCGCGATCGGTGAGGTGCTCGGCATGGTCATCGGCACCGGCATTGGCCTGCACAACGGCGCCACCGTGGTGCTGTCGATCGCGTTGGCGTTCGTGTTCGGCTACGGGCTGACCATGCGCGGGGTGCTGCGCGCCGGGGTCGACGTCCGTACTGCGCTGAAGGTTGCCCTGGCCGCCGACACGATCTCGATCGCCGTCATGGAGCTGCTGGACAACGCGTTCATGCTGGCCGTGCCCGGCGCGATGGATGCCGGCCTGACCAGCCGGCTGTTCTGGACCGCACTGGCGGCGTCGCTGCTGGTCGCGTTCCTGCTGACCACCCCGATCAACCGGTGGTTGATCTCGCGGGGCAAGGGCCACGCCGTCGTGCACCAGTACCACCACGCCCACTGACCGACATGCCGAAGGCGGCCGGACACCCTGGGTGCCCGGCCGCCTTCTCGACACCCGCGTTCACGCGGGACCGCCACCCTTGCCAGGGCGCTGCCTCGCCCTGGCGATCTCGCCCCGGATCGGCAGCCAGTAGAAGGGGATGAACGCGGCGATCACCGCCACGCCAAGAGCGGGAAGCAGGGCGCCCAGCAGGGTTCCGGTGGCGATCCAGGTGAGGGCGAGCCGGAAGCGCCGGCCGATGGCTCTCGCACCGGCGGCGTCGAGGGTGGTCACCAGCAGCTGGGGGTGACGGCGGGCGTACGCCCAGATGGCGTTGAACAGAATGGCTGCCAGTTCGAACGTGATGCCGTGGAGGACGACGGCAACCCGCTGCCCCTGTCCCTCACGAAGCGCCTCGGCCAGAACGGAGGCGGCGAACGGCAGGAACGCGATGTCCATCAGCAGCACCGTGTTCAAGAACAACACCGTCCGGTCGGCGGTGCGGATCTGGTCGAACATGACGTGGTGGTTGGCCCACACCTGCCCGATCAACATGAAGGTGACGGTGTAGGCCAGGTAGGACGGCCAGAGCGCGACCAGGTCGTGGAACAGGTGCCGGGCGTCCTGCGGCGGGCGGATCTCCAGGACGAGCAGAGTGACGGCGATGGCGATGACGGCATCGCTGAACGCGACGACCCGCGAAGGGTCGGGCTCCATGCCGAACGGTGTTGCCCTTCCCGATCCCCGAACAGGTCCTGTCACCGTCCAAGCGTCAGGCACCAGACGATGCCGCACGCGGATCCGAGCGGCGTGTCAGTGAACCGTCACCGCTGGTGGTCCAGGGCGTCGGTGCTACGCCGCCCCGCAGTCGGACCAGAGCGCCTCGGTGATGTCCGGCCGGTTGAGCGCCACGGCACACCAGGCGAAGTGCCCGTCCTTCCCTTCCGCGTCGTAGGAGTTGCTGGTCAGCAGCGCGTAGACCGCGCGGTAGACGAGCAGTTGGTGGCGGGTGTGGCCGAACAGCCGGCACAGGGTCTCGACCCATTCGTCGTCCAGGCTGCGGGCGGCCGGCCCGTACATGTCGAAGACGCCCGCGGCGATGCTCGCCTCGAAGGCCGGATCCGCCTCGGTGGACAGGAAACCCCAGTCGAGCAGGGTCGCCGGCTCGCCGGCCGGGGTGACCAGGACGTTCGCCGGCACCAGGTCTCCGTGCATGGTGACGGTCCGGCACGGGCGGAGGCCGTCGACCAGGTGGCGGACGCGGGCGACCTTCTCGTCGAACCTGTCCACCGCGTTTGCCAGGACCGGACCGAAGGCAGCGACCCGTCGGTCCACCAGGGCACGTAGCGCGCCGGCCCAGGTGTCGCTGCCCTGCCACATCGGTGCGGGCTCGTCGAGCACGGTCAGCCGGCGGGCCGACTCGCTGCCCGTCGTCCGCGCGAGCGCCGTGACCACCGTGAGCATGCACGTGCCCGCCGTCTCGACCGAGATGTCACCCGCCGCCACCGCGTCCCGCAGGTTCCGGCCGGGCAGCTCGTGCTCGATCGTCACCCCACGGCCGCGCACCTCGTCCACGTCGACCATCCGGGGTACGGCGAAGGGGAGATCCTGCGACCCGAGGTGCTCGTAGAAGTCCTTGATGACTCGCAGCTCGGCCGGCTGCCGGCGGAACCACAGCTTGCCGACGTGCCCGTCGCCGAGGGCGAAGACGACACCTTCCATCCCCTCGCCGAGCAGGTCGAAACGCCGGTAGCCCCGCCTCGCGAAGAGGTCCTTCAGCTGTTCAAGCGCCGGCTCGCCGGACGAACCGGATACCTGCCGTCCGCCCGTCTCCCCACGCACGATGCGCACGCTACCGGTGTCCGGCGCTATTCGCGGGCCCTGGTGCGTCACCGGCCTGGCCGCCCGGTCCGGCTCGGCCATGCTCACCACGCTTGCCGTGCTGCTGTACGGGCTGCTGCTCGCCGCCTGGCGACGGTCGCGACGCGTGCCGTGCGGGGCGCGTGGCACGGACACCTCTTCCTCCCGCCCGCCATGCCGGCCGGATGACACGACGGGTGGCCGTCCCCGGATGGGGGCGGCCACCGCGTCTGCCGTCACTTGTCGCAGGCGATGCCGTCCCCGTCGCGGTCCAGGTCGTAGATGTCCGTGCCGATGACCCGCACGGGTCCTTGAACGTACGCCGGACCGTTGCCGCTGCCGCCCGCGCAGTCCACATCGCTGGCGATGGGCACGCAGCCGCTGTAGTTGGGGTCGCACTTGCTCGTCGTCGGCTTGGTGGTGCGCGGGGCGCTGGTGGTGCGCTTCGGCGTCGGCTTCGGGCTGCTCCGCGTCGGCTTCGGCGCCGGGCTGGGCCGGCTGGTCGTGGCCGCGGGACTCGGCGACTCGCTCGTGGGCGCCACGGTCGGTGGTTCGCTCGACGGCGCGGGGCTGTCCTGGGCGACGGACGGTTCGGCCAGCGCCCGCGCCGCCGCTGCCGACTCCTTGGTGGCCGGCTTGTCGTCACCCGGGTTGCCGATGGCGGCGATGCCGCCGCCGCAGCAGCAGAGCAGGAGCAGTCCGAGGAACCCCCCGGCGATCTTCTGCCCGCGAGTGATGCGTCGCTTCGGACCGTTGCCGCCGTCGACCCCGACCGGAACGGTTACCCATCCGTGCGCCTCGGTCTGGCCGGCAGCCGGGACCTGCGCCGTCGGGTACGGCGGGACCGGTCCGAACTGGGCGGTCGGCGTTTGCCACGACGAGGGAGGCGGTGGCGGGGGAGGCGGCACCGGCTGCCAGGGGTCCTGCGGGGGTTGGTACGTCACCCGTACCAGTGTGCTTGCGGGCTCAACAATTGCCAGAGGCCAATCGGCCACCATCTGTGTCGACGCTTCGACGCGGGGTGATGTCCGGATTGCTGGGCGGGCTGACCGAGTGTCGGAGTACCGGTCGGGCAGCGGGATGACCAGGAGCCAGGTCGAGCCGGTCTACGGTCGGCCGGTGGGGTTCTCCATCAAGCTGGCGCCAGGGGTGCGCATCCGGGCCTCGTCGCGGGGGATCCGCACCAGCCTCGGTCCGCGCGCCGCCCGGATCCACGTCGGCGGCGGCCGTACCGGCTTCTCCACCGGCGTCGGGCCGGTCGGCTTCTACACCTCGCTCGGCGGCGGCCGGCGCGGCCGGTCCGGTGGCGGCCGGACCGCCTCGGCGGCGAGCTACCAGCGGCAGCTCGCCGCGCAGCAGCGCCAGGCGGCGCAGGCGCAACGGGCGGCGGAGGCGCATCGCCTCGCCCAGGCCTTCCAGCGCATCCTCGAGCTGCACCGGGTGGACTTCCCGCCCGCCTCCCGGCCGATCGCGCCGGAGCCCGCGCCGCCCGACCGGGACAGCATCCGCAAGCACTACGAGAGCCACACCCTGGCCGGGATCGGGCTCTTCGAGCGTGCCCGGCGGGCGCAGGCCAGGCAGCAGGCGGCGCAGTGGACCGAGGCCGAGGTGCACCGGCAGTGGGCCACCCGGCTCGAGCAGCAGGCCGCCTGGCAGCAGTACCTCGACCAGCGCTGGCAGCAGCTCTGCGCCAACGTTCCCGAGGTGGTGCTGGAGACCCTGGAGGAAGCGTTCGAGGACAACGAGGCGCCCAGTGCGGCGGTCGGGGTCAGCGGCGACGAGGTCTCCCTGGCGGTGCTCGTGCCCGGCGTCGACCAGGTGGTCCCCGAGCGGATGCCCACCACCACGCAGGCCGGCAACCTGTCGCTGCGCAAGCTGCCCCAGCGCGACCGCGCCGCCTACCACAAGCTGTTCGTCTGCGGCCAGGTCCTGGTCACCGTACGGGAGGCGCTGGCCGTCGCCCCCGGCGTCGCCGCCGTCCGGGTGGCCGTGCTGCGCACCGACGGCGTGGACGCGTACGGCCGGCCGCGGGTCTCCTGCCTGCTCGCGGCGACGTTCGACCGGACCGCGCTGCGCGGGGTGCAGTGGCAGGCGGCCGACGCCGCCGCGATCGTCCACGACACCAGCCGCGAGCTGCTGCTCAACCCGCGACCCCGGACCGGCGAACTGCTCCCGCTGGACCTCGCCGGGGAACCCGCGCTCGCCCAGCTCGTCGCCGCAGTTGACCTGGCCGAACTCACCGGCACCGGCTAGGCCGGAGGCACCACCCCGATCGCTGGCATGTGGTGGGTACGGTGCGACCCGGCGCCATCGGCACGAAGGGGCGACGGGACGGTTGAGGCTGCATCGGAACACCCCGAAGGTCCTACGCTTCCACCTCGGCATGCTCTGCTGGGGTGGCCTCTGTGTCTTCGCGGGCTGGCTCGCCGAGGTCACCGACCGGGGCTGGCCGCCGTTCTACTACCTCGGCGGCATCGGCTTGCTCATCTGGGCAGTCTGCGGGTTGGTCGCGCTCAGCTGGACCTTCCACGTCGACGTGGACAGCTCCGGCCTGACGGTGCGCTGCCTCGGTGCGACGACCAGGCTGCCCTGGGCGGCGGTCGAGGCCGTGACCGTGCGGAAGGCCGGCGACAGCTGGTCCAGCCCGGTCCTGGAGATCCGCCTCGCCCCCGGCTTCAAGCTCCGGCGACGGTGGGGTGCGGAGCGGGCCGGCCGCCGCACCTACCAGCTGCTCAGCCTCGACGACTTCACGCTGCCGCCGGAAGAGGTGATCGCCGTGCTGCGCCGGCACGGGGGCGACGGCAGGGTGGACGCCGACGAGTACCTGTGGCACCGGGACGGCCGCCGGCGGCTCGCGCGGTTCCTGGCCGAGCAAGCAGTGGCCGAGCCCGAACGGCCCCGTCCCCGCCGTCGACCGGTGACCTGGGCGGTGCTCGCCCTCCTCGTCGGCGGCCTGGTGGCGGCCGACGGGCCGTACCGGGACCGTCCGCCCGCGGCGACCTCCGCTGGTTCGGACGTCGGTGTGGCGGGCGATGCGCCCACGCCGGCCGGAGTCGCCTCGCCGGTCGTCGGCCCGTCGGCGCCGTCGGTCACGCCGAGCCGGCCCGTACGCGTCGCTGCCGTGGTCTACGAGGTGATCGGCCAGGGCAGGGCATACATCATCTACCGCGATCCCGCGCAGCCGTCCTCGGTGGTGCTGCCGGCCCAGCGGCTCCCGTGGCGGGTCGCGTTGCCGCGCCAACCCGTGGACTTCGTCCTGGTGAGCGCCAGCCGCGACGAGCACTGGTCCGGCCCCCGGACCGTCCGGATCCTGGTGGACGGGGTCGAGGTGTGCGCGAAGAGCGACGAGGGCGCGTACCGGTCCGCGAACTGTGATGCCCTGATTCCGGCCGGCTGAGCCACGGTGAGCAGGGCGACGAGGGCCGCTCCCCGGGATGGGACGGTGCCCGCCCGGCACGTGACCGGACGGGCGCCGTCGTCGCCAGCCTCCGGATGGGACCCGGCCCGGCGGTGGTTGACGGTCAGGGCACCTCGGGCCGCCCGACGTACGACCACTTCGACCCGTCCGGCGAGAGCCAGACGCTGTACTCGTTGTTGTTGGTCGTGATCGCGTAGCCGCCGCCCGGGAGGGCGTAGGCCCCGCTGCCGAGCGACGGGCCGACCCTTGTGAAGCTGGCTGCCTGGTCGGTGCTCCGCCAGGTCGCCGTGTCGCTGGCCAGGATCAGCGAACCCTCCCTGGTAGGCAGCACCGTCAGCAGCGGTCCGCCCAGGTCGACCTCGGCTCCGGTACGCCAGGTGGCCGCGCCGTCGGTGCTCACGTGCACCCGTACCCGCTTGTCGCGTTTCTCCAGCGCGTAGACGGTCCGGCCGTCGGCCGTGTGCAGCCAGTCGCTGCGGAAGCCCCAGCCGGCGGGTGGCGGGGCGGAGATCTCCTCCGGCAGCCGGCGCTTGTCCCAGGTACGCCCACCGTCCCGGCTGACCATCACGATCGGCCAACTCTTCCGCGTGAATCCGCCCGACGGCAGGGGGCTGGGGATCGGCTCGGCCTCGTCGGTGACGATCCACAGACCGAGGTCGTGCGGCAGCTCCAGTGGCGGCTCGTGCGCCACGCGTGGCAGTGCGGCCAGGGCGATGTCACCGGTGGCCGGGTCGAAGGCGACCATCATCGGCTTGTGGAGGGGTTGCATTCCCGCGTTCAGGTGCGGCCAGCCAACGGGAAGGGCGTCGGCGGTCCGGATCGTGGGGCGCCGCCAGGTGGCGCCAGCGTCGATGCTGACCCAGTAGGTGTCCGGCTCCAGGAACAACGTCTTCCGCTGCTCCTCGGGCAGCTGGCGCATCCGGGCTTGCATGTTGTCCCGCGCCACCAGCGTCGTGCCGTGCGCGGCCACGATGGTCCCGTACTTCGGGTTGACGATCAGTCCCTCAGGCATCCGGAGCTTGCGCCAGGTGCGGCCGCGGTCCGCGCTCGCGGCGAGCATCCGGGTGCACCGGCCGCCCTGGCAGTCCTGGTACTCCAGGTAGAGGTGATCCAGGTCGCCGACCATCATCCGGGTGAACATGCCGGTCAGCGGTTTGTCCGGCTCGGCCACGTCGTAGTGGCCGGGGGTGACCTGGACGTAGCTGGGCTGCGGGGCCGGCGTCCGGGACGAGCCGTGCCAGTCCGCCGTCCACGGGCCGATGCTCGGGCTGGGCCTGGTGGCGGGGGTGGGCGCGGCGTCGTGACGGGCGGCCACGGTCGCCGTGCCGCCGGCCAGCAGCACGCCGACCGCGACCGCGGCCGCGCCGAGCACCCGGGTACGTCGGATCCGGCGGGCCCGCGCCTCGACGTCGGCGAAGTGGGGCCGGAACGCCTGGTTGACCTCGTGGGAGAGGCCGGGGAGGTCGAGGTCGGTCACGTCGACGTCCCGCAGGTGGGGGTCAGACACAGCTCTTCTCCCTGTCCTGGTCGCGAAGGTGTTCGGCGAGTGCGCGACGGCCCCGCACGAGGCGGGTCTTGACGGTCTCCACGCTGCAGCCGAGGGTGGCAGCCACCTCGGCGACGGGCAGGTCGGCGAGGTGGTGCAGCACGACGGCCTCCCGGGTGGCCCGTGGCAACCGTTGCAACGCGGCGACCAGCGCGACCCGGTCGGGGGAGACCGGCGGTACGGTCTCCGCGGGCCGGAGCCGGCCGGAGCGGGCGATCCGGTCGAAGAGGGCCCGCCGGCGGTGTCGGGACCGGGCGGCGTTCACGGCCACCCGGCAGAGCCAAGCTTCCGGGCTGTCCACGTGGCGCAGCAGGCTCGGGCGGGCCAGCACCTTGGCGAAGGCCTCCTGCACCACGTCCTGCGCTTCGGCGAAGTCGCCGGTCATCGCGTACACCTGGGCGACCAGCCGGCCGGCGGTGGCGGCGTAGAGGTCGCGCAGGTCGAGTTCTCCGTTCAATGGCACTCCCTGCCAGCGGCGGATGTCATGGAAGGGACTCCTGGGAGACGCGCCAGGTGACACCCGTTCCGGCGGAAAACCGACGGGGGCCGGTCCCGGGCGGGACCGGCCCCCGTGCGGGGCGTCGCGGCTCAGGGCTTCCAGGAGCCGGCCGTCTTCAGCCGGTGCTCGTACTCCAGGGTGCCGTTCTTGTCCTTGACGTCGAAGACCAGCTGACCGGTGCGCTTGCTGCCGGTCGCCAGGTCGTTGCCCGAGCCGAGCAGCTTGCCGCAGCCGGAGAAGGCGCCCGCGACCCCGCTCTCCTCGCTACCGTCCGTGCCGATCCACTTGAAGTAGAACGGGTTGATCGTGCCGGTGCCCTTGGTGACCTCGGCGGTCACGTCGGCGATCAGGTACATGCCGTTCTTCGGCCCCGGCAGGTACGCCTCGCAGGCCTTGGTCTTGGTCCGGAAGTTGCTGACCGTGATCTCGACGGTGCCGTCGTCGTCTTCGATGATCAG
>NZ_VSFA01000119.1 GCF_008119785.1 Micromonospora sp. MP36 | reverse complement strand
TCCAGAGGTGGCCGGACGGATCGTCCGGCGCGCCGCGCGCCCCGCCTCGACCGGCCCGCGGCCGATCCGCCTGCCAGCGGTGATGAACGGGTCGAGGGCCTTGCGCAGGACGCCCGCGTTCTCGTCGGAGACGTCGATCGTGTACGCCACGCCGTCCAGGCTGAACTCGACGGTCCGATCGGCCTTTCCGCCGTCGAGGTCGTCGGTCAGAACGGTGATTACTTTCCTTGCCATCGCCATTGCTCCCTGTGTCGGGCGGGGTGTGGCTAAGAGTTTGACGTATGGCGCGGCAATTTCGCAACAATACCGGACCTTCGCCATTCGGCGGGTCGGCTAATCCGCCCCGGAATGGCTCTCCCGGGCCTGTGTACGGCGGGGCGCGGCCGCGAATGAGTGGCGTGGGTCACAACCCGGAACAAGGGGTACGGTTTGTAACTTGAGTCTTACACGCTCAACCCAACGTGATAGCAGGTGTTCGATGGCAACTCTTCCGGTACTTCCCCTGACCGACGCAGTCCTGCTGCCGGGCATGGTCATCCCGGTGACCCTCGACCCGACCACCCAGGCCGCGGTCGACGCGGCCCGCGCCAGCGGCGACAAGAAGCTGCTCGCCGTGCCCCGCATCGACGGCGAGTACGGCTCCGTCGGCGTGATCGCCACCATCGAGAAGGTGGGTCGGCTGCCCAGCGGCGAGCCGGCCGCCGTGGTCCGTGGCCTCGCCCGGGCCCGGATCGGCTCCGGTGTGCCCGGACCGGGCGCCGCCCTCTGGGTCGAGGCGGCCGAACTCGACGAACCCGCCCCGGCCGGCCGGGCCCGGGAACTCGCCCGCGAGTACCGCGCGCTGATGACCTCGGTCCTCCAGCAGCGCGGCGCCTGGCAGGTCATCGACGCCATGGAGCGGATGACCGACCTGTCCGAGCTGGCCGACGCGGCCGGCTACGCGCCCTGGCTCAGCCTGGCGCAGAAGACCGAACTGCTCGCCGCGCCCGACGTCACCGCCCGGCTGGAACTGCTGGTCGGCTGGGTGAAGGACCACCTGGCCGAGCAGGAGGTCACCGAGCAGATCAACAGCGACGTCCGGGAAGGCCTGGAGAAGTCCCAGCGGGAGTTCCTGCTCCGCCAGCAGCTCGCCGCGATCCGCAAGGAGCTCGGCGAGGACGAGCCGGACGGCTCCGCCGACTACCGCTCCCGGGTCGAGTCCGCCGACCTGCCCGAGAAGGTCCGCGAGGCGGCCCTGCGCGAGGTCGGCAAGCTCGAGCGAGCCAGCGACGCCTCGCCGGAGGCCGGCTGGATCCGTACCTGGCTGGACACGGTGCTGGAGATGCCGTGGAACACGCGTACCGAGGACAACACCGACCTGGCCGCGGCCCGCGCGGTGCTCGACGCCGACCACGCCGGCCTGGCCGACGTGAAGGACCGCATCCTGGAATACCTGGCGGTGCGCAACCGGCGCGCGGAGCGCAACCTCGGCGTGGTCGGCGGACGCGGCTCCGGCGCGGTGCTCGCCCTGGCCGGCCCGCCCGGCGTCGGCAAGACCAGCCTCGGCGAGTCGATCGCCCGGGCCCTCGGGCGCAACTTCGTCCGG
This sequence comes from Micromonospora sp. MP36, assembly GCF_008119785.1. Lineage (GTDB taxonomy): Bacteria > Actinomycetota > Actinomycetes > Mycobacteriales > Micromonosporaceae > Micromonospora. The sequence continues at coordinate 17,073 of NZ_VSFA01000119.1, read as the reverse complement.
GTCTCCCTCGGCGGCGTCCGCGACGAGGCGGAGATCCGCGGCCACCGGCGCACCTACGTCGGCGCGCTGCCCGGCCGGATCGTCCGCGCCCTGCGCGAGGCCGGTTCGATGAACCCGGTCGTGCTCCTCGACGAGGTCGACAAGCTGGCCGTCGGCTATGCCGGCGACCCGGCGGCGGCCCTGCTGGAGGTGCTCGACCCGGCGCAGAACCACACCTTCCGGGACCACTACCTCGAGGTCGACCTCGACCTGTCCGACGTGCTCTTCCTGGCCACCGCCAACGTGGTGGAGACCATCCCCGGCCCGCTGCTGGACCGGATGGAGCTGGTCACCCTGGACGGCTACACCGAGGACGAGAAGGTGGCCATCGCCCGGGACCACCTGCTGTCTCGGCAGCGGGAGCGAGCGGGACTGACCGCTGACGAAGTGACGGTCGCCGACGAGGCCCTGGCCCGGATCGCCGGGGAGTACACCCGGGAGGCCGGCGTCCGGCAGCTCGAACGCGCGCTGGCCAAAATCCTGCGCAAGGTGGCCGTAACGCTGGCCGCGGACCCGACTCCGGTCCGGGTGGACACCGACAACCTGGCCCGCTACCTGGGCCGGCCGAGGTTCACCCCGGAGTCGGCGGAGCGGACCGCAGTGCCGGGCGTGGCCACCGGGCTGGCGGTGACCGGCGCCGGCGGCGACGTGCTCTTCATCGAGGCGACCAGCATGGAGGGCGAGCCGGGGCTGACCCTGACCGGCCAGCTCGGCGACGTGATGAAGGAGTCCGCGCACATCGCGCTGTCGTACCTGCGCTCCAACGGGCGGCGCCTCGGCATCGACCCGAACGCCCTGGCCGGGCGGCGGATCCACGTGCACTTCCCGGCGGGCGCGGTGCCCAAGGACGGCCCCAGCGCCGGCATCACCATGGTCACGGCGCTGGCGTCGCTGGTGACCGGCCGGCCCGTCCGTCCGGAGTTCGGGATGACCGGCGAGGTGACCCTCTCCGGCCGGGTGCTGCCCATCGGCGGCGTGAAGCAGAAGCTGCTCGCCGCCCACCGGGCCGGCCTGACCGAGGTGATCATCCCGAAGCGGAACGAGCCGGACCTCGACGACCTCCCCACCGAGGTGCGCGAGGCGCTGACCATCCACACCCTCGCCGACGTCGCCGACGTGCTCGCCCTGGCGCTGCGCCCCGCCGACGTCGACGCGGAGACCCTCGGCGGTCAGCCGCTCGCCGCGGCCTGAGCGCGGTCAGCGGGCGGGGTCCGAACAGGCCTTGCGCGCCGACGAGTTGCCCATCGACGGCGGCCCCTGACACCCACCGGGTGGCAGGGGCCGCTGCCGTCCGGTCCGCCGACCGACGATCACGCGACGCGGCCCAGCCCGAGTCGCCGCGCGCAGCGCCCCATCGCCTGGGAGAGCCGGGCCGGAGCGGAGCCGGGAGCGGGGATCCGGATCGGGCGGACCCGACCGTTGTGCAGGGCGGCGAACCGCCACCCGGCGGACGTACGGACGGCGACCAGGGTCTGCCGGGACAGTCGGCGTCGGGGCAGTCGGGACCGCCAGGGCATCAGTACCGAGCCGGTGCCGTGCACGATCGCCACGTCGGCGGTCAACAGGCGGATCGACTCCACCTGGCCGACCAGCGCCGACCCGGCGAGTACGCCGCGGAAGAGCCGGTCGTGCGCGTCCTGCATCGGTGCCCGACCGACCGCCCGGGTGCCGTCATAGGAGACGTAGTCCGAGTCCTCGGTGAAACAGGCGCCGTATGCAGCGGCGTCGTTGTCGGTCCAGGCCTGCAGCAGCCGGTCGAAGAGCTGCTGGATTGCCCTGCGGTCGTGCTCGGTCATGGCCACGCCTCCTGATACAGTTCGACTATCGAAATCTAAGCTAGCAGAAAGTTTCGAATGTCGAAAAGTGACCTGGCGTACCGGGTGGCCCGGGAGATCCGACTCCTCCAGCAGAGCTTCGACGCCTTCGACGAGGCGGCCGCAGCTCGGATCGGCGTCAACCGAACCGACCTACGGGCCCTGGATGTCGTCCTCGGTGCCGGACCGGTCACCGCGGGTGAGCTCGCCGCCGAGCTCCGGCTCAGCCCGGCGGCCACCACAACCGTCATCGACCGGCTGGAACGGGCCGGCCTGGTGGCGCGTACCCGGGACGCCGACAACCGGCGCCGGGTGCTCGTCGAGGCGACCGAGTCGGCCCGGGCCGCCGAACGGACGATCTATCGCCCGGTGGGGGAGGCCGGCCTGCGCGCCCTGGCCCGGTACGACAGCGGGCAGCTGGAGACGATCCTCGATTTCCTCTCGACCGCCCGGATCGTGCAGCAGGAACACGCCGAGCGAGTAGCCAGGGAAACGAGCCGCTGAAGCCACCCGGCCGGACCCGCCCGCCGCCCCCGGCCGGCCGTCAGCGGCGGTCGCGGCGCTCGCGGCGGTCGCCGCCGTCGATGTCACGATCCCGGCGTACGGTGGCCTTGCGGCCCTTGATGGTGCTGCCCCGCAGCCCCTGGATCACCTCGTCGGCGACCGCGTACGGCACCTCCACCAGGGAGAACCGGTCGGCGATCTCGATCGAGCCGATGTCCCGGCCGCTGACCCGGGTCTCCCCGGTGATCGCCCCGACCAGGTCCTGCGGCCGGACCCCGGCGCGCCGGCCGAGCCCGATGAAGACCTGCGTGGTGCCGCCCCCACGGGGGCGCCCACCGCGCCGCTCCCGGCCCTCGTACGCCGGTCGGGCCTCCCGGTGCGGTCGGACGGCGACCTGCGGGATCTCCTCCTCCTCGTCGGCCGTGCCCGGCAGGGTGGCCTCGTGCGCCAGCCGCACCGCGGCGAGCGCCACCTCCATCAGGTCGAACTCGTCGGTCAGCGACTCCACGATCGCCCGGACCGGCTCCAGGTCGTCCTCCAGCAGCGACTCCCGCAGCGCCGCCTGGGTCAGCTCCAGCCGCCGGGTCCGCAGGTCCGCCACCGTGGGGATCTTGTCGACGGAGATCCGCTGCCCGGTGACCCGCTCGATGGTCTTGAGCATCCGATGCTCGCGCGGCTCGGCGAGGGTGATCGCCACGCCCTCCCGGCCGGCCCGGCCCACCCGGCCGATCCGGTGCACGTACGACTCGGGGGCCGAGGGGACGTCGTAGTTGACCACATGGGTGAGCTGCTCGACGTCCAAGCCGCGGGCCGCCACGTCGGTGGCCACCAGCAGGTCGGCGGTGCCCGCCCGCAGCCGGCCCATCACCCGGTCCCGCTGCTCCTGGCTCATCCCGCCGTGCAGCGCCTCGGCCCGGTAACCCCGGCCGTTCATCGTCTCGGTGAGCCGGTCCACCTCCTCCCGACTGCGGCAGAACACGATCGCCGCGGTGGGCGACTCCACGTCCAGCACCCGGCCCAGCGCCGCCGGCTTGTGCGCCCGCGCCACCAGGTACGCGCTCTGCCGCACCCGGGGTGCCGCGCCGGCCACCGGCCGCTCCCGCTCGATCTGGATGCGCACCGGATCGGTCAGGTGCTGGCGGGCCAGCCCGTCGATACGGGCGGGCATGGTCGCCGAGAAGAGCACCGTCTGCCGTTCCGCCGGGGCGTGCTCCAGGATCGCCTCGATGTCCTCGGCGAAGCCCATGTCGAGCATCTCGTCCGCCTCGTCCAGCACCACGGTGGCGAGCGAACCCAACCGCAGGGTGCCCCGGGCGATGTGGTCCAACGCCCGGCCCGGCGTCGCCACCACCACGTCCACACCCAGGTCGAGCGCGCGCAATTGGCGGCCGATCGGCTGGCCGCCGTAGATCGGCAGGACCCGGGCGCCCAGATCCTTGCCGTACCGGTGGAACGCCTCGGAGACCTGCACCGCCAGCTCCCGGGTGGGCACCAGCACCAGCGCCACCGGATCGCCGCCGGTCCGCTCGTCCGGCATCCGCTGCAACAGCGGCAGGGCGAAGGCCGCCGTCTTGCCCGTACCGGTCGCCGCCTGGCCCAGCAGGTCCTCGCCGGCGAGCAGCGGCGGGATCGCCTCCCGCTGGATCGGCGTCGGCTCCTCGTAGCCGAGGGTGGCCAGCGCGTGCAGCAGCTCGGGGCGCAGCCCGAGGTCGGCGAACGTGCCCGGGTCGGCGTCGGCAGGGGTGGCGGGGCCGGTCGGCGTTGGTGCGGAACTCATGCCATAAGCCTTTCATCACCACCGACGGGCCGGCGCGGCGACCGGCACACCGGCGATCCGCTCACCCGTGCAGCAGGGCCAGCACCATGGTGATCCCCACCGCCGCGTCCAGCACCCCGCACCACTCCGCGTACGCCCGGGGAACCACCCGGCCGTTGCGGTGGTGCGCCAGGTCCCAGGCGGCGTGCCCCAGCCAGCCGGCGGCCACCAGCGCGCCGGCGACGCCGTCCGGCCCCGCCAGGGCGGCCGCCGCCAGCCCGCCCCAGCCGGCCAGCCCGGCGAGCTGGAGCGCGAGGACCCGCCGGTCGCGCCACTGCCGGCGTACGGTGCCGAGCAGCAGGTAGCCGGCCGGCAGCACCAGCAGCGTCCACGGGGCGAGCACGGCCGGGGCGAACCACAGGTCCAGCGTCATCAGCAGGGCCAGCCCGGTCGGCCACCGGCGCGCCAGGGCCACGACGACCGGGTGCCGGCGCGGCCGGGCCGGGGGCGCGTGGCGGTGGCGCAGCGCCACCAGCACCATCGCCGGCAGCATCAGCAGGTGGCCGCCGAGCGTCAGTCCGTGGTCCCCGAGCAGCCCGGCCCACCAGGGCGGGAGCAGCAGCAGGAACGGGACGTACATGGCGGCCACCATCTCCACGGTGGCCGCGCGTCCGTGACCCCGGTGCCACATCCAGGCGGCCATCCCGAGCGCCATGTCCGTCGCCATCAGCAGCGCCGCCACGTCCGCCCGGGCGAGGACGTCCCCGCCGCCCAGCACCGCCGCACCCGCCCGCCACACCGGGTCGAGCAGCAGCATGCCCACCAGCATCGCCGCGACCATCTCGGCGAGGTGCCGCGCCAGCCGTCGGCCGTCGTGGTCGGATCTCCGGGGTACGCGTGCCGTCGTCTCCGTCATGCCCTGACCGTGCCCGGACCGGCCGCCCGGGCGACAGGCGCGCAGCTCACGGAAAAGTCGTGCGATCCGCACGGTGCGGCCATGACATTCCGCGGGGTGAACCCGACGGGCATCGCACCTAGGATCGGCGGGCATGACGGCCCCGGCGCAACCGCTTCATCCCGGACTGGACGGGGGCCTGGCGGCTGGAGTCGAGGCGGCGGACCGCCGGCTGCGCCGGGCCCGGCAGCTCACCCTGGCGTCGCTGGCCACCAACCTCGGCGCCACCCTGCTGCTGCCGGGCGTCGGGCTGGCCCGCCAGCCGGACCCGGTCCGGCTGGCCGTCGGCGCGGTCGGGCTCCTCGCGTTCGTCGCCGCCCAGGCGGGTGTGGTCCACGCGGCGGTCACCCCCTGGCTCGCCGGCGACCGGCGGCGCCGCCGGCACGCCGCGCTGGCCGTGGCCGCCATGCTGAGCGTGCCGCTCGTCGGGCCGGTCGCCGCCGACACCTGGCCGACCTGGGCCTGGCTGGGCGCGTCACTGGTCGGGCTGTTCCCACTGCTGTTCCGGCCGGCGGCCGCCGCCGCCGGGGCGGCCGCGGTGCTCGCCGGCTCCGTCGCGCTGACCGGATGGGCGGGCCTGCCGGCGCGCGACTCCCTGCTGATCACCGGCGGCGTCGGTGCCGGGGTCGCCGCGGTCACCTGGGTGCAGGTGTGGTTCTGGGACCTGCTCGTCGAGGCGCGGCAGGGCCAGGCCGCCCGGGCCCGGCTGGCCGCCGCCGAGGAGCGGCTGCGCTTCGCCCGGGACGTGCACGACCTGCTCGGCCACGACCTCACGGTGATCGCGCTGAAGGCGGAACTGGCCGCCCGGCTCGCGCCGGTCGACGCCGCCCGCGCCGGCCGGGAGGCGGCCGAGGTGCAGCGGCTCGCCGGGTCCGCCCTGCACCGGGTACGCGAGGCCGTGCACGGCTACCGGACCGTCGACCTCGCCGAGCAGGTGGCCGCGGTGGGTGAGGTGCTGCGTACCAGCGGGGTGCGCTGCACCGTGGTGCCGCCCGACGGTGACCTGCCCGCGGCGGTCGCCGCCGACCTGGCCGCCGTGCTGCGGGAGGCCGGGACGAACGTGCTGCGGCACAGCCGGGCCGACTGGTGCCGGATCGAGATCACCCGGGAGGACGGCCTGGTGACGATGACCGTACGCAACGACGGCGCCGGCGGCGCCGGCCCGGACGAGCGCAGCGGCGGCCTGCGCGGGCTGGCCGACCGGCTCGCCCCGGCCGGCGGCACCGTGCGCACCCGTACCGAGGACGGGGTGTTCAGCCTCGTGGCCACCCTGCCGGTGCCCTCGTGATCCGGGTGCTGCTCGCCGACGACGAGGAGCTGATCCGGCTCGCCCTCGCGGCCCTGCTGGACCTGGAGCCGGACCTCGAGGTCGTCGCGCACGCCGCCGACGGCCGCGCCGCCGTGACGGCCGCGCTGGCGCACCGACCGGACGTGGCCGTGCTGGACCTGGAGATGCCGCCGCCCGGCGGGATCCAGGCCACCGCCGAACTCGCCCGCGTACTGCCCGGCTGCGCCGTGGTGATCCTGACCGGTCACGGCCGCCCCGGCCACCTGCGCCCGGCGCTGGCCGCCGGCGCCCGGGGGTTCCTGCCCAAGGGCGCACCCGGTGGGGCGCTCGCCGACGTGATCCGCCGGGTCCACTCCGGGGCCCGGTACGTCGACCCGGCGCTCGCCGCCGACGCGCTGGCCCTGCCCGACTGTCCGTTGACCGGCCGGGAGCTGGAGACCCTGCGCCTGGCCGAGTACGGCACCCCGGTCGCGGTGATCGCCCGGCGTACCCACCTGGCGGCCGGGACCGTGCGCAACCATCTCGCCGCCTGCGTGCAGAAGCTCGGCGCCGCCGACCGGGCCGAGGCGGTCCGGATCGCCCGCGAGGCCGGCTGGCTGTGAGCGCCTCAGCCCGCCTCGACCGGCACCCGCGCCTCCTCCGGCAACGCCGGACCGGCGTACGCCACCGGCGTGGGCGGCGGCCCCGGGCGCAGCTGTGCCAACTGCTCGGTGCTGAGCGCGTACACCACCCGGCCCAGTCCGGAGCGCTCGATGGCGGTGGCGCACATGCCGCAGGGCTGGCAGCTGGTGTACATCGTCGCGACGGCCGCCGCGTCGGCGGCCAGGTGCCGGGCCGCCCACCGGGCCAGCTTCAGCTCCGGATGGGCGGTGATGTCGTCGTCGGTGTGCTCGGTGTTGACCTCCTCGGCCAGCACCCGCCCGTCGGCGTCGACCAGCAACGAGCCGAACGGGCCGTCCCCGGCGTCCCGGGCGGCGACGGCAAGGGCGATGGCCCGGCGGAGGTGGCGTTCGTCGGTCTCGGTCAGCACGCTCATCCGGTGGGCATTCCCCACGGGGCGTCCCGACACACCGTCCGCGACTAGCCTGACGGCGTGCGTACGGTCGAACTGCTCTGCTCGCCGGAGCTGGAGGAGGCGGTACGGGCGGCCTGGCGGCGGCTGGCCGAGGCCGGGCTGCCCAGCCTGGCCCGCAACGCCCACCCCACCAACCGGCCGCATTTGACCCTCGCCTCGGTCGACGAGTTCCCACCCGGGGCCGAGCAGCGCCTCGCCGACCTCTGCGACGCGGCGCTGCCCCTGCCCGCCCGCCTCGACCGGGTGGCGGTGCTCGACGGGAGCGCCCCGCTGGTCTGGCTGGTCCGGCCCGCGCCGCAACTGCTCGCCCTGCACGGCGCGGTCTGGGACGTGCTCGCCGGGGCGCCCGGCCCGCGCCCGTGGCACCTGCCGGGGCGCTGGATCCCGCACCTGAGTCTGGCGCTGCGGTTCCGGGACGCCGACCGCCGCCGGGCCCGGGCGGTCGCCGGCATCGACCGCCCCGCCGGGGAGTTCGTGACGGCCCGCAGCTACGACAGCGACACCCGCGCCACCACCGGCCTGACCTCCGCCTGCCCACGCCCGGCCGGCTGAACCGGCAGGCCGGACGCGGCCGGGCGCGCCGGATCGTCCGGTCGGCGCCGAACCGTGCCCGTGTCAGCATGGGTGGATGACCAGCACCAGCACCGACGGCCGGCCCCTGGCCGGGCTCGCCGCGCTGCTCGCCGACCGCACCCGGGCCAGCTTCTGCCTGGCCCTGCTGGACGGGCGGGCCTGGACGGCGGGGGAACTGGCCCGGACCGCCGGCGTGGCGCCCTCCACGGCGAGCGATCACCTCACCCGGCTGGTGGACGGCGGGCTGCTGGTCGAGGAACGGCAGGGCCGGCACCGGTACGTCCGCCTCGCCGGCCCGTCGGTGGCCCAGCTCATCGAGGACCTGGCCGGGCACGCGCCCGCTGCGCCAGCCCCGCCCCGCACGCTGCGCGCCGCGTCGGCCGGCGTCGCGCTGGCGTACGCCCGGACCTGCTACGACCACCTGGCCGGCCGGCTCGGGGTGCTGATGCACGACGCGCTGCTGGACCGCGGTGTGCTGGACCGGACGGGTGGCCTGGCGCTCACCCCGGCCGGCGTGGCGTGGCTGGCCGGGATCGGCGTGCCGGTCGAGCCGCTGCGGGCCGGCCGGCGGCCGCTGGTCCGCGACTGCCTGGACTGGACCGAGCGCCGCCCGCACCTGGCCGGAGCGCTCGGCGCGGCCCTCTGTGCCCGCTTCCTCGACCTCGGCTGGACGATACGCGGCACCGGCCGCGCGATCCGCCTCACCCCGGCCGGTCGCCCCGCCCTCGCCGCCGCCCTCGGCCTCGACCCCGCCACCCTGGCCCCGGTCCCCTCCCACCCCACGGGCCCCGCCCGCGCCTGACCCCACCCCACCCCGGCCCCCGTTGATCATGAAGTTGGCCGCGGTGATGGAGATCCACATCGCCGCCAACCTCATGATCAACCGAGGATCGGCGGGGTGCGGTGGGTGGGATGGTTCGGCGGGGGCCGAAGGGAGGCGGGCCTACGGTCGGGGGATGAGTTGGCCGTCGATGCCCGCCCCGCCCGACACACCTGCCTGTGGGCCGCCCGTACCCGTCGACGGCGGCTGGGTGGTCACCCGGCACGCCGACGTTCGTGCGGTGCTGACCGATCCGCGGTGCGTGGTGCCCGCCGCGCCGCGCTGGCCCTGGCCGCCGGGGTGGTCGACGTGCTGCGCCGCCGCTGCCATCCCTCCGACGCCGGCGTCCGGTACGCCCCGCACCCCACCCTTCGCGTTCCCACGAGCATCGAGGTGACCGTCCGATGAGCGACCATGCCGCGTTCCACGCCCTGCACCGGCCGGGCCGGCCGGTGCTGCTGCCCAACGCCTGGGACCACGCCTCCGCCGCCGCCCTCGCCGCCGCGGGGCACCCGGCGATCGGCACCACCAGCCTCGGGGTCGCCGCGGCCGGCGGCAAGCCGGACGGGACCGGCGCCACCCGGGTGGAGAACCTCGACCTCGCGCGGCGGCTGCGCGACCTGCCAGTGCTGCTCACCGTCGACGTCGAGGGCGGCTTCAGTGACGACCCGGGGGCCGTGGCCGACTACGTCGCCGAGTTGGCGGCCCTCGGGGTGGTCGGGGTGAACCTGGAGGACGGCCGGCCGGACGGCACTCTCGCGCCGCCGGAGCTGACCGCCGCCAAGGTCGCCGCGGTGAAGGCCGCCGCGCCGGCGCTCTTCGTCAACGCCCGGACCGACGCCTGGTGGCTGGGGGTGCCGGAGCCGTTGGACGAGGCCCTGCGGCGGGCCCGGGCGTACCGGGAGGCGGGCGCCGACGGGTTCTTCGTGCCCGGTGCGCCGGACGACACCATCGGGCTGCTGGCGGCCGAGGCCGGCCGACCGTTGAACGTGCTGCACCGGCCGGGCGGGCCGGACCTGGCCGCGCTGGGCCGGCTCGGGGTGGCCCGGGTCAGCACCGGCTCCCTGCTGTTCCGGGCCGCGCTGGGCGCGGCGCTGCACCTCGCCGACGCCGTCCGCGCCGGCCGGGACGCCGGCCTGCCCGCCGCGCCCTCGTACGCGTGGGTGCAGGACCTGACCGGGCGGTTAGGACACGGCCGCACCGTTGAGGCCCCTTAGAGGGGAGATAGGAGGATTGTTCGGAAGCACTCCGATTTTGGTGCTTACGGTGGGTCCAGGTGCAATCACGCCGTGTCCGCCTGGAGAGGGGACCCGATCATGCGAGTGCCCAGCCGAAGCCCCGGCCAGCAGCCCGGGCCCGCCGTCGCGCCGACCGCCCCCGCCCCCGCCCCCCCCCCCCCCCCCCCCCCCCTCCCCCCCCCCCCCCCCCCCCACCCCCCCCCCCCCCCCCCGCCGCCCCCGCCCCCCCCCCCCCCACCCCCGCACCCCCCCCCCCCCCGGGGAGGACGGACACGACCCCGGCGCCGGGGCCGCACCCCCCCTTCCCGACCGCCGGATCCTCCCCCCCCAGCGCCCCCGCAAGGTAAAAAACCCGCCGATCACCGGCGGCCAACTCCGCCCGCGCGGGAAGGATCGCGGCGAGGTGGCCCACGCCGTCGTACTCCTCGTCGCCGTCCTCGTCCTCGCTGTGCAGGTCAACGATCACGTGCGTGCGGGTCGCCCACGAACAGGCGGACTCCCCGACGCAGTACTCCGCGGCCGTGCCCGGGTCCAGCACCCCGACCGGCAACCGCAACGCGATCCGGTGCGTCCCCCAGTTCGCCAGATACAGGAACGCGTCGAAGTAGCGCTGCATCCACTCCCGCGGGTCACCCTTCAGGTCACCCCACCGGTAGTCGTTGACGAAACTCGATGAGGTGATCCGCCCGCGTCGACAACGCCCGCAGCTCCCGCTGCTGCGTGGCCGTCAACGGCCAGTCGACCGCCACTGAACCCCTTCGCCGAGCTGCGGATGATGACGTTGGATGTGTACGTAGGCCGGTTTGAGGATGACAGGGTCATGCCGGCGTAGCCGAGGAACAGCACCGGCCGGTCCAGGGGTGGCGCAAGGCCGGGCGCCCTCGGCATAGGCATTAGCGCGATCCCGGCAGATGACCTGCACGCCGGGGTGCCGCCTGAGACAAGCGGCGAGGGTGGCTGTTTCCTGGTCGGGTAACACGTCGACCGGCCGACGGCTATCGACGTCGACCAGCACAGCCGCATACCGGTGACCTTGGCGAAGCGCGAAATCAGCCAGGTGTGGCCGAGCCGCTCGACATCGTGCTGCCCGAGTACGACTGGGCCCGGCGCGGGGTCGTCGTGCTGTCGGCCGACGCCGCCGTCGGCCTGGGAACGCCGCTGGCCGCGCGGCAGTCGATCACGATCGGCCCGTGCACCGTCGTGGTGCTGGAGTCCACCTGACGCGACCCGCCGCATTGTTCTGGCGGCTCGCGCACGGGGCCGGTCCGGTTGGAGTCCGGGCCGGCCCCGTGCGGTGGGATGGTGTGCGTTACGGCGCGGGGACGCCGTCGAGGATGCCCACCGCGTCGGTGCCCGGGGTGACGACGAGCTTGCGGGTGAGGGTGTAGGAGCCACCCGCCGGCACGTCGACGTTGAACCGACTCATCACCCAGTTGCCGGCGGCGTAGACGTCGAAGGCGCTGGCCGGCGTGCCGTAGACGAGACCGAAGACCTGCGGGTCGGTGCCGGTCATGCCGATGTACGGCTTGGTCGGGGCGTACGCCGCCGTCGCACCCGGCGTCACGATGCCGGCGCCCGGGATGACGCTGGCCTGGCCGGCCGCGTCGTGGTCCATCGCGTCACCGGTCCACACTCTGAGTGGAGCCGAGCCGGAGTTGCTCAGTTCCGTCGAGACCGTGGCGAAGTTGTCGCCCGGCTTCATCGTGTACGTCGTCGTGGCCGTCAGACCCGTGAAGCTCTTGACCGGCCCGGACACCCGGACGACGGCCTTGTCGCCGGTCGCCTGGACGATCTGGACGTCGGTTGCCGCCACCGACCGGATGTCCCACGCGCTACCGCCGGTCGGCTGGGTCGCCGAGACGTAGGGCAGGTTGAACCAGTCGAACTGGTCGGCCATGCCGCGGACGGCGATGTCGACCGGCTTGCCGCGGGTGCCACCGGAGAGCTGCGAGTCGTTGTAGGTGTCGGCGATCGCCATCGAGAGCTTGTCGTTCTCGAGCATGACGTCGCCGTAGCCCGCCTCGACCAGACCCGCGCCGATCTGTTTGCCGTAGCTCGCCTCGACCGTGACCGGGCTCAGCGCGACGTCGGCGACGCCGCTGCCCGCCGCCGGTACGGTGACGCTGCCGGTGGCCGTCTGATAGCCCAGCTTGGACACCCGGACGTCGTAGTGACCGGTCGGGGCCTTGACGAGGTACTTGCCCTGGGCGTCGGTGCTCGTGGTCGCGACCACCGTGCCGGCCTGCTCGACGGCGACCCGGACATCGGAGACGGCGGCGCCGGCCGCGGTGATCGTGCCGGCTGCGCGAGCGGCGTCCGGGACGGCCGCGTCGTGCAGGTCGATCTCGTCGGCCCACGTCGCGATGTTGCGGGTGGGGTCGCCACCGGCGGTCGCGTAATCGGTCAGGTGGTAGAAGCTGAACTGCTTGGTGGCACCGGGCGCCATTGTGGCGTCGTAGTAGAGACCCTCGATGTAGCCGTATGCACCGACCGCGGTCGGCGTGTCCAGTGCCCACGCGAGACCGTGGGCGGCCTGGCCGTTGGTAGTGGCCGCGTCAGCACCGACGTAGACGTAGTTCCCGGTCCAGCCCGAGGTCTTCAGACCCGGGTTGATGCCGCTGAAGCCGGGGATCCGGCCGTTGTCGACCGAGCTGTCGGGGTCGATCATGTAGTTGAAGTAGCCCTGGTAGGCCGTTGTGCCGGTGTTGGTCAGCTTGACCGTCATCTTCACGATCGGAGCGTCGGGCAGGGTCTCGTAGCGGACCTGCGCCTTGATGGCCGGGTTCGCCCGGTACTGGCCGTTGCCGACGACGGCGGCGCCGTCGACTGTGAGGTCGGGCAGGTCGAGCTGGTCGTTCGGCCGGTCCCACGAGTCGGGCGGCGTGAGGCTCGGACGCAGCAGCATCTCGCCCCAGTCGAGGGTTTCGGCGCCGTTGGCGTCGTTGAGCATGAGGTCCGACAGCGCGCCCTGGCCCAGACCGCCGACGCCGTTGTTGCCGCCGACGCCGTTGTCGCCGGCGGCGTACGGCGTCACGGACGCCCGGATCTTGTCGTTGGCCAGGTAGTAGTACTCCTTGCCCGTGACGACGTCGGTGCGGGTGCTGCCGTTGCCGTAGTCCGGCGCGTACGTCGATCTGCCGGCGACCGGGTGGGTCACCTTGATCAGCTTCAGGTCGGCCGTCGCGTTGCCGGTGGTGCCGACCGTGACGCTGGCCGCCGAGCGTTCATCGGCGATCAGGCCGCGCTTGGCCGCCGTGACGGTCCAGGTCGACGCCGGCAGGCCGATCCGGTAGTGGCCTCGGGCGTCGGTGCTGGTCACCGCGGTGTCCTGACCGGCGGCGACGGCGGTGACCTTCGCGCCGGCGAGCGGAGCGCCCGTCTCCGGGTCGCTGACCGTGCCGGTCACGGTCGCCCAGCGCTGCGCGGACTCGCCGCCCGGCACGTAGGCGTAGAGGTTGCCGTCCCAGGCGCCCGTCACGATGGTGTTGCCGCTGACGGCCGGGCCAGCGCCTACCCAGGTGCCGATCTCGTGGCTCCACAGGATCTGGCCGGTGTCGGTGGCCAGGGCGTAGAACGTGCCGTTGTTGGCGCCGACAAGGAGCGTGTCGCCGGCCACGACCGGGCTGGACATGACGCCACCGTGGTAGATGTCGCCGGGCAGGACCCGCTCCCAGAAGACGTTGCCGGTCTGGGCGTCGAGGGCGACGACGGCTCCGCTCGGGAAGCCCATGTAGACGACGCCGTCCTTGACGGCCGCGGCGCTCGGGGTCGAGCTGCTCGAGACGAGCGAGGAGCGTGAGCTCCGGTAGGTCCACAGCGTCTTGCCGGTGTTGGCGTCACGGGCGGCGATGCCGTTGTTGGCGCCGATGAAGACCTTGCCCTCGGCGGCGGTAGGTACGCCGTCCTGCCAGCTGCCAAGCGACTCGGTGCCGGTCCACTTGCGGGCGCCGGTGGCCAGGTCGTAGGCGAGCACGCGGTCGGCGGTTTGGTTGCCGACGTACACGGTGCCGCCCATGACGGCGGGGGTGCCGTCGCTCATCTGGTTGCCCGACATCGGGGAGGCCCAGATCTCCTGGCCGGTCTTGGTGTCGAGCGCCTTCAGGACGCCCTGGCTGCCGATGCCGTAGCGGGTCTGGTACGGCCAGAGCACGGTGTGGCCGGAGACGGCCGGCGAGTAGTAGCCGTAGGTGCGCTGGTTGTTCGGCGCGGGGGCCTGCTCCGGGACCGCCTTCCACCGGAGCTTACCGGTGACTGCGTCGACGGCGTACAGCTCCGAGCCTAGGGTCGGGGCGAAGATCAGGCCGTCGCCGTAGGCGAGGCTGCCGTGGATCGACTGCGGCACCTCGAAGTTCCACAGCTCCTTGCCGTTCTTGAGCTGGACGGCGTGGATCCGGCTGTTGCCGTCGCCGTTCTCGTCGCGGGTGCCCGCGTAGACGACACCGTCGTGGATGACCGGCGAGCCGGTGAGGAAGGTGCCGCTGGTGCGGAAGCTCCAGGCCAGGCGGCGGCCGGCCTCCTGCGCCGGCGCGACACCGGAGTGGGCCTCGTTGCCGTGGTGCTGGTCCCAGTCACCGCCGGCGACCGGCTTGAGCGCCGGCTCGTCGGTGAGGGTGAAGTCCGCCGACTTGGTCCAGGTCTTGCCCGCCGCGTCGACCACCTTCACGTCGATACTGTGCTCACCGACCGTCTGCAGGCTGTCGGGCAGGTTGCTCTGCCAGGTGAACTCGCCGCTGTGGTGCAGCGGCATCCAGTTGTTGTCGCCGGCGATCCGGTAGCGCGCCGAGACGACCTCGTCGCCGGTGTCGTAGGCGTTGATCTGGATGCCCGGGAACTTCGCGGCCGGCACCTTCGAGCCCGGCGCGGGGCTGACGATGGTGAGGTGCTCGTTCTCGCCGTACATCCGGAACGGGTTGTCGAAGCCCGGACCCGCCATGTGGATGTAGCGGAAGCCGCGCGGCGCGTTGTCGATCGTGTAGGAGCTCGACACGGTCTGGATGTGCTTGGCGGTCGAGGCGAACGCCGAGTGGTTCTCGACGTGGTTGGAGTGCTCGTGGCCGACCAGGATCAGCTGCGCCTTGTAGTGCTCAAGCACGTCACCGAAGGCGTCGTACGTCGACGGCGAGCCGAACGGGACGTTCATCGGCTGGTGGGTGAGAACGACGACCTCGATGTCGTTGGTCGGGTCGTCGTCGAGCGGAACGCTCGCGGCGAGGTCGTCCTTGAGCCAGTTCAGCTCCTCGTCGAACGGCGCCGAGCCGTTGTTCTCCAGCACCACGAAGTGCCGGTTGCCGTAGTTGAACGAGTACCACTCCGGACCGACGTTCCTGCGATAGTTGTCGATCTTGTCCGCGTACGCCGACCCGCTCGCGTACTCGTGGTTGCCGACGGCCGGCCACACGCCGACGGCCGACTGCTGGGTGCCGCGACGATACGTGTCAAACTGCCCCTGGCTGGCGTCGTTGGTGAGGTCGCCGCTGACCGCGATGAAGCGCAGGTCGGTGCCCGTGGAGTTGATCTCGCGGATCTGGTCGGGCAGCTGTGCGTTGACGTGCGGGTCGGCGATGTTGGCCCAGGAGAAGGTGTCGCCGTCGGAGAGGTCGTCACGCACGAGCGCGAAGTCCGCGGTCGGCGTGGCGTCGTCGGCGAGCTGGCCGAGGTTGGCCCAGAACCTCGGCTCCTTGTACTGGTCCAGGCCGAACCGGTAGCCCCGCGGCTGGCCGGCCCACACGATGTCCGTCTTGCGACGGTCGGTGGAGATCGTCAGCGAGTAGGAGCCGTCGGCGGCGGTCGTGGTGGCGACCTTGCCGTCGGAGACGCGCACGCCGGCCAGGCCGACCTCGTCGGGGTTGCGCTGGCCGTCGCCGTTGACGTCGGCGTACACGACGCCGCTGACGGTGGCCTCCGGCGGGTCGATGGCGGTCGCCGCGTACGACGTGAGCGGGCCCACCACGACGCTGGCGGCGAGCCCCAGCGTGGTGATGTACAGGACGACGCGCAGGCGCGCGCGTGTCCAGGGGAACACGGACATCGGGATCCTTCAGGTGGGGGGCGAGAGGTGGGTGTCAGGTCAGGAGCGGGGAGCGTTCGACGAACCAGACCAGACCGGCACCGGCGACGGCGACGGTCGCCGCGACGGTGCCGAGCGTGAGGACGCGAGCGGCGACCGGCGTGGTCGCGGCCCTGCGCAGGAACAGCAGCGCCGGGAAGGCGAGCGCGACGATCGTCAAATGGGCGAGTTCGATGCCGACGTTGAAGGAGACCAGGTCGGCCAACGTCGAGGCCGACAGTGGCCCGTCGACGCTGAGCGCGCCCGCGAAGCCGAGCCCGTGCAGCAGCCCGAAGCCGAAGACCACGGGCAGCCGGTGGCTCGTCCTCGGCGAGAGCAGGTTGTCGACCGCGACGAACGCGATCGACAGCGCGATGAGCGGCTCGACGATCCACCCGGGCACGCTGACCCAGCCGATCGCGGCCAGCACCAGGGTCACCGAGTGTGCGATCGTGAAGGCCGTGGCGACCTCGACGACGTCGCGCAGCCGCTTCGCGCCCAGCAGCAGCGCCAGCAGGAACAGCACGTGGTCGAGCCCGAAGAACAGGTGCTCCGCCCCGAGCAGGACGAACCGCGGGATCTCGCTGAGCAGATCGGTGCGCCCCAACGTGACGCTGGTGTGGGCGGTGTCGAGCAACGTCGAACCGCGGCGGCCGTCGATGTCGTAGGCCACCATCGTGGTGGTGTCGTCGATGACGCCGTCGGAGGCGCGGAAGATGTCGCTGCGGACGGTGAGCGCGCCGGACGCCGGGCAGTCGTAGGCGAGCCCGACCCGCACCTTGCCGGAGTCGGCGAGTTCGACGCGGGCGTCGTCCTCAGCGGTGCACCCAATCGAGCCGCGGCTCAGCCGCAGCCGCCCGCCGACGTACGCCGCCACGTCGCTCGCGTGCGCGTCCAGCGAACTGCGCCGCACCTCGGTCGGCACGTCGGCGGCCGCGCCGTCCACGCCGACCGCGTCCGGTCTC
>NZ_VSFA01000118.1 GCF_008119785.1 Micromonospora sp. MP36 | reverse complement strand
TTGCGGCGGCCTGGGCATACCGATCAAGGCGGCGGTGGCAGACGGGTACGGACCGAACCGGGCGCAGCGCCCAGAACTTAAAAACGAGGGGCTCGCGGTGAGTTGCCAGGTCGTGGGGCAGGCTGTGCTACTCGGACTCCTCGCGGAAGTAGACCGTGACTGAGAACCAGTCCCCATCGGCCGTGACCTCGTTGTGCAGGACCAGGTCTTGGATCCACACCTGTCCGAGTTCCTCGATCGAGTCGGCGACCCGACGCAGTAGGGCCGGAACGTCATCCTGGCCCGGACCTGCTGGATTGCTCTGCGAGAAGTGCCGTGAGGAGAAGGATTCTGTCTTCTGGGGCATCGTGGCAGTATCCAGCAGGTGACCGCCGGCCGTGGGTCACGGTCGCGGCGGGCTGGGGGCAGCTCCAGGTGCTCGGTGGTTGGGCCGACCGGGGAAGCCGACCGTCAAGTGTCAACGGTTCCCGTCACCCTCGGCGTGACGAACGTCCCGCGCCCGGTGAAGGTTACTACCCGGCCTTCTTCCCGCAGCGCATCGAGCGCGGCCCGCACGGTGCCGCGCGCTACGTCGTACGTCTGCGCCAGCGTCACCTCGCCAGGGAGCTTGTGCCCGGGTGGCCACTCCCCGCTGTCGATCTTCGCCCGGAGCGCGTCGGCCACTTGTTCAGCGAATGAGCGCGGTGACCAGGGGTCGATCATGCCCACAGGCTTCCACCTGTCCAGGCGGGCCAGGCTGTCTATGCTGTCCGTTCTATGGACAGGCTAGACAGGTTGGGGTTAAAGTCGGGGCACGCCTGCAAAGCGGCCCTCGGCTCGTGTAGCGCTTACCGAGGGCCTTGACGCGAATCGAGGTCGCGCCCGTGAACATTTTGCCCGGCAGGCACCCTCCGGCGACCTGCTCAAGATCGGAAGGGGGCGTCGGGGTTGTGACCACGGCGTTCTCAGTCCCGGTGGTTGGTCCTCGTGAGCTGCCGAGGGACGGACAGGTGCGGGTCTTAATCGACAGCGGGAGCGGGTCGGGACACAAGATCGAGGTCCGCCCTGAGGACCTGGCCCCTTCCGAGCTGGACGACGGGCGGGGTTCGACCGCGATCTACGACCTGAGCGTCTACTACTGCCGAGGGTGACCCGAACATCCGTGGCAGGTGCGGCGGTCGGATGACCCGCGAAGGCCCGGCTGCCGTGCCGTTGACCATGCCCAAGGAGGGATGCGGTGCGGCGTGTCTCGTACGAGGAGTACCTGCTCGCCGTCGCGATGACCTTCGCGCGGCGGCATCGGCCGGTCTGGTGCTGGCGGCGGTGGCGGCGGGTCTGCCGGTGTGGAGCCGATCTGCCGTGCCGTGCCCGGCACCGGATTCCGATCAATCGTGGCCATTGGCCGACGGAGGGGGAGCAGTGAGCGGCGGGCAGGAGCGGGTCATCCTCGCGGTGCATGTCCGTGGCCTCGATGGCATGTGCGCCGGCTGCCGCGCGTGGTGGTCGCGGCTGACGCCGTACCCGTGCTGGCAGGTGGATTGGGCGACCAGCCAGCAGGCTCGGACGATCACCGCTCGGTTCCTGGAGGGTGTGCGGTGACCGCCCACGGCCCGGTCATGCCGATCTGGAGCTGCGGAGGATGCGACCTGCCCTGGCCGTGCCCGACCAGGAAGCGGGAGCTGCGGGCGGAGTACGCCGATGCTCCGGTGTCGTTGGCCCTCTACCTCGGCAGCTATCTCGTCCAGGCCACCGAGGACATGCCCTGGACGCCGGCCGGCGTGCTGCACCGCCGCTTCCTCGGCTGGAACAGACACGCCGAGCGGTTGATGTCGGCAGTACAGCAAAGAACAGAAACCGTGCCAGCCGAACCGAGTCGAGAAGTGCATCAAAAGGCCATTTGACCTCGCATCAAGCCCGGTCCGACCCGCTCGACGACGGTTCACACCGAAGGGATCAGCGGCGGCGGGCCACCCCTGCGAAGATGGCGATCATGTCTGAGCTCTTCGGCGAGGTGGCCGGCGATTACGACGAGGCCCGCCCAGGCTACCCACCGGACCTGGTCGCGGCGATCCGCGCCTATCACGGCGGGGTGCCTCGCGCGCTGGTCGAGGTCGGAGCCGGGACGGGGCTGGCCACCCGGACGCTGCTTACCCTGGGCGCGCCGCTGGCCTGCGTGGAGCCGGACCGCCGGATGGCCCAGGTGCTGGCGGCCCGCTTCCCCGAGGTCGAGGTGGTGACCGTCCCGTTCGAGCAGTGGCACCCGCCGCCCGGCGGGGTGCCAGCACTGGCCTGCGCGATGGCGTGGCACTGGCTGGACCCGGCCACCCGCAACCGACGCGCGCACGACAGCCTCACCCCCGGCGGCACCCTGGCCGTCTTCGCGCACCGCTACGACTACCTCGACCCGGACCAGGCCGCGACGCTGCGGGCGGCGTTCGAGTCGGCCGACCCCCAGCAGCCGAACGACCGTCCGGAGGGCTGGTTCCACGACGACGTGCTCGGCAGCGGCCTCTTCACTGACGTGCGGTCGCTGTCCTTCCGTCGGGCGGTGCCGTTTGACACGGCGGCGTACCTACGGTTGGTCAGCACGTTCTCGCCGCAGCTCAAGCGGCCTCCCGAGCTGCGCGAGCGGGTGCTCGCCGCGGTGGGCGCGGCCGTCGACGGGTTCGGCGGCACAGTCGTCATGGACCTGCGCACCACCCTGGTCCTGGCCCGCCGCCCGGCCTGATCCCGCCATCGGCGGTCCGGGGCGGCCCGCGTCGAGCGGCCGGTGCTTCCGGCTTCAGTCCGGGCTGGCGTCGACGATTCGGGCCACCTCGGCCGGCAGCGGGTACGGGCGCTCGACCGGCAGCAGCCCGCCCGCGCCCGGCTCGTCACCGGCGGTGAGTCGTTCGTGCACCGCCCGGGCCAGCGGCGTGACGTCGGTGAGGCCGACCAGCCACTCGTCCACGTAGCGGTGCACCGCCTCGCCGGAGAGCCCCACCTGCAGGGAGCGGTACGGCAGTGGCGCCAGCCGTAGCGAACGTTCCGGGTCCCACTGCACCCGCACCGGGCTGGCTTTCAACTGCCGGTGCCAGGCCGCCCGATCGGCGTGCAGCCGCGGCGCGTAGCCGCTGAGGCAGGCGTGCGCGAGCGCCCATTCGAAGCCGGCCCGGGTGATCTCCACCGCCAGCACCCGCTCCTGCCCGGGTTTCCGAGCCCAGCCGCAGCGGTACATCATCCACCGGAACGACGGCTTGATCCAGGTCATCCGCTCGCGCTTGAACGGCGGCACGAACCGGCCGGCGGCCAGCGCGGGGGCGGCGATCTCCGCGGAGTAGGCCTGGTAGACGGTGATGGTGTCGGCCGTGTAGGTGGCGCGGATCTGGTGGACGGGAACGGTCACCGGCAGATGGTCGCCGAGCGCCCGCCCGCACGGCCACCCGGTTTCCGTCGCCGGGGATGCGTGGCCGGGGCGTCCGGAGGATAGGCTGCCCGCCGTGGCAGGTCTGTTGAGGAGTGTGGCGTCCCGGTTCGGCCGGATCACCGGTGGCCGGTCCCTGCCGGCCCGTACCGCCGGGCCGATCCCGGCTCAGGTCGCCCGGCGCCGCCAGGTCGCCGCGCTGCAGCGGCGCGAGCTGTCGTACGCCCCGGAGTTGGACGGGCAGGCCGATCCGGGGGAGATCGTCTGGACCTGGGTCCCGTACGAGGACGACCCCCGGCAGGGCAAGGACCGCCCGGTGCTGGTGGTCGGCCGGCAGAGCCGCACGCTGTTCGGGCTGATGCTGTCGAGCCAGAGCGACCGGGACGGGCAGCGGCACTGGATGTCCCTGGGCCCGGGGGAGTGGGACCGGGACCAGCGCCCGAGCTGGGTACGCCTCGACCGGGTGCTCACCATGCGCGAGGACAGCATCCGCCGCGAGGGCGCGGTGCTGGACCGGCGGCGGTTCGACCGGGTGGGCCAGGCGCTGCGCGCCGGCTACGGCTGGCGCTGACCGGCGGGGGCGTGGACCACCGGCTCACCGCCCGGGTCGCCGCGGACTTCGGGTTGACCCTGGTCAGCGCCACCCCGGTGGCGTTCGGCGCGGACCCGGCCGCGCGGCTGTGGCGGGCCACCACCGCCGACGGCCACGCGTACGCGGTCAAGCTCAGCGGCGGTGGCACCCCGGCCGGACTGGTGGTCAGCGCGCTGCTCGCCCGACAAGGCGTACCGGGCATCGCGGCGCCGCTGACCACCCGGGACGGGCGGCTCAGCGCCGTCCACGACGGACGCCGGCTCACCGTGGTGCCGTGGGTCTCCGACGAACGGGCGACCGCCGACGGCATGCGCACCGCCCACTGGCGCGGGTACGGTGAGCTGCTCGCCGCCGCGCACGCGGCCCCGGTGACCGAGGAGCTGGCCGGGCTGCCGCGGGAGGACCACACGCACGCCGCGATCGGCGCGGCCGTCCGGGAGACGGACCGGCGGCTGCGCGGGGTGGACGGCTCTGCCGACCGGTGGACGCGGGAGGTGGCCGCCTGCTGGCGGGCAGCGGCGGCGGACGTCGCGCGGCTGCTGGAGCGGATCGACGGGCTCGGCGCCGAGCTGCGCGCCCGGCCGGCGGAGCTGGTCGTCTGCCATGGCGACCCGCATCTGGGCAACCTGCTGCTCGGCCCGGACGGGCAGGTCTGGCTGGTCGACTGGGATGACGCGGTGCTCGCCCCGCGGGAGCGCGATCTGATGTTCGTGCTGGGCGGTGGGCCGGCCTTCGCGCCCGAGGGGCGGGTCGACGAGGCCGCCTTCCGGGCCGGCTACGGCCCGGTGCGGCCGGATCCGGTCCGGCTCGCGTACCACCTCGGGGTGCGGGCGCTGGACGACATGTGGAGCTGGTCCGCTGACGTGGCCGACGCCGGCCGGGCGGAGGCCGACCGGGTCCGTGCGCTGCGGATCGTGCGGGGGCTGCTCGGGCCGGCGGGGCTGGTCACTCTCGCCCGTATCGCGCTGCGCGAACTGGGCCGCTGGGCGTGAGTCAGCGGTCGGCCAGCTGCGGGGCGTCCACGAGTTGGCGGGTCGCGCGGCCGCTGCTGATGTTCTTCGCCTGGTACATCGCCGCGTCCGCCCGGCAGAGCGCGTCGGCCAGCTGGGTGGGACCGTGCACCGGGGCGAGCCCGACCGAGGCGGTCACCCGCAGGGTGCGGGTGCCGAGCGGGATCGGCGCGGCGAGCGCCTCGCAGAGCCTGCGGGTGGCGTGCTCGATCCACCGCCGGTCGACCGTCGGGCTGGCGAGCAGGCCGGCGAACTCGTCCCCGCCCAGGCGGGCGACCAGGTTGTCCCCGGCGAACGCGGCCAGCCGCTGCGCCACGCTGATCAGCACCTGGTCGCCGGCGGCGTGCCCGTAGCGGTCGTTGACCTGCTTGAAGTCGTCGAGGTCCAGCACGATCGCCACCAGCGGCTTGCCGGCGGCGTCGGTGAGCAGGGTCGCGGCCAGCCGGTGGAACGCTCGGCGGTTGGGCAGCCCGGTGAGCGGGTCGTGGCTGGCCGCATGCCGCTCGGCCTCCAATTCGGCCTGGAGCAGCTCGAGCTGGGTCTCCGCGCGCACTGCCCGGCGGCGCAGCTGCCAGGCCGAGAGGATGGCACCAGCGGCGGAAATGCCGGAAGCGACAGTCATCGGGTCCGGCACGCGTCCTCCCTCACCGCAGCTCTCGGTCTCGCCGGACGGCACCGGGGGCCGACCGCGCCAGACCCGCGTCTTCCCCGGTCGTGACCGGGTTTGGGTGACCCAGAGTGAACCTGTGGGTACACCGCACGTGGGGCTATCATGCTCGCTGTCCAATGCAGATGCAATAGCAGATGCACGTGCATCTCACTCCTCAGTCGACAGAACCCGCGTCGCCACCCACCGCTCCTCCCCGCGGCATCGGCTGGCTCTTGCACAGAAAGATGCGCCATGGAGCACCCCAAGAACGGTGTACCGACCAGCCAGCTGCCGCCGCTGCGCTGGCGGAAGGCTCGCCGGAGCAACCCGAGTGGCAACTGTGTCGAGCTGGCCGAGCTGCCCGGCGGCGCCGGGATCGCGGTCCGCAATTCCCGGTACCCGGAGGGCCCCGCGCTCATCTACACAGTGGACGAGATCGCCGCCTTCGTGCTCGGCGCCCGCGACGGTGACTTCGATGACCTGATCGCCCGCCGCCCCGCGGGCTGACCGGCCGGGTCGGCCGTCCGGGGGAGTTCACCTCACGGAGCGCACATGGCATGCTTACACGTCGGCCGGGCCGGGGCGCCCGGTCGGCGACAGTCGGCGTGCGAAGGACGGTCAGGTGACGACGGTACCCGCCGGGGGTGATCCGGCCAGCGGACCGACCGTGCTGCGGATGCTGCTCGGGGCGCAGCTGCGTCGCCTCCGCGAGGGTGCCGGGGTGAGCAGGGAGAGTGCCGGCTGGGAGATCCGCTCCTCCGAGTCGAAGATCAGCCGGATGGAGCTGGGTCGGGTCGGCTTCAAGGAGCGGGACGTCGCTGACCTGCTCACCCTCTACGGCGTCACCGCCGCCGACGAGCGGGAGGCGCTGCTCAAGCTGGCCCGGGACGCGAACAGCCCCGGCTGGTGGCACCGGTACGGCGACGTGCTGCCCAGCTGGTTCCAGTCCTATCTGGGGCTGGAGGCGGCCGCCGTGCTGATCCGCACGTACGAGGTGCAGTTCGTGCCGGGTCTGCTCCAGACCCCCGAGTACGCCCGGGCGGTGATCCTGCTGGGCCACCGCGGCGCACCCGCCGAGGAGCTCGACCGGCGGGTGAGCCTGCGGACGAAGCGCCAGGAGGTGCTGCGCCGCGACAAACCGCCCCAGCTCTGGGCGGTGCTCGACGAGGCCGCGCTGCGCCGGCCGATCGGTGGCCCCGAGGTGATGCGTGGGCAGTTGGACGCGCTGATCGCGGCGACCGCCGAGCCGCACGTCCAGCTCCAGATCGTGCCGTTCGCCGCCGGTGGGCACGCCGCCGCCAGCGGCGCCTTCAGCATTTTGCGCTTCGGTGACCAGGACCTGCCGGACGTCGTCTACATCGAACAGTTGACCAGCGCGATCTACCTGGACAAGCGCGACGATCTCGACTACTACGCGCTGGCCATGGAGCGGCTCTGCGTGGAGGCCGCGCCGCCGGAGCGTACCCGGGAACTGCTCGCCGAGATCCGGGACGAGCTCTACCCGGCCTGATCCGCGCCCCACCATTCCCTCCACCGCTGAAGCATTGACGCACGCCGACCCACGCGGGTAATCTCTGGATCGATACAGTTCTGAATCGATCCAGAAGGGTTGTGCGTCCGGTGAAGCCGACCCTGCAGGACGTCGCCGACGTCGTGGGCGTGTCCCGGAGCACCGTGTCCAACGCCTACAGCCGCCCCGACCAGCTCTCCGCCGCCCTGCGGGCGAAGATCCTCGACGCGGCGCAGCGCCTCGGTTACCCCGGCCCCAACCCGACCGCCCGATCGCTGCGGCGTGGCTTCGTCGGCGCGATCGGCGTCCTCTTCACCTCCCAGCTGTCGTACGCCTTCACCGACCCGTTCGCGGTGCGCTTCCTCACCGGGGTCAGCGAAGCGGTCGAGCAACACGGCACCAGCCTGCTGCTCGTGCCGCTGCCGGCCGAGCACACCCGGGTCCGCGCCGCCGTGGAGAACGCCGCGGTCGACGGCTTCTGCGTCTACTGCGTCGGCGACGAGGACTGGGTGCTGGGCGCCATCCGCGACCGGGCGCTGCCCTACGTCACCACCGCCGCCCGCCCCGACGCCGGCCCGACTGACCGCTACGTCGGCATCGACGAGCGCGCGGCGGCCCGATCCGTCGCCGAACACGTCGCCGCCCTCGGCCACCGCCGGGTGGCCCTCCTCGGCGACGCCGTGCTGCCGGCCGCCCCGCCCGGACCGCTGCGCCTGGCCGACCCGTCCGCCGCGCCGCACCCGACGACCCGCGGCCGCCTCACCGGCTTCGCCGAGGCGTTCGCCGCCGCCGGCGTGCCCTGGCCCGCGATCACGGTGCTCAACGCGACCAGCAACAGCCGCGCGGCCGGCGCCGCCGCCGTCGCCCCCGCCCTGGCCGGGAACGACCCGCCCACGGCCGTCCTGGCCTGCTCCGACGTGCTCGCCCTCGGCGTGCTCGACGCGCTCGCCGAGATCGGCCCGCGGCTGGCCCGTCCCGTCTCGGTCACCGGCTTCGACGACATCGGCGAGGCCGCCACCGCCGGGCTCACCACCGTGCGCCAACCCGCCGAGGAGAAGGGGCGGCTCGCCGCCGGGCTGCTGCTGACCCCGCCGGCCGACCCGGCCGCGGGACAGGTCCTGCTCCCCACCGAACTCGTCGTCCGTACCTCCACCCGCCCCGTCCCCAGGAGCTGACCATGGAACAGCCCACCGGTTTCGTCCTCGCCGTCGACGCGGTGACCCGGCACGTCAACTCGGCCCGGCCCGACGCGCCGGTCCGCCCCGACCGGCCGCACCCGCCCCGCCTGGCACCCACCCGGCTGGCCGTCGCCGGCGCCCTGCGCCGGCTCGCCGACCGGATGGAACCCCGCCCGGCCTCCGTCCCGTCCTGCACCCCCTGATCCGCGCCGGACGGCCCGCCCGGGTGGCCGGCGCCACCCCGGCGGGCCCCATTTCGTCCCACCCGTGCCCGCTCGGGACGGAACCGGGCACCGGGTTGGTGGGACGCGCGGGTCGCCAGGCAGACTGGACCACCATGTCGCCGTTCACGCCCACGCTGCGGCTGCACGATCGGTACGTCCTGCGCGAGCGCATCGGGCTCGGCGGGATGTCCGAGGTGTGGCGCGCCGACGACGAGGTGCTGCACCGCCCCGTCGCGGTCAAGGCCCTCGCCACGGAGCTCGCCGCCGACCCGCAACTGCGGGCCACCATCCAGCGCGAGGCCCGCGCCGCCGCCCGGCTCACCCACCCGCACGTGACCCAGGTCTACGACTACGGCGAGGCGACCCTGCCCGACGGCTCGGTGGTGCCGTACCTGGTCATGGAGCTGGTCGAGGGGCAGACCCTCGCCGACCGGCTGACCGGCGGGCCGCTCGCCTGGCCGGAGGCGGTCCGGCTGGCCGGGCAGGTGGCCGCCGCCCTGGCCGCCGCGCACCGGATCGGCGTCGTGCACCGCGACATCAAGCCCGGCAACGTGATGCTCACCGAGACCGGCGCGAAGGTGCTCGACTTCGGCATCGCCACGCTCGCCGGTCCGCGCCACCCCCTCGCCGGCCAGACCGGCGAGCTGATGATGGGCACCCCCGCGTACTTCGCCCCGGAGCGGATGACGCCCGGCCCGGCGAACCCCGCCAGCGACGTGTACGCGCTCGGCGCGCTGCTCTACCGCACCCTCACCGGGCGGGCCCCGCTGCCCGTGCAGACCTGGGACGACGTGCTCGACGTGCAGGCCCGGCGCCCCCCGGTGCCGCCGCTGCGCGTACCCGGGCTGCCGGCCGACGTCGCCGGCCTCACCCTGGCCTGTCTCTCCCTCGACCCGGCCCACCGGCCCACCGCCGCCCAGCTCGCCACCCGCTTCGGCGCCGGCCAGCCGGTCGACCCGCCGACCGCGATCCTGCCCACGGTCGCCCGGGCCGAGCACCCGCCGACCCTCATCGACCGCGCGGCCGCGCCGGTCCGCCCGGCCCCGCCACCGTCGTCGCCCGCCCGGTCGAACCGGCTCATCGGGGTGCTGGTCGCGGCCGGGCTGGTGCTCCTGCTCGGCCTGGTCGGCGCGCTGCTGCTCGACGACAACTCCGGCAACCAGCAGGCCACCGGGCCGAGCGCCACCGCGCCGACGGAGGAGGTCACCCCCGAGTCGTCCGCCCCGCCGGAGCCGGCCGCCTCGGAGCCGGCCACCACCCAGCCGGCGCCGGTCACCCTGCGCCAGCTCGCCGCGCGCTTCGACGAGGTGCTCGCCCAGGCCGGCGACGACATCGACCGCAAGACCGCCGAGGACCTGCGGGACAAGGCCCGCGAGCTGGAACGGGGCAAGCCGAAGGACCGCGCCAAGCGCCTCGAGGACCTGCGCGAACGCATCGAGAAGGCGGCCGACGACGGCAAGATCCCCGAGCAGACCGCCGCCGACCTGGCGGGCCTCCTCGACGCGTACGCGCAGCTGCGCGGCGGCGGCCGCGACGAGGGCTGACCGTCCACCGCCGGCTGCCCGCGATCCGCGGAGTCCGCTCGCGGGCGGCCGGCACCGCCCCGCGTCGGCGACACCGCCCCGCGTCGGCGACACCGTCCCGCGTCGGTCGGCATCGTCCCGCTCCCGGCCGTCAGCGTCTCGCGTCGGCCGTCATCTGCCCGCTCCTGGCCGTCAGCGTCTCGCGTCGGCCGTCACCTGCCCGCTCGCGGTCGGCTCCGCCGACCCGGCCACGTTGGCGCGGCCGGCGAAGAAGTCCGCCAAGGCGGGGGCCAGGTCGGCCTCCGGCACCTGGTGCCAGTCCCCGCGCATGCTGCGCCGGTGGCTGTGCGGCAGCGCCGCCGCGACGCCGGCGGCCCACTCGCGCAGCCGCGCGTCGCTCTGCTCGCTGTCGACCACCAGGGTCGGCACGGTGACCTGGGCCAGCTCGTCCGCCGGCAGCGCGTCGACGATCGTCAGGTCGTACACCAGGGTGTGGGCCAACCGCTCCAGCGCCGGCCACCAGGGGCTCTCCCGCATGCCCTCGGTCAGCTCGGCCGGCACGCCGATGCTCGCCTGGAAGTGCGCCACCGCGTCGCCCCGGCGGCCCGCTGCCACCAGCCCGGCGATCTCCGCGGCCAACCCCGGCTCGCCCGTCGGCGTGCTGCTCAGATCGAGCGGGGGCTCGAGCAGCGCGAGCCGCTCCACCGGCAGCCCCCGCGCGGCCGCGACCAGCGCCAGCACCGCCCCGGACGAGAAGCCGAACAGGCAGGCCGGAGCGCCGACCTCCGCGACCAGCGCCCGCAGGTCGTCGACCTCCCGGTCCACGTGGTACGGCGCGGTGTCCGAGCTGCCGCCCCGGCCCCGCCGGTCGTAGCAGACCACGGTGAACTCGTCGGCCAGCAGGGCGGCCAGCGGGCGCATCGGCCCCATCTCACGGAATCCGCCGGCGGCGTCCACCATGACGACGGTCGGCCCGGAGCCGCTGCGCTCGTACGCGATGGTGGTGCCGTCGGCGGACCGGACGGTGCCCTCGACGGGTGCACGGGTCATCGGCCTGCTCCTCTCCGGGGCCGGCGGCCCCACCGCATCACCGTAGGTCACCGGTCCGACACGATCGCCCGTGCTCGGGTGGATGTGCAGCACCACGACGGTGCCGGCCTCGGCGGGCCAGCACGTGGTGCGCCCCTCAGCCTCGGTGGACGGCGCGCCCACGCATGATGGATGCTCCTCCGCACTCATCGGCGGCGGTTTCGTGGCCGCCCGCCGTGCCGGACCGTAACGTTGTTGCATGATCGGAAACGCGCAGCTCCTGCTCGGCCCCCGCGTCAACGCTCCGAGGGCCGCGGAGCCCGCCGGTGACGGGCCTGTCGGCTGGGTCACCGGCCTGGTCGAACGGCTCGGCGGCCCGGGCGCCGGTCTCGCCGTCGCCCTGGAGAACCTGTTCCCACCCATCCCCAGCGAGGTGATCCTCCCGCTGGCCGGATTCACCGCCAGCCAGGGCCGGATGAGCCTGATCGGGGCGATCCTCTGGACCACCCTCGGCTCGGTGCTGGGAGCGCTGGCACTATACCGCATCGGCGCGGCCCTCGGTCGGGACCGGATGCGCGCCATCGTGGCCCGGCTGCCGCTGGTCAAGCTGGAGGACGTCGACCGGACCGAGGCGTGGTTCCTCCGGCACGGCGTCAAGGCGGTCTTCTTCGGCCGGATGATTCCGATCTTCCGCAGCCTGATCTCCATCCCGGCCGGCGTCGAACGGATGCCCGTGCCGATCTTCCTGCTTTACACGACGCTGGGCAGCCTGATCTGGAACAGCGTTTTCGTGCTGGCTGGCTACCTGCTCGGCGAGAACTGGCACGTGGTCGAGACGTACGTCGGGACGCTCCAGAACGTCGTCATCGTGGTCTGCGCCGGTGCGGTCGGCTGGTTCGTGGTCAGTCGCGTACGCCGGGCGCGGCGGGCCCGGTCGGCGCCGGTCGAGCCGCCTCGCGGGACCCTGTACCGGGGTGGCTGGTACGTGCCCGAGCAGACGGACGAGCGGTAGCTCGCCGTTGCTGTCCGGGGTGCCCGTCGCCCTCCGTGGTCGCCGTTGCGGTGTGGCCCGCGCGCCGGTCGTGGTCGCTGTTGGGGGTGTGCGCCTGCCGCCCTGTGTGGTCGCTGTTGGGGGTGTGGCCCGCCGTGCCCGGTTCCGGGCGGTCAGGCTTGATCCCTGCGCCGGTCACGGCGGGCCACACCCCGGTGGTGGTCGGGCGTCGTCTGGATGTGCGGCCTGCGCCGTTCGGCCCCGGGTACGTCTTGCCACGTGTCGGGGATGGTGAGCGACGCCAGGTCGGGGATGTGGCGGTGTCGGCGGGTGGTCGGATACCGCCGTTTAGGCGATGTGGAGTGGTTCACGGGAGGTTTGGGGTCGCTTGTCCGGGTGTTCTGGCAGGCGATGTCCGGTTTGCGAGTGGCCGGTGGCATCTCGGGCCCGGAATGGTGGGCGGTCGGGGGTCGTTGAACCCGGGTGCACGGCCGAGGAAGACGCCCCGCCCGACGGGTGGCTGGGCCCGGAATGTTGGCGGCCCGCCGGTCGTTGCACATGTGCCACGCGATCGAGGCACCCCCGGGTGAGGCGGGGTGGCTGGCCCCCGGAATGTCGGTGGGCTGTCGGTCGTTGGATATGGTCCCGGCGCCGCGAAGAGGCGACCCCCGTAGCCCCGCGAGCTTGCCGGTTTGAAGACTTTCCCCCTTTTGCTTTGAGCGCCTGACGGTGCTTGCGCACACGTAGCCGGCCCCCGTCGGTGTGTGCGCCAAACCCCCGAATGGAGCTTTGGTTATGAACTCGATGCTGCGTAAGACGGTTCTTGGTGTTGCTGGTCTGGCTTTCACCGGTGGTGTGTTCGCCGGTCCGATCGCCGCTCACGCCGCCGCCCCGACCGCCGCTGCTGGGAAGCCGGTCGCCGCGGTCCAGGCCGACAAGCCGGACATGGGGAAGCTGATTCCGCATGGTGTGCAGGGCGCCCAGTCGAAGATCACCCTGAACGACGAGCAGACCGCGAACGCGAAGGCGATCATCGCCGCCACCAAGAAGGCCGGCCTCCCGGAGCGGGCCGCGGTGATCTCGATCGCCACCAGCCTGCAGGAGTCGAAGCTGGAGAACCTGGGTCACCTCGGCGACGCCAACGACCACGACTCGCTGGGCCTGTTCCAGCAGCGCCCGAGCTCGGGTTGGGGCACGCCGGAGCAGATCACCAACCCCGAGTACGCGACCCTGGCGTTCGAGAAGGGTCTGAAGCAGGTCGACGGCTGGCAGGACATGCCCCTGACCCAGGCGGCGCAGACGGTGCAGGTGTCGGCCTACCCGGACGCCTACGCCCAGTGGGAGCAGCAGGCCGCCGACCTGGTCGCCCAGTACTGGAACAGCTGACAACCAAGTAGCAACCCGAAAGGGCCCCTCCCCCTTGGGAGGGGTCCTTTCGCGTTCGCCCTTCCCGGCTGACGGAGCTGAGAAGACTTCGGGAGATGAGGATGAAGCTGGGCCTTGCGGCCATGCTGACGTTGCTGGTCGGGGCCTGTACTGAACCGGCCCGAGTGACTCCGGGACCGTCCACCGCCCCACGCGTCACGGCGCCGGCCCCCGGGCCGAAGAATCAGCTCACTGTGGTGGCCGCCGGGGATCTGCTGGTGCACCCGCCGCTCACCGAGCAGGCCGCCACCGACGCACAGGCGGCGGGCCGTACCGGTCATGACTTCAGCCGGGTGCTCAATGCGATCCGGTCCAGGGTGAGCGCCGCGGACCTCGCCATCTGCCACATGGAGACGCCGCTGGCGGATCCGCAGGGGCCGTTCACCGGATGGCCGGCCTTCAGCGTGCCGCCGGAGTTGGCCGACGCGGCGGCCTGGGCCGGGTTCGACACCTGCTCCACAGCGTCCAATCACTCGCTGGACACGGGCATGGAGGGCATCACCCGGACGCTGGACAACCTCGACCGGGTCGGGCTGCGGCACGCCGGGACGGCCCGCAGCGCGGATGAGGCGGCCCGGACGAACCTCCTCGACGTGGCGGGCGTGAAGGTCGCGCAGCTGTCGTACGCGCTGAGCTTCAACGACATCCCACTGCCGGAGGGCAAGCCGTGGGCGGCGAACCTCATCGACCGGGACGCCATCCTCGCCGCGGCGCACCGGGCGCGAGCGGCGGGCGCGGAGATCGTCATCCTCTCGATGCACTGGGGGACCGAGTACCAGAACGCGCCGAACGACGACCAGCTGGATCTCGCCCAACAGTTGCTCGCCTCGCCCGACATCGATTTGATCATCGGGCACCACGTCCACGTGGTGCAGCCGTTCGAGAAGATCGGCAGGAAGTGGGTCGCCTACGGGATGGGCAACCTGACCGCCCGGTTCGACGACGGCTCGCCGGAGAACACGCAGGACGCCGTGGTACCCGAGTTCACCTTCACCCGTACCGCTTCCGGCAGGTGGGAGGTCACCAGCGTGAGCGTGCTGCCGACCTGGATGGAGTACCGGCCGGCCGCCCGGGTGGTCGACCTGGTCAACGCCGCCAAGGACCCGGCGGTCCCGGCCGCGCAGCGAGCGCACTACGCGGAGATCGAGAAGCGGATCAACGGGTACGTGGGCATGCGCGGCGCCTTCGAGGCGGGGCTGCGCCCGCTGTCCTGACGGACTCGAGCTGTGCGGCGGCCGGGTGACCGTGTCAAGGGCCTCGGCCCACGGTCACCCGACCCGGCTGTCAGGGGCAGGCAGCGTACAACCGACGGCTTCCGGACCCGGCGGCCCACGCGGCCGGGTCGCTGAACCGGCAGCCGAAGTCCGGGGCCGCCACCGCCGCCGGATCGGTGACCGGGTCTCCGGCGGGCCGCTGACCGGTGCGTACCCAGGAGACGAGGTCGTCCCAGGCGGCGCCGGCCTCGGCCGGGCTGAACTCGCAGTGCTGCGCGGCCCGCACGGCCCGCTGGACCACGAGGCGGCTGCGGCCGTGCCCGGCGGCGTCCCGGGCGTACGCCTGCTCCATGCTGAACGGCACGAAGAGGTCGCCGAGGTCGTGCAGGGTGAGCACCGGCACGGTCGGCCGGCCGCTGATCCGCGGCACCTCGGTCAGCGTGGGCGACAGCCGCTGCCACGGGTTCTCCGGGGCGACCCGCTGCACCCGGGCGTTGACGTCGACCGGGGTGTCGGGGATGTACCGGGTGAGCAGGTTGGT
This sequence comes from Micromonospora sp. MP36, assembly GCF_008119785.1. Classification (GTDB taxonomy): domain Bacteria; phylum Actinomycetota; class Actinomycetes; order Mycobacteriales; family Micromonosporaceae; genus Micromonospora. Next base: position 3,460 of record NZ_VSFA01000118.1, on the reverse strand, counting down.
GGCGAGCTGGCCGGGCCGCTGGGCGGGGGAGTCGCCGCCGTCGGTGGTGGCGATGCCGAAGAGGAAGTCCTTCCAGACCGCGAAGGCCGCGTCCGCGCCGGGGCGGTCGCCGCCGGAGCGGTTGACCGTGATGGTCCGCAGCTGGCGGCCGAGGTCGTTGACGGTGTCCGGGCCGCCCGGACGGAGGCCGGCCAGCCCCAGCGCCGCCTGGATCCGCGGCACCGCGTTGCTGAGGTAGTCGGCCGGCGGCGGGTACGCGCGCACCCCGGCGAGCGCCTGCGCGACCAGGTTGTAGTCCAGGAAGAAGTCGAACAGCTCGTGGTCGCCGAGCACCCCGCACATCGGCAGCGCGCCGGCGTAGTAGCCCGGGTACTGCTCCAGCGATCGGCCGATGATGTGCCCGCCCATCGACACCCCGGCCAGGAACACCCGCGTCGGCCGCCGCACCGTGTCGGCGAAGAGGTCGGCGAGCGTGCGGGTGCTCAGCACGCCGGAGCGGATGTCGTAGCCGTTGCGGTCGTACGACGACGACGCCCACGCGTACCCCTGCTCCAGCAGGCGCTGCCGCAGCCCGAACGCGGGCGGCTCGGGGGAGAGCACGCTGGTCTGGCCGCGGTAGCCGTGCGCCCACATCACGAGCTGGCCGTTCCACCGCGCGGGTGTCTCGATGACGTAGCCGGCGTGGGCGTGCACGCCCTGGCGGATCGTGCTGGGTTCGCCCCCGACGACCAGGGGGTCGAGCGGCGGGTTGCTGATGGTGTAGCCCGGCAGCGGCTGGCTGCCGTCGTCGTGGCGCTCGGCGGCGGCCGGCCCGGCTCCGGCGACGCCGATCGTGAGGGTGAGGGCCGCGCCGACGGCGAGCAGCCGGCGGACCAGGCGGGTGGTGGAGGTCAGCATCGTTGCTCTCCCGGGGACGGTGCCGCCCTGCGGGGGCGACCAGGCGGGACGGATGCCTACCGGCCGGTAGCCCACCGAACCTAGGCTCGCCTTCGACCGCTGTCAATCCGGTCGGCCGTCCCCGCCCGGTCCGCAGTGGATCCTCACACCACACCCTGTGCGAGCATTGCCTCCGCCACCCGCCGGAAAGCGTTGATGTTCGCGCCGGCCACGTAGTCGCCCGGCAGGCCGTACTCCTCGGCGGTGGCCCAGCAGCGGGCGTGGATGTCCCGCATGATCTCCCGCAGCCGCTGCTCCGACTGGGCGAACGTCCACGAGTCGCGGCTGGCGTTCTGCTGCATCTCCAGTGCGCTCACCGCCACGCCGCCGGCGTTGGCCGCCTTGCCCGGAGCGAACTTCACCCCCGCCCGGCCCAGGATCCGCACCGCCTCCGGCGTGGTGGGCATGTTCGCCCCCTCCACCACCGCGACACAGCCGCCGGCCACCAGCGCCGCGGCCTCCGCACCGCCGATCTCGTTCTGGGTCGCGCACGGCAACGCCAGGTCGCAGGGCACCTCCCAGACGGTGCGACCGGAGACCGCCACCGCGTCCGGCACGTGCTTGACGTAGTTGTCGAGCCGGACCCGGCGCTCCTCCTTCAACTCCCGCAGCAGCTCCAGGTCGATGCCCTGCTCGTCCAGCACGTACCCGTCCGAATCGGAGCAGGCCACCACCCGGCCGCCGAGCTGATGCACCTTCTCGATGGCATAGATCGCGACGTTGCCCGAGCCGGAGACCACCACCCGCTTGCCTTCCAGGCCGTCCCCGGCCTGCTTCAGCATCTCCTCGGCGAAGAAGACCGCGCCGTACCCGGTCGCCTCCCGGCGCACCTGCGCGCCCCCGTACGACAGGCCCTTGCCGGTCAGTACTCCCGACTCGTACCGGTTGGTGATCCGCTTGTACTGGCCGAACAGGTAGCCGATCTCCCGGCCGCCGACGCCGATGTCCCCCGCCGGCACGTCGGTCTGCGCGCCGATGTGCCGGTACAGCTCCGTCATGAAGCTCTGACAGAAGCGCATCACCTCCCGGTCCGAGCAGCCCTTCGGGTCGAAGTCCGCGCCGCCCTTGCCGCCCCCGATCGGCAGACCGGTCAGCGCGTTCTTGAAGATCTGCTCGAAGCCGAGGAACTTGACGATGCCCAGGTAGACCGACGGGTGGAAGCGCAGCCCACCCTTGAACGGGCCCAGCGCGCTGTTGAACTCCACCCGGAAACCGCGGTTCACCCGGACCTGGCCGCGGTCGTCCTCCCACGGCACCCGGAAGATGACCTGCCGCTCCGGCTCACAGATCCGCTCAACGATCCGTGCCTGCGCGTACTCGGGGTGACGGGCCAGGGCCGGCCCGATGCTCTCTAGCACCTCCCGTACCGCCTGGTGGAACTCGGGTTCACCCGGGTTGCGATCGACCACGTCCGCGAACACCGTCTCGACGGCCTCCGGCATCACCCGACACGTCCCTTCCGGTCCCGGGCAGCCCCGTCGCCCCCACCGGATCGGCCTCGCGCCGACCGCCCCCGGATACGATAATCACCATCGTCCGGTTCACTGGTCCCGTGGACGAGTTGATCTGGAACGCCGTCCGGGCCTCGCGCGGCTGGCTGGACGCCGCCAACGGCACCGGGGACACCGAGCTGACTTGCCGCATCCTCTCAAGCTGACCGAGGAGGCGGGGGCGGCGGCCGCCGCCTGGATCGGGGTGTTCGGGCAGAACCCGCGCAAGGGCGTGACCCACCGCCGCGAGGATGTCGCGGCCGAGCTGGCCGACGTGGTGTTCACGGCGCGGCGCTCGTCGCGATCGAGAGCGTCCCTGATCAGCTTAGTGATCCTGAGTCGGATGGGGTTTCCGGGATCGTTTCCCACCGTGGTGGGGTCGCGTGGGCGTGGAAGTGGAATCCCGCGCCCAACGCGGCTCCTCGTGGCTGGTGGCCGGTGGTGGGTGTGCTGGTCGTGTTCACGCCCTGGTGTCGGTGGGTTCCCTAATCAAATTGGTCAGCCTGGGGCTGGACTCGCGGTCCGTGGTGTCGGAGTGCGCCGCCAAGGTGCGGTCCCGGCTGACCTGACCGCCCGTCGTGGTCGCTGTTGGGGGTGCGGCCCGCCGTGCCCGGCTCCGGGCGGTCAGGCTTGATCCCTGCGCCGGTCACGGCGGGCCACACCCCCGTGGTGGTGGGGCCGTCGTCCGGATGTGCGGCCTGCGCCGTTCGCGCCTGCGGTACGTCTTGCCACGTGTCGGGGGCGGTGATCGACTCCAGGTCGGGGATGTGGGGGTGTCGGCGGGTGTCGGATACCGCCGTTTAGGCGATGTGGAGTGGTTCACGGGAGGTTTGGGGTCGCCTGCCCGGGCGTTCTGGCAGGTGATGTCCGGTTTGTGAGTGTGATCGGCGGCATCGTGGGGCCGGAATGGCGGGCGGTCGGGGGTCGTTGAACACGGGTGCACGGCCGAGGAAGGCCCCCGGGAGCCGGGGCTGTCGGATCGGCCCCACGGAGATCTGGGGCGCCGGCGCGGACCCGGAATGATGGTGGGCCGC
>NZ_VSFA01000117.1 GCF_008119785.1 Micromonospora sp. MP36 | reverse complement strand
GCGGTCGGCCCGCGCCCGATCAAGCCGATCCATCAGCACATGCAAGCGGCGGCTCTTGGCGAACCACTCCCGCTTGCTGCGGTAGCCGCCGGGCATCCGTCTGCTGCCCCGTTGCCCGACCGGCACAGACAATCGGTGTCGGATCATCGCGATCCCGGCTTCAAGCTTGCGGATGTGCGCCAGTTGGCACCTGCGGGCCAACGCCCATTGGTCATGCGAGGCCTTGGTGATCGCTCCCGCCCAGCGCGCTGACGAGTTCGGTGTCAGCTGCCGCTTGCGAGCCGCCCACGTGTGCGTGGAGTGCTTCAGTGCGTCAGCGCACCGGGTCTTGAGATCCTCCGAGGCTAGCGAGCCCAGATGTGAACCCACCAGGCGCAGGACCTTCTCGTCCTGACTGGTGAGGCTCTTCAAACGGTCGCTGACAGCGACCCCGGACGGGCCGGACACGACGAACGGTTGCTCAATCGAGCGCAGGTCAGCCATGCTCGGCGGCCTCGAGGGCCTTCTCGGCTCGGTTCCGGGCCGACCTTCGCCCGTACAGTCGGGCGCAGAACGACGTCAGCACTTCAACCATGTCACGGACCAGATCGTCGGCGACCTCACCATCGTCAAGCACGACCAGGCGGCGACCATGGGCGCTCAGCGCAGCCTCGACCAGCTCGACGTTCATACGACCGAGCCGGTCCTTGTGCTCCACTACGACGGTGGTCACGTTCGGGTCAGCGAGCAACCGGCGCGCCTTGGACCGAGCGCCGTTCATACCCGACCCAATCTCGGACTCCACGCGCACCACCCGGTGGCCAGCCTTGGCCGCCCACCCCGACAGTCGGGCTACCTGGCGCTCCAGATCGCTCTTCTGATCGTGCGAAGAGACCCGGGCATACAGGCCCAGGCCGCCGACCGCAGTTGGCGCGCTGTTCGCGTCCACGTTGACCAGAATCATGCGTGGGCCGACCCGCTGAGCCGGAACCGGCAAGGTGCCCTCACGAAACCAGCGGTACGCCGTGTGAGGACTAATCCCCTGCGCACGCGCCCACTCCGTCAGGTTCACGGGAACACCGTACCGCAACTCCAATCACTTCGTGCACACCTATGCACACTCCAGGCGCGAGCTGTTTCCGACCCCGGCGACGGTCTCCGGCCCGGCATAACCCTGCCCGAGCGCGGGTGTGAGCTTGCCGAGCAGGGTGTAGTCGATGTCGGAGGGCACGAGCGCGGCGAAATTGTGGGTGATGCCGCTGCTGATGCTGCCGGGTGCGATGTTGACGGCGCGCAGTCCCTGCTTGGCGTACTCGCCGGCGAGGGCGTGGGTGAACGCCTCCACACCGCCCTTGCTGGCCGAGTACGCGGCCATGAACGGATGCGAGAACGACGCGGAGGTCGAGCTGAAGTTGACGATCACGCCGCGGCCGGTGTCCAGCAGTGCCGGTAGGGCGGTTCGGGTGACCAGGAAGGTGCCGGTCAGGTTGACGGCGATGACGCGGTTCCACAGTTCGAGGCTGCAGTCGTGGGTGTGCGCGCCGCGCAGCATCCCAGCGGCGTTGACGAGCACGTCGAGGCGACCCAGGTCGGTGATGGCGCGGCCGACGACGTTTTGCACGGCGGTCTCGTCGGCGATGTCGAGCACCGCGGTGCTCAGCCGCGGCGCCGTGCCGGCGCTCTTGGCGCGGGCCTCGGTGTCGGCGAGTCCGTCGGTGGAGATGTCGGCGGCGACCACGGTGGCGCCTTCGTCGAGCAGACGCAGGACGGTGGCTTGGCCGATGCCGGATCCACCGCCGGTGACGATGGCGGTACGTCCGTCGAAGCGGTTCATGGGGGGTCCTCTCTGGTAAGCAGCGATGCGATTCAGGACCCCGGAGCCGGATCCGGGAGGGCCACGACCGAGGACCACCGACCCGGCTGGCGGTCACCGAGGGCATCACCCGCACGGCCGGGGCCATCATCAGCGCGGTGATGCCGATGGTAGCCGTGTTCGCGCTCTTCGCCGCGCTGCCGATGGCCGCTCTGCCATCTGCAGGCGGCCACCGGCCAAATCGGTGCGCACTGGCCCGACGACGGCAGCGTCCAGTTGCGGCAACTGGACGGTGCCGGCGCCAGGTCACGCACCGTCTGAAGACGGGACCCGCTTTTCGTAGATCACAATGGAACTGGTCGGAGTGGAGGGGACCCAGCCGTTGGCGGGACCGTCCGGGACACCGCCGGTCGCTACGGCCCAACTGCCGGCCTGCATGGCGTTGTCGTCTTCGGTCGTGGTGGTCAGTTGCGCGTACTGCTCCATGTTCTGGTTGAGCGTGTCCAGGCCCAGCTGGACCTTCTGGAAGCCGGTCAACCACTGCCTGATGGCCTCAATGAACTTCGGCTCGGCCGTGTCGCTCGACCACGAGGCGGTCAGCGCCTTGGTTGCGGCTATGACGTTCCGATAGCTGTCCTTGGCCTCGGTCTGGGCCTGCGCGAACGCCATGACCATGCCGGTGATGGTCGCCTGATCGGCGACGATCCCGTTGTTGGGGGTTGTCATGATTCTCCTTCTTCGTCATCCGGCGTGCGTCGCCGGAAGGCGGGCAATGTGGCCGCGTGTACCGCGTCCGGCCGACGGGTCGGGCCACGGCGGCGGATCGGTTGGGCATCCTGCGGCCTCACCCCCCTTCCGGCCGGGACCGTGCGCTCGCCGAGGAACCAGTACTCCCGGCGGGTGGTCAGGCAACGCCTGCGGCTAGTGAGCTAATTGGCGGTCACTCACCTTCGAGCCGTCCGAGTGGCGCCATCGGCATTTGGACCCTCTGGGCCCTGCCGTACAGCAGGCCGTCCCCTGCAGCCCAGCTGCCGGCCTGCACGGCGTTGTCGTCTTCGGTCGTGGTGGTCAGTCGCGCGTACTGCTCCATGTTCAGGTTGAGCATGTTCAGGCCGTGCTGGACCTTCTGGAAGCCGGCCAGCCACTGCTGGACGGCCTCAAGGAACCGATGCACGGCCACGTCGCTCTGCCACGAGTTTTGCAGCGCTATGCCTGCGGCTTGGACATTCGCGCTGCTGTTCTTGGCCTCGGTCTGGGCCTGGGCGAACGCCATGACCATGCCGGTGATGGTCGCCTCATCGGCGACGATCGGGAGTGTGATGCCTCGCGCGTCGTACCCGTACTGTTCCTCTGCCATGACTCTCCTTGTTCGTCATCCGGCGTGCTGTCGCCGGAAGGTGGGTGATGTGGCCGCGGGTACCGCGTCCGGCCGATGGGTCGGGCCACGGCGGCGGATCGGTTGGGCTCCCGGTGGGCGGTCGTCAGTCGGGCCTGTGACGCCGCCGTTCGGGTCCGGTCTTGGGTTGTGCCAAGCGGATGCGGCCAGCGGCTACGCCCGTCAGGTCACGCAATGCCTGCGGCTAGTGAGCCAATTGACGGTCACTCACCTTCGATCCGTCCAAGTGGGGCGAACGGCTTTTGGACAACCATGCCCCTCCGGAGCGGTTGGCCGGGGAGAGGCTGTTCGCCGCTGGCCGGCGTGGCCCAACTGCCGGCATGCATGGCGTTGTCGTCTTCGGTCGTGGTGGTCAGTCGGGCGTATTGCTCCATGTTCAGGTTGAGCATGTTCAGGCCATGCTGGACCTTCTGGAAGCCAGCCAACCACTGGTTGACGGCCTCAAGGAACCTCCCCGAGGCCGCGTCGCTCTGCCACTGGGCGGACAGAGTGCCCTGTGCGGCTGTGACGTTCCGATAGCTGTCGCTGGCCTCGGTCTGGGCCTGGGCGAACGCCATGACCATGCCGGTGATGGTCGCCTCATCGGCGGCGATCGGGAGTGTGATGCCTTGCGTGACGTACCCGTACTGTTTCTCTGCCATGACTCTCCTTGTTCGTCATCCGGGGCGCTGCCGGCGGAAGGTGGGTGATGTGGCCGCGTGTACCGCGTCCGGCCGATGGGCCGGGCCACGGCGGCGGACCGGTTGGCCCGGCGGGCGGCGCCGTGACGCCGCCCGGTCGGGTCCGGTCCTGGGTTGTGCCACGCGGATGCGGCCAGCGGCTACGCCCGTCAGGTCAGGCAATGCCTGCGGTTAGTGAGCCGGGTGACGGTCGAGTGGAGTCGGCGGCCATTGGACACGATTGCCGCTGACGAACTGGTGGTTGGGCGCCGTGGCCCAGCCGCCGGCCTGCATGGCGTTGTCGTCTTCGGTCGTGGTGGTCAGTTGCGCGTACTGCTCCATGCTCTGGCAGAGCTTGTTCAGGCCCTCCTGGACCTTCTGGAAGCCGGCCAGCCACTGGGTGACGGCCTCAAGGAACCTCTGCGCGGCCGAGTCGCTCTGCCACTGGGCCCGCAGAGTGGCCTGTGCTTCTACGACGTTCCGAAAGCTGTCGGCGGCCTCGGTCTGGGCCTGGGTGAACGCCATGACCATGCCGGTGATGGTCGCCTCGTCGGCCATCAGGCCGAACTCGCCGCCCACGATCCCTCTGTTGGGGGTTGCCATAATGACTCTCCTTGTCATCCGGCGGCTGTCGCCGGATGGTCCGTGATGTGGTCGCGCCCGCCGCGTCCGTCCGGTGGGTCGGGCCGCGGCGGCAGCAGCCGGGCCGGGACCGTGCATTCGCCGAGGAACCAGTACTCCCGGCCTGCGGTGACCTCCGGTCCGGCTCCGCCAGCGTCGCCGGAGCGGGTGCCGGAACCGAACCAGGTGGCCGGTGTCGCGGCACGATCCAGCAGCGCCTCCGCCTCGGGCGGCAGCACCACCACGTCGAGGGTCCGGTCCTGGTTGCGTCGCCGATCGGTGACCGACGTGACCGGGCCGAGGTCGACGGAGAGGTACCCGAACGCGAGCAGCAGCGCGGTCCACGCGGTGTCCGGCTCGGGCAGCCCGCGTACCAGCGGAGCGACCGCGGTGAGGCACAGGTCCCCGGAGCGTGACAGGTGCTGCCAGCGCAGCAGGTCCACGCAGGCGACCAGCGTCGGCAGCGGGTCCGGGTCGGGGCAGGCGACCGGCGGCTGGCCGTCGACCGGCGGCAGCCAGCTCAGCTCGCTGTGCCCGCGTACCGCCGGTGCCGGCTTGACCAGCTCGGCCGCGCCGATGCCCAGCCGGGCCAGCAGCCAGTGGTGCACCCGCCCGGTACGCATCGCGGTGACCGCCCAGGTCCAGGAGGCCGGCTCCCCCCGCCACCCCGACGCCCCCGCGACCGGCGGGCCGGCCCCGGCTTGCGGGTCCGATGCGAGCGGCGGGTCCGACCCGGCCGGCTGGGGGGCGCCGGCGGCGTACAGGTCGCGCGGGTCGCGCAGGTAGTTGTGCCGCGCGCCCTCCAGCCACAATGCCAGCGCGGGATGCCCCGCCGGGGCGAGGATCACGTCGTTGAGGACAATCTCGTCGGTGAGCGCGTGCACCGTGAACCCGTGCGCCGACGCGGCGACCCGGTCGAACAGTTCCGGCAACCGGGCCGGCCCGTCGGCCTCCGGCGGCCCGTGCCACCGGCCGCGGAACAGCCGGTACCCACCGTCCGCCGGGCCCTCGGCCCGCTCATCCGGCGGGCTGCCGGCCCGCTCGTCCGGCTGGAGCGCGCCGTCCGGGAGGAAGTGCAGGTCACCGTCGGCGTAGAGGCCGCCGAACCGGTGTACCACCTCGACCCGCAGGTGGTCGCTGGCCGCGGCGAAACCCTGCGGCAGCCCCCGGCTCAGCTCCAGGGCGTACGGGGTGTGCAGGGTCATCGGCGCGTTCGCGTGGAACAGTTCGGCCACGCTCACCAGGTGGATGCCGTGGGTGCTGGCCCAGGCCAGCAGGGCGCGTACCGGGGCCAGCGGATCGGACCGGCCGGCCCGCGCGGGCGGGGTGGCGCGGGCCGCGTCGAAGCGGGCCCGCGGGATGTCCGTCCACAGCACGAAGTCGACCTGGCCGGCGTAGCTGTCGGCCGCTGCGCCGTAGTTGGCCCAGAAGCCGTTCGACTCGGGCAGCGGCCGGCCGAGCCAGATGCCGTGCACGATGTGCGGGATGGCGGTGGTGTCGGGCAGCGGCGGCGTGTGCTCCGGTTGGCCCCAGAGCCGGGCGGCGCCGTCGCGCCGGAACGTGCTGACCCGGCCCGCGTCGGCGGCCAGGGCCGCGGGCGCCAGTTCGGCGGCGCTCGGGGCCGGACGCGTCATGCTCACCCGCCGCAACAGCGGCGCGACCAGGTGCGGGGCGAGACGGCGGACATCGGTGCCGGCGAGGAACTCCGGTGCCGGCGGCAGCTGGCGGGAGCCGAAGATGTCGCCGCCGATCCAGTGGCGCGCCAGGTTCTCCTCGGCCGTCCAGGTGTACAGGCTGGGGTAGGTCATCCGGCGCAGCCAGGCCAGCAGCGCCATGTCGCACGGCCAGGTGGTCGGCGCCGCGGACGGCCCGGGCAGGCAGGCCGCGGCCCGCAGCCGCCGCGCCAGTTCCACCGCCGGCTCGGGCACCGCGGCCAGCTCGGCCCGTTCGGCCGGCTCGGCCCGTTCGGCCGGCTCGGCCCGTTCGGCCGGCTCGGCCCGTTCGGCCGGCTCGGCCCGCTCAGCCGGCTCGGCGGTGCGGGCCGGTGGGGTGGGCGTACGACGGGGGCGGGTGGCGGTGCGGGTCATCGGCTGGCCTCGGTGGTTACCGCGGGCTCGGGTGCCAGAGCCGTCTGGATCAGCCGGCTGCCGCGCCGGGTGCACAGCAGCGCCCGGCCCGGGGGCAGCGGCCGCGGCTTGGTGCCACCCAGCAGCGGACCCTCCGTCGGCGGGCAGGACAGCGCTACGTCCGGCGTATTCAGTTCCTGGATGCGCCGCAGCAGCGGGTCCATCGACAGCCGCATCGCCCCGGCCGCAGCCCGCGCGACGACCACGTGCAGGCCGATGTCGCCGCCCTGGGGCAGCAACGGGATCAGGCCGGCCAGCGGATTGTCGGGCCCGGCGAGCAGTTCGTAGTCGTCGACCAGGACGTACAGCTCGGGGCCGGCCCACCAGTCGCGGGCACGCAGTCGTTCCGGGGTGATGTCGGAGCCGGGTACCCGCGGCTTGAGGCCGGCCAGCGCCTCGGCCGCATTGTCCCGGGTGCTGTCCGGCGAGACCGAGTAGCCTAGCCGGTAGGCCTCCGGTACGTCGTCGAAGAGCTGCCGCCGGTAGTCGACGGCCATGATGCGCGCCTGGGCCGGGGTGTGGCTGGCGACGATCGCCCGGGCGACGAGGCGCAGCAGGTTCGTCTTGCCACTCTCGCTGTCCCCCAGCACGGTCAGGTGCGGCATCGCCCGGAAGTCGTGCCACACCGGCGCGAGCTGGTCCTCGTCCACGCCGAGCGCGATGCGGGCGTCCTGCGGCGCCGGCAGCTCGGCCATCGGCAGCGAGGCCGGCAGGGTGCGTACCGCAGCGGCCCGTTCGCCGGTCCAGCTGTCCGCCACCGCGGACACCAGGTGCTCGGTGGCCGCGGCGATTCCCTCGGCCGACTGGACGCCGTCGATGCGCGGCAGCGCGCCGAGGAAGTGCAGCTTCGCGTCGGTCAGCCCGTGCCCCGGCCGGCGGGGCACCTGGGCCGCCGCGCGCAGGTCGATCCCGGACTCCACCGGGTCGCCCAGGCGCAGTTCGAGGCGGGTCCCGATCTTGTCCCGCATCGACATGTGCAGCTCCGACCAGCGGCCCATGGAGACCATCATGTGTACCCCGTAGTTCAGGCCGCGGGCCGCGATGTCCCGGGCCATCTCCTCGACCGGCTCGAACTCCTGACGCAGCGCGAACCACCCGTCCACGACCAGGAACACGTCGCCGAACCGGTCCTCCGGGATGCGACCGTCGGCCTGCGCCTGCCGGTAGGCGTCCCGGCCATGGATGCCCAGGTCCGCGCAGCGGCGTTCCCGCTCGACCAGGATCGAGCGGACCTCGGCCACCGTGCGGCCCACCCGCTCCGGTTCGTGCCGGCCGGCCACGCCGCCGATGTGCGGCAGGTCGGCCAATCCGGCCAGCGAACCGCCGCCGAAGTCGAGGCAGTAGAACTGCACCTGCCGCGGCGAGTGGGTCAGGGCCAGCCCGCACACCAGCGACCGCAGCAGGGTGCTCTTGCCGCTCTGCGGCCCGCCGGCCACGCCCACGTGCCCGCCGACCCCGGCCAGGTCCACCACGAGCAGGTCGCGCATCTGCTCGAACGGCTTGTCGATGAGACCGACCGGTACCTGCAGGTACGCCTGCTGGCCGGCGTCGATCGGACGCAGCCCGTGCTCGGGGTCGGGCAACAGCGGCGGCAGCACGTCGTCCAGGGTCGGCGCCTCCTCCAGCGGTGCCATCCACACCTGGTGTGCCGGCGGACCCTGGTCGACCAGCCGGTCCACCAGCGCGTGCAGCACGGTGGTGCCGGTGTCGGCCGGCTCGTCCGGTGCCTGGTCCGCTGGCGGGCGCGGCGTCGAGATGGCGGGCGCGGCGGCCCGGGCGGTGAACGGGACGACCTGGCTGGCGATCACCTCGCGGTGCAGCCTGGTGCCGCGTACCCGGTGCGGGCCGGACACGTACGCGGCCTTGAACCGGGTGATGCTGGTGACGCTGGAGCGCAGGTATCCGTTGCCCGGATCGCCCGGCAGCTCGTACGCGTCGGGCACGCCGATGACCGCCCGCGACTCCATTGCGGAGAAGGTACGCAGCCCGATGCGGTACGACAGGTGGCCCTCAAGCTGGTGAATGCGCCCGTCCTCCAGCCGCTGCGAGGCCAGCAGCAGGTGCACGGCGAGCGATCGGCCGAGCCGACCGATCATCACGAACAGTTGGATGAAGTCGGGGTTGGCCGCGATCAGCTCGCTGAACTCGTCCACCACCACGAACAGGGTGGGCAGCGGGTCGAGTTCGGCACCCTGGGCGCGGGCCTTCTCGTAGTCGCGCGCCGAGGTGAAGTTGCCGGCCCGGCGCAGCAGCTCCTGCCGGCGTACCAGTTCCCCTTGCAGGGTGGTCTGCATCCGGTCGACCAGCGCGGCCTCGTCGGCCAGGTTGGTGATGAGCGCGGAGACGTGCGGCAGCCGGTCCAGCCCGACGAAGGTGGCGCCGCCCTTGAAGTCCACCAGCACGAAGTTGAGGGTCTCCGAGGAGTGGGTGGCCGCCAGGGCCAGTACCAGGGTGCGCAGCAGTTCGCTCTTACCCGACCCGGTGGCGCCGATGAGCATGCCGTGCGGCCCCATCCCGCCCTCGGCGGACTCCTTGATGTCCAGCTCGATGGGGGAGCCGTCGGCGGCCACCCCGATGGGTACCCGCAGCCGGTCGGCGGGCGTGCGGGCCTGCCACCGCTCGCGCGGGTCGAAGGTGTCCAGATTGGGGATGTCCAGCAGGTCGGGCAGGTCGAGGACGGCGCTGAGCCCGCTGGCCGGCTGCTCGCCGGTGACCTTGGTGGCGTGCCGGGCCATGATCCGGGCCAGCGTCCGCAGCCGGGGCACATCCAGGTGGTCCGGTGCGGCGAGCCGGGTGCGCACCTCCCGGCCCACGTGGTCCTTCTCGATCATGTCCACGTCGGTGGCGGACACCTCCAGGTTGAGCACGTTGTCCCCGTCGGCGAGGCCGCGGCCGTCGAAGTCGACGAGGACGGCGTTGCGGTACCCGGAGACGGTCAGCCGGGCGCCAGCCGGGATGACGCCGCCGTCGCAGACCACCACGACGAACGGTTCCTCGCGGGATGGCTGGGCGTCGTCCTCGTACCGGGAACGGGCCGCGAACTCCGTACCCAGCAGCCGCTCCACATCTTCCAGCGTGGCGCCGAACAGCCGTACCGGCCCGGCGGTGTCGACGTCGGTGGCATGCTTGGCGTGCGGCAGCCACTTGGCCCACTCCCACCGCGCGGCCTGCTCGGCGCCGACGCACAGAGCCAGCCGCAGCTCATCCGGGGCGTGGAAGGTGACCAACTGGGCGAGCATGGCGCGCACCATGCCCAGCGCCACATCCTGGTCGCCACCGATCCGCACGTGCGCGAACCCGGGCAGGCACAGCGCGACGGGCTGGTCAGGCACCGTCGTGTACGCCCTGATGAACCGGCGCAACGCCTTTGCGCACACCGGTTCCAGGTCCTCTACCGGCTTGGTCTCCATCGGACTGATTCGCACCGCGAGCCGCTGGGCGCCGGTACCGACCCGGATCTCGCCGAAGTCCGGATGCGTCGGCCGGCGCTCCCACAGCCGGCTGGTCATCGCCAGCGACCACAGCGACTGCGGGTCGGGGTGCCGCCAGGCCAGCGCGGCCTGCTGTTCCGCCGCGTAATTGCGGACCTGCCCTCTGGTCTGGGACAGATAGCGGAAGTAGTCGCGCCGGTCGCCGTTGATCTGCTGCTTGCGGTTGCCGGCGTGCATCGTCATCTGGAACACCGCCATGCCCAGCATGCCGCCGCCCATCATGACGAGCATGACGATGCCCATCGGGCCTCTGAACGAGTTACCCAGCATCATGAACATGAACCCGCCGGTCATCAGCAGGCTTGGCAGGATCATCCCGAGCGAGCGGAATCCTGCGGGCTGGACCTCCGGGACGACCGGCGGCTCCTGCAGGGTGATCTCGCCGTGCGGCAGCTCGGGTCCGTTGCGGCGGGCCGGCCGCCGGAAAGGTCTAGTGCTCACATCCATCACACGGCTGCGAGCCGGAAAGAGTTGACCGGTACCGAGATCGATACTTTCCGCACCGCGAGATTCAGGAGACGCCGTCTGCCGGGTGGGGCGAGTCGGGGGCCGGCGGCGATCAGAACGACCTTCTCCGCAGGGGAGTTCCGGCCGACCCCGGCTGGCGGTACGACCGCAGCCTCTCCTGCGTCGCGTCCGGGCTGTCCACCGGTGGCAGCGCCAGTGGTTCCGGTAGCTCGTACAGGTCGACGTCGACGGCGAAGGGCACCCCGTCCACTCCCTCCTCCGGGGCACCCGCCGACGCCGGCCGGGTGAGCAACAGCTTCAGGTCGTCGTGTTCACGGTCACCGGTCCAATACACGTCCTTCGTCGTGATCAACCGCTGGAAGTGGTTGCCGCACCGGACGATGGCACCCGCCTCCACCGAGACGTTCGGCCGCCAGACGCCGTCCCCACGGTTGTGTTCGAACCGCAGCCTCCAGCGCCGCCCACTCGCGGACGCCGACATCCCGACCTGCAGTTCGAGGATCTTCTGGACGTCGCCGGAGAACACCAGCCGCTGCGCGTAGAGGGACTCCTTGTCCACCACGGTGAACTGCCACGTACCGCTCATATTCACTGCCGGCATTTTCGGACACCTTTTCTCTTGACCACGTACACGGGAGGCAGGTCAGGCCGCCAGGGCTGCCCGCACGTCGGCCGCGTACAACTGGCGCATCTCCTCGATGGTCGGTGCGGCGGCGCCGCGCAACCGGTTGGCCTGCTTGGTGATGGTGCGTTCGAGCAACTGGCGGGCGTACCGGCCGTTGCCGAAGGTCTCGTCCCGGGCGAGGCTGTCGAAGTGCTCAGACAGCAGGGGAATGCTGTCGTTGCTGAACTCGAAGCCACCGTCGCGGGCCAGCGTCTGCAAGATGGACACCAGTTCCGAGGCGGTGTACGACTCGAACGGGATCTGCCGGCTGAACCGGGAGGCCAGCCCCGCGTTGTTGGCCAGGAACCGGCGCATGTCCCCGGTGTACCCGGCCGCAATCACCACGATGTCGTCCCGATGGTCCTCCATCAGCTTCACCAGTGTGTCGATGGCTTCCCGACCGAAGTCGTTGCCCTGGCCGGTCAGCGCGTACGCCTCGTCGATGAACAGCACGCCGCCGCGCGCCCGGTTGAACACGTCGGTGGTCTTGACGGCAGTGTGCCCGACGTACTCGCCGACCAGGTCGGCCCGGGAGACCTCGACGAGTTGGCCGGTGCGCAGCACACCCATCGCGCTGAGCAGTTGCCCGTACAGCCGGGCCACGCTGGTCTTGCCGGTGCCGGGCGGCCCGGCGAACACCAGGTGCCGCGAGATCGTGGGAGTGGGCAGGCCGGCCCGGGTCCGGGCCTCGGTGGAGGCGATCAGGTCGATGACGTCGGTCACCTCGCGCTTGACCGCGTCCAGGCCGACCATCGAGTTCAGCCGCCCGAGCAGGTCCTGGACGGCCTGCGCCACGCCGGCCGGCGCCGACGGCCCGGCCGCCTGTTCGCCCAGGTCCTCGGGCAGCAGCCGGGCCAGTTCGAGGTCCGAGGCCTGCGGGGTGCTCGACAGCCGGTACGCCTGGCGCCCCAGCATGTCCTCGAAGACCTGCCGGGCCACCCGGGCGTTGCCGAAGGTCTCGTTGCGGGCCATCTCGCCGAAGTGACGCACCAGGGCCTGCCGCGTCTCGTACTCCAGCGCGTAGTGGTGGGCGCGGCAGAGCCGCTCGACGATCTCGGCCAGTTCGTCGTCGGAGTAGCTGTCGAACTGGATGGTGCGGGCGAAGCGGGACTCCAGGCCCGGGTTGGCGGCCAGGAAGGTACGCATGTTCGGGGTGTAACCGGCAACCACCACGACCACCTCGTCCCGGTGGTCCTCCATCAGCTTGACCAGGGTGTCGATGGCCTCCCGGCCGAAGTCGTGGCCGCCGCTGCCCCCGCCGGTCGAGAGCGTGTACGCCTCGTCGATGAACAGCACCCCGCCCAGGGCTTCCTCGAACCGGGCCGTGGTCTTCACGGCGGTGCCGCCGACGTGCTCGGCGACCAGGTCGCTGCGGGACACCTCGACCAGTTGCCCGCTGGAGAGCACCCCGAGGGTGGCCAGGATCCGGGCGAAGATGCGGGCCACAGTGGTCTTACCGGTGCCGGGTGGCCCGGCGAAGACCAAGTGCCGGGACATGGGCGGTACGTGCAGCCCGGCCTCCCGGCGACGCTTGGCGATCTGGTTGAGCCCGACCAGGGTGGCCACCTCGTGCTTGACCCCGGCCAGGCCGACCAGCCCGTCCAGTTCGCGCAGCAGCGCGGCCACCGGCCCGTCCGCCTCGCCGCCGCCACCCGCCCCGCCGCCACCCGGTGTCCCGGCACTCGGCGCCCCGGCACTCGGCAGCCCGTCACCGGGCGCGCCGGCACCGGGACCGGGACCGCCGTCGGCGGGTACCGTGGGACCAGGTGGCCCGACGCCGGACGGCGCTGGGCGCGGGGCACGGGTACCGGACGGGTTCCCGGGCGGGGCGACGCCCGGCCCGGCACCTCCGGTCGGGGCGGGAACGGATCCCGGGGCGCCGCCGGCCGCCGGGGCGTCCGGCCGCCCGGACCCGGGCACCGGAAGAGAAATCGGACGTCCATTGTGGCCGGTGTCGACGTCAGACAGTTCGACCGCGGCGGTCGGGCTCGGCGCGTCCACGGCGACGCCGCCGTTGCCGCGCACCACGCCGCCGCGAAGCCGCACCGGCGCATCGGTCTCCACCACGACACCCGGGCCCTGGTTGCCCACGATCTCGCAGTCCGTCGCGGTGACGGAGCTGCCGGCGCCGGCCCGGATCCCCGGGCCGCGGCTGCCGCTGATCCGGCTGCGGGACAGGGTGACCGCGCTGGGGCCGCCGGTCACCACGCCCGGCCCGCCCGAGTCCTCCACCGCCACCGAGGACAGCGTGGGGCGGGCGGTTCCGGCCACCTCCACGCCGAGCCGACAGCCGGTGAGCCGGGAGTTGGACAGCACGGTGGCCGCGCTGTCGGCGAGCTTCGCCCCGGCGGCCCGCGCACCGGTGACCTGGCCGTCAGAGAACCGGCCGGCACCGCCGGTCGCGTGCAGGCCGTACCGGACGCCCTCGATGGACAGGCTGTGCAGTTGCGGGGCGGCCTCCTGCTCGATCGCCACACCGATGGGGACGTCGCGTACCTCGACCCCGTCCAACCGCGCCTCCGACCGGCCGGTCAGGAACACGCCCGCGTCGGCGCAGGCCGCCACGGCACCCCGGGTGAGGTGCGGCGCCGCCGCGTCGTTGACCACCACCCCGGCCGCGCCGCAGTCGCGCACCTCGCAGTTCGTCAGCTTCGGCCGGGAGGTGCCCCGGCAGTCGAGGCCGTGGCCGCGGGCCCGGATGATGAGCGTGTCGGAGAGCGCGGGCGCCGACTGCGCCATGGTGACCACGGCGTGCACCCGGGTGTCCAGGATCTCGCAGCGTTCCAGCACCGGGGCCGCCTCGTCGCTGGCAAGCAGCCCGACTTCGCCGCCGAGCACCGTGGTCCCGTCCAGGTACGGCCGGGCGGCCTGCTGCGCCACGACGGCGTACTGGCCGACCTCGTCGATGCGGCAGCTCTCCAGGCGTGGGGCGCTGGCGCCCACGGCCAGTAGCGCCGCCTCCGCGATCCCGGTGAGCGTGCACTCCCGGAACACCGGGGCGCTCCGCCCGGACGCCAGTATCGCGTACTTGGCGATGTCGTGTACGCGCACGCCGGTGTACTCGCCCGCGCCGGCCTCGTGGACGATGCCGGCTCCGCCGGTGTTACTGATCGCGCCGCCACGCATCGCCACGGCGCCGCCGCGCACGTGGATCGCGGCCGGCGCCGTGGCGTCGATGGTGCACGCCTCCAGGCGAACCCGGCCGGCGGCCACCTGGAACAGCGGCATCCGCTCGTCGCCGCCGCGGATGGCGATGTCCTGGATCAGGATCTCGCCACCGGCAGCCAGGATGGCCCCGCCCGTGGGTACCTCGATGGTGACGGTGCCCGGGCCGTCCTCGGCGACCAGGACGACATCCCGGCGGAACAGCGGCGCCTCGCGGTACACGCCAGGGCGTACCGCAACGGTGTCGCCGGGCGTCGCCGAGTCCAGGGCCCGGGAGATGTCGGTGAGGCAGCCGGTGTCCCTGGCCGACACCGACAGCACGCTGGTGGTCACGAATTTACTCCTTCATGGCTGTCGCCGGCCGGTCCGGGCTGGAGCGCGAACGGGCGGTCGCCGGCCGCGAAGCCCAGCGGCCACGGCAGCGGCGCGGGCGCCGCGCCTTGCGACTGTGCGGCGAGCGCGTCGCGCAGCTTGCCGGCGACCCGCTCGTCGAGCCGGCGTTCGTGGTGCCCGAAGACGATCTCCCGCAGCAGCACGCACGGCGCGCCGTCCGGCCCCTCGTCGACGCCGAGCACCGCGAAGCGGGTGCCGGCGGCGAACATGGCCTGCCCGGCCTGGGCACCCGGCCCGCCCGGGACACCCAGGTGGTCCAGCCGACGCGCGGTGGCCGACCAGATCGCGTACCGGCCCGCGCCGCCCTCGGTGCCGCCGTCCACCGACACCGCGGTGAAGGCCGGCTCCACCAGTAGTTCTCCGGGACGGTACCGGCCGGTCACGTCCAGTCCGGCGGGTACCGCGGCGAAGACGGGGCCCCCGATGGCCGGCAGTTGTGCTAGCCCCGCGCAGCCACATCGGGCCAGCAACTGGACGTCCTCGTCGGGCGTACCCCCACCGCGCAGCGCGCCGTTGACCCGCTCGCCCACTCCGTCGAGCAGGGCCAGCACCGCGACCAGCCCGGCCATCATGTCGTGCGTGCCGACCGCACTGCGCAGCCCCGGGTGCAGCGACAGCGCCCGGGTCACCGTCCGGGAGTGCGCCTGGAACTTCCAGTCCAACACGGTACGCAGCCGCTCTCGGTCCGCCTCGTCGGTGCGCGCCCGTACCCCGAACCACGCCGCCCCCGGCCGGTCGGCGCGTGGCGTCGGCGGCGGGCCCTCGCCCGCGCCGTTCGCCGGGGCATCGGTGGTGTCCAGGCCGGTCGCGGGGGCGGCAGGGGCGATGGTGGCCACGGCGGCAGCCGAGGTGGCGGCAGTCGGGGTGGCGACAGTCGAGGCGGCGGCCAGCGGCCGGCAGGTGTCCAGTTCCAGCCGGAGCGGTGGGATCTCGGGCAACACCATGCGCCGGACGCTGAGGTCGGGCCGGGGCACCTCGATCACCGGAACCGCCAGGCCGCGCACCCCGAGCGCGGCTTCCACCCCCGAAGACATCCCGGGCCCCGATTCCGGTGCCGCAGCGGGTGACGCGGTCGCCGCCGGGTCGGCGAGCGACGGGGCGGTCCCCGGATCGGTGGTCACTGGCGGCGGCGCCGGCCCGGGCGGTGGCGACGACACCGGGGACGGCGGCTGACGGTTCCCGTTGCGGCCGGGCACCCCGCCGGTCGGGAAGTGGCGGGCGCGTGCCGGCCCCAGTGGGGGCAGCAGGCGACCCGCCGGCTCCGGATCGTCCCCGCCGTCCGGGCGCCAGCACCAGAACAGCCCGTTCGCGAAGGCGCGCCCGAAGGTGAAGCGGATCCCGGAGTCCGAGGCGTAGACCGGTGCCCCCAGGTCGACCGCGAGCTGGTGCAGTATCGGCCCGGCGCCGTCGGCCGGCGCGGGCCGCTGGGTGACCAGCAGCACCGGCCGACCCCGCCACCGGGGGCAGTGCCAGATCGCCTGGGCCAGGTCGGCAGCGGTCAACGGCCGGCCGCCCAACTGGAAGCCGGACCGGCCGGCCTCGACCGCGAGCGCGAACCAACCCGCTGGGCCGGGGGTGACCGATCCAGGGGCCTCCCACGGCCCCAGATCGAGCACCGGCACCCGCGAACCGGCGCCCGGCAGGATGCGCGCCACGGCGGCACCCACCGCCTTCGACGCCTGGCGCAGGTACCGCGCCACGTGCTGCCCGGCCGGTACGCCCTCGGCTGGCTGCGAAAGTTTCCAGGACGACGGCAGGGGTACCCGCTGCCACGGGGCGAGCACCTCGGTCACGGCTGCACCGGCCGCTGCGTACCGCCATCCGGTTTGGCCCCGGGCGCCGCGTCCGGCAGCCGCGGGCCCGCCGGTGCTACGCCGTCGGGCGATGGGACGTCGGACGAGGGGGCATCGGCCGGTGGGTCGTCGTCGGCACCGGGTACCCGCCAAACGACCGCCTCGGCGTCGGGCCGGCACAGGTGCACCAGGGCACGGTGCACGGAGATCTCGTCTAGGGGCTCGGCGGGCTCATCCCCGGTCAGGTGCGCGGCCAACTGCGGATCCGGCGCCAGGCCGTAGTTCTCCAGGTAGTACGCGACCGCCTCACTCCACAGCCAGGTCCCGTCGGTACGCAGGTGCATCGGTACCACGTCGCCCCGGTCCGGGGCCAGAATGTCGGGCATCTCGGCGCTGCTCCAGGCGATGACCATCCCTCCGCGCAGCGCGGCGAGCAGGTCGTCGCGTTCCGTGGCATCGGAGACCACCGGCCGGTTGCTGGCGAACCACGGGCCGCGTACCGGATCGACGCCGTCGAAAAGCCGGGCGGTGGCCACTGGCGCGGCCGGCCGCGCCGCCCACAGCAGGGCACCGCACGAGCGGGCCAGGGTCTGGTAATACGGCGCGGGCAGCCCGGCCCAGCAGACCTCGACCTGGGCCTCGGCGTCCCCGGCCTCGACCATCCGCTGTCGCAATTCGACGCTGAGCGTGCGGAGGGTGTCCATAGTGTCGTCGACGCTGACCACGGCCACCCGTACCGGGTCTTGCCAGGGCCGGGCGCTGGACGGCATCCGCCATGCCCGCCACACCGCGCGTACCCCCGGGTTTGCCGACGCCGCGGCCACCAGCGCCCGGTCCACCGGGTCGAGGGTGTCGACCGGGTCGGCGCTGCGGTCCTGCGGGAGCACCATCAACGCCAGGTCTTCCTGTGTGGTCGGCAGGTCGGACAGGAACTGCCACGGTGCCGGCGGACGTTCTCCGCGCAGCTCCTCCAGCGCCAGGCCGAGGTCGATGTCCCCGCCACTGAATGCCAGTTCCTCGCGCAGCGCCGCGATCTCGTCGGCGTCTAGTTGCAGCGGCTGGGAGACTGCCTCGAAGGCAATCGCCTGTACCACGTCCAGCCGCCGACCGGCGGCCAGCGCGTCCCGCGCGTCGGTCAGTACCCGATCCGGCAGCGACCCGGCCAACCGCAGCAGCAACGCGTGCATGCTCTCGTCACGGCCGCCGTCCCGTGTCGTCTCCGGTGCCACATCCAGGTCCGCGTCCACGTCCACGGTCACCACCCTCCTTCACCCCGTCCAGGGTTCATCTGTGGTACGCCCGGCGTGCCAGCAGGGTTCACTACTGCCACGGGCCCGGACGCGCCTACTTGTGCCGCCACCACGACTCGGTGCTGACCCGGTCGAACTTACGGAACTCCGTGCTGACCTGGCGGCCGTGCACGATCATTCCCGCGTACCAGGTGCGGGCCACGTAGTTGAACGGCCCCATGTCGAGCGGGCCGGCCTCCCGGGCGTTGGTGACGCAGAAGTCGAACATGTCCCGGCAGAACTCCAGCACCGTCTCCCGCCGGCCGCCGGTGAGCCCGCAGTTGAGCAGCGGGACACCCCGGTTGTCGGACAGGAACTGCAACAGCTTGGCGCTGCCGCCGTGCTGATACACCATCCACGGGATGCACAGCGGCGCCGGCTCGTCGCCCACGTATAGCCGGTCGTCCATTTCGGGGAACGGATCGCGCAGCATCTCCACGTCGGTACCGTCGACGCACCACACCTGGTCGATGTCGGGGTGCTCGCGCAGGTACCGCCACCAGCACAGCCAGCGGTGGAAGTACGGCGAGCCGAACGCCCCGCCCGGCGCCACCCGCACGTGCGTGACCAGGTCGGTGTCCGGCTCGTCGAGGCAGTCGTGCAGCACCACCAACCGCCGCCCGTGCCGCTCGACGGAGCGGCGCAACTCGGCCAGGTCGGCGTAGTTCGGTGTCCAGGTGGTGCCGCGCTGCGGGTCGGGCTGCGCGGTGAGGTACGTGGTCAGCACCACGTTTTGCGCCGCCGCACCGACCGGGCGGGTGCGGAACTCGCGGTACTCGGCCGAGGTGTAGCTGGCCTCCGACCGGGTCTTGAGGTTGCGCACCAGGTGGAAGCGCTCGATGTCGGACACGCTGGAGCCGACCTTGGTGCGTTCGTCGCAACTGAAGATGAGGTCTTCGCTGCCCACCACGTCGGCGAACCGGAACGAGGTCAGGCCGGCGTTGTAGATCCGGTTGGAGAGGTCCAGGTGCTCGTACCCCCACCGGCCGTACCGGGTGTCGTACCCGCCCACCCGGTCCAGC
>NZ_VSFA01000116.1 GCF_008119785.1 Micromonospora sp. MP36 | reverse complement strand
ACGGAGCCCGGGCTGCCACCACGGGCGAAGGTGGCGTTGGCGGTACTGATGGCGATCGGACTGTGCTGGGCGGCTTTCGGCGGCTGGGCCGTGACCCGCAGGACGCCGATGTTCGCTCAGGATCGCGTCGTCGCCGGCTGGCTCGGACTGGGCGCCTGGCTGCTGTTTACCGTCGGTGCGCTGGTCATCACCACCCTGCGGCACAAGCTCGAGCCGTCGTTGATCGTCGTGGTATTAGCGTTGGGCGTCCTGGCCATCGCCAATCTGCGCACCGCTCGCCGTACGAGGGCGGCTTTGCTACGACGCAAGGAACATCTGAGCCAGCTTCCATAAGTCAGTGACGCGCGGATCGCGGCATGAGCGGAAACGTGATCAAGCGGTCCCGGTATCCAGTTGGTCCGACCATGCTGAGCCGGAGACTGAGGACGCGCTCGACTATTCCTGCCCGGGCTGCAGCCAGCGTTGTGGTACGAGCCTCCCCGACCGCGTCGGCGCGCCCTGCCATCTCTGCGCCGCCGCCGCGACCTGGGACCGCCTGCCAGCCGGCACTCGGAAGGCCATCGACGACGCGATTCGCCGCGGTGCTATCGCCGGTCTCCTGGCGATGCGGGCAGCCGATCCGCCGATCCGGCTGCCCCGACGCGGCAGACCTCCTCGCGTTCCGCCACAACGCCGGAGTCACCAGCGACATCTCAAGCCAATAGGCCACCTTCAGGAGGCCATGTTCCGCCGGACACGCTAGACGAAGTGCCGAATTGGATCCGCCTTCGCCGGGTTGGTGGTGACGGCTACGGCAGTCCGGCCGCGAGGGTCACCGGGCGTCGGCCGCGCGGCTGACGCGTCATCGCGGCGATAGCCAGCAGCGCCACGGTCATCGCCACCAGGTACCCGATCCGGAACGGGGCCGGGCTTCCGGCATGCTGCGCCGAGATCAACGGCGTCCACAACCCGGTTGGATTGTCATCGCCGGGCAACGTGAAGAAGTGCCACTGCGTCCAGTTCCAGCCGAGGTGAAGGCCGAGCGGGAGCGCGATGCTGCCGGTTCGTAGCGCGGCGACGCCAAAGACGATCGCACCGATCAGCGGCCCGGCGGCGGTCCAGAGCAGTTCGGTGCCGCCGCTCTTGACGGCCGGGCTCGAACCGATGCTGAGCAGGTGGTAGCCGCCGAAGATCGCCGCAGGTGGTAGCCGCCGAAGATCGCCGCGAGGAGCACGACGGCCTTGATCGCGCCGATGCCCTCGGCGAGCCGTCGCAATGCGTAGCCGCGAAAGATCAGTTCCTCGACCAGGACAGCGGCCACGAAATAGGCGGTACCCGAGGCCATGAGCGGGGCGGTGAACGACTGGTTCGGCTGCCAGTACAGGACCCCGCCAAGCATCAGCAGCCACGCCAGGCCGCCGACGAGCGCAACCCCACCGGCCAGGCCGGCGACGAACTGACCGAGCCGCCTCCCGTCGGGCACCAGACCCTCATCTGCCCAGCTCCGGCCTTCAAGCCGGAGGCAGAGCGCCCAGACACCGGCGATCAGCAGCGCGCTGACCGCCACCACCGGCCATGGCTGCCCGTCCTGCAGCGCCCAGGCCGGAGCGAACATTCCGGTGAGTACGGCGGCGACCATTATGGACACGAGGGACAGTACGAGGAAGCCTGTGACCTTCCACCCGGAGCGGACGTGGCCGGTTCGCCCCACGAAAATCCTCTTAAGCGCCACCGGTACACGTAAGCATGTGTGCTCAGGCCCGTCAACGAGATGTCCCCACCCACCGCATCGGCCGATGCGGCCACCAGCCACGCGGTCCGCGACAATCGGTGCATCGCGTATCCGCTCATCGGCAGATCCGCACCGCGAGCCTCGAGCGGTCACGTAACCCTATGTAGCGCGCGGATCGCGGCTACCTATTGACTGGTGGTACGACCGCAGCCCGGCCAGGCTTGGTCGAGGTGACCGGTGGGGTCGCTCTCATCGCGGCTGCCCACCGCAGGTTGGTGTGGCTCTCATCTGGCGTGCGTCCCGCCGGTCACCGCGGCGGTGAGAGGCTCAAGAGGGGACTGACCGGCTCAAGGTAGCGCTGCCCTCCCGTCGACGAACACTGCCGGATCGAGGGAGGACACGATGGCTCAGGTCATCATCGGCGTGGACCCGCACAAGCGTTCCGTCACCATCGAAATCATCAACGGGCGGGAGAAGACGCTCGGGCAGGGCCGGTTCGGCACCGACCGCGACGGCTACCAGGCCATGCTCGCCGCCGGACGCAAGCACAAAGACCGCCTTTGGGCGGTCGAGGGCTGCAACGGCATCGGCCGGCATGTCGCTCAACGCCTGGTCGCCGACGGCGAAACGGTGGTGGACGTTCCCGCGAAGCTGTCCGCCCGGGCCCGCGTGTTCGCCACCGGCCAGGGCCGCAAGACCGACCCGGTCGACGCCCGCAGCGTCGCTGTGGTCGCCCTGCGCACCGAAGGTCTGCGGCAGGTCGTCACCGATGACACCACGGTCGCGTTACGGCTGCTGGTCGACCGCCGTGACCAGCTCGGCCGGGCCCGCACCGAAGTGGTCTCCCGGCTGCATCACCTGCTCCTGGAGTTGGTGCCCGGCGGCGCGAAGAAGGACCTGTCCGCCCAGCAGGCCCGCGCCCTGCTGGGCACCGTGCGCCCGCGCGACGTGGTCGGCAAAACCCGTCGCCGGCTGGCCTCCGAGCTGATCGGCGAACTCGTCGTCATCGACAAGAAGATCAAAGTCGCGAAGCAGGAGCTCACCGACCTGGTCAACAGCACCGGCAGCCGGTTGATGAACTTGACCGGCATCGGACCGTCCGGCGCGGCCCGCCTGCTCGGCGACATCGGCGACATCGCCCGGTTCGCCAGCCGCGCTCACTTCGCCTCGTGGAACGGCACCGCGCCGATCGACGCCTCGTCCGGCGACCAGAACCGGCACCGGCTCTCCAGAGCCGGGAACCGGCGCATCAACCGGGCACTGCACATCATGGCCATCGTCCAGCTGCGCCGTGACACCGAAGGGCGCCGCTACTACCGGCGCAGACTGGCTGCGGGCAAGACCCCGATGGAGGCCCTACGGGCACTGAAGCGGCGTCTGTCCGACATCGTCTACCGGCAGATGGTGGCCGACGCGAAGCTGCTCGGGACGGGTCCGGGAGGACACGCGGGGGCGACTCTGCAATCCAGCGCGGCCGACCTGAACCCCGAGATCGACACTTCGGAAAAGTCACTTCCCGGACCCGCCACACCCCAGCCTAGAACAACCCTCGCCGCAGCCTCTTGACACAGAGGGGTGCCAGATCAGTGCATCCGGGCGCGGCGTTGGGCCGGCTGGCATTGCGATTAGAAGCCTCGAAAGACGCCGTCGGGGCCTGCCGACCGCGCGAACTCAAAAAGTCCATATTCGCGATCGACAAGTTGTTTTCGATCGCCTGGACCTGCCGTGGCAGTGTCCTGAACGGACCAGTCTCGTCCCCTTCATTCAGATTAACGACGAGCAGGGGACGCTCCGGCAGCGAGATGGTGACGGCGTCTACGACGAACACCACCGGGTGCCTGTACTGACGCGGGTAGGCGCGAGGATAACTGGTCGCGACTGCCGTACCGCTGAGGCCAATCAGCGCTCGGTCCTCGACGAACTCGACACCGGCCACGAAGCCCTCATCCGTGGGGCTGACGATCTCGTCCTTGAGCAGCTCCCACACACCGTCGTCGCTGAAGTCCACACGTACGACCGGAACGCACCACGTCTCTGGCAGATCGGCCACGGCCAAAGCGTAGCGCGACCGAACGTTCCTCCGGTCCCGACAGGGGGCGCATTGTTCTCGCCGCGACCGGCGCCGACTTGATCCGGTTGCGGTGACGCTGCGTAGCACGCGATCTGTGGCAGATCCGCGCACGTGATCATGCGCCGAGCCTGTGCGGACCGTCGTGAGAAGATCGATGCGTGGTCGGGTTTCCCGTCGTGGCCGCCGATGAGCACACCACGCTGGAGCAGTTCCTGGACCTCCACCGTCACCGCGTCCTGGCGGTTCTTGAGGGAACGAGTGACGCCGACGCTGTTGCAGGGGACCTGCTGTCAGGGCTCGCGGACGAACATGGCGCAGTCCGGGCAGTCGTCGAGGTAGCGATGCCGGCACTCGACAGTGTGCTGGAGAAACACGATGGCCTGTTGCGTACGGCCGACCTCGCTCTCAAGTGCGGCGATCTTCGCCCGGACGACCGCCTGCGCCGCCGACTTCGTCGGCGCCATGGCCGCTGCGACTTCCGGCAAGGAAAGCCCCACTCGCCGCAGCTTCAGCACAGTGCGCGCCTGTTCCAGAGCATTTTCGTCGTAGACGCGGTAACCGTTGCCATCCCGACGCACGGTCAGGACGCCGACCTGCTCCCAATGTCGCAGCACGTGAGCCTCTACTCCGAGTTCTGCGGCCGCCGCTCCTATTGTCTTCACCACACGCGCCTTGCCTTCATGTCGACCTGAACCCCTAGCGTCCAGAGCATGTCAGATACCTCTCGCCCGGCGGACACCCGCTCGGGCCCAACGATCCTGGTCACCGGCGCGGCGGGCAATCTCGGACGCGAAGTCGTTGACCGTCTGCGGACGCGCGGCGCGCGCGTACGACGCCTCGACCGTCGCACCGCCGACCCCCGCCCCGGAATCGAATCCGTGGTCGGGGACCTCACGGATCCCACCGCCGTGCGCGCGGCACTCGTGAACGTCGACGCCGTCTTCCTCGTCTGGCCGCTGCTCGATGCCACTCCCGCCCACGCACTGGCCGAGGAAATCGTTCAAGCGGCTCCCCGCGTCGTGTACCTGTCCTCCACAGCCGTCGACGACCACAACCCCGACCAGAGCGACCCCATTGTTCAAATACATGCCGACATGGAGGCCCTGCTCCAGAAGGCCGGTTTACGACCCGTGGTCCTTCGCAGCGATACGCTCGCCTCCAACGCCCGGGGCTGGGCCGCACAGCTGCGGGCAGGCGACGTTGTCGCAGGCCCCGACTTCCCCCGTACAGCAGTCGTCGACGAGCGGGACGTCGCGGCCGTGGCCGCCGCCGTGCTTCTCGCGCCCCATACGCACCTGGATCACGGCCCGTACCTGCTGACCGGACCAGAACTCCTCAGCCGCGCCGACCAGGTCGCTCGACTCGGTTCCGCGCTCGGGCGCCGCCTACGCTTCGACGCGGTTCCCGCCGAGCTCGCGCGAGCGCACATGCTCGCGGACGGCCGCCCCAAGGCACTCGTGGAAGCGTTGATCTCCGCTTCGCTGCACCGACCCGAGTCGAACCTCATCACCGATCACGTCGAACGCCTCACCGGACGACCAGCCGGCACCTTCGCACGATGGGCCGCCGATCACGCGGCCGAGTTCCGCTGACCAACACCCGTTTCTCATTCACATTCGCTACCTGGCCTGCCGTTCGGATCAAAGCCTCGTATCGGCTTCAGGGAACAGGCGTAGCTATCCCAGCAAGGCGAACCGGGTGATTCTCTACCTTGCACAGCCTTTGGTCACCCGTCCTGTCATCGGCATGTCCGGATGTCTGGCTCGAGGATTTGCAGGCTCCGCGATCATGCGGGCCCGCCGAGGACGGGCGTATTGACCGACGCAGTGGGTACGCCGCGACGGGCCGGCGGGGTAACGATGCGACGAAGTGCGGCGATCTGATTGATCCAACTGCTCAGCCGAGTGATCCTCACGATGTCGCCGGTCTTCGGGGCTTGGATGACAAGTCCCTCGCCGAGGTACATGCCGACGTGACGTGGGTAGGCCATGGTGCCTTGGCTACCCGGAATGAGGATGAGGTCGCCCGGGAGTAGGAGCGCCGGGTCGGTTACGGGCTTTCCGGCGTTGGCCTGGTCGGTGGTGAGTCGGGGGATCGAGATGCCGGCCGCTCGGTACGCCGACTGCATGAGGGACGAGCAGTCGCATTGTTTGTCGGGGTCGCCGGAGTGGGGGTCGGTGCATGATCCGCCGAAGTGGTACGGGGTGCCGAGCTGGTTTACGGCCCAGAAGATGGCGGTCGTGACGGCGGGCGGGGTGTTGGAGGGGAGCGTGAACCCGTCCGGGAGGGCGGCGAGCGCGTCGGTGGCGCAGTCCGCGAGGGTGCTGGTCAGCTGCTCCACCAGGTGCAGAGCGTCGTCGGTCCACTTGGCGTACGCGTCGGGGAAGGCCGAGACCTGGACCGCCTGCGCGGCCTGGGCGAGCGGCATCGACTCCCAGCCGGGAACGGTGAGGAGCTTGTCGAAGAACTTGCCTGCCTGGTAGGCGGGCTCGGACAGCTGCGCGACGGTGCCCCAGCCCTGGCTTGGGCGCTGCTGGAACACCCCGATGGAGTCGTGGTCGTTGCTGTCGCCGAGGTGGGGCAGGTTGCGCAGGCCTGATTCCTGCATGGCGGTGGCGACGGCGATGACCCAGCCCCAGCGGGGTGTGCCTTTGGCGACGCCGACGTCGATGATGGTGGCGGCGATCTCCAGCTGTTCGGTGTTCCAGCTACCGGTGCCGGGTGGCTGCCCGGAGGGGCGCACGGCGGGAGCGGCGAGGATGCCGCACCCGCCGGAGCCGCCGCCCATGACGGCCGACAGCAGCAGCATGGGCACGCCGAAGCACGCGACGATGACGACGGCGACGACGCCGATGATGACCTTGGTCATGTGGCGATTACCTCCCGTTGAAACAGAAGGGGCCGGTGTCCGCGCGGGTGCGCGCGGTACATAGCTCTCCTCGGGTCGTGAAACACAAAAGGGCCGTGGGCCGCCGCGTGGGCGGCCCACCTTGAGCGGTCGGGTCAGTTAATGGAGGTGTGGAGTACGTGGGCGGCTTGGCGTAGGAGGTGCTCGATGATCACGCTGGCGTCGTAGAAGTCGTGCTGGCTGTCGATTTCTGCGGCGGCGGCAGGCCGCCCGCACACCGACTGCCGTCGGTGGCGGCGGTGGCGGATGTGGCAGTTCAACGGCTGCCTGCCCGACCCGATCCCCACCTGGTTGTGCTCGGCTGTGCCATGGGGCGTGTCCCTTCCTTTGCGGGCTGGGGCAGCGGCATTGTGGCCGCCGCCCCGGCCGGTGAGCGAGGGATGCGTTCAGACCTTCAGCAGGTCGAAGGCGGCCAGCTTCAGGTCGCCGACGTTGCCGGTGAGCACCCGGTTGGCGCGGGCGGTTTCGTTCTTGGCGGGCTGGTAGTGGTCGAGGTACTCGGTGATGGCCTGGAATCCGGCCCACCGGCTGCCGGCGATGGCCTTCTGGGTGTCGGCCTCCCGGATCAGGTACTTGAGCGTGCCGAGCCGCTGCTTGGCGTTGTTCTTGGTCTTCTCGGACGCGTTGTCCTTGACCGGCCACACCTGCGCCACCACGCTCTCGAACTCGCGCATGGTCATCTCCGCGTGCAGCATCCGCTCGGCGGCCTTCTCGAAGGTCTCCATGTACTTCCACATCAGGCCCAGCGCCTCACGGGCCTGGCTGATCTGGGAGTTGACGTTCGAGGTGTGCCGGAATGTGTAGTGCCCGACCGCGTGCGCGAAGGCGGCACGTTGCGTATTTGCGCACACAATCCGGATCGGGCTGGCGTCCACGCGCAGTGCGGCGGTGCCGTCGTGGGAGGTCGTGCCGATCAGGTAGAGGTCCATGCGGTCCACCCCGGCGATCTCCATCGCGTCGGGCAGCTTCATGGTCACGAACACGCTCTTGCCCCGGCGGAGGCTGCCGGCGGTCTCGAAGTGGGCGCCGCCCACCTGATCGACGAGGCGATCGAGCATCTCGGCGCATTGCTCGTTCTGGACCACCGTGTAGTCGGTGCCGACGATGCCCAGGTACTCCGTCTGGCCGGTGACCGGGTTGCGGCGTACGGTCATCCGCTTGTCGTCGGCGGGGATCTGCATCTCGATCCCGTCCACTATGTCGATGCCGACCGTACGGATGGTGCGTACGCCCCAGTCGCCGAGGCGGGCGGCAGCCATGATCTCTTCGGCCCGCATGGTGTCCTGGGTGACGGTGCCGAGTTGGTGCCAGGCCGACAGGCGGGCGCTGGCGAAGGCGGTCGTTCCGTCGGTGAATGTCTCGAGTTCGTGCGGCACGGGGATTTCCTCTCGATGTGCTGCGGGGGCCGAGCGCGCGGCTCGGCCCCCGGATGGGATTTGGGATGGGTGGGATCAGGACTGCTCGGTGGCGTTGTCGCCTTGCTCTGTGCTGCCTGCGTCGGCGTGCGTCGGGTAGGCGAAGGTCAGCGGCGCGTCGGAGACCATGACGATGCGACCCGCGGCGGCGGCCTTGGTGCAGTTGTTGCGCACTGCCCCTGAGCTGACCGTGCGGCCGAGCTGCCCGCCGATGGCGGTGGCGATGTCCTGCGGGGTCATCGCTTTGCCGGGGTTGGCGGCCAGGACGTCGAGGGTCAGCTTCTCCAGCTCGCCGCGGCCGAACGGTTGGCTGCCGTCGGCGTTGATGGTCGCGTCGCTGCGGCGGCCCACGCTCCTGGTGATGCCCGTCGTGCGGGTGGGCAGAGCGACGACGTGGGTCTCGCCGTCCGGCCCGACGATGTGGAGAGTGCCGTCAGGCCGGATGAGGGGTCGCACCGTGGCTGTGGCGTTCGGCGTGTTCGCCAGCCCGCGGATGACCTGGTAGCACAGCGGGCAGCGGGGCGGCTGCGGGTTCGGGTCGACCTCGCTGGCCTTGGTGGGACCGGCGACCCACCGCTGTGGTAGGCCGGGTAGGCGACGGGCGGCGTCGGCTTGTTCCATCGCGGTCAGCAGGCGGGCGGCGGTGGGGTGTCCGATGCCGCTCTCGGCCACGATCACGTCGAGCGTTGCGCCGTCGTCGTGGTCGGCCAGGACGCCCTTGATGGCCATGACCTTGCGGTCACCGGGGCGGCTGGGCTGGACGGAGGGGGCGTTGTTCGTGCTGGGGCGCTCGTCGTGGCCGTCGCGGTCGGGCTCGTCGGCGGGTTTTGCGGCCGGGTCCGTGGTCTGCGGCGAGGTGTCGGCGGAAGAGTCTTCGGCAGCGGGGCCGTGGTCCGTCTCGGCCGTGCTGCTGTCGTTGCTGGAGTCGATGTCGTCACCGTCGTCGGGGTTGAGGGCGGCGTCGGTGGGGCCGGTCTGGTGTTCGGGCTGGGGCTCGGTGCCGGCCGGTGGGGTAGCGGGCCTCCACCTGGTGGGGGTGCCGTCGGCGGGGTCCGCGCCGGTGTCGACCGTGACGATCAGGCCGGCGTCGGCGAGGGTCTTGATGGCCTTGTCGGTGGTGGAGCGGGCCTTGCCCGACCTTTCGGCCATCTCGTGGACGTTGCCCTGACCGAGTGCGGTCAGCGCGTCGAGTACCGCCTGCGTGGCAGGCGACAGGGATGGGGACTGGTTATCCATGAAATTCCCCCTTCGGGAACTCGTTGGGCAGGTCGGCACGGTTGTGCCGGGGCTGTGGTGCGCCCGGGGCGTGGGCAGCCGCCAGCGCGGCAGGAGCGGGATGCACGGGTGGCCGGTGGCTCCCGGTTCGCGGATACGTGCCGGACAGGCCGCCGCTAGGCGGCGAGGCCGGCGGCTTCGGCCGGGGTCAGTTGGGCGGGGGTGCGGTTTGCCCAGGCGGCCGAGTGCCGCAGGTGCCACCACCGCAGCAGCGACCGGCACGCGGCCGGGAGGTCGTTGCAGGTCGGCAGGTGGTAGGTGATGGCGGGCTGGGTGTCGCGGTGCTCCGGGTTGGTACATGCGACGGGCGCCCACCCGTCGTCGGTCTGGCTGACCTCGCCGACGACGCGGCACGGGTAGGGCACGTCGCTGGCGGCCTCCGGGTCGGGGAGTACCAGCCAGGCGTCCGGCGTGTGCCGGCGCAGCGTGGCAACGCCGTAGGAGGGGTCGCCGGGCTGCAGCAGCACGTACCGCTCGTCGCTGTCACCGCTGCGGTGGTGGTTGCGCCAGCCCCGGTAGGCGTTGACGAGCATTTCTGCGAGGGCGGCGTGGCGTTCGCTGGCGGCGAGCACGTCGGTCAGGGCTTGGGCGTGGCTGGGGGTGTGCAGGTCCGCGTGGGCGGCAAGCTGCCGCTGCGCGGCCTTGTTCTGTTCGACCAGTCGGGCGAGGGCCTTGTCGAGGGCGGCGGTGTTGTCGTTGAACCGGAGGGTGATTTTGTGGAGCAGGCGGGCGAGGTCGCCGAGGGGGTCGAGGGCGGCGGTGTCGTGGCGCCAGAGATGTTCTCGGTGCACGTCGTTGGTTTCGGCGGCGATGCGCCGCAGCGCGGGATCGGACAGGAACACGGGGGGCCTCCTTCGCTGGGTAGGGGTGTGGGTATGGCGAAGGCCGGTCGCAGTGGGGCTGCGACCGGCCTTGGGTTGGGGTGTCAGGCGATGGCGACCGCGCACACTCGTGCGTTGCCGCGCAGGCTGCGCAGGTAGGCGCACGCGGCGTTGAGGAACCGGAACCGGTCGGCCACCGAGGTGGTGGCGGGCATGAGCAGGCGCCCGTCGGTGGTGATCAGCGCGTCGCCGATGAGGGCGATGCGCCAGTAGAGACCGACGTAGGTGACTTCGCCGGCCTGGTAGACGGACAGCTCGTACGGGTCGAAGGTGTGGCCGTCGGCGTAGCCGAGCATGGCGAGCACCCGGGGTTGCTGCTCGAAGCGGCGACGCGCCTCGGTCAGGGGGACCTTGCGCGGGTCGGCGTAGTGCTGGGCGAGGAAGTCTTCCCAGGGGCGGGCCGGACGGGTGGTGTGGGCGATGTGGACGTTCCAAGCCCGCCAACGCAGGCTTGCCCTGGTGGCGGCGCGGGCTGCGGTGGCGGTGAGGTCGAGGCGACTCTTGCGCCCTCCGGCGGCAACGGTGATCGCGCCGAAGCGGCGGGCCGCGTCGAGCAGGAAGTACCCGAACCAGCGGGTGAGCCAGCCGAGCAGGCGACGGTGGCGTACGTGGTAGCGGCGGGCAGGGACGCCGTCGGCGTGGAGAAGGTCGTTGACCTTCTCGCTCGCGGCGAACCAGTCGGCGTCCTCGCCGGGGGCGAAGCAGACGGTGACGACGCGGACTGGCATCGAACGGATGACGAGCATGGGGGATCCCTTCGCGAGGAAGCGGATGAGCAGGGGTGGTGCCATTCGGCGTCTGGGCCGGGAAACTGCCGGTGAGGTGCGGGGCGGGGAGTCACGAGCCGACCAGACGGTGGGCGGGTGGTCCCGCTGGCGCGGGCAGATCCGACGAGGGCAGACGGGCGGTGGCGCGAGCAGAAGAGGAGAGAAACTGTCCAGCACCGTAGCTTCGTGACCTGACAGCCCCGGCCCTGTCAGAAACGGTGATCATGCTCGTGAGCTGCGTTGTCAGGATCGGGTGCGGTGCCGGTCAGGGTTTGTCAGGTCGTGAAGACGCCGTCGATGAAGTTCGGGTTGTCCGCCACGGCCCGCCCGTGGTCGCTGGGCAGGTCGACCAGCCGGACCCGCTGGATGCCGCCACTGGGCAGCCAGACCGCCTCGGCCGGCTCGGTCTGCTGGGTCGCGGTGGCTGCTGGCACGTCCGCGGCTGCGCTGCGGAGCAGGCGGTGCAGGTGTTCTTCGCGCTCGGCGTTGGGTAGCCAGAACAGCACCGGGTAGCGGGGGCCGCCGCGGTGGGGGAGTGGGGCGTACCGGTCGAGCTTGGCGACCACCCGGCCCAGGGGCTCGGTGCCGGTATCGGCCTCCAACCAGAACCCCGCGGTGGTGTCGCCGACGCTCCACAGGCCGTGCCCGTCAGCGGTGATGGTCCGGAACTGCTTGGTGGTCGTCGCCTCGGACCACCAGCGGTCCAGTCGGGCGTCGTGGTGCCGGCGGGCGTGCGTGGTGAGCCGGACGAAGAACTCGTTGGCGGTGAGCAGGTGTGTCAGGTTGGGGTTGGCCGACAGCCGTTGCACGCTCTGGCGGCTGGCCCGGAGGGTGGGTTCGGGCAGGTTGTGGGCGGCGGCTTGGAACCGGTGCCCGTTGTGGCCGAGTGCCCAGTGCCAGGGCTGGCTGCCGCCTCCGTCGCGGGCGAACCGGAACCGGTCCAGCAGGCCCAGGGCGGCCAGCTCACCGAGCCGGATCTGACACGTCCGGCGGGCGTGGAACAGCATGCGGTGGATCTGGTCGGTGGTGAGGACCTGGTGGTCGTCGAGCAGTTGGAGCAGCCGGCGGTCGCGGGTGGTGATGTGCGGGTAGATGGCCAGCAGGCCAGCAGAGCGCGAGTGCGGCATAGGTGTTCACCCCGTGGAGAGAGAAATCCCGTAGGGAGTCTGGACGAGTTGATCTTGCTTTCGGTGCTGTCGTCAGGCGGGTTTGGGCAGGTCAGGCACCTGACAGGCTGGAGGGTGGGGGCTCGTGTGGGGTCTCGTCTCGTGGACGCCCCCAAACGAGCCCCCGATGCCGCACCCAGCCGAGCCCTCGAACGAGGCGGCCCGGTCAGCGTTCGCGTTCGGTCATGCGCCGTTTCATGGCGGTGCGGGCGAGCTGCTGCATCGGCGGCTCGCCGCTGGTGCGGGTGTGGGCGGCGGCGCACTCCTGCCGGATCGCGGTCGCCTCACCCACGACCGGCGCCGGTGGGTTGGTCACGAACGTGAAGCCGGGCAGTTCCCGGTTGCCGACCAGCAGCCGGGCAGCGGCGGTGTGAACGTCGAGGTGGGCAAGGTCGTGCTCGTCCAGCTCGGGTTTGGTGTGCCGGGACAACTCCCTGGCGTCGGCCGGATCGACGGTGAAGAACACCTTCGACCGCGCGTTGGCCGACACCGCCGCGGCGACGTCCCTGGGCAGTTGCGCCAAGTCCTGGTGCGCCAGCACGAGCCCGAGCCGGAACCCACGCGCCTCGGCCAGCATGTCCCCGACGCTGCCGGGCAGCGTCAGGAAGTTCTGGCACTCATCCACGTAGAGGCAGGCGTCTTTCCGCTGGTCCTCGGGGATGGCGGCCCGGGCGATGGCGGCCTGCCATACCCGGGCGACGATCATTGAGCCGAGGATGCGACTGGTCTCCTCGCCGAGGATGCCCTTGGGCAGTCGGCACAGCAGCACTCCGCCGTCGAGCACCTGGCCCATGTCGAACGAGCTGTGCACGTTACCGATCACGCTCTTGACGAAGTCGCGCAGCAGGAAAGCGCGCAACCGCGCCAGCACCGGAGCGATGACCTGCCCCCGGAACTGCTCGTTGATGCCGTCGTACCAGACCCAGAACCCGCCGAGCCCATCCGGGTCGTCTAGGCCGTGGGTGAACCTGGCCCGATACTGTCGGTCCTGCAACAGCGACGGGACCATGCTCAGGGTCGGTTTCGCATGCCGCATCAACGTCAGACACGCCACGCGCATGGTGTCGTCCATGCGCGGCCCCCACTGGCCTTGGAAGATCTTCGCGAAGATCCCCACCAGGTTGTCCACCGCCAGGTGCGGGTCACCCTGGTCGTCGAGCGGGTTGAAGCAGCCCGGGTTCTTCTGATCCGGGTC
This sequence comes from Micromonospora sp. MP36, assembly GCF_008119785.1. Lineage (GTDB taxonomy): Bacteria > Actinomycetota > Actinomycetes > Mycobacteriales > Micromonosporaceae > Micromonospora. Next base: position 5,558 of record NZ_VSFA01000116.1, on the reverse strand, counting down.
GATGATCACGACCTTCCTCGCGAAGGAGGCGGGCAGCCGGTCGAGGATGTCGGTGATCAGGTCCCCACGCGGGTCGATGACCACCGTCCCACGCCCGGCCTTGATGTCGCCGAGGATCATGTTCAACAGCAGCGTGCTCTTGCCGACACCGGTCTTGCCGACCACGTGCACGTGCTGGCGGGCGTCGGTGACAGTCAGGCCGACGCTGTGGTGGCCGATCTGCGACCGGCCCAGCACCTTCACGCCCCGCCCGCCGGAGGGCACCTGCACCGGGGCCGGCACGGCCTTGGCCCGCGCCCGATCGAGGCCCGGCACGGCGAGGTCCTGCGGCAGCGCCGCCATTGCCGCGAGTTCCGGCACGGTGGCCAGGAACCCCCGCCGCAGCCTCCGCCCGGCGAGGGTGGCCACAGGTTGCGGCATCTTCATCCGCCGCAGCCGGTTCGGGCCGGTGTATGCCGCGGCGGCGGAGGCGATGGTGTGCCGGAGCCCGACGAGGCGTGACCGGACCTGCTTGGCCCGCTCCGGGTCCGGCGCTGACTTGCCTGGGGCGGCCGCTACGGCGAACCGGACCGCGATCTCGAAGTGCGGCACCCGCACGGCCTTGTCCACGATCGTGCGGGCGTCGGCGGTGGCCACCGGGTCCCGCTCGGCCACCCGCGCCGTGGCGTTCGTCTGGCTGCGGGGCCGGGACGAGCCGGGTGTGAACACATCGACGAGCCACAGCAGAGGCTCGATGGCCAGTCGCGCCGCGCCCGAAACGGCGCGGGCGGCCATATCGGGCCGCCCGTGGTTGCTGGTGGTCGCTGCCGCCCGTCTGGCCGCGCGGACGCGGCGGGCGGGTGCCGGGCGGGCGAGGATCTGCACGCACGCGTATTCGCGATCCCGGACCTGCGCGCCGGCGGCGAGCAGCGCCCGCAGCGGGTCGGCGTCGTGGTCGCTGCGCAGCGGCAGCCCGTCGGGGCGCTGCGGCCAGTGCGCCCCACCCACCTGCTCACCCACCTGTACTGGGATCGGGGCGGCGGCGTCCTCGGTGGTCATGGTCGCGGCGGGCCAGGCCGCGCGGACGGCGGCTTCGACCGCGCCGTGCGGCACCGTTGCGGGCACCCACACCCGGATGGTCAGGGCGCGGCCGCTCCACGTGTACTCCCACCCGACATGCGGGATGCCGAACACGCGCTGTTGCCACACCGACGGCGTCAGCACGCCCATGAGGGTGGTCCAGAACGCGGCGGCGGCCTCGGCGGTGACCTCCGGTGGGGCGGCGATGGTCAGCCACCGCGCGCCGGCCGCGAACCGTCGGTGCCGCCAGGCGAGCAGCTGATCATGGGCGACCACCGCGTCGACGATCGCGGCGGCGGCGATGACGCCCAGCCACGGCCGGGTGATGAGCCAGTGCCAGACCACGTCAGGCCAGGTCGGAGCAGGCATCACTAGGCCTCCCCGATGCCGGTCACGGCGATCTTGTGCTCGGCGGCCGACCCGAGGGCGCGGAACGGAATCCGGCTACGGCCAGCGACGAGCAGACCCTCGCCGCGCGGCGCCGACAACAGCAGCCGCGACTCCCCAGCGGTCAGGCTGAACGCCTCGGACACCGCGTCGATGGACTGCGTGCTCTGCCGCATCAGCACCTGGGTTGCCGCGTTGGACACCACGGCCAGGCCAAGGTCGGTGGACAGGACGTCGGCCGCGTCTTGGGTGATCACGCACAACCCGGCCGACCGCTTGCGGGCGGCCTTCGCCATCCGGAACAGGAACCGTGCACCTTCGCCGTCGCGCATCAGCAGCCACGCCTCGTCCACCACGACGAGCTGCCGGCGTCGGCGTTCGCCCTTGGGTGTGTCGATTCCTGACCAGATCGAATCCAGGGCCAGCAGCGTGCCCACGGTGCGCAGCTCGTCGGGCAGGTGCCGCAGCGACCACACCACCAAATGTCCGCGCGGGATCGTGGTGGTCGGCCCGTCGAACAGGCTGGCGAAGTTCCCGACCGTCCACGGGGCGAGCCGCGCGGCGAGCTGCCCAGCGGCCGGGTCACCGTCAGCGGCCAGGACCTCGGCCAGGTCCCGCAACAGCGGAGCAGACTTTGCCCAGGTGGCCGGGTCGCCGTTGATCCCAGCCCGGCTGTAGGTGGCGGTGATGGCCCGATCAAGAGCGGCGCGTTCGGCCGGCGGCGGCGCCGCCCCGAGCATGACCGAGATCAGCGTGTGCAGGTACAGCCCGCGCCGGGTGAGCGTGTCGGGCCGGTTGTCTGCGGGCAGGCCGAGGGGGTTGATGCGCACGCCCGGCTGGCCGAGCTGCACGACGGTGCCGCCGACGTGCTCCGCGAGGGGCGCGTACTCGTCCTCCGGGTCGATCACGCTGACGGTCGTGCCCTGGTACAGGTTGCGCAGAACTTCCAGCTTGACGAAGTACGACTTTCCAGCGCCGCTGCGCGCCAGAACCACGCTGTTGTGGTTGTCCTGCGCCCACCGGTTCCAGATGAGCACCCCGTTGCTGGTGGTATTGACCCCGTACAGCACACCCTCGGGCGGGGCGACCGTGCCGGGGGAGGGGGCGGCGAGGTCGGCCGAGGCGAGGGGGAACGCCGCCGCGAGGGCGGTGGTGTCGAGGATGCGGCGCATCCGCAGCGGATCCACGCCGACCGGCAGAGTGGCAATCCAGCCCTGCTGGTGGCGGAACGTCGCCGGCTGCAGGTCCAGGAGCACTGATGCGGCGGCGGACTTCACACCGGCGGTGACGGTGGCAAGTTCGTCGAGGGTACGGGCGTGGATGGTCACATAGATGCCGACCTCGAACAGCTTCGCCGCCCCGCGGGCGACACGTTCGGCGAGGTCCGCGGCGTCGGCCGCCGCCGCCTCCACCATCGGGTCACCCAGGCGGCCCTGGTCAGCATCGAGGCGGCGGGAGGATTCCAGGCGGGCACGTTGGCGCTTGAGCATCGGCGCGGCCAGCTGCGGCGCAACGGGGTCCAAGTGCACTGCGACGTCGACCCGGCCGGGGTAGGACAGCAGCGGATCCAACCAGGCGGGGCCGACCTCGGCCGGGTAGCCGCAGACGGCGTAGGTGGCGGCATACCCGTCGCCGACCTGCACGTGTGATGGGGTGACCGACAACGCGGCCGGGGAGGGCATGCCGTCCCCAGCCGCGACGCTCTTCTTCCTGGGCTTCAACAGGTTCACGAGGTGCTCCGTAGGGTGATCGGGGTGCCCGGCACTGCTCGGGGGCCAGGCACAGGTGGGGAGAACGGATCGACCGCGGTCGCGAGGGCGGAGGCGACGGCCGGCCCGTCCAGAGCGGCGGCTTCGACCCCGAGGCCGGACAGGGCGCGTACGGCGGTGTCGGCGGCGTGCGCGCCGGCGACGACGGCGAGGACCTGGCGGCGCAACGGATCCCGCCGGTTGTCGAGCTCGAGAAGGAAGTCGGCGTAGTCGTCGGCGGCGGCCTGTAACGCCGGATGCGGCAGGCGCGGCGCATGGTCGACGGTCGCCTGCGCGTACACGGTCAGGTCGTGCCGCTGCGCGGCAACCACAATCTGCGCCGGCCCGGTCAGCGAGTTGAGGAACCGGCCGAACCCGTCCAGCAACGCACCCTGCTCGCCGCCAGTGCGCAGGTGAATGTTCGTGGTACCGCAGGCAATCAGCACCTTGTCACTGCCCTCACTGGTGAGGACTCCGGTCGGGCTGACCGACGTGACCGGAGAGCGCAGCGGCGCCGGGACGCTCGGCATGTCAGCCGTGACAGCGACCGAGCTTGCCCGCGCCGTGCCGGGGGTCAGTGTTCGCGGGCTACGGGACAGGGCGAACCCGTGCCGCAGCCACACATCCAGGGGCAGGCCGTCACGGCGGCCGAGCGCCACCACGACCGCGGCGGCGAACACGATGACCCCGGCGACGATCCACACCGCCGGCGGCAGCAGATGCCCGAACGCGCGGTAGAGACCGAACCCGGCCAGGCCGACACCGCCGATGATGCCCAGCTGCCGGAAGGTGAGCCCGAACGCGATGCGGTCAGGCTCGTTGACGTTGGCCGGAACGACAGCGCGCGGGGGAGTGTCCTGCTGGGTCATCGCCCACCTCGCACGGCGGTACGCGCGACCCGGCCGAGCGGCAGGTGGCGGGTAACGCCCTGGATGAACACCGCGCGCAGCAGAACCCCGCCCGCGTTCGGCGACCCCGCGCGGCTGGCGTGCCGGCGCACCATCCCGGGGATCTTGATCGTGACCCACAGCACGACGATGACGAGCAGGAGGTTCACCGTGTCCGAGCCGGGCAGGCCGAGCAGGATCGGCAGATTCGACGTCGGGTCGATCAGCAGGTTGATGCCCGCCGAGAACGCGACCGCCTGCAGCACCGGTGTGGCCAGGCAACCCAGCAGGCTGCGCCACCACAACTCGGCGGCACCCTGCGTCCACGGGGTGGCGTAGCATGCCAGGGCCACCGGCGCGACCCCGGCCAGGACGACCAGCACCCCGATCCGCACGAGCCAGGTGCCGACGAGCATGAACATCAACACGACGATGAGCAGTCCGATGATGGCCATCAGGAGCGTGGCGGTCTCGTCGGTCATCGCCGAGGCGATGCGAGCCCGGACGAAGGTGACCGCCTCGCGGGTCGGCGCGGACGTGCCGGCCATCGACACGGTCAGAGCGTTGGCGATGTCGATGAGCACGCCGGTCAGCGGGACCGCGAACGCGGACAGCACGAACCCGACGACAAGCCGGGGGATCAACTCCTTGATGCCGTAACGCATCTCGACCGAGTCGCCGACCATCGCGGCGACGCCCACGGCGATGATCGCGAGGATGAAGCATGCGTTGACGACCACCGCGCTCTTGCCGGCGATCGAGGTCACCTGCGGCAGGACGGTGACGTCCGGCGATACGAAGATCGAGGATGCCAGGAAGGCCAGCAGGCCGCCGAGAAGGTCGGTGACCTTCTCGGCGAGCCAGCTGACCAGGCCGTTCATCAGCCAGTCGACCATGACCGCGCCTCAGCCGCCGAGGATGCCCTGCAGCACCTGCAGGATGATCGGGGACAGCACAGCGAGGGCATAGCCGACCAGCGCGGACTTGACGTTGCCCTTCGCCTGCTCGACCTGCGCCGGGTCACCTCCGGCGGCCATGTACCGCAGGCCGCCGATGACCAGGAACATCGTCGCGACCAACGCGATGATGCCCATGACCCAGCCGGTGATATTGGCGATGACCTGGGCGATGGAGTTGGGGCCTCCGCCGTCGTCAGGGGCGGGGGCGGCCAGAACGAGGGCGTTGAGAAAAGAGACCGTGTGCATTGCTCCCCTCCACAAGGGATCCGTGGGCCGCCGCGGTGGGGACCAGGCGAAGGACCGTCTGCTCCGGTGGGGGCGCTCCTCCCTTGCGTGTGACGAAGGGTGCGGTGTCAGTACGCCGCGCCAGCCATGCCGGACCATTGGCCTCGCCGGATGGTGGTGGTCCCCACCGGGCGGGCATGCCGTGGATGACATGCACCGCCCAGATCTCGGCTGTCAGGCCGATCGAACTCGCCGCCCACCTGTCAGACCCTGACAAGACCTGTCAGCGACTC
>NZ_VSFA01000115.1 GCF_008119785.1 Micromonospora sp. MP36 | reverse complement strand
GTTGCATCGAGTACGAGCCGGACGCGCTCGACGCGAGCACGATCGATCGCTGGGGATCGGACTTCATCGACCTGATCCTCACGATAGCCGACCGGCCGGATCAGGCATGGAGGAAGCCGTAGCAGATATCGCTCCTTCCACCGCGCGGCGCAACGCCGCGGCTCCCGGGATCGGCGGCGACCAGCCGCGGTCCTCGGCCTGCCGCACGAACTGGGCGGCGAGCTGAGCGGAGTGGGGCGCGCCGATCTCGTGCGCGGCCAGCGCGACACGCCGGTGCGGCCGCCGTGCCGCAGCCGGCGGAGAGTTCGGGCCGGCGGGTCGCAGCTCGGGCGGCGTCCGTCGGCGCCCTTGGACATGGTCGACTGCCTGTAGCTACGAGGAGTTGGTAGCAGCGAGGTAGGCCGCGCTCAGGCGCTCGCGAACGCTCGGTGATCGCGGTGGGGTATCGGAGCCAAGGTGTGAGTGGCGAAGTTCGTCCATGAACTCTTGCCAGAGCGCGGGGCCGCCTTGTTCGAGCAGCTCGGCGGGAACGCGCAGCGCGGAGCTCGTGGGCCGGTGGCGGAGTCCCCAGCTGCCGAGCTGCGCGAACACGGGTACGAGTTGGATCGCCGGTTCGGTCAGGCTGTAGCGCGCCCGCTGGCCGGGTCGCGTGTCCTCGCGGGTGAGCAGTCCCGACTCGACGAGTCGCTTGAGCCGGTCGGCGAGGATATTTGAGGCGATCCCCTCGATTGAGTTGGCCTGCAGCTCCCGGAAATAGCGACGATCTCCGAAGACGATGTCGCGGAGGACGAGCAGGCTCCAGCGATCGCCGAACACCTCGATGGCGGCGTTGATCGGGCACTCCGACCGCGGCTCATTCGTTTCGCCCATAGTGCTTGCAATCTACCACCGCCAGTACTACCGTGCCGACGGGCGATAGCAAAATCACAAGCGAAGGGGGCCGACGTGCTGAGGCAGGTCGCGGAGGGTGTGCTGATCCACCAGAGCGAGTTCCTTGAGAGCAACGCCGTTGTCGTGCAAGGCCGGGCCGGCGTGTTGCTCATCGATCCCGGAGTGACGGGCGACGAGATAGCCTGCCTCGCGAATGACCTCTCGGATCTGGGTCAGAGCGTTGTGGCGGGTTTCTCGACGCATCCTCATTGGGATCACCTGCTGTGGCACGAAAGCCTTGGCGCGGCGCCTCGTTACGGCACGGCGGGCTGCGCGGCTACCGTCCAGGCTAAGTTGTCGGATGCGGGTGCGAAGGCCCGCGTCGCGGGAATGCTCCCGCCGGAGGTCGCCGATCAGGTGCCGCTGGACCTGCTCGGCGACATTACCGGCCTGCCGGCCGGGACGGCGCGGATTCCTTGGGATGGTCCTGAAGTCCGGATTATCGAGCATCAGGCGCATGCTCCTGGCCATGCCTCGTTGTTGATCGAGGAGCGTAGGGTTCTCGTCGCCGGCGACGTGCTTTCTGATGTCTTGATTCCGATGCTCGACTTGAACGGCGCCGCGGAGCCGATCGAGGACTACCTCGCCGCGCTGCGACTGCTCGAGAGCGTGGCGGGCGACGTCGATGTCGTTATCCCTGGCCACGGGTCAGTCGCCGAAGCCGATCAGGTCCACGCACGGATCGAGCGGGATCGAGCGTACGTGCTCGCTTTGCCTGAGGGCGATGTTGCCAGTGACCCGCGGGTCGGCCCATCGGCCAAGCCCGGCTGGGAGTGGGTAAGCGATATGCACACCGGGCAGGCCCAGCGCCTCGCTCAGCTCGCGTAGCAACACCACGGCGTCGGGTCGAACCGACAGATGCTGTCGGCGTCCCCCAGATCCGGGTTGACGCCGAGGCCTGCGTTCCGCGCAATTCCGGCGGCCTGGAGGCAACGCGTTCAGTTAGGTGATTGGGCATGCTGTCGAGCGTGTCGTGAATACGAAGCAGCGGAGCTCCGGTATAGAGGGTGATCACTCAAAGACGCCCTGAACGCCGCGAGCTCCGCTGGCTGATCAGGTTGCCATCACCTGGACGGTGGCGGTAGCCGCAGGGGTTTCCGCGCCGGGGAATCTGGGCGACAATCCTGCGCGCCCCCTCGTAGGCGGTGCTCACCCGGGCGGGGTTCGTGGTGGCCGGGTAGGTGGAGCTGGACAGGCTCGTACCCGAAGGAGACGCATGGCAAAGCTCATCTACTCGATGGTCACCTCGCTTGACGGCTACGTCGAGGCGGCGGAGGGCGACCTCGGCACCGGGGCCGAAGATCCGCAGGTGCATACCTTCATCAACGACCTCTTTCGCCCCGTCGGCACGTACCTCTACGGCCGACGGATATACGAGACGATGGTCTACTGGGAGACCGCGCACACCAAGCCCGACCAGCCGCCGCACATCCTTCAGTACGCCCGCGACTGGCAGGCCGCGGAGAAGATCGTGTACTCCACGACGCTGGAGTCGGTGTCCAGCGCGAAGACCAGGATCGAGCGGACCTTCGACCCGGACGCGGTGCGCAAGCTCAAGGCCGAGGCTGATCACGACCTCACCGTCGACGGTCCGAACCTCGCGGCCCAGGCGATCGCGGCCGGCCTGGTGGACGAGTACCACCTGTTCATCACCACGAGCGTGGTCGGCGGCGGCAAGCGGTTCTTCCCCGATGGCGTGCGCCTCGATCTCGAACTGGTCGAGGAGCGTGCCTTCGACACCGGACTGATCTACGCGCGCTACCGGACCCGCTGAGCCGCACCGGTTGGTGACGCTGCCGGCGGCCGAGCCGGGGCAGGTGAGACTGGTCGCGTGGACAGTGGCAGTGCGATCTCCTCCGGCACCCTCGGCGCGCGCGACCTGCCGACGCTGCGGTCGTTCGGCGCTCGGGGGGCTGGACCAAGCGCGACGGCGGTGACGACCGGTGGTGCGTTCGGCGTCGATCGGGTCGGACTTCGCCCCGGCGCGGCGAGCCGGTGGCTTCGGGTGGTCCAGTTCGACGACCAGCTCACCGGCGTCTGCCAGGTGGCGGCGAAGGCTCGCGCCGTAGCCGCCAGTGCCCTCCATCGCCCAGGCCGCCAGCCCCGACCGCCGCTCGGCCAAGCAGCAAACTCGGCCTAACCGCTGGTTCGGTGTCGACGGTCGCTCGGTCCAGTCGGCCCCGCCATGCTCACAGTCAGTCCTTGGCGGGCATGAACGCCTTGGCGTGGGACAGGTGCTCGCCGAGCAGCCGAGCTGCCTCGGCCCCCTTCGCCTGCCTGATCAGGGTGACGATCCTGCGGTGCTCACGCACCTGGGTGGGTAGGTCGTCGCTGGTGCGGTCGACCGTCGCCACGGCGAGGCGGACCTCGGACATGAGCTCCCGAGCCGTGGCGTTGAGCCGCGGGCTGCCGAGTAGCCCGACCACCGCCACGTGCAGGGCGAGGTGTGCCCCGGTCACGGTGGCGGGGTCGGCCCCCGCCTCCACCACCTCCTCGTAGTGCCGCTGCGCCTCTAGCAGGGTGGTGAGGTCGGCGCGGGCGGCGTACTCGACGGCGTTGGCGCCAGCCATCTCCAAGACGCGGCGCGCCTTGAAGATGTCCTCGATCTCGTCCTCGCTGAGCTGGCGCACCACGACCCCGCGGTTCGGCTGCCGCACCAGCAGCCCTTCCGCGGTGAGCACCTGCAAAGCCTCCCGAACTGTGCTCCTTCCCACGCCCAGGCTCTCGGCGAGGCTGAGCTCCCTGAGGCTCGCCCCGCCCTCCAGCGTGCCGGCATACATCTCATCGCGAAGGGCCTGAGCCACCCGGTCCACCGTGCTGGACCGGTCGATCTTGATCGCTCTCAAGGCCAGTTCCCTTTCGTGTCGTCGGGTGGACGTGGCGGGTGCGCTCAACCTAGCCGACGGTCCACGACGGGAGAAACGTCGGCGGAAGTGTTGACGGCGCGACCCAGCGGTGGAATGTTGTCCGACAATCAGGCATGCAGACGAACAGGAAACCAGATGATCCGCCCCCTCGCCATCACCCGGTTCACAGTCGTGGACCAGATGGTTGACGCGCTGCGAGGGATGATCCTCACCGGCGAGATCCGTCAGGGAGGCTCCCTCCACGAGGCGGACCTGGCGGCTTCCTTCGGGGTCGCCAGGAGCACGGTGCGTGAGGTGCTGCGCCAGCTGGCTGGTGAGGGGCTGGTGTCGTTCGCCCCCGGCCGAGGTGCGGAGGTCCGCAACCTCTCGCGCCAGGACGCCATGGACGCCTTCGCGGCGCGTCGAGCCCTGGAGAGCTACGCGGCGCGCACCATCGCAGCCCTGTCGGAGTCCGACCGTGAGTCCGCGCTGGAGCCCGTGGCCACGGCGCTCGCCGCCTTCGATTCGGCAGCCGAACGACACGACCCCTCTGCGCTCGCCGACGCGCACATGGACTTCCATCTGGCGGTGGTCGCGGCCCTGGGGAGCCCGCGGCTCACCGCCTTCGCGCGCAGCGTCCACCACGACCTGCGTCTCTGGATGATGGCCATCGACTGCGAGAAGGATGACGCACCCGAGCAGGTGGCCTGTCATCGTCGGTTGCTCGAACTGCTGTGTACCGCCACCCCGGACGCAGCGGAGAAGGCCGTCCGCGACCACATCAGCGACGGCACCCAGGCCGCCGCCACCGTCCTCAAGCAGAACACCGCAGCCGACCTGGTCGACTGATCCCCACCCTGGAGACTCCCGCATGACCACCATGCCAACCCGCCTGTGGGGCGGACGCTTCGAGGCTGCGCCCGACGCGGCTCTCGAGAACCTGTCCCGCTCGCACATCTCCTACTTCGACATGGCCCCCTACGACCTCGCTGGCTCCCGGGCCCATGCCCGCGAGCTGGAGCGCGCCGGCCTGCTCGACGTCAACGAGCTCGCCACCCTGCTGAACGCCATCGACACCCTCGACGACGAGTACCGACGTGGCGAGCTCTCGCCGCGGCTGGAGGACGAGGACGTGCACACGTTCCTCGAGCGGCTACTCATGGAACGACTCGGCGTGCTCGGCGGAAAGCTCCGCGCCGGACGCTCGCGCAACGACCAGGCCGCGAACGACCTCCGGCTCTATCTGCGGGACAAGTCCCGACGACTGGTCGAGGCCGCCGCCGAGCTCGTCGAGGCGCTCCTCACCCAGGCCCGCGAGCACCGCGGTACCCCGGCACCGGGGATGACCCACCTGCAGCCCGCGCAGCCCATCACCTTCGGCCACCAGTTGCTGGCCCACGCGCACGCCCTCAGCCGCGACCTCGAGCGGCTGCAGGACTGGGACCGCCGCAGCGCGCGGTCACCGCTCGGGGCGGCCGCACTGGCCGGCTCGGCCATCGCCCTGACCCCCGAGAACTCGGCACGTGAGCTCGGGTACGACCGGCCGTGTGCCAACTCGATCGACGCGGTCGCCAGCCGTGACCACGTGGCCGAGTTCCTCTTCGTCGGCTCCATGCTGGCGATCGACATCTCGCGGCTGGCCGAGGAGATCTGCCTGTGGGCCACCCGGCAGTTCCGCTGGGTGGCGCTCGACGACGCCTTCGCTACCGGGTCTTCGATCATGCCGCAGAAGAAGAACCCCGACATCGCCGAGCTCGCGCGTGGCAAGGCGGGCCGCCTCATCGGCAACCTCACGGGCCTGCTCGGCACCCTCAAGGGGCTGCCCCTGGCCTACAACCGCGACCTGGCCGAGGACAAGCGGGCAGCCTTCGACACCGTCGAGACGCTGCTGACGGTGCTGCCGGCCATGGCGGGTCTGGTGCGCACCATGCGCGTCCAGGTCGCCGAGCTCGCGGCCCAGGCCACGGAGGGGTTCACGCTGGCGACGGAGGTGGCGGACTGGCTTGCGCGGCAGGGCGTTCCGTTCAACGAGGCCCACGAGATCACCGGTGCCGTGGTCCGGCTCTGCGAGGAGCGCGGTGTGGACCTGGACGCGCTCGGGGCCGAGGACCTGGCCTCGGTCGACCCACGCCTGACGCCCGACGTCCGGGCCGTGCTGATGGTGGAGGCCGCCCTGGCTGCCCGCTCCGGGACGGGCGGCACGGCCCCCGAGCGGGTCGAGGACCAGATCGTCGAGCTGGAGCAGACCCTGGCGGACCAGCGTTCCTGGGCCGCCACCTACGCCGGGCCACGGGCGTGATGGCCAACCGCCCGGGCTTGCGTGACGGAGGGAGTCAGACCGTGAATCGCCCCGTCGAGCCGGCGGTGGAGGCCGAGCTCCTGACGCTGCCGCGGAAGCGCTACGGAGAGCTCGCCGGTGCCTTGGCGGTGCTGGCGGTGCTCGCCTGGCTCGCCATGTCGCTGGCCAACGCCGCCATCGACTGGGGCGTCGTGCGCGACCACCTGACCGTGGACGTTCTCCTGAGGGGGCTCGGCACCACGATCATCCTCACGATCGTGGCCATGGTCCTCGGAGTCATCCTGGGCGTGGTCGTGGCCGTGATGCGCCTGTCGCACAGCCCGGTCACGAGCACCGTGGGGTGGCTCTACGTCTGGGTGTTCCGCGGCACGCCCGTATACCTGCAGCTGCTCGCGTGGTTCAACATCGCCTTGATCTTCCCCTACCTGCAGATCCCCGGGATCTGGGGCGCACGCACCGTAGACGTGGTCACGCCCTTCGTGGCCGCCGCCATCGGGCTCGGCCTGAACCAGGGCGCCTACACCTCGGAGGTGGTCCGGGCCGGCATCCTCTCGGTCGACGAGGGCCAGACCGAGGCGGCGTACGCCATCGGCATGACGAGGCTCCGGACGATGCGGCGCATCGTGCTGCCCCAGGCGATGCGCGTCATCCTGCCGCCGATCGGAAACGAGACCATCGGCATGCTCAAGACCACCTCGCTGGCCTCGGCCATCGGGGTGAGCGAGATCCTCTCCGAGGCCCAGCACATCTACTTCGTCAACAACCGGATCATGGAGCTGCTGATCGTCTGCGCGGTGTGGTACCTCGCGGCGGTGTCGCTCCTCTCCGTCGTCCAGTTCTACCTGGAGCGCCATTTCGCCAAGGGAAGCAGCAGCCGCTCGCTGCCCGACACGCCGGTCCAGCGGCTACGCAAGGCGATCACCTCCGGAAAGCAGGCCAGGCGATGACCACCACGACCAACCAGCGCCCCCTGGTGCGGGCTGAGTCGGTCCACAAGCACTTCGGGGATCTCGAGGTGCTGCGCGGGATCAGCCTCGACGTCAGCCGGGGCGAGGTGGTCTGCCTGCTCGGTCCCTCGGGCTCGGGCAAGAGCACCTTCCTGCGCTGCATCAACCACCTCGAGCAGGTCAACGCCGGACGCATCTGGGTGGGCGACGAGGTCATCGGCTACCGGCAGCAGGGCGACCGGCTCCACGAGCTGAACCACCGCGCCATCGCGCGGCAGCGCCGGCGTATCGGGATGGTCTTCCAGAAGTTCAACCTCTTCCCGCACATGACGGCGCTGGAGAACGTCATCGAGGGCCCCGTCGGGGTGCAGGGCGTCCCGAAGGCGCAGGCCGTTGCCCGCGCCAAGACGCTCCTGACCAGAGTGGGCCTCGGAAACAAGGAGAACGCCTACCCGCGCCAGCTCTCGGGAGGCCAGCAGCAACGCGTGGCCATCGCCCGTGCGCTGGCAATGGAACCCGAACTGATGCTCTTCGACGAGCCCACCTCGGCGCTCGACCCCGAGCTCGTCGGCGAGGTCCTCGACGTCATGAAGGACCTCGCCCAGACCGGCCTGACGATGATCGTGGTCACCCATGAGATCGGCTTCGCCCGGGAGGTCGCGGACCGCGTGGCCTTCATGGACGGCGGGGAGATCCTCGAGATCGGCCCCCCGTCGCAGGTCCTCGGCGACCCGCAGCATCCCCGTACCCGATCCTTCCTCTCTCGGGTCCTCTGACCGCACCCTGCCTGTTCCTACCCCTGCCCCCCCCATAACCGAAGGAACCCCCATGCCCCGCTACACCCGTACCATCGGCCTGGCCGTGACCGCCGTCGTCGCAGCATCGTCCCTTGCCGCATGCGCCGGGAAGCCGCCCACCGACACCGGCGCAGGCGATGCCTCCCTCCCCGCGGCCATCGCGGCCTCCAAGGAGATCCGGATCGGGCTGTCGCCCGACTTCCCGCCGATGGAATATCGCGACGAGAAGTCACAGCAGCTCGCCGGAGTCGACGTCGAGCTGGCGAAGGCCCTCGGTGCCAGCCTCGGCCTGAAGGTCACGTTCGTCGAGGAGAAGTTCGACCAGCTGATGAACTCCGTGTCCACCGGGCGCGTCGACATCGTCATGTCCGGCATCTCGGATACGGTCCAGCGCCAGGAGACGGTCGACTTCGTCGACTACTTCAAGTCCGAGGGGCGGCTGTACACCCTCAGCGCCCGCGCCGGTGAGTTCACCTCGCCGGACCAGGTCTGCGGCAAGAAGCTTGCGGTGAGCAAGACCACCGACTACTACCAGCAGGCGCTGGACCTGGACAAGAAGGAGTGCCAGGGCGCCGGCCGGCCCGCGATCCAGATCCTGCCCACCGACTCAGGCAGCGCGGCGCGCCTGCAGCTGGAGCAGAAGCGGGCCGATCTGGCCATCCAGGGCGCGGAGAACCTCGCCTTCTTCGCCAAGACCCAGCCCGGCAAGTTCGACGTGGTGCTGGACCCGCTGCCGGCAAACCCGTTCGCCGTAGTCCTGAAGAAGGGCGACAAGCCCATGGCCGACCTGGTGACCAAGGGCCTCACCCAGATTCAGCAGGACGGCACCTACGACAAGATCCTCAAGGCGGCGGGGCTCGAGTACGGCTCGATGAAGCCGGTCTTCAACGGCGTCAAGGAGTGACGTGACCCACCGCCCGCGGAACCTGACGCCGCCCCGCTGGCCAGCGCCCCACACCTCGGCGGTGGCCCTGGCCTTCGACCTCGACGGCCCGACCGGGAGCGCCATGCTCGACGGCTCGATCTGGCGCCGGCCCAGCTACTTCGCACTCGGTGGCTACGGACCGTTCCGGGCCCTGCCCCGCATCCTCGACGTCCTCGGGGAGGCCGGTGTCCGCGCCACGTTCTTCACGCCCGCCTGGGTCGTGGAGACGTGGCCGGACGCCTGCCGCCGGATCGTCGAGAGCGGCCACGAGGTTGCGCACCACGGCTACCGGCACGAGTGCTATTACGACCTCACAGTCGACGAGCAGGTGGAGGTCCTGCGGCGCAGCCAGCGGGTCTTCCACGACGTGCTCGGCGTCGAGGCGGTCGGCTTCCGGACACCGTCGGGGGACTGGCACCCCGAGACGCCGAGGCTGCTGGTCGAGCACGGGTTCAGCTACTCGAGCTCCATGCGTGGTGACGACCGCCCGTACCTGCATCGCGTCGCCGGGGTGAGCACCTGCCTCGTTGAGATCCCCGCCAGGTGGGACTTCGACGACTACGCCTACTTGGCGTACACCCGCAATCCCGACTATCCGGTCGGTCAGGACCGCATCGCCGGCTACCGGACCACCCTCGAGAACTGGACCCGCGAGTTCGACGGCTACCACGCCGAGGGGCTGTGCCTGACCACCCTGCTGCACCCCAAGGTGTCCGGCAAACCGGGACGGATCCTGATCCTCGAGCGGCTACTGGCGCACATGCGTTCGCGCCAAGGCGTCTGGTTCGCGACCTGCGCCGAGGTCGCCCAGTGGTGGCGTGACTCCGGCCAGGGTGATGCCGCCAGCGGTGGCGCGGGCGCCGGGCAGCCTCTGCCGGCCGGGGACCTGGCAGGCCGGAAGTGCGCATGAGCGACCTCACGACCGACCAGGCCCGATGGCCAGGAGGTGCCCGCGTGGCCGTGGTGGTCACCGTCGACCTCGACGCCGATCTGGCCATCCTCGCCGCATCTCCGTCGGCGACCGACCGCGCGAAGACCCTGTCGGTGGGCGGTTACGGCGCGTGGCGTGGGGCCGACCGACTGCTCGACCTGTTCGCCGAGCGGGATGTTCCCTCGACGTGGTTCGTCCCGGGGCGGAACGCCCTGCGTTACCCCGACCTGGTCCGACGGATCGCCGCGGCAGGGCACGAGCTGGCCTGCCACGGCGACGCGCACGAGGACTTCAACGAGCTGACGCTGGCAGGCCAGGTCGCGGCCGTCCGCGCGGGTCTCACCCGGCTGCGCGAGACCGCCGGTGTCCCCGTGCGCGGCTTCCGTACCCCGATGGGCGAATGGGCGCCCGGCCTTGCCGCGCATCTGCACGACCTGGGAATCAGCTGGTCGTCCTCGTCGCACGGCGACGACCTTCCGTTTCTGCATCCGGGCCTGCCCGCGGCGCATGACCACGCGCGGGGTCCCGGGGCCGAGAGCCACGGAGGGTTGGTGGAGATCCCGGTGCACTACGAACTCGAGGACCACCAGTACTTCTTCTTCAACCTCGAGCCGGCCTTCCCGGTCGGGCAGTCACGCATCGCACCGTACGCGGAGGTGCTGGCCAACTGGAAGCAGGAGTTCGACGCCTACCACCGTTTCGGGCTCTGCTTCGTCCTACGCCTGCACCCCGAGGTGACCGGAACCCCCGGTCGTGTCCCGCTGGTCCGGGAGCTGCTCACCCACATCCAGGCGCAGCCGGATGTCTGGCTGACCACCGGCTCGGAGCTCGCGGACTGGTGGTCGCAGCACCATCGGATCAACGAGCCCGGGCATCCGGCGGACGTGTTCGCCCGCCTCAACCAGGAGGCGAGAGCATGAGCGCACCACCTGTCGCGGGCTCGGCGACGCTGGCACCGCTGGCCCGCCTCGCGGCAGCGACGGACCACGACGCGCTCCCCGAGGCGGTGCGGCACAAGGCGTCCATCCACCTGTTGGACACCCTGGGCGCCGGCCTCGCCGGGGCCGGCAGCGCGGAGACGGCGGCGATGCTGGCGGCGCTGCGCCACGAGCGCGGCACCGTTCCGGTCTGGGGCACACCGGTCGCGCTCGGGCCCCGTGACGCCGCACTAGTGAACGGCGTGTCCAGCCATGCCTTCGAGCTGGACGACACCGGTGGCTGCGATCACTCGGGCGCTGTCGTCGTCCCGGCGGCCCTCGCAGCCGTCGCGTCGGTGGACGCACCGGTCACCGGGCGACGGCTGCTGACCGCTGTGGTCGTCGGCTACGACGTCGCCCGACGCGTGCTGGAGGCGCTCGGCGGCTACGAGGCGCACAACGGTGCGGGGTTCCACTCCACCGGTACGTGTGGTCCGCTCGGTGCCGCGGCCGCGGCGGCGCACGTGCTGGGCCTGACGGTGGAGCAGACCCAGCACGCCGTGGGGCTCGCAGCGAGCGCCGCCAGCGGGGTGTGGGCCTTCGTGCACGACGGGGCGATGAGCAAGCGGCTCCACGCCGGTCAGGCGGCGGAGGCCGGGGTGCGCGCTGCTCTGCTGGCCCGGGCCGGGATGACCGGGCCGAGCGCAGTCCTCGACGACGTGTGGGGCGGGCTGCTGTCCACCTACGCCCGCGACACGGCCAGACCAGAGGCACTCGTCGACGGACTCGGTGTCTCGTGGAGGATCGAGCGCTGCTCCATCAAGCCGTACGCGTCGTGCCGAGGGACGCACTCCGCGATCGACGCCGTGGCGGCCATCCTCGACGAGCACCGGCTGTCGGCAGCGGACGTCGCATCGGTCTCGGTGCGGCTCAGCGAGTTCCTGCAAGGCATGTGCGGTGGGCGCGACGTCGGCACGCTGGCTGCAGCGCAGCTGAGCCTGCCGTATGCCGTGGCGGCACGCGTCGAGCTCGGCGGGGCCGGACTGGATGCCTACCAGGAGCACGTCCTGCTCAGCGCGGCGATGGCACGACGGATGGCGACGGTCAACCTCGTGGTCGACCCACGGCAGTCCGCCACCGACGAACCCCTGGTGTCCGTCCGCACCACCGACGGGATGGTCCACACCCGCCAGGCAGGTCCACCGCTCGGGTCACCGAGCAACCCCTTGTCTGACACCGCGATCCGCGCGAAGTTCCGCAGCCTGGCCACCCGGTCGATCCCGCGGGACCAGGCCCAACACATCGAACGAATCGTCCTCGCCCTCGACGAGGTCTCGGACGTCCGGGTCGTCACCGCGCTCCTGGCGAGGTGAGAAGCGAAGGTCCCTGCCCGCGTGCTCACGCGGGCGGTGGCAGCGGCGTACCCATCGGCCCCCCGGCGTCCGCCGCGGTGACCGGGCCGGGATGGCTGCACGACGTGGCTGCCCTACGCCCCAGCAGGCCGGGGTTACCGCAGCGTGGATAGGGTGTCGCGCATGTCAGGGGCAGCTCAGCCGGTGGAGCCGGGAGTCGCACGCCCCCACCGGCTGCGCATCCACCTGCTCGGCGGGTTCTGCGTCGAGCGTGAGGGCGGCGGGTCCGTGGCCGAGCACTGGCGGCGCACCGGGGCCCGCACCCTGGTCAAACTGCTGGCCGTCACGCCAGGCGGGCGACTGCACCGCGACCAGGCCATGGAGGCGCTATGGCCGGACATGCCGTACGAGGCGGCGTTGCGGAGTCTCCGGGTGACCATGCACGCGGCGCGGCACGCCCTGGAACCTGAACTGGCACCACGCAGCCCGTCGGCGTACCTGCACACCGAGGGTGAGCTGATCTGCCTCGACCGGGACCTGATTCTGATCGATGTCGACGAGGTCACGGCCGCTGCCGCGCATGCTCTCGCGACCGGTGACCGGGCGGCGCTCGTCTCGGGGCTGACCGCGTTGAGCCGTGAGCTGCTGCCCGAGGACCGGTACGCATCCTGGGCCGAGGAGCGCCGGCGTCAGTTGGTGGCCCTGCGTAGCCGGATCGTCCCGGCCCTTGCCGCCGTGTTGGCTCAGGCCGGCGAGACAGACCAGGCAGTGGAGGTGCTGCGCGCCGAGCTGGAACGGGTTCCGGCCGCGGAGGAGCTGCACCTGCTGTTGGCGCGGGTGTTGCTGGATGCCGGACGGCCGAGGCAGGCCGTACGGCAGTACCACGCGGCGCGCGACGTGCTCGCGGAGGAGTTGGGCGTTCCGCCTGCCGCCGAGTTCCAGGCACTGCTGCGGGAGGCGCTGGACGCCCTGACGTCCCCACGAACCGGGGCGGACCGGACGGCGATGCCGTTGCCGCCGGTGCTCCGCCATCCGCACGACCAGCCGTTGATCGGTCGCGCGCGTCCACTCGCCCTGCTCATCGCACATGCCACCGACGTCGCCGGCGGTCACGTGCGGCAGGGCGACGCGCCGCTGGCGTTGGTGGCGGGGGAAGCGGGCATCGGCAAGACCCGTCTCGTCGTGGAGGTGGCCAGGCAGGCCGCCATGGCGGGAACCCAGGTGCTGTGGGGTACCTGCCACACAGCCGAGGGGCAGACCCCGTACGGGGTGTTCGTCGATGCGCTCGACAGCTATCTCGCCGCCTGTCCGGCGGTGGAGCGAGCGACGGTCGCCGCCGAACATCCCGGTCTCGCCGCCGTCCTGACCACCCTCGGCGAAGCGCCCACCCGCGCAGGTAGCCCCGAAGAGGAACAGGCCCGCTTCTTCCGGTCCGTGAGCGCGCTGCTGACCGATCTCGCCGCCGCCCGGCCCCTTCTGCTCGTCCTCGACGACCTGCACGCCGCCGATCCAGCATCCCTGCGTTTGCTGCACCATCTCATCCGTACCGCCCAGTCACGGCGTTGGCGGTTCATCGCGACCGTCCGGGGCGACGAACTACCCGCCGGTGACCCGCGTCGCCTCATCCTGGACACCTTCGCAGAACAGGGGTTGGCGGTCGAGGTCGAACTGCTCAGGCTCAGCCGAGCCGACTGTGCCCGGCTGGTCGGAATCCCGCCGCAGCGGGCTCGGCGCATTTACGAGTTGTCCCGAGGCAACCCGCTGTTCGCGCTGGAACTCGCCAGCGCCGGCGAGGTACGGGGCGTGCCCGACGGGGTGCGCAGGCTGGTCAGCGGACGGCTCTCCCAACTGCCCGACGAGGCCCGCGCGGTGCTCGGCGCCCTCGCCGTCGCCGGCGGTGGCGCGATCTCCGTCGCCGAACTGGAGGCCGTCGCGGTTGCCGGGCTCCACCCGCCTCTCGGCGGCCCTGCCGTCGCCGCCGCACTCGATACGGCGGTCACGGCCGGCTTCATCGTGGAACGCACGGTCACGGCACGCGGATGCCCGGTGACCGGCTACGCGTTCCGCCACCCGCTGGTCGAGCTGGCCTGTGCCGAGGGGGTCGGTGTCGCGAGCCGGCGGCAGCTGCATCGCGCGTACGCCGAGACCGTGCTGGTCCAGCGTCCTGACGCGGTGGAAGCCGCGGCCTTCCATCTCAGCCGGGCCGACGACCCGCGCGCCGCGCACTGGCTGCGCCGTGCTGCCGAACGTGCCGCCAGCCTCTTCGCCAACGACAGCGCCTGCGCCTACTACGCCGATCTGGTCGCGCGCCTGGAGCCGGACGACCCGGCCGCGGCGGCCGCCGCCCGGCTCGACTGGGGTACGGTGCTGCGCCGCAGCGCCCGTTATCAGGAGGCGGAGGAGGTCCTGCGGGCAGCGCTGACGTCGTACCGGCAGTCGGCAGACACCCGAAGCGTGGTGCGCGCCGCGATCGCCCTGGCGGAGGTGCTCGGCCGGGCGCTCCGCCCGCAGGACGGGCTGGCCGAGCTAGAGTCGGTACGGCATCTCCTGGACGACCGACCGGTCCCCGGCGACGAGGGCACCACCGATCGGGTCGACCTCGAACTGACCGTCGGGACGATGCATTTCGGCTCGGGGCAGTACGCCGATGCGCTGGCCGCGCTCACCCGTGCCGAGCATGCCGCCAGACAGCTCGACGAGGCGGCGACGCTGCCCCAGCTCACCCGAATCGAGTGCGTCCGCGCCGCATGCCTGCTGGTCACCGGGGAACTCGGGGCGGCGCCGGAGGCGTGTGAGCAGGCCTTGCGGCTGGCCGAGCGCTGTGACGACATCTCCCTGTTGGCTCGTGCCCTGTCCATCATGGGTGAACTGGCCCGGGAGACCGGCCGGCTGGACGTGGCCCGCGACTGTGCGCGGCGGGCGGTCGCGGCGGCGCGCCGGATGGGTGACCCGGCCGTCCTCGCCATCGACCAGAGTAACCTCGCCGCGATCGAGCTGCTCCGCGGCGAACACCGGCGGGCAGCGGCCCTGGCGACATCCGCGGTACGGCTGGCCCGGTCACTCGGTCGGTCCTGGGCGTTGCCGCCCGCCCTGGCCAACCTCACCGAGATCCTGCTGCGGACCGGCCGGACGGGGGAGGCACGGGCGGCGCTGGCCGACTGCGAGCAGGCGGCTCGGAACTCCGACGACCCCCAGGTGCTGGACCGGGTCCGCGTGCTCGCCGCGGAGTTGGCCGCCGAGCCGGCTGCCGCGTCCGGCACGGGCGGTTGACGGACGAGGTGCGCCACCACGGCCAACCGGACACTCGCCGTCGCCGCGGTAACTGACTTGTAACTGCCGTCTTCTACGGTTCGGCGCGCCACACCGCCCCACCACCACCCGAGGTAGCCCATGCATCCGGTCCATGCCGTCGTCGACGCCGGCGGCGAACCCTGGCCGAGGGTGCGGAACGTCCTCGAACGGCACTGCCACCGCTTTCCACCCGGATACGTGGTCGAGCTGCTCACCGAGGACCCCGCGGTCCCCGGCGAAGTGGGCGCATGGTGTGCGGCGGGCGGCGGCGAACTGCTCGCCGCCGACGAGACCGCGGTACCCGCGATGTTCCGGATACGGACCGTGGGGCACCCGCGCAGCCACTGGAATCCGGAGGATCGATGAAACATCCCACCCGCTCACGATGGGTCGCCGGGCTGGCCGGCCTGGCGATCATCGGGTGGCCGGCGCTTCCCGCGTCCGCCGAACCCACCCCGTCAGCCGTTGACTCGCTCGCGGCGAACAGCACGACGATCACCCTGGTCACCGGCGACCGGATCACGGTGACCACCGCCCCCGACGGCACCCGGTCCTACAGCGCGGAACCGGCTCCCGACTCCGCGCCCGGCACGTTCCTCGCCCGCACCGACGTGGCAGGCGAAACCTTCTTCTACCCCAGCGACGTGATCGGACAGGTCGGCAGCCGGCTCGACCCGCAGCTGTTCAACGTCACCGGACTACTGCGCGACGGCTACGACGACGCTCACCGGGACAGCCTGCCGCTGATCGTCAAGCGCAACACCAAGGCGGCGGCCAAGGCGAAGGCCGCAGCCGACGACCTGCTGACCGAGAGACGCAACCTGCCCTCCATCGGGGCCAGCGCGGCCGTCCTGGACAAGGACGACGCCGACGAACTCGGCGAGACGCTGGACAGCTTCAGCCGGATCTGGCTGGACGGCAAGGTTGAAGCGGATGCCCTCGACCGTAACCTGACCCAGGTCAAGGCGCCCGAGCCATGGGCGGCGGGCCGCACCGGCGAGGGCGTTAAGGTCGCGGTGCTGGACACCGGCGCGGACCCGAACCACCCCGACCTGGCCGGCCGGATCAGCACCTCGGCGGACTTCACCGGCAAGGGCAACTCGACCGACGGGCAGGGCCACGGCACCCACGTCGCCGCGACCGTCGCGGGCAGCGGCGCCGGCGCCGCCGGCATCCGCTCCGGGGTCGCCCCGCACGCCGACCTGATCGTCGGCAAGGTCCTCGACGACAAGGGCGACGGCTACAACTCGCAGATCATCGCGGGCATGGAGTGGGCCGTCGCGCAGGGCGCCCGAGTCGTCAACATGTCGCTGGGCAGCGGCCCCACCGACGGCACCGACCCGGTGTCCACCGCGCTGGAGCGACTCACCGCCGAGTCCGGCGCGCTGTTCGTGGTCTCCGCCGGCAACGACGGCCCCCGCGTCGGCTCCGTCTCCGCGCCCTCGGTCGCCCCGCACGCCCTGTCCGTCGCGGCCGTCGACTACGCCGGCGGCACCGCCACCTTCTCCAGCCGGGGACCGGCGCGGGCGCCCGGACTCGTCAAGCCGGAGATCGCCGCGCCCGGCGTCAACATCGTGGCCGCCCGCGCCGCCGGGACCACCATCGGCACTGTCCAGGCCGACCCCAACTACACGGCGCTGAGCGGTACGTCGATGGCCGCCCCGCACGTCACCGGCGTCGCGACGCTGCTCGCCGAAGAGCACCCGGACTGGAAGGCCGACCGGCTGAAGTCGGTACTCATGGGGACCGCGGTGGCCCCGCCGGCTTCGCAGTCGATCCACGAGGTCGGCGCCGGCCTCGTCGACGCCCAGGCCGCACTGTCGCAGCCCCTCTTCGCCTCCGCCGGATCCCTGGCCTTCCCCACCGACGAGGGCACCACCACCCGTACGCTGACCATCACCAACACCGGCACCGCCGAGACCACCGTCAACCTCGCGGGCACCCTCGCCCGCGCCGGCGCGACCACACCCGCCGGGCTGCTGACCGTCAACCCGGCCACCGTCACGCTGCCCGCCGACGGCTCAGCCGAGGTCACGCTCACGGTCAACAGCACCGGCACGCCGACCGGCACCTACAGCGGAGCGCTGACCGCGACCCCGGCGAACGGCGGGCAGCCGCTACGCATCCCGCTGCTGCTCGACCGCGCCCGCACCGTGAAGATCTCGGCGCTCGACCGGGACGGCAACCCGGCTCCGGCCCAGGTGACGATGCTCAACGCCGACAGCGGCGCCGCCTTCACGGTCAATCTCCCCGCAGCGGGCACCACCGAGGTCCGCGTGCCCGACGGCCCGTACGTGGTCGTCGGCACCATCGCCATGAAGGTCAACGGCAACTTCGCTGGCGCGATCCTGACCAAGGACAACCCCGCGAACTCCGACACGATCCTCCTCGACGCCCGGGAAACCCGCCGCTGGACCGTCACCGCGGACGGCTTCGACACCCGGCCCGAACTGGTCGCCGCCAACCTGCGTCGGATGACCAAGGACGGCAAGTACTGGACCGGCCACAGCGTCCTGTTCGGCGGGGCCTACGGCCCGTTCGGTCGGGACGCCCTGTGGATCACACCGACCAACGGCACCATGGACGGCACGGTCGGCCGTTCCGAGCACTGGCGGCTGGCGGACGCGAAGAGCGACCACATGACCGGCGACAGCGACTTCCTGTTCGACCTCACGTTCGCCGACGACCAGGTGCCCACCGACCCCACGCACCGGCTCCGCACCGAAGATATCGAGAACCTGGCCAAGGTCCGCACGACCTACAAGGGCTTCAACGAGGACCACCGCTACCAGGAGGGCACCACCGTCTACGGTCCCAACCTGATCGGGCTCAACGTCACATCGCCGTCGTACCTGACCGTGCCCCGCGTCCGTACCGAGTACATCACCGCCCGGGACACCCAGTGGATGAAGCTCACCTGGCGGAACAAGGACCGCGTGGAGTACCGCTTCATCCAGCAGCCGCGGGCCTACCAGCCCGGCACCACAACCCGCGACACCTGGTTCGCCGCCCCGATCGGAGCCCGAGCCCAGGGAACCGTCACCGGCGCCCGACTGCAACTCACCATGGATGACGCGGTCGACAGCCAGGGGCGGGCCGGCATGTACGCCGACTTCAGCTACCCCTCGAAGTCCAACGCCACCACCCGGCTCTACCGGGACGGGGTGCTCGTCGCGGACCGCGGCTCGATGCTCGACAAGACCTTCGACAACAGCGGACCCGCGTCGTACGTCCTCGAGCGTTCCTTCACCTCAGGCGACGTCTACCCCGTTGGCGGCGAGGGCAAGGCCAGGTGGGCATTCCGCACTGACGGTTCGTCGGGCGAGGCGACCCCGGTGCGGCTGCTCAACGTGGCCGTCACCGCGGATCTCGACCTGCACAACCGGGCCCGCGCCGACCGGCCGCTGAACGTCAACGTCAGTGTCACCGGCGCCGCGGGCGGGCTCCGTAACCTGACGGCCTGGGTCACCGCCGACGGTGGGGTCACCTGGACCGAGGTCAAGGTCCGACCCGCCGGCAACGGGGAGTACGGCTTCACCGCGCCGCGCACGGCACTCGTTGCCGACAGCTTCCTCGGCTTCCGGGTTACCGCCGAGGACGCCACCGGCACCTCGATCGACCAGACGCTGCTGCGGTCCATCCCGGTCGTACGCTGATGATGTCGTGCCCTGCCGCCCCTTGGGTGGCAGGGCGCGACTGCGGACGGACGCTGGAACAGGTGGGCATGTCGTGACCGGGCGGGCGGGTGTCGGCCGCTGGCGTCGGGG
>NZ_VSFA01000114.1 GCF_008119785.1 Micromonospora sp. MP36 | reverse complement strand
TACCTGCTCTTCTCCTTTCTGTTCGGCTACAGCTTCACGCTCCAGCTCGATTCCGCCGCGCGGCGCGGCGTCGATGTCGTCCCACGGTTCCGGCGACGGCTGGCCGGGCTCTTCGTGTTCGGCATCCTGCACGCGGTGCTGCTGTTCCAGGGCGACATCCTGACCACGTACGCATTGCTCGGTCTGGTCCTGCTCGCCATGCGGAGAGTCGGCGTCGGGACCGCGCTGCGCGTCGCCGTACTGCTGACCGGCGGGATCGGCTTCATCCTCGCGCTCGCCGCCGCGGGCGGGACCCAGCTGGTCACCGATCCGGCGGCGGCACTCGCGGCGGGGCAGCGGTCCACCGAGGCACTGCAGGGCGGGATCGGCTCGGTGGTCACCGAGCACGTACGCCAGCTGCCGGCGATGTTCGGCACGCTCCTCGTGCAGGGGCCGCTCGCCCTCTCGGCCTTCCTCTTCGGTTACGCGGCCGGGCGGCGCCGGCTACTCACCGACGTCGTCGGGAACCGGCAGCTCCTGCGCCGGGTGCAGCAGCTGGGCTATCCGGTCGGCCTGGCCGGTGCGGTGATCTTCGCATCGGGCGGGGGCACCGCCAACCTGACCGGGCTGACGGCGGGCGTGCTCACCGCGCCGCTGCTCGCGGCCGCGTACGCCGCCACCCTGCTCCAGTTCTTCCAAACCGACCGGGGTCGGCGGGTCGTCGCCGTACTCGCGCCGGCCGGACGGATGTCCCTGTCGAACTACCTGGGTCAGTCGCTGCTCTGCGTGCTGGTCTTCACCGGCGTCGGGCTGGGCCTCGCCGGCGCCGTCGCACCCCCGGTCGTCGTACTCATCGCGGTCGCGATCTACTGTGTGCAACTCGCCGCCAGCGCGGCGTGGATGGCCCGGTTCCGGTACGGACCGTTGGAGTGGCTGTTGCGGGCCTGGACCGAGCAGCGGTGGCCACGACTACGAGCCGCGGACCCGGCATGACGGGTCCCGAGGGGCGGATTGCCGCCGGGCCGCACCCACGGCCACTGCCCGGCGTGGGCGATGAGGCGTACCGCTGAAGCGGGGCCTGGCCCTGCGGGTGAGCAACCTCGTGGTGGGCATCGTGGTGTATCCCCGGCAGGCCGGCGCGGAGGAGCAGATACAGGCCTTCGCCGCCGACCTGGCCGACCGCCTGCGGGACAGCTGAGTCGGGGCTGCCCGCCGCGGGTTTCCCCGTTGTTCCGGGGGCGGCAGCGCACCCCGAATCGGGTCGTGGCCGCCTATGCGACTTGGTGTGCGTGCACGTATGCGAGCAGTCACGACGCTGTGTGCATGACAGTTCGTCGAAGCAAGGGGTATCGCCGTACCACGGCGGTAGGACTGATTGCCGCCTTGGCGGCTGGTCTGCTGTCAGCCGCACCGGCTCAGGCCAGACCGGAACGACCACACCGGCCGGGGTCGCCTCCCGCACCGGTCTCCGTGGACGGCAAGGCGGCGGTGGCCAGGAAACGGGTTCCCGGCGCGGAGGAGAGCGGCGCCCTGCGCAGCGCACCCACCGTCCGGTGGCCCGCGTCGTCGGCTGACCTCTCCCGACGGCCCGGCGTGCGAGTGGCGGCGCGGGACCGGGCGGCGGCGGTGCGGGCCGGAGTGAACGGTGTGCTGGTCCGGATCTCCAGCGACCGGGGCGGTCCGACGCCCGTTGACATCGATTACTCAGGCTTCCGCAACGCGTACGGCGGCGACTGGGCCACCCGGTTGCGGCTCGTCAACCAGACGACCGGCAAGGTCATACCGACCCGTAACGACCCTGCGGCCGGCGTACTCCGCGCCGACCTGGTGCTCCCGCCGCCCGCCGCCGCCGATCGGGCCGTGCCCAGGGCGGAGCAGCCGCAGTCGAGCGAGCTGTTCGCGCTCACGGCGGCCGCGAGCGGCAGCGCGGGAAGCTTCAAGCCGACCTCGCTCGCGCCGTCGGCGACCTGGGAGGTCGGGCTCCAGTCCGGCGACTTCAACTGGTCCTACCCGATCACCGTCCCGCCCATGCCGGGGACGGCGCCCCAGCTAAGCCTCACTTACAACTCCGGTTCGGTGGACGGTCGGACCGTCTCGACGAACAACCAGGCCTCCTGGGTCGGCGAGGGGTTCAGCCTCGACGTCGGCTACATCGAGCGGTCGTACCAGTCCTGCAAGGACGACGGCCAGGCCGACAGTGAAGAGCTATGCTTCGCCTCCGACAACGCCCTGGTGACCCTGCCCGGGCTGGTCGGCGAGCTGGTCCGCGACGACACGACCGGACAGTGGCGCGTCGAGGACGACGACGGCTGGCGGGTGCAGCTGCTGACCGGTGCGTCGTCGAACGGGGACAACGACGGCGAGCACTGGCGGTTGACCGCGCCGGACGGCACCCAGTACTACTTCGGGCTCAACCGGCTTCCGGGCTGGACGGCCGGTCGGGCCGAGACCAACTCGACGCTGACCGTGCCGGTCTTCGGCGACGACGCTGGGGAACCCTGCCACGCCGCGACGTTCGCCGCCGCCTGGTGCCGCCAGGCGTACCGCTGGAATCTGGACTACGTGGTGGACACCCACGGTGACGCCATGTCCCAGTTCTACGGACGGGAGACCAACCACTACAGCCGGGGCGGGGCGGTCACGCCGTACGACCGGTCGAGCCACCTTACCCGGCTCGACTACGGTCAGCGTGCCGACTCCCTGTTCACCACCCCGGCGGCTGGACGGGTCACCTTCGCCGTCGCCGACCGCTGCATCCCCGGCACCGTCTGCGGCAAGGACCAGCCGCAGAACGCCCCGGACGTGCCGTGGGACCAGTACTGCGACGCCTCCTCGTGCGCGATCACCACGCCGACGTTCTGGACCGACAAGCGGCTGGCCACCATCTCGACCCAGGTCTACCAGGACGGCGCCTACCGGGACGTCAGCTCGTGGCAGCTCACCCACTCGTTCCCGGCCAGCGGCGACGGGACCAGCGCCTCCCTCTGGCTGGACAGCCTCACCCGGACCGGGCACGTGGGCGGCACGATGACCCTGCCGCCGGTCACCTTCGACGGCGTCCTGCGGGAGAACCGGGTCGTCGCCATCGACGGTGCGCCGCCCATGAACAGGTGGCGACTGGCCGCCGTGACCAGCGAGACCGGCGGCCAGGTGCAGGTCTCCTACACGGCGAAGCAGTGCACCAGCGGCGCGTTGCCGTCACCGGAGAGCAACGGCACCAGGTGCTACCCCGTGCTGCGCGAGTGGGAGGGGAAGGACCCGACGCTCGACTACTTCAACAAGTACGTGGTCGCCCAGATGGCCGAGGTGGACCTGGTCGGCGGTAACCCGACCGAGATCACCCAGTACGAGTACGTCGACGGCACCGCCTGGCACTACGACGACGCCGAGCTGACGCCGGCGCGGTACAAGACGTACAGCCAGTACCGCGGTTACCAGAAGCTGCGGGTGCGTACCGGTGACCCGAACGCCGGGCCGCAGGAGCTGGTCGAGTATGTGTTCCTCCGCGGCATGGACGACGATCTGCTGCCCGGCGGCGCCCATCGCGACGTGTGGGTGACCGACTCGCAGGGCAGCCGGATCGAGGACAAGGCGGTGCGGCGCGGATTCGCCCGGGAGACGACGATCTTCGACGCCAGCGGCGGCTGGGTGGAGCGGACCATCTCCGAGCCGCTGGAGATCCGCAAGACCGCGACGCGGGCCCGGCCCTCTGGCAACCTGGAGGCGTACCTGACCGCCCAGCGCTCCGAGCGGGAGTTCACCAAGCTCTCCGACGGATCCGTCCGGGCCACCGAGGTGCGGTACACGTTCGACGAGGACTACGGCACGCTGCACAGCGTCGACGACCTCGGGGACCTGTCCACCACCGCCGACGACAGGTGCACCACCACCACCTACACCCGCAACGTCGACGCCTGGATCGTCGACACCGAGTCCCGCACCGAGACCGTCGGGAAGTCCTGTGCCGGCACGCCGTCGTACCCGGCCGACCTGCAGGCCGACACCCGCTACTACTACGACGGGTCCACCACCTGGGGAGCGGCTCCGACCAAGGGCGACGTCACGATGACCGAGGAGGCGTCGGAGCGTACCGCCAGCTCGGTGACCTACGTCCAGGCCGAGCGCGCGTCCTTCGACGCGCACGGCCGACCGACCGTGCAGTACGACGCCCTGGGCAACCGCAGCACCATGACCTACGCGCCGAGCGTGGGGGGTCCGCTCGTGCGCACCGACGGGACGAACGCGCTGGGACACACGGTCACCTCGACCATCGACCCGTACACAGGGGAGCCGCTCACGGCCACCGATGCCAACGGTCGGCACACGGAGGTCCGGTACGACCCATTGGGCCGGCTGACCGGCGTCTGGCTTCCGGGCCGCGACAGGTCGGCGGGGCAGAGCGCGAACGTGACCTTCAGCTACCTGGTCCGCAACAACGCGCCCACCGTCACGAGCACGAGTTCCCTGCTCGCGAGCGGTGGCTACAGCACCAAGTACTCGCTGTTCGACGGGTTCCTCCGGCTGCGCCAGACCCAGGCACCATCGCCCGCCGGCGGGCGGATCGTGACCGACGAGTACTACGACTCGCGGGGACGCCTCGCGAAGCGGAACGGCGAGTACTGGAACGACACCGCAGGCCCCGGTACCCAGTTGCTGTCGGTCGCCGACTCGGCGGTCGGGTCGTCCACTCGCAATCTCTACGACTCGACCGGACGGGAGACCGCCGAGATCCTGCTGTCGTACGGCGTGGAACAGTGGCGGACGACGACGACCTACGGCGGCAACTGGGTAGCGGTGGACCCGCCGGCCGGCGAGACGCCGATCATGAACGTGCTCGACGCCGACGACAAGGTGGTCGAACTACGCCAGTACCAGGGTGACGCGCCCACCGGGGCGTACGACGCGACGAGGTACACCTACACGCCGGACGGGGAGAACGTCGCCACGGTGACCGACCCGGCGGGCAACGTCTGGCGCAGCAGCTACGACCTGCGGGGCCGGCTGGTCCGGCAGGAGGACCCGGACGCGGGTACGACCACCTACGGGTACGACGACGAGGACCACCTCGTGTCGGTCACGAGCGCCGCGGGGCAGACGGTGGCGTACACGTACGACGCGTTGGGGCGCAAGACCTCGACCCGGCAGGGCTCGCCGACGGGCCCCAAGCTGGCCGAGTGGACCTTCGACACCCTGGCCGCCGGCAAGGGCCTGCTGAGCTCGTCCACCCGCTACGCCAACGGCAACGCCTACACCCGGGCGGTGACGGGCTACGACCCGGCGGGCCGCCCCACCGGAACGAGCATCACCATCCCGGCGGCCGAGGGAGAGCTCGCCGGCACCTACACCTATCGGCAGACGTACGACGCGGCCGGTCAGCCGGCCTCGATGGAACTGCCGTCGGCGGGGGGCCTCACCACGGAGACCCTGCGGTACGGCTACGAGGCCACGCTGGGCCTGCTGACCACGATGACCGGCCTGACGCCGTACCTCGCCGACACCATGTACGACGAGCTGGGCCGGGTCGGTGGCCTGGTCAGCGGCCCGGCCGGCAAGCAACTGACCCGTGCCTTCAACTACGATGCCGCGACGGACCGGTTGCTGCAGGCCTGGACCTACTCCGACAACCCGGACAACCCGTACGTCGCGGACCAGCGCTACACCTACGACCCGAGTGGCAACATCCTGTCGATCGTGGATGCCCCGGCCGACGTCACCTCCGACGCCCAGTGCTTCCGCTACGACGGCTTGCGCCAGCTGACCGAGGCGTGGACGCCGGAGTCCGGCGACTGCGCCGCGGCGCCACAGGTGGCCGCCCTGGGCGGTCCGGCCGCCTACTGGCACAGCTTCCGCTACGACAAGATCGGTAACCGGCTCAGCGAGGTGCAGCACGCGGCTGGTGGGGACACCAGCCGGACCTACCAGTACCCCGCCGCCGGTGCGGCCCGGCCGCATGGGCTCATGTCGGTGGTGACCGGCGGACCGGGCGGCAGCCGCACCGACACCTTCAGCTACGACGCCGACGGCAACACCACCAGCCGGATGGTCGACGGGGTCGCCCAGCAGCTGACCTGGGACGTGGAGGGCGAGCTGGCCACCTCGGTCCGGGATGGCAAGACCACGGCCTACCTGTACGACGCCGACGGCAACCGGCTGATCGAGCGTGGCCCGGACGGCACGACCCTCTACCTGGACTCCACCGAGCTGCGGCTCAAGGGCTCCACCGTCACCGCGCAGCGGTACTACACCGTGAACGGCACGGTCGTCGCGGTCCGCACCGCGGCCGGCCTGACCTGGACAGTCTCCGACCACCAGGGCACCGGTGAGATCGCGGTCGACGGGAACACCCTCGCGGTGACCCGCCGCTACCAGACGCCGTTCGGGGCGTCTCGCGGGCCGGCCGCGACCTGGCCCTCAAGGCAGGGGTTCGTGGGCGGAACGGTCGACGGCGGCAGCGGCCTCGTGCACCTCGGCGCCCGGGAGTACGACCCGGCGGCGGGCCGGTTCATCTCGGTCGACCCGGTCATCGACGTCACCGATCCGCAGCAGATGAACGCGTACGCGTACGCAGAGAACAATCCGATCACCTTCAGCGACCCCGACGGCCTGAAGACCAAGAAGACCACCACCAAGAAGCAGACGACGGCCAAGAAGACGACGACGAGCAAGAAGAGCACCACGACGAAGACCACCGCCAAGAAGGACAAGCCGGACCCGCGCCTGGTCGGGCTCAAGGACCAGAAACTGCGGAAAAAGATCACCGAAATCGCCGAGAAGGAGTTCAAGCGCGCCGAGAAGATCGCCAAGAAGCTCGGGAAGAAGAAGGGGGAGCGGTTCACCCCCGAGGAGGAGCGCAAGTACTTCAGCAAGTACTACAAAGAGCTACGAAAGATGCTCGGTGAGAAGACCTACAACAAGATGTTCGGCTCGTGGTTCAAGAAGGCGGACGCCAACACCGCCTGGTGCGCGGTCTTCGTCACCTGGGTCCTGACCAAGGCCGGGGTCAAGGCCAAGGACCTGCCCAAGCGCGACGCGGCCTGGGCGACCAACTGGGGCAAGAACAAGGGCAAGCACGACGACCCACGGCCGGGCGACATCATGGTGTACGGCAAGCCGGGCGCCGACGGACACGTGGAGATCGTCACCAAGGTCCACAGCGACGGCACGGTCACCACCATCGGCGGGAACCGGGGCAACCGCGTGCAGAAACAGCGCGTCGACCCCAAACGGGACACCGCCGGGGCGGGCCAGAAGAAGTGGGGCTACATCAGCCCACCGGTCTACGTCGACGGCTACTCCGGGGTCCAGGGCAACTGGCCGTGGCAGTGACCAGGCTCCACTGAGAAGTCAACAGATCAGGGGCGGCCCGCCGGTGTTCGGCGGGCCGCCCCGCGCGTACCGGCGAGCTGCTGTCCGGAAACGTTCGAGATCGTTCGAGCTGTCTTGCCGATCACACACGGCCGCCCCGAATATCTAAACCCGACAATCTCTAGGGGGTTCGGGGTGTTGTCACTGGAGCTGCTGGGACCAATCCGGGCGCGCAGCGACGACGTGTTGCTGGCGGTTCCCGCCGGCAAGACGCGGACGCTGCTGGCACTGCTGCTGCTCCAACCTGGAGCCGGAGTCGACCGCGAGCGGATGGTCGGTGAGCTGTGGGGTGACATGACGCCTCCGTCCGCCGCAGCGAATCTGCGCACCTACCTGTCCAAGCTGCGGCTGTGGTTGGCGGACAGTACCCACGACGATGGCGGCCAGCTGCTGGTCCAGCGGCGCGACGGCTGGCAGTTGGCCTTCCGCGACGTACCCGTCGAGGTGGACGTGTTCGCGTTCGAGAAACACCTGGAACGGGCGCGCGGGGCCGTACGCGCCGGCGACCCCCACGCGGCGTCCGGGCACCTGCGCCGAGCGGTCGCGCTGCACCGGGGCGCGCCGATGCAGGACGTCCCCCAGGGCCGGGTGCTCGCTGGACGGGCCGGCGCGCTAACCGCGAAATGGCTGGGCGCGGTGGAGGACCACGTCGCCGTGCTGCTGGAGTTGGGGCAGTACGAGACGGCGCGGGTGGTGCTGCACGAGTTCCTCGCAGGACAACCGTACCGGGAGCGGGCCTGGGGGCAGTTGATGGTGGCGTGCGGCAACAGCGGTGACGTCCAGGGCGCCCTGCGCGCCTACGCCACCGCCCGCCGGGGCCTGGTCGACGGCCTCGGTGTCGAGCCGAGCGCCGAACTGACCAACCTCTACCAGCAGATCCTCCGGGGCGAGCCGGCGGTGCGGCTGGCCGCCGGCGCCACGTCGGCGCCACGCCGGATCGAACCGCTGTGCCTGTAGGGAGCGTGGTCGCCAGGCATGCGCCGGGATGTGCGCCCCGATATGCGCCGCCGCCGCACGCTCTATGCATGCGTACCTTGACCGTGCTGTGTGCCCTCTCGCTGGCGGTGACGCCCGTCGTGGCCACTCCCGCGCAGGCTGCGCCCGTCGCGGCGTCGTCCGGGCGGGCCGCACCCGCCAAGCCCACCAGGGCGAAGCCCGTGGTCGACGCCGCGCTGGCCGATGCCTGGCGCAGCACGCCCACGGTGACCTGGCCTTCCGGCCAGGCCGAGGTGAAGGCGGCGGCGCGTACCGCGGGAGCCGACCGGGTGGTAGCGCAGCGCGCCGGAACGCTGCCGGTCTGGGTCAGCGGTCAGGCGCACGTGCGGCTGGACCGGATGCCCGGTGGCGTGCGGCTTCGACTCGGCAACACCGGCAGGCCGACCCCGGTCGAGGTCGACTACAGCGGCTTCCGCTGGGCCTTCGGGGGTGACTGGTCGTCGCGGCTACGGGTGGTTGACGAGCGCACCGGCGTCGCGGCGCCGACCCGTAACGACGTGCGGGCCGGACGGCTGAGCGCCACCCTCTCCGACGGGAGCTTCGCCATCACGGCCGACGCCAGCGGCAGTGCCGGCAGCTTCACCCCCACCTCGTTGAGCCCTTCGGCCACCTGGCAGGTCGGACTCTCCAGCGGGGACTTCGGCTGGAGCTACCCGCTCGCCGTGCCCCCGATGCCCGGTCAGTCACCCACTCTGGCCCTGACCTACAGCTCTGGCGGTGTCGACGGCCGGACCGCCTCCACCAACAACCAGCCCTCACCGGTGGGTGAGGGCTTCGACCTGACCACCGGGTACATCGAGCGGTCCTACCAGTCGTGCACCGAGGACGGGCAGTCCCACCCGGACCTCTGCTGGGCCTCCCACAACGCCACGGTCGTGCTGCCCGGTCTTGCCGGCGAACTCGTGCGCGACGACGCGACCGGCTCCTGGCGCGCCGAGCAGGACGACGGTTGGCGGGTGGAGCTGCTGACCGGTGCCACGTCGAACGGGGATAACGACGGTGAGTACTGGAAGCTCACCGCACCGGACGGCACGCAGTACTTCTTCGGGCGGAACCGGATGCCGCAATGGCAGAGCGGTGACCCCGACACCAACTCGGCGTTCACCGTCCCCGTCTACGGCGATGACGCGGGCGAGCCGTGCCAGAGCACGCAGTGGTGCCAGCAGGCCTGGCGCTGGATGCTCGACTTCGTGGTGGACCCGCACGGCGACGCCATGACCTACTACTACGACCGGGAGACCAACTACTACGACCGGCAGGGCACCCCGACGGCGTACGTACGGTCCGGGCAACTCGCGCGAATCGAGTACGGCCAGCGGCTCACGTCGCTGTACGCCACCGCGCCCGGCCGGGTGGTCCTCACCCCCGGCAACCGTTGCCTGGCCGAGGGACCCGACTGCGTCACCTCGAAGCCGCAGAACTGGCCCGACGTGCCGCTGGACCAGGCGTGCGGCGCGTCGGCGTGCGCCATCCCGGTGCCGACGTTCTGGTCCACCAGGCGGCTGGCGAAGATCACCACCCAGATCCACGTCAACGGGGCCTACCGGGACGTCGACTCCTACACGTTGACGCACGCCTTCCCGGACACCGGGGACGGCACCAGCCCCGCGCTGTGGCTCTCCTCGATCGTGCACAGCGGGCACACCAACGGGACCCTGAGCCTCCCGCCGGTCACCTTCGCCGGGGTGCAGCGGGAGAACCGGCTCGACGCGACCGGGGGCCACCCGGTGATGAACAAATGGCGGGTCGAGACCATCAGCACCGAGGCCGGCGGCCGGATCAAGGTCACCTACGGGCTGAAGGAGTGCCAGCGCGCGACGTTGCCGGCACCGGACGACAATCGGCTCAAGTGCTTCCCCGTCTGGTGGGACGTCACCGGCGCCGGCCCGACGCTGGACTGGTTCAACAAGTACGTCGTAACCCAGGTCGCCGAGGAGGATCCGGTCGGCGGCGCGCCGGCCAAGCTGACCCAGTACGACTACCTCGATCCCGGTGTGGTGCTGTGGCACCACGACGACGCGGAACTCACCCCGGCCCGGTTCCAGAGCTGGGGCGGCTGGCGCGGGTACGCCCGGGTGCGGGTACGCACGGGCGTCGCCGGCGCGCAGACCGCGACCGAGTACATGTTCCTGCGCGGCCTGCACAACGACCTCAAGGCGGACGGCTCCCGCCGCACGGTGAATGTCGACGGGCTGGAGGACAAGCCCGCCTGGCGGGGCTTCGCCCGCCAGGAGACCGTCTACGACGGCGCTGCCGTGGTGTCCCGCACCGTGTCGGAGCCGACCGTCATCGGCACCACGGCCACCCGCGCCCGGGGCTCGGGGACGCTGGAGGCCACCCTCACCGACGAGCGGTCGGTGCAGGTGGTCACGACGCTGGCCAGCGGGGGCACCCGTACGGCGGAGACCCGCTACGGCTACGACGCGGCGGGCCGGCTGAAGTACGTCAGCGACCTGGGGGATGTCGCGACCGCATCCGACGACACCTGCACCCGCACGAGCTACGCGGAGAACCTGACCGACTGGATCTGGGACCGCGTCTCCCGGGAGGAAACGGTGGGGGTCAGCTGCGAAGCGACCGCTCGCTACCCGGACGACCTGCTCGCCGACCAGCGGTACTACTACGACGGAAACGACACCTGGGGCAGCCCGCCGTCCCGCGGGGACCGCACCCGGGTCGAACAGGCGGCGGCGTGGAACACCTACGTCACCGTGTCGCGTGCCACGCCGGACGGGCACGGCCGCCCGCTGGAGAGCTACGACGCCACGGGCAAACTGACCCGCACCACCTACACCCCGACCACCGGCGGCCCGCTGACCCGGACCGTGGTGACCAACCCGCTCGGGCACCAGGTCGCGACCGACCTCGAACCGGCCCGGGGGCAGCCGGTCACCAGCACCGACGCCAACGGTGGGGTCACCACCCGTGGCTACGACGCCTTCGGCCGGCTGGCCAACGTCTGGCTGCCGGGGCGCACCACCGCCATGTCACCCAACCTCTCCTACGCCTATCTCGTCCGGGCCGACGGCCCGAGCGTGCTGACCACCAACGAGTTGCAGGGCGCGGGCACGTATAAGACGACCCGGGAGCTCTTCGACGGCCTGTTGCGGCCCCGCCAGACCCAGGAGGCGTCACCGGCCGGCGGCCGCATCGTCACGGACACCAGGTACGACGCCCGCGGCCTGGTCGAGCGGACGTATGGGCCGCGGCACGACCCGTCCGGGACGGGCAGCGACCTGGCGCCCACCCCGTCGACGCTCGACAGCGAGACCCGTTACCTGTACGACGGGGCCGGCCGGGAGACGGCGGAGATCCTGCTGTCGAAGGGCGCGGAGAAGTGGCGGACGTCCACCGCGTACGGCGGTGACCGGGTGACCACCACCCCGCCCGCCGGCGGCATCACCACCACTCAGGTCTTCGACGCCCGCGACCGCCTGGTCGAGCTGCGGGAGCAGTCCGACGCCACCCGCTACACCTACACCCGGGCCGGGCAACTGGCCACGGTGACCGACCCCGCCGGCAACGTGTGGCGCTACACCTACGACCTGCGGGGGCGGATGACCCGGGCCGAGGCGCCGGACACCGGCGTCCGGCGGTGGACCCACGACGACGCCGGCCGGATGATCACCAGCACCGACGGGCGAGGGCGGACGCTCACCATCGGCTACGACGACCTCGGCCGCCGTACCTCGCTCGCCGAGGGCGCGACCCGGCTCGCCCAGTGGACGTACGACACGGCGACGCTGGGCAAGGGGCTGCTGGCCTCGGCCACCCGGTACGCCGGCGCCAACGCTTACACGAGCGCTGTCACCGGGTACGACGTCCGGGGTCGCCGACTCGGCACCACCGTCACCATCCCGGCGGCCGAGACCGGGCTCGCCGGCAGCTACACCACCAGCTACGCCTACAACGAGGCCGACCAGGTCACCCGGCTGGTGACGCCGGCCGCGGGCGGCGTCACCGCCGAGACGCTCGCCTTCGGCTACGACGCGCTCGGTTACCCCACCACCTTCACCGGCCTGAACCACTACGTCATGGACAGCAGCTACGACGAGCTGGGTGACGTGTCCTGGCAGGCGTTCGGCGAGTACGGCCGGCAGGTCTACCGCTCCTACGAGCGGGACCCGGCCACCCGCCGGCTCACCAAGGCCACCACCGCCCGGGACCACGTCGATCTGCCCACCATCTCGGAGACCAGCTACGCCTACGACCCGGCGGGCAACGTGCTGTCGATTGTCGACGCACCCGACGGCGTGACGGCGGACGCCCAGTGCTTCCGGTACGACTCGCTGCGCCGGATGACGGAGGCCTGGACCTCCACGGACTGCACGACGCCCGCCGCCGACGGCGCGGCGGCCTACTGGCACACCTACACCTACGACGTGACCGGCAACCGGCTCTCCGAAGTGCGCCACGCCGCGACGGGGAACACCAACCGGACCTACGGCTATCCCAGTGGGCACCGGCTGGCCTCGGTGACGACCAACGGCTCGACCGCGTCGTACGGCTACGACGCGGCGGGCAACCAGACCAGCGCTCCGGGCCGAACCTTCAGCTGGGACGCTGAGGGCCACCTGGCGTCCACCTCCGACTCGTCGTATGTGTACGACGCGGACGGCAACCGGCTGATCCGTCGTGATGCCGCCGGCGTGACGCTCTATCTGGGCGACACCGAGGTGCGCAGGGCCACCACGGGTGCCGTGACCACCACCCGGCACTACCGCTTCGGTGGCGGTGTCGTGGCCGCGCGTACCGGCTCCCAGCTCCGCTGGCTCGTCGCCGATCACCACGGCACCGACGAGATCTCGATCGGCGACCAGGCGGGACTGCCGGCCACCGTCCGCCGCAGCCTGCCCTTCGGCGGCACCCGGGGTACGGCCCCCGCGAACTGGCCGGGCGAGCGGAGCTTCGTCGGCGGCACCCAGGACCCGACCGGACTGATCCATCTGGGCGCCCGGGAGTACGACCCGGCGACGGGCCGCTTCATCTCCGCCGACCCGATCGTGGACCACCAGGATCCGCAGCAGGTCAACGGGTACGCCTACGCCGCCAACAACCCCGCGACCTTCATCGACGCCGATGGCCTGAAGACGAAGAAGCCGGCCAAGCCCAAGTCGGCCACCGCCAAGACGCCGACCAAGTCCAAGGTGCCGCCCAAGCGGACCAAGACCAAGCCGGCCAAGAACGACGGTCCGACCAACGACCCGTGGGCCAACCAGATCATCGCCAACATGGACTACGACTACTTCCTCTGCTCCACCTTCGGCATCACGTGCTATCCCGGATTCGAGGACGGAGCGCAGGCCATGTGCGAGTGGTACGGCTGCGACAACCTCGACGGCTCCACGGTCTGGGACTACGGCTACGACGGCGGGTACGACGACGGTTCGTACGACCCGGCACCCAGCTACGAGTACCTGGAACGGGAGTGCGACGGGTGGGACGAGTGCATCACACCCCGACCGCGGGAATGGCAGCGCGTCGACGCCGGCTACGACACGGACACGTACTCGTCGAGGAGCCCCCGATGGGGCGGCATCTGCCTGGGCTCGGCGATCATCGACTGCCGGGACGGCGGCGGGCTGCGCCTCACCGCCAACGGCGGCTCCTCGCGGGTGATCAGCCTCGACCCGAACGAGCCCCCGGGCGGATCCATCTGGCTGGCCAGCTCGCCCGGTAGCTGGTCGGGGCGGTCCTGGACGATCGGCGGCTGGTGGTGAGCCGTCCGGTCCACCGCCTTGACCGCGCCGGGCGTACCCGGCGGTGGCTCGGCGGGGTCACCGTCGCGGCGCTGCTGGGTACCCTCGCGGTCGGTCTGCCGCCGTCGGCGCCACGAGCCGTCGTGGCGGGGCGCTCCGCCGCGGCCCCGCCGGCGGTTGTGCCGGTGCGGTCCCCGCAGGCCGCCGACCTCGACCGGCTCACCACCGAGACGACCCGGGTCGAGGCCACCGGACGGGGCACGCTGCGCGCCGTGATCAACGCCCGGCCGGTGCGGGTCCGCACCGGCACCGGCTGGGCGCCGCTGGACACCACCCTGGTCCGCCGCGCGGACGGCACCATCCGGCCGCGGCGGGCCGGGGTGGCCCTGTCGCTGGGCGGCGGGGGCCAGCGGACCATCGCCACGATGCGGACGCCGCAGGGGAGTCGGGTCGGGCTGAGCTGGCCCGACCCCCTGCCGGAACCGTCGCTGGCCGCCGACAAGGCCACCTATCCGGAGGTGCTGCCCGGCGTCGACCTGGTGGTGCAGGCCACCGACTCCGGCTTCGCCGAGGTGCTGGTGGTGAAGTCCGCCCGGGCGGCCCGCCACGCGGCGTTGTCGCCGATCCGGTTCGGCCTGGACACCCACCGGTGGTCCCCGCAGCTGAACGCCTTCATGTGGGACTCGTCCGGCAGCCGCCGAGCGGTCATGGCGGTGCGGACCACGAAGTCGGAACTCGTCATCACCCCGGACCGGGCGATGCTCACCGATCCGCACCTGGTCTTCCCGCTCTACCTGGATCCGTGGTTCCCGTCCAGCAAGCAGCACTGGACGATGGTGGAACAGGACCTGCCGTCGCAGGG
Source organism: Micromonospora sp. MP36 (assembly GCF_008119785.1). Classification (GTDB taxonomy): domain Bacteria; phylum Actinomycetota; class Actinomycetes; order Mycobacteriales; family Micromonosporaceae; genus Micromonospora. Next base: position 4,287 of record NZ_VSFA01000114.1, on the reverse strand, counting down.
CTGGTGGGATGCGAACGTGCACGCCCGGGCCGGCCGGGACCCGGCCTGGTCGACCACCGACACCTTCCGCTCGTACTTCCAGATGGACACCGCGTTTCTCGCCGGCCGGCACATCCTCAGCGCCACCTTCCGCGCGCGCGAGACCTACTCCTACTCCTGTACGCCCGAGCCGTTGAACCTGTGGCGGACCGACCCGATCAGCGCCAGCACCAGCTGGAGCAACGCTCCCGCGCTGCGCGCGAAGCTCGGCACCGTCAACGCCGCCAAGGGGTTCAGCGCCTCCTGCCCGCCGGGTGACGTCGAGTTCGACGTCAAGCAGTTGGTGGTGGACGCGGCAGCCGGGTCGTGGGCCAACGTCACCCTGGGCCTCCTCGCCGACGAGGGGGTGGGCACGCTGGGCGGCAAGGCATTCGAGAACAACCCGTCGATCGCGGTCGAGTTCAACACGCCGCCCGCCGCGCCCGACGTGGTGGCCACCGACACCATGCCGGGCTGCGTGGGGTCACCGGCGATGTGGGTCACCACCCTGAAGCCGCGGCTCAAGGTCTCGGTGCGCGACGACGACATCGCCTACGGGCAGCAGCACCGGATCAACTTCGAGATCCGCCGCGCGGGCGGGGCGCTGGTCGACGCGCCGGAGGCGACCCCGCCGACCGTGCTCGACTACGAGGTGGTCGACGGGGTGCTGGTCGACGGGGGCCGGTACGAGTGGCGCGCCAAGGCCACCGACGAGGTCGAAAGCGGGCCGTGGAGCGCCTGGTGCCCGTTCACCGTGGACATCTCCGGACCGTCGACCCGGCCGACGCTCACCACCCGCGACTTCCCCAAGTTTCCGGCGATGGGCATCCGGGTCGACGAGACCGGACGGTTCACGTTCAACGCGCTGGGCGACATCGACATCGTCGGGTTCGACTACCGCATCAGTGGCCCGGCCATCAAGGCCGGGCGGGTCACGGTGGCCCCGGGCGGAGCGACCGACCTGGTGTTCGTGCCCGGTAAGGGCGGCACCTACACCGTCACCCTGGCCGGGGTGGATCTGGCGGGAAACAAGGGCGTGTCCACGCTCCCCTACCAGTTCCGGATCAGGCCGCTGCCGTTTCCCGCGGTGAGCCTGCCGTTGAACGAGGACTCGGGCACCACCGCGGCGGACTATTCGACATACGGCGCCGACGGGACGGTCGCGTTGCGCGGCGGCGTGTCCTGGGTGGAGGGCCGGCACGGCGGGGCCCTGCACACCGACGGCACCGAGAACACCGGCGGCTATGCGGCGGGACCGCCGGTGGACACGGCCAACTCCTTCTCGATGATGGCCTGGGTGCGGGCGCGCGAGAGCAGCGAGGCGTGGCGCACCGCTGTCGCGATCGCCGGCAAGGGACCCGAGCTGCAGTTCGATCTGGGGCACTGGACGTTCGTCATGCCCAACGCGGGGGAGGGTTACGTCTCGGCGCGTTCGGACCTGCCGGCCCAGATCGGGGTGTGGACGCACCTGGCCGGCGTGTACGACAAGGCCCTGGGAACCCTGACGCTGTACGTGAACGGGCGGAAGGCCGCCGAGGCACCGTTCACCCAGCCGTTCACCGCGACGGGCTCGCTGATGGTCGGCGGCGCGGACTGCTGTATGGGGGTCATCCGCCGCTGGGTGGGAGACCTGGACGAGGTGCAGGTCTACGACTTCGCCACCGCCCAGCGCAAGGTCCAGGAGGAAATGGCGACGTTCGACCTCTACGGTCCGGAGGCGTGGTGGCAGTTCAGCGAGACCAGCGATGTGGCCGCCTTCGACTCCACCGGCAACGGGCACACGTTGGCGCGTGGCGCCGACACCGCGTGGGGTCCGGGCCGGCTGGGCGGCGGCCTGGCGATGACTGGCGGCGCCCTCACCGCCGACCGGGCGATCCTGCGCACCGACGCCAGCTACAGTGTGGCGGCCTGGGTGCGGCTGGACCGCGACGACGGCTACTTCGGGGCGGTCAGCCAGGACGGCCGCTACGACAGCGGGTTCCAGCTCGGCTACTCCGCCTACCCTCAGGGATGGGCGTTCAGCGCCGGGAATGGCGACACAGACTGGAACGACAGTGGCCCACCGGCCGTCGTCGCCGCGTCGACCCTGCCCAGGCAGCTCAACGTCTGGACGCATCTGATCGGGGTCTACGACCACGACGTCGGTGAGCTCCGCCTGTACGTCAACGGCCGCCTAGTGGCGAAGGCCCCCTACCGCAGTACCCGCAACGCCACCGGCCTCTTCGCCGTCGGCCGCTTCCAGAGCAACGGCCTGCCGGTGGGGCCGTGGCCCGGCGGCATCGACGAGGTCCGGGTGGCCCAGCACGCCCTCACGCCCGAGGAGGTCGCCGCGTGGCTGAACTGGGACCACTACGGCCCCAAGGCGCTGTGGGACATGGACGAGGGAACCGGAACCGTCGTCGATGACGTGTCGGACAACGACCACGCCGTCGTGACAGCGGGCACCACCACCTGGACGACCCACACCGGCAAGGGCAACGCCCTGCACTTCGACGGCTCCCGAGCCAACTTCAACACCGGCTACCCGGGCAGCCACGCGTACACCGCCGGGCCGGTCGTCCGCACCGACCAGAGCTTCACCGTGGCGGCCTGGGTACGCCTGACCAGAGACGACACCTGGTACAGCGCGGTGAGCCAGGACGGCGAGAACGTCAGCGGCTTCGACCTGCGCTACGACGCGCTGAACCGCCGCTGGGCGTTCCTGATGTACGGCAACGACAACCCCTACAACTCGGCCAGCCCACCGCCCGAATACGCGGCCGGCACGGCCACCTGGGACTACCAGGTTGGGGTGTGGACCCACCTGGCCGGGGTGTACGACGCGACCGCTCAGAAGATTTATCTCTATGTCAACGGACAGCTCCGGGCCAGCGCTCCCTGCAAGATCACGTGGAACGCCGGGCGGGCCCTGCAGGTCGGCCGCTCCAGATACAACGCGCTACCGGTCAACAACTGGCCCGGCGACATCGACCGGGTCTTCGTGCAGAGCGGCGTCCTGACGGCGCCCCAGATCGCCGCCCTCATGTAGGAAGGAACGTCGACGGTGAAGTACCTCCTCGCGTCGGGTCTGGCGATCGGCCTGCTCGCTGTGCCCACGGTCCCCGCTGCAGCCGCCGCACCGCCGGCCAAGGTCACCTCCCACTACGAGACGACCAGCGGGAACACTCTCGCCCGGGACTGCGGGTACAGCGTCGGTCTCACCGCCGGCCAGGCGCTCTGGCTGTTCTGCGACACGGTGCTGTTGAACCCGGCCGGTGAGGCGTTCGGTTTCATCGGCGGCACCACCGCCGCGACCGGCCCGTACACGGCCGGGGCCGTGCCCGACGCACTCAGCGAGCTGCCCACGCCGCCTGCCCCCGCGACCGTGCCGAACAGCGACGGCCCGCACCTGTTCCTGCCCGTACCCGTGGGGCTCGTCCTCCCGGACGGCACCGCCTGCGGGGCCCCGGGCAGCAACTCCTATGCCGCTTCCTGGCTCAGCGGCGCGACGCGCGGCCCGGCCCGGTACATCAACGGCTACTGGGGCCCGGACCTGGTCGCCATGACCTACACCGACGTGTGCGTGCGGGGGCAGTGGGACTGGACGGTGCAGGCGTGGGGCATCAGCTTCTACCACCCGGCCAGCAACACCTTCGTCGCGCACCACCGGGTCTTCGCGAGCGGGGCGAGTGCCGATCTGCCCTGGCAACGCCAGCTCGGATCGCCGATCTTCGCCGACGACGGCTATCTCTACCTCTACGCCTCCCACTGCGACGACGCCGCCTTTGGCGCCTGCGGAAAGGGGCGTACGCTGCTGGCCCGCACCCCCTGGCGAAGCAGTACCGGCTGGCCCAAGTCGGCCAGCTACCGGTACTGGACGCCCGGCGGCTGGACCAGCGACCCCAACGCCGCCACCTCGGTGATGGCCGACGCCAGACCGCTGTACCTCGATGTGCGCAGCTATACCGGTATCGGGTTCGCTGCCGTCGAGCAGACCACCATCGGCGGGCATTACCGGATCTGGCGCGCGAGTTCACCCAGCGGGCCGTGGACGGCCGGCGCGGAGGTCCAGGTGCCGGGGTGTGAATCGAGCACGGACGGTTGGTGTTACGCGTTCTTTGGCCACTCCGAGCTGAGCACCGCCGACACGCTGTTGTTGTCCTACTACGACCCGGACAACAAGCACGTGATGGTGGCCGCCGTGCCCTGGTGATCCTCTGCTCGCCGCCGTGGTGGCCACGAGGTCTCCGGCTTCAGTTTCTCCTTGGTCGATGAATCGTCTACCGGAGA
>NZ_VSFA01000113.1 GCF_008119785.1 Micromonospora sp. MP36 | reverse complement strand
GGCACGTACCACACCCGGTGGCGCCATCGCCGGTGCTCGAAGGCGGTGTCCACTTCGACCTCAGCCACCACCGTCGGCTCCACCTGCACGTAGCGCAGTGGCTCGGGTCGGTCCAGCTGCCCGCTCCAGCTCGCGGGCAGCGGCTGCCGGCCAGGGGTGCGCGACGATGCCCCGGCGCTGCAGGCGGGGTGGGGACAGCAGCGGCGCGAGCTCCCGACGCTGGGGCATCGCCAGCGGGTGGGGGTGACCGGTGTAGCGCAGGTGCCCCCGCCGATCGAACCGGCCGAGGAGCAGCGTGCTCGGGTTGTCGAGGCTGCCGGTCACCCCGCCGATGATCGCCTCGGTCGCCGCGCGTACCCGGAACTTCTGCCAGCCGCGCCGGCCGGGCTCGTACCGGCCGTCCAGCCGCTTGACGACCACACCCTCGATCCCGGCCGCCGTATAGATGGTCAGCCAATCGCCCACCTCGTCCATGTCGGTGGTCTGCGGCGTGAGGGTCAGCTGCGCTGGCGCGGCCTCGAGCAGCTCCGCCAGCCGGGCCCGCCGTTCGAACAGCGGCGCGTTGATCACGACGTGGCCGCCCGCGTCGGCGAGCAGATCCCACGGGACGTAGTGCGCCGGGTGTTCCCGTGCCATCATCAGCAGGCCCCTGCCGGCGGTGATCCGGCGCTGCAGCCGGCGGAACCAGAACTAGTCAGCCGAGGGTGAAGGCGTACTGCCCCGTCTTCAGGAAGATTGAACGGATGACGACCGCATAGCGGTGGGTGGGGTCGGGCAATTGGTACGGGCCAAGTTGGTTTCCACACAGCGGGTTGGAACCGGCCAGCACGGAATCGGCCGTCAAGTCGTGGACCTCGGCGAACATGTCGACATCACAACCGGACGTCTTTGTTAGCGTCACCGCCGACACGCCGGCGCTAAGTTCATACACGTCCTCTTGGCCACGTGATTGGATCCGCCCTGTCACGGCTTTGCCCACGGGGGTGGGCGCGGTACGAGGCTTCGCGGTAATGAGGGTGAAGGAGAACGGTCCGGTGCCGGTGCTCGCGCTGGCAATCTCCAGCTGGTAGCGCCGGCTGACGTCAGGAATAGTGAACTCGACGATGCCGTTCGTGCACGGGAAGTTGGAGTTTGAGACGCCCACGAGGTTGACGCTGAAGGTCTGATCGCAGCCGTCGGTGATGCCGTGCCAGTCGGCGATGTAGAACACGGTGGTGTCGCCAAGGTCGAGGTCGAACCGCCTGGCCTCTGCAGCGGTAGTAATCCGGTCGGCGACGGTCGAGCCGTCGTGCAGCGGCCCGTGGCCACCGGTCACGGGAATTTGGCCGGGCGAGGAGTGCCCAGGGGTTACCGGGTCGATCTTGACCGCGGTGGCGGTGGCTTGGGTGGCTGCCATCCCTGCGACAAAGGTGGACTGTCCAGTGACGGCCACGTCAACGATGCAATCGTTGAGGTAGGGCTGCTCGGATACTCCGGCGTTGCGGCAGATTAGCTCGGCCACATCGCGCGCCGCTAGATCCGCTGCGCTGACTGGTCGACTGGGGAAGCCGGCGATGGTGAATGTGTGCGTGTTCTGCCCGGACGGGTAGTCGAACAGGGATTCGCCGTCCCGCACCCGCCAGCTGTTGCCGAACCTTCTGTAGAGCGTGTCGAAGTCCGGTGTCGAATCCAACCTACTTCCGTCGCGAGTGACTAGGTCGTTGTCGGCGTTGCCGTCGAAGTTGCCGAGGATGCCGTTGGCGGCGTTCTTGCGGGCGGCGGCCAGCCGGACGTCGAGATTGAGTCCCCAGACGCCCAGCGCCGCCACTGCCGCAGAGGAGCTGTCTGGCCAAGTAATCAGGTAGGCGTCCATTTCGGGCGTACGGGCGATTGCACCGCCGTGCGGCAGGGTCAAAGCCTCCTTGGATACCTTCGTCATCTCGCTGGCGACACGCACCTCGATACCGTCGCCGGTCTGGTAGAACCCCACCCGGTCACCGTCCACGTTCATGGCGATGGCGCTGTTCACGCTGACCGTCGTCGAACCCGGGTACGGCACCTGGCGCGTCTGCACCTCCAGGCCACTGCCGGTCACCGCCACGAACTCGCCCGCAGCTTGCAGGTCGTAGTGCAGACCGTCGAAGGTAGTCAGGTGCGGATCTCCGTTGCTGCCGCCGCACCCGACCGCCGGGCAGTCACCGCCGGGCCGGCCTGGATTGACTGGATAGGTGCGGGGCGGCCGTGGGCGATTCTTCTCGTAGCACTCGTCGATCGAATTGGGCAACTTAAGCCCGTTATACGAATCGCGGGGGGCCAGCCCGTGGTACCTGCGATAAGCGTTCTCGGCAAGGCTCGCGGCGATTTCACGCACAGTCGCCTGCGGATGGTCCGGTCCCTTGTCAGTCGCGCGGCAGTTGCTGGAATCCTGAATACCTTTCGAATACTCGTACGCGTGATACATCTCGTGATAGAGCTCGGCACAGGAATCAGCCGTCGTCCCTGCCATCGGATGGCCGTGGTGGAGCGGGTCCCAGTCGATTCGGGACCCGGTGCCGGTGCCGTTGGTGGCGTTGCGCCAGTCGTCGGGCGTGGCGAACGAGCCGATGGGGTTCTTCTGCCGATGCGGCTCCCGTGCAATGACTATGCGGTGCGGGGAGAACTCCAGCTGGGTGAAGATGCCGGCCGGATCGCCGGCGCCATCCTCGGACCGGAACCTGCGGACACACTCCCCATATGCAGCCTGGAGTGCGCCGTCGCCAGGATTGTCGAACACGATCTCGGCGTGCGCCGGTGCTGGCGCTAGGACGACCGCCGCCGTCGGCGTAACGGCCAGCACCAGCAGCACCGCTGCCGGCGGAACTCGCCGGGCATGCCGCAGGATCAACCCAGTCGCCACCAGGACGACGGCTGTCAGTGGCATGCCGATGACCAGCCAGAGCGGTAGTCCCGAACCAGTGCCCTTGTTATCGAGGATCGCGAACGCGACCGTGATCGGCTGGCTTGAGCCCTTGCACACGTCCGCAGGCTGTTCCGGCAGCCTCGGAAAGGAGTACATGGCCGTGACACGGTAGTGGCCCGGCCGATCGACCGGCCACAACGCGAGTAGACTCCCACTCGCTGCTGACCAGCTCACCGAACGCAGCGCCGCACGTTCGCCGGAATCGGCGTCGATCGTCGCCCTTGCGCCAGGGCTTACGGACGACAACTGCGAGAGCATCAACCTGGCGAGGCCGTCAATATGTGACACCGGAGCTATCTGCGGCGTCAACGCCTTGCCGTCGCGCGATACTCCGGTGATGATCAGCGAACCGTCCCCTACGGTGCTGATCCGACACTCCTGGCTGCCTGAGTTCCTGACAGCGAAGATGAGCTGTACCCGCTCGCCGCGGGCGTACTCTTCCTTGCTTGCGCTGCCCTGCAGGGACACCGGCGACGTGGCCAAAGCCGTCCCCGGCGTACCGATGAGGGCCAGCCCCGAGCAGACGAGCAACACGAGGATACGAAGAGCCGCTCGGCGTCTCTCTCCTACCACCCTAATCTGCCACGACGCAGAGCTCATAACCCGAGGTTATCGATAAACCACGCTAGGTTAAGCGTGTTGCGACAAGCCCGACCCGGCCCGGGACACCGGACCCGGCTGCCGGCCGCCGGCCGGTGATCCGCTGCCGGCCCGCTGGTCCATCACGCTCACTCCACCAACACTCAGCGGAGTGTCACCCAGGTCCTGATACCGATCGGAACGGCGTCGCAGGACGTTTGACGTCAGGTCGAGATCAACAGGGCTTGGTGCTAAGCCGACGGTAGAGGCAGACCGTCCCCGACGGGTTCGCTTCACGTCCGGGCCGGAACCCGGGGTGGCACGATGCGTGCCGTGGGTTGGTTCTTGGTGGTGACGCCCCTGCACCAGGCGGCCGTAAACGGTGGACTCGAGTGGGCGGCTGACGCTGAGTGTTCCTTTGGGCTGCCCGAGGATCCACCACCCGTCCGCGAGCTGCCGACGGTGGAGCAGGTCTTGCTCGCGTTCTGTGAGGCTGGCTGTCATGGCACGCCGTGGTTCCAGGTCGCGGGGCATGACCTGATAGCCGATCTCCCGGACTGCCCAGACCCGGCCATGTGCGCGTCGGTGGGTGGCCTGGACCTGGGAGAGGTGAGGCTGGGTGTCGATGGTGCCAGCGTTGACGAGCCTGTGGAGTTGCACCAGGCGGTGACCGACATCGGGTTCCGCAAGCCGTCGAGCCGTGCCGTGTTGGCCGCGTCGGTGGCGCTGGCGTCGCAGGCCGGGCCGCTGCTGGTGCTCGATGACAGCGGCGCCTGCGCGTTCGTGGTGTCGCCGGGCGATGACCCGGCCAACCTGGCCCAGCACTGGCCGTGGTAGTCATACCGCGGGACTGTGGATCTAAGCTAAGGGTGTTTCCGGCCTGACCCGCCGGGCGTGGTGCCTGGCGAGGAAGGTGCCGTGATGACCGCGACACTGAACGATGTGACTCCGCGGAAGAAGCCTGAGCCGTCGGCGGAGGAGCAGGCCGCCGCCGAACTGGTCCGGCTGGCCAGGGAGCAGGGCTTGTCGCTGACCGGTCCGGACGGGCTGCTCAAGCAGTTGACCAAGACGGTGCTCGAGACTGCGCTGAACGAGGAGATGACCGAGCACCTGGGCTATGAAAAGCACGACCCAGCTGGCGCGGGGTAGGGCAACATCCGCAACGGGACTCGGTCCAGGACGGTGCTGACCTAGGCGACTGGTCAAGTCGGACCGTGTCGGAGCTGGCCGGGCGGTGTTGGCGTCGGTGGTGACGCCTAGCAGTGCCTTGACTCACTCCCGCTGGTCGGCCCGGGTGATCGCTCAGCGTCTTGCCGGACCACTGCCGGGAGATGGGGATGCATCGGCCCGATTCCGAGGGTTTCCCGCTCTTGCAGTTGCCGGGCTTGAGTCAGGGGCGGGCTTTATTGGGTTGGATGCCGTAGAGCAGCCAGTTGGCAGCGCGCCCTGTGGGCGTGCCCGATACAGGCCCGCGGCAGTGACCCTGCTGGTGTTAGTTGGGCTGATTTCGGGCTTTTGAAAGCTGAGCGGGCTCTTGAAGTGTACGGTCAGTAATGGACTATCCTTAACCGTTTGGGGTGCGCGATGGCATTTCTCTGGTGGAACAGCAGTGTCCGCAATATCGGGCCGGCAATCTCCGGCATCGGTGAGTTGAAGTTTCTCATTGAGAACGCGTTGCGGGACGAGATGGGGTTCCGTGATGTCGCCTCCAGCCCCCTTGATGTCGCCGGCAACAAGGATGGCGTCAGGGTTTCTATCGCCCACTTCCAGAAAACGCCCAGCAGTTTTTGGGAGCTTGTCATCGCCGCCGGGGACACCGAGCAGACGAAAGCAACGAACGACGCCGTCGTTGAGATGTTGAAGAAAATTAAGGTGCTTTAGAAGTTCCTCTCCATGCTGATATGGGCGGCTCCGTGTCAGCGAGCGACCTAAGGAGTGTGGCACCGCACCGAAACGATACGGCCAGACTCGATGGTGAGCTCGACCCTCGGCCACAAGGTTGTTGGAGTCGCCGTGTTGCCTGCTTCAACCATAGGAGGCCCGCAAACCGAGAACGTGTCAACCCGCAAGGGTCGTTCCACCGGCTCGCCGGTGAGAAAGCCAAGGCCCAGCATCACGCCGGCGGCGATGACACACCGAGAGTGCGGGCGTCGCAGAGGCGGCGAGCTGCGCGGCGGCGCATCCAGATCAATAACTGGCATACGCTACGTTAGCGCCCGGGCCAGCCCAAGGGCCATCTTCCAGGTCCGACCCGCGAGCGGCGCGTGCGATCTGCGTGCGAAGGGCGGCGGCGATCACGTGCCAAGTGCAGTCGACCACGGCCAACGCCGACGGATGTGGCACGAGGGCACACAAGAAGATCCCCACCGGCGTTCCGCAGGTGGGGATCTCTGTAGCCCGACGGAAGGCTAGGTGGCCAGGGGCGGGGCCGAACCGCCGACCTTCCGATTTTCAGGCACCCGCATTTCCGCAGGTCAGAGGGCCGTCGCAACCTGCCGTGCAATGGATGTGCAACTAGTAGTGCTTTGTTAGGTTGGGACGAGTTGGCGGCAGAGGGGGCAGAACCCGAGCCAGGTCGCGAAGGCACTTGCGGTGAGGCGCTATCTTTCATCGACGTGAACCTTGAGGACTGGGGCAACGTCGGAAGCGTCATCAGCGGCGCTTCGGCTGCTCTGCTGGCTATCGCAGCGATCATTGGTTGAGGTGCCGGCCTGGGTGACTGGCGCGCACGGCAACGGAAAGAGAGAGAACTCGCCGAAGAGCGGGCAAAGACTCTTCGTCTCGACAGAGAACGTGTCCTTCGCGGCTGGTCGCCGCACGGGGTTCATGTCTATGGGGTCAGGCTCGTCGCCGAGCCCTCCGAATTGTCTAGGGCGGTCGAGGAGTTAACGGCCGGCCAACCGAGCGACTACGTTGTTTTACGCGTTAACGAAATTGCCGACGGCAACGCTAATCGTGCACATAGCCTGCGACAGCTGATTGCAAACCAGGGCTACCTTGCTCAAGCGCCGTCGCCTGGTGAGTACGAGGCTCTCGAAGTCGGCCGCAGAGCCCTCGAATCGACGACGTTGCCGAATTGACCTCTTAAGGATCAAGGCGGCCCGCAAGCGGGCCGCGCCGGCCCGGCCCCGGCCTGCTGGCGACCTCCGGCCGGCATCGGCCGGGCCGGCCGGCCACACTTGGGGACGACCAAGACCTTGAAGACCTCGGGGCTCTGCCCCGAACCCCGGCCCTCCTAATAGAGGGGCGAACGGTGATCGCCGCAGGTGGTGGGGCTGGTTGGGACGCCTTGGCCCTCCTCGGGGTTGAACCCTTCTCTGAGATAGGCGCCCGCCGGTGGCTGCCGGCGGCGGTCGCTGTTCGCGTTGTGGTTGGGTTCGTGTTCTGAGCCTGCCGCAGAGGCCGTCTCTCGCCCGAGCCGTGAGCGTTCAGCTCTGATCCGATGACGGAGATCTCTGCGGTCTGCTGGGGTCACGAACGGCTTGTGGGAGGTCGGGCCAGGAGCCCTGCTATTAGGACGTCGCGTGCCCCTACCGGCTCTGAGCAGGCAAGACCCTGTCCAGGGAAGGGGAGGCGTTGGACATCACGTGCGGGATTGACTGGGCCGAGGACCACCACGACGTGGCCTTGGTCGACGCCACGGGGCGACGGTTGGCCAAGGCGCGTATCGGCGATGACGCGGCCGGGTTCGCCAAGCTGCTGGACCTGCTCGCTGAGCACGGAGACAGTGCCGAGAGCCCGATCCCGGTGGCGATCGAGACCTCGCGCGGGCTGCTGGTGGCGTGCCTGCGAGCGACCGGGCGGCCGGTCTATGCGATCAACCCGTTGGCGGTGTCCCGCTATCGGGACCGGCACTCGGCTGCGCGTAAGAAGTCCGACGCCGGTGACGCGTTGGTGCTGGCCAACATCCTGCGCACCGACGCCCCGGCCCATCGGCCGCTCCCGGCCGACACCGAGCTGGTCCAGGCCATCCGGGTGCTGGCCCGCGCGCAGCAGGACTTCGTCTGGGACCGCACCACCTTGCTGCTGCGGCTGCGCAGCCTGCTGCGCGAGTACTACCCGGCGATGTTGGCCGCGGCCGCCGGCGTCGAGGACGGCCTCGCCTCGCCGATAGCCCGCACGCTGCTGCGCGCCGCCCCCGACCCGGCCACCGCCGCCGCTCTGACCGTCGAGCAGATCAGCGGCCTGCTAGTCCAGGCCGGTCGGCGCCGATACATCACCGCGACCGCAACCCGGCTGCACGCGATCTTCCGCGCCAGCCACCTCCGCCAGCCGCCGATGATCGAACACGCCTTTGGCCGCCAGGCCCTCGGCCTGCTACGCCAGCTGGACACCGCCATCAGCAACGCCGAGGACCTGGGCGCGGCCACCGTCGAGGCCTTCGCCCAGCATCCCGACGCACCTGTGATCACCAGCTTCCCCGGCCTCGGCCCGCTGCAGGGCGCCCGCATCCTCGGCGAGATCGGCGACGACCGAGGCAGATTCCCCACCGCCCGCGCGTTGAAGGCCTACGCCGGCGCCGCGCCGGTCACTCGAGCCTCCGGCAAGAGCCGCGCGGTGTTCAACCGCAAAGCCAAAAACCAGCGTCTGGCCTCGGTCGGCTACCAGTGGGCGTTCTGCGCCCTAACCAGGTCACCCGGCGCCCTGGCCCACTACCGCCGCCGACGAGACCGCGGCGACTGGCACGCCGCCGCGCAACGCAACCTGTTCAACCGGATGCTGGGCATCCTCCATCACTGCCTGACCACCGGCCAGCCCTACGACGAGACCAGAGCATTTCCGGCACTGGGACCGGCAGATCCGACAATGCAAAGCCCGGAAACAACCGTCCCGCACCGCGCCAACCGTGGGGCGCTGCCCCACACCCCGGCCCTCCAAGGAGCCACCGGTTGACACTCACCCCTGTGGGAGGTCTCAGAGATGCCGCCGCGGATCACCTCGCCCGGGCACCACAAGGGCTACCAGCCTCCCCGGACGGGGCCAAGGTCGTTCGTCCAGTAGGGCGCTCTACCTTGTCCCCGTCCGGGGAGGCTGGACGGTCTACGACTGCCCGACGAGGAGATCCGCTATGAAGCCGCATGGTGCCCGTCAAGCTTCAATGACGATCGAGTTTGCGGAAGGGCGGCCCGGCTATAGCGGCTCCTCGCCTTCCGGGATTCTCCTGCTGCGGCGACGAATGTTCCGGCGCGGTGCGGGTACCAGGCGCAGCAGTGATGCCGGGCCTGGGCGGTCGCCGCCGGCGAGGAGGATCCGTGCGCCCCGACCGGGTACGTCTGCTGCAGCTGGTCATCCTGTGCGCCGTGCCGCCGGCGATCGAGGCGGCCGTGCTGCGCGGCGTACGGTTCACCTCGGTGCTCGGCCTGGCGCCCCAGGCCAGCGCGGTCTGGCCGTACGGGACGTTCCACGACCTGCTCTGGGTGCTGGTGTACCACAACTCGTGGATCGGGTTCGCCGTCGAGTTGCTGGCCACCATCGTGCTGCGCGGACTGTTCTGCGCCGTGCTGATCGCGATCGCCTGGCCGACGGAGGTGCCCCGCCCGTCGTGGAGGCGGCTGGCCGGCCGTAACCTGGCGATCTCCGCGCTGGCCACGGTGCTGCTGTCGCCGTGGGCGGCGATAGCCCTGGTCACCGTGGAAGTGGCGCTGTCCTGGTGGATCGTCTTCGAGTTGCTACCGCTGCTGGTCCTGGCCCCGCTGCTGCAGCGGGGTGGGATGGTGCCGGGCTGGTGGCGCGGGCTGCCCTCGGCTGCCCTGGTCGGCTGGGCGATCCTCAACTTCGTCGTGCTCACTGCGGCCGGCGCCCTCGTCTGGGGGGTTCCGTCCTGGTTGACGGTTCCGGTCGCGGCACTGACCGGGGCGGCCAATGGCCTGCTGTGGCTGCGGGTGGTGCGCGCCGCGGTGACCCAGGAGCAGGTCCGGTGGCGGCGCGTACCGGTGACGCCGGTGGCGTTTGTGCTGGTCCTGGGTTTGCTGGTGTTCCAAGACGATATCGTGGCGCTGGGCCAGCGCCCGACGGACCCGCCGCTGCTGCGGGCCGCCGCCGCCCGGCCGGAGTTCGCGAACCTCCGATACACGGTGCTGTTCCTCGACGGCTACGAAACCAGCTACGACGGGCGGCTCGCCCACGAATTCGCCTCGGCACCCCTGATGCTTTTCTCTTATCGGGGCACCGAGGCGGATGGGCGGCCCAGGCCCTACCGGGCGCAGGACACCCACCAGTCGGTGGAGACCAGCGCGCGGTTGCTCGCCGACCAGGTGGATCAGTTGCACGCGCGGACCGGCAAGCCGGTGGCGCTGGTGGGGGTGAGCGAGGGCGCCATGATCATCCGCTACTACCTGGGCCGGATGCCGCACCCGGCGGTCGAAGCGGCGGCGCTGGCTAGCCCGCTCATCCGGGCCGGGCAGATCTACTATCCGCCGCCGGAGGCCAGCTCCGGCTGGGGCGTCGCCGCCGGCTGGCAACTGCGGGGCATCTTCGCGCTGATCGGCACCACCGGCCGGGTGCCGAACGATCCCGACGAGCCGTTCCTGCGATCGCTGATGGACGAGGCACCGTTCTTCCGCAACAACATGTTCTGCCCGGTGCCGGACGTACGGATGGTCCTGTTCCTACCGATAGCCGACGCGGTTACCGTCCCGCCTGGGGCCTATCCCGAGCTCCCCGTGTACGAGGTGACCGGCCTGCACGGCAGGCTGCTCGACCGGCCCGCCGAACTGCAGCGGCTGGCCGACTTCCTCCGCCACGGTACTACGCCTACTCACGAGACCAGCTGGGAATACGAGCTCATCGAGCAGGCCAGCGGGGCCTGGCAGGCGCCGGCCCTGGCGTTGCGACTCAACCCCGCCTGGCACTACACGGGGCAGGCCGATTACGCGCTGCGCAGAGGAGCCTGCGCCGAACGCGGGTAGACCGCTGTCGGACCCGCGCTGCCTCGCCGACACCTAGCCATTCAAGGTATGTGCGAGCGAGTGCAGCAGCCAGTGGTGGCCGAGGCGAGGATTTCCTCGATCGTTTCGGCGGTCAGGTCCGCGCGCATGGCGACGTGGCCGAAACCGCGCCGGTAGCGCACCAGCCGGCGGACCATCCCGGCCGGCAGCGCCGGGTTCTCGGCGAGACCGTCCAGTACCTTCGTCAGGTGGACCGGCGTCGGCGCGTCAGCCATCCGCCGCCCCTCCCCGTATCCGTTGCGTTGTCACGAGTCTGGCATGTTCAGGGGCTGTGGCCATGGCGGTGTGTTGGGTGGGACGCGCGAGCGCTTGGCCGTCACGGCCCGACCGGTCTGCTCCTCCCGTGTGCCGTGACCGCCTCCCTCATCCGCTGATGGTCACCAGACGCCGTGGCACCACTCCAGGACCGCCATGGCGCTGTACATCTTGTTTTCGGCCTGCGGGAATGCGATGCTCGCCGGCCCGTCCAGCACGTCGCCGGTCACCTCCTCGCCGCGATGTGCCGGCAGGTCGTGCATGAACACCGCCTTCTGGGCGTGGTCCATCAGTGCCGAGTTCACCTGGAACGGGATGAAGGCGGCCCGCCAGCCGGGATCCGGCTTGCTGGTACCGGTCGTCTGCCACCGCGCCGTGTAGACGACGTCCAGATCCGTCGGCAGGTCGGCGAGATCGTGCCGCTCGTGTACCACCGAGCCGTTGGCTCGCGCCTGGGCCACCGCCGACTCCACGATGTCGGTGGCGAGTCCGTAGCCGGCTGGCGTACGCAGCTCCAGGTGCACGCCGCGGTAGCGGCTCGTGGCCAAGGCCAGTGCGGCGGCGGTGTTGTTGCCCTCACCGACGTACAGGATGCGCAAGCCGTCCACCGCGCCGAAGTGAAGCGTCAAGGTTGTCAGGTCGGCCAGCGCCTGGGTCGGATGCTCTTCCGCGCTCATCGCGTTGATGACCGCCATCCGATTCTGGTCGGTCCAGGCACGCATCTGTCCCGGATCACCGGCGGTGCGGGCGACCAGTGCGGTGAGCATCCGGGACAGGACCCGGCCCGTGTCCTCGTTGCTCTCACCGGTGTTCATCTGGAGATCCTGCGCACCGTAGGTGATGAGACCGGCGCCGAGGCGCAGCGCACCTGCCGAGAAAGCCGTTCTGGTGCGGGTCGAGGTCTTGGTGAAGTAGATGCCCACCACCATCCCCGCCAGCGAATCAGGCGCGAGGGCGGTTCCATCCGCGGCTAGCCGGGCCAGGGCCGCCCCTCGTTGGACGATGCCCTGCAGGTCGGAGTCCGATAGGTCACGCACGGAGATGAGGTGTCTTGCAGGAGCGCTGCGCACGGCTTGCGCCTTTCGGGGAAGATGGGCGACGGTCACGGCACCTACCACCGCTCCGTTTCAGCGAAGATCACCGCCGACGGCGGGAGCGAACGTTACATCGACCTCGTCGGACAGGCAACAGATCGGCAGCTTGCCTCGCGGACGCCGGAGGCGGAAGCGCCGCGAAGTTGCCTGCCGAACTACCTCGATCCTCCTCTCCACTTCGTAGCCGCATGCCCTCGGGTGAATGTGAGCCGCCGCGGCGGGCCGCAGCTGCCAGCTACGCAGCAGCCCGATCTCCGGCGCCCGCGGGCTCCGGATCCGGTCGGTGACGGCGCGTCTGCCGGCGTCGGCGGCCGATCGGGTGAGCGCAGACGCGATCAGCCGGTCAGACACAGCACTTTTTCGCAGCATCTTCGAAGTGCCCGATCAGGGACAGGACCTCTGCATGGCTTCGCGCCGAGCCGTGCACGATGGCGAGCATGCTCTGGGTGCCCTCGCGCCAGCTCACCGGCTGGCCGACCTCGGCCCGTACGTCCACCAAGTCGACACCGCGCAGCTTTTCCAACTCCTCTAGCGGGGACAGTGACACGACCTCGCGGCTTCCGAACGGAGGCGCGACGAACCGCTGGTACGCGATCCCGTTGACGGCAGGCGGGGAGACGGTCACGGGCTCGCCGAGGGCGACCTGGAGAACGATCCGGATCATGTTGGTCTCGGTTGCCATCTGAAGCAGTCCGTGCAGGTATCCGGCCAACCGCCCGTTGACCTCGATGATGCGCGGTCCGGCGGCGGTCAGCTTGATCTCGGTTTCGCACACCCCGTCCCGTACGCCGAGCGCACTCAGCGCCGCGCGCTCCAGCCGTACGACGTCCTCGGCGAGAGAGTCGTCCAGGGTGTGCGGGATGACGTCACCGGTTTCGCGGAAGGGCTCCGCGAGCGGATGCTTCCCGGTCACGCAGGCGGTCTGGACCACACCGTCCTGCACGACCGACGACACCGCGACGAAGTCGCCCCAACCGGCGCCTGCAGCACGTGGATCGCCCACCAGAAACTCTTCCAGCACGAACGGCATCCCCATGCTGGCCGGGGAGTCGCCATACGCTGAGCGGCATTCCTCGACGGATTTGACCAGCCGGGTGTGCGCACTCGCGGCACCGTGCCGCGGCTTGAACACGGCGGGAAACCCAACCTCGACGGCCGCCTTCGCGATATCGGATTCATCGGCGATCAACGCGCTACGCGTCGACTCGACTCCCGCATCCGACAGGCACCGCCGTTGGAGGTGCTTGTCGGTGAGCAGGGCCGCGGTCTGTGTCCCGTGGCCCCGCCATCCCGCCCGGTGTGCGAGATGAGCGACCAGTCGCTGCTGAAACTCGCTGAACGTGACGATGCCGGCGGCACCGATGCCCGATACCTTCTGGTAGACCTCGTCCTCGTCCAGCCCGGTGATGTCCACAACATCGGCCCACTCGCACATGGCGTCGTACTGATCCGCGACATGCGGCCGCGAACGATCGGCGAGAAAGACGATCCTGCAGAGGCCGCGTGCGGCAGAGGCGATGCCAAGCGGAGAAGCGGCGCCCAGGTCGTAGGCCACCAACAGAACACGAGATTCTTGCCCCAGCACCCCAATGCCCCCATTCCATGAGTTCCTTGTGCCGACACGTGGCTTCCGACGTCGACTCGTTCTCCGGCTCGCCAGTCACCCACCGGCTTCTGGGCTAACCGCCTCACCCTAATCGGCAGTGGGCCCAGAGCGCCCGGTCGGCGCCGCCGGGTGTCACGGTGAGTGAGGTTGGTTGGTGGATTGCTGTAGCGACCGTCCGGATGTCCTGATTGGACGTGGCAGGAGGTGCCGCACCGCCGACGCGCCTGCCTCGTCGCCAAAGACGTCGGCACGCTCCACGAGGCATCAGACCACCGTTGGCCCGCGCGTCACGTCGTCACACAGACCATCCACAAGCACCCAATTCAATCCATGATCAAGATAGGTCCCCCGGCATCGGACCCGAGGCGAGGCGCTCTGGCTCCGCCCCGCCGAGGCCGCCTGACGCGCGCCCCTAGCCGCAGTGCCGACCGTCGGTCAATAGGCGAACGTATATCAACTTCAGTACCAAAAGATCATCAGGCGTCGACCTCCACAGTGGCCGAACGGGGTGGACCAATGCCAAGATGGGCGATCGGTGAGGACGTCGGACGTCCTGCCAGTCACTGTCGCCGCGCACCCGATGGAGCCTTACTCCGTGATCCGACCAGGCACGCAGTCGTGACCGCCACCACTGCCGCCAGGGGGCGTCCCACGACTGTCCACGCCATACTCCGCCAGGCCGAAGTGGCCCCCGACCAGCCGGCCGTCGTCGATCGGGCCGGGACGCTCAGCTACCGCGATCTGGTCGATCGGGCCGCCGCCCTCGCCGCCGGCCTCCAGGTGGAGCTCGACACACCGGACCGGCCCGCCGAGCCGATCGTCGCGGTACTCCAACCGCGCACCGCCGCCGTCGTGGTGGCCCAACTCGCCGCCTGGCTCGCTGGCGCGGCCTTCCTGCCGCTGGACGCCGCCCTGCCGGCGGCCCGCCTCGCGCAGATCCTCGCCGAGGCAGACTGCCGCGTCGCGCTTGCCGACGAGAGCCTGGTCGACCGGTTGCCGGACGGCGTGACGGCTGTGCGGAACGGGCCCGGCCGACACATCGCCCCGGCGCCGGCCAACCGGCTCGCGTACGTCATCTCCACCTCCGGCTCCACCGGACGCCCGAAGCAGGTCGAGGTCGAGCACGGCAGCCTGTCGAACACCCTCGACTGGTACGCCGACTTCTTCCGCCTCGGCCCGGGTACGCGTACCGCCGCCTTCGCGGGGCTCTCCTTCGACGCCTGTCTGCTCGACCTGTGGGCACCGCTGATGCGGGGCGCCACCGTGCTGCTCGCCGACGAGATCGTGATCCGCGACCCGGACCGGATCACCGCCACCCTGCGCGAGGTAGACCACTGCTTCCTCGCCACCCCGCTGGCCGAGCAGCTCCTCCGGGTCGGGGCCGACACGGGTCGGCTACGAACGCTCGCCACCGGCGGCGACCGGCTCCGGGTCTGGCCGCCGGCGGACTTCGGCGCGGCGGTGCACAACCTCTACGGGCCGACCGAAGCGACCATCCTGGTCACCGCGACCGACGACCTGCGCCGGGACCAGGACCGCTCGGTCGCGCCGCCGATCGGCCGGCCGGTGGCCGGCGCGCGGCTGCTGCTCGACCCGCCCCCCGCCCGTCTCGGCGATTCGGGTGAGCTGCTCATCGCAGGGCCGGTATTGGCCCGGGGTTACCGCACCGCGCCCGCCGAGACCGCCGCGGCCTTCGTGACCGACCCCGAGTCGGCCGACCGCCACTACCGCACCGGCGACATCTGCAGCTGGACCGATCTGGGGGAGCTGAACTACATCGGCCGGTCCGACGGGCAGGTCAAAATCCGCGGAAACCGCGTCGAGCTGCGGGAGATCGAACTGGCGCTGCTCGCGATGCCCGGGGTCACCCAGGCAGCCGCCGACGTTCTGGGCGAGGCAGGTACGGCGCTGCTCGCCACATGGGTGGTCGGCCCGGTCAACGCGGACGGGGTACGCGCCTGGCTGCGGGAACGGCTGCCCGCCTCGATGGTGCCGCACCGGGTCGACGTCCTGGCCGCCCTGCCGTTAACGGCGAACGGAAAGTTGGACCGGGTCGCGCTGCGGGCCGCGGCCGAGCGGCGCGGGCCGGACGCCGTTGACGGCCCGCCCACCGGGGAGAACTCCGCCGCGGGCGGGACGGCTGTAGCGGGTGCCGTTGCCGCCGCCTGGCAGGCGGTATTGGGTGCCGCGCCCGGCCCGGACGACGACTTCTTCCTCACCGGCGGAGACTCCCTGCTGGCCGTACGACTCACCGCGCAGGTGCGCCGTGGCCTCCACGTCCAAGTGAGGTCGTCGCTGCTCTACGAGCACCGCCGCTTCGCCGACTACCTCGCCGCCGTGGCGGCGCTGCACGCCGAGGCGGCGGGGTGAACGGCAGACTGATCACCCCGCCGCTGGCCGCCGGCGGACGCGCCCCGGACAGGGTCGAGTTCCGGACCGCCGCCGAGGCACTCGCCACCGCGGTAACCGGCCACCTGGAGGCCACCACCATGGAGAGGGTTCGATGAGCCGGATCGCGCTCCGACAGATCGCGGCGGGGACCGACGCCGGCTGCCTGCTGACCGTCGAGTTCCCCGGCGACTCGGCAGGCCCCGGACTCGCCGCCACGCTCGCCGAGACCGCCCCCGGACGGGAGGTCTGGCGACTCGACCCGGTCACCACCCTGGACCTCGGCCCGGACCTGTGCGACTACGAGACGCTGGCCGCGCGCTGCGTGGCCGAGTTCGACCGGTTGCGCCCCGACAGCGAAACGGCCCTGACCGTCGTCGGCTACTGCAGCGCCGCCCGGTTCGCGTACCACGTCACCGGGGCGCTCACCGCGCTGGGATACGCGCCGCGGGCGCTGGTCCTGGTCGCCGGAACCGTCCCAGACGAGCGGACGGTCTGGACCGAGTACGACGACCTGCGCCGAAAGCTCGGTGCCGCCGGCCCGAGCGAGCCGCCCTTCCCGCTGCTGGACGACCCGGACGCGACGATCGGCTGGCTGCGGGCGGAGTTGACCGGCCACGCCCGGGCCTTCGTCGACGACCAGGACTTCGGGACCGCGGAGGCGGGCGCGGCGGTGGACGAGATCGTCGGCCGCTACCAGGCGTGGCTCTGGTTCCTGCTGCAGGCGGTCGCCTCCGACACGCCACCCGTCGGCTGCCCGACGACCGACGTCGCCGACCCGGGTGACCTCGACCTCGATCTGGCGCCGCACGCCGCACGCCACGTCTGAACACCGAAAAGCACGAGCAACTGGGAGACCCTGTGACAACCAACGAGCCGGTGCGCGAACCCGGGACGGTGGTACGCGACGTCGTCGCGGCGGCGTGGCGCGACGCGCTGCGCGTCGAGCGGGTCGGCGACGACGACAACTTCTTCCGGCTTGGCGGGGACTCGCTCACCGCCGCCCGGCTGGCTGCCGCGTTGCGTACCGCGCTCGACGTCCGGGTGCCGATGAGCGCGGTCTTCGAACATCCCACGGTCGCCGAACTGGCCGCCGCGCTGCGTGCCGAGCACGGACCCGCCTTGGACGAGACGGCCGAGCAGTACCTCACGGTCCTCGGCTACTCCGACGCGGACACCGCGTCGATCCTCGGGCGGCTGGAGTGACCGATCTGCTCACGCCGGAGAAGGTCGCGTTGCTGGCCGCCCTGCGCGCCCGCCGCAAGGCGTCGGAGTCCGAGGCCGACCGCATCCCGTCGCGAGGCGCGGCCGACGGTGCCGTCGCGTCGTACGCCCAGCGGCAGATGTGGTACCTCAGCCAGCTGTCGCCCGGCGCTGCAACATATCTGGTGCCCAGCGCGTACCGGCTGTGCGGCCCGCTGGACGCTGCCGCCCTGGGATGGGCGTTGGACGCACTGGTGGCCCGGCACGCACCGCTGCGCACCACGCTCGCCGCCGACGGCGATTGCCTGACGCAGGCCGTCGCCGAGCCTCGGACCGGGCTGCTGCGGGTGGTGGATCTCGCCGGCTTGCCGGCGGCCGAGCGGGAGGCGGAGGTGCAGGCCCGGCTGACCGCCGAGCCCGCCACCCCGGTCGACCTCGCGCACGGCCCGGTGCTGCGGGCCACCCTGCTGCGGACCGCGCCGGACGAGCACGTGCTGCTGCTCACCGTCCACCACGTCGCGGTCGACGAGTGGTCGCTGCGGATCTTCCACGCCGAGTTGGGCGAGCTGTACGCCGCGCGCCGGGACGGCCGCCGGCCGAACCTGCCGGAGCTGGCGATCGGGTACGGCGACTACGCCGCCTGGCAGCACGACTGGCTGACCGGACCGGAGGCTGCCGCGCAGCTCGACTACTGGCGTGACCGGCTGGCCGGCGCGCCAGCGGTGCTGGAACTGCCCACCACCTGGCCGCGTCCCGCCGTGCAGTCGGCCGCCGGGGTCACCCGGTCCTTCCCGCTCGACGTCCCGCAGGACGCGTTGCTCGCGCTCTGCCAGCGCCTGCACGTGACGCCGTACATGGCGCTGCTCGCCGCCTTCCAGGTGCTGATCTCCCGCTACACCGGGGAGCGGGACGTAGTGATCGGCACGCCGGTGGCCAACCGCCGTCGCGTCGAGACCGAGCACCTCATCGGACTTTTCGTCAACCCCGTCCCCATCCGCACCGCGCTGGCGGACAACCCGTCGTTCGAGGCGCTTGTGCACCGGGTCCGGGCCGCCGTGCTCGATGCGCAGGAGCACCAGGAGCTGCCCTTCGAGAAGCTGGTGGAGGCGCTGCGGCCGGTCCGGGACCCCAGCCACAGCCCGCTGTTTCAGGTGATGTTCCTCTACGGCGAGGAGCCCGCGTCGCCGCGACTATCCGGAGTGGACGTAAGCCGGATCGACGTGCCGCTCGGCACGGCTCAGTTCGACCTGACCCTCCTGGTCCGCACCGGGCAGGACGGCCTCGGCATGGCGGTCGAGTACCGCACCGACCTGTTCGACGCCGCAGCCATCGAGCGGCTCGCCGGTCACTACCGGACCCTGCTCACCGCGCTGCTCGCCGACCCGGCCGCCCTGGTCGGGAGCGCTGACCTGCTCACCGCCGACGAGTGGGCGCTGTTGGAGACGTGGAACGACACGGACGGTGATTTTCCGCACGAGGCCACCGTGCATGGGCTGGTCGAGCAGCAGGTGGTCCGGACTCCGGAGGCGCCGGCGGTGACGTTCGACGGGCGTACGGTGTCGTTCGCGGAGTTGAACGCGCGGGCGAACCAGGTCGCGCACCGGCTACGTGCGGCGGGGGTGGGGCCGGAGACTCTGGTCGGTGTTTGTGCCGAACGCTCGGTGGAGCTGGTCGTCGGGCTGCTGGGCGTGCTCAAGGCCGGCGGTGCGTATGTGCCGCTGGACCCGGAGTACCCGGCCGGCCGGCTGGGGTTCATGGTCGCCGATGCGGCGGCGCCGGTGGTGCTGGTGCAGGGGCACTTGCGTGAGTTGCTTCCGCGCAGCGGAGCTACCGTGCTCGAGCTGGACGACGCGGACACCTGGGCGGGCCAGCCGACCGGTGATCCGCCGGCCTCGGCCGGACCGGCCAATCTGGCGTACGTCATCTACACCTCCGGCTCGACGGGGCGGCCGAAGGGCGTGCCGAACACGCATCGCGGTGCCGTGAACCGACTGGACTGGATGCAGCGGACGTACCGCCTCGGCGGCGATGACGTGGTGTTGCAGAAGACGCCGGTCAGCTTCGACGTGTCGGTGTGGGAGTTTTTCTGGCCGTTGCAGACCGGCGCGCGGCTGGTGCTGGCGAAGCCGGGTGGGCACAAGGACCCGGCCTACCTGCGGGATCTGCTGGTCGCGGAACGGGTCACCACAACACACT
>NZ_VSFA01000112.1 GCF_008119785.1 Micromonospora sp. MP36 | reverse complement strand
GGGGCCGGGGGCCCCCCCGCCGAAGCCGCGCCGATCGTCGCGCGGCCGGTCGTCCCGGCCCCGGCCCTCCGGCCGGAAGCCGCCCCGCCGGTCGGTCGGCCGGAAGTCACCGCCCCGCTCGCCGAAGCGCCGCTCGCCGCGGCCGTCGCGGTCGCCGAAGTGGCGCTCACCCCGGTCGCCGAAGCGCTGCTCGCCGCGGCCGTCGCGGTCGCCGAAGCGGCGTTCACTGCGGGCGTCGCGGTCGCCGAAGCGGCGTTCACCCCGGCCGTCGCGGTCGCCGAAGCGGCGTTCACCCGCAGGCCGGTCGCCGAAGCGTCGCTCGTCGCGTCCGTGGCGCTCGAAGCCGTCCCGGTCGCCGAAGCGCCGGTCCGCGCCGGGCTCGCGCCGCTCGCCGAAGGGCCGACCGGAGCGCTGATCGCCACGGTCGCCGTACCGCCGCTCGCCGTGCCCGTCCCGGTCGACGAAGCCGCGCTCACCGCGGTCCGCGAAGCCCCGCTCGCGGCGCTCGGTATAGCCCCGGTCACCGCGGTCCGCGAAGCCCCGGTCACGGCGCTCGCCCCGGCCCGGGTAACCCTGCTCGCCGCGGTCTGCGAAGCTGCGCTCGCGGCGCTCGCCGCGGTCCGCGTAGCCCCGCTCGCGGCGCTCGTCACGGTCTGCGTAACCCCGCTCGCCGCGGTCCGCGTAGCTCCGCTCGCGGCGGTCGCCGAAGCGGCGCGAGCCGGACGGGCGGTCGCCGTGCCGGCGCGGCTCGGGCTCGTCGCGGACCGGTACCCCGCTGGGCTCGCGGGCGCCGGTCAGCTCGGCCAGCGCCGGGTCGCCCGCGCGGACCCGGGTCTGGGCCGGCTCGACGCCCGCCTTCTCCAGCATGGCCAGCGTGGTCCGGCGCTGCTTCGGCAGCACCAGGGTGGCCACCGCGCCCGACTCCCCGGCCCGGGCGGTACGCCCCGCCCGGTGCAGGTAGTCCTTCGGATCCTTCGGCGGGTCCACGTGCAGCACCAGCGACACCCCGTCGACGTGGATGCCCCGGGCCGCCACGTCGGTGGCGACCAGCACGTTCATCCGACCCTCACGGAACTCGGCCAGGGTCCGGGTACGCATCCGCTGGGTCTTGCCGCCGTGCAGGCCGCCGGCGCGTACGCCCACCGCGGCGAGCTGCTCGACCAGCCGGTCCACGCCGAGCTGGGTACGCGCGAAGAGCATGGTGCGCCCGTCCCGGGCCGCGATCGAGGCGGCCACGGCGAACTTGTCGTGCGGCGGGATCAGCAGCAGGTGGTGGTCCATGGTGGATACGGCGGCGGTGGGCGGCGCGGTCGAGTGGGTGACCGGGTCGGTCATGAACCGCTTGACCAGCGTGTCGACGTCGTTGTCCAGGGTGGCCGAGAAGAGCAGCCGCTGGGCGTCCGCCGGGGTCTTCGCGAGCAGCTCGGTGACCTCGGGCAGGAAGCCCATGTCGGCCATCTGGTCGGCCTCGTCCAGCACGGTGACCTCGACGTCGTCGAGGCGGCAGACGCCGCGCTCGATGAGGTCGCCGAGCCGCCCCGGGGTGGCCACGACGATCTCCACGCCTCGGCGCAGCGCGTCGATCTGCCGGTCGTACGGGACGCCACCGACGGCGGTCTTGAGGAAGATGCCGACCGCCTTGCCGAGCGGCATCAGCGCGTCGTTGACCTGCATGGCCAGCTCGCGGGTGGGCACCAGCACCAGGGCGCGCGGGTGCAGCGGACGGGCCCGGTTGCGGTCGGCGAGCCGGGCGATCACCGGCAGGCCGAAGGCGAGGGTCTTGCCGGAGCCGGTCTGGCCCCGGCCCAGCACGTCCCGGCCGGCCAGGGCGTCCGGCAGGGTGGCCCGCTGGATCTCGAACGGGGTGGTGATGCCCTGGCGGGCCAGCGCGTCGACCAGTTGCCGGGGCAGGCCCAGGGCGGCGAAGTCGGGGGTTTCGGTGGCCGGAGCTTCCGGCGTCGGGGTGGAGTCGGCGGACGGGGACGTGCCAGGGGTGGCGAAGGTGGTCAAGAAATGCCTTTCGAGCGGGGCGCATCTTCGCGATGGCCTGCCGCAGCGCTGCACGCCGCCGAATCGCCCGCAAGATCGCCCATGGGCGCGCAACGGCGCGCCAGGTCAGTGATCTCCACAAGTGTACGGCGGAGCGGTGGGCGCGGCGCGGCCTCGGGAGGCCGTAGTGGGCGGGCTCACCCCGTTACTTGCTCACCGCGCCGTCGGTCAACCCGCTCAGCGCGTCGTTGGCCAGGAACACCACCACCAGGCTGATCGCGATCAGTAGGGCCAGCGAGGCGGCCAGCACGATCACCACCCTCGTGTTGCTGGACCGGGTGGCCGGCGCGTCCTCGGCCCAGCCCTGGGCCAGGATGTGCCCGGTCAGCGAGCCGGAGTTCTCCAGGGGGCTGCCCTGCGGGAACGAGACGGTGGCGAAGCCGGGGCCGTCGGTGCCGCCGTACGCCGTGCCGGCCAGGTCGGGACCGCCCTGGTAGGCCGGCGGTCGGGTCGCCGGGTGTGCCGGGGCGCCAGCGTGCTCGGCCGGCCTGGTCGGTTCGGCCGGCGGTGGCCAGGTAGGCAGCGCGGGTGCCGGCACCACCACCGGCGGGCCGGGCGGCGCCGAGACCGACGCGCTCGTCCGGGCGGTCGGCGCGGCCGGCGACCCGGGGAGGCCGGCGGTGGCGGGCGGCGGTGGGAACGGCGGGGCCGGCATGGGGCCGGGCGGCGGCGGAGGCGCGGGCACCGGCGGAGCCGGTGGTGGCGCCGGTGGCGTCGGCAGCGGGGGGACCGGTCCGGGCGGGGTGGGCCCGGGCGGCGGGGCGGGCACCGGCGGGGTCGGGCGGAACGGGGGCTCCGGTTCCGGTATGGGCGGCGAGGGCGACGGCGGGGTCGGGCCCGGCACGGGCGTCGGTGCCGGCTCGGGTTCCGGCGTGGGCGGCTTCGGTGGCTGGGCCGGCTCCGGCGGCTGTGCCGGCTCGGGCGGCTCGGGGTTGACCGGGTGTCCGCGGTAGACCGTGGCCACGCCGGCCTTGGCCACCACCGCGTCGGCGACCTCGTCGGGCGAGACCCGGCTCAGTCCGGGTACGGCGGCGCTGGCCCGGGCTTGGTCCGCCTCGGCGCGCGGTGCGGGCGGCGCCGGCGACGATCCCCCGGGCGCGGGCACTCGTGCGGAACCGGCGACCCGTGGCGCGGGCGGGGCGCTCGCCGTCGCTGCTGCGGGGCCGGCGGCCGGCGGGCCGTCCTGGTCGGACGGGCGGTTCGGGAGCGCCGGGTCCGCCGCCCGGGCGGGCCGTTCGGCGGCGGCGAAAGCCGACCAGGTCGAGGGCGCGACGGTGGCCCCGGGCTGCCGCCGGTCCAGGGCCGGGGCGGGCTCCGCCGGGCCGGCCGCCGGGTAGGTCGTGGCGGTCGCCGGCGGGTTCGGCCGGTCGTCGGCCGGTGGCGGTACGGCGACACTGGCTCGTGCCCGGGCCACCCCGACCGTGGCCGGCGCGTTGCCGGCCGGGTCGGTGCCCGGCCCGGCCGGCCGGTCGGTGCGGTCGGGCTCGGATCCGGGGTGGACCGTCTCCGCCGGAACCTCGTGTTCGCCCATGCTCGCCCCTCCGCGCCCACGCTCGCCCCCGGTCCGCGGCGCCGGCCGGGAGTGCCTGAGTTTCACCGTGCCACATTCCGGGCCGGCCGCACAGCCGGAGCGGACACCGGCCACAATTCGGCCTCCGTGCCGCTGGGCGGCGGTCCGGAGCGAACGAAGGCCGTTGGGTCAGCTTCCGGCGCTCGGGCTGACCGACCCGCTCTCCGCCGCGCTGTTCGACGGGTCGGCGGCGCTCGACGTCGTGCTCGGCGTGCTGGTCGCCTCACTCGGTGCGGTGGTGGGCGAGCCGCTCGTCGTCGAGGGGGACGGCGTTGGGGACGGTCCGTTCGACGGCGAGGTGCTCGGCGAGGTGGAGGGGCTCGGGGTGGTGGGCCGCGGCGTCGGCGTCTTGGTCGGCTTCGGGGTGGGCTTCGGCGTGGCCGTCTGGGTGGGCTTCGGGGTGGCCGACGGCGTCGGCGACGTGGTCGTGTTGCTCGGGGCCGGCGTCGGGGTGGTCGGGGCGGGGACGGCGCCGACCACGCGGGTGGCGGCGTAGAGCCGGCTCCAGCGGACCACCGAGATCTTGACGACGTCCCCGGTGCGCGGCGCCTCGACCATCTTGCCGTTGCCGATGTACATGGCGACGTGGTGGATGCTCGTCCAACTGCTGCCGGAGGCGAAGAAGAGCAGGTCGCCCGGGAGGAGGGCGTTCGGGTCGACCGTGCGGGAGCGGGTGGCGTAGTACTGGTCGCGGGAGACCCGGGGCAGGCCACGGTAGCCGGCCGACTGGTACGAGGCGAGCACCAGGCCGGAGCAGTCGAAGCGGTCCGGCCCCTCCGCCGCCCAGAGGTAGGGGTCACCGAGCTGGGCGAGGGCGTACCGTACGGCGGCCAGCGCCATCGGGTGGGCGACCATCCCGCTGACGCTCTGGTTGCTGACGTACGAGCTGCCGAGCTGCTGCTCGGCGGCGTCCTCGCGCCGCGCCGCCTCGAGCAGCAGCGCGGCGTTGTCCTTCCGCAGCTTGAGCAGCGCGGCTTCCTGCTTGTGCAGTTCCGCTTCGACCCTGGTGTACTCCGCGACGGTGTCCGTGACGCGCTTCTGCGCAGCCTCGTACGCCTCCCGGGCGATCTTCTCGGCGGTGGTGGCCCGGGCGACCTCGCCGTCCACGGCGCCGGTGGCCCCCTCGGCCTTGTCGCCGCGGATGATGCGCTGCAGGGCGTTCAGGTCGCGCAGGTCGGTGCCGAACTCGCCGGGCGGGAGCGCGGCCGCGGCCTTGACCGCGTCGGCGGCGGCGGTCTCGGCGTTCGCCCGGGCCCGGTCGAGCGCCTGCACAGCCTCGTCGAACGCGGTTTTGGCGGTGACCAGTTGCGCCTTTGCCGCGTCCAGGTCGCCCTTGGCCCGGATCAGGTCCTCGCCGAGCTGGGCGACCTGCGCGTCAACCTGGTTGATCTGGGCGATCAGCGGACCGTCGCCGGGCTTGGTGGCGCCGAGCCCGCCCGAGGCCCCAGGCGTGACGCCGGGCAGGCCGGGCATCGAGCCGGGCAGCTGGAAGGTGCCCGTGACCTCCGGCCGGGAGCCGGCGTTGGGAATGGTGTCGGGAAGCGGATCGGCCCAGACGGGGGTGGCGAGCGCCGCGGCCGCCACCACGCCGAGCAGGGCGGACCAGAGCTTCGGCCGCAGCACCGGGGAGATCACCGGGCTCATGCGTCGTTGCCGTCGGCCCTGCCTGCTGTAGCCCATTCCGCTCCCCGTCCGGTCTGGCTGTGTTCCGCGCAAGGTGGGGCGCGGCGAGCCGGGACGGTACCAGTGTGTGTTCCGCCCCATCCTGTCTTACCTCACCGGCGCAGCTATGTCGATGTGCAGAGGGTGACGGGCGGCCGGGCGTCCGGTGAACTTCGTCGCTGCGGTTGACCGGGCCGCCGGTTCGTCGAAGGGCCGACGTACGCTCGACCGGGACAGCAGGTGGAAGGGACGGGGCTTTCGATGGACGCCGGAGTCAAGCGCGAGCTCGAAGCGAAGGTGTACGCGGGTGAGCGGCTGACCCGAGAGGACGGCATCGCCCTCTACGAGTGCGACGACCTCGCCTGGCTGGGGCGACTGGCCCACCACAAGCGCACCGAGCTGAACGGCGACCGGGTGATGTTC
The DNA here is from genome assembly GCF_008119785.1 of Micromonospora sp. MP36. Classification (GTDB taxonomy): domain Bacteria; phylum Actinomycetota; class Actinomycetes; order Mycobacteriales; family Micromonosporaceae; genus Micromonospora. Next base: position 13,558 of record NZ_VSFA01000112.1, on the reverse strand, counting down.
AACGTCAACCGGCACCTCAACCTGACCAATGTCTGCTCCGCCTCGTGCGCGTACTGCTCGTTCCAGCGCAAGCCGGGCGAGAAGGACGCCTACACGATGCGGATCGACGAGGCGGTCCGCAAGGCCAAGGAGATGGAGGACGAGCAGCTCACCGAGCTGCACATCGTCAACGGCCTGCACCCGACCCTGCCCTGGCGCTACTACCCGAAGGTGCTGCGGGAGCTGAAGGCCGCGCTGCCCAACGTCAACCTCAAGGCGTTCACCGCCACCGAGGTGCAGTGGTTCGAGAAGATCAGCGGCCTGAGCGCCGACGAGATCCTCGACGAACTGATGGACGCCGGCCTGGAGTCGCTGACCGGCGGCGGCGCGGAGATCTTCGACTGGGAGGTCCGGCAGCACATCGTCGACCACGCCTGCCACTGGGAGGACTGGTCGCGGATCCACCGGCTGGCCCACTCGAAGGGCATGAAGACCCCGTCGACCATGCTCTACGGCCACATCGAGGAGCCCCGGCACCGGGTCGACCACGTGCTGCGGCTGCGCGAGCTGCAGGACGAGACGGGCGGCTTCCAGGTCTTCATTCCGCTGCGCTACCAGCACGACTTCGTCGACTCGGCGGACGGCAAGATCCGTAACCGGATCCAGGCCCAGACCACCATGGCCTCCCCGGCCGAGTCGCTGAAGACGTTCGCCGTCTCCCGGCTGCTGTTCGACAACGTCCCGCACGTCAAGTGCTTCTGGGTGATGCACGGCCTCTCGGTGGCCCAGCTCTCCCTGAACTTCGGAGTGGACGATCTGGACGGTTCCGTCGTGGAATACAAGATCACCCACGACGCCGACGCGTATGGCACGCCGAACACCATGCACCGGGACGACCTGCTGCACCTGATCTGGGACGCCGGCTTCCGGCCGGTCGAGCGGAACACCCGCTACGAGACCGTCCGCGAGTACGACGCGGCCCCGTCGCTGGCCGAGCGCCGGGCCGAGCCGCAGCAGGTCTGGGCCTGACCGGATGACCACTCAGGAGCCGTCGCGCACCTTTCCCCGCCGGGACGCGGAGGGGCGCATCCGCACCCTGGGCGACCTGCTCGGGGTGAGCCTCGCCGGCCTGGTGATCGGGGTGCTGGCGCTGGTGCTCTTCGAGTGGGCGTTCGCCAGCATGGGTGCGGGCGGGTTCGGGCGGACCAACGGCTGGCTGGCGGTGATCCTGCCGGTCTGGCTCTTCTGGGACGACTTCCGGGCCTGGGAGTTCGGTGCCGCCCGGGTGATGGCGGCGCTCGCCGGCCTCGCTGTCGGGGTGGTCGCCGGGCTGCTCGCGGCCGGCCTGGCCGCCGGTCTGCCGCCGCTGGTCTCCGGCGCGCTGGCCGCGGCGGTGTTCACCGTGGTCTACGCGGTGATCTGGTTTCCTGGCGTGCACTGGCTGGCCCGGCGTACGGGCTGAGGCCGCCCCACCGGTGATGGAGAACGGAGTGCGAACGTGAGCGCGGCGGTCAAGTACACGTTGGGCCGGATCGGGCTGTTCCTCGGCGTGCTGGCGGCCCTCTGGTTCATCGACATGAACCCGTTCCTGCGGCTGATGCTGGCGCTGGTCTTCTCCGCCGCGCTGTCGTTCTTCCTGCTCCGTGGCTGGCGGGACGAGATGGCCGGGGAGATGTCCGAGGCGTCGGCCCGGCGTCGGGCCGAGAAGGAGCGGCTGCGCTCCGCGCTCGCCGGGGAGGACCAGCCCGAGCAGGCCGAGCCGCGCCGCGAGCAATAGGCCGTCAGGGTCCCCGCGGCCGCCGGCGGCTGGCCGGGAGGCGCCGGGAAACGGGGCAGCACGATCACCGTCGTGCCGCTAGGGTCGGCCGCTGTGAGTTTGCTGAACACGATCAACGGGTGGCGGACGAAGGTCTTCGTCTGGATCGGTCTACCGGTCATCGCCGCCATCGGACTGATGATGGGTGCCACCGATCTCGCCCCCGCCTGGCAGGCGAAGAACGGTGGCGGCACGGCGGGCACGTTCACCGCCGTGCACGAGGAGTGCGGCCGGCGCAACTGCGAGTGGCGCGGCGACTTCGTCGCCACCGAGGGTGGCGCCCGGCGCGCCGACGTGATCCTTTACGACGCGCCGGACGGGCTGACCACCGGGGCCACCGCCCCGGCCCGCGACACGGGTGCCCGCGCCGGCGTCTTCTCCACCGCTGGTGGGTCGACGTACCTGCTGGTCACCGGGCTCACCGCGGCCGGCGTGGCCGCCCTGGTGGCCTGGGTGTGGATCATCGTGCGGGCGATCCGACGCCGCCGCGAGACCTCCCGGCCGGCGACCCCGCCGGCCTCCTTCGCGCCGTCCGCGTGACGCCAGGCGGCCCATGACCGTACCGACGGGCCCGGCACCGTCCCGAGGGGACCGTGCCGGGCCCGTCCCGTCACCAGTTGGTCGAGCCCGGCACGACCGGCCAGGGCCGGTCCGCCGGCTTGATCAGGTACGCGATGCCGCCCGAGCCGCCGGCCACCGTGCCGTTCGCCCGGTACCGCTTGGTACGCAGCCAGATCTGCTCGAACTGCGACCGCTTGTAGACGTTGCGCACCGCCTCGTTCGACGACGAGGCGGGGTCGTTGACGATCACGTCACCGTCGGCGGTGAAGCCGACGATCACGAACAGGTGCCCGGAGGTGCCGTAGTTCGCCCCGTCCAGCTCGCTGGCCAGGAAGGACTGCGAGGTGACAACCGGGATGCCGGCCTTGATGAAGCGCTCCACCTCGTCCAGCGAGTGCAGCCGGGTGACCCGCGCATCCAGGCCGGGGAAGCTGGCCGCGTACGCGGTGTTGAACGGCCAGTTGCCGGCGCCCTCGTACTCGTAGTCGTAGGTCGACCGGGCGGCGTGGTCGACGTTCGGGTCGGCGTAGCTCGGGTCGACCCAGGCGGTGTCCTCCGCCGAGGGCTTCCGGCCCCAGTACTCGACCACCATCTCCGTCGAGGTGGGCGAGCACCAGGCCTCACCACCGCCGTCGAACTCGGGGTACTCCCCTTCGTGGATGTTCTGCGAGTAGCGCGGCACCGCCAGCTCGGTGCCCCAGGCGATCCCGCCCTTGCTCGGCGCGACGGTGAACCGGTCCGGCACGTTGGAGCTCATCGCGCCCAGCATCCAGACCCGCGGCGCGGCGGTCTGCCCCGGCGCCCGGTAGAGGGTCAGCCGGAGCTGGTACGACCGCAGCAGCACGCCCTTTTTGGCGTTGTCGATGGAGAAGGTGTCGGTCCAGATGGTCGACCAGGGGTCGCCCTGGCCGTCCAGGGTGGTCCGCTTGATGTCCTGGTCACCGGAGGCCCAGCGGCCCATCACGTACCAGGGGGTCTGCTGGCCGGTGTTGTAGGTGCCGTGCAGCTCGACCTGGATCCACGTGCCGGCCGGGGTCTCCGCGTTCCACGACGCGACCAGCTCGGTGGCGTCGAAGCCGATCTGCCGCTCCGGCGAGGTCCAGGTGGCGTACTCCCAGGTGCGGGTCGCGCCGGTGTGCTTGTCGGTGTACGGGGTTGTGCCGGCCGGCTCGCCCATGGTGATCCCGGTGCGGTGCCCCGGGATGGCGTACGTGCCCTGGTGGGTGCCGGTGCGCCAGTCGGGGTACTTCGACCAGTCCTGGAAGGTGATCTGCTCGTCGTGGGCGGGGACCGGAAGGTTGTTGTCGGCGTGGGCGGGCGCGGCGGCGCCGAGGAGGGCGAGCGCGGCGACGCCGGCGAGGGCGACCGCCGCGCGCAGGGCGGGTCTGATCACTGTCATCTCCATAGGGTGGGTAGGGGAATCACCAGTTGGTGGAACCGGCCACCGACGGCCAGGCCACGGTGGTCGGCTTGATCAGGTAGACGACGCCGCCGGAGCCGCTGCCGGTGCCGCCGTTGGCGGTGGTCCGCTTGGTCCGGAGCCAGATCTGCTCGAACTGGTCGCGCCGGTAGACGTGGCGGACGGCGTCGTTGCTGGGTGAGGCCGGGTCGTTGGCGATGACATCGCCGGTGGCGGTGAAGCCGACCACCACCATGAGGTGCCCGGCGGTGCCGTAGCCCGCCCCGTCCAGCTCGCTGGCGAGGAAGGACTGGCTGGTCACCACGGGGATCCCGGCGGCGATGAAGTGCTCGATCTCGTCGAGCGAGTGCAGCCGCGTCACCTTCGCCTCCAGTCCGGGGAAGGTGGCCGCGTACGCGGTGTTGAACGGCCAGTTGCCGGTGCCGCCGTACTGGTTGTCGTAGGTCCTCCGGGCGGCGTGGTCGACGGTCGGGTCGGCGTAGCTCGGGTCCACCCAGGACATGTCGGCCGGGGACGGCTTCCGGCCCCAGTACTCGACCACCATCTCGGTCGAGGTGGGCGAGCACCAGGCCTCACCACCGCCGCCGTACTGCGGGTACTGGCCGGCGTGGATGTTCTGCGAGTAGCGCGGCACGGCCAGTTCGGTGCCCCAGGCGATGTGGCCGGCGCTCGGGGTGACGGTGAACCGGTCCGGCACGTTCGAGCTCATCGCGCCCACCGACCGGACCACCGGCGAGGCGGTGCCGGCCGGGTCCCGGTAGAGCGTCAGCCGGAGCTGGTACGCCCGCAGCAGCACCCCGGCGCCCGGGTTGTTGATGGCGAAGGTGTCCGTCCAGATGCTGGAGGTCCGGTCGCCCTGCTTGTCGACGCTGGTCCGCCGCATGTCGGCGTCGCCCGAGGCCCAGCGGCCCATCACGTACCAGGGGGTGCGGGTGCCGGTGGTGTAGGTGCCCTGGAGTTCGACCTGGAGCCAGGTGCCGGCGGGGGTGTCGGCGTTCCAGGAGGCGACCAGCTCGGTGGCCCCGAAGCCGACCTCGGTCAGCGGCGAGGTCCAGGTCCCGTACGCCCAGGTGCGCCGGACGCCGGTGTGCGGGTCCTTGTAGACGATGGTGCCGACCGGGGTGCTCAGGGTGAGGCCGGCGGCGGTGCCGGTGGTGCCGGCGGTGGTGCCGGTCGACCAGCCCGTGCCGGACCAGCCCTGCCAGGTGATCTGTTCGTCGTGGGTGACCGCGGTGGTGCCGGTGGCCGGCTTCGCGGCCGCGGCGGGGGTGGTGGTGCCGAGGATGGCGAGCGCGGTGACGCCGGCGACGGCGAACGCGCGCAGGGGTCTCATGGCCATGGCAGCTCCCCAGGGAGACGGCATCGTTGCCGTTCACTGTCGCGCCTGGAGGGAACTTTCGCCAGAGGTCAAAGGATGGAAAATCATTGCCGGCGGTACGGCCGGCTCCTCGCCGTGGCGCTCCGGGCGAGGGTGGGCGGGCGGCCCCGATACACCCCCCCCCGCCAAGGTCCGCACCCACCCTCCCGTCCGGACGATCTCCGCTGGTCATGCGCTACCGTGGCACCGACCAGCCCGCAGCGAAGCCGGTGCGAAACCGGCGCTGTCCCGCAACTGTGATGCCCCGCACGCGGCGTCGGCCCCCGGCCGGCACCGACGACCGTGGGGACGAGCCAGGTCGCCTGCGGCACGGTCGCGACACGCGCTCTCGAGGAAGGGCGCCTCGCGGACGGGCACGCCCAGGCGGTCCTGTCGGCGAAGCACCAGCTCCTCGACCGACAGGAGGACCGATGTCCAGACGTACCCCCCGGCTCTTCGCCACCGCCCTCGCGGTCGGCGCGCTGCTCCTTGGCGGCTGCGCCGAGAAGACCGCGACCGACACCCCGGCCGCCGGCGGCAGCTCCGCGGCCGCCGCGTTCCCGGCCACCGTGGGCAAGCTGACCCTGGAGAAGCGCCCGGAGAAGATCGTGTCGCTCTCGCCGAGCGCGACCGAGATGCTCTTCGCCATCGGGGCCGGCAAGCAGGTCGTCGCGGTCGACGACCAGTCGAACTACCCGCCGGAGGCGCCGAAGAGTGACCTGTCCGGCTTCCAGCCAAACGCCGAGGCGATCGCCGGCAAGAGCCCCGACCTGGTGGTGCTCTCCAACGACATCAACAAGATCGTCGACCAGCTCACCACGCTGAAGATCCCGGTGCTGCTCACCCCGGCCGCCACCACGCTGGACGACACGTACCAGCAGATCACCGACCTGGGCACGCTGACCGGCCACCCGTCCGAGGCGGCGGACGTCACGAAGAAGATGAAGGACGACATCGCCGCGCTCACCAAGGATCTGCCGCAGCGGGCGAAGAAGCTCACCTACTACCACGAGCTGGGCCCGGAGCTGTACACCGCGACCAGCAAGACCTTCATCGGCTCGATCTACACCCTCGCGGGCCTGGAGAACATCGCCGACCCGTCGGACGCCGACGGCACCAAGGGCGGCTACCCGCAGCTCTCCCAGGAGGTCATCGTCAAGGCGAACCCCGACTTCGTCTTCCTGGCCGACACCAAGTGCTGCAAGCAGACCGCGGAGACCGTCAAGGCCCGCAGCGGCTGGGCCGGGGTGACCGCGGTGAAGAACAACCAGATCGTCGCCCTCGACGACGACATCGCCTCGCGCTGGGGCCCGCGGGTGGTCGACCTGGTCCGGGCGATCGTCGACGCCACCGCCAAGGTCCCGGCGTGACCCAGCGGTGACCGTGCGACCAGTGGTCCGGCGGGTCGGGACGTCCCGGCCCGCCGGCCTGCCCACGGCCGGACCGGTGGCCCCGGTCCGGCCGGCCGGGCTGCGCAAACGCTGGCTGTTCGCCGGCCTCGGGGCGGTGCTGGTCGCGCTGGTGGCCGGGGTGTCGCTGGGCCCGGTCAGCCTGCCGCCCGGCAGCGTGGCCGCCGAACTGCTCAACCTGCTGCCAGGGGTGCACCTGGACAGCGGGCTCACCGAGCGGGAGATCGCCATCGTCACCGAGCTGCGGCTGCCCCGGGTCGTGCTCGGCCTGCTCGTCGGCGCGCTGCTGGCCCTGGCCGGCGGCTGCTACCAGGGCGTCTTCCGCAACCCGCTGGCCGACCCGTACCTGCTGGGCGTGGCGGCCGGCGCCGGGCTCGCGGTGACCACGGTCATCGCGCTCGGCGTCGGTTCGGGCGGGGCGCTGAGCGGGATGCCGCTGACCATCCCGCTCGCCGCGTTCGTCGGCTCACTCGGCGCGGTCGCCATGACGTACCTGCTCGGCGCGGCCGGCGGGCGCCACCGGTCACCCGCCACGCTGATCCTGGCCGGGGTGGCGGTGTCCGCGTTCCTCTCCGCCGGGCAGACGTACCTGCTGCAGCGGCACTCCGAGAGCATCCAGCAGGTCTACTCCTGGCTGCTCGGACGGCTGGCCACCGCCGGCTGGCAGGAAGTCCGGCTGGTCCTGCCCTACTTCGTGCTCACCGCGGTGGTGGTGTTGCTGCACCGGCGCGAGCTGGACGTGCTCTCCGTCGGCGACGACGAGGCCACCAGCCTGGGCCTGCACCCGCAGCGCTCGCGCTACCTGCTGATCGCCGCGGCTTCGCTGGGCACCGCCGCCGCGGTCTCCGCCTCCGGGCTGATCGGCTTCGTCGGCATCATCGTGCCGCACACCGTACGGCTGCTCGCCGGATCCAGCTACCGGGTGATCCTGCCGCTCTCGATGCTCTTCGGCGGAGCCTTCCTGGCGTTGACCGACGTGGCCGCCCGGACCGTCGCCGCCCCCGCCGAACTCCCGATCGGCGTGGTCACCGCGCTGCTCGGCGGCCCGTTCTTCGTCCTGGTCCTGCGGACCTCCCGCCGGGTGTTCACATGAGCGAGCGCCAGCGAGCGAATCGTCAACGCAGTGCCTTGGTGCCTCATGACGGCACGGAGCGAAGCGGAGTGGCGGCATGAGCGCGCGCCAGCGAGCGAATCATCAACGCGAGTCCTGGCTGCCGGCCCCGCGGCCGGAGGTTTCGCCGCACGCCGTCGAGGTGCGGGACCTGCACGTCGACCTGGGCGGCGCGCCGATCCTGGCCGGCGTGGATCTGACCGTCGCGGTGGGCGAGTGGGTCACCGTCATCGGCCCGAACGGCGCCGGCAAGTCGACCCTGCTGCGCGCCGTCGGCGGCCTGCTGCCCGCGCCGGGCACGGTCTCCCTCTTCGGTACGCCGATCCACTCCCTCCGCCGCCGGGACCGGGCCCGGGTCGTCGCCACGGTCGCCCAGTCCCCGGTGGTGCCGGCCGGCATGTCGGTGTTCGACTACGTGCTGCTGGGGCGTACCCCGTACATCCCGCCGCTCGGCCGGGAGTCGGCCGCCGACCTGGCCGCCGTGCACGAGGTGCTGGACGGGCTCGACCTCGGCGCGTTCGGGCACCGGGAGTTGGCCACCCTCTCCGGCGGGGAGCGGCAGCGGGTGTTCCTGGCCCGCGCCCTGGCGCAGGGCGCCACCCTGCTGTTGCTGGACGAGCCGACCAGCGCGCTGGACATCGGCCACCAGCAGGAGGTGCTGGAACTGGTCGACCGGCTCCGCCGCGAGCACGGCCTGACCGTGCTCGCCACCATGCACGACCTCTCGGTGGCCGGCGAGTACGCCGACCGGCTGGTCCTGCTCGCCGACGGCCGGGTGGCCGCGGCCGGCCCACCCCGGGATGTGCTCACCGAGACCCTGCTCGCCACCCACTACCGCGCCCACGTCCGCGTTATCCAGGGCGACCACGGCCCGCTCGTCGTCCCGGTCCGCCCCCCGTCGGATTGATCATGAAGTTGGGGCCGATCGAAGCCGCCCCGAAGTCGAGGACAACAACTTCATGATCGACGCGGGTGGGCCAGGGTGAGGACGGAGAAGAGCGCGCCCTGGGGGTCGCGGAGGGCGGCGAGCCGGCCCCGCGGGGTGTCCCGGGGCGGGACCAGGACGGTGCCGCCCAGCTCGGCGGCGCGGGCGGCGGTGGCGTCGGCGTCCGCCACCGCGAACCACACCGACCAGTACGCGGGCAGGTCAGCCGGCAACTCCTCCAGCGGCGGGGTCATCCCCCCGACGATCCGGGCACCGCACCGCCAGCCGGTGTAGGGGGCCGGCTCCGCCGGCTGCTCCTCCGCGTGCCAGCCGAAGACCAGCGCGTAGAAGTCCCGCGCCCCCTCCGGATCGGGGGTGACCAGCTCGTTCCAGCACATCGAACCGGGGGCGTTGAACAGCTCCGCGCCGCGCATCGCCATCGGCTGCCAGACGCTGAACACCGCGCCGGCCGGGTCCGAGAGGACCGCCATCCGGCCCTGGTCGAAGACGTCGAACGGGGCGACCACCACCTGGCCGCCGGCCGCCTCCACCCGGGTGGCCACCAGGTCGGCGTCGTCGGTCGCCACGTACGTCGACCAGATCGGCACCTGGTCCGGTGCGGCCGGCGGCCCCGCCGCGGCGACCGCCCGCCCGTCCTTCAGGAAGACCGCGTAGCCGCCGGCCGCCGGCTCCGGGGAGACCCGTCCGGTCCAGCCGAACAGCCCCGAGTAGAAGCGCTTCGCGTCCGCCAGCCCGGGCGTGGCCAGGTCGGTCCAGCACGGGGTGCCGGGCTCGACGCCGCTCACGCTGACCCCTCTCGCCGGGGGCGGCCCCACTGGCACGCCCTGCCGGCATCGTGGCACCGCCGCACCGGTCGCCGGGCCGGAATCGGACAAGACGTCAGGTGAAGCGCCGTCCCTCGTCCCGCCGGTAAGCCCATCCGGCGATGCCGGCGAGCAGCACGATCCAGACGCCGAGCATGGCCAGCGAGACCGGCCGCGGTTGCCAGTCGGTGACCGCCGCCCACACCACCTCCACCGCGCCCCGGGTGGGCAGGTAGGGAGCGACCGCCTTGATGAAGCCGGGCGCACTGTCCGGGCCCGAGAGCAGACCGCCGCCGAAGGCGAGCGGGAAGAAGATGAGCTGGGCGACCACGACCGCCGCCTTGCTCGGCAGCGAATAGCCGATGGCCAGCCCGAACAGGGTGAACGGCACCGAGATCACCGCTACCGCACCGGCGCCGAGCAGGAACTGCACCGGGGTCACCCGAGCGGCGGTGGCCACCGCCGCGATCACCACCACCGGGATCATGGACAGGTACGTGAGCGCCAGGCCGGCCAGGATCCGGCCGGCCAACCGGGGCACCGGGCCCGCGGGCAACGTCCTCGTGTACGGGTCCCAGGGCTTGTCCCGGTCCTCGGCGACGCCAATCCCGTACTGGAAGATGTTGGCGCTCATCACCGCGAAGGTGATCATGGCAGCGGTGGCGTAGGTGGCCCCGGCGGGATCGTCCCCGGCGAAGGGCACCACGAAGAAGAGCATCGCGGCGGCGGGGAAGAAGGCGCTACCGAAGATCGCGACCGGGATCCGGACGGTTTCGAGAAGCTGGTAGCGGGCGTGGACCAGGGCGAGCGGCACAGGATCTCCTCCTCAGACGGTGGCGGGCGCGGGCCGGTCGCCGGCGGTGATGGCGAGGAACGCCTCCTCCAGCGAGGTGGGCCGGACCTCCAGCTCCCGGAACGCCACCCCGGCCGTGACCAGGTCGCGGACGAGCTGGTCGGCGTCCGTGGTAAGCAGGTGGGTCCGCCCGTCGATGCGCTCGGTGGCCACCACCGCGGGCAGCGGTGGCAGGTCGTCGGCGACCAGACTGACCCGGCGTACGCCGACGATGCCCCGGATCGCCTCGACGGTGTCGTCCGCGAGCACCCGGCCCTGGCCGATCACCACCACCCGCTGCGCCAGCGCCTCCACCTCCTCCAGGTAGTGGCTGCTGAGCAGCACGGCGCCGCCGTCGGCGTGGAAGCCGCGGATCGCCTCCCAGAGCGCGTGCCGCGCCTCGACGTCCAGCCCGGTGGTCGGCTCGTCGAGGACGACCAGCCGGGGCCGGCCGACGAAGGCGAGCGCCACGGCGAGTTGGCGGCGCTGCCCGCCGGAGAGCCCGCCGGTCTGCCGTTTCACCTGGTCGCCGAGGCCGAACCGGTCGAGCAACTCGTCGCGTGGGACCGGGTCGGGGAAGTGCCGGGAGACGAAGTCGATCACCTCGCCGACCCGCAGCGTGCCGGGCAGGCCGGTCTCCTGCGGGGTGACGCCGAGCTGCCGCCGGCTCGCCGCGTCGCGCGGGTCGGCGCCGAACAGCTCCACCCGGCCGGCGGTGGGCCGGCGTACCCCGACCAGCAGGTTGATCAGCGTGCTCTTGCCGGCGCCGTTCGGGCCGAGCAGGCCGACCAGCTCACCGGCGCGGACGGTCAGGTCGACCCCGTCCAGGGCCAGCACCTCGCCGTAACGACGGCTGACCTGGTCGGCGCGGGCCAGGATCATCGGAGACTCCTCGAGTTGCGGTCCCGGGCGGATTGCCTCCCCTGTGTACCGTGCCGGCGCCAGTCCCCGCCGCCCCTGGACGGGGCGACGGCGGATTTCATAGATCGCCTAGGGTGGTATTCCCGTCGGTCGCTTCGCGCCACGGCGACGACGGACGCGTGCCGACTGGACACTGGGGAGAGTCCATGACGAGTCCGAGCAAGAACCTGGACGTCCAACCGGAGGCGTTGACCGCCTTCGCCGCCACCTCCCGGGAGCGGGCCACCCGCTTCCGCGAGCTGCGCCAGAAGTTCCACGACGGGCACGTCCCCCGGCACGCCTTCGGGATCATGCCGGCGTCCTTCAGCCTCGCGGCCGCGTACGCGGAGCAGTTCGAGGCATGCCTGCAGGGGCTGGAGGACGGCGCGGAGGTGATGGCCGACATCGCCGAGGGGATGAGCGACACGGCCGACGCCTACACCGGGACCGACGTGGCGACCACCGACCTGTTCGCGCCGGGCGCCTGAGGGGGCAAAACATGAGCACCGAGGCGCTGCAGCGCAACAAGACCTACTTCGAGCAGATCGTGTCGGGCACCCCCGACCCGTTCAAGCCGCTCTCCGAGGCCGTGCTCTGGCCGTTCGAGCAGCTGCTGGAACTGGTCGCCGGTGAGCCGGACGACCTGATGCAGGCCGCCCAGCTCGCCCTGACCACCGGCGAGGCGGTCCGGCAGATCGCCGGCGATCAGGTCGCCGACCGGGCCCGGCTGCGCGGTGCCTGGGACGGCGACGCGGCGGAGAAGTTCCACGCCTCGATGGAGTCCGTCGAGCAGGCGATCGAGGAGCTGGCCAAGGGGCTGGACGGCACGAAGGAGGTGCTGGTCGACGCGGCGAACGCGGCGGTCGACGCGTTCAACCTCCTGGTCGAGCTGATCCTGGAGTTCCTGCTCTGGTTCCTGACCGAGGTCATCATCGCCGCGGTGGCCGCGTTCCTTAGCGCCGGCGTGACGCTGGCCGCCACGGTCGTCCGGGTGCTGGCCCGGCTGGCCACCACGGTCGGCCGGATGTCCAAGATCGTGGCCCGGTTCGCCGAGATCCTGACCAAGCTGGTGACCAAGCTGGAGAAGGTCGCCGAGCTGCTCACGAAGTACCGCAAGCTGGTGATGGAGCTGCGCAAGGCCAAGAAGGCGTACAAGGCGTGGAACAAGTCCGGCTACACCACGGAGGCGCTCGCGTTCAAGATGAAACGCGCGGCCATCCTGTTCCCGGGCAAGTTCGCCATCAACCAGGCATCCCCGGTGAACATCCCCGGCATCGGCGGCACCCTGCTGGACACCGGCGTCGGCCTGCACGACATCTCCGACGGGCACAAGGACCGCAACTACCTGGTGGACGGCACCTACAAGGAGGACCTGGGCCCGTACACCAAGGGCGTGCAGAACGTCTTCGACTCGATCGTGAACTGAGAGGCAGCCATGACCTTCCCCGCCCTGGACCGGATCGAGGCGCTGGCCCGCAACCTCGACGGGTGGCAGCGTCAGCTCGGCGCGCGGATGGCCGAGCTGGAGCAGAGCAGCGCCGAGGGGGTGAGCGACTCCGGCCTGGTCACGGTCACCGCGGCCGCCGACGGCAAGATCCTCTCCACCGAGATCAACGCCCGGGCCATGCGCTTCGACTCGTACACCCTCGCTGAGGAGTTCACCGCCGCCGCGAACCGCGCCCAGGAGGCCGCCGCCGCCCGGGTCCGCGAGATCGTCGGCGAGGTGATGGGCAACGCGCCGGCCGCGGAGCGCCCAGCCGCCGACGACCACGGCTACGACCGATACTGAGCCGATGGAAGAGACCAGGTACCGCGACCGGATCGGCCAGCTCGCCGGGCCGGACGAGCGGGTGCTGGCGTCCGCGAAGGCCGAGGTCGCCAACGGCGCCTCGCCACCCCCGCCGCCCGAACCGGCGGCACCCGAGGTCGCCGGCCGGGCGACGGTCGGCTCGGTGCTGCTCAACGTGCTCGCCCCGTTGGCCACCTGGGACCGCGGCGATCGGCTGGTGGATGTGATCGCCTGGGGCATCGCCGGCCGCGGCGCCCCCGGCTCGGCCGCCTCCCGGCTGCACCGGGCGGTCAACCCGCCCCGGCCGGACGGGCAACTCCGGCACACCCTGCTCGCCGTCACCGACCGGCGGCTGCTGGTCTGCCTCACCGGGCCGGTGAAGCTGCTGGCCAACCAGGCGGACGAGGAGCGGTCCCTGGCCGAGACCCGGGTGGTCTGGTGGGCGTCGCGGGCCGACGTCGGGTCGGCCCGGGTGGGCTGGCACCGGCTCAACCCGAAGCGGCTACGCATCGACTTCACCGACGGCTCCTGGCTGGCGTTCACCGTGCCGATCGCCGAATCCGGCCGCCCACTGCGCGCGATCGCCGCCGCCCTCTCGGGCTGAGCCCCCCAAGATCGCGCTCGAACCTGGATGT
>NZ_VSFA01000111.1 GCF_008119785.1 Micromonospora sp. MP36 | reverse complement strand
CGCGTCCTGCCCGCCTCGGATCCGATCAGGTGATCGGCAGGTTGTAGAAGGTCAGCAGGCCGCTGCCGGTCGCGTTGACGATCCAGGGTCCGGCCCGCAGGTGGCTGAGGTAGCTCACGCCCGTCGCGCCGTCGGCGGGCGCCGAGAGGGTCAGCTTCAGCCGGCCGCCGGCGACGTACTCGACATCGGTCACGGTGACCGCGGTCCCGTTGACCCGGAAGTCCGCCGCGGAACCCGGCTCGACCGTCAGCGGGTCGTCGCTGCGCAGCTGGATGGTGATCTCGGTGCGCTCGGGGTTCGAGAACGCCGCAGTGCTCGGGTTCGGCGGGGCGACCCCCGCACCGGGTCCGTGGTAGAGGTCGCGGGCGACCACCGCGAACGTGTGGTCGCCCATCTCCCGGTAGCCCTGCTCCCAGGCGTAGTGGCAGCCGTCGTGGCCCGACAGGCCGTTGGTCGACAGCAGGGTCACGCCGAGCGTGTCGCCCATCTGCCGCTGTGCCTCGCGCAGCGCGCCGGTGGTGCTGTTGCTGCATGGCGAGGTACGCACCTGGTAGACGAAGTACCGGGTCCCCTCGGCGAGGTCGGCGCCCAGCTCGGCTCGCCAGTCGTCGAGCAGCGCGGTGAAGCCGGTGACGTGCACGGCCGCCTGGTCGTTGTCGGACTCGCCCTGGTACCAGAGCAGCCCGCGGACGTCGCCCAGCACCCCGGCGCCCACCAGGCGTTGCCGCAGCCGGCCGTAGTTGGTGCTGATGTCGTCCGGGTCCGCGTCGTTGCGCTGGAAGAACGAGATCGGCCGGCCGCCGTGCGCGCCGTTGAGGATGGCCACCGGCACCTGGTAGGTGTCCACGATGCGCCGGGCCATGCGGATGCCCCACTGCCCGATGGAGCCGGGCTGGTTGGTGACCTCGCTGCCGGCGTAGTTCCAGCGCCGGTCCGCCGCTGACAGGACTGGCTCGGCCGTGGGAGACCCGTAGCTGCGGATGTACGGCGACTCCTCGCCGGCCGAGGAGCCCTTGTAGGTGGCCGACACGGCGTTGGACTGGCCCTGGATGACGTAGACGTCGCCGGCCAGGATGCCTTCCCATACGTCCACCCGGCGGGTCACCTGGGCGCCCAGCGCGCGTAGCTCGAACCGGTACTCGCGCAACGCGGCGTCGATGCGGGGGCGGAACGAGAAGTCGCGCCGGTCGGTGACCGGGGCGGTGTAGGTCCACTCGTCGTCGCCGCTGGTGACGTGGAGCTGAACCGCCTTGACCCGCGGATCGGTGACTGCTCCGGACACCGGCACGGTGGCGCGGTTGGCGGCGTCCCGGGGATACAACTGGCGGTCCTGCGGGTGCTGATTCAGGGTCAGCACGGAGGAACGGGCGTACACGGTCAGCCGTCGTTGGGTGAAGGTGCCGGCGTTCCCGGCGAACGTCCAGTCCGGGTGACCGGTTGGCGCGGAGCCGATGCCGAGCGAGAGCGCCGCGCCGGTGGATGTGAAGGTGTTGACCGCCAGTACGGTGCGCGGCGTGTCCGGCGAGGGGCGGTTGGCGCCGACCTGGTGTACCTGGAACGACCCGTACCCGCCGGAGGCGTTGACGGTGTCGTCGGCGTCGTACGTGGTGGACGAGGCGCCGGAGATCTGCCGGGACGAGCCCGTGCCGTAGGTGTTGGGCCACATCTCCAGGTAGCCGGCGAGGCCGGTGCCCGTGGTGACGCTGGGAACGTTGGAGGCCACGTCCAGGTCGTTCACCCGTTGGCGGGTGATCTCCCCGGTGTGGGTGGGCAGGCCGAGGCGGTGCGCGTCCGTGGTGAAGGGTTCCATGGCCGCCCAGACCCACTGCGGGCCCGCCGGGCCGTCCAGCTCGAGGCAGTAGCCGACCCGGTCGAAGCCGGCGGCCATCGTGTCGGTGCGGTCGAAGGTGTACGGCGGGGTCTGGTTGAGCCAGGTCGCCCGGGTCGGCAGGTCGAGCGAGAGGACGGGGGTGAATTCGGCTGTGCCGTCGACGTTCGCGGCGCAGGCCGTGTCGTCGATTGCCGGTTCGAGGGTGAGCGTCGGGCTGGCGGCGGCCGCCGGCCCGGACGTTATCGCGATCGAGGACAGCAGGAGCAGGCCGGCCGCAATGAGGGCGACGCCGCGTGGTCGTGGCGCCGCATCGCGGAGCCCGGGGGAGAAGGGTGGACGGGGCATGACTCGTACCTCCAGCAAGGTCGTAGTTCGCGTCCGCCGGAACGACGTGCCCCATGACTAGCAGCGGACATTTACGCACGGCAATGTCGTTGCGGTGAGTGGTCGGATCCTCGCGGCGGAGGCGCGTTCTGGGGCGACGAGCGGGCGACCGGCTGGCGTCCACAGGGGGCCGGGCGCGCGGGGATGGCGCTTTCCAGCTTCGTACTGATTGACGGCATGCAACAGGCGCATTAACTTCTCACATGTCGCAAGCGCACCCCCGAAACCTGCGTGGCAATCGGCATTTCCCGGCAGCTTGCTTGCCGCAGTGGGTCGATCTCGAGCCGTACTACGTACTCCCTGAGCAACCGCCCGCCCACCACGAGGAGGTCTTCGTGACCACACGTACGCGCCGATGGGCCGCCGCGGCCCTGGCGCCGATCCTGGTGGCGTCCGCCGCCCTGTCAGCCGGAACGGCGGCGGCCGCCGCTCCGGACGGCGTCGCGGCGGCGGCCCAGCAGCTCTACTTCGACGACTTCACCACGGGCCTCGCCGGCTGGCGTGCCCTGACCGGGTCGCTCGACGAATGGACGACGGGCAGCGGCGAGTTCCCGTACGTCACAGTCGACACCCGCACCCAGACCTCGGGCCGATACATCACCCCGAGCACCCCGGTCGGCCTGCCCGCGGCGTACGAGCTGCGGGCGCGCGTCCGCGTCGAGGCGACCGCCAGCTCGCCCACCGTCTCCCTGCTGACCGACCTCCGCGAGCCGTACGCGGTCACCCAGAACAACCTCGCCGCCCAACTCGCCGGCTGGTCCGGCGTGCAGATCGCCCGCCCGGTCACCCGGAACGTGTGCCAAGGCCCGGCGCCGGTGCGCCAGGGAGATTGGCACGACCTGGTCATCCGGCGGGCCAACGACATCTCGGTCGTGGAGATCGACGCGCAACGGGTGGCGGTGGTCGACGCGCCGGCCGCCGGCGGCACCATCGGCCTCGGGGTCTACCACGCCCGGGCGTCCTTCACCGGCGTCGTGGTGAACGCCCTGGACGGCGTACCGGCCGGGCATCCCACCACCGCGGCGGGATGCGACTGGACCCCACCCGGCGAGCCCGACGCCGACCAGCCCGTCTTCGTCAACCAGAGCGGCTACAACCTCGGTCAGGCGAAGCGGTTCACCGCGCCGCGGGCCGTGGACGGCGACCGGTTCCGGGTCACCGACGCGGCCGGGACCGTACGGTACGAGGGCACCCTAGGCGGCCAGGTGGGCGACCTCACCGGCTTCGATCCCGCGGACACCGGCCCGTTCACCGTCGTGGTCGAGGGCCCGGCGGGCACCGGGTCGTCGGTGCCGTTCGGGATCGGGGCGGACTGGATCGAGCGGGTCTCCTACCGCCGCGCCGTCGAGTTCATGACCGATGTCCGGTGCTACTACGGCGACTTCAGCAAGATGGTCTACGGCGGCACGGACGCCCAGAACTGCGCCAACGGCGTCGGCTGGCGGGACTCGCACCAGATGTCGTTCGAGCTTCCCTCGCTGATCGACATGTACCTGGCCAACCCGTCGGCGTTCGCGCAGATCAAGGACCCCGACGCCCGGTACGTCGGGCTGCCGGTGCAACTGCCGCCGGACACGCCCGAGATCGTCCGACTGATCCACTGGGCGGTCGAGGTCTACCTCGGCGGGAAGGGCAAACACACCCTGCTCAAGGAACAACTCGCCGCCTTCCTCTACGCCTACCCCTACCTGCAGGAGTACATCCCGCGGGAGGTTTACGAGCGGGCCCGCGACTACCTGTTCCCGATCTGGGGCGACGAGGCGAAGGACCGGTTCGCCTGGTACGACAACACCCCGCACACCGCCAACCTGTTCCAGGTCTACACCCAGGTGGGCACCGGCAAGGGTGAGCTGCCGCCGGGCCACTCGGTCTGGCCGAACGTGATGATGTACGAGGTCGCCAAGCGGGAGGGACGCGACGACGCCGACCGCTACCTCGCGGCGGCTCGCGCCCAGGCGGCCTGGCTCGTCGACCACCTGGACGTCGCCGACCCGACCGTCACCAAGGGCCAGCGGCAGGGGGAGTACCACCTCATCACCGGCCTCGTCCGACTGCTGTCGGCACACCCCGACCAGGCCCCGGCCGGCACCCGGGACTTCATCCGCGACTGGGCCCGGGTGGCGATCGAGCGTTCCGACAACCTCTGGGACTTCCGCCGGTACTCCGCCGACCGGTGGACCATTCCACCATTCAGCGGCGGTGGTTCGGCCAGTGACCCGAACGAGACCGGCAACGTCGCCGGCTTCGCCGCGCCGGCGCTCGCCGCCGCGCGGGTGCTCGGCGACGACCCGATGGCCGCCCGGCTCCGTCAGATCGCGGTCGCCCACGTGGACGACATCTTCGGCCGCAACCCGACCGGCCGGCACGCGTCCTACCGGGCCGCGACCACCCAGTGGGGATTCGAGGGCGCGGAACGCGGCTGGTACTCGGAGTACCAGGGCGGGGCGGGACGCCTGCAGGGGGCGCGTGGGGTGCTCGACGGCAGCCCCAAGAACGCCCACTACCCCTACAACCCGGGCGCCGGGAACATCGGCCACTCCGAGGGCTGGGTCACCTTCAACACCGCGTGGAACGAGGCGCTGGCGTGGCGCGCGGCCGACACCACCGCCGTACGGGTGGTCGACGGAACGGGCGCGGCGCTCGACCGGATGCCCGAGGGAACCCGCGCAACGATCCGCCTGACCGCGCCGCTCAACCTCGACGCGACGGCACTGGACCAGGCCGACGTGTGGGTCCGCGTCAACGACCGGGCCCCGCAGCGGCTCGTCGCCGTGCAGACCGGCCAGAACGCCACCACGTACGCCGCCGACCTGGACCTGGCCTCGCTCGGCGCGGCCCTCGGCGACACCGTGACCGTCTCCTACGGCTTCGGCGACTTCACGCACGCGGCCGAGCTGGCCGTCACCGCACCGCTGTGTCTCGGCCGGCCGGCGACCATCGTCGGCACCGACCAGGCCGACCGGCTGATCGGTACGGCCGGCGACGACGTCATCGTCGGCAAGGGCGGCGACGACGTGATCGTCGGCCTGGACGGTGACGACGTCATCTGCGGCGGTGGCGGCGCGGATCGGCTGGTCGGCGGCCGGGGCGACAACGTGCTGCTCGGCGGCGCCGGCGACGACGTGGTGACCGGCGGCCCCGGCGGCGACCGGTTGTACGGCGGCGTCGGTCACGACGTGCTCAACGGCGCCGGCGGCCAGGACGTGATCGATCAGGACGGCCCGGACGCGTGAGGTGCCGCGGTGCCGGGTGGTCGCGCCACCCGGCACCGCGGCCGACGCGGTCCGGTCCGGCTCACCCGGACGGCGGTGGCGAGCCCCCGGACCATCGGCTTCGCACCTCGTCGAGCAGCGCGGCGGCCGACGACCGGTCGGGCAGGCCCGCGGTGTCGCCCGGCGCGGCGACCACCGCGGCGGCGAGCGCGTTACCCAGTGCGGCGGCGCCGGCCGGCGGGACCCCCCGCAGGCGGCCGGTCAGGTAGCCGCCCGCGAAGGCGTCGCCGGCGCCGACCGGATCCACCACCACCGTGGCGGCGCTCGGCAGGTGCACCGCGCCCCGCGTCCCGCCGGCGTGGTAGCAGCCGCCCGCGCCGGCCTTGAGGACCGTTTCCCGTACGCCGGCGGCGGCCGCCGCGGCGAACACCGCGTCCGGGTCGGACGGATCGCGTACGCCGAGGACCGGCCCCGCCTCGTCGGTCCCAAGCAGCAGGACGTCGACCTGCCCGAGCAGCGCTCGCACATCGGCGGCCTGCCGCTCGACCGCACCGAGGGCCGGGCGCAGGTTCGGGTCGAGTGCCACGGCCGTACCGACCCGCCGGGCATCGCGGACCACCGACGCCACCGCAGCCCGGGGGCCCGGGCCCAGCGCGAGCGTGACGCCGGAGACGGCTACCATCCGGGGTCGGGCGGCGAGCAGTCGGGCCGCGTCGGCCTCGTCGAGATGCGCGGCGGCCGAGCCGCGCCGGTAGTAGTAGACCCGCCGCTGCCCGTCGGGCCGGGCGTCCTTGAGGAACAGACCGGTGGGGTGCTCGGGGTCGACCGCCACCAGCGCGGCGTCCACGCCGGCGGCTTCGGCCTCGGCCAGCACCCGCCTGCCGAGCGGGTCGGCGCCGACCCGGCTGCAGAAACCCGCGCCGATGCCGAGCCGGGCCGCCGCCACACAGAGGTTGAACTCCGCCCCGGCCACGTGGACCTCGACGGCGCCGGTGTCGTGCAGCAGGGCCCCCGGCGGCGGCTGGAAGAGCACCATCGCCTCGCCCAGCCCGACCAGGTCGAGCCGGGCGAGCGCGGCCGGTGTGGTCACTCCAGCCACCTCGCGCGCAGGTCGTCGCGGAGGAACGCGGCGGGGGACGCGATGGACAGCCCACCGTCGACCGGCACCACGGCGCCGGTCACGAACCCGGCCCCGGCCAGGAACAGCACCGCCGCCGCCACCTCCTCCGGGGTGCCGGTGCGCCCCAGCGGGTAGCCCGCCGCCGCGTCCGGCAGGTCCGCACCGCCGATCAGGCCCGGCGCGACGGCGTTCACCCGCACCCCGGCCGGCCCGTACTCCAGCGCGAGCTGGCGGACCAGGCCCTCCAGTCCCGCCTTGGCCGCCGCGTACGCGGGTAGCCCCGGCGCGGCCAGGGTGGCGTTGACCGAACTCACCGCCACGATGGCGCCGCCCCTCGGCAGCACCGGCAGCGCCGCGCGGCTGACCGCGAAGGCGGTGCCGAGGGTGGCGTCCAGCGCCGACCGCCACTGCGCGTCGGTGGTGGCGGTGACGGCCGCCACCGGCATGACGGCGGCCGCGAGGACCACGACGTCGAGCCGCCCGGCCGCGTCCACGGTGGCCGCCACCGCCGCCTCGGCCCCGGCGGCGGTCGCGCAGTCCAGCACCAGTTCGACGGCGTACGACGGCTCGCCCGGGCGGTCCAGCGCGGCGCCGACGACGGTGTCCCCGGCGGCGGCGAACGCCCGGCCGATCGCCCGTCCGATCGGGGAGCTGGCGCCGACGACGAGTACCCCGCGGCTCACCGGATTCCCAGGTCGTCGAGGATGTCGGCCAGCCCGGCGAGGGTACCCGGATCGGCGTCGACCGCCGGTGGCCGCACGGCCGGGCTGTCGATGACGCCCCGACGGACCAGTACGTGCTTGTGCACCGACCAGGCGATCCCGGGTTGCAGGCCGAAACGCACCAGGGGCAGCAGCCGGTTGAACCCGGCCCGGGCGGACGCGGCGTCCCCGGCCGCCCAGGCGTCCAGCACGGGCCGCAGCAGATCCGGGAACTCGCAGGCGGGCATGGTGCCGGCGGCGCCGAGCCGGTACTCCTCCAGCAGGAACAGGGCGTTCTGCCCGCCGAGGACCAGGAAGTCCGGTGCGACGGCGTCCACCACCGCCCCGAGCTTCGGCGCGGTCGGCGGCGCCTCGACCTTGACCGAGGTGACCCCGTCCAGCTTCGACAGGTCGGCGATCAGCGACACCGGCATGGTGACCCCGGTGGATCCGGGCGCGTCCTGCACCATCACCGGCAGACCGCCGTCGCGGGCCACCGTGCCGTAGAAGTCCACGATCTGCCCCGGACCGGGCTTGACCATGTGCGGCGGCACGACCATGACGGCACTGGCCCCGTGGTCGGCCGCGCGCCGCGCCTGCTCCACCGCGTCAGCGGTGCCGGTGGCCGCGACCCCGGCGACGACGGGCAGATCCGGGCCGACGGTCTCGGTCACCACATCGAGGATGGTGGCGCGCTCGGCGGCGGTGAGCGCGAACCCCTCGCTGGCGAAACCGAACACCGCGACGCCGTCGACCCCGGAGGTGACCTGGAAGTCGACCAGCCGGCGCAGCGAGTCGAGGTCGAGCTCGCCGCCGGCGGAGAACGGGGTGGCGAGCACGGGGATCAGGCCGCGTACGTCGGACGATCGGGTCACAGGTCCTCCAGGAGAGAGTGGTCGACATCCACGCCGAGGCCGGGGGAGTCGGGGAGCGGGAAGGAGACCGGGCCTCCGGCCAGCGGGACGGTGAGGATTCGGCTGGCGACCCTCATGGTCCCGGGTTGGAACTCGAACGCCGGCATCGCGTCGATGGCGGCGGCGACATGCAGGCCGGCGGCGACCGCGACGCCGAGGCCGACCGAGTGGTGCGGGGCCACCGGGACGTGGTGCGCGGCGGCGACCTCCACGATCGCCATCGCCTCGGTGATCCCGGTGCGGGCGACGTCCGGTTGACACAGGTCGACCGCGCGGGCGGCCAGCCACGCCCGGAACTCGTACCGGTTGCGCAGGGCTTCACCGACGGCGACCGGGGTGGCGATCGCCGCGGCGAGTTCCCGGTGGCCGTCGACGTCCTCGGGCACCAGGGGCGCCTCCAGGAACCAGGCCCGCCGCTCGTCCAGCGCCCGGCCCAGCCGCAGGGCGTCCGCGGTGTCGTAGGCCCAGTGCGCGTCGACCGCCACACGCAGGTCGGGGTGCGTGGCGGCGACCGCGTCGTAGGTGGCGAGATCGGCGTCCACGCCGTGGCCGAGGTGCAGTTTGATCGCGCGTACGCCCTGTCGGACCCAGTCGGCGGCGAGTTCGACCCGCTCGCTGTCGGTCGGGCGGGGCAACCCGGAGACGTACGTGGGCACCTCGGTGCGGAACGCGCCGCCGAGCAGCGCGTGCACCGGCATCCCGTACGCCTTGCCGGCGAGGTCCCACAGCGAGGTGTCGACGGCGGCCAGCGCGTCTGCCTGGTGCCCGACCAGGTGACCCCGTTCCCGCATGAGCCCGGTCAGCCGCGCCCACAGCGGGCGCACGCGCCGCGGATCCTGCCCGATCAGCGCCGGGGCGAGCAGCCGGTCGACGATCGCCTGCGGCACCTCGGGCGCCACGGGAGCGAGCGCCTCCCCCCAGCCGTAGGTGCCGTCGTCGGCGGTCAGCTTGACCAGCAGCGTCTCGAAACGGTCGGAGTAGAGGCTGCGCCAGGGCGGCCGTAGGTAGTAGTCGTCACCGTGGTCGCCGTCCGGCCGGGCACCGAGGTACGCCTCCGGCGGGCGCAGCTTCACCACGTGCGTCTCGACGCACTCAATCCTCACCATGAACCCCCGGCATACGGTTGACCACATGCAACATGCGGGATATCTTGCCGTATCGCGCAAGCAACTTCCAGAGAGGGTTCCGATGGCAGCGGAAGCGGGCAGCAACCAGAGCGTTGAGCGGGCACTGGGTGTGCTGCGGGCACTGAGCGCCGGGCGATCCGAGTTGCGGGTGTCCGATGTGGCCAAGGCGACGGGGCTGGGCCTGTCCACCGCGTCCCGGCTGCTGGCCACGCTGGAGGCGGCCGGCTTCGTCGACCGGGACCCGGTCAGCGGCCTCTACCGGCTCGGGCTGGACGTGGTCTCGCTCGGCGGAACGGTGCTCAACAACCATCCGGTGCACCGGGAGGCACGCCAGACCGCGCAGAACCTCGCCGCCGAGCTGGGGCTGGGCGCCAACGTGGCGGTACGGCGCGGTGACCGGCTGTTCTACCTGCTCAACTTCGAGGGGCGCCAGGCACCCCGGGCATTCGTCCTCGCCGGGCAGTACAACCCCCTGCACGCCACCGGCCTCGGCAAGGCGCTGCTGTCCGGGCTGACCGCCGACGAACGGCGCGAGCTGCTGCCCGGCACCACCCTGCACGCCTACACGCACCGCACGATCACCAGCCACGAGCAGCTCGACGAGGAGATCACCCGTACCCTCGCCCGCGGCTACTCCACCGAGATCGAAGAGCTGGCCCTGGGCCGGGCCTGCGTCGCCGCGCCGATCCGCGATGCCTCCGGGGCGGTGGTCGCCGGGCTGTCGGTGTCCGGCCCGTTGTCCGCGATCGACCTGGCAACCCGGGAGACCGAACTCGCGCGGGCCGTGATCGAGGCCGCCGACTCGGTCAGCATCGGCCTCGGCTACGTCGGCCCCGCCCACGTGACCCCGCAGCAGATCGCGCTGCCCGAGGTGGTGTCGTGACCACCCCGACGGCCCGGCCGCCCGGAGCTGGGCGCGGCCTCTCCGACCGGTCCTTCGGCTTCCTGCTCACCCTGCCGGCGCTGGTGCTGTTCGGGGCGATCGTGCTCTACCCCCTGGTCGGCTCCCTGTCCACCAGCCTGTTCCGGCAGAGCCTGGTGCTGCCCGGGCGCAGCTTCGCCGGGCTGGACAACTTCCGGACGGTGCTCGCCGACGAGTTCTGGCCGGTACTCCAGCACACCCTCGTGTTCACCATCGCCTGCACCCTCATCCCGTTCGTGATCGGGTTCGCCCTCGCCCTCGCGCTGCACACCCGGCTGCCCGGACGGGGCGTGCTGCGCGGCCTCTTCCTCTTCCCCTGGGTGATCCCCGGAGTGGTGGTCTCGTTCGTCTGGATGTGGATCTTCAACGCCAACTACGGAGTGCTCAACGGGCTGCTGGTGCGGGTCGGGCTGGTCGACGAACCGATCAGCTGGCTCGGGCAGCCCGGCATGGCGATGGCGGCGGTGATCGTAGCCAAGTCCTGGGCCAGCTTTCCCTGGATGATGGTGATGTTGCTGGCCGGGCTGCAGACCGTGCCCCAAGCGCTGCACGAGGCCGCCGCACTCGACGGGGCCGGCCCGGTCCGCCGATTCTGGCACGTCACCCTGCCGCACCTGCGCGGCATCATCGGCGTGGTCCTGCTGCTGGAGACCATCTGGAACTTCCAGCACTTCGACACCATCTACGTGCTGACCGGCGGCGGTCCGGCGGGAGCCACGACCACCTTCGCCGTCTCCGTCTACGACACCGCGTTCAAGGGCTTCGACCTGGGCCGGGCCGGCGCCCTCGGCGCCCTGTGGATGGTGCTGCTGTCCATCCTCGTCGTGATCTACGTGTGGGCCTCGGAACGGGGAGAGAAGTCGTGACCCTCGCGGAACCTGCCACCATCGCGACGCCGGCTCGCCGCCCGTCGCCGCAACCGTCACCCCGCCGGCGGCGACCGCGACCGCTCGGCGCCGCCGCCACCGTGGCCGCGATCGGCGTGTTCGCCTTCGGCCCGGTCTACTGGCTGCTCGTCACCGCGCTCACCCCGAACGACGACGCATTCGCGTTCCCACCCCGACTGTGGCCGGACACGGTCACCTTCGAGCACTTCACCAACCTGGCCGACAACCCGGCGCTCGCCCGCTACCTCGGCAACAGCCTCATCGTGTCCCTGCTGACCGCGCTGCTCACCGTGATCGTCTCCGCCTACACCGCATACTCCTTCGCGAAGTTCCGATACCGCGGCCGCCGCTCGCTCATGTATCTGGTGCTGGCCTCCCAGATGTTCCCGCAGGCCCTGCTGCTGATCACGCTCTATCTGGTCTTCAGCGCCTACGGGCTGCTCAACACCTACCTCGCGCTGGTCCTGTCGTTCACCACGTTCACCCTTCCGCTGTGCGTCTGGATGCTCAAAGGGTTCTTCGACACGATCCCCGACGAGCTGATCGAGGCAGCCAAGGTGGACGGCGCCGGCCAGGGCGCCATCATCCATCGCATCCTGCTGCCGGTGAGCCTGCCCGGCCTCATCGCCACCGGGCTGTTCGCGTTCATCCGCGGCTGGAACGACTTCATCTTCGCGCTCACCCTCGCCGGACCCGAGAAGCAGACGCTGCCGCCGGGTCTGGTCAACACCTACCTGGGCGAGTTCCAGGCGGCCTGGCCCGACCTCATGGCCGCCTCGCTCGTCGTGTCGCTGCCCGTCGTCATCGGCTTCATCGTGCTCCAGCGCTACCTCGTCGCCGGTCTCACCAGCGGCGCGGTGAAGGGCTGACCCCCACCCAACCCCGGCCACCGGCCGGCACCACCACAGTCGACAGGGGATTCCAGATGTCAACGCGACCTGTTCTCCGCACCACCCACCTGTCCCGCCGCAACCTGCTCCAGCTCCTCGGTGTCACGGGCGGCGCCATGCTCACCGCGGGTGCCCTGTCCGCGTGCGCCCCGTCCACCGGATCCACCGGCGGCTCCGGTGCGGCCACCGACGACGGCACCAAAGACTTCGCGTTCACCGGCTGGTCGTTGAACGAGGCGTCCACCAAAGACTCACTTCAAGCGCTGCTCGACAACTACGCCGGAACGAGCGGCGCGAAGATCAGCACCGCCTCGTACCCGTACAACGACTACCTCAACCAGGTGCTGCTGCAGGTACGCGGCGGCACCCTCACCGGCGCCGTGCAGGTCGACGTCGCCTGGCTCGCCACGCTCGCCGCCACCGGAAAGCTGGTCGACCTCGGCGCCCAAGCGGCCAACGGCGGCTACACCGAGGCCGCCCTGGGCATCGCCAAGGTGAAAGGCACCCAGTACGGGCTGCCCTGGACCACCGCCGGGATCGGCCTGATCGGCAACTCCGAACTGCTCGGCAAGGCCGGCGTCACCGCCCCGCCCAAGACGATCGAGGAGTTCGAGCAGGCGCTGCGGGCGCTCAAGGGCCTCGGCGGCGGCGTCGTGCCATGGGCGGCCATGACCAAGGTGGACCAGCTCAAGGACTTCATCGCCTGGATGTGGGCCTTCGGCTCGCCAGTAGTGCAGGACGGAAAGATCGCCGTCGGCGACGACGCCAGCGTCGCGGCGCTCACCTGGTACAAGAAGCTCTACGACGAGAAGCTCATCGCGCCGGACATGAACCGGTTCGACGCCCGAGCCCTCTTCGCACAGGGCAAGGTCGGCTACTACGAGGACGCCGTCGCCGGCCGAGGCGCGGTCACCAAGACCGCACCCGACAAGCAACTCGCGGAGAAGCTGCAGCCGATCGCCCGCCCCGTACGTACAGCGGGAGACAAGCCCCGCAACCTGGCCTGGGGCCACGCGATCGCGGTCGTGCAGGGCAACGGCGCCGGGGCCGCCGCGAAGTTCGCCGCCACCATCACCAGCGACCCGAAGTACACCGGCGAATGGTTCACCAAGGCCGGCCTCCCGCCCACCACCACCAGCGGCCTGGCCACCAGCGAGGTGCAGGCCGACAAGTTCACCAAGGACTTCACCACCGCCATCGGCGCCTACGCCGAGCCCGACCCGTTCTGGGCCTACCCCCAGTTCGCCCAGATCGAGCAAGCCCTCGCCACCCAGGTGCAGGCCGCGCTGGTCGGGAAGGCGTCGCCCAAGGACGCCCTCACGACCGCGCGGGAACAGATGCAGGCGCTGGCGAAGTGACCGGGCTGCGCGGGGCGCGGGTGATCGCGATCGTGCGGTTGCCCGCCCCCGACGCGGTGCTCCGCACCGGCCGGGAACTGGCCGAGGCCGGGCTGGGCGCCTTGGAGGTCACCCTCACCACCCCCGGAGCCCTCGACGCCGTCACGGCGCTCCGCGCCGAGTTCGGCGAATCGTGCGCCATCGGCGCCGGCAGCGTACGCACCGTGGCGGACGTGACGCGGGCCCGTGACGCCGGTGCCCAGTTCCTGGTGACGCCAACCACCCGGGAGGACGTGCTCACCGAGGCCGCCGCGGCCCGGCTGCCCGTCGTCTGCGGCGCACTCACCCCGACTGAGGTCGACCTCGCCTGGTCCGCCGGCGCCAGCCTCGTCAAGCTCTTCCCCGCCAGCCTCGGCGGCCCCGCGTACCTGCGTGAGCTGCGCGCGCCCCTGCCCGACGTACCTCTGGTGCCCACCGGAGGGGTGACCGTCGAGTCGGTGCCCGGCTGGGCCGCGGCGGGGGCGGCCGCCGTCGGGGTGGGCAGTTCCCTCGTCAACGGCACGGAGATCGCCGCCGGCGACTGGGCGGCGCTGCGTCGACGCGCGCGGGCCTTCCTGGCCGCGGCCGGTTCAGCGCCGTGGCCGCCGTTGTCACCAACTCTGTGACCTAACCCAGACGCTGCTTCAGGATGGAGTGCAGTTGATGGCCGCTCGTCCCAGACCCAGACTCCTTCTCGCCTTCATCACGGCGCTGTTGGCGCCGTTGACCATTCTCACCGCACCGTCCCCGGCCGCCGCGGCCGAGACACTGATCGTCACCCCGTCGACGCCCGGCGCCTACGCCGAGACCGGCACCTGGGCGAACGCCCGCGACCCGGGATACGCCGGATCGCTGTCCCGCTACAGCCGTACGCCCGGCTCGACAGCCACCTGGACCGCCGTGGCACCCGCCTCCGCCCGGTACGACCTCGCCGTCTACTACGCGGCGAGCGTCGACAACGCCAAGGCGGAATACGCCTGGACCGGAGGGCCGGACACTCCCACCGTGGTCAACCAGGCCACCGGAGGCAACGGCTGGCGCACGATCGGGTCGACCTACCTCGACCAGGGCCAGACCTTCAGCCTGACCGTCACCGCCACCGCTGGCCCGGCGGTGACCACCCCGAACCTCAACGTCATCACCCGGGCCAACGCCGTACGGCTGCTCGAGGTGGCCGGCGACGGAGGCGAACCCGCCGCCGACTGCGGTACCGACGACTCGGTGGCACCGAACGTCGACGCGCCGGAGCAGCGGTTCCCCGCCTACCGGCTGGCGCAGCACGACACCATCGTGTCGGTGGCCGGTGACCACTGGAGCATGTCGATCGACCGCCGAGGCTTCAAGTATGGCTTCGACGTCGACGGCGCGCCGGCTGCCGCACCACACCCCACGGCCGGGCTGGAACTGGCCGCGACGGACGGATCCGTGTGCGACGCCGTGGCGGCGACGCTCACCGCGGCGGACGAGTCGAGCGTGCGGTTCGCCGTGACGTTCTCCAACGGCCGCACGGCGGATGTCGCCGTGGCGCCCGCGGAGCACTCCGTGAACCTGCGGATCACCGCCGGCGACCCGCGCACCGGCACCGTCCGGGCCCAACTCGCCGGCGGCATGAGCCCCGCCTACGGCCTCGGCGACCTGGGCGGCTACCGCACCGACCTGGACGCCTACGGCATCAAGAACCTCGACTACTACGCCCAGAACAGCGCGGGCACGACGAACCAACGGTTCGTCTCCACCTTCACGGTCTTTCCTGGCCGGAAGCTCGCCCAGGTCGCGCTGTCGAACGGACGGCTGGCCGTCGAGGTCGACGACGCCGCCACCCTGCTCGGGGTCAACGGCCCGGCGATGTCCGGACTGCACTACTTCTTCGGGGACATGCCGACGATCTACCAGCGCTACGCCGAGGTCCGGCGCAGCGCCGGCTACCACGACGCGAAGCCGGACTACACCCTCTTCGGCGTCGGATACGAGTCGTACGGCGCCCTCGGCTACAACACCAACCAACGGACCATCACCGACTCGGTGACCACATACCTGGACAAGGGCTTCCCGCTCAGCTGGGTCGTCACCGGTTCCGGCTTCTGGCCGTACGGTTCCGGCAGCGCCCAGGGCACAACCTCCAGCTTCGGCCTCTGGGGCGCCAAGTATCCAGATCCCGACGCGTACAAGAAGTTCTTCCACGACCACGGCATCAGCCTGCTGCTCGGCGCCCGTCAGTCCTTCCGGGCGCTGCCCGCTGACGGCGGAACGTACGACCCGGCCCTGGACGGCGACGGCACCGCCGTGGGCATCGAACGCGGCTACTTCATCAAGGACGCGAACGGCAAGCCGCGCGTCTTCCGGCCGGTGTCCTTCCCCAACACGGCGATGTACCTGATCGACCCGGACAACGCGGAGGCCGTCAAGTGGTTCGTGGCACGCAGCCGGGAGTGGGGCGCTGACGGCTACAAGGAAGACCACATGTACGACGCCACAGCGAACGGCTACGCCAACAACGCGCTGGTCAACCCGGTCAACGAGGGCCTGAACGACGACGGCGCACTCATGATGGTGCGCAACAGCGCCTTCTCCGTGGCCGGATCGATCCTTCGGATCAACGACACGGACTACAACCAGGGGCCGAAGGACCGCGACCGCACCGTGGTCAACGGGCTGGCCTACGCGGCCAGCGGACAGCCCAACTTCTATCCGGACATCGTGGGTGGCCGAATCATCAGCGACCTGGAAACCAACACCTCCAAGCAGCGGTATCTGACCCGCAACGCCATGATGGCGGCCATGTCGCCGGCGATGTCCTTCGGCAACGAACCGTGGCGGATGAACGACCCGGTCCTGGTCGAGGCGACGCTGAAGGCCGCGCAGTGGCACGCCGAGTACCAGCCCTACATCTACTCGGCGGCCGTCACCGCGTACGAGACGGGTTACCCGTCGACGGCCACGCCGCTCCCGGTGGCGTTCCCCGAGGACCCCCAGGTCCGCGACCTCGCATCCGCCCCGACCAAACAGTACGAGTGGATGCTGGGGCCGTCGCTCCTCGTCGCCCCGCTGTACGGCAGCGACACCGACACGGCGATGGCCCGGGACGTCTACCTCCCGGCAGGCGACTGGATGGACATCGAGACCGGCACACGGTTCTCCGGGCCCACCACCCTGACCGACTACCAGCAGCCGTTCGGCAAGATCCCGGCCTTCGTCGGCGGCACGGGCATCCTCGTCCACGACCCGGGGGCCCGCGACCCGGGCGACGACGTCGCCGCCGGCGGCGTGCGGGCCAGCGTCTACCCGGTTGCCGCGCCGGGCGCCACGCTCTCCTACACCGCGAGCGACGGCACCACCCGAAGCCGGATCACCGCGAAGAACACCTCCTGGTCCGCTGACGACATCGTGGTACGCGACTCGTCAGGAGCCGACGTCGCCTTCACGACGGACCCGGTCACCAGGGCGATCCAGTTCCCGATCAAGGCCGGGCTGGACTACGTCGTCTCGGATGCCGGCGCCCCCGAATGGGGGGTCACGGTCATCGATCTCAAGACGGCGGGGCCGATGGCGACGGACCGCGCACTGCCGGTGCGGTTCGCGCTGGTCGACGGGACAGGCACGCCGGCGTCGGACCGCATCGCCAGCCTGACCCAGGTGACACCGGACGGCACCGAGCGGGAGTTGGGCTTCGAGCTGGACGACCAGCACCGGGTCCACACCGTACTCACCACGCAGGCCGGGGTGCCCGGCACCTACGTACTCGTGATGAAGGCCGCCGACGGTCGCCGGCTGGCCCACCTCAACCTGCGCGTCACCTGACGCGCCTGCCCGGCGGCTCCGCCTCCCGAATCGGAGGGAAGCCGCCGGGCACTCCGAGCGAGTCACGCAGGTTTCCGGCCACGCTCAGCTGCAGGGGAGATCTGGCCAAGGCCAAAGGCGAGTACACCCGTGCCGCGTCTTTGGACGATTGGGCCGTCGTGGCCGGCAAGGCGTTGCGGCGGGCGCTGCACGCGCTATCGGTAACCCCGTTTGAGAAGGTACTTGGCTCCTGCCTCGAAGCCCTCGAGGCTGAGCACTTCGAAGCCGAAGGCGTCGCTGAGCCGGTCGGTCGTGTTGAACGCCACGCAGACCGCCAGCGCGTCCTTGACCTGCTGGCGTGAGACGCCGGCGGATAGCACTTCCCGCATGTCCTCGGCGCTGAGCTTTCCTTCGGCGGTCAGCTTGCCGAGCATCCGCAGCGTTGCCCGCAGTGGCTCCTGCACTGGGGCCGATTCCAGGTCGGCCAGCACCGCTGCGACCATTGGCCCGTCCTGGTATGCCCGCCGAGCGGTCGCGGTGTGCGCGGCTATGCAGAACGCCGACTCGTTTACCTTGGATACGTAGGCCGCCATCAGCTCCCGGTCGCCTACTGACCAGGCGGACGGCCCGCGCATCGCCTCGTGGGTGAACTCCTTTGCCCGGGCGCCGTAGAAATCGGGCCGGTAGAAGACCAGCTTGGCGGCGTCTGGTACCGGGTGCCCGGAGAACAGCCGGATGAGCGCGAACAGCAACCTGGTTGCGGGGCTGTAGCCGCGGTTGAGGATATCAAGGCGCATTATCCGGCCTCTCCGGTGACGGTTGCTTCGGCCAGGGCCGCCAGTCCCGCTTCGTACAGCCGGGCGGACTGGCCGACCGCAGCGCATATCACCAGCTCGAATAGCTGGTCCTCGCTGAAGCCCGACGCCTTCGCCGCGGCGAAGTCCGCCTCGGTGACCTGCGCCGGCGTCGTGACGACCTTGCCCATCAGCGTGTCCAACGGCGGAGACAGGCCTTCGTTGCCGAAGGCACGAGCTCGCTGCTCCGCGGATGCCCTGCCCTCTCCGTTCAGGATGCGATCCACCAGCGCTCGGTGCGCTGCTCGCTTCTTGTCCTCGTCCGGCATCGCGTCCTCCGCCTCCTCTTCAGGTCGGCTATCTGCCCTCATGTATACGACGATCGGCGCGCCGCCGAACCCGACACCCGGCCGAAGAAGGCCTGTCCGCCTACGCGGTTTCATGAGAGCCAGGGCGGTCGTACACCTGACAACAATGCCGCCGGAACCCGGTTAGCGTCGCGCCAGTTGTCACCGATGCATACGACATGATTCGGAAACTCGCGGAAGGATACCCAATGGTGAGGCTGAAGCTCCGGTCTGCCGGCGTTGCTGTCGCAGTCGCCGGTCTCGTGGTCGCGTCGGCACCCGACGCGGCGGCCGCGGCCACCAGCAAGATCCACGCCGACCGGATGACGGTGATCGCCAGCGGACTGGACAACCCCCGCGGCCTCGCCGTGACACCTGGGGGAGTGGTGCTCGTCGCCGAGGCCGGCAGAGGCGGCCAGGGGCCATGCCTCACCGGCGCGGGTAACCAGCAGTTCTGCCTCGGTGTCACGGGGGCGATCACCGCGGTTCGAGGGGGCCAGCAGAAGCGGGTGGTCACCGGACTCCCGTCACTGGGCACGCCGACCCAGTCCGAAGTCCTCGGACCGCACGACATCGCGCTGACCAAGGCCGGGCCGCTGGTCAGCATCGGCCTTGGCACGGACCCGCAGCGTCGGGCCCAGCTGGGTGTCGCCGGTGCGCTCGTCGGGCAGACCGTGCGGGTCGGGTCGGCAGGTGCCAGCTCGTTCGCCGACCTGGCCGCGTGGGAGGGGATGAACAACCCGGACGGCGACCAGCCCGGCGCCGGGCCCGACAGCAACCCGTACGGCCTCGTGCCGTACCGGGACGGGGCAGTGGTGACCGACGCCGGCGGCAACACGCTGCTGCGTCTCGACCGCAGGGGCCGCATCTCTCCGCTCGCCGTCTTCCCGACCACCCCGACGCCGAACCCGGCTGGCGGGCCGGCCATCCCGATGCAGTTCGTGCCGACCACGGTGACGACGGGGCCAGGCGGAGCGTTCTACGTCGGCCAGTTGACCGG
>NZ_VSFA01000110.1 GCF_008119785.1 Micromonospora sp. MP36 | reverse complement strand
AACAGCCGTCCGACGAAACTGGCACATGGCAGATGACCCTCTCAGTCAATCGTCGACTCGTTCTGGTGCAGGCTCCGTGGCGGCGAAGATTTCGGCAACCAGTCCTTCGATCCGCCAGTAGAGCTCGCGACTGCCCGGCACGTTGATCACCAGACAGCCGTGATAGCCGTCACCCGTGTTCCGCCGTAACGTGGCGATCCGGTGCCGTTTGACAGTCGCACGCTTGACGCGGTCGGCAGGTAGCCCGAGTCTCTCCACCCACCATCGGGTCGCCGCCTCGGCGTCGGCCGATTCGTGGATGCTCAGCCGGTACGTGGGCACTTCCCGATCGATTCCGCACGCCGCCAGAAAGCGCAGGAAGAGCGAAAGGATCCCGGGGTCGCTGTTGATGAACTGAAGGTGGTCGTCCCGCCGCCAGGGTTTCGACTTGGTGCCCTCACACCAGTAAATGGCCGCGCCAAGCAGCAACAGGTCTCGCTCGTCCAGCGCCCCGACCGCCGCCGCCCCGCGAGCCTGCTCGGCGGCCTGCGCGGCGTCCCGCGCCTCGCGATGCGCCGACCACCGGGCGTCGGTCATCAGCTTCGACCGGGCCCGGCGCCGTTCCGCCGCCGCGTCGTCCGGATCCAACGGCAGGTGCTTCACCCACTGGTACGCGGTCGACTTCGCCACGCCGAGCTGGTGCGCGATCTCGTTGACCGATCGCCCGTCGGCGCGCAGCCGCACCGCTTCTGCCCGCAGCGCGTCCTTGGCGTTGGGGCGCCGGGTCCAGTCGGGCGGCGGCACGCCGCGCAGCAGTGAGTACGCCCGGTCGCGGCCGATGCCCAGCCGGGCGCATATCGCACGGACGGAGAGCTGCTCCTCGACGCGCAGGCGGCGCGCCTCCTCGGCAAGCGGGTCGGTCACGGGCGCAGGTTAGAACGCGCGTACGACAAGGAAGTCCATTCACATCCGAGACTGTCCGCTGCGATCTAGGCCGCCGCTGGTTACGGTGACGTAGGCGTAACCCGTCCCGCTGGGAGGTGCCATGTCGACCGCCCTGACCGGCCCGAACACCGGGCCGAAGCCGCTGACCGAGGGCCACCAGTCCCGGGGCATCCTGGTCGCCCTCTGGGCTTTCGTGGTCGTACCGTTCCTGGCCCTGCTCGCCGCCGTACCGATCGCCTGGGGCGGTTGGCTGGGCTGGACCGATGTGCTGGTGGCCACCTTCTGGTACATGCTGTCCGGGCTCGGCGTCACCGTCGGCTACCACCGTTACTTCACCCATGGCTCGTTCAAGGCGAAACCGTGGCTGCGGGTGGTGCTCGCGGTGGCGGGCTCGTTCGCCGTGCAGGGCGAGGTCATCCAGTGGGTGGCCGACCACCGCCGGCACCACGCCTTCTCCGACCTGGAGGGCGACCCGCACTCGCCGTGGCGATTCGGGGAGAGCGTCGGCGGGCTGACCCGCGGGCTGTTCCACGCGCACGTCGGCTGGCTGTTCAACCGGGAACTGTCCAACCGGGAGCGGTTCGCCCCGGACCTGCTCGCCGATCCGGCCACCCGCCGCGTCGACCGGCTGTTCCCCGTGCTGGTGGCGGTCTCGGTGCTCGGACCGGCCGCGATGGGCGGGCTGCTCACCTGGTCGTGGCAGGGTGCCCTGACCGCGCTCTTCTGGGGCGGGCTGGTCCGGATCGCGCTGCTGCACCACGTCACCTGGGCGATCAACTCGGTCTGCCACGTCTACGGGGAGCGCCCGTTCGCGGTGCGGCAGGGCGATCGGGCGGCGAACTTCTGGCCGCTGGCGCTGCTGTCGTTCGGGGAGAGCTGGCACAACCTGCACCACGCCGACCCGACCAGCGCGCGGCACGGGGTGCTGCGGGGCCAGCTCGACCCGTCGGCGCGGGCGATCTGGCTGTTGGAGAAGGTGGGTGCGGTGTGGGCGGTGCGGTGGCCGAAGCCGGAGCGGATCACCGCGAAGTTGGTGGAGCCGGAGCGGATCCGGGCCCGGTCGGCGGGGCGGGAGCGATAACGGGTCGGTCGGGCGCGGGGCGGCCTGGCAGGATGGCCGGGTGACCGACCTTCAGCGCCGCCGACCGGCGGGCCTGCCCGGCGGCCGGATCCGCGGCGGCCGCGACGCCAGGCTGCGGGTCCGGGAGGCGACGACATGAGCGCGCAGCTCCCCCGGCAGGGCGGCACCGAGCGCCGGCGAGGTGACGAGATGACCGAGGTTCCCGGCGACAAGGCCGGTGTGGCCCGGCGGCGGACGGTCCCGGCGAAGTCGTCGTCGCGGGTGCGGATGTCCGCGGCGCAGCGCCGCGAGCAGTTGATCTCGATTGCGCGGCAGATCTTCGCCGAGCGCGGTTTCGATGCCACCTCGATCGAGGAGGTGGCCGCCCGGGCCAAGGTCTCCAAGCCGGTGGTCTACGAGCACTTCGGCGGCAAGGAGGGGCTGTACGCGGTGGTGGTGGACCGGGAGGTCCGCTCGCTGCTGGACCGGATCACCACGGCGTTGACCGCGGGGCATCCGCGGGAGCTGTTGGAGCAGGCGGCGTTGACGCTGCTGACGTACATCGAGGAGGAGACCAGCGGGTTCCGGGTGCTGGTCCGGGAGTCGCCGTTGATGTCGGCGACGGGCAATTTCAGCAGCGTGATGAACGATGTGGCGCACCAGGTGGAGCACATCCTGGGCGCGGAGTTCTCCAGCCGGGGGTACGACCCGAAGCTGGCGGAGCTGTACTCGCAGGCGCTGGTCGGCATGGTGGCGTTGACCGGGCGCTGGTGGTTGGAAGTGCGCAAGCCGCGTAAGGAGACGGTCGCGGCGCACCTGGTGAACCTGGCCTGGAACGGCCTGTCGCACCTGGAGGCGAAGCCCGGTCTGATCACGTCCCGCAAGCCGGGGTGAGCCGGCGGCGCGTCGCCGCGCTAGGCGACTGAGTGGCGGCGGCGCCGCATTTCCGCCTCGGCGTGCTCGGGCGGGCCGACCTTGTCGTAGAGGCCGGTGGCGAGCAGGATCAGCCCGAACAGCATCGACACGATGACGGTCGACATCGAGAAGTTGAGGATGTTCGCCGTGGTCTGCAGCACGGACATCATCACGATGCTGGTGACCAGGAAGACCACCCCGGCGGTCAGGTTCATGTAGTGGCCCAGGTTGGTGCGGCGGGACGCGCCGATCAGCAGGAAGGCGCCGAACAGCACCGAGACGATCGAGAACGCGAGGTTGGTCCGGAGCCCGAGCGCCCAGTGGCTGCCCCGGCCGAAGAGCGACTCGCCGGCGGTCAGGAACACGCCGTACACGCCGAAGACCAGTATGTAGAGACCGATGATCCCGGAGAGGACCCGGTAGAGCGGCCGTGCGGGATGGTTCACCGGGAAGTGCGGCATGGGATCCTCCAGCCAGGTGACCAATTCACGGCTATTGTCACCCGCCCTGTCCGACTCTGTCCCCCAAACGCCGAAGGCCCGGCCGAAGCCGGGCCTCCCGCGCAAACCGCAGGCGGAATCAGAGCACGAGGCGAGCCTTCTCGAAGGCTTCCCGCTCCTCGTCGGTGCCGACCTTGCCGTACATGCCGACCATCAGCAGCACCAGGGCGAGGACCAGCGTCACGATGACGGTGGCGACGCTGAAGTTGAAGATGTTGGCGTCGGTCCGCAGGGACGCCAGCTCGGCCAGGCCGAGGACCATCAGGGCGTACGACAGCCACTGGTTGATCATCACGTCGAGGTTCCGGCCGAGCACGGTGCCGAGCAGGATCAGGGCGCCGAGGACGATCGCGACCAGCGAGAAGCCGAGGTTGGTGCCCTGGCCGAGGGCCGTGATGTCGTCCTGGGCGAAGAAGTCGTTGCCGACGCTGGCGATGACGCCGAGGACGCCGAAGACGACGAAGTACAGACCAACGAGCCCGCCGATCGCCCGGTAGATCGGCCGCGCGGGGTGGTTGACGGGGGTGTGGGCCATCTCAGCGTCTCCAAGACCGTTTGGATGAGGGGTCGCCTGCGATTGTCCCGTACGCCGGGCTGTGACGCCGCACACCCCCCACCCCGTGTCGGCGTCAGCCGGCCGGCAGCTCCTCGGCGAGGGTCAGCCAGGCCTCCTCGGTGCGTTCCCGCTCGGCCCGCAGCTCCTTCAGCTGGGCGTCCAGCTCGGCGACCTTGGCGTAGTCGGTGGCGTGCGCGGCGAGCTGGGCGAGCAGGTCGGCCTCCTTCTGCTCCAGCTTGGCGACCTGCCGCTCCAGTTTGGCGAGTTCCTTCTTCGCGGTGCGTACCTCGGCGGCCGACAAGCCCTCGCGGGCCGGTGCGGCCGTGCCCGGGGTGAGGTCGGCGGGGGCGGGGCCGCCACCCGCGGCGGCCCGGGCCAGGTACTCGTCGACCCCGCCGGGCAGGTGCACGAGCCGGCCGTCGCCGAACATCCCGTACGCGACATCGGCGACCCGCTCGATCAGGTACCGGTCGTGGCTGGCCACCACGATCGTGCCGGGCCAGGAGTCGAGCAGGTCCTCCAGCGCGGCGAGGGTGTCGGTGTCCAGGTCGTTGGTGGGCTCGTCGAGGAGGAGCACGTTGGGCTCCCCGGCGAGCAGGCGGAGCATCTGCAGCCGGCGGCGCTCACCGCCGGAGAGGTCGCTGACCGGGGTCCAGAGCCGGCGGTCGTCGAAGCCGAAGATCTCGGCGAGCTGGGCCGCGCTGATCTCCCGGTCGCCGAGCTGGACGCGCCGGGCCACCTCCTCGACGGCCTCGAGGACGCGCAGGTGGCCGGGGAGTTCGGCGAGTTCCTGGGAGAGGAAGGCGGGTCGCACGGTCTGCCCGGTGGTGAGGCGCCCGCCGTCGGGGCGGGTGACGTCGGCCAGCATCCGCAGCAGTGTGGTCTTGCCGGCGCCGTTGCGGCCGAGGATGGCGACCCGGTCGCCGGGGCCGACCTGCCAGGTGACGTCGTGCAGGATCTCCTTCGGGCCGGCGTGCAGGGTGACCTGGTCCAGGTCGTACACCTGCTTGCCGAGCCGGGCGGTGGCGAGCCGTTGCAGCGACATGTTGTCGCGCGGCGGCGGGACGTCGGCGATGAGTTCGTTGGCCGCCTCGATGCGGAACTTCGGCTTGGACGTCCGGGCGGGCGCGCCGCGGCGCAGCCAGGCGATCTCCTTGCGGAGCAGGTTCTGCCGGCGGGCCTCGGTGGCGGCGGCGACCCGCTGCCGCTCGGCCCGGGCGAGGGTCCACGCGGCGAAGCCGCCCTCGTACGCCCGGACGGTCTGGTCGGCGACCTCCCAGGTGGTGGTGCAGACGGCGTCGAGGAACCACCGGTCGTGGGTGACCACGACGAGGGCGCCCTTGCGGGTGACCAGGTGCCGGGCCAGCCAGTCGACGCCGCCGACGTCGAGGTGGTTGGTGGGCTCGTCGAGGATGAGCAGTTCGGCGTCGCGGACCAGCAGTGCGGCGAGCGCGACGCGGCGGCGCTCGCCGCCGGACATCGGGCCGACGGGCGCGTCGAGGCCGAGGTGCGGCATGCCGAGGCCGTCGAGGATGGCGCGCACGCCGGCGTCGCCGGCCCACTCGTGCTCGGCGCCCATGCTCTCGCCGAGCCAGGCGGTGCCGAGGACGACGTCGCGGACGGTGGCCTCGGGGGCGAGGTTCAGGGTCTGCGGCAGCCAGGACACGCGCAGGTCGCGGCGGTGGGTGACGCGGCCGTCGTCGGGTTCCTCGGTGCGGGTGAGCAGCCGCAGCAGGGTGGACTTGCCGGCGCCGTTGAGGCCGACCACGCCGACCCGGTCGGCGTCGTCGAGGCCGAGCGAGACGTCGGTGAGCAGCGGCCCGGCAGCGCCGTACCCCTTGGACACCCGGTCCAGGTTGACGATGTTGGCCACTATCCCACCTTTCATGATCAAGGCGTCCCGGTGCCGGCGGGCACCTGGGGACGCCTGGCCCCTCAGGGTACGCGGGCCGGACGTCGGCCCCGGTGAGGGTCAACGATCCCGGACGCCCGGTTTGTTCCGCCAGGTCGCCGACCTGGCGGTGTCCGGGCCGCCGGGACACCGCCACATCGGCGACGTCGAGTCGATCTTGCTCGACCGGCCAGCGGCGCCAGGCCGGGCCTGGGTGGGCCCGGCGGGTCAGACGACGCGGGCGCCGGCCACCGGGCCGTGGGCGACGCGGGCCTCCCGGCAGACCCCGGCGGCGGACAGCTCGGCGGCGATCCGCCCGGCGTGGGTCTCGTCCGCGGCCAGGAAGACGCAGGTCGGCCCGGAACCGGAGACGATCCCGGCGAGCGCGCCGGCCGCCTCGCCGGCCTTGAGGGTCTCGGTGAGGGCGGGCCGCATGGTGAGCGCGGCGTCCTGGAGGTCGTTGCCGAGGGCGGCGGCGAGCACCCGGGGGTCGCGCTGGCGCAGCGCGGCGAGCAGCGCGTCCGTGCTGCCCAGCGGCACTCCGGCGGTGCCGGCGTCGCGGAGCCGGTCCAGTTCCCGGTAGGCGGCGGGGGTGGAGAGGCCACCCTCGGCGATCGCCACCACCCAGTGCCACGAGGTCGGCCGGGCCAGCACCGGGCTGACCGCCTCGCCCCGGCCGGTGCCCAGCGCGGTGCCGCCGTGGATCAGGAACGGCACGTCGGAGCCGAGGTCGGCGGCGATGCCGGCCAGCTCGTCGCGGGACAGCCCGGTGCCCCAGAGCGCGTCGCAGGCGACCAGGGTGGCGGCGGCGTCGGCGCTGCCGCCGGCCAGCCCGCCAGCGAGCGGGATCTGCTTACGCAGGTGCAGCCGCGCGTGCGGCGGGACGCCCGCGTATCCGGCGAGGGCGTGGGCGGCCCTGATCACCAGGTTGGAGTCGTCCAGGGCCAGCTCGCCGGCGCCCTCGCCCTCCATGGTGAGGGTGAGGGTGTCGCCGCGGCGGGCGGTCAGCTCGTCGTAGATCGAGATCGCGTGGTAGACGGTGTTCAGCTCGTGGAAACCGTCCCGGCGCAGCGGCCCCACCCCGAGGTGCAGGTTGATCTTTGCGGGCACCCGGACCTTCACCGGCCCGCTGGCCCCGCGCCGCTGCTCGTCCTCGTCGTCCGGTCGCCAGGCCTCGGTCACAGGGCGATGTCCCGTGGGCGCAGGCGGATGTCGAACGGCTTCTCCACGATCAACTCCTCGGCGGGGTCGGGCAACGGCGCCCAGCCTACTGGGCGGCGGCGGAAACCGTCGGGGCCGACGCGGCGATGGCGGCGAACTGCTCCACGGTCAGCGACTCGCCACGGGCGCCCGGGTCGACGCCGGCGGCGGTGAGCGTCGCGGCCGCCCGGTCGGCGCCGCCGGCCCACCCCGCCAGGGCGGCGCGCAGGGTCTTGCGGCGCTGCGCGAACGCCGCGTCGACCACCGCGAAGACCGCCTCCCGGCGGACGTCGGCGCGGGGCGGCTCCCGGCGGGTGAAGGCGACCAGCCCGGAGTCGACGTTCGGCACTGGCCAGAACACGTTCGGCGGGACCTTGCCGGCGGCCCGGGCCCGGGCGTACCAGGCGAGCTTGACCGACGGGACGCCGTACACCTTGGAGCCGGGACCGGCGACGAGCCGGTCGGCGACCTCCTTCTGCACCATCACCAGTCCGTGCCGCAGGGTGGGCAGTTCGGCGAGCAGGTGCAGCACCACCGGCACGGCGACGTTGTACGGCAGGTTCGCCACCAACGCGGTGGGGGCGGGTGCACCCAGGTCGGCGGCGGTGACCCGGAGCGCGTCGGCGGGGTGGACGGTGAGCCGGGCGGCGTCCGGGCCGGCGAACCGGGCGGCGGTCTCCGGCAGCGCGGCGGCCAGCGCCGGGTCGATCTCCACGACGTGCACGTGCGCGGCGACCGGGAGCAGGGCCAGGGTGAGCGAGCCGAGCCCGGGCCCCACCTCAAGCGCCACGTCGTCGGGGGCGAGCCCGGCGGTGGTGACGATCCGGCGGACGGTGTTGGGGTCGTGCACGAAGTTCTGGCCGAGTTTCTTGGTCGGCGTCACGCCGAGACGCGCGGCGAGCTCCCGGATCTCCGCCGGGCCGAGGAGACCGGTCACGCCCCGTAGCGTATGCGCCCGCACTGGCCTGACCGGAGGGGACCCTTCTCCAGGGCTCCTCCGGTCACCACGGGCCGAAGACGCGGTCGCCGGTCGCGGAGATCACCGCACAGAGCTCGTCGAGGTCGGCCCCGGTGGTCGCGGCCAGGGACCGGACGGTGAGCGGGATCAGGTACGACGCGTTCGGCCGCCCCCGGTGCGGCATCGGGGTCAGGTACGGGGCGTCGGTCTCCACCAGCAGCTGGTCGATTGGCGTCACCGCGGCGGCCTCGCGTAGCGACCCGGCGCTGCCGAAGGTGACCGTGCCGGCGAAGCTGAGCAGGTAGCCCCGGCGGACGCAGTCGCGGGCGAAGTCGGCGTCGCCGGAGAAGCAGTGCAGCACCACCGTGTCGGGGGCGCCCTCGTCGTCGAGGATGCGCAGCACGTCGGCGTGCGCGTCCCGGTCGTGGATCACCAGCGCCTTGCCGTACCGCTTGGCGATGGCGATGTGCGCGCGGAAGCTCTCCTCCTGGGCGGCCCGCCCCTCGTCCCCGGTACGGAAGAAGTCCATCCCGGTCTCGCCGACGCCACGTACCCGGTCGCGGGCGGCGAGGGCCTCGATCTCGCGCAGCGCCTCGTCCAGGTCGGCCAGGCGGGGCGCCTCGTTCGGGTGCA
Source organism: Micromonospora sp. MP36 (assembly GCF_008119785.1). Lineage (GTDB taxonomy): Bacteria > Actinomycetota > Actinomycetes > Mycobacteriales > Micromonosporaceae > Micromonospora. The sequence goes on along the minus strand of NZ_VSFA01000110.1, from coordinate 11,858 downwards.
GCGCGACGGTGGCCAGCACGGCGCCGTAGCGCTCGGCGACGTCGGCGCCCCAACGGGACGACTCGACGTCCACGCCGACCTGGACGAGCCGGTCCACGCCGACGCCGACGGCCACCGCGATCGCCGCGCCGACCGCATCGTCGGCCGGTCCGCCGGGTACGCCGTACTCGCCGACGGTGATGTCCAGGTGGGTGTGGCTGTCCAGCACGGGACGGGGCAGCGCCTCCGGGGCAGGCGGGAACTCGCCGGCCCGGCGGGCGGCGCGCTGCTTGCGGGTTTCGGTCCGCTCGCTCGGCTGTTCGGTTGGCTCGGTCATCAACCAAAGGATCACACACTGGTCGGGTCCACCCGCCCGCCACCTCGTGTTCACCTCCACTACCCAGGGCGAACCTACCGTCGCGGGGTGACCGACCGGAGCGAGCGAACCATCGGGCTCAGCAGCGAGCGGACGACCCGTGCACCGGTCGTGACGCCATGAGTGTCACCCCTCGGGCCAGCGGGGACGCGGACGAGCGGACCGGCCTGCACGTGACGTACGAGGGCCGGGTGCACCCGGCGGAGGAGATCGCCCGGGGCGCGGCGTACGAGCTGTTCAGCGCCGAGGAGGTGCCCGGCTTCGAGTGGGTGCCCCGGCCGGGGGTGGCGTACCCGTGGCGGAAGTTCGTGCACGTCAGCGAGGTGAGCGCGGTGCACGGGGCGGCCGAGCCGGCCGAGGAGGCGGACCCGCCACTGCTGATGCCGGTGCACCGCGCGCACGGCTGGGCGTACCTGCACCAGCTCAGCCAGCAGCCGGCCGCGGCCGCCGACCCGACGCTCGCCGCGGTGCGCGCCTCCGCGGTGATCCGGCCGGGCACCCGGATGGTGAAGGTGCTCTCCGCCCGCCAGCTCGCCGGTTACGTGCGGGGTTGGCTGCCGCACGGCTTCTGCTACCGGGAGCACGACGTGGCGCACCTGCGCACGCCGGCCGGGATGGCGGTACTGCGCGGCGACGGCGAGGGCGGCGACGTGGCGTACGCGCTGCGCTGGCGGGCCGCCGACCCGGCCGATTACGCGGTGCCGGCCGGCCCGGCCTACGAGGGGCTGACCGCGCTGCCGCCGCGGGACCGGCTGGGGCCGCCGGTGCTGGGCACCGGGTTCGTGCCGAGCACCGCCCAACTCGTCCCGGAGTTCGTCACCCGGGACTTCGCCGACCTGCCGATGCCCGCGAACGCCACCCTGCTCGCCTACCCGGCGGACGGGGTGGAGGTGGTGCTCTACACGTATCAGGCGGAGCAGCGGGGCTGGCTGCGGCTGGTCGGCCGGCAGTGGCGGCACCTGCTCGCCGCGGTGCCCGGGCTCTCCCCCGACCAGGAGTACGTGCCGACCGGTGACGCGCCCCGCTCGACCCAACTCGTCGGCGCGTACGGGGACAGCGAGTACGAGGCGGTGGCCGACCAGCCGGGCGGCTTCCGCGTGCTGGCGATGACCCGGGCGGCCCGGTATCCGGTGGAGTCGGTGGCCCGGCGGCTGCGGTACGCCACCTGGCGCGGGGTGCCCTGCCTAGTGCTGCGGGAGGAGTCGGGCTGGCTGCGGCTGCGGTTGTGCCGCCCGGATCCGGACGCGGTGGTGGCCACCGGGGCGCAGTGCCACGAGCGGGGCGTCTACGAGGCATGGGCGCCGGGCCCCGAGGTGACCGACGACCGGGTGGTCGACCTGCCGTACCGGACGGCATAACCGCCGACGGCGCGGGAATGCGCCGGGGTCCGTTTGGCACCCCAGCTCAGGAGACCCGAGATGCCCTTCATCACCGTCGGCACGGAGAACTCCGCGCCCATCGACCTGTACTACGAGGACCACGGTTCCGGACAGCCGATCGTGCTCATCCACGGTTTCCCGTTCAACGGGGCGACGTGGGAGAAGGTGACCATCCCGCTGCTGAACGCCGGATACCGGACGATCACCTACGACCGGCGCGGCTTCGGCAACTCCGCCCAACCGACCGCCGGGTACGACTACGACACCTTCGCGGCCGACCTGGACGTGCTGATGACGGAGCTCGACCTGCGCAACGCGATCCTGGTCGGGCACTCCATGGGCACCGGCGAGGTGACCCGCTACCTGGGCACGTACGGGTCCAGCCGGGTGGACCGGGCGGTGCTGCTGGCCCCGCTGGCGCCGATGCTGTTGAAGACCCCGGACAACCCGGAGGGCGTGGACAAGAGCCTCTTCGACGGTTTCCAGCAGGCCATCCTCAACGACCGCTTCGCCTTCCTGACCCAGTTCTGCCAGAACTTCTTCAACTACGACGAGAACACGGGCACGTTGGTCAGCGACGAGGCGTTCCGGGCGCACTGGGAGATCGGCGCCCGGGCGTCGGCGAAGGGCACCCACGACTCCGTGACCGCGTGGCAGACCGACTTCCGGGGCGACCTGGGCCGGATCGACGTGCCGGTGCTGATCGTGCAGGGCGACAAGGACGCGGTGCTGCCGTACCCGGCGACCGGGCAACGGTTGCAGCCGATGCTGCCCGGCAGCCAGTTGATCACGCTGCGGGGCGCGCCGCACGGCACCCCGTGGACCAACGCCGCCGAGGTGAACAAGGCGATCATGGAGTTCATCGGCGCGCCGTCGATGGCGCGCGCCTGACCGGCGCGGACGGCGCGGCCCCGGGGAGGTGTCCCCCGGGGCCGCGGTCGTCGGTCGGGCTCAGCCGGCGAGCCGGGCCAGCTCCTCGTCGACGATGGACGGGTCGAGCTTGCGGAACACCGGCTTCGGCGCCGCGAGCGGCCGACCCACCGCCAGGGGTACGGATTCCCAGCGCGCGCCGACCGTGTAGTCGCCGGTCAGCACCGGGTACGCCGGCCCGCCGTCGAGATCCCGCACCTCCTCGATCACCGGCATCGGCGCGTGCACGCCGGTGCCGCCGAGCAGCTCGTGGATCTTCTGCGCGGAGTGCGGCAGGAACGGGGTGAGCAGCGTGTTGGCGTCGCTGACCACCTGGAGGGCGACGTGCAGGATGGTGCCCATCCGGGGCTTGTCGTCCTCGCCCTTGAGCTTCCAGGGCGCCTGTTCGGAGAGGTACTTGTTCGCCTCGGCGACCACCTTCATCGCCTCGCCGATGGCCTGCTTCTGCCGGTGCTTGGCGATCAGGTCACCGACGACGGTGAAGCCGGCCCGGGCGGTGGCGAGCAGCGCCTCGTCGGCCTCGGTGAGGCCGGCCGGGTCGACCGGCGGGATGGCCCCGAAGTTCTTCGCCGCCATCGAGATGGACCGGTTGACCAGGTTGCCCCAGCCGGCGACCAGCTCGTCGTTGTTCCGGCGGAGGAACTCCGACCAGGTGAAGTCGGTGTCGTTGCTCTCCGGGCCGGCGACCGCGATGAAGTAGCGCAGCGCGTCGGCGTCGTACCGCTGCAGGAAGTCCCGGACGTAGATGACGACCTTGCGGGACGAGGAGAACTTGCGCCCCTCCATGGTCAGGTATTCGCTGGAGACCACCTCGGTGGGCAGGTTGAGCCGGCCCAGCTCGCCCGGCTCGCCGTCGCGCGAGCCCTCACCCGAGTAGCCGCCGAGCAGCGCCGGCCAGATCACCGAGTGGAAGACGATGTTGTCCTTGCCCATGAAGTAGTAGCTGCGAGCGTCCTTGCCCTCGCCGTCGGCGGACCACCACTTGCGCCAGGCCTCCGGGTCGCCGGTGCGGCGGGCCCACTCGATGGAGGCGGACAGGTAGCCGATGACCGCGTCGAACCAGACGTAGATGCGCTTGTCGGCGCGGTCGCGCCAGCCGTCGAGCGGGATCGGCACGCCCCACTCCAGGTCCCGGGTGATGGCCCGGGGCTGCAGGTCGTCCAGCAGATTGCGGGAGAACCGGAGCACGTTGGGCCGCCAGCCCTCCCGGGTGTCCAGCCACTGACGCAGCGCGTCGGCCAGGGCCGGCAGGTCGAGGAAGTAGTGCTCGGTCTCGACGAACTCCGGCGTCTCGCCGTTGATCTTCGACCGGGGATTGATCAGGTCGATCGGGTCGAGCTGGTTGCCGCAGTTGTCGCACTGGTCGCCGCGGGCGCTGTCGTAGCCGCAGATCGGGCAGGTGCCCTCGATGTAGCGGTCGGGCAGGGTGCGGCCGGTGGACGGGGAGATCGCCCCGGTGGTGACCTTGGGGACGATGTAGCCGTTGCGGTGCAGCCCGAGGAACAGCTCCTGCACCACGGCGTAGTGGTTGCGGGTGGTGGTCCGGGTGAACAGGTCGTACGACAGGCCCAGCGCCCGCAGGTCCTCGGCGATCACCCGGTTGTAGCGGTCGGCCAGCTCGCGCGGGTTGACCCCCTCGGCGTCGGCCTGCACCTGGATCGGGGTGCCGTGCTCGTCGGTGCCGGAGACCATGAGCACGTCGTGGCCGGCCATTCGCATGTACCGGGCGAAGACGTCGGAGGGAACGCCGAATCCGGATACGTGGCCGATGTGGCGCGGGCCGTTGGCGTAGGGCCAGGCGACCGCGGCGAGAACGTGACTCATGAGCAGCAAGCCTAGTGATTGCCCGGGGGCGGCCGCGAACCAATAGGACGCGTCCCACGCATCGACTCGTTGATCATCGCCGGCTTCCTGGCCGCCGTCGGGTGAGCCGGTGTTAGCAGGGGGCCCTTCCTATACCGGAGGCGTTAACCGGGGGCGCTTCCTTTCAGGTGTGCACGACGGTGTAGACCTCGCGCCGGCGCAGCCCGTACTCGGCGGCGACCTCGGTGACGGCGTCCCGCCGGGACAGCCCGGCCGCCTCCCGCGCGGCCACCGCGGCGCGCAGCGTGTCGTCGTCCGGGCGGGTTGCGGCGGCCGGCGGCGCACCCGCCACGACCAGGGTGATCTCGCCGCGCGGCTCGCCCGCCGCGGCCCACTCGGCCAGCTCGCCCAGCGGCCGGCGGACCACCTCCTCGTACGTCTTCGTCAGCTCCCGGCAGAGCGCGGCGGGCCGGTCCGAGCCGAACGCGGCGGCCAGGTCGGCCAGCGCGCCGGCGATCCGGTGCGGGGCTTCGAAGAGGACCAGGGTGCGCTCCTCGGCGGCGAGGGCCCGCAGCCGGGACCGGCGGGCGGCCGGCGTGCGGGGCAGGAAACCCTCGAAGCAGAACCGGTCGCAGGGCAGCCCGGAGAGCGCCAGCGCGGTGGTCACCGCGCTGGGCCCGGGGGCCGCGGTGACCGGGAAGCCCGCGTCGAGGGCGGCCCGGACCAGCCGGTAGCCGGGATCCGAGACGCTGGGCATGCCGCCATCGGTGACCAGCGCGACGGTGTAGCCGGCGCCGAGCACGTCGACCAACTCCGGGGTACGCCGCTCCTCGTTCCCCTCGAAGTAGGAGACGATCCGGCCGGCCACGGTGACCCCGAGGTCCCGGGCCAGCCGGGTGAGCCGCCGGGTGTCCTCGGCGGCCACCACGTCGGCGGTGGCGAGCACCTCGCGGAACCGGGCCGACGCGTCGGCCGGGTTGCCCAGCGGCGCGCCGAGCAGCACCACCCGCCCGACCTCGGACATTTCACCCACGGAGTGCGCTCCTTCATCGACAGCCGTGCCAATCTCGGAGACGACGGGCGCCACCGGGCACCTTCGCAGCCTACGATCGCCGGGTGACGAGTGCCTCGACAGCACAGAGCGCGGACGCCGGCCGGGCCGGAGCGGACCGGACGGCCACCGGCCTGCCCATCGCCGATCAGGGCGGGGCGACCGGCGTCCCGGCTGTCGTCCGGCGGCGACTCGCCACCCTCGACGCCCGCCTCGACGGGCACGCCTGGCTGGCCACGACGATCGTGGTGGCGATCGCGGCGATCCTGCGCCTGGTCGGGCTGAGCGGCCCCAAGGGCAAGATCTTCGACGAGATCTACTACGCCCGGGACGCGTACGGGCTGATCGACAAGGGCGTCGAGTGGAACTACAAGGACAACGGCCCGTCGTACGTGGTGCACCCGCCGCTGGGCAAGTGGCTGATCGGGTTCGGTGAGTGGGCCTTCGGCTACCAGGACGCGGAGACGAAGATCTCCGTGCCGGGGCACCTGACCACCACCGCTCCCGAGTTCGGCTGGCGGATCGCGGCGGCCGTCGCCGGCACCCTGTCGGTGCTGCTGCTGGTCCGGATCGGCCGGCGGATGTTCCGCTCCACCACGCTGGGCTGCGCGGCCGGCCTGCTGCTCGCCCTGGACGGCTTCCACCTGGTGCTCTCCCGCACCGCGCTGCTCGACATCTTCCTGCTGCTGTTCGTGCTGGCCGCGTTCGGCGCGCTGGTGCTGGACCGGGACGCCCGGCGACGCCGGTGGGCCCGAGCCCTGGACGCCGGGCTGGACCCGTCGACCCCGGGGCGGGCCGGCCGGCCGCCGTCCGGCTGGCGCAACTGGCCCTGGTGGCGGCTGGCCGCGGGGGTGCTGCTCGGCTGCGCCTGCGCGGTCAAGTGGAGTGGCGTCTACTTCGTGCCGGCCTTCGCGCTGCTGGTGATCTTCTGGGAGGTCGGCGTCCGCCGTTCGGCCGGGGTACGCCACCCGTGGCGCGACGCCCTGCTGGACGAGCTGCCCTGGCTGCTGCTGGCCGGGGTGTTGATGGTGGCCACCTACGTCGCCACCTGGTCGGGCTGGCTGTTCACCGACGACGGCTACTACCGGCTCGCCAGCCGCTACCCGAACACCCCGGGGCTGAGCGACACCCCGGTGGTCGGGCCGCTGATCAACCTCTGGGAATATCACAAGGCCGCGTATGGCTTCCACACCCAGCTCGACGAGCCGCACAAGTACCAGTCCTGGCCGTGGCAGTGGCTGCTGCTGGGCCGGCCGGTCGCCTTCTACTGGTCCGGCGACGGCAACTGCGGCGCGCCGCAGTGCGCGAGCGAGATCCTGCTGCTGGGCACCCCGCTGCTCTGGTGGTCGTTCCTGCCCGCGCTGGGGGCGCTGGCCTGGCTGGGCCTGGCCCGGCGGGACTGGCGAGCCGGGGCGATCCTGCTCAGCGTGGCCGCCGGCCTGCTGCCCTGGTTCTGGTTCGCGCTGGACGGCCGGACGATGTTCTCCTTCTACGCCGCGCCGGCGCTGCCGTTCCTGGTGCTGGCGGTGACCTACGTGCTGGGGGCGATCGCCTCGCCGGCACCGGCGCCCGCCCCGACCACGGCGGCCCCGCCCGGCGAGCGAGACGTCGCCGACCGCCGGCTGGTGGGCGGAATCATCGCGGGCGCGTACGTGCTGCTGGTCGGGCTCTGCTTCGCCTACTTCTACCCGGTCTTCGTGGGCCGGCTGATCACCTACGCGAGCTGGTCCGCCCGGATGTGGCTGGACGGTCGCTGGATCTGACACCCCGGCGGGTGCGGGACACAAAGAAGCGCGCCCCGATCGCCTGCCACGGGGGAAGCGGGCGATTGGGGCGCGCAGAAGAAGCTTAACCACGCCGGATCACCCGCACAACTGGTCGTCACAGGTCAGATTCCTGACCGACGGACCCCGGCGAGGACGATTCGCCCACGACAGCTAACCCACCGTCATGGCGCGAAGACATTACGAGATCCTTACGGCTTCGTTCCGCGCCGACCCCTGGTCCCCGTCCGACCCCGGAGGCCAAGGGGAGCGCTTTCCAGGCCGCGCCGGGACGCGAGGCGGAGATGATCTCCAGAGACTTCCCCTCTTTGAGCGGGCATGAACACAAAAGCGGTGTCCGCCCCGTTCGATACCTATTCGGACTCGCAATCCGGATATGCGAATGACGAAATATCCGCCGCCGGGCAACCTCAGAAACTCGGCCATGTCGCCCTATTCGCCTTGATAGCCCCTCCCGGCGGCCCTCCACCTTCCGTTCGATGAGCCGGGGGCTGCCACCACCCGGATGATCATCCAAAGTGGATCTCACTACACTTCGCCCGGTGATCAACAAGAGAGGATCGGCGGCCGTCCTCATTGGACTGCTGGCGGCGACCGCGCTGATCGGTCCGACACCCGCCCGGGCCGGCGATGACACCCCCGAAACCCCCGCCGAGCCACCCAAGGTCGAGTTGGTCCTCGACGTCAGCGGCTCGATGCGGGCCCGCGACATCGACGGGCGCAGCCGGATCTCGGTCGCCCAGCAGGCGTTCAACGAGGTCGTGGACGCGCTGCCGGACGAGACCGAGCTCGGCATCCGGGTGCTCGGGGCCACCTACCGGGGCAAGGACAAGAAGCAGGGCTGCCTGGACACCCAGCAGATCGTGCCGGTCGGCCCGGTGGACCGTGCGCAGGCCAAGGCGGCCGTGGCCACGCTCCGGCCGACCGGGTTCACCCCGGTCGGGCTGGCGCTCCGCTCCGCCGCCCAGGACCTCGGCACCGGCAGCACCGCCCGCCGGATCGTGCTGATCACCGACGGCGAGGACACCTGCGCCCCGCCCGATCCCTGCGAGGTGGCCCGCGAGCTGGCCGCCCAGGGCACCAAGCTGGTCGTCGACACCCTCGGCCTGGCCCCCGACGAGAAGGTACGCCGGCAGCTGCTCTGCATCGCCGGGGCCACCGGCGGCACCTACACGGCGGCGCAGAGCGCCGACGAGCTGACCGGCCGGATCAAGCAGCTCGTGGACCGGGCCCGGGACACCTACACCGCCACCCCGACGGTGGTCGGCGGGTCGGCCGAGTGCGACAACGCCCCGCTGCTCGGGCCGGGCGTCTACACCGACCGGGAGGCGTTCGCCGAGCACCGCTGGTACCGGGTGCCGGTGCGTCCCGGGCAGGAGCTGCGGGCCTCGGTCAGCGTCGCGCTGGACCGGCCGGTCAACCCCGACTACGGCGTACTGCTGCGGGCCACCGCGACGGACGGGCGGGAACTCGTCCGGGGCGTCGACGCCGGCAGCGGGCGTACCGACGTGGTCTCCGCCGGCCTGCGCTGGTCCGCGGCCGAGGACACCCCCACCCCGAGCCCGAGCGGCACGCAGACCGCCGAGACGGTGTGCCTGGTGGTCAGCAACTCCTTCGCGGCCCGGCCCGGCACCCAGGTCACCCCGGGCATGCCGGTGGAGCTGACCGTGGACGTGGTCGCCGCGTCCCCCGCCCCGGACGGGCCGGACCTCGGCCGGGGCTGGGCCCTGCTGCTCCTGCTCACCCTGGCCGGGCTGGTCACCGGGCTGGTCGCCGGGCTGCTCACCCGCTGGTGGGTGGCCACCTGGAGGGAGAACTGAGGATGCGTACGCTGATCCGCGCCACGGCGGCGCTGGCCACCATCGGCTTGACCCTCGCCCCGACCGCCGCCTCGGCCGCGCCCACGTCATCGCCAGGGACGGCCACGCCGTCGCCGGGAGCGGCCACGGTCACCAAGGCCGGCACCTCGTTCCTGACCGCCACCGCCATCGCCGCCGGCCAGCCGGTCCAGGTCGGTGCGTCGACCGGCGACCACCTCTACTGGTCGTTCCGGGCGGAGGCCGGGCAGACCCACCACATCGCCGCCACCGTCTCCTTCCCGAAGGGCCGCACGGGCGCGTCCACCTGGACCGTCGAGGTCTTCGACGGGCTGCGCCGCCGGCAGGCCTGCACGGCCGGAGCGCAGACCCCGACCGCCGACGCGACGGCGACCAGCGTCAGCCTCGGCTGCACGCTGCGCCGGGTCCGGCCCTGGGCCGAGCCGTGGTCCGGCGACCCGCTGCCCGGCACCTACTACGTCCGGCTCTCGGTCACCGACGTGCCGGAACCCGACCTGGGCCTGCCGATCGACGTGGACCTGCTGGTCAGCGTCGACGGTGAGGGCGGTGCGTCCGGCGACGACGGCGAGCTGGCGGCGCCGCTGGTGCCCAACACCCGGGCCGGGACCCTGCTCACCGCCGAGCCGACCCCCGAACCGGCCGTCGAGGAGGAGTTCAACCTCACCGGCTGGCTCCCGGAGGCCGGCTCGCGCTGGGTCTGGACCACCGCCGGCGGGGTGCTCGCCGCCGTGGCGGGCGTGGTGGGCTTCGCGCTCACCCGGCGGCCCCGCCGGCCCTGACCCGCCACCGGTGGCCGCCGCGAACCCGAGCGCGGCGGCCACCGGAGGCGCCGATCAGAAGGGACGCGGCTGCCGCGGCACCCAGCCGATGAACCGGTCCTGCAGCGACGACACCGGCGCGGATCGCAGGTCCTTCGTGGCCGCGGCCAGGCAGGAGCCCAGGTAGACGCTCAACGAGGCACGGTCCACCCGGTACTCGGCCAACAGCCGAGTCCGCTTGGTGGCGCACGGCCAGTCGTCGCCGCAGGAGCCGCAGGTCCAGTCGGGGGTCACCGGCGCGTGCTCGTCCGGCTGGAATCCCGACGCCTTCGCACCAGGCGCCATCGGCATATCCCTTCAGATATGGACGTTTCACTGTCGACCGTTGCCCCCCAGAACGCCCCTACAGCGTCCCGGGACGCTCCGGCGTTACATCGTTGCGGTACGTTGACCGTCCATGGCCGCCGCGCACCTCCCCGATGGCGGGAAACTTCCTCCCCACCTGTGCCAACGCGCGTCGAGGGCGGACGATGCGTGACCTCCTGCCGCCGGTGGTCGCGGTGGCCGTGGCCGGCCCCGACGACTGGTCCGGCACGCTGCTCCCCGCCGAGTCGGCCTGCCTCAGCGACCGGGCGGTGGAGAGCCGGCGCCGGGACTTCACCGCTGGGCGGATGTGCGCCCGCCGCGCCCTGGCCGGGCTCGGGCTGCCGGCCGCCGCGGTCACCTCGGCATCCGACCGGTCCCCGATCTGGCCGGTCGGCGTGGTCGGCAGCATCACCCACACCCGGGGCTACTGCGCGGCCGCCGCCGCCCGGGCCACCGACGTCCGCTCGGTGGGCATGGACGCCGAGCGCCACCGGGAGCTCAACCCGGGGGTACGCCGGGCGATCTGCCTGGCCGAGGAGGAGGCGGACCTGGCCCGGCTGCCGACCGGCGTCCCCTGGCCGACCGTGGTGTTCAGCATCAAGGAGACCGTCTACAAGGTCTGGCACCCGGTCGTCGGGACCTGGCTGGACTTCCACGACGCCCGGGTCACGCTCGACCCGGACGCCGGCACGTTCACCGCCCGGATCGCCCCGGCGCGGCTCGAAACGGCCCCGCTCGCCGATCCGCCGGCGTCGATCACCGGACTGTTCGCCGTGGACGCGGATCTGGTCCGCAGCGCCGCCGTACTGGGACTCCGCTGAGGTCCCGGCGGTCGGCTTGGCGGCGGCTTGTACCGTCGTCCCGAAACTGAAGAGCTTCGAAGGCGCCAAGGAGCATGGTGAGCCACCCTCAGCCTCCGTTCGGGCCGCAGGACCCGAACCAGCAACCCCCGGAACCGCCGACCCAGGCGTTCCCCACCGCGCCGATGCCGCCGGTGCCGGGCAGCCCGTACGCGCCACCGCCCACGCCGGACAGCCCGTGGGCGCAACAGCCGCCGGTCTCCGGGGCCCCGCAGCCGCCGACCTCGGGGGCACCGTACCCGCCGCCGGCCGCCCCGCAGCCCCCGACCACGCCGTTCCCGCAGGTCGCCGGCGCACCACAGGCGCCGCAGCCGCCAACCGCCGGCGCGGGCTACCCACCGCAGCCGCCGACCTCCGGCGCGGGCTACCCGCCGCAGCCGCCGGCCTCCGGGGCGCCGTATCCGCCGGCCGGGGCGTATCAGCCGGGTGAGGCGTACCCGCCAAGCGGCCCGTACCCGCCGGCGCCCGGGCAGCCGTTCGCCGCGCCGCCGGCCAAGAAGTCCAACAAGAACGTCTGGATCATCGTCGGCATCATCGCGGCGGTCCTGCTGCTGCTCTGCTGCGGCGGGGGCATCTTCGCCATCTACAGCGGGGCGAAGAAGGCGCAGGACGCGGTGGATAGCCTCCCCACCCCGGCGGTGACCTACGGCGACCTGCCCACCCGCGGGACGGACCCGACGCCGGAGGCGGACCAGACCGACGGCGAGACGTTCAACATGAAGCCGGGCGACACG